>JALGSU010000041.1 GCA_029821735.1 Candidatus Zipacnadia bacterium | reverse complement strand
TGGACGGTCAAGTAACCGAGAACACACTAACGGAGGCACCGCGATGACTTGCGCGAGGACCGTCCTTTGGGGAGTCATTCTGGCCGTGGCAGCGGCCCCGTCCTTTGCCGCCGACGACCCCGGCGGCGCTGTCAGCGTCTATGATGGCGGCGCGAAGACGAACCCCGCCACCTGGGAGTGCACCGCGGGCCACACGATCCGCAAGCACAACCTGACCATCGACTCCGGGGCGCAGAGCTACATGTTCGCGATGTCCGGCTGCATGGACCCGAGCCATGGCGACCAGCACCCCTCCAGCGAGGGAACCTTCGGGATGCCCACCCCCACGCGCGCCAACTGGTACGCGGGTGGCTTCCTGCAGGTCCTCGTCAATGGCGTCAACGCAACCCTCTACCAGACCGAGCGCACACGAGTGCTCGAGACCGGGGACCGTGGCAGCTTCCAGACCATCTGGGCCCACCCGGACGCGGAGGTCGGCATACGCCTGCTCATGCTTCCCGGCGGCAATCACGTCCTCGTCGACCTCGCGTGGACGCCCACGACCGAGGGCGCCATCGAGACGCTGGCGCTGAGCATGACCTGCTACCCCAGCTACTTCACCACCGCCAACCAGCGCGTCGGCGACCGGCACTGCCAGACCCCTGGCGCCGATGAGGCAGAGCCCAACACGCTCGAGTTGATCCCCGCCGAGGACACCTGGCTCTACTACTATGACACGGTCTTCGACGTGGAGCGGGGCGAGGGCGACGGGCCCTGCGCTCTGCTCATGGACAACTCGGTCGTCGACAATGGGAAGGTCTACATCGGTGGCTACGCCGTCCGAACGGTGCTGAATCTCAAACCCGAGGCCGGCAGGATGCGGCTGGGGCTCTACGACTTTGCCGGACTGACCAACGCGCAGGCCCGCGACTATCTCACCGAGCACGCCGACGCCGATCTGGCCGAATTGCTCAGCGTGGACTTCCGCCCGCTGCCCGTGCAGCAACTCGACGTGGCGGCGCTTACTGAGGAGGTCACCGGTCTGCTCGCGGACGCGCGCGAGGATGGCGAGATACTCAAGCCCAAAGTGGATGGGCTGCTCGCCGACGTCGTGGACCTGCAGGCCAAGGCCGCGGACGGCGACTGGGACGCGGAAGCCCAGCTCTCCAACGTCATCCGAAACTCGTCGGACGTGCTCTGGAAGCTCCGCGCCTTCGCGGTGCTCAATCAATAGTAGCCGCGCGAAACCCACCCCGCCAGCCCTGTGCCGTCGCTGTTCTGTAGGGCGGGGTCCTGTGCCCCGCCGCCGTATGGAGGGCGGGTCTTTCCTTGGGCACCGAAGCCTTGGCGAAGGTGTCAGACCCGCCGGTCGTTGCCGTATGCCGTTCGGGTGGGGTCAAATACCCCACGAACGAGGCCATCGGCTACCTCACGAACACCGGCGAGCTCCACGCCCACGGACCTGCTGCGGGCGCGATATTCGACGGATACTTCGGGAACTCGCCCGGCATCGTGATCTTCGCATAATACCACCGGCAGGCCGGCAGATCGTCCACCTGCACCTCGAACTGCGCCGGCAGATCGGTAAGCGTCGCCACGACTTCCCCGTCCCCGAATATCTCGACGCTCTCCACCTCGCGCGGCGCGTCCACCACCACGCGCGCCCCGTAGCCGTCAGCTTCCGCCAACTGCTCGCCCATGAATGCCTCGTTGACCCAGAAGCGCAGCCCCATGCGCGCCCCCGCCGTCGCATAGCAGCGGCGGCTGCGGAAGGCATCGATGATGCCCGCGAGCGTGAACTCTCGCACCCACAACCCCGTTAGCCCGCCGCCCAGCCCCGGAGTGCGTCGGTGTCCGTCCGACGTGCCAACGAAACCCACCTCGTGTCCGCGATCGAGGTGGTCGTGGAAGCACTCGGAATAGTTGATGTAGTCACCCCACCCGCAGACGACTTCCATGTTCGCCTCACGGTCGCTCCCCGACAGCAGGAAGCGCGCGTGCTGAGTGTTCATGATCCCGTTCGTGCTCTGCACCCATGAGACCAGCGCGTCGAAGGCGTCGTGCCCCTGCCCGATCCCCGCGTCCGCCCAGCGCAGCATCGGTTGGTCATATGACTCAAACAGGATGGACCGATGTTGCGGCGAGCATGGCCCCCACTTCGCCTGCGTCCACTCATATCCCGGGACAGCGATGAAGCGCCCGTCCTCCGACCACGCCTGCCCCTCGGCCATGGCCTGCTTGTATCCCGCGTCCGACAGCCTGCCTCCGTAGATATAGTCATTGTCCGTCATCGTGACGAAATCTATCTGTGCTTTGTCGCGCGCATATGCCAGCATCTCGACCAGATCGCCCTCGGCATCTTCGGACAGAGCCGTATGCGTATGCGGATCGCCAAAGATCAGTTGATACTCCTCACCACCCAGTGCCATCTCTCGCTCAGCCGGCGCGAAATACTCCCGTCGAGCCAGGTCGACGTTCTCCCAGCCATCGAACCCATCATCGGCGCCCTGCACCTTGCCCCCGTCGATCTCCACAGACATCAGCACGATTTCGCCCCGCCCCGGTTCGGTGAAGGGCACGCCTCTTTGCGCAGCGACAACCAGCCGCCCCTCTCTCACGCCCGCCTCATCGGGAGCGTAGCCCAGGTAGGCCTCCTCGATAATCCGCACCGGCTCCCGCCAGTTCCCGTCCGCGAACCGCCGGCCCACCAGTACCCCCGGGACCACGGTCGTGCTCCCGTCATGCGGCTCTTTGCGCTCCCACAGCACCCAGACGCCGCCTCGGTCGTCGGGCACCATGTACGGGCGACGCCGCTGTCCCGGATAGCCCCACACGCCTGCCCGTGGCAGCAGCCCGTAGGCCAGGTCAGCGACCTGCTCGCTGCGCCAGCCATTTTCGTCGCGACACGCCACGACCACGTAGTTGTGCTGATCGATCACGCCATCGGCGTTCTCGACGTCCTGGGTCTTGACCATCGCCACCCACGGCTGGCCCGCGTCGTCGAGGCACACTGTCGGGAAGAGCAGCGATGCGCCCTCTTCGGCGAACTCAGTCAGTTCATCATCCAGCCAGCAGCGAACGCCGAAGTTCGCTGCATCGCCACCCACGCCCAGCGCATGCTTTGCTCGCAGACAATGCTCCGCGGAAGCGCCCTCCGACCATCGGGCGACTGCGTGGCTACTGTCCCACGGCACCGCCACGGGATGCACCTCGCCCCGCGTATCGAGGCAGAAGTTGGTCTGCCCCCCCGCCGCAGTCTCCCACCCTACAAGTACGCTCTCGCCCCGGCTCTGCACCCACAAGTCATACACATCATGGGCTGTGTGACGGCCGGTCAGGTCAGCGAGAACCGTCAGTCTGCTCATCGTCGATCAGCTCCACTGTCTTCAGGTGACCGCAACATGGCGGGCGGGTCTTTAGACCCGCCGGTCGTTGCCGCTTGCCTTCTTGATCGTCCACGTTGCGCTCTTGCCCGCCTCGATCGTCCGGGGCTTGCGCAGCTTCTTCTCCCCTGCGTCGCCGAGTGAGAACCGTTGCAGGCACACGCTGCCCTCCGTAACGCTCAGCTTCACGCGATAGCCATCGGCCACAGCCGCGATCTCACACGTCCCCCATGCATAGCCGTTCGACCAGAAGTGCCTGCCCTCCACGGCCGCAAACTGCATCGACTGCTCCACCGCCGAATACTGGAACCCCGTCAGACACAGCACTGCCGCCCATGACGCCATCGCACGCGCGTAATGGTGGCCACACTCGGCCTCGTCGAACGGACTGCGCCGCAGCCCATCGTACCGCTCGCGGATCGCTTCGATGCAGCGCAAACCGTTCTTCGTCTGCCCCTCGTAGAGCATCCCGATCGCCGCCGTGTACTCGAAGCCCGTCATCACCTCATTGCAGTATGAGAAGGGCCTCTTCGGCCGTCGCCCCAGCGGATACGTGCTCATCAGCACCGCCGCTTCGTCCCCGAGAGCATACGTGCGCATGTGATTGAAATGTCCCGTCAAACTTGGCTTGAAGTTGTGCTTCATGATGCTTCGCAGCGTCTTCTTCACGTTCCCCGGGCCCGAGCTGGAAGTCCGGGTCGCTCAGATCGCCAGCTCCCATACTCGGATGCCGCAGTCCCGGCGCGATCTGATCGGCGGTCATCGGCTGGATCAGGTGCTCATAGTACTCGCCATTGAACATGTTGGCGTCGATCCACTTCGACCCGCTCTCGAACAGGCACCGGCAGCGGTCCGCGAACTCGTCCTCGCCCAAGTGCCGCGCCATTTCCTCGCAGGCTCGCAGCGCCCCCAGATACCAGATGGCCATCTGACCGTTTGGCCCGTAGTATTCCACGTCCATCGTGTTGTGCTGGCACCCCTCCATCACGCCGTCCTGATCCGCATCCCAGCCGCCGGGAATCCAGCAGAACTCCAGCGCCCGCTTCGCCGCAGGCCACATCCGGCGCAGCGCCTCTTCATCAGTTGCCAGTCGCGATACAGTTTCATCAGGCAGCCCATCTGACCGTCGGCGGCCGCAAGGTCGAACTCCCGGGCCCGCGTCTCCAGAGGCAGCCCGACCCGGAAGCTCATCAGCCCCCGGTCATCAGTTGCATGCATGAACTCCACGTCGCGCATGGTCATCGTCAGGTCCCCGAACAGGAAAGCCGTTGCCTGCTCGTAGTTCCACACGTGCGTACACGTGCCCGCGCAGCAGCCCCCCCTATTGCTGCAGCCCTCCCACCCGAAGAACCGACCATCCGGCGTGCGGAAGCACGTCTGCGTGCGCAAAGTGCTCAGGTTAAAGAGCGCCGCTTCCCTGACCGCCTCAGGCAGATCGCTGTCGCAGAAGCTGCCCACGAACTCAACCGTCCGGGCCTCAAGTTCAGGCAGCGCCTTCGCGGTCTTTACCGCCACGTCCCAGGCGTCCCGGTACTGCGTAGTGTAGAAGTTGCCGACCAGATCGTCCGGGTGGCAGGACGCACCTTCCGGAGCCGGTTGCGGCGCCCACGTAAGCCGGTTCGGGAAGTGCCACGTCAGCAGGAAGGTTATCGCCCGGCTCTCTCCCGGCTTCAAGCGCACGCTCGCGGCCACCGAGCCCCGTCGCATTGCATTCGCCGGCGCATCCCCCTTCACCGCTTCCAGTCGCCCGTCGTCGCTGAAATCGTCCCAGAACGCCAGCAGATCGGTCCGCCACCCCGTCTCGTGCCAGCTCTCGCAGAAGCTGACATCATCCTCCCCAAGCACCGCCAGCGCCATCGTCCCCCACTGCGGCGCCTCCTCACACACGCCGTCCGAAGACATCGCGATCCCGCGAACGTCGCCCGCCTTCCGCTTCCGGTTCACATTCTCGTTTGGCGCGCCGAACGATCCGTCGTGACCAACGATGTTCGGCAGCGTGCCCGCAATCGACACCGCCACCGCCGTCTTGGTCGGGTTGCTCACCACATACCGCATCACCGCCACCGGCACACCACTCGCGTCGGCGTCGCCCGGCACCAGTGGGTTGAACGCCTCCAGCCGCACCTTGACCGGCACAGCCTTGTCAGCCAGCTCTATCTGCGCCAGCGGATAGGCCGTCGAGAACGTGCACTCTCTGAACCGTGGGAGGCCATGGTTTGGCACCATGCACCCCGACGCTTCCTCATAGTCCTCTCGATCGATGACGCCCTCGAGGCAGCGAGTCACCGCCTCCGCCCCATCCGCCTGCGCCCTGATCGCGAAGAACGCGCGGTCAGGCGTGAAGCCCTTTGCCGGGCGGTTCATGATCTCCCAGTCTCGCAGGTCGCCTCGCCCGCCCAGCGATACCGTGCCCGTCCCGATGCCCCCCAGCGGCAGCGCGACCCGCCTGAGATGTGATCCCGTATAGGACCGCAGCACCGGCCAGTCCGATGGACGCTTCTTCCCAGACTTGCTCCGAGCCATCATCGATCTCCCTCACACACTGTATTTGAGCACCCAGATGTGCTCGCAACCCAGTTCGCCCTCGGGCATGCTCACATATGCCTTGCCGTCCTCGACCCGCCACTGCAGCGGTTCGTCGTAACCAAGCAACCTCCACCGGCGGTCCGTCCTCTCCCTCACCGGCAAGCACGTGCGCGTAGACCGTCTCGCCCTTGCTCGT
Source organism: Candidatus Zipacnadia bacterium (assembly GCA_029821735.1). Lineage (GTDB taxonomy): Bacteria > Armatimonadota > Zipacnadia > Zipacnadales > UBA5352 > JALGSU01. The sequence goes on along the minus strand of JALGSU010000041.1, from coordinate 53,011 downwards.
GTACCGGACATTCCCCTCCGCGTATGGCGCGATCGGCCGCGTGCCGTGCACCGCCTCCGCGTTCACGCTCATCCACTCGCCGATCTCCCGCAGGCGAGCCAGCGCCTCATCGGCAAGCGTGCCCTCCGGCGATGGGCCGATGTTCAACAGCAGGTTCCCGCCCTTGGCCACGATGTCGATCAGCAGATGCAGCAACTCGCGCGTCGGCTTGTACTCGTCATCCGGCCGATATGACCAGCCCTTGCCCATCGTCAGACACGACTCCCACGCGCTGCCAAGCGGCTCGTCTGGCACGCGCTGCTCCGGCGTGAGTATGTTCTCATACGGTCCCCCCACCGTTCGGTCGGCGACGATCAGCCCCGGCTGATGCGAGCGCGCCATCGCGGCCATCCCGGCCATGTCGATATCCTGCTTGGGCGGCCGTACCTGCCCACCGTCCAGCCACAGTGCGTCAATCGGCCCGTACTCACTCATCAGCTCAGCGGTCTGCGCGTGCACGAACTCCCGGAACTTCGCCCAGCGCGCCGGGTCCGCGAGCGTGTCGTAGTTCGGGTGCCTGTCCGGCGCAGGCGCATCCGGCGACCAGTAGTAAGGCGAATGCCAGTCAGATTTCGAGAAATAGCAGCTTATGCCGAAATCCCGCTCCCGGAACGCGTCGAAGACATGCTTCACGATATTCGCCCGAGGGTCGTCATGGAACGGACAGTCCGGATGGGTGATGCGGTAGTCAGTCGTGCGAGTGTCGAACATACAGAACCCGTCGTGGTGCTTGGTGGTGAAACACACGTACTTCATCCCTGCATCTTCAGCCGCCTCGACCCACTTGCTCGGATCAAAATCCACCGGACTGAAGGTCTCGTTCAGCGCCCAGTAATCCCGCCGGAACCGTTCGAGATCCTTGCCCCGCTCGACCCACGGTTTCAGATCATCCGGACGCGCCCACGTATCGGCCTCCACCAGCGGCCATGACTCAGTACACCCCCACTGGCAGTAGGGGCCCCAGTGCAGGAACAGTCCGAACTTCAGGTCCGAGAACCATTCCAGGCGCTCCGCCAGCCACGCTGGCTGCTCGGCGTCCTCGCTGCTGGCATCGTCACCGGCGATGATGTCGGGGCGGTCGTCGGTCATCGCTGCATCTCCCTGTCAGTGCAGATTGGCGCTGCTTGATCGTGCGTTGGTCAAACGTTCAGACAACGGCCGCTGGCCTGTGCAATCGCGACCGCGTCTCGGCTGTCGAATGGGATCTCGCCCTGGAACTCCCGCCGCGCCTCCCCGAACACACTCACATACGAGACCGCCGCTTCTCGCAGTCGCGCCGGCCTGAAATCAGCCTGCATGGCGTCGTACTCCGGCCCGAGGATCAGGTCAAAGCCCGCGCCCACGGACAGGATGTTCGCCTCAACATAGTCCGCCAGCAATTCAGGTCGCATTCCACCGGTGACGAAGAACGGGAAGCTCTTGTACGTAGCCGGGTCAAGGCCTTTGAAATACGCCGGCCCACCCAGCAGCTTCGGGTTCACGAACTTGAGCAGGTTCGCGCCCCAGTCCAACGCCTGCTGCCCCTCGCCCGGTGTGCTGACGCCCGCGAGGATCACGCACTGGTCCGAGTGCTTCTCGTACGTCGTCTGCCTGAAGGGCAGTAGCGAAACCAGGAAATCCGCGCCCGCATCCACCACCGCGTCGATCGTCGGCACCGGTCGCCCCGTCGCGTTCACCCAGTCCCGCATGCGCCCCTCCTCCAGCAGTGTCGCCGCCCCCACTGCCAGTTCCGGGAACTGATCCTTCGCCTGCCCGATCAGCGTCAGCGCCTCCGGGTGCCGGCACGATATCTCCACCGCCTCGATCCCTGCATCGCGCACCACCGCCAGACACTCCAGCGGCGGCAGCTTGTCCTGGATCACGATGGGCACGAAGCCACGGTAGAGGATCTTCCCCAGCGTCTCGCTCTTAGTCATCCTGCGCCTCCAGGAACTGCTTGAGCTTGCCTATCATGCGCTCAACGGTCATGAGCTGGGCCTCATAGGTCACGCCGCCCGTGTGCGGAGCGATGAGCAGGTTCTCGTGTTCGTTGGCGTACCGAATCAGCGGATGATTCGGCAGGTCCTCCCGCCATTCGCCCTCAATCACATCGACCCCGGCCCCCGCGATCTGCCCGCTCGCCAGTGCCTCAACGAACGCGCCTTCGTCAATGATCCCGCCTCGGCTGGTGTTGATCAGCCATGCCGTCGGCTTCATCTTCCCGAACGCGTCCGCGTCAATCAATCCGCGGTTCTCCTCGGTCAGGTGGATGTGCAGCGACAGCACATCCGATTCAGCCAGCAGCGTATCGTAGTCGACCATCTCGACCCCATCCGCGGGCTTCACGTCACGCACATCGCAGGCGATCACTCGCATCCGGAAGCCGGTCGCATACTCCGCCACGATCCGTCCCAGCCGCCCATAGCCAAGCACCCCGAGCGTCTTGCCCGAAAGCTGGCTGCCTCGGAAACGGTCGCGGGCCCACTCCCCGCGCCGCGCCGCCTCGAAAGACCATGGCAGTCTGCGCACCGCACCCAGCAGCAGCGCCCACGCCATCTCGGCCGTCGAGGTAATGCTGTCCAGAAACTCGGCGTCGTACTTGAGCGACAGCAGCGTCACGCCTCGTTCCTCGAGCGCATCCAGGTCGAGGTGGTCGAGGCCGGTGCTCGGGGTGACTACCACGCGCAGCTTCGGGCAGCGCTCGATGATCTCGCGCGTCAGCCGCACGTGCAGCGACACGAAGTACGCGTCGAACTCCGGCAGCCGGTCGGCCAGAACCTGGTCGTCCGGCTCCAGCGTCACGATCTCCGCCATCGGGCCCAGCGCATCGAAGACGTCCGGGAAGAGCGAGATGTCCGCCATGTTCAGTACGCGCCAGCGTCGCTTCGACATCTTCAACTCCTCAAGTCGGCAGTGCGCCTCTGCGTCTTGACCGGCATTGGCACCACTTCGCCGCCCGTGCGCCCTCACCTGTCAGTTCCGCAGTCGCGCCGCTGCGCCACGCAGGTCCCCCGCGTCACTCATCGCCCGCGCCGACAGCAGCCGGCCAATCTCCCCAGGCTGCGCCCCCGCGTCTCGGGCGTCGCTGATCCCCTGCGCGAAGGCCAGCTCAATCGCGATGTCCTGGTAGTAACGCCGGGCCTCTGCACTTGCCCGATGCTTCTCGATGAACGCCAAATCCGCCGGCGTCGCCCCCCGGTAAAACTCCATCGGCCCGGCATGCGCCGGCAGCCCCATCTCCTCCACCGCCGCCCTCAGCGCCACCAGCAGCTCTGCGCAATCCCCGGTCCACGTCCCCAGCGCCTGGCGCCACGGCTCAGACACGGCGCCGTAGCTGTACGCGTAGGTCATCGCCTCGCTTGAGCCATCGCTGCCAATCGGCCCGTAACTGCTCGGTCTCCTCACCCGACGGTTCGGAATGTCCGTCCCCGGGTACGAGATCGTCCGCATGTCGAAGAACCCGTCTGCATCTTCATCCGAGTATTCGACCACCAGCTCGGGCGCGCCGTCATAGTCGTAGTCAACCTTCAGTGACCCTATCTCCGCGCCGAACAGATGCAGCCTCCCGTCAGCCGCCCACCAATACAGTTGCGTCCCTCCGGAGAAGTCGCTGTCGAGTTCGAACCGCTTATTCATGCGCAGCGTCGGCGGCCCACCCTCCTGGGGGAAGCCCTCATACTCCAGGTTGATGATCCCTTCCCACCGCTCAGGCCCCCGTGTAAGCTCCGCGACGTTGTGATCGTTCTCGTCCCATATCAGCAGCGCCCGCTCCCACGCCGCTCCCCGGACAGTCTCCCGCGCCTTGTCCCACGCCAGGAACGGCCCGGCTTTCTCGCCGCTGCGGTGCTCGAACACCTCGCTCGCGTCCGGCGGCAGGTCCACTGACCCGAGGCACGTGAGCCCCATGTCGTAGTCGTAAAACTGCCCCTCACTGACGTCGCTATCGACGTTGATCCCGTACCGGGCCGAGGTCAGCTTCGTGTCGATCGCCGTGATCCGCACCGTCTCCTCAGCCAGGCCGTCTCCGTCCGGATCGTAGAAGCAAAACGGTGCCTCGAACGTCGCGACCCACCCGTCTCCTGACGCTGCTCGACGGAACATCGCGAACCAGCCGTCCCCGCCGAAGTCGCAGTCCCACTGGCACTTCGGCTGCGAGTAGCCCCAGTCGTGCAGCGCCCACAGGCTGCGCTCACCTCGGTCGAGGTCGCGGATCACCACCATGAACGGGCGGTTGCCCCAGGTATTGCGGTCTCCATACGTCTGGACCATCCTGTCCGCCACGCCATCCCCATTCGTATCGTCACGATCGATGGTGCGATCGATGATCCCGTCCGCGTTCATGTCCACCGCCACGCAGTCGTTGTCCAGGTCCGCCGCGGTCGCATCGGCGGGCATGTCTCCGTCATCGTCGATGCCGACGAGAACATGCCTGCCATCGCGCATGAACACCGCGCCACGGTCGTCGCCCAGCTCCTCGCGAAAACTCTCCGCGGGGCCCAGCGCCCGCACGCGCTCCCGAATCTCGACGTCGCTCAGAACCGCCTGCGCCGGCCACACACCCAGGAAGCGCAATGCCTCAAGCGATCGACGCTCTCGCTGCGCGCTCCACTGAGCGGCCAGCGGGCGGGCCGTGCTCTCTCCCAGATGCCAGGCAGCCACCTCAACGATATGGTAGCTGCGCGCTGACGTCCGTGTGGCCGCAAAATCCAGACGCACACCGGTCGTCTCCATCGCCGGGAATCGGTGCATCTGCCATCCGTTGACGCCACGCCCCGACGTGTTCGCGACCGTTTGCCAATGCTCACCGTCCCTCGAGATGCTGACCCGGTAGTTGTACGTGCGCCCCTGCAGATCACTGAGTATGAGTTCAACAGTGTCGATCGTTGCCGGTTCGGCGAAGGTGATGATCGTCGGGGTCTCCAGCCACCCCCACGCGAAGCCGCGGCTGAAGCCAAAGTCGAACTTGCCGTCGTTCGCGCAGTTCACAGGCCCGACGCTCTTGGAGGCGTTCTGCGGCCCGCTGACATGACCACCGTTGACGGCACCCGCATGGTTGACCGGCTCCTCGCGGTCAGCGATCGTCACGGCCCCGATCATACTCAGCGCAAGAACGGTCGCCGTCACCGCCAGCACTCGCGATCTCATGCTCGGCTCCACAGTCCGGCATTCTCGGACGAAGTCATTCACACCCAATTTCCCCACACCCCGCGCGCGCACCTTGCCGCACGATTTGGCGGAGGACAACTGCCTTTCGCAGGCGAAGGCCCGCCACAGTGCCGAGTACACGCAACATCAGGAGTTGGCAATGGACAATCCCCAGGCAGGCCCGATCGACCTCACTCTCGACAGCGGCTCCGTCCTGCGCGTAGTCACCATCTCCCCTCACGTGTTCCGTCTGCGACTGCGACACGATGGGCACTTCCCCGAGCCCGGTCTCGTCCGCTACGGTGTGGTCAGCGACGACCCACCCGACGTGCCCGCCTCAATCATCGAGGACGATGGCACCGTGCGCATCGACACCGGCCAGGTCAGCCTCTGTATCGACCGTGCCGATGGTCGCGCGATCTTGCGCGACGCTGGCGGTGAGGTGCTGACCGAGCACGCCGCGCCACCGATTTCCGACGCGACCGAAGGCTTCCGCGCTGAGTTCCTGTTGACCGACGACGAGCGCCTCTATGGCCTCGGCGACGAGACCCGCGACCGGCTCAACAAGCGCGGACACGAGACACCGATCGTGCTGCGCAATGTCGTCAGCTACGCGCCAATCCCGTTCCTGATGAGTTCAGGCGGATGGGCAGTCTTCCTCAACAGCACCTGGTTCCACCACGTCGACGCAGGCGCCGCGCACAGCGACCGCCTTGTTCTCGCCGCCCGCCACGGCGAGCTGGACTACTACCTCATCGCCGGCCAGTCGCTGCCCGAGCTGCTCGACCGGTACACACAGATCAGCGGTCGCCCAGCGCTGCTTCCCATGTGGGCCTATGGCCTGACTTGGGTCTGCGATGAGCGCGGCGTCCGAGCACGCGATGTACTCTACGAGGCCCACCATTTCCGCAGCGAGGGCATCCCGCTCGACGCGATCGGCCTCGAGCCAGGGTGGATGAGCGAGCGCTACGACTTCTCCGTCGACAAAGAGTGGAACCCCGAGACCTTCCACCAGCCTTTCTGGAAGCCCCATCAGGACCCCGGCGGCTTCGGCGGCGCACTCTCCGCGATGGGCTTCAAGCTCAGTCTCTGGCTCTGCTGTGACTACGACCTGAGCGAACATGAGGAAGCGCTGCTGAAGACTGACGAGGCGCCCGATGCTGCCGACACCGACTCGCCGCAGGCGTCTCTGCTCGCCAATGATCGCTACGACGAGGACATCATCCGAGACCCGCACTTCATGCCGAAGTACCAGGACACCATCACCAGGCCCGGCGAGGCGTGGTTCGACCATCTCGAGAAGTTCGTCGACAATGGCGCTGCGGCGTTCAAAATGGATGGCGCCAATCAGGTCTGCTTCCATCCCGACCGCAAGTGGCACAACGGTATGGACGATGAGGAGATGCACAATCTCTACCCCGTGCTCTTGGCCAAGCAGATGAGTCAGGGCTTCACCGAGCACACTGGCCGGCGCGCCATGGTCTACACCGCCGGCGGCTACGCAGGCATCCAGCAGTACGCCGCCACCTGGGCCGGTGACACCGGCGGCGCCGAGAAGCCACTCGCCTGCATCCTCAACCACGGCCTGTCCGGTCACTCAAACACCAGTTGCGACATGCAGGTCTGGAACCTGCCCGGCATCCACTTCGGCTTCCTCCAGCCCTGGTCGCAGATCCTCTCTTGGCATCAGTACAACCAGCCCTGGTTCCTGCCCGAGGACATCTACGCGGTCTTCAAGTTCTACGCCCGCCTCCGCTACCGCCTCCTGCCGTATCTGTATTCCGCCGCCCACGTCGCCGCCCGCAGCGGCATGCCGATGATGCGCGCCATGCCGCTCGTTGCCCCCGAAGACCCACGCAGCGACGAGCTCCTGCTGCAATACATGCTCGGCGAATGGCTGCTCACCTGCGCCTTCACCGACAACATCTACCTGCCCGCCGGGCAGTGGATTGATTACTGGACCGGCGAGGTCTTCGCAGGCCCTCAGGAAATCCAGTGCACGGTTCCCGCCGACCGCGGCGGGCCATTGTTCGTCAAAGCTGGCGCCATCATCCCCACCTGGCCCCCGGTCGATTACGTCGGTCAGATCGAAGCACGCAGCGTCGGCCTGGAGATATTCCCTCACGAGTTCAGCGAGTTCACTCTCTACGAAGACGACGGCCTCACCCCCGCCTATCTCGATGGTGCGATCGCGACCACGCACATCACCTGCGAGGCGACCGCCCACGAAGTGACCATCACCGTTTCGCCGCGTGCAGGACACTACGAGGGCATGCCCGAGAACCGTGACTGGGAGATATCGGCGCACCTGCCGTCTGCCCCGGCTCAAGTGACCGTCAACGACGAACCCATTCCTGAAGGCCCAGTTGGTTGGCTATACGACCCGCAAACCGGCCTCTTGTCCCTGAAGGTTGCCGAAGACCCGTCCCGCAACCAATCGGCTTCGATCACCTGCACACTGCACTGACCGCCGCAGCGCAAGCCTGCGAAAACATCGAGATTGAGGCTTGACTCTAACCATGACAATCTATATACTTGCGCAATCATGCAAATAAGCAAAGACGACAAAGCACTTTCATCGCCCGCGGCTCGCGAACTCCTCCGCAGGAACGCGGAGGTCTTCAAGGCCCTCGGCAACGAGCAGCGGGCAGCGATAGTCTGTGCGCTCAGCGCCGGTGAGATGGCGGTCAGCGACATAGCCGAGGCCATCGGCGTCGCGATCCCCAATGTCTCGCAGCATCTGCGCGTGCTCAAGGACTCCGGAGTGGTTCACGACCGGCGCGAAGGCCAGCGCGTCTACTACGCGATCGCCAACCCGAAGTTCCTCGCCGCCTGCTGTCTCATTCGCGATGCCGTCGTCGAGGAGCACCAGGTTGAAGGCGAATCTCTGGCCGATGTGAGCAAGCTCATCTTCGCGGGAAAACCCTCCCGCTCCAGCAAGCGAAAGCGATGAACGGAGGCAGTATGATGTCACGGATCTGGCATCGAATGGCGGGGCTGGCGTTGCTGACGCTGGCCGCAGCAGTAGTGCTCGGCGGATGCGGCCGGAAGACCCCGGACGAACGTCACGCCGGAGAGCCCCCAATCAGCGTGGTTGGTGTTGAGGTGAAATCTGCTCTCACCAGCGCCGACGTCGAGGTCCCCGGAACGGTCAAGCCCGTCCGGCAGGCCCACATCGCCCCCAAGATCATGAGCAAAGTCGTCCGCGTCACCGTCAACGAGGGCGACCGCGTGACTAGAGGCCAACTGTTGGTCAAGCTTGACGATAGCGACCTCCGCGCGCGCGTCTCGCAGGCCTCCGCAGGCGTGGATGCGTCGAGAGCCGGCCGCGCTCAGGCTGAGACTGCTCTGCAGATGCAGCGCGTCGCCAGCGGAGCCGAGGTCGAGCAGGCCCGTGCCGCTCTCCAGATGGCCGAAGCCAACCTGGCCAAGGTCAGGCAGGGCCCGCGCCCCGAGCAGCGCGACCAGGCGGTGCAGGGCCTCGCACAGGCTCAGGCCGCGCTTTCGGCCGCTCAGGCGCAGCTGGACCTTGTCCGCGAGGGCGCCCGCGCACAGCAGCGAGTGCAGGCCACTCAATCGGTCACTCAAGCCGAGCAGGCGGTCGAGGTCGCCAATCAGCAGGTGATTGCCGCCGAAGCCGCCTCCCGCACCGCCGAAGCCGACTACAACCGAATGAAGACCCTGGCCGATCAGGACGTGGTTCCCGGTCAGCGCCTCGACCATGCCACTCTCCAGTTCGAGGCCGCGCGTGCCCAGTTCGCCCAGGCTCGCGCCGGACACGCTCAGGCGCAAGCAGGCCTCGAGCAGGCGCGTCAGCAGTTGAGCATGGTCGAGGAGGGCGCCCGCACTCAGGAAGTGCAGCAGGCCGAGCAGGGCGTCGCACAGGCCACTGCCGCGGTCGAGCAGGCGCGCCTGCAGCTCCAGATGGCCGACTCTGGCGGCCGCCACGAGGACGTCACTGCCGCACAGGCTCAGGTCACCCAGGCCACTGAAGCGCTGCGCACGGCCGAGGCAGCTCAGGCGCGCAACCAGCTTCGCGAAGCCGACGTGGCCACCGCCAGTGCGGGCATCGGGCAGGCCTCAGCCGGCCTTCAGGCAGCTCAGGTGATGCTCGGCTACGCGAACATAACCGCACCGTTCAGCGGCATCGTCACCGCCCGCAACATCGATCCCGGAAGCATGGCCACGCCGGGCATGCCGATGTTGACCATCGAGGATGACTCCAGCTACCGCCTCGAGGCCACCATTCCCGAGGGGCGCCTCGCACATCTCCATGTCGGAACGGTCGTCGACGTCGCCTTGGACGCCCTTGGCGCCGGCTGGCCCGCTGAGATCGTCGAGATAACCCCCGCCGCCGATGTTGCCAGCCACACCTTCATCGCCAAGGCCGAACTCCCGCAGGACGGCCAGGTCCGATCCGGGCTCTTTGGCCGCATGGTCTTCTCAACCGGCGAGCGTGAGTCCATCCGCGTGCCCAACACAGCCATCTGGAGCGAGGGAAGTCTCACAGGCCTCTTCGTCATCGCTGAGGGCAAAGCGGAACTGCGCATGGTACAGCTCGGCGCCTCACGAGACGGCGCCACCGAGGTCAACTCCGGGCTCGAAGACGGCGAGACCATCGCCGCCGACGCCGCGGGCCTGACCGACGGCGCCCGCGTCAGCGTCTCCGGAGGAGATGCGCAATGAAGAGCCAACTGGGGTTCGCAGGCCGCATGGCAGCGATGTTCATCAGCAGCAAGCTCACGCCGATGGTGATTATCACATCGGTGCTGGCCGGCATCTTCGCCACCATCATGCTGCCGCGTGAGGAAGAGCCGCAGATCATCGTCCCCATGATCGACATCATGGTGCAGGCACCCGGCATGTCAGCCAAAGAGGTCGAGAAGCGCGTCACCGAGCCCATGGAGCACCTGCTCTGGGGGATACCAGGTGTCGAGTATGTCTACAGCACCTCCATGCCCGGCATGAGCATGGTCATCGTCCGTTACAAGGTCGGCTTCAGCGAGACTGACAGCGTCCTCGCCACTTACAACAAGATGTACGCCAACTTCGACCTGATCCCGGCAGGCGTCTCCCAGCCCATCATCAAGCCTCGATGGATCGACGATGTTGCTGTGCTCAGCTTAACGCTGTGGGGTGAGCGCTACGACGGCGCGCAACTGCGCGAGGTCGCGGCGAACCTGCTGCAGGAGATCAAGCAGGTCCCGGACGTCTCCGAAACTCGGATCATTGGCGGCCTGCGACGAGAGCTGCGGGCCGCGCTCGATCCAGTCCGTCTGGCCAGCTACAACCTGTCGCCAGGTGCGGTGGCGCAGAAGGTGGAGGGCGCCAACCAACAGCTCACCGTTGGGTCGGTCGCTTCATCAGGCCAGGATATCCTGATCGAGGCCGGGCCGTGGCTGTCGAGCGCCGACGACCTCAGCCGCGTTGTCGTTGGGGTGTTCGGAGGCAGGCCCGTCTACCTTTCTGATGTTGCCCGGATCACCGATGGCCCTGAAGATCCCGAAAGTTACGTCGGCATCGCCTTCGGTGCCGGTGCCCATGAGAAGGGCATCGAGGACGCCGACCCCGGACGCACCTATCCCGCCGTCACGATCTCCGTGGCCAAGCGCAAGGGCACCAACGCGGCCACCGTCGTGACCAAGGTTCTCGACAAGCTCGACACCATGCGCGGCAACAGCTTCCCTGCCGATGTGCAGATGACCGTTACCCGCAACTATGGCCAGACGGCCACCGAGAAGTCCAATGAGTTGCTCAAGCACATGGCCATCGCGATCATCGCGGTGACGCTGCTGGTCACTTTCACGCTGGGCCTGCGCGAGTCCGGAGTCGTGATGCTCGCGATACCGACAACGCTGGCGCTGACCCTGCTTGTCTTCCTCCTCTACGGTTACACGCTCAACCGAATCACCCTCTTCGCCCTGATCTTCACCATCGGGATATTGGTCGACGATGCGATCGTGGTGGTCGAGAACATTGTGCGCCACTTCCGCTTAGCGGAGAACCGTGGGCGACCGCTCAAAGATGTCGCCATCGAAGCCGTCGACGAGGTCGGCAATCCGACAATTCTCGCGACCTTCGCCGTGATCGCCGCGATCTTGCCGCTGGCTTTCGTGCGCGGATTGATGGGCCCATACATGCGCCCCATCCCCATCGGCGCGTCAGCGGCCATGATCTTCTCACTGCTGATCGCCTTTGTCGTCTCTCCCTGGGCATCGATGCTCCTGCTCGGCTCTGGCAAGACCGGCGGCCACGATGAGGCCGCCACCGAAGGTTGGTCAACCAGACTCTACCGCCGCACGATGACCCGATTGATCGAGAGTCGCTCACTCAGCCGTCTCTTCCTCGGCGGCATCGGTGTCCTGTTGCTGCTGGCGGTAGTCATGTTGCCCGCCAAGCTCGTGGTCTTCAAGATGCTGCCCTTCGACAACAAGAGCGAATTCCAGGTTATCGTCGACATGCCTGAGGGCACCACGCTCGAGGAGACTGCTGCAGTCACACGCGCGCTCGCCGAGCGCGTCGGCGAGGTCCCCGAGGTCACGGATGTCGAAAGCTACGTCGGCACCGCCGGGCCGTACAATTTCAACGGCCTCGTGCGCCACTACTTCATGCGCCGCGGCTCCAACGTCGCAGACCTGCAGGTCAACCTGACCAGCCGTCATCATCGCAAGCGTCAGAGCCACGACATCGCCAAGACCGTGCGCCCCGAACTCGCCGAGATCGCTCAGCGCATGGGGGCGGTGATCAAGGTGCTCGAAGTCCCGCCCGGGCCACCGGTCATCTCAACCCTTGTCGCCGAGATATACGGGCCCGACTACGAGCGCCAGCAACAGATCGGGAAGCAGATTGAGCGCGTCTTCCGAGAGACTGAAGGTGTCGTGGATGTTGACACCTACATCGAGGCCGACCAGCCCAAGCTCCGCTTCGTGGCTGACCGCGAGAAGGCCGCACTGGCCGGCATCGACCTGAACCAGGTAACGAAGACTCTCGCCATCGCCGTGTATGGCGCTCAGATGGGGCTGGCGCACCTCCCGCAAGCGGCCGAGGACGTGCCGGTCGTTATAGATATGCCTCGCGCCCGGCGCGCTGACCCGCGCTCGCTTGAGGGCATCCACGTGCAGGCACCCACCGGCAAGCTGGTGCCGCTGAGCGAACTCGTGCGCCTCGAGAGCACCACCGGCGACACCAATATCTACCACAAGAACCTCATGCCCGTAGTCTACGTACTGGCCGAAGCGGGCGGCCGATTTGAGAGCCCAGCCTACGCGATCCTCGACATGTCCAAAGCAATCAAGAACCTGGACATGCCGGAGGGATACGAGATCGCGCAGTACTCGACGCACCTGCCCTCGAACGACGAGAAGTTCTCGATGAAATGGGACGGCGAGTGGCACATTACCTACGAGGTCTTCCGCGACATGGGGCTGGCGTTCGCAGCAGTGCTGGTCCTGATCTACATTCTGGTGGTTGGCTGGTTCCAGAACTACAAGACGCCGCTGATCATCATGGCCGCGATCCCGATGTCGCTCATCGGTATCCTCCCCGGCCACTGGATGATGGGCGCGTTCTTCACCGCCACTTCCATGATCGGGTTCATAGCGGGTGCTGGCATCGTCGTGCGCAACTCGATTATCCTCGTGGACTTCATCGAGCTACGCGTGAGCCAGGGCATGCCCCTCGCCCAGGCCGTCGTCGACGCCGGTGTTGTCCGCTTCCGGCCGATGCTGCTCACCGCGTCAGCCGTGTTCGTCGGCGCAAGCGTATTGCTCTTTGACCCGATCTTCCAGGGAATGGCTGTCAGCTTGATGGCCGGCGAGGTGGCCTCATTGTTCCTCAGCCGGATGGCCGTCCCGGTGATCTACTTCATGGCCGGGCGCAAGCCGCCGTCGGCAGACCCAAGCCCTGCGGAGGCGGATGAGGCGTGATTACGGAGACACGGGAGGTCCATGATGCATGAGTTCGCGCTGGACTCAGTTCTGCACGCGACCGACTTCTCACCTTCGTCAGAGGTGGCGCTTGACTACGCCGCGCTGTTGGCACAAGCCTTCGAAGCGCGCCTCGATCTGCTGCACGCACACCGCCTGGAGCTGCCGCCATACTTCACACCAGAGCAGATAGCCGACCTGAAGCAGCAACTCGCGACGGCCGAGGGACGCGTCAAGGACCACCTCCGTGCCCTCGTTAACGACCGCGTCGCGCCGGGCGTGCGCACTGAGTTGCTCGTGGCCGACGAGTTCCCGGCCCAGGCAATTCTCGCCGCCGCCACCGAACGTCAGTCCGGACTAGTGGTGCTCGGCTCGCACGGCCGCGCCGGGCTGTCCCGCGCACTCATGGGTTCGGTCTCTGAGAACGTTCTGCGCGAGATATCGGTGCCGCTTCTCATCACCCGTGCCCACGCCACCGAGCCGACGTCGCCGCCTGCGATCACGCACATACTGTGTTCCATCGACTACACGCCCCACTCGCTGCGGGCGGTCGAGGTCGCCGCCTCGCTCGCAGGAAAGCTCGGCGCTCACATGACTGTCCTCCACGCGCTTGAGCGTCCCGGCGACGAGGCCACCGAGCGCGACCGAGTCTGCTCGTGGCTGCCCGGCACTCTCGGAGCCACGTGCGAGTGGCAAGTGACTGTCGCGCACGGCAACCCCGCCGAGCAGATCGTGTCGGCCGCCGCCAACGAAGCAGCCGATATGATTGTGGTCGGCGGCCTGCGCCGATCGTTCCTCACAGCAACCGTGCTGGGATCTACCACCGAACGAGTCGTGCGCCATGCGCACTGCCCGGTCTTGACCGTTGTTGCGGAGTGAGCGGTTTGACAATGACTGAGGTGACACTGAAGATGCTCGGAAAAGTTAGCGTGATATTGACCCTGCTGCTGGCCGGCGGCGCCACCGCTCAGGAGGCGCAGGCACCGCAGACATATGACCTGCAACGTGTCGTCCAGACCGCGCTGGAGAATCACAGTTCGCTGCTCGTGAGTGCGGCTGAGGTCGATGCTGCCCAGGCGCAGACCCGCCAGGTCGCCGCCCACTTCCGCCCCCAGATCAGCGCCGAAGCGGGCTACACCTGGCTTGAGGAGTCGCCCTCATTCGCCGTTAGCCAGATGGGGACGCTGACCTTTGGCGAGCAGGACAACTGGGCGCTGAACCTTGGCGTGCAGTATCCCCTCTCGACCGGCGGCAAACTCGAGGCTATGCGGGATGGCACGCGCGCGGCTGTCGAGATGGCGCAGGAAGACCTGCAGCGGCAGCAGCAGACTGTTGCCAGCAACGCCGCCCAGGCATACTTCCGCGCGCTCGAAGCCCGGCGCATGATCGCGGTCCTCGCAGAGCAGATCACCATGCTCGAAGAAGCCGTCCGCGTCGCGACCGCCATGCACGACCAGCAGGTCGTCGCGAAGATCGACGTGCTGCGTCCTGCCGTCGCTCTCGGCGGCGCGCGCGACGCTCTCCAGCAGGTGGAGACTGGCTACAGCGTCGCGCTCGCGGCGCTCGTCGAGGCCATGGGCCTGCCCCCCGGCACACCGCTGCAGATCGAGGAAACATCGATCGACCATGCCGTCCCGGGCGCTCCGGATGAAGAATGGGAGGCGGCGTGGGACCTGCGTCCCGAGGTGCGCAACCTGGCCGCTCGGACCCGCGCCGCACGCGCGCAGCTCCGCATCGCACGCAGCCAGTCCCGCCCGCAGGTCGGCCTCTGGGCGCGCTCCGAGTTTGAGCGGCCGACCTTCTACTCCGAGACCGGCACGCTCTCGGGCGGAATCATGATCACCCAGACCCTCAGCGATGGCGGCGCATCACGCGCAGCCGTTGACGAGGCCCAGGCACGCCTGGCGCAGCTACGGGCAGCGGACGAGCAGCTCCGATACGGAATCGCCGTCCAGATACAGGCCGCGATCGGCGAAATCGAGAGCGCGAACGCCCGGGTCGCCACCGCGACCGGCACCGTCGAGCTTGCCCGTGAAGCGGTGAGACTTGCGCAGATCGGTTACCAGAATGACGTGACCCCGATGCTTGACCTGCTGCAGGCGCAGGCCGCGCTGACCAAGTCGGCAGCCGATTACGAGGGGGCTCTCTCTGCGGTGCGTCAGGCCTATGCGCAGTTCGGCTATGCCATGGGCTATGTCGTCGGCCAGCGCCTGGTGGCGCCTCGCGAGGATGGGTGATAGCTCTTCAGGGGCAAGCGCCGTCACGTCCCTCAGCGTTCGGTTCGCACGAAGCCCACGCCATCGGTCGTTGCCTCATCGGTCTGCGCGGGCCCGAACGCCACCAGATCCACGCAGTCCTCCCAGGCCACGCGCAGCGCATGCGGCGCGACACGCGTGACCTCCGGCAGCGCCGCCCCAGGCCGACAGGGATACAGGAACGCCAGGAAACGCGGGGCGTCAGCGGTCCTCACGTCAGCGCGCAATCTCGGGTGCGTGACCACATTCGCGGTCGCGCTCCACTTGGTCTCATTCAGGTCCTGGGTGAAGGCTGGCTCCTCGGACGCGAACAGCACCACCTGCATCTGCCAGCCGCCGGTCTCATCAACGAGCACCGGACGCGCGCCGTCGAGATCGAAGCTCATCCCCTCCCCCGAGACCATGAAGCCATGCGCGTTGATGCCCTGCATCAGCCAGGTGTATGAGTGCTCCTCACCGTCGGCCTCGACTTCATCGTAGACCACCGCGTACGGCCGCGCCTTGTCATGCACGAACTGCACGTGTCGGTCGAACTTCTTCAGCGCTTCGTTGTAGTACAGGTCCCCGGCGCGCCCGCACGCGTAGGTCGCCAGCTCCCCGGGCTCGTAGGCAACGATCCTGCCCTCGGTGCACTTGAGTTGCTGGCCCTTCCCGTCGAAGAGCAGACCGTTGTGATCCTCAGTCTCCCGCCCCCCATACCCCGAGTCCCCGGCCAGAGCGCTCGTCCCACGATACAGCGCGAAATGGTTCGCGTCGTACTGGCCATGCCCCACGTCTGGATTGCCGCCCGCGGTGAAGGACAGCAGGCAATCCTCCGCCCCCCAGCCCGAGCGCATGTCCACCACTCCGCGTCGCGCGAACATCCGGCTCAGCGACTTGCCCAGCGCATCCGGGCTGATCCCGTCCGGCGCCAGCGCGTGCCACAGGATGGTGTAGTTCAGGATCGGCTGCGCGGCGTTGCGACCATCGCCGTAGACATCGCTCGGATCGGTCAGAGGCCCGGTCACGTGATCCCACAGCCACGCCAGTTCGGGCTTGCCATACACCGACGCGTACAGTGGAAAGAAGCAGGTGTGCGCGTGGAAGAACGCGTCGTTGGTGTTGTTGAAGTAGTTGCCGCCGGGCAGCGCTTCGTAGAGATAGTAGTCCGTCACCGCGCTCAGACGCGGATGCTCCCACAGGTTCTCTCCGCCTGCCCGGCGCAGCGCCTCGACCGGGAAGTTCAGATAGTAAAGGCAGGCCGACGTGTAGCCCGCTCCCTCCAGCGCACCGCCATCAGGGCCGATGCCGATATCCAGATACTGTCTGATGCCCCCCATGAACATCTCCAGCCACGCTTCCTCCTGCGCGGCGTCGCCGGTCTCGCCATACATCGCCAGCGTCATCAGCGCCGCCGCCGAGTTGCCGATGAGCGCGAAGTTGTGCCCCAGAATGCCGGGGTAGTTGTCTTTCTCAGGGAGCGCGGCCATGTAGTCATACAGGTAGCTCAGATAGGTCCCCGCCATGTACTCCCGCACCTCCGCGCGCTCGTCTTCAGTCATATGATCGTAGAGCAGATCGTAGAAGACCGCCAGCGATCGGCTCGAGTGCCCCGCATCCAGCGGTTGCGCGAGCCATCCGCCATATGGTCGCCCGTAGTTCAGCCCGCCGATCCCGTCAATCACCCGCTCGCGGATGATCGTCAGAACGATGTTCTTCGAGCCCTCAATGTACTTGCTCTCCCCCGATAGCACGCCCACCCAGGCCAGTTCCTCAAAGCACTTCGTCAGCCACGTCGCCCCTCCACGGTCCCCCCAGTAGTGCTTCTTCCGCTCAGGCCAATCCACATACAGGCCCGACGCGGGGTCGAGGTAGCCGTCGCACTTCTCCACCATGCGCTGCCACGCGAGCGCCTCAACTGGATCCCCCAGCCGATCTCGCACCTCGTCCAGCTCCGCCGCGGTGCACAGCAGACGCGGATGCTCAGCGCCCTCGGCATACAGTTCCGCGGCGGTCGCGACGATCCCCATGCCCAGAGCGAGTGCCGCGAGAACGCCCAATTGCAGCAGGTGTGTACTGACCGTGTGCATGGTTTCACCCTTTGCTTCCCGTATCGCTTCGCCTGTCATGCCCTGCAATCTTCGACGGCGCTGCGCGCGGACCTGTCGGTGTCGACGAACTCTTCGGTTGCATCCCATCGCTCAGGCGGCTATCATGGCGCGTGGATCAATCGTCGGGGATGGGCGCACCGATTTTCTCTCACCGTTGACAGTCAAGCATCAGCGTCTCATGGAGGTCCACCATGTCATTGCGTTGTGCAGTAGCCGGCCTGAACCGAGGGGCGAAGTTCGTCGAACTCCTGCAGGCCAACGCCGATTGCGAAGTCGTCGCCGTCTGCGACCCCCGCCCATTCAAGCTCGACGAGCAGTCCGGCATTGACGGTTTTGCCGACTTTGAGCAGATGCTCGAAACGGCCAAACCCGACCTCGTCGCCCTCATCACGCCCGGCCCCGCGCACGCGGGCCAGTCGCTCATGGCGCTGCAGGCCGGCGCCAACGTCCTCGTCGAGACCCCCAACGTCTACAGCGCCGAAGACGCCAGCGCGATCGTGGACACGGTTCGCGAGACCGATCTGAACTACATGCTCGCCGAGGATTACATATACATGGGCTGGTGCCAGCGCCTGGCTGAGAGAGTAGCCGAGGGAGTCCTCGGCACGGTTCTCGGCGGCATGGCCGAATACACTCACGACTGTCGCGGCGCCGCCTTCCTGAACGAGGAGGGCAATACCCGCCCACTCTCCGCCGCTGGCGAGCGGGGCCTGACACCCCTGTGGCGCTTCAGCGATCTGCCGCCGCTGGCCTACTCGTCGCACACGCTTGGCCCGCTGCTGCACCTCATGGGAGATCGCTGCGTGACGGCCACCGGCATCGTCGCCGGACGCCAGGACGTCGTCGGCGTCGACATGTTCCCGCTCGAGACCGCTATCTTCGAGACTGAATCCGGCGGCACCATCAACCTGACCAATGGCTTCATGCTCAGTCACCCCTTCGTCTTCTTCCTCGCGCTCTACGGCACCGAGGGCTCGATACGAGTGATGAGCACCGACTACACCGATCCCGAGGCCCTGCGCGTGGTCATCTCCACCGACGAGGCAGGCCCCGGCTGGCGCGACTGGCCGATGCAGTGGCACGAGCGCGACGATGACCGCGACCACCTGCAGGTCATGGTCGACGCACCCGCGCCGTTTGATGAAGCTCGCTCGATGGACTTCTGCCTGCCCGGCGTGCTGGCTCACGAGTCAGCCCGGCGCGGTGGCGAACGCATAGACATCCCGCTCTTCTGAACGCGCTGAACCGCCGCGCATGGGAGACGCCCATGGCCGAACGCGCACTGGTAGCGCTCAGTCTGGTAATGTTGGTGACCCTCGTGTCCGTTGGCCCCATCGCCGCCCAACCGGCGCCGGAACTCGCCGAGCGCCCCGCTCGCGCGGCTGTTTTGCGCGAGCGCGGCGCTCTCCTGCTCGACCGTCTCGAGCGCGGAGACACCATACGCATCCTCGCATTCGGCGATTCCCTCGCGGATGGCTGGAATACAGACGGGCGCCACGCCTACCATGGCATCGTCGCCGACATGCTGCAGTATTCGTTCCCACAAAGCCGCATCGAGCTGACCGTGCGCGGCCATCCCGGAGAGACCACCACCGACGCGCTCTGGCGATTCGACGCAGAGGTCCCCGGCGAGGAGCCCGATCTCCTGCTGGTCCAGTTCGGCGGCAACGACATGGGCTGGGCACGCTCCGTCGCCGCCTATCGACGCGGCCTGACGGAGCTCCTGACACGCGCCGCCGACGACACGCCCGCACTGGCCATCGCGTGTCTCGCGCCCATAGTCCACGAGAATCCCGCCAACCGATGGAGTGAGACTGCGCGCGAAGTGGCCGCGTCAGTGGGTGTGCCGGCAGCCGATCTCGACCGGGCGATACGCGAGGGAGACGCTGACTTCCGCGGCCCATTCCCGCACACCAGCCACCCCAGCGAATTCACCCACATGATCATGGCCACCGAGATTCTGCGCGCCCTGAGCGAGGCCACCGGGAGCGCTCCCTCCCTGCAATGCGAATTCGCCACCGGCCCGGTCCTGGCCACCGGCGACGCCCACCCAGTGACGGCCCGGATACGCAATCTGCTCGATGCCGACACCGACTGCGCCGCGCGCACCGAAGCCCTTGGTGAGGTCACAGATCAGACCGTGCACCTCGCGGCTCACCAGACGGGCGAAGTGACTCACGAGCTGGCTCTGCCGATGCGGCCCGCTGGCCAGCGCTCGTACAGCTTCCCGGTCAGGCTGATGGTGCGAGACCAGGGCATCGGGGCGGTCGATCTCTGTTGGCTGACCGTGGCGCCCGCGATTGCGGCTGACGGCGCACAGTCGGCCGATCTGACCTGGTACCAACTCGCGGAGGACTCGCTCACCCTCGACAGACACTCATGGCTGGGGCTCGACGACCTCGCGGGCAGGTTCGCCGTCGTAGTGTTGCCCGAGACCGTGCGCTTCATCGTCGAGGTAGCGGACGACGACATCTCGATCGCCAATCTGCTGGACCCGTCCCGAGGCGATTCAGTCGAGCTCTACCTGGACCTGCGCCCCGATGCCGATCAGGGCAAGCCCATCTACAGCGCCGACGTGCTCGCTCTGCAGATCATCGCCCCCGGCCCTGCGGGCGAGCCGGTCGCGTGGCGCAACCTGCACGACCTGCCCGCCGACCTGACGCAGCTCGCCGTGCGCTGCGTCCGAACGCAGACCGGGTACCGAGCAGAGGTGGACATCCCGCTAGCTGCGATCGTGGCGCGCCGGGGCGAAAAGTGGCAGGGCCTCGGGTTTGACGTCGGCATCAACGACGCCGATTTCGGCGGCACGCGCGAGTGTCAGATGATGTGGGCCGGCACTGCCGACAACTACCTCAGCCCTGCCTACCTGGGTGCGCTCTACACCGACCCGGTTCCCGCCGGAGCCACGCGGCGCACGCTCCAGTAACCCGGCCAGAACGCGAAGCGCGCAAGCTCCCGATCCGACATGGAAGCTTGCGCGCCTCTGATTCTGGCTGTCGTCTGTCAGCTACTCAGCGTCAGGCGCAGGTTCGGTGGACAGCGTCCATCGATCCGTGCGGAACGGCGACGCTCTCCCCTGGCTGGTCGAGCACCTTCATGCAGTTCGCCAGTTGCGCAATACCGAACGGGAATTGGGGCCGCGACTTTCCTTTCCCACGCCGGCACTGTCTCGTCAGTGTGCTTCTCCAGCTCCTCTCAGTAGTGCATCCGGACGGCGCGGCTCACTTAACGAAGAAGATGTGCGCGAAGAGATCGGGCTGGTGGAACTTCCCGCGCAGAAGCGGGCTCCAGCAACTGAACTGGTCCTCAGGCCGGGGCGGCTTGTTCGTGCTTCTGGCGAAGTTCGCGCCCCACGGACGACCGTCCGGCCTGATGAGCCCTCCCGCCATACTCGCCCGAGGCAGTCGCACTTCGACAACCCAGCGGTCCTCATACTTCTGGATCGCCACCTCGGCGTTGCTCTCCCACGTCTTGTCGGCTGGCTCGCCGCCGCCCTCGTGATACCAGTCCTCGATGCGGCCTGCCAGGTCGATCCACAGCCAGTAGTAGTTGTCGTGATTGTGCTCGGGGTCGAGGAAGATCTCCACCGAGTCCGCCTCGCCCTGCCCCTCCGGCAGCGTCGCCGAGTTCGGGTCGTAGCAGGTGAAGCCGAAGTACAGGTCCTCGGGCGCACGCAGGAACCTGATCTCAGTGGGCCACTGGGTCTTCTGACCGTCGAGGTTGCTGATGAAGTTGCGCACGGACGAGCCCTGCCATCCTTCCTCGTCCAGCGCGCCATCGACCGTGATATCGCCCACCAGCGCGCGAATGCTCACGTTGGCCTCTGCGGTCTCGCCGACTTCCTTCACGTTGCGGACGTAGAGCATCCGCCCCTCTTCGATCGCCCCCACAAACCACTTCGAGAACACACGGGCGTTCTCCGCGTAATCGGTGCCCTCGGTGAGTCGCACCACCTCATCGGCCTGCTCGCGGT
Source organism: Candidatus Zipacnadia bacterium (assembly GCA_029821735.1). Lineage (GTDB taxonomy): Bacteria > Armatimonadota > Zipacnadia > Zipacnadales > UBA5352 > JALGSU01. The sequence continues at coordinate 31,605 of JALGSU010000041.1, read as the reverse complement.
AGCCAGCCACCACCTCTTCCGTGAAGTATTCCTCCCACGTCTCAATGCTCGAGGCGGACGTCTCCCCCACCTTCATGCTGCGGACCTCAACGTCCCGCAACATGGTCAGAACAATGTCGCCGCCCGGTCCGTAGAAGCTGCGGGCATAGTCCTCGACCAGTTCGGCCGGATCAAGGTTCGGGTTATACAGCAGCTTGAGCATCACATACCGGTTCAGGTGCTCGAGCATGATGCTGTCTGAGTCCAGTTCCACGTGCATCAAGTTCGCGTGTGGCGCCAGGTCGCGGAACATCCGCCCCAGCACCCCGGTCAGCAGCATCGGCACCCCCTGCCGCCTCGGCGCCCGATAGCGGTACAGATGGTGCAGCCAGATCAGCATCGGGCGATCGTTCACCGAACTCCAATTCTGAACGATGCGCATCATGTCCTGATAGTTCTCTTCCTTCACATCATTGTGCGTGCGCGCATAGTTCGCCGGGCACAGTCCGACGACGACGTTCTCCGGCAGCGTTGTCAGGTCCTCGGGCCGCTCGGTGTATGAGCTGTAAGCCAGACAGGTGATGAGCTTGTCGGGGTAGCTCTCCTGCAGCCAGTCAGCCATTGTCCCGATAAACTGCCACACCAGATCGCTGTGCCAACGCGGGCGCTCCGCGTCCTTGCGCGTCAAAGCCAGGCAGTCCTCGCACTCGCAGCCTCGGAACGAATCATGCGGCAGCAGCGACACCGTCCTGCCGTAGATTGCGTTCGCGGGCCAGCCCCGGTTCGAGGGATTGAGCGCGATCCGGTGAGCCGACAGCCCGATCTCCTCAGCGGTCTTCCCCGCGTAGTAGTCCTCGATGTCGCGCTTGGTGATCTCCACCACGCCCGGCTCGGTGTAGCACAGGTGCCCGGTCCGCCCCGTCTGCGGCAACAGGTCCCGCTCGCCGTTCTCGCGCAACGCGAAGTATTCCGGGTGCTCCGCCCCGTAGCGCTGCTCCAGTTCCAGCCGCGTCGGTCGATGGTTGAAGGCGAACCACTCAGACGAGTGGCGCACCCGCAGGAGCCAGAGCCGCAAAACGTCGCCGCCCCAACCGAGTTCCTCATACTCTTCGCGATTCACCATCTCGCTGATGCGCGAGGAGTCGAGCATGTACCACTGCCACGTCGTCCTGCCCACTTTGCGCAGTTGGTAGTGAGGCTCTTCCTGCAGCGAGAACGCCTGCATCGTCAGATCAGGCTGAGCCGGCGCGGTGTTCCCCTTCGGGCCGGGGAAGAACCAGCGCACTCCCAGTTCCTCGAGGAACCGATAGGCCCCGTAGAGTGTCCCGCGCTCGAAATCCCACGTCGCCTCACCCAGCTCTGCCTCCATCCGGTAGCGGCTGGCGGTGGGCGGAAACACCTCAGTCTTCAGCTTCGCGAGCACCTCGCTCTTAGCGGAATCATCGTCCGTCCCCGCGATGAAAATCGTCGACCCGACCGTCCGGATGGCGTAGCCGTCTCTGCCAATCTCCGACACATCGATGCCTGCCGCGCGGGCAGCCGGGGTGTCGCCGAGCACGATGGCAACGCCGTCGGCAGGAGCTTCGCTGACCACCTCGAAGTCGCCGCCGGTCATGCGCCCCAGGTGCTCCTGCAGTTCATCCGCCGCGAACTGCACCGGCGCTGGCGCCCCCTCTGCCATCACGATGACCGCCTGCGCAACGCCGCCACGCGCGAGCGTCAGCGTCTCCTCGCCGCGCTCAAACTGGAAGTTTCCGATGGGCTCCTGACAAGCGCCCATGCCTGGCGCAAGGACTGAGATGAGCGCAAGCACGCCCACTACTGATGTGATCGAGCGAAGTGAAACCATCAACATCCTCCTGCTTTACCGTAACTGCGAAACCGGACCTCTGCCCGTTGTGCTGTGCTACTTCCCGCACGCCTCCCCATGACCTCCGACACTTGCGGCTCGCCGCATTGTCCTCTACTATGGCGGCGGGACGAGCCTGCGCCCATCCGATCCGCGCCCTACCGGAGGCGTCCATGCCTGTGTCGGTTGCCGAGAAGACCTCGCGCATGCGCAAGGTGCTGGCCCTGGAGCGCGCAGATCGCCTGTCGATGGGCGACTATCTGTGGGTGGAGTACCGCCCTGACGTCTATCATCTGGGGGAGGATGAGCCCCGGCCGGCGAAGGGCGAAGTCGGCGTCACACGCGACGGCAGCCGCAAGGTCACCAGTGACGGCGGTGTCTGGGCCACCGACGCCGCAACCAAGTACCCGACAGTCGAGGACGTCTTCGCCGTCGATCTGGCGCCCTTTGCCCCCGAGCCAGTCGGCGAGCCAATGCTCACGAGAATGGCCGAGTTGATTGCCACGGGATCGCAGCGTGGCTTCGCAGCCCCGCTTCACTACGGCACCTTGATCTCGCGCGCCACAATCGAGTTTGGCTGGGAGCCCTTCCTCCTCGCCACCGCTCTCGCCCCCGAGCGTTTCGCCCGAGTGCTCGACTGTTTCGGCGAGGCGTCACTGGCCGTAGCGCGAGGCTGGGCGCAGACCGATGGCGTCGAACTCGTCGTCATCCACGATGATCTCGCCGGCACGCGCGGCCTGGTACTGAGCCCTGACTTCCTGCGTGAGTATTGCCTGCCGTGGTACCGCCGAATCTTCGAGGCCATACACGACCAGGGCCGCAAGGTCCTCTACATGTGCGACGGAAACTACCTGCCGTTCCTCGACGACATCCTCTCAGCCGGCCCCGACGGGCTCTACATTGAGTCCAGTTCGATGCACCCCGCCGAGTTCATGCGCCGAGCGGGAGCCGACAAGTTCTACCTCATCAAGACCGACAACCGGCACATCGACACTGACACGCCGGAGGACATCCACGCCGAACTGCTGGCCCTGCGCGACCTGCACCGCCAGTATCCGGGCATGGTCATCTACCGAGGTGGCGGCAATCCGCCGCCCGCCAACGCCGAGGCCTTCGATCGTTACTACCGCGAGCTGCTCGTCTACGAGCAGTAGCACCAGCGCGTCAGCCGCGAGCGCTACGTGTCAATGTTCACAGGCAACTCGATCCCCGCTTGAGCCAATGCCTCTTCCCACTCTTGACGCGTCTGGCCGGGAGCCGGGAAATACATGTTCGGCTCATGCTGCTCACGCATGATCTCCTCGACCCGCGCCACCACCTCGGGCTTCTCCGTCGCGAGGTCCCGCTGCTCCTGCGGGTCACCAAGCGCGTCGTATATCTCCACCGGCTGCTCCGGATGCGGGCGGAACGCGTACCAGTCACCCAGCCGCACCGACTGCTGGTTGCCATACTCCCAGTACAGGTGCTCATGCCGCGCCTGACGATGTGGTTCGCCCAGCAACGTCGGCGCGATCGATACTCCGTCGGTGCGAGCGCTCAACTCAGTCCCCGCGAGGTCAGCGGCCGTGGGCATCAGGTCCCAGAACGCCCACGGGTGATCGCTGGTTGTGCCCGGCTGAATTTGCGCTGGCCAACGTGCCGCAGTCGGGACACGCAGCCCGCCCTGATGCAGGTTGCCCTTCTCGCCCTTCCACGGCCCGCGATGATCGAAGAACTCCTCGAAAGTCGGGCCCTCCCCCATACCGGCGAAGCTATACCCATTGTCAGAGGTGAAGAAGATCAGCGTGTTCTCGTCGCACCCCAGCTCCTCGAGCATATCCAGCACCCGGCCGATGGCCGTGTCCATGTGCGTGATCATCGCCGCGTAGATCTTGTGCGCCAGCGACGGCCAGTCGGCGTCAGTGTACGCCCCCAGGGACGGCACTTCCAGCGCCATGTGCGGAATCGTGTAGGCCAGATACAGGAAGAACGGGTGCTCATGATTCTGTCGGACGAATTCCTCAGATGCCTCCGCGTACACGTCGAAAGAGTGCACCGCGCTGGCGGGATCCTCCACCCCGTTGATCGAGATCTGACCAGTCTCGTCGTAGTCACTCAGCGTCCTGTGTTCGTGTCCGCGGTGCTGCGGGAACTCGATGCGCTCCTTGTTCCGCCACAGATACTCCGGGTAGTAGTTGTGCGCTCGCCGCTGGTTCAGGTAGCCGCAGAAGTCCTCGAAGCCCTTGTCATTTGGCAGCCCCGTCTGATCCAGCAGCGCAAGCCCCCATTTCCCGAACAGGCCGCAGGTGTAGCCGGCCTCCCCGAGCACCTCCGCCACCGTCACGTCCTCGGGCTGCAGGCAGTGGCGATACCCGCCCGGCGCAGAGTTGCCCCGAACCGTGGCGTGGCCCTGGTGCAGCCCCTGCATGAGACTCGAGCGTGAAGGCGCGCACACAGTTGATCCGCTGTGGCACTGTGTGAAGCGCATCCCACCCGCCGCTATTCGGTCGATGTTCGGAGTGAGGATATTCCGCTGCCCGAAGCAGCCGAGGTCTCCCCAACTCAGATCATCCGCCATGATCCAGACGATGTTGGGCCTGTCAGACTCCCGCGATTGACTCATCGGTTTCGCTCCCTGTTGTATCGTCGACGCCAACGTCTACCACCGTCGGCTTGCGTGCAGCGAATGCGTATCCGAGCCGCCGAACAGCACGCCCGTTACGTCGTCATTCCAGTCACTGATGTAGGCGTAATCCACGCGCCACTCCCCGTCATCGTACCCAACTCCAAACGTCGGGCTCTCGTCCGCCAGCCCGGCCCGCACGGCCAGATCTCGTGACGCCTGGTACTCCGCGCCAAAATGCCAACTGCTCACACTGCTCTCAGCTTGCCCGCTGCTGGTGGTCCCGTACTGATACTCGACCACGCCGAGCACCTCGTCACTCAGGTGCCCCGACACACCCAGCGCGAGGCGGTCGCTATGGAAGACCATGCTCCCCGGAACCCCCATCATCACACCGGCGAGGCGCCCACTCATACGCCAGACCAATCCGTCCACCGTAGTCGGCAGCGGATTTCAGATTCACGAGCTGTGGACCGCCCGGCGTCGCCAGGCTGAACTTCGATCGCCGATAGCCCAATACTGACAGCCCGGCGGATAGGCCATCGCCGATCTGCTGGCCGTAGTCCACGAGAAAACCGTCTTCGACCACGCCGACCGCCACCGGACCCATCCCGGGAAGTGTGGCGTTGTCTCCAGAGCTGTCCAGCGACAGTATGCTCACCTGCATCCCGCTGTAGCCAGGACGGAGCGGCTGCACATAATGCGCCTGCACGCCTGTGAAGCGAGGCCCGCCCTCAAAATCCGTCGTCGTGACGCGCACCCCCGCGCTGGCTGTCTCCTGTGTCGCGGCGAAAGCTGGGTTGCCGAAATACACATCATTTACGCTCGCCGTCGGGGTCCCCATGCCGAGCTGGCGTGTCGAGGTCAGTGTGCCCATCCCGAAGTAGGCGCCAATACCGTATGCCTCGGGCCCAAGGCCCTGCCCGAAAGCCTGAACGCCTGCTACCGCCAGCGTCATGCAGATCGTCGCCGAACACAAGAGCACAAAGCGGGTTCTCGTCATACCATTACCTCCAACCGACAGTGGCGTCTGCGCGGACCGTCACGGTAAGTTCACCACAAACAGGTGATCTCCTTCAAAACGCATCCCGCCAGAACGCCTCCCTGCGGTAGGTCACGCATCAGCCCTTCGCGAACATCCTCACTGAGCTTCAGCAAACGCCGGTCGTCACCGGAGCCATCTCATGCCCTTAATACCTCTGCGGCTTCGCCCGCTTGCCACAATCTGGATCGCGCTTGTTATGCTTCCGCCAGTCGTGGCGCACTGCCAGGTCGTCCACCACTGGCAGTGCCCGCCCGAGGGCGATGGCATCTTCGTGGAGACCCAGGCGGCGACGCGGGCGGAAATCCTCGGCGACGCGCGGGTAGTCACCTCGAAGACCGGGCCCGTCCTTCGCCTCAACGGCCGAGACGTCGTCATCCGCGCTCTGCCCACCTCCGCCATCCCCGTCGCCCCCGGTCAGAGTCTGACGATCGAGACCACGCTGCGCGTCTTTGGCAAAGCCGTCACCGGCCAGATATTGCAGTCCAGCCCGTTCATCGAGCTTGAGGTCCGCCACGAGAATGGCGCGGTCTCCTTCAATCTCAAGTCACTCGACAACGCGGTCGCCGTCCGTTGCACGGGCAGGACCGACATCGCTGACGGCCGCTGGCACGACATCACAGCGATACTCGATCGCGATCGCGGCAAGCTGCGCCTCTTCGTCGACGGGCGGCTGGATGTCGAAGTCGATGACCCGACCGGAGACTCCCCGATGGGCGTCCCGCCCGGCTACACCATCGGCGGACGCGCTGACGGCCGCGAAATGCTGGACGCAATGATCAAGTCACTGACCATCTCTCTGGGGGCCCTCGAGCCCGACGCAGACATCGCCGCGGACGCGACTGGCCCCACGCGCGAGCACGTGCTGGAGAACTCGCTTGTCCGCATGGCCTTCGCGCAACAGGGAGGCCGAATCTGGCTCGCCAGTCTGATTGACAAAACCTCCGGTCGGGACTACATAGCCGCCGCAACCCCGAGCGTGCGAGAGCCCAACCTCTGGGAAGTTAGCCTGCGGTCTATCAATGGCGGTATGGTGCTTGACGAACAGGACGGGCGCCTCTCCGTCACCACGACGGACGTCGACCAGGGCCGCGAACTGCTCTTCCGCTGGGAAGATCTCGCGACCGACGCCGAGGCCTTCGCAGTGGAAATGCGCGCACTCCTGCCCACCGACTCTTCGCTGGCGCAGTGGCGCATCGACCTGCCCGGTGGCGGAGGCGAGTATGGGGCGTGGGTGGTGACTTTCCAGCGCATCGGCAACCTGCGCAAACTCTCCGACAGCGGCGACGACTTCCTCGCGATCCCCAGCGGCGCAGGCGGCGGCGCGGGCGAGGGCCAGCTCCACCGCGATCCCTTCGAGACGCTCGAGCCGCTCATGCGCACCTACCCGTGCTACCACCAGTCGATGCAGTTCAACGCGTGGTATGCCGGCGGTGGCGGGCTCTACCTGGGGACCCATGACGGGGACGCGAACCTGAAGGGCTTCCTCTTCAGTCCCCGGACGCGACCGGACGCGCCGCCCACAATGCAGTACGAGGTCCAGCTCTACCCGGCCGACGCCGGAGTGGCCAACACCGGTTTCCGCATGGATTACCCGGCCGTCGTGGGGACCTTCCAGGGCGACTGGTACGATGCCTGTCAGATCTATCGGCAATGGGCGCTCGACCAGAAATGGTGTCGCCTCGGTCAGACATGGCAGCGCGACGACATCGCGCCGCAGATCAAGCGCGGAGCGTACTGGGCAATCTGCAACCTCGATATTGCTGCGCCCGAAGACGGGAAACTGATGCGCAAGCTGGCACGCACGCTCCCACAAGAGGAGGTGCTCCGGCGCGCCCGGTCGATCGAGGTCGAGTCATCGATGGCGATGATCCGCGAACACCGCGACTACTTCGACTTCCCGACCATTCTGTGGAGCAACACATGGTACGAGGGCGGCGGCGACATGTCCCCACCACGCTACCTGCCGATGAAGCGTATGGGCGAGTTCCTCGAGACGCTGCACAGGGAGCTCCCCGACACCACTTTCAGCGCCTACATCGCGCCCAAGCGCTACAGCGTCCAGGTAGCGGAATACGATAACACGGTGCGCGCGTCGCTCGAACACACCCCGGATGGTGAGCCCTACATCACCCCGCCGATGCCCACCGAGTCAAATGACCAGCATGTCTTCCCGTGTTGGGGCACGGACTTCTGGCAGGACTACTGGGGCCAGAAATCGGCACAGCGCGCCCGCCTCGGTCTCGACGGCTTCCACGTCGATGAGCTTGGCTCGTCGACGTCCTTCGCCCGTCAGTGCTTCAATCCCAGCCACGGCCACCCCGTCGGTGGCGGCACGCTGTACGCCGACACCAGGCGCCGGATGGTCACGACCATGCGCGACAGCGCCCGCGCGGTCAATCCCGAGTTCGCCATTCACCACGAGGTCCTGAGCGAGATATACATCGACGTGGCCGACCTCGCCGAGGTCTGCACCTCGCCCACCAACAACAACATCCCAATGTACGAGGCGGTCTACCACGACTACAACTTGATCATGGGTCGGCGCATTTTCAAGTGGTGCGACCGGAACCTGTGGCCCAAGCGTCTCCCCGACGACCCGGACTATGAGCCCGGCGACAAGGGCATGGAGGAGTTCGTGGCTGCTTTCGGCCAGACGTTCATCTGGGGCAACGAGCCTGGCTGGACCCGCGTCGATATCGTCTCCTACGCGCCGAAGGTCGCCGCCTTCATCAAGCGCTTCATGCAGGCCCGGTATCGCGCGATGGACTACCTGCACTTCGGCCGCATGATGAGACCGCTGACCGTCACCAACGATCTGCCTCTGGTGCGGACCATCTGGCGCAAGTGCGACACCCCCGAGCACATCATGCCGGCGGTGCTGAACTCAGTCTGGCAGGCTCCGAACCGTCCGGGTGTCGGCATCGTGCTCGTCAACATCTCCGGCGAGGAGCAGCAGATTGCGTGGGAACTGCGACACGGACCAGCCGCAGGCGCTGGGGACGGTCGAGGGCCCGGTCCTCAAGCGCCGCGACACCATCGCTCCTCAGTCGGTGATGATCCTCGAACTCACACCGGCTGCCGAGTAGTCTCGCGCTCACTCAGTCGGTAACTGCCAGCACATCAGGTTGCCCTCGAAGTCTTTCGCGTACACCCGCCCGCCGGCCAGCGCAACGTGCGGCCAACTGAACTTGCCGCCGGGCCCATCGACGACCGCCAGTTCGCGGTAGGCATCAGGCGAATGGCGTGCAGTATCCACCAGCCACAACTTCTTGGCGCCAAACACCAGCAGACGCCCATCGCCCGTCACCAGGCAGGACCCATCGTTCCCGCAGGCCCCCCCCTCCCACTTCAGCTCGCCACTGTCGAGAGCCACGCACACAACTTTGCGCCACGCCCAGTACACGTGGTCCTCATACACCACCGGGCTGCACACCCCGGTCGAGCGCCCGACCAACTCCCACACTCTCTCCGCCCCGCCGAGCGTGATGCGCACGCGCTCCGTTCGGTTCATGTTGTAGGCTGTGGACAGGATAATGCTGTCCCCGGCCACCGCCGGGGTGGGGATGTTGTTCGAGTAATACGTCGCCCAGTCATACGTAGCGACCGTCTCCCCCACATGCCCATCATCCAGCCGCACTACCACCAGCCGACTCAGGGTCAGCACCGCCACGCACGGCACAGCCTCCACCGTCAGCGGAACCAGCCCGCCAGTATGTCCCGCCGGATCGGTGCATTGTGACAGCCACACCCGCTCCCCACTGCGCTTGTCGTACCCAACCAGTGAGCCCTGATCGCTCCCGACTTCCACGATCAGCCAGTCGCCATGCACCAGCGGCGCGCACGTGTACCCATAGTCGCGCTGGCCGCCGCCGACATTCGGTCGGCGCGGCGCACCGTACACGTCATACAGGTTCTCGCCCCACACGTGTCGCCCGCCGTCGCCTGCGTCCCAGCAGTTCAGATCACCATCGATACTCAACGTGTAGAGGTAGCCCGTCTCGGGGTCGTATTCCGGGGTAGCGGATGGTCCGCCGTAATATGCCTCGTCAGCGTTGTGATGCCGACCATACTTCGCGCACAGGTAGCTTTGCGCCCACACATCCTCGCCTGTGGCTGCGTCGATGCAGCGGACGGTGTCACTGTCCTCGACCCACCCGGAAACATACACACGCCCATCTGCCACGATCGGCGACGTTCCGCCTGCCCCCACCTGCCTGACCCATGCGGCATCACCCAGCGGCCAGGCGCCCTGGTCCCATCCGGACACGTGGCCGGTGACGTCGCTGCGTTCCGGGCCGCGCCAGTGCGGCCATTCCTGCGGCGAGCATCCAGCGGCCGCCAGGAGCAGAGCCCCGATTGCCACTGCCAGTCGCGCCCAACCAGACCGTTGCCTGCCTCTCACGTTACCGCCTCCATCCCCGCAGGCATAGACCCCGCCGCCGCCCTACTCAACAGTAATCCGGATGTCCGAAAGCCGCGCCCGAGTGTTCGCCCCCGGTGCGAAAAACAGCCCGAGCGTGAATTCCTCATGCCCTGCGACCACTTTCGTCAGATCCAGATCGGGGCGCTCCCACCTGTCCGAATCCACCCGCTTCGCGACCTCCCAGGTCGTGCCCCGGTCGAACGAAACACGCCACTCCAGCCAGCCGGCGTTCTCTGCACTGTCATACGTCAACGACTGCACGATGCACTTTTGTATCGGCCCCGTGTGCTGAACATGCCACGACGCCAGACTCCCATTCCCGTAGATGTAGCCGTTGTCAACGCTGTTCGACCACCTCAGGCCTTCGCTCTCGGTCATCCTCGCAGTGCTCAGGATGAATTGGGCGAAGTTGTCGCCGCGGAACTCGCCCGTCCACGGATCGATCTCTGTCTCACCAAGGACAATCCTGACGCCGTCCATGAGTGACTCGAAGAGTGTGGCCGTGCTCCAGTAGCGTGCCAGATCATACTGACGGATGCGCTCATTGACCGCTGCGAGTTGCTCATACTTCGCTCTCGCCGCGTGCGCCGACGGCGCGTCCTGTGCACCAGCGAGTGCCGCGTTCGCTGGCAGCAGTTCGTAATAGGCCTGCATCAGGTCCATCGCGTCGATTGAGCGCTGCACCTGGAACCGCTGAACGTCCGTCGCGGCCTTGCCCAGTGCGACGTCCAACTGCAGCCGGGCGCGGTCAATCCGCTCGCGCGGGAACAGCTTCGGGATCTCATCCAGCCCACCGCGGGCGCGCAGCGACACATCCTCGGTCGCCTCACGCAGGATCATGAAATAGGTCAGCATCTCGTCGGCAGCCGGGCCATAAAGCCCCTCGAAGTAGGACGCGCTCAGCGCGTCAGCATCCTGTTCGGGGTCCCAGCACAGCTCCGCCAGCACATACCAGCCGATCTCGGCCCCCTCCGCACGGCGCTCCAACTCCGCGTTGAAGCCGTTGAAGTTGCGGCTCGCGAGGTACGGGATGTCGCTCGCCACCGCCGGCCACATCGGCCACGGTGCCCACCACCGGCAGTAGTATTCCCGCACGAAGAGTTGCTCGCTCACAGCGCCCCAGCCGTCCACCACGCCAACGAAGCGCGCATTGGCCTCCGACTTCGGATCCGTGATTGGGCGCATATGGTCGAAGATGTAGTGCGCGAGTACCACCAGCACGTTATCGTCCGGATCAGCGTACGTGGGCGGATTGACGCAACCCGCATACGCGTAGAAGGCCAGCAGGCGGTCCGGGTGCTTCGCCTTCACCTTCCGGGCGACGGCGTTCGCGAAGGTCACCACGCGATCTGCTTTGCCCCGCTCCCCTGCGCGTGCCTCTTCGGGGTCGAGCGCGTCGCACTGATCGCAATGGCACCAGCCGTAGCCGTCATTGGGTGATAGCGAGAACGATTTCAGGTCCGGGTTCTCGTCGAAGGCAGTAATCGCCGCCTGAGCGAAGTGCTCGATGACCTCCTCATTCGTCAGGCACAGTTGACCTTCGGGAACCCGCTTGCCCTCGCGTTCGGGGAAATACTCCGGATGCGCCTCGAAATATTCGTCGACCGGCATCACATGCAGAAAACTGTGCCCGAACCTGACCGGCGCTCCACCCATGCGGTTGCGTCGCTTCCAATCTGCCATTTCGCCCGCGAAGACATCGATGTCGTCAGGCGCGATCTCTCGCACGTACTTAAGCCCGGAGTACCAGAGGTCGCGGTGGATGAAGGCCGGCTTTGATACCACGTCCCAGCCAGCCAGCGTGACATCGTCCACCTGCGGGATCACCTCGCCATGCAGCCCGGGCATGAACCAGCGACACCCCAACTCGCGCAGCCATCCGTAGACCGCGTTCGAGTGCCCCAGTTCCCGGCGCCCGCACAGCAGCAGCGTCTCGTTTTCCAGCGACTTGATTACATAGCCGTCGTACCCGATGCGCTCTGCGGTAAGCACCGCGCGGACGGCATCGGTCGCAAACTCGTCGCCCAGCAGAATCGCCGGACCGTCCGGCCGTTCGGAATTCGATGCTACAGCGGCTTGCTCGCCCGTCATCTGCGCCAGCGTTTCGGACAGGTCTCGCGCGACCACCAGCCGCTCCTCTGGACAATCATCCGGCACAACGATGGCCAGCGCGCAGGCCGTCTCCGTCGTGAGGGAGTTCGTGCAGCCAACGATGGTCAACACCGAAATCGCCAGCCAGAATATGCCACTGCGATGCCTGCCGAGTGTCTGCATTGGTCCATCCTCATTCCGCGTGGAAGGCCGTAGCCCGTCGCCGCTACCAAACTGGTCGCGGCGTGTGAGTGTCCGTCTCAGTCTATCATGATTGCGGCCGCAGGCCAGAAGAAGTGCAGGAATATCACGATCGTGAAGATCGCGTTCATACCCAGTATCAGGCCGAACGCAATCGGCCGCAGCGCCGAGAACGCCTTGTATCCCCCGAAGCGCAGCACCGTCATCTTGAACAGCCACCCCACAAGAATAGACATCCAGTACCTGTCGATGGGCCACCCCAGCCACGTGATGAAGCCCAGCGGGTGCAGCGGCCACCAGATGAAGCGCCTCCGCAAAACCACGAGCACCAGCGTGGTCACCGCTCCCATGCCCACCCCGACCCAGTCGCCCGTGCCCAGCGCCACCGGGTTCTCGATGAAGCGCATGAGGCTGTTCGTTGCGTGCAGTGAAGACCTGCTCGGCCACGCCGCGAGCTTGGGCACGCCCCACGTATAGATGATGTACGGCGCCACAATGTGGCAGGTGATGATCGCCACCGCGATCGCCAGTATCGCCGCCCACATCACGTGCACGCGCCGCATCCCCGCTCGCGAACTCAGGCACAGGCCCTGCGCGACCGCCGCCATGTTCTGCGTCGCTGTCGACCGGATCTGGCACCAACTCGTCATCGTCATCATGGTCACGTTCATCGGCCCGATGTTCCCGGTGCCCACGAGTTTGAAGATCGCCTCATTGAGCCGGAACGGGCTGCTGTAGATGAACATTCCCGCCTCGCACACCACCCGCGCCACCACCATACCCAGCACCGGGAAGAGCGCGTACTGCACCACCGCCCACACCAAGTCCATTCCCGAGTACACGCACCAGACTATGCACACCGTCAGCGCCACGAGGAAGCCGATCACTGCCAGCCGGTAAGGCTCGTCTCGGTCCGCCGCGGTCTGCGAGGGCTTCAATAACCCAAACGCAATTCGCCCCGCTCGCATCAGGTGGTCACGCGCCGACCACAGCAGCGCCACCCCAAGCAACCCGTAGCCGCCGATGCACTGCATCTCGAAGAACTGATAGTGGTTGCGATTCACTCCGATCGCGATCCGCATCGCCTGCTGCATGCGGCGGAAGAGGAAGAAGAACCACAGCGAGAAGCTCACTTCACCTGACAGCAGGTAGGCAATCCCGATCATGTCGAAGCGCGTGTAGTACAGCATCCGATTGAAGGCTGACATAGGGCCGGTGAATACCGATCCACCCACCCGCTCCAGCTCAAGATACGGCAGCGATGGCCAGTACCCGTGCAGCGCCACGATCGTGTAGTGGATCACCGGGACGCTGAAAGCAATCCACATCAGCGGGCTGCGCATCACCCCCGACGTCTCAGCCGGCTCCCCCATCGCCACCTCTAGTGGCACCTGAACCAGCGGGTAGAGCAGCTTCTCCTCCGCCTCCCACCGGTGCGCCAGCAGCGCCGCGAAGCACAGTACCATCCAGTACACTGACAGCAGGAATGGCGTCCACCACAGAAGCGGCGTCACCCACTCGCGCCACGGCATGGCACTACCCGGCGGCAGGCCCTCATGCGCCCAGCGGTTCACCGGCGCGCCCGGATCGAGCGACGGCACCAGCATTGGGTTGAGTTCCTCGAGATACACATCCGGCGACGAGACCGGCGGCTGCGCGTGATACGCAATCCCGACAAGGTTCAAGTAGAAGTGCTGTCCGAACTCCTGGTTGGGTATCGCACCCATAACCAGCAGCAGCACGAAGATCAGCATCAGCTCTTTCGCCGACAGCAGTCGCAACTTGAGCTTGCGCACTGACCGCAGCAGCACGTTCACCGCCACCAGCGCCATCAGCACCGCCACAGCCCCGCGCGGGAGATACCCCGTGCCGAGGTTCTCGTAGCGCAGGAAGACGCCGAAGCAGCAGGCCACCGTGAACCCGACGACCAGAACCAGCCCGGTCACCAGTGCGCGCGACGTCATTCCGCTGCCCTCTTGGGCAGCGGCGTCCGTTGGCTGTTCATCAAGCGCTTCATCGACCTCAGCGATCTGCCGAGGCATTGTGTCATCGCTCATTGCAGGTCTCCAGGCACCCGTCGGGCGTGCAGTAGTACGTGGGGAATGCGGGGTAATTGACCACGCGCGCCGCCAGCACCTGCAAGCCGGCTCCCCAACTATTGGCAGGAGGACGCGGCGCGTGAGGCGAACTCGCGATCACCTGCAGGCACGCAACACGATGATTTTCGGAGCATCCAACATGTGGCGCTTCCTCGCGGCAGTCCTGATGATCCATCTCACTTGCCTCCTGGCCTCTGCGCAAGTGCCAGGCCCGGCCGTCACTGTAGACTTCGAGCGCATCCAGGACGGGCATGTCCTTGATGGCGCAGGCCACGAAACCGCCGAGCTTCGCGGCGAGGCAACCGCGTCTGACGATGCGCACGCCGGTGCCACTGCACTAGCAGTCAAGGGCGTCGCCGATTTCGGCCCTGATTTCGGCAAGGACCGTCAGGCAACCATCTCGTTCTGGTGCAAGCCCGCCGCCCTCTCGGGAATCATGGTCGGCAAGTATGGCGGCATCAATATCGAGATCGCCGAAAAGAACAAAGCCGTTCGCTTTGGCCTCAAACTCAGCGATGGCTGGATGAGCTGCCAGGCGCCGGACAACACCATACCGCTCGGCGTCTGGACACACATCACGGCTTCCTGGGGGCTTGACGGGATGGCCCTGATGCTCAATGACAACCTCGTGGCCCAGGCCGCTCTGCCCGCCACCTTCGATTGGTTCCTCGAAGACAAGCCGTTCCTGCTGGGATGCTACGCCTGGCCGCCGGGCTATGATGTCTGGTGCTTCGAGGGCCTCATCGACGATTTCTCATACCGCCCCGTGCAGGACTTTCTCCCCGCCAACATCGTTCCCGCGCCCCCCGCGCCTTCCGCGATTCTTGACGCTCGCCTGCTCGATACGCCGGAGCCCGCCTACGACCAGCCCCTGCCCGCGACCGTCACCGGTCGCGTGGTCATTGACGCCAACGCTGATGCAATCGCGGACGCTGGCGAGACCGGCCTGCAGGGCGTCTCGGTGACCGACGGGTATTCGGTCACCACCACCGACGCCGCCGGCGCATACACGCTCAGCCCCTCGCCGGATGCGGTCTTCATCTTCATCACTCGCCCGCCAAACCACGATGTCGCGGGCAACTGGTACCAGCCCGTTGGGTCCGAGGTCAACTTCACCGTGACCCCAGCGGCGCTCAGTGAGGACGAGTTCACCTTCGTCGTGGTCAGCGACACTCACATCTCCAGCGAGCGCCGCTCCCTCGAGGGTCTCAGCGAGTTCGTCACCGAAGTCAATGCCCTCGACCCCGCGCCGCGTTTCGTGATCAACTCCGGCGACCTCGTCAACCTCGACAAGCAGATGACCGTCTCCGCTGACATCGGCCGCCAGTACTTCGACAGCTACACTGGAATCATGAATCACCTGAACATGCCCTACCGCAACGTCGCCGGCGACCACACAGACTCAAGTTATCGGCTCGACCAGTTCCCCCCCGGCGATCATCGCGCTGGCAAAGCGATGTACTGGGAATACCTCGGCCCGAACTTCTTCTCCTTCGAGTATGGGCGCCTGCACTTCGTCTCCATCGACAACGTCTATCACATGGCCGAGGGCACCGCTCACGAGCTCATCCCCGAACATGTGGCATGGCTTCGCGCGGATCTGCGCAGTCGCTCGGCGGGTGCCGTTTCGCTCACCATATCCGAGAACGAGATCGAGAGGCACCTGCCCGGCTTCGCGGAGTTAGCCGCTGAGGGCGGCATTCAGTTGCAGATCGTCGGCGATGCGCACGTCGTATCTGAGAAGCAGCGTCCCGTGCCGTCCCGCATTCACGGTGCACTTTCGGGCACATGGTGGAACGGCCCCTGCGCCGATCTCAGCCCACAGGGATACATGATCTACCACGTCACGGGGACATCGCTGGAGTGCTTCTACAAGGGCCTCGGCGAACGCGTCACGATGGTCTCGCCCGAGTATGGTTCGCCGCTATCGGGGCAGGCGGCGCTTCAGGCACATCTGGTCGAGCCGCAACCGGGTGAGACGCTGGAGTTCTCCGTCGCGGGCGGACAGTGGCGACCCATGACCGAGACCGGCCGCCCATTCCACCGCGCGATCTTCGCGGCAACGTGGGACACCGCCGAGGTCGCCGATGGGCTCGCTGAAGTCAGCGTGCGCCTGACGCCGGGCGACGAGATACGCACGCAAGTCTTCGTCGTGAACAACAACCGTCCGTCGCCCCCCACCGACACTGATGCCACACTCACTTTCGCGGTGGGCACCGTGATCGGCGCATCACTCGCGCCCGCCGCGCCTGTTCAGGTTCTCGTCAACGGGACCGCCGTGGGCAGCATCGCGGCCGGGCGTAAGGGCGACTGCAGCTTCTCGGTCCCGGCGACTGTGCTCCGCAAGGTCAACGCTCTGACTTTCGACTACCCCGCGCCCGACCAGCCCTTCACCATCACCCATCCGTTCCTGACCATTGGCGACCGGATCCTCACCGATCCCCTGTCCGCGGCGATCAGGGAGGTCCAGCTCAACCACTGGGACGAGAACGTGGTCAGCCGCGCCGGCTTCGCGATCGGCGACGACCCATACCAGACGTCGTTCGTCATGGCGCGCGGGAGCTTCCACTTCGTGCTACCCGAGTAGGCAACCGCCCGTCAGTTCGCCAACTCCATCACCAGCGCTCGCGCGTCATGCGCTGGCACGGTCACCTGCATCTGCCCGGTGTCTTCGTATGTCTGCCCCGTGTAGTATTCAGCGGCCGCCCCCCGGCCCGTGGCGACGCTCACAGCGTAGGTCGCATCCTCCGAACTCGCGTTGGTGATGACCACCAGCAAACGCTCGCCCTGCCTCAGCGCGCCCAGATTGCCGGCCGCGACTCCCTGCACCAGTTCGTCCGCACGCACACCGTCCACGAAGAACGCTTCGTGGTCCGCCACCAGCGCCGCGGCTTCGGAGATCCGCGTGTAGTCCAGCCCATCGAGCGGGCTCCATTGGTAGTGCATGACGCCCTTGCACCCGGCCAGCAGCAGCTTCAGGTACTCGACCTTCAGGTTCACCTGACGCGGTGGCTTGTAGTAGCCAACCCCGCCCAGCAGCGGCGTCCCGTCAAGGGCCGCGAGCGTGTCCGCCATGATCTGATCGTTCCACCCATACCCCGCCGACGCCACGTCGCAACCCTCTCGCATCAGCGTCCAGTCGATGCAGTAGTTTCCACGCGCGCGCTCCGTCTGATAGGCGCTGTAGGTGTAGAGTTGCCCGTCGGGCACTGCCTTGCGCATCCCTTCGCGATACACCGCCGCGAGTTCCGCCCATCGCCCGCACCACGTGTCGACCCACTCGCTCTCGTACTTCTCCATCACCAGTTGCGCGGTGAGTTCCTCCTCAATGCCATGCTCCTCGGCAAACTGCGCGAGGCAGCGCGGGCAGAAGCAGGTGCTCTTCGGGCCGAACTCCATGTCCCACCACAGAGCGTCAGGCGGCAACGGTGCACTCGCTATGTATTCGGCCAGCTTGTCGCTCACCGCCTCGCGCCCCTCGCCGATGATCCACAGTGGGCAGGCGAATGTATAGCGCGAGCCTTTATGCGTCGCGTCGAAGTCAACGAACCTGTTGCCCGCCAGGTCCAGTCCTCGTGACCAGTGATAGTGCAGCGACTCCGACACGTTCTTCATCCCACGTTCTGCCAGCATCGGGTAGTACAGTTCTCGAGCGTGTGTGCGCTCAACGAACGAGTTCACCCCCGCCGATGACATCACGTCAAGCAGCGCGCCCATCTCCTCGCCCGAGTAGTTGCCTGCGCCGAACCCGTGGCACATCAGCAGCTCAATCTGCTCGGGCCGCTTGTCTGCCAGCGCGGGCAGGACCGTCAGCTTCACGGCCTTCGGCAGCTCAACCACCGCCCCATCCTCACCCTCCACCCACACGTTCAGGTGATGCTCGCCCGGCGCCACCTCCCCCGCGCGGACGACAAAGCCCAGCGTGTGGATCCGCTCATCGGTGTATGACGCGTGTGCATCGGCCCGGTACGACACCGGCTGCAGTTCCTCCCACGCCAGTTCATGCCGCCGCCACTGCTCACCGTCCCGCTCAAAGGCCGACGCCGCATACCCCTGATACGTCCCCGTCCATTCGTACGGAACCTTCTCGGTCCAGTCCATCAGTTCCAGACCCGGCGGCGTCTCGATAACCAGCTTCGCGTTCTTCAGTGCACGTTCGAGGGGGCTCGCCACAACCAGCGGCAGGTGCTGCGCCCCGCCCGCCACAACATGAACATCATCCGCATCGCCCAGTTGCCCCAGGTGCGTCACCTCCGCAGCCAGCACGCGCCGGAAACACGTTCCCGCTCCTGTGTCCAGCTTGCCGTCCGCTTCATCCGCCGACTGCCACGTCGAGTCATCGAACTCCGGCGTAAGCCACCCCTCGACCGGCCCCAGGCCCTGCCGCCAGCCCTGCGCACCAGACAGCGACACTCCGCCGGCGCTGACAGACACCGCGACCGGCTCTGTCGCGACGATCGCCAGCACGTTCGCACCCGGCTCCAGATACCCTTTGACCGCCCCGCCGGCTTTGCCCAGCGACGCGCCGTTGAGAAACACTTCGCACGGAGCGCTGGTTTCGATCTCTGCTGTCGCGACCGCCGCCGTGGCAAACGTGCACACCGGCGACTGGTAGTGCAGCGCGTCGGTGTCCGCATCCATGACCGAATAGACCACCGAGACCTCGCCCGGCGCATCCAGCGCTATCGGCAATTCGTGCCGTTCGCTCGTGCCTGCCGACACGCCAAACGTCCTCGCGCTCTCACTCTCGCTATTGCCCTGCGCGATCTTCGAGCGCACCTGCACACGCCCGTCGCGCACCGCGCGCAGCAGCGGGCTGATCAGGTTCTCCCCCATCATCAGCGGCGGAATCGTCCCGCCCTCGACCACCACCGATGGCGGTTCAGCCAGCAGCACCAGTCGGCCGAACTCATCCGGCGCGTGGAAGGCGAAGGTCACCGGCGACCACATGCTCACTTCGCCCTGCGCCTTGTTCGTGCGATTGAAGTTCGCCACCAACTCCTGCCCCGCCACGGGCGTCATGCCGAGGCTCGCCCACGGCACCGCCACCTCCGCGACCCAGTACCCTTCCTCGCTGGTCGAGCCCATCGCTTTCCAGGGCGCATCCCACGTGCCGTCCGTCCCCTTGCCCTCGTACCGACCGCCCACCGCGTTCGTGACCAACTGTCTGTACTCAGCCGGCTCATCAGCGGGCCCCAGGAATATCTCCATGCAGTCGTCGCGGAACACCGGCCCGTCGTGCTCAGTCACTTTGGCCACAAACTCGTCCGCTCGCTGCAGCACCGGGTCGAGCACCTCGGCGAAGCATTGCACCGCGAGATACAGATTCGCCTCATCCCACAGCAGGCGGACCTCGCTCGTCTCTCTGGGCAACCCTTCCCCCTTGCGCAGGAAGAACTGCTGAGCCACCGGCGTGGTGCTCCAGCAGGCGTCGTCCATCTGGCCATCGATCACAGGCGGCGTAGTGGTCGGCGCCACGGCGAGCGTCGTCGGCTCATAGCTGCGCGCTCGCGTCACGGGCCCGAACCAGTAATCGACGACGTGTCCATCCTCGTGCCCGTAGAAATCCTGCCAGGCAGAGAAGAACACCATCTTGATCCGCGACAGGTCCAGCGGCGCCTTCTTCGGCTTCGCTTGCGCGAAGTTCCAACTCATCGGCCGCCACTTGCCCAGGTGCCAGGGCTGCAAGTCTCCCCGCATCATCACCTCGTTGTTGTTCGCATCAAACAGTTGCACCTGGATATGCGACTTCGTCCCCGTAGTCGAGGCCAGCATCTGCCAGCTCAGAGTGTCATACCCGCGCCAGTCCTGCAGTTCCGCGAAGCTGTAACGGATCGCCGTGACGCCCTTCCCGCTGCAGGGCAGGCGCATATGCAGCGCACTGCGTTCCTCTTTGTCCTCGATGGTGAGAGGCTCGATCGGCGCATCGACTCTGAAGCCGCTGACGTCATCCATCCGCACCACCGTGACGTCGGCGGACGCGATGCTGAGCAGCCCTGCCAGTGCTATCGCTACCGTCAGAACTCGCATACTGCATCTCCTCGGAAGAGTGATCTCAGTATGGCCGATCGCGTCTACTCAGGCAGGCGCGTGACGCGCACAGTATCTATGTCCACGCTGCCCGCCGACACTTTCCCCGCTGTCGCCACCACATATATTGAGTGCAGCGTGAGCGGCGCTTTCAGCCCGTCAGGCAGACGCGCTGTCAGGCGCTGCCACTCATCGCCCGGGGTCAGAGCGCTCGCCAGAGTCACTCGATGCGGCGTACCGTTACCATCCACAATCTGCGCGCGCAGCCACGGTGCAGTCTCCCCGTGCGCTCGTGCCAGCCTCCCCACGTCTCTGCCCAGCCGCAAGTACGCCGCCCGCGTACCGGCTGGCCCTCCCAGATCATAGCTCAGCCTGCAGAACCGCCCCGCCTCGTCCACCACCTCGGCTGATGCGGTCACCGTGTCGTCCTCAGGCACGTGGGTCACGACCAGTTCGAGCTCCGCGCCTGCGAAGTCCTCGACCGTCTCCTCACCGGCCACCAGCAACGCCGCGCTCCCCGCAATCTCGCCCAGTTGAGCCACTGCCTGCGCACGGACCCCGGGCGTCAGCGCCTTGAAGACTCCGCCGCCGAGGCTGGCAACTCCCTCGCCCTCAGCCCGCCATGCCAGCCGATCCTCCGGAATCCAGACCGACTCTCCCTCGGCTGTCAGACCCTTTGCGTGCAAACCGACCTCGTCGCCCTCGGCCATGATCTCTTCCGCGGGCTCCACGAGAATTCCGGCGACCGACGAGACGATGCGCATGGGCATCGCCGCCCCTGCTGCGGCCGACGTCCGGTGACGCAGACGCAGCGTGCCTTCGCCCTCCGAGTTCCCTATCAACAGCGCTTCGCCATCCCACGTCGCGCTCACCGGCCCGTCAACCGTCTCCACAACCAGTTCGGTGGCCTCAATCGCAACCGGATTGTACCATTCGTCGAGCAGCCGCACCTCAACCGGTACGCGGGCGCCCGGGAGTGCCGTGATGCCCGCCAGGTCGACCTCAATCCTCGCCAACGGGCCGGTCGGAGCGCCCGAGAGCACCAATAACGCGTTGGCCACTGATCGCTCACGCCCGTCTGATGGACGGTTCACGATCTCGCCGCGCACCCACGCCGTCGTCGAGCCGCCCCCGTCCACATTGATCGCCTGCCTGCACCCAAGTTCCACCATCAGCGCGGCGAGTGGGTGCATCGCCATGCCCACGCTCCAGCCCGTCTGCCGACCATCCACTGTTACCAACACGATCTCATCGTCACTGAACCCGACCGCAGTCCGAGGATGCACTGCGGCATTTGCGCTGTCCTCCACAACGATGAGCCCGTCCTTCACCAGGATCGGCCCGCCGCCGACTGCGGCGACGACCGGCTCCGCGACGCCCGCCGTCTGGATCGTCACCTTCGCCGCATCGCCCGCGCTCACGCCAGCCAGCGCCCCGGCGATGACAATCTCCCCCGCGCCCACCTCCCGCGAAGCGCCAGCAGCCACCACCTCAGTCACCTGCCCGGCCCACTGGCCCTCGCTGCCCAGAGGCAGCCCCTCCGCTGCCACCACCAGCGCCGGCCCCGTGACGGGCCAACCCCACCGATCGGTATAGAGCGCCAGGCCGTCCTCAGGACGCGGCCTGTTCACCGCCCCCACCGGCACCTCGCCCGCCGGAGTCGTCAGGCTGACAGACACCTCAAGCCTGCCGATGCGCGGCGTCCCGTCTGCGGTCACGTAGAAAGCATTCCGCGTCGGGCCCGTGCTGATCAGTTCCGCACCCGCGACTGACGGTCCCCGTGTCAGCCCTGCGGTCGGCCCTGACATCGCGTAGAAATCGCCGTTCACTGCCGCGACCGCGTACGCCTCCGGACGACTGATCGCTTCGACGATCCGCGAAACCCCCGCGAATCCTCGCACGGTCCCGCCCCCGACACCCGCGTCCAGATGCACCGTCGGCTCGTCGCGCTGCAGGCGCACCACCCGGATCTCCCATGGACCGTCGCCACGCAGGATTGCCGAGTACGTCACGCCCGGCGCGATGGTGCGTGTCGAGGCAAGATCCTCAACCACACTGGTCACGCAGAGCAGCACGGTCATGATCGCGACAAGTATGCGCTTCGGCATCTGGCACCTCATTCCCGGCGACGCGGCGCACCTGTTAGTCGTGTCGCAAGCTTCCACGCCTGCCTCGCTCTTCCCTGCCGCAAATCCCGTTGCACAGATTTCCCCCGGGCGGAGAGGTCATCTCTATCCCTCGACTGAACCTCGTTTCGCTTGAAGAAGACGCGATCGATTCCGGAGGCGTGGCTATGCCGATGCCACTATGGTTCCTCGCTCTTCTGATGACCGGCCTGTGTGTCTCGAGCCTGCACGCGCAGCCGCTCAGCACCCATCGACTGCCACTGCGGGTCACCTCGGAGCTGCCCCTGCCCAACGTCCCTATGGACCCGGAAATCGATTTCGGCAAACTTGCCGCCGCTGCGAACGTTCCCGGTGTGCTCGACCCCAACTCCATCACCGTGGTCGACACGCTCTCGGGCGCCACGGTGCCTCACGCCCTTGGCCAAGGCTTCAGTCACGGGGATCGCGGTCGCGTCGCCTGGGTCATCAATCATCCCGACCACACAGAATACGAGATCCGCTTCGCCCTGACCGCCGAGCGCCCGCCGCTCTCACCCTCCCCACACGTCCCGCTCATCGGCACCGGCGACCTCCTCCGCTACAACGCCGGCGTACCCCGACCAGTTACCGCCATCTACCTCTCCCGCCTCGCGGACCTCACCGGCGATGGCCGCCCCGACCTGATCGGCTGCTGGAACTACGCTCGCCGCCCCGGGGATCCGTGGAGCAGCGTATACTGCCACCCGCGCACGGGCGCTTCCGGCTCATTCGAGTTCGGCGATCCGGTGCGACTGCGCTACGTCGACAGTCCCGACGCCCGCGACTTCCGCGAAATGAACTCCACCTACATGCACGCTGATCTGGGCGACCTGACCGGCAATGGCCTGCTCGATCTGGTCTACTCACCCAGTGTCGGCGATGAAGTGCACGTGTTCGTGAATACCGGCGGGCGTGATGACGGAGGCATGCCAATCTTCGCCAAGGCCGGCACCCGGCCCCGGCTGGCCAGCGACTGGTACCCCTGCCGCGTGGCCGACCTCGATGGGGACGGCCTGCCGGACATCGTCGTCGGCGCGGCCTGGCTGCGCAACCTCGGCACCGCCGACGGGCTGCCCCAGTTCGCGTCCCCGGTCGCCATCGACGCCGGTGACGACCCATGCTTCTATGACGTGGACGGCGACGGCCTCCCGGACGCCGTCTGTCTGCTCCCCGGCGAGCCCCCTGATCCGCGCGCGAAGACGGTCGGCTGGCGCAGGAATCTCGGCGGCACTCCTCCGAGTTTCGGACCGCCGCAGCCGCTCGATGACATCGACTGCTTCTGGTGCACATCCGTTGCCCCAGCCGAGGATGGGGAGCGCTCCGGTCTCCTCGTCGGCCACAATCTCTGGCAGGAGGTCACGTTCTTCGAGCAGACTGCTGCCGACCCAGACCAGCCACGCTTCACCCGATCGGACCGGGCGCAATCGCTGTCCGCCGTTTTGGCGCTCAGCGACCAGGCCTGGCCGTTCTTCTGCGACTGGGACGGCGACGGTGACTTGGACCTGCTCATCGGCGGGGGCTATGGCTGGCCGCGCATACTCATCAACGAGGGTACCCGGGAAACGCCATCGTACGCCGAAGCGCGCCAAATCCTCGCCGACGGTCAGCCCATCCGCCTTCTCCGCAACGACATCCTCGGTGGCGATCACTGGCACAACATGGGCTACCCTTTCCCGGCCTTCGTGGACTGGGACGGCGACGGACTCCCGGACCTCATCTTCCCCAACGAGACAAATCGCATCTTCTGGTTCCGCAACATCGGCACGCGCACTCACCCCGAGTTCGGCCCTCGCCAGCAGATCATATGCGACGGGTACCCCGACTCCCCCGAAGCACGCGCCGAATCCGCGCGCCTGTCGGCAGGCAAGAACACGCCCGGCCAGCCCTACCCGCTGGAAGCCACCCGTCCGTTCTTCTGGCGCACCGGCGCAGGCTTCGCCGACCTCACCGGTGGCGGTCTCATGGACATGGTCACCCACGATGGCGCCACCCGCAAGCTGACGCTCTTCACCCAATACCGCGATGGCGAGGGCCAACTGCGCCTCAAGAAGGACCGGCCGCTGCGCCTGAATGACGGGCGTCTCATTGATGACGCAATCGTCGAGCGAGAGCAGCATTGGACCGAGCGCTTCAGTTGCGTCGACTGGGATGGCGATGGCCTCATCGACATCGTCTATGGCTGCGCGGGTTCACGTCCCGAGCCCAGCATCTTCCTGCTGAGAAACTGTGGCACCGCCACCGACCCGGTCTTCGAGCCACCTGTGACCCTCTGCTGCTTCGGCGAGCCCATCAAGGTGACCAACCACGGCCCACACCCGTGGGTCGGCGATCTTACCGGCGATGGCAGGCCCGACATCGTGACCTGCGTTGAATGGAGCGTCTACCCGGTCTTCACTCACGCCGCGCTCACCATGGGTAGCCGACCGGAGTTCGAACTCGGACCGCTGAGCCGCGCCGAATAGCCTCGGCAGGAAGATGTGCGAGCCATCGCGAAACACCAGCACTTGCAGCCACCCATCAACGAGGCGGTGCTATCTTGACGCTGACCGAAGTACTCACCGAGCTTGCCGTGCCACAATCCGAGGAGCTGCTCGCCCCTCACTGGGAGGAGTCGCTGGCCTCGCTGCCTCCCGGGCGCCCGTCGTTCCTCGATCCTGAGGAGTTCATCCATTCGCGGGAGTTCGCAGGTCTGCCCGCCGATGCGGACGCCTCACTGCGAGACGCAGCCGAGGCTATCGCCGCCAGCCCCGCGCTGCTGGAGCTCGCGTGGCACTGCCACCAGCTCGTCTACGTGCATCGCGACTACGCGCCGAACAACATCCACCAGTGGCCGGAGTTGGAGGACGCTCTCGGCGAGTTGTCCGGAGCATTCTATCTGCTCATCCTGCTATCTGGGGTGCCTCAGATGATCCGGCTTCACTCGGACATGGGCATCCCCGCCGAAGTCACCGCGGCCACCACTACCCACTTCCCCGAGATGGTCCATGTCTATCACGTCAGTCACCCTGCGCGTTGGGGAGCGCACCCGCGGGCCCTGTACTGGGTGCGCAACCACACCGCTGGCGATATCTACCAGATTGGCCGCTTCGAATACATGCTTCGACCGATGCACGGCGCGATCCGCGTCTACCGACACCGCGTCACCCGCGAGGTGATAGCGCTCTCCGAGGCCGACGTCAAGTTCGCCGCCGATGGCTTCGTGGCGTCCACCGAACACGGTCCGCAGGAGGGTGGCTGGGTCGCATCGCTGACGGAGGATGACCGTGGCGTCACAGGCACGCCCATATCGCCTGCCGGCGTCGCCGTGCCCATACCGATCACACTTCCCGCGAGCGAGTGGGAGCTTGCGCTCAAGCCCGGCGACACCATGCTTGAGATGCACATTCCCCCCGGCGGCGGCATGACACTCGAACGCTGCCTCGAGTCGATGGCCATGGCCCTCGAGTTCTTCCCTCGGCACTTCCCGGAGACGCCCTTCGTCGCCTTCGGATGCCAGTCATGGATACTGGACCCCGAGATTGAGACCTTCTATCGGCCCGACTCCAACATGGTCTTCTACCAGAAGGAGCTCTACCTTTACCCCATAGCTTCCGGGCCCACATCCGGCTTCTACTTCGTCTTCGGCACCATGGACGTCGATCCCGCCACCGCGCCGCGCGACACCAGTCTGCGCCGGGCAATTCTCGAGCACATCGAGACCGGCGGCCGGGTTATCAGTTCGGGGATGTTCGTCTTCCCCGAAGACCTCGCGCACTTCGGCGAGCGACACTATCTCTCCCACTGGCCGCCGCAGGGGTCCGAAGCCCTGGCCGAATGAGCCCGCGGGCCGCGCCAGTTCTAGCGGAACCGCATGTTCACCACGAGCCCCGCCATGCCGGGGTGCGCCAGCATCTCGCGCTCATCGTCGGCGAAGAACGCGCCCTGCTGCGTGTACATCTCGACCCCGTGCTGCTCACACCACGGGCCGAACCACTCGCCCAGATCATAGTCCAGATCGCGCATGCCGACGTTGTCCTGCTGGCTCTGGACGTACCCCGGCAGGTTGCGCGTGTCGGGGTAGTGCCACCCGCCGCTGATTACGCCCAGCACCATCCCGTCCACCAACTTCTCCTCACACCACGTGCGCCAGTCCAGACTCATGTTCCCATAGGGCGGCCCGATGTGGTCCGCGCGAGGCACGCCGATGATGATCTCGTCGTCCGCGAAGGCCTGCCTGAACTCGCGCAGTAGCTCGGTCAGATACTCTCCCTGCAGATCCCACCACTGCTGATGGCTGAACTCCTCGGTTCTGATGTCCACACCGTAGCGTCGCTTGAACTCGTCAACAATGGGCTGGTTGTAGCCGAACTGGTCCGCGAACTCGGCCGGCTTTGAGTGCGTGCGCGTGCATATATAGATGCCGTCGAAGGGCCACTTGCGCATGAGGTGCTCGAAGGTGCTGATGATGTACCGCCTGGCTTCCGGGTATGCGAAGCAGGGAACGCCCCACTGACGCTGCGTCCCGTCCCGGCTCTCCGTGAGATACTCCGGGTGCTCGATGGTGAAGTGCGACTGCCAGATGAATGGCTCGTTGCCATACTTGATCGACGTCGGACTTCCCTCGTCGAAGATAGTGCTGTATGCGTAGACCTTGATCCCCGCAGCATGACATTGCTTTATGATCTCCGTGCGAATGTCGCCGTCGACGTCCTTGAGCGCACTCAAGTACCAGTGGTCCTCAGCCATCCGCCTCTCGTGGAAGGTCTGGATGATCTCGCCCGAGCAGCGGATCAGCATCTTCGTCACACCGAATCGCTGACACTCGTTGACCAGATGCTGCACATGCTCCAGGCGATTGAGCTTGCGCCACCCCTCCCCCACCACGATCGCGTCGCCCCAGCTCACATTCATCACATTGCTCATGCCCTCGGTGCCGAAGTCCAGCAGGTCGTCATCGGGAAGCACCGTCAGCCGCGGCTGCGCGACTGCGCCGTGCATGAACCGCTCATGCTCTTCGCCGCTTTCGGGGTCTACCCAATGATACCGGCCGAGCCACATCTCATCCTCGCCCTGACCGAGCACCCCTCGTCCGTGGAAGCTTACAACGCTGCGCCCATCAACCCAGAGCATCCCATAGTCGTCCGCCCGATACTCAAAGACGATGTCGTGCCAGACACCCAGCGCCACCGGGCGCTTGCCGGCGAAAGTGACCCGTCCCTTATCTGTCTCGACGATCACCCACGGACGCCCCTCGCCATTGAAGTAGACGAGGAAGCTCCCCCGCCAACTCAGCGGCACTGTCGCCGAAAGCACCTCGTCGACGCGAACCTTCACCTCGATACGCCCATAGCTGCCGGGCTTTCCATCGAGGACGATGACGTCGCCACCAGCCTTCTCATCCACCTCGATGCGCGCGCCGCCTTCGAGGGTCACGTCCACCGTCTCACCGCCCTCGCCAGTCGGCAGCGGTTCCGCGTAAGCGCCCGCCACCAGTGCCAGCGCAGCGATCAGCGCCCAATGTCGCACGCCCAGCAATCCAGCCATCGCCATCCTCCGTCGTTCCACACCCGCTATTGCTCAAGCAGCGCGTACAGCCCCGGCCCCAGTATCAATTCATCGCCCGCTGCCAGCGTCTCGCCAGTGAGCAGATCTCGCGTCGCCACCGGCAAGACCACTGTCGCCTCCTCCTCGAAGTCAGTGTTGTTCAGCAGATGAACAACGGTCTCCCCGCGCGTGAAAGCGTACGTCTTCACCCCAGCCGCGCCCGTCTCCCAGTTCCGATCCACGCCCAATGCCCCCGCGCGCTCGCGAACCGCCTCTGGCGTGAGTTCCACGGGCATCACCCGCGCCGCAGGCAGTTCATCCCAGCCCACCCACTCAACACCATCCGGACTCTCCGGCGTGTCCGCGAACGTGCACAGCACCGTGCCGCCGCCTGCCACGAACTCCTGCAGACGCCCGTACTCCTCCTCGTTCAGCACCGGCCGCGCGCAACTGTACAGCACCACCGAGTCCGCCGGGATTTCCAGCGTGTTCGTGACCGCGTAGTCCAGATTCGCGTCATACAGCGCCCGCCAGGTCTCCGCCCAGTGCCCGGCCTCAGCACCGTTCATCTCGACCAGGTCGTTGTAGACCAGCGACTCCGGGCACCAGACGTACAGCCCCGGCTCATGCACCAGACCACTGGTCGCGTGCGTCAGTCGCGCGCTGTAGTAAACCGACTTCATCCATTGCGGGCGATCCGGCCCGTTGACTGGCCCACGGAAGTGCCACGGGTTCACTCGCGTCGTCATCGCGCTGATGCAGGCCACGTGCATCGGGATGGCCTGCCGCGGCGTATGCGCCCCGGGGTATAGCGGAGGAACGATCATGCTCTGGCCCCCGAACTCGCGAGCCATCGCCACGGTCTCAGCATACATCTTGCACGAGGCCGGCTCACCGTAGGCCCAGCACGAGCTGATCAGGCCCGCCTCGGCAATCGCCGGCGGCCAGTAGCCGTTGTGGTTCATCTGCTCGGGCCCGATGTTCCCGTTTCCCGGAGCGGTTGGCACGTCCTCGACCGGCGTGTCCTGGATGAATGATTTCACCAGATACGCCACCGACTGCAGGCGGAACTGGTAGAACCGGTAGAAGTCCAGATTCCGCCCACGCTCGGGAATGCCACTCGTCGCCAGTTCCTCATAGCCACGCTCGGCGGCCCAGCTCCGGAACACCTCTTGCGCCGCGTCGCTATAGTCACCGAACCGCCCCGAATACCACATCCCGCGAGGCTCGTCGATCAGGAAGAAGCTCGCGTCCGGCGCAACTTCACTCAGCCGCGCGTTCCAGACATCCTGGAAGGCCGCGATAACTTCCGGGGCGACGTTGCAGTACACCCGCTCCATGGTCTGCCGGGAGCCATCGCGATTCGCCATCAGGTTCAGCGTGATGCCCGTCATGTCCGGCTGCGGGAAATTCTCTCCGCCGCCCGACACCGAATGCCCAAAGCCGTTCGCGATCAGTTGCTCAGTGACCACCGGGCTGTTGCTCCCAAATCCGTCGATGCCCATCTCCCCAAAACCTGAGCAGATTTGCCCGATATCCAGACGCCCCGTCTGCACTGCCATGCGCTCCCACGTGCCACCGCCCAAGCTCCAGCCCCAGTACTCCCGGTAATCATCCCGCTCCTTCAGCGCCGCCGCCTGCGTCTCCCAGTAAGCCAGATCAGCGCCCTCGGCGGCGAGTTCGCCCTTGGCCAACTCCCAATCGGCCACCAGGTCGTCCTGCAGCAGTTGCCAGTTCAGCAGATATGTCTCGCGCGTCACCGGCTCCTCCGGATACTCCTCCACCGAAAGCTCCACAGCCTCGCCCGCAGCCAGCGGCTCTGCGGTCACGCCAATGACGGTCGAGTATCGCTGCAGGCTGTCGGCGCGGAAGCGTAGCGCGATCGTCCCACCGGCGGCGTCCACCGCGAACCCGTAAGCCTTCACCGAGGCGTTGGTCCCCTCGTCTGCCACGATCAGTTCGTCATTGGCCCAGATGCTGTTTCCCGGCCGCTCCTCGCCCAGAGCCAGATCGCCGATGATCGCCGTCACCCGGTACCTGCCGGGCTCGACCTCGAAGCTGAAGGTGTTCTCGCCCACCGTCAGCACGCCGTCAGAGTACAGCGTGTATTCAAGCGACTCGCGCTCAGCGTAGTAGGGGTTTGTGGGCTCGTTCCGATGGACGATCATGCTCGTGCGGCTGGCCCAGCCATACGCCGGGTTCGCCTCCAGCATCGTGTCGGGCAGTACCTGCGTGTATCCCGTCGCCACAGGCGAATGGGCTCCGCCCATGTCGAAGCGGTACGTCTCGGCGGAGGCGTTCAGGCAGATGCAGGCCACGGCCAGCGCGGCGGTGAGCAAGCGCATCTTCATCGTCCCCTGTCATGAATAGTCTCTGCTGCACATGCGCGCGGCGCTCTCGGACGCGCTACTCGGGGCTGACCAGCATCCTGAACCCACGCGCGGGCATCGGGATCGTCACGACGCCCTCCTCCACTGTGAATTCCCCGCCAATATACATGTCGGTCAGGCGCATCTGTCCGCCCCCTTCGAGGCCGAGCGCGGTCGTCTCCACCCTCACCCTCAGCTCCACGTCGGCATCCGTGTTGTTCATGGGCACCAGCATGATCCGGCTCGGGCGCCGGAACACCGACACCACCACGTTCTCGTCTGCTGGCGCAATCACTTCGACGTACTCAGCATTGTTCCAGTAGGGCAGGAATTCCACGTTCTCATCCCAGCCGAACGCGTCCTGCGCTTCCCACACCACGTTCGGCCTGACTTCCCACGCTGGCCATATCATCGCATCATGGACCAGCACCAAGCCCATCAAATGATCAATCGGCTTCTTCGCCTCGGGCGAGTTGTACCAATACAGCTCGTCCTCTCGCCCCTTCAGTATCGACGCTGCACGAGCGTGCTGAGGCAGAATCGCCGGAACCGCCCCCCACTGCCGCGGCATGTACTCCGCCCGGAACGTGTCCAGCGGCAGCGCGCCGTAGTAGTTCCCCGCCACCCCCACCTTCCCGGTGAGGTTCTCGCCGTCGATCATAATATCTGAGAAGCCGTGCACCGGCATCGTCACCTCACCGGACATGTGGTGAGCGATCAGCGCGTCGGGGCTGTAGCCCTTCATCATCACGTAGATTCTCTTCGCAAGTTCGCGCGTCCCCAGTATCGTGAAGCTCTTGTGCTCGCCACCCTCCCCATCGACCCATCGGCAGCCATACGCGTCGTTGCCACACATCTGTGGCACAGCCTGATCGAAATACAGACCGCCTTTGAGTTCCAGCTCATTGACGGCCCGGCTGAGCATCCACAGGTAGAAGTCGCGGTAGGATTCGCTGTCAGCGCAGACCGTGGTATGCGCCCAGATTCGCGTCTGAGGATCCAGCGCAGAGTCGGCAAGCACCCGCGACTGCGGCGTCTGTCGCCAGCGCTCGCCATAGTACTTGAACTCTGGCGAGAGCGGCGTGGCGCAACTCAGCGAGAGGTAGCTGAGAACCTGCGATCCCTCCGCCTCGAACTTCTGATACCATGAAAATGGGTTGCGCGGTCGCATGGCGAAGGTCAGTTCATGACGGTCCAACTTCCGCCAAGGAGGCGCAACCCATGTATGTAGGATTGGACGTGCATCGCGA
>JALGSU010000005.1 GCA_029821735.1 Candidatus Zipacnadia bacterium | reverse complement strand
AAAGAGTGCCCGGCATTACCCGATGGCAACATTCGGTGAGGGTTGCGCTCGTTGCGGGACTTAACCCAACATCTCACGACACGAGCTGACGACAGCCATGCACCACCTGTGATACTGTCTGCTTGCGCAGAAAACGTAGTCTCTTACGTGGTCAGTAACATGTCAAACCCTGGTAAGGTTCTTGGCGTAGCATCCAATTGACCCACATGCTCCACCGCTTGTGCGGGCCCCCGTCAATTCCTTTGAGTTTCAGCCTTGCGACCGTACTCCCCAGGCGGCTCACTTAACGCGTTAGCAGAACAGCACTGCGGGGGTCGATACCCGCAACACCTAGTGAGCATCGTTTACAGCCAGGACTACCGGGGTATCTAATCCCGTTTGCTCCCCTGGCTTTCGCACCTCAGCGTCAGCAATGTTCCAGGCAGCAGCCTTCGCCACTGGTGTTCCTCCCGATATTTACGCATTCCACCGCTACACCGGGAATTCCACTGCCCTCTCCCATGCTCGAGTCTGGCAGTACGGCGAGCTTTTTCGGAGTTGAGCCCCGAGATTGAACCCGCCGCTGACCAAACCGCCTGCGTGCGCTTTACGCCCAGTAACTCCGGACAACGCTAGCCCCCTACGTATTACCGCGGCTGCTGGCACGTAGTTAGCCGGGGCTTCCTTTAGAGGTACCGTCATTTATTCTTCCCTCTTGACAGGGCTTTACGACCCGCAGGCCTTCATCACCCACGCGGCGTCGCTGCGTCAGGCTTTCGCCCATTGCGCAAGATTCCCGGATGCTAACTCCCGTAGGAGTCTGGACCATATCTCAGTCCCAGTGTGGCTGATCGTCCTCTCAGACCAGCTACCCATCGTCGCCTTGGTGGGCCGTTACCTCACCAACAAGCTAATGGGACGCGGGCCGATCTCGGAGCGGCTGACCTTTACTGGAAGTGACTTATGCCGCTTCCAGACTATCGGGTATTAGCAACAGTTTCCTGTTGTTATTCCCGTCTCCGAGGCACGTTACCCACGTGTTACTCACCCGTTTGCCACTTGATGGATGGCCGAATTGATCCCGAAGGATCGCTTCAGCCGCATCTCGTTCGACTCGCATTCATTAGGCACGCCGCCAGCGTTCGTCCTGAGCCAGGATCAAACTCTCCGTTAAAAAAAACGGGGCTCCGATGTGAGGCCTATGACCCCACACGGAGGTTATGCTTTTGCAGTTCGAACCTCTCTATAGCACGCTATTCAGTTGTCAAGGATCAGGTTTCCGCTTTCTTCAGCGGGAGACAAGTATACCGTAGAGGAGGGAGAAAGTCAAGAGCCTGCGGGAGAAAATCTTCCCGGCAGGCCCAGGAGTTCCTCGTTGCGTCCGTGGTCTTTCCTCAACAGCTTGGGGAGTATAGCAACCGCCCCCTGGCCTGTCAAGCGCTTTGTCCGCCTTTTCTGCAAAATGGGCTTCCTCAGCACAACGTCAAACCGGGGAGGCCAGTGATACCATGGCCTCGCGGGTTTGGGTGATCTGGAAGAAAACTACCAGACCAGGAGGCCGGTGAGATCGATCGCCACGTCAAAGACCTGAGCGCCCGCATCTGTGAGCGCCTGGGCCACGCGGTAGTCTGCCGGCGGAGGGCAATAGAACATCAGCGTGCCGCCGCCACCAGCTCCGCAGACGCGCCCGCCGATCGCGCCTTCGGCCATCGCGAGGTCGTACATCGCGTCCACCGCATCGTTAGTAACGTCGGGATGCAGCTGCTTGTGCAGCTCCCATACGTCCGATAGCAGACGCCCCGCCGCGTCGAGTTCCTCCTCGAGGAGGCGCAAGCGAATCTGATCGGCACACCGACTCATGCCCTGAAGACTCTCGACCACGCCGCTGTCGCCGCTGCTCACGCCACTGGCGACCGCATCGAGAATGCTCTTGGCTGGGCGCGAGATCCCAGAGTAGCACACCACCAGGGCGCGCTGCAGGCCGGCGAGTACTCCCGCGCGCAGGGGGAGGCTGTCCACTTCTACGCCGCGTCCTGTGCTTTCTGGCCAATAACGCATGTATTTGGCCCCGCCACCGGTCACGGGTGAATACTGGTCCTGCCATCCGTACGTGGTGTTCAGCGCCGCAGATTCGCAGTCTATGGCCATTTCCGCCATCTCGTAGTTCGTCAGCGCATGGCCTGTCAGCGCGTCCACAGCCGCTATGATGCACGTGGCGATGGTGGAGGACGACCCCAGACCGGCACCCGCCGGCATCTGCGAGTATGTGGTCAGCTCCAGGCCCTCATGCAGATCAAAGCGCCGCACGATCTCCTGAGCGAGGCCCAGTTCGCCGTCGGGGTCGAGCTGGTCACGGCTCTCGACCTCAACCCGCAGACCGCCGTGATCGGGTGCGTTGAACACGAACATGCCATCTTCGCGTCGCGATGCAGTCGCATATATGTACTTGTTGATGGTTGCGTTCACTATACTGCCGCCAAACTGCCGGCATGCTGGCAGGTAATCCGTCATTCCGACGAAGTCCACCCGCAGTGGCGAACGCACATTCACCGTCTTCGAATGCATCTCAGTCTCCCTGCCTGGATGTCAGTCGACGAGCGTCCCGAGCTCAGATGGCCTTGATGCGCTTGAGGAGGCCGTCGATCTCGCGCTTGCCGTCAGCTACGCCCATGGTAATCTCGTACGTGCGCTCTTCGCCCGGCTCGAGCACCTGCAGCGTGCCACGGTCGCGCTCGGATGCGCGGCCGGTGACATGGCAGTTGCCGGGCTCGATGCCCGTCACGTACGTGCCCTGGCCGGAGAACTTCCACTGTGACAGGAAGGGCAGCGCATTGATGTCCCATGTGAACGAGACCGCCAGCCCGTCGCCCAGTCCGCGATTGACCAGCGCCACGGTGGTCATGCCATCAGCGTCCGCGGTCAGTTCATGGTAGTAGACGCGCTCGTCGACGGCCGGGTCTGGCACTGCGAAGCGCGATGCCCGGGAGATCGTGTCCTGCGAATACGGGTCACGTCCCTCGATCGTCTCCCGCGGCGTCACCAGTTCTGTATCCGCGTCCATAACCGGGAAGCCGAGGTTGCAGTGGTAGAGGATCATGTGCTCCTGAGGCTTGAAGCCGTCATTGCGCACGACGTCGGTGACGCGCAGCTCTGGCTCGCCCATAACGGCGGTCACGGTCCGCTTCATCACCACGTTCGGTCCGAAAACGGTTGTTTCGCGCATCTCGCCCTCGGCATACATGATGTACTGATCGCCGCTCCACCCGGCTCCACTGGACACGTGCCCTGCCTGGATGTGCGAGATCTGCCCATGCAGGCCCAGGTTGTCGTCGCCGTCTGGACCAGGCGCGCCGGCGTAGGTCAGGCCACAGGTGCAGAACAGACCGCCATGGAACGTCTTCAGCCAGCCGAGATCCTCGGGCTCGAACTGCGACGGGTGTGCCGGTCCGGTGCTGGACTCCCACGCCAGTGGCGTCTCGCGGTATGACGCCGCGCCGATGTCCATGCCTCTGCTCGCCAGGACCGAGAAGTCCAGTCCGCCACCTGTCCGGAACCGGAATGCCTCGACGCCCGTCGAGTTGCCCTCCGCGAGCACCATACGTTCGACGCCCGCCACTTGCTCAATGCGGCCCACTCGCTGCATCAACTGGTCTCGTGTGTACTCTTTGCCGAAGAGCTTTGGCATCTGTTGTGCCTCCCTCTCAAAATCGGTGCCCTTGATTTCGTGGGGCTCCCGACATTTCCTGCCTCTGTCTTAAAGCCGATCCACGATCTCGCCGTATCCATTCGCCCGTGCCCATACGCTCGCCGCCGCAATTCCCACCACAACTATCAGTAGTGCCGTGTCCGCCCACGTCCATCGGTACACGCGCAGTTCGGTCCGGCCTCGCGAGGCCGCTCCCAGTCCGCGTGCCTCCAGCGCTCGCGTCAGGTCGTCTGCTGAACGCATCGCGTAGGTGAGCGTAGGCACCATCAGTGGCACATACCGGCGTGCTCGCGTCAGCAGACCGCCTCGGCGCAGGTCGAGACCGCGCGATATCTGCGCTTCGGTCACCGTGCGCGTCGTCTCCGCCAGCATCGGCACCAGCCGGAATGCCAGTGTCAGCGCCAGTGAGGCCGTCACGGGCATCCCCGCGTGCCGTAGCGCGTATGTGAAAGCTTCTGGTCTCGTGCAACTCACAAATGCCACGCCGATGAGAATCAGTGCGTTCAGGCGCAGGCCCATCGCCAGCCCGTAGGCCACCGACAACGGCGAGGCGCCCACTGGCCCGAAGGACCACAGGTGTTCGTGGCCGGGGAGCATCAGGCCCCAGATGATGGTGCTCACC
Organism: Candidatus Zipacnadia bacterium; assembly: GCA_029821735.1. Taxonomy (GTDB): domain Bacteria; phylum Armatimonadota; class Zipacnadia; order Zipacnadales; family UBA5352; genus JALGSU01. The sequence goes on along the minus strand of JALGSU010000005.1, from coordinate 168,809 downwards.
ACCAGCAGCGTCACGCCCAGCACGGCCACGCGCCGCAGGTTGGGCCCCGCCCCCGTCAGCGCGACTATCACCAGCGACATCGCCAGCCCCGCCAGTGCCCAGACGGGGTCGTTGAAAGCCAGCGGTGGCACGAACAGGATTGGCAGCGTCAGCAGCTTGGCGACCGGATGTCGGGCGTGCCCCGGTGAGGCCACTCGCCTGAACAGTGACGATGACATCAGGCGTCGCCTCCCGTAGATGGGCGCAGCCGCTCGACTGCTTCTGCCACTGACAGGAACGTGCCGCAGCCGAGGGCTGCCGACAGCTCAGCCACCTGCGGCCGCACCTGGTCGGCGCGCGCTAGCAGTTCGTCATCCTCAAACAGTTCGCGCACAGGCAGATCGCCCACAAGCAACCCCTCGTCCATGACCAGCGCACGCCTGGCGTACCCGGCTGCCGCCCACGTGCAGTGGGTGATGATGATCACTGTCTGGCCGTCGCGATTCAGGCGAGCCAGAAGCTGCATCATCTCCTCCTGCTGAGGGCCGTCGAGGCCGGTGGTCGGCTCGTCAAAGACGATCACGTTTGGTTTCTGGGCCAGAATTGAGGCCAGTGCCACCCGCTGCCGTTCGCCCTTGGTCAGCACGAACGGGTCGCGGTCCTCGTAGCCAGCCAGCCCCACCATGTCGAGCGAATCGCGTACCCGCTTGCTTATCTCGTCGGCGGCAATACCGAGGTTGCGCGGGCCGAACGCGATTTCGGCCTCGACGGTCTCGGCGAATATCTGGTGGTCGGGGTTCTGGAATAGATAGCCCACCTGCCGCGCCATGTCCTGCGGCGACGCCGTTCGCGTGTCCAGCCCTGCGACGGTCACGTGCCCGCTCATGGGATGCGCCAGGCCGTTGAGGTGTTTGGCGAGTGTGGTCTTGCCTGACCCGTTTTCGCCGAGGATCACCACAAACTCGCCCTCGCGGATGCTCACCGACACGCCAGCCAGCGCCTCACGTTCCGCTTCCGGATACGCGAAGTGCACATCCTCGACCTCGACAATCACTGTGGTTTCGGCCTCGTCAACAGCGGGAGCATCCGCAGGCGTCGGCAAGCTCTCGGCCCCGAGGACCTCGGCCGCTTCTTCAGGAGTAAGCGGCCGCTCCGGTCGGCCCAGTGCCGCGAACAGCGCCGGCATGTCCAGCGGCCGCACGCCCAGTTCCAGACACCGCTGCGGGTCAGCCAGCAGTTCGGCGGGCGGGCCCGAGTACGCCACTCGTCCCTCCGCCAGGACCATCAGTACATCGGCCTGCAACGCGTCCTCGGTCTCGTGGTCAGCCACCAGCAACGTGAAGCCCTGCTCGGTGAGCTGGTCCACGATCTCCATGAGTTCCTGCTTGCCGCGAGGGTCGATGTCGGTCGTGGGTTCGTCGAGGATCAGCGCGGCGGGGGAGGGCGCCAGGATCGCCGCCAGTGCCAGTCGCTGCTTCTGCCCGCCCGAGAGTGTGGAGGGCTCACGCTCGCGCATATCGCCGAGGCCCACCAGGGCCAGCATCTCGTCCACCCGCTGGCGCATCTCGTCTCGTGGCATCTGGGCGTTCTCAAGCCCGAAAGCGATCTCCGCCTCAACGTCGCTTGACAGGAGTTGCGTCTCGAAAGCCTGAAACAACTCGCCGACTTGCCCGGCGACTTCGTAGACGCCGCGCCCGTGGATGTCCTCGCCGCCGACCAGCACGGTGCCCCCGAACTCGCCCGTCTGCATGGCGGGGATGATCCCGTTCAGGCACAGGCACAGACTGGTCTTGCCCGCACCGGTGCGCCCCATCAGGTAGCCGAACTGCCCCGGCTGCAGAGTCACGGAGACGCCCTCCAGGGCAGGCTGCTCGCCGCCCCGGTAGGTGAAGCTCACCTCGCGTGTCTCCAGCGACGTGCCCCGGCTCTCGCTCACGTCTCGTCCTCCACCGCCTCGGCCTTGGCAGCCGATCTGCCGAAGGGTGACATCATCACGGTGCCGAGCAAAGTGATCAGAGTACATGCGCCCGTTACTTGGAGCAAGGTGAGTCCGAAGGGCCGTGGCACCCATGGGTCAGCTTCGAGGCTTACCTCGGCCGGCGGCGCTGAAGGCTGCTCGTCCGGCGAGATGGGCTGTTCCACCGCCTGCTGTGCATTGGCCGCTGCCTGCTTGGCCAGCCCAACCGGTATGTCATTGGCGGCTAGCAGGACTCCGGCGATCGACCCGATCAACAGCACCGCGAGCCCCGGCCACGCCAGCGACGTCCTCCTCACATCGCGCTCGGGGAGGGTGTCCGTGTAGATCAGCCCCCACTTGTTGGCGCGCGGGTAGAGCAGTGGCAGCAGCATTGCACCGAGGACGCTCATGAAGACCGTGTTGGCCACAGCGATGATCGGTGTGAACAACGACATCGGGAACAGACCCAAGGACTGCAGCCCCAGGCCTATGCTCAGGCTGCATGCACATGACCCCGCCAGCGCCCCTAGAACGAGGGCGGGCACTCCCTTGGCTGACCCGTCCGCGGGGGCAGCGCCGCGCACAGTACGCCAGACCCGGTACGGAAGGTACGCCAGGAGAAAGTTGCCCACGAAGCCGAAGATGGATCCCAAGCTTAACATGCCTCCGGCGATATCACCGATGACATTGCCGAAGGCCGACCCCCATGCCGCCGCCGGGCCGAACAGCATTCCGCAGACGATTGGTATGGCAACGCCAGGCCTGACCTCAGCGAAGCCCGGAATAATCACGAGTGCTTTGAATGGCAACATGACGGCCACGTACATCGCCGCCGTCAGGGCGACCAGGACCACCATCTTCCGTCGCGCATGGGCGCACCTCCATTTGAGGGTTGCGTCGTGCACGCTATTCGACGGCCTCCTGCGAATGCCCTTCGATGGAAGGACCACGCAATCCGGAGGCGAAGTGACCTGCGCAGCCACTATCGGCCGTTCGCGTACGGCCAGCCAGAGGTGACACGATGAGCGACAACCGGCCAAACGTCATTCTCTTCACCACCGACCAGCACCGCGGCGACTACCTGGGCATCGCCGGACATCCTTTAATGGAGACGCCCAATCTCGATGCCTGGGCGAACGAGGGACTCTACTTCCCCAACGCCTACACCGAGATCCCGTCCACAACCGGCGCGCGCCGTGTTCTGCACATGGGCAAGGGCAGTTACGACTGCGGCGCCATCGGCTACACCGCCAAGGAGTGGGATGAGAAGGAGAGTGTGGCCTGGTGGATGGCGCAAGCGGGCTACCACTGTATTAACGTCGGTTGGCGTAACATGCACCCACGCCGCAAGTTGTATGGCTATCACAATGTGATCTGCCACGATCTGCGCAAGGGCGACGATGACTACATGGACTGGCTCGAGCAGCAGGTCGGCCCGGAAGTCTCTGAGCGCGGCCACGGCTCTGACGCCAACGGTTGGCTCGCCCGCCCGTGGCATCTCGAGGAGCGCCTGCACCCGACCGTGTGGACCATTGATGTGGCCCTCGACCAACTCGCCAAACGCGATCCCACCAAGCCCTTCTTCCTCTGGGTGTCGCACCTGCGCCCGCACTCGCCCTATGATCCGCCGCAGTTCTACTGGGACATGTACAACGATGCCGACGTCCCCGAGCCGCCCATTGGCGACTGGTGCGAGGAGCATCGACGTCCCGACCCCAAACCCGATCGCACGGCCTGGCATGGCGAACTCACCGCCGCTCAGAACCATCGCTGCCGCGCTGGCTATATGGGCTGCATCTCCCACATCGACTACGAGTTGGGGCGCCTGCAGGAATATCTGCCGCGCATCGATCGCGAGGCGGCCGCGAATACGCTGTGGATGATGACCTCCGACCACGGTGACATGGTGGGCGACCACTACATGCACCGGAAGACCTATGCCTATGAGGGCTCGGCACGCATCCCCTTCCTGGTCAAGTACCCGCGCGGCTTCGATGCGCCGTCCGGTACTTTCGAGCATCCGGTGGGCAAGCAGGACGTCGCGCCCACCATGCTGGACGTATGTGGCGTCGAGGGCCCGGGCGACATGACCGGCCAGAGCGTCATCAAGGCCGCGCGTGGCGAGGACTGGCGCGAGTTCATGCACGGCGAGCACTCGTCGTGCTACCACCCGCTCAACGCCATGCAGTACGTCACCGACGGTAGAGAGAAATACATCTGGTTCCCGCGCACGGGCCGCGAGCAGTTCTTTGACCTGACCGATAGCCGCGACGAGTTGCATGACAAGATCAACGATGCCGACGCGCAGGACCGCATCGCCATCTGGCGCAAGCGACTCGTTGACTTGCTCTCCAAGCGCGGCGACGGCTTCGCGGACGGCGAGAAGCTGATCATCCGCGAGGACAACTACGGTCCCGACGCCCAGCCTCCGAAGTAGGAGGCCGGCGCCTGTGCTCTCAAGCTGTAAGGAGGTCTGATCATGGTTCGCATCGGTTTTCTCGGCAGTGGTTTCGTGGCGACCTTTTATCAGCAGGGGCTGCGCGACGTGCCCGATCACGAGGTGGTGATCAACTACTCGCAGTCCGAAGACCGCGCGGGTGCTTTCGCGCAGGAGTGGGGGATAGCCCGCTCGACCACCCACATGGAAGACGTGGTCCAGAGCGATGACGTGGACCTCGTCCTCATCGCGCTGCCCAACCACCTGCACCGCGAGGCCGCGCTCATGTGCGCGGCGGCGGGTAAGGACATGGTCTGCACCAAGCCGCTGGCTCGCCACGCGGACGAGGCCAGAGACATGCTCGACGCCGTGCGCGAAGCGGGCGTGATGAACGGTTACGCCGAGACCGAGGTCTTCAGCCCCGCTGTCATGCAGACGCGCGGGATGATCGAGGACGGCTCGATCGGGCGGGTGATGAGTGTCCGGTCGCGCGAGTCGCACATCGGCCCGCACTCGCCCCACTTCTGGGACCCGGAGTTGACCGGCGGCGGCGCGCTCAACGACATGGGTTGCCACTGCATCTCGGCCGCGCTCTACTTCCTCGAGGGTCAGGCGAAGCCCGTCGAGTGTCTGGCCTGGGGCGAGCGCCTCATGCACCATGACAAGACCGAGGCCGAGGATAACGCCGTCCTGCTGCTGCGCTTTGAGGGTGGCGAGATGTCCATCACCGAGACGAGCTGGACCGCGCATGGCGGGCTGGACTTGCGCAACGAAGTCTACGGCACCGAGGGCGTGGCCTTCACCGACGTCACGCGCGGTACGCCTCTGCGCGCCTTCACGCTGACCGGCGCGGGCTACACGGTGGAGAAAGCCGAGTCCGACACCGGCTGGCTCTTCCCTTGCGTGGACGAGGCGCGGGTGTATGGCTATCACGAAGAGATGCGCCACTTTGTAGAGTGCAAAGAGAAGGGCCTGACGCCGCGCCAGACCTTCGAGGATGGCTACCTGGTCAACGTGATTCTCGACGCCGCCTACAAGTCTATGGAGAGCAAGAAGTGGGAGCCAATCCCGCAGGTATGATCGGGCGAACAATCAAAGGTGCTCTGCTAACGGATTGTGCTGACATGCGTCAGTTGCCACGATAGCATCACAGGGGCTTCGCGCGTCTGAACTGAGCGCGGCGCTGCAACGGCATTTTGGGGAGTGTCCGTCGTGAAGGCTGAGAATGTCGTAGGCGAGGCCAAGCGGCTCATCGGGCACAACGAGTTCGCCAAGGCGAGAGACATGCTCGAGCCTTGGCTGGAGACGCATCCAGATGACGGCTCAGCGTGGTCTGCACTCGGGGCCGCGGAGTTCAGTCTGGGGAATCTTGAGAAGGCGCGGGGGGCCACGGAGAAGGCAACGCTGCTTCGCCCGGACAACGCGCTTGATTGGTGCAACCTCGGCACAATACTGCGCAAATCCGGGCAATATGAGCAAGCTGAGACGGCTCAGAGGTGCGCGCTGGAGTTGGACCCGGACTGCCGCCGCGCGAGGGTCGAGCTGCAGAAGAATGAGCGAGATCGCGCCACCAAACCAGCACGCCCTGCCCCCGAAAGACCTCCCGCCGAACCGCGTCAACCTGCTGCGACAAGCGGCGGAGGGCCGTCCGAGCGGTGGGCCTGGATCGCCGAACGGGGCTGGGCGATCGCTCTGGGTCTGGCCTTACTGATCTGCTTGGTGTGGGTTCTTGTGGGTGGCCATATCGCTCGACAAAGAGAAGCCGCCGCGATGGCGGAGGCGGCCGCCAGGGCCCGAACGTTGGAGCAGCAGGCGCGAGCGGCAGAGCCGGAACGCCGGAGGCGCGAAGCCGCGCTGATTGGCCGGCAGATGGCCCGGAACACGATTGCTTACGTCGACAGTCTGCAATCACCGGACCGGGGTGGTGAGAGTCGGACCGATGCTCAGCGGGAAGCCAGTTGGGTCAGCGAGTTCAAAGGACAATGGGTGAGGTGGGAAGGCACAGTTGTGGACGTCAAAAGGAGAGGTGAGACGTGGGCCGTCTCGCTCCGGTGCAGCCCGGCGATAGAGGCGAGTGACACGAGGTTCGACCTTGATACCACGACGGCCCTCGGCCTCAAGAAAGGACAACGTATCCGCATCGAGGGCCGATTGGACGAGCAACACTCCTCCAGGTATGACCTCGTGGACGTGCGGGTCGTCGCGAAGTGGTGACCGTGCATATTGTCTCGCGCATGATGAATCCCAACGCACTTGTTACTGAACCGATGGAGTGAGTCGATGACTTGGGAATCAGTCCGTTTCCCGCTCCAAGGCCGATCCGAGCACCTCGAGAACCATCTGCGCGCCATCCAGTTCCAGAGCCCCAAGTGGATCCCGTGCACAGTCGGTCTGCTGCCTGGTACGTGGCAGAGATACCGCGAAGCGCTCGACGATCTTCTCCTCGAATTCCCGCGCATCTTCCCGGGCCATCAAGCGGGCGCGCGCGACTACGATGACCTTGGCGATGTCACCTACGCTGCCGAGAAATACACCGACGCGTGGGGCTGCGTGTGGGAGAACTTGTACCCCGGCATGGTTGGCCAGGTAACACATCATCCTCTGGCCGATTGGGACGCGTTCGATGGCTGGCAGCCGCCCGACGCGATGGTCGTCACCGACCTCAACCGTCCTCGGGACTGGGATGCGGTCGCCGCCAACATCGAGCGAGCGAAAGCGGCCGGCGGGCTGGCAAGTGGTGGCGGGTTGTATCACGGTTTCATGTGGATGCGCCTGTACTACCTGCGCGGCTTCGAGAACCTGATGGTGGACATCGCCACCGCCGACCCGCGCCTCGACCGCCTCATCGAGCTGGTCCTTGAGCAGAACATGCGAGTGATCGAGCGCTCCCTGGAACTGGGCGCGAACTACATGTCCTTTGGCGATGACCTTGGCAACCAGGACGCCCTGCCCATCAGCCCCGAGCACTGGCGCAAGTATCTCGGCCCCTGCTACCGGCAGATGTATGGCGCCTGTCGCGACGCGGGCGCGCATGTCTACATGCATTCCGATGGCCATATGATCCCCATCATCAGTGACCTCATCGACGATGGCGTGACCATCATCAACCCGCAGATCCGGGCCAACGGTCTGCAGAACCTCGTTCGAGAGTGCAAAGGCAAAGTCTGCGTGAACCTCGACCTCGATCGGCAGCTCTTCCCGTTCGCCACGCCGGACGAGGTCGACGCGCACATCCGCGAGGCCATCGATGCGCTGGGGTCGGATGAGGGCGGGCTGATGCTCGGCGCCGAGTGCGCGCCGGACGTGCCGCTTGAGAACATTCGCGCAATTTGCAGCGCTTACGAGAAGTACTGCTACTAGTCGGCGGGCGCAAAGCCCTGAAAGGTGAGACACGAAGATGAGTGACACGACCACGACTGGCTGGGCCAGTCGCGACATTACGCCGGACCGCCCCACGTCCCTGCGCGGACTGTTCAACCTGCGCATAGCCACTCGGGTGGAGGACCCCCTGACGCTGACGGCACTGGCCGTCGAGAGCGATGGCGACCACGCAATCATCATCTCGGTTGACAGTTGCGCAGTCGATCAGGAGATCCTCGACGCCACTCGCGAGGCGCTGCGTGACCGCCTGCCTGAGGTCGACCCGCGCAAGGTTTTCGCCAGCGCCACGCACACGCACACCGCCCCCTTCTGCTCCGGTGCCATAGGCCTGCAGAAGGACGCTGACTACCTGGACGACCTCCTCGCGAAGTACCCGGACTACATGAGCACTGCCGAGTATGGGGCTCTGATGTTGGAGGCCCTCATATCGGCCGTCTGCGAGGCCTGGGAGAACCGTGCGCCGGGCCACCTCGGATGGGGATACTCGTACGCAGTGGTGGGGGAGAACCGGCGCGTACGCTACTTCGACGACAGCGCATTGATGTATGGCGACACCAGCAGGCCGGATTTCTCACACATCGAGGGGCACGTGGACCACGGTGTGCACATGCTCTTCACCTATGACCCCGAGCAGAACCTCACCGGCGTGCTGGTCAACGTTGCCAGCCCGTCGCAGTGCAGCGAGGGCGGTCAGGATTTCATCTCCGCCGATTTCTGGCACGACACTCGCGAGGAGTTGCGCAGGCGCCACGGGAGCGATCTGTTTGTCCTGCCGCAATGCTCCGCCGCTGGCGATCAGAGCCCTCACCGGCTGGTCAATACACGCGCCGAGGATCGCATGTTCATGCTCAAGTACGGCGAGGAGCGCAGCCGCAGATCCAACAGTGGTCTGCGCCGCGACATCGCCCGTCGCATCGCCGACGCTGTGAGTGACGCCGAGCCGGCAGCTCGCAAGGACCTGCACGACACCGTCGTGCTCAAGCATGAGTACCGAACACTCGATCTGCCGCACTGGGATGTGACTGACAAGGAATACGAGGACCTGCAGGAGCAGATGGCAGAGCTGAGTAAGCAGCTTGACAGCACCGATGCCAGCGACCGCCTTGGGGCCACGTACAGCGCACTGCGCTCGCGCATTGGCTGGTGCAAGCGGGCATCGGATCGCCACCAGAACCCGATCGAGACGCTCCCCACGCAGGTGAATGTCCTGCGCCTCGGTGACACGGCTTTCGTGGCAATCCCCTTCGAGTATTACCTCGACTTTGGCGACCGCATCAAGGGCCGTTCCGCCGCAGTCCAGACCTTCGTGGTGCAACTCGCCGGCAGCGGCAGCTACCTGGCTACCGAGCGCGCCGCCAGTGGCCTGAGTTACGGGGCAGTGCCCGCCAGTTGCCGGGTCTCGCCCGAAGGCGGGCAGATCGTCGTCGACGAGACCGTCGCCATCGTCAATGACATGTTCGACGAAGAGTAGTCGGCGAGCCCTCGTCGCAGGTCAGGTGGGGGAGCGTGGCGAAATACGTCGCGTTCCCCCCTACCCAGAATCCCTTGCGGGGCCTGACTGGAGTGCATAGAAGCATGAGCAAGACCGATCTTCCCGAGATCGGCAAGATCTCGCCTGAGGTATTTGCCGAAATGATCTACCCGCGCCTCGGCGCGGCTGATGACAGCGTAATCGTCGGCCCGCAAAGCGGCGTCGACGTTGGCATCGTGCGCATCGGTGACCAGGCGGTTGCGATGACCACCGACCCGTTCTTCATTGTCCCCCAGTATGGCTGGGAGCGCGCCGCGTGGTTCGCCATTCACATCCTGCTCTCCGACGCGGTCACCAGCGGCCTGCCGCCACGCTACCTGACCATCGATCTGAACCTGCCGCTGAGCATCGACCGCGAAGGCCTCGACCTGATGTGGGGCGTCGTACACCGCGAATGCGAGAAGTATGGTGTGGCCGTCGTCACCGGCCACACCGCGCGCTACGAGGGCTGCGACTACCCGATGGTCGGCGGCGCGACCGTCGTGTGCGTCGGACCTGAAGACTCCTATGTGACCCCACGCCTGGCTCGCCCCGGTGACAGCATCATCATCACCAAAGGCCCCGCCATCGAGACCACCGGGCTCTTCGTGGCTGCGTTGCCCGCGATGATTGAGCGCCGCATGGGCGCCGACTTCCTGGCTCGCGCCGAGGACGTCTTCTGGATGATGTCGGTCGTCGATGACGCGCAGATCGCCATCGCTCAAGGCGTGCGCGAGGACGGCGTCACCTGCATGCACGACGCTACTGAGTGTGGCGTCTACGGTGCGCTGTGGGAGATTGCTGACGCCGCCGAACTGGGCATGGTCGTGGACCGTGACGCCATCGTCACCGTCCCCGAGTGCGTGCAATTGTGCGACGAACTCGGTCTCGACCCGTTCGGCTGCATCAGCGAGGGCACACTGGTTCTCACCTGCCGGCCACACGCAGCCGATGGCATCGTGGCGGCACTTGCCGACGCGGACATCCCCGCTTCGGTCTGTGGCGAGATGCGTGCACCCGACGCTGGCATTCGCATTGTCGAGGGCGGTGTCGAGCGGCCACTGCAGCACACTACTGTCGATCCGTTCTGGGCGGCCTTCGGGCAGGCTCTGGCTGAGGAGGGCTAAGTAGCCCCAGGTCCAACCCGTCAAAGATTCTCGGGACGGTGGCAGGATAGACACGCCGAACGCGTAATACTACAGTCAGACAGCACGGATCGGGCGGCGGCGGTCCAGATCATCGCGTCCGTGCGGAAGTGGGGACGACGCGCGGGCCGGAGGAGATGAGTGCGATGCGCGCAGGACCCGTGGCTGTGGTCGTTGTAGTGCTGCTGCTATGTGCTGGCGTAGCGTTCGCGCAGTTCGGACCAGGCGTAATGGGTGATGCCGAATCACTCGCGCGTAGCGGTTCCGGGATCGCGGTCCCGACCGGCGCGACGTCCGGCGTCATGAACCCCGCCACGCTGCCCATGCTCTACCGGATCCCCCCGAAGTTGCCGGCTGGCGAACTCACTGGCGCACTTCCCGCTGACCCACTGGCGCCCGCTTTCTCTGCGGCGGCCGCGCGCATCTCGCGCGACTGGTTGACTGTTGAGGAAGCCAGCCCTTGGGACTACACCTTCATGGGCGCTCACGACGGCGATCGCCTGGCGATGGGCACTCCGCTGCTGACACTCCCAGGCGCTGCACATGCTCGACCAGTGGAAGTGTTGCAGGTGAACATCGAGAGCAGGTTCGTGACCATCGACCAGGACTTCCTCGAGGATCTGAGCTTCGACTGGGCCCTCGGCGGCGTTGGCATGGTCAGCTTTGCGCGCGACATCGGCGATGACTTTGATCTGGACACCGCCAATGCCACGTGGGGTCGGCCCGGTGACAGCATGGCGTGGGCAAAGGGGTGCGCCGAGCTATTCGACGAGGAGGACTTCCACTACGTTTCGAGTGGCATTATGCTGAAGCCCGCTATCGCCTTCGATGATACGGCCATCTCGACGGGAGCCACGCTCGCATACAACGATCTCGGTCAGAACGATACCGGGTGGACTCTCGACCTCGCCCTTGCCGCTAATCGTGGCGTCAAAATCCTGTCCAGACCGATGATCCTCAGCGGTGGCGTGGTGGCGCGCAACGTCATTGATGAGTTCGACCAGTGGGGCGACTGGGGCAGTCGTCTGGACGTCGGGCTCGCGTTGTCGGACCCGATCTTCCGCTTGACGCTTGACGCCACTGATGTTCTTGATGATACCGGCTTCCCGGACCAGCCAGACTTCGGTGGGCGCAGCTTCTCCAGTAGCCTTGAAGTCAAGGCGGGCAACACGACCATCATCGGCGGCATCCGTGAGGATGAGAAGCCAACCTTTGGCATTGCTCAGAACATCCCGATCGACGCCAAAGTCCCGGTTCTGGGGAAGATTCCGATGCTCAGGGCAGCTTTCGGCCGGTCCGATTTCGAGACCCGAGTGGAGTTGATGATCTTCATCACGCCGAGGATCCTCAATCCCGAGTGAACACACGCCGTCTCCGAATACACAAAACGAGGGCGCCCCAATCGGGCGCCCTCGTTGGCTACTCGGGAGTGCGTTGCCTACTCGGCCACGAACTCGATGTCGTCGATGTAGACCTCCTGCCCCGTCTCCTCGACCGTGAAGCGCAACTCGCCCAGACCGTCGCACAGCAGCTCAGACGGCGCTTCGCCCTCGCCCTGGCACACGAAGTCGGCCCAGGTCAGGTCGAACTGCTGCCATTCGCCGGTGAGTGTTGCATCAGCCACCGGCTGCGCTCGCCACATGTGCCGCGCGGCGTGTTCGAGCTCCACCACCAGCTCAACCTGGAAGCTGTCGACCGGCTCTTCAGTGGCCGATTTCGCCCACAGTTTCAGGCCGGTCCCACCTGCCGCCACGATGTCTGCGGCGCGGATTCCCCAGCATCCGCAGGAGTATGTGCCGCGTAGCCAGATGCCCTTCTGACCTTCGCGCGCTGCCTGTTCGCGGATGCCCCACGAGCCGCCTTCGCCGCGCTTGGCAAGCGGTGTCCAGCGCCAGCGCCAGCCCGTCAGGTCGCCCTCGAAGTCCTCGGCGAAAAGCTGCCCGTTGCGCGCCTGCGGATTGAAGCCCAACTCCGCGGGCTCGATGCGCCCGATACGGGTGGACACGCTCGCGTCGCCCTCGTCGCTCACGACCGCCACCCAGTCGAGCCGGTGTTCGGGATGCGTGACCGGCAGCCGCACTTCGTACACGCCCTCCTCAACCAGTTCGGGCTCCACTTTCTCCCACCAGCGGAAGCGCCACGGCATTTCGCCACCCGACCAGTAGACGCTCGCGCTGGCGATGGGCAGTTCGGACTCGACGCTGAATCGCACGCGGATGTCGTCACCGTCTCGAACCGGCTCGCCGACTGCCTGGGCCACGGGGAATGCCGCGGCCTCGCCCTTGAGCTTCCAGTCCATGAACCGCAGCTCCATCGTGGTCCGATGCGCGTTGGTCACGCCGGGGCCGATGGTCCCGCCCGGGTAGCGGATCGCGTGGTAGTCGTTAGGGCCGAAGAGCCAGTTCTTCTCAGCGCCCGGGCCCTCGGCCGGGATATTGTCGATCGTCGCCTCGACTGCCGGTGGCCAGAAGAACCAGTCGTTGTCAGCCGCCAGAATCATGTAGTCGGCGCTGAGGTCATGCACCAGTCGCCCGGGGTCGAGGTATGTGATCCAGCCCTGAACGTCCTCCGGTGCGAGCGTCTGGAAAGTCGGCAGCCAGCAACTCCACTTGTCGTGGTAGCCAGCGCCATAGATCGCGAACATCGCCTTGACTCGCTCGCCGCCCAGCGCGGGGGTCGACCTCCGGCAGGCTTCGCAGCAGCGCCAGTGCCCGGAGCTGGGCGACCACGCCGTCATACATCGGCGAGGCGGTCGGGTCGGGATGGGTATCGTACATCGAGCCGCCGTCGTCAAAGTATGGCCCGCGCGAGAGCGACGCTGAGCGGTTGGAGAACCCCGCTGAATCCACGCCGATGCACCCGCCGTGGCAGAAGACCATGCCCGGATGTGGCCCGGGGGTGGTCGGACGCGCCAGCACGCAGTGGATCTCGTAGCGCTGGCCGTCCTCAAGCTCGCGCGTCAGCAGCCACATCTCGCGGACGATGACCCCGTCCATCTCCCGCTCGGGCAACTCCTCAACGATCTCCGGAACGTTGTCCAGATAGGGCTGGTAGATATCAGGCACTCCCGCCATCGTTGCGCCTCCAGCCAGCAGAATCGCAGGCAGCATGAGACTGTACATATCGGCTCCTTCATGTTTGTCTGGGGATGCGTCGTCGCTTGATGCTTTCGGCACATGAGGCGCAGTGGCCTTCTGCTGGCACAGATCGGCGGACCTACTCCCCCGCGATTGCCAGATCCCAGAGCGCCTGATCCTCGATCAGTTGGCGCACTCGTTCGGCGGCCTCGGGCACTTCGGCAGCCACCTCTGGGCTAAGCGTCAGAGAGGGCGCGATCTCCGCGGGCTCGAGCCCGACGATCAAAGCTTGGGGCCTCTCGCCGGCGAGGCCTGCCAGCTCGATTGCGTCGAGGAAATACGCGCCAGCCAGTGTCGGGAGACGGGCGCCGATAGCGTCGGCGCTGGCGGGGGAGAGCACGTGGAGCGTGCCTGGTGATGCGCCTGCCTGCACCGAGGCGACTATGATCAGGCGCCGCGTCCCCTCAAGCGCCGCGATCAGATCGAGCGAACTCGTGACTTGCTCCGTGACCCGCGCCAGTGGGCTCAAGTCCATTGCTCGCACGACGCTGGCGATCGCTGGACCGGCGCCCTCATCGCGCCGGCTCTCGTCGCCGAGTGCTATGACAGTCGCTTCGGGAGCATCGGGGTCTGGTGCAGGACCGATGTGCGAGAGCATGGGGACACCCCGTCTGTCAGCAGATGCGCGGGAGGAGTTCGCCTGCGGGCAGGTCCACCAGGCGGGTGGTCCCGAGCGGCGTGCGGGCCGAGACGCGACCGGCCGGTGCCTCGCCGACTGTGCCGATGATCGCGGCGTCGCCGCCGAGCGGGTGCGCGCGCATCGCGGCCAGCGCCTCGTCGGCATGGTCCGCCGACACGATCGCGACCAGCTTGCCTTCGTTCGCGATCTCAAGCGGGCTCAGCCCGAGCAGTTCACATGCCCCGTGCACCTCGCGGCGCACCGGCACGGCCTGCTCCTCAATCTCGATGGCCGCGCCTGACGACATGGCGATCTCGTTCAGCGCCGCCGCCAGGCCTCCGCGCGTGGCGTCACGCAAGCAGTGCAACCCGTCGCCGGTTGCGTGCCACATATCGCTGACCATCGACAGCAGCGACGCACAGTCGCTGTGCAGTTCGCCCATCAAGCCCAACTCTTCGCGCGCCGCGAGGATTGCCACGCCGTGATCGCCGACCGTCCCGCTGACCACCACTGCGTCACCTGCCTGCGCACGCGTGGCCCCGGGCGCCGGGTCGGCGAACACTTCGCCCACCCCGGTGGTGTTGATGAAGATTCTGTCGGCCGCGCCATGGTTCACGACCTTGGTGTCGCCGGTCACCACGTGCACTCCATCCACCGCGCAGGCGTCGCGGATCGACGCCACGATCCGCCGCAGGTCAGACAGTGGCAGACCCTCTTCGATAATCATGCCCACGCTCAGCCAGCGCGCCGTCGCTCCGCGCATCGCCAGGTCATTGACGGTCCCGTTGACCGCCAGTGTACCGATGTCGCCACCGGGGAAGAACAGCGGCTGCACCACGAAACTGTCGGTGCTCATCGCCAGCCGACCGCCTGCGATGAGTGCCGCGTCCTCGAGCTCGTCCGCGCTCATGGTGTCTGAAGCGACCAGCAATTCCTCGGTGATGAGCTCGTGCATCAGCCGCCCGCCGCCGCCGTGCCCGAGTGTGATGATCTCGTCATTTCCCGCGTTGCTCATAGCTCTCAGCTTTCGTCGACTGGTCTGTATTTGTAGACGGCAGCGCAGGCGCCTTCGGAGGACACCATACATGGACCAAGCGGACGCTCGGGTGTGCACGCGCTCCCGAACGCCCCACACTGCTCCGGTCGCAGCGCCCCGCGCAGAACTTCGCCGCACCGGCAGCGCGGGTCGTCGCGGCCTTCGTGTACCTGCACGCCGTGGCGGACCAGCGCATCGAGGTCCGCGTACTCTTCGCGCAGGCGCAGGCCCGTGCCCGGTATCGTCCCCATTCCTCGCCACTCGCTGTCACAGGGCTCGAAGACCCGGTATATCGCTTCCACCGCGCGCTGGTTGCCCTCGGCGGTGACGATGCGATCGTAAGCGTTTCCGGCCTCGGCAACCCCGTCGCGCAGCTGCGTGACCAGCGCCAGCACTGCGCTCATGATGTCGGTCGCCTCGAACCCGGCAACGACCGACGGGATGCCGAAGCGTTCCACGATGGGCAGGAAGGCGTTCGCGCCGATGACCGCGCTGGCGTGACCGGGGGCGATCAGTCCATCGACCGCCACGTCGGGCGCTGCCAGCAACGCCTCCAGCGCCGGGATCAGCAGCTTGTTGGCGCACAGCACACTGAAGCCGGTCACGTTGCGCCGCCGCGCCTCCGCCACTGCTACTGCCACACCGGGCGCGGTGGTGTCAAATCCCACGCCGAGCAGAACTACTTCCTGGCCGCTTTCAGCCAGGTCGACCGCCTCGATGGGGGAGAAGATGATCTTGATTGAGGCGCCGCGCGCGCGCTCGTGTGCCAGTGTTCCGTCGCTGCCGGGAACGCGCAGCATGTCCCCAAAGGTCGCGATGGTCACGCCGGGCTTGCGCGCCAACTCGATCGCCGCGTCCACCTCGCCGGTAGGGGTCACGCACACAGGGCAGCCGGGGCCCGAGAGCAGTTCCAGATGCTCGGGCAGAAGCTGCCGGATCCCATAGCGCGCCACGGCGTGCGAGTGCGTCCCGCACACCTCCATCAGGCGCGCTGGCCGGTCGCTCACCTGCGCGATCTCATCGGCCAGCCGACGGACCTCGGCCACCATTCGATTCGGCCCTGGCGTACTCACAGCATCCCGATGTCGCGCATCACTTCGAGCGTCTTGTGCGCCTGCTCGTCATCCATCACGGTAATGGCGAAGCCCGCGTGCACGAGCACGTAGTCGCCGACCTTGATCCCTTTGAGCAGGTCCACGCGTGCTTGGGCGCGCTGACCGCCGACCTCGATGGTCGCCGTGTCACCGTCGATCTCAATCACTTTTGATGGGACTGCCACACACATATTATCTCCATCCGGCGTGCGCCACCATGGCCTGCCCGAGCGCCAGGCATCCGTCGCCCGGCGGCAGGGACTGGTGCATGATCGGGCGCAAGCCGCGTCGCTGTAGTTCGTCCATCAGGTCCTCGACCACGATAACGTTGTTGAACGTCCCCCCCGAAAGCGCCACCAGGTCAAGGTCTCGCTCACGAGCCGCGATGCTGGCAATCTCGGCCAGCATCATCACGAAAGTAGTGTGGAAACGCCCGGCGATGCGCTCGCGCGGGATGAGGGCATTTACATCCGCCAAGAGCCCGCGTATCGCCGGGAGCGGATCCAGCACATACCCATCGTCCTCGCGCTCGATGCCGAATTCATACGGCAACTCGCCCCTGGTTGCGATGGCTTCCAGGTGCATCGGCCCCTGACCCTCGTAGTCGGCGCGAGTGTGCAGGTCCAGCAGAGCTGCCACTGCGTCGAAGAGCCTCCCCGCGGAGGACGCCAGTGGGCAGTTAATCTTCCGCTCGATCATATCCACGATGACCTTGCGCCCCGCGTGCTCCGAGCGGCGGACCATCTCCGCGAACTCCTCGCCCAGCGCCTCCATTGAGTAGACGAGCGCCATGCGCCACGGTTCATCGATGGCCGCCTCGCCGCCCGGCAGTGGCACCGGCCGCAGGTGTGCGAAGCGCTCGTAACCAGATGCGTCGCCCACCAGCACCTCGCATCCCCAGATCGTACCGTCCGCTCCGTACCCGGTACCGTCGCAGGTCAGGCCGATCGCCGGGCCTCGCTCGTGGTTGTCGGCCAGGCATGCCGCCAGGTGGGCGTGGTGATGTTGCACGCGCACCAGTGGCAGGTCGCGTTCGGCCGCCAGGCGCTCCGCCACTCGTGTGGACAGGTAGTCGGGATGCAGATCGCAGGCGATGCCCTCGGGCGTCACCTGCAGCAGCGACTCGAAGTGCGCCAGCGAGCGTTCGAAAAACTCCAGCGCCGGGATGTCGGCCAGGTCGCCGATGTGCTGGCTCATGAATGCGTTGCGCCCGGACGTGATGCAGAACGTGTTCTTCAGATGCCCGCCCACCGCCAGCAGTGGCACCACCTCAGACCCCAGCCGAACCGGGAACGGCACGTAACCCCGCGCGCGGCGCATGGTGATCGGCCCGCGAGCCGTGGGGCGCACCACCGAGTCGTCGCACCCGATGAAGATGTCGCGGTCATGCAGCAGGAAGGCGTCGGCGATTCTGCTGAGCCTCTGCCTGGCCTCGCTGTTGTCTATACACAGGGGCTCGTCTGACAGATTGCCCGAGGTCATGACGAGCGCGCGGATGTCCAGATTCTGCAGCAGCAGAATGTGCAGCGGTGTGTAGGGCAGCATGACCCCGTAGGTGCCCGTGTCAGGCGCGATGGACTCCGCCAGCAGGTCGGCCTCAGCTCTCGGGACCAGCACGATCGGCGACTGCGGCGACGCCATGAGTTCCGCCGCGGCATCATCGATCACCGCGAACGACCGGGCCGTGTCGAGGTCGGGCGCCATGACCGCCAGCGGCTTCGCTTCGCGAAACTTGCGTTCGCGCAGTCGGCGCACCGCATCGTCATTGTCCGCATCGACGGCGAGGTGAAAGCCCCCGAGGCCCTTGACCGCCACGATCTCGCCGTTGAGCAGCATCTCGCGCGCCGCCCGCAACGCCCGTTCACCGTGCTCGATCTCCGAGCCCTTGACGAAGCGCAGCGTCGGCCCGCAGCGGGGGCAGGCGACGGGTTGCGCGTGATAGCGTCGGTCGCTGATGTCCTCATATTCGCGGCGACAGTCGGGGCACATCACGAAGTCGGCCATCGATGTCCGCGGGCGGTCGTAGGGCACGCCCTTGATGATCGTGAAGCGCGGCCCGCAGTTCGTGCAGTTGATGAACGGGTGGCGGAACCGCCGGTCGTCGGGGTCGGCCAGTTCGCGTCGGCAGTCCTCGCACACGGACACATCTGGCGAGACAAAGATCGGCCCGCTTGCCTGCGCGCGGCTTGCGACGATCTCGAATCCCTCGAAGTCAGTGGGGGCAATTGTCTCCGCTCGCACGCTCTCGATCACCGAGACCGGCGGGGCCTCATCCGGCAGGCGGCGTACGAATTCCTCAACTGCCTCCGGGGGGCCCTCAATGTCGATCTGCACGCCGCCGGTGAAGTTGTGTGCGCTGCCCGCGAGGCCCAGCTCGCGAGCCAGCCGATGCACGAAGGGCCGAAATCCCACGCCCTGCACGATGCCTTCGATCGTCACTCGGCGCGCTGATCGGTTGTCTGTACGGTCTGCTGTCATCGAGTGCTCCTCGTGGCCTATCATAGCGCGCCCATCGCCAGTGTCAAGCTGACCACCAGCGAGGAACTATAGACGGTCTCCCGGACGTTGGAGGGAATGTGCGGGGTCGCGGCGAATTCTCCCCCGTTAACGTGTCACCTCACTCTCAACTCTCCTTCCGAGAGTCAGTCGTCCAAGACAGGAGCAACCGAAGATGCCCAGAAACATCGAAGCACTGCCGCTGTTTGAGAAGAGCCAGATCGAGTTCCCGCCCATTCCCAGGTTCTCGTACGAGGGCGATCTGGCGTCAGAACTTGCTGCCGGCATGTCCCCAGACGACGCGGTGACCATGCTTGATGCCATGCTCGCGATCCGCTCTTTCGAAGAGACCGTCGCCCAGATGAAGCAGGGCAAGTTCAAGCCCCGCCCCGACTTCAAGTTCATCGGCGCCACCCACCTGAGCATCGGCCAGGAGGCCGTCGCTGTGGGCGCGATCTCTGCGCTCCGCGCCGATGACTACATCACCAGCACGCATCGCGGCCACGGCCACTCAATCGCCAAGGGATACTACGCTGTGTTGGCCATGAGTGACGAGGAACTCGCGGAGTTCATCGACGAGTGCCCGCGCTGTCAGGCCGACGGCGACCTACTCGCCGCCGCCATCCAGGTGCACCTGAACCGCACCATGGCCGAACTGCTCGGCAAAGAAGAGGGCTACTGCCGCGGGCGTGGGGGCGGCATGCATATTGCAGACTTCCACGCAGGCCACCTCGGCGCAAATGCCATCGTCGGTGGCAGCTACGCCATGGCCGTCGGTGCGGCGATGGGCGCCCAGAAGCTCGGTCTCGACCGAGTCGTCCTGTCCTTCGTCGGCGACGGTGCTGCGAACAATGGCATCGCGCACGAGGCGTGCAACTTCGCCACTCAGGACCAGTTTGAGGACGGCTGCCCCGTCATCTTCATGGTTGAGAACAACCAGTATGGCATGACCGGCCAGCAGGTCGGCGAGGTCACTGGCATCGTCGACCTCGCCCAGCGTGGCGCGGGCTACAATGAGGAGAACATGCACGCCGAGGTCATCAACGGCATGGACGCCTTCGCGGTGCACGACGCCGTCGAGCGCGCCGCTGAGTTGTGCCGCAACGGTCAGGGCCCCGTGCTGCTCGAGGCGAAGACCTATCGCTACTTGGGTCACTCGCTCTCGGATGACTGCACGGCCTACCGGACCAAGGACGAGGAGCAGGCGTGGAAGGACATCGACGCCATCGACTACGTGAAGTCCTCGCTGGTCAAGGCCAATGTACTGCCCGACGAGGACGTGTGCACCCACTGCGACAACACGAAGCAGATGATCATCGACGCCAGTGTCTGGGCCATGGACGCGACCGACCCGGACCCGGCCGACATCTACGATGGCCTGATGGTGGACACCGACACCGAGGGCATTGGTGACGAGTTCAAGACTCCCGAGGACCAACTCGAGGGCGAGATTCGCCCCACTCGGCGCGATCGCCAGGGACGCATACTCTACCGGCACGCCGTTGCCGAGGCGCTCGCTGAGGAGATGCTGCGCGACAAGCGCGTCATTCTCTACGGTGAGGACGTCGCTGACTACGGTGGCGCCTTCGGAGCCACCCGCGGCCTGATGGGTGTTTTCGGCCGCGACCGGGTATTCAATGCTCCCATCTCTGAGGCCGCGATCGTTGGCACCGCAGCCGGCGCGGCGATGGTCGGGATGCGCCCAGTGGCCGAGATCATGTACATCGACTTCATCCTCATGACCATGGATCAGACCGGCAATCAGCTTGCCAAGAACCGCTATATGTTCGGCGGCAAGGCCGTCCTGCCGGCAGTCATCCGCACCACCGTCGGTGGTGGCAAAGGCTACGCGGGCCAGCACTCCCAGAGCCTCGAAGCCGCTGTCACCATGATGCCTGGGCTGAAGGTCGTCGCACCGGCGACCGCCTACGACTGCAAGGGCCTGCTCAAGGCCTCTATCCGCGACGACAATCCGGTGATCTTCATCGAGCACCAGCACTGCTACACTGAGAAGGGCGAGGTCCCGGTGGAGGACTACACCGTGCCGCTGGGCGTCGGTCGTGTGGCGCGCGAGGGCTCGGACGTCACCGTGGTGGCCTACAGCTACATGCTGTTGCGAGCCCTTGAGGCCGCAGAGGCGCTGGCCGAAGAGGGCATCAACGTGGAGGTCATCGATCCGCGCACCCTCATCCCGCTCGACGAGAAGATCATCGTCGACTCGGTGAACAAGACCGGCAAAGCCATGGTCATCCAGCAGGCGCCCTACACAGGCTGCTTCGGCGAGCACATCACCCAGCGCATCCACGAATTGTGCTGGGATGCGCTAACAGCTCCGGTGGGCATCGTCGCTTCGTACGACGTGCCGCCGCCCATGGCTGCACCGCTCGAGGAGGAGAACATCCCGTCGGTCGACAAGATCGCCGACCGGATCCGCCAGTTGGCTGGCAAGTAACTCCAGCGACCGGCTGAGGACGAGCATACGCAGCGCGGCGTTCGGGGCTCCCGGCGCCGCGCTGACAGTACCAGGCACGCGAGGGAGAGAGCATGAAGATCGCGGTTTGGGGACACCCCGCAAGCGAGCTGGAACCCGGCGCCGACAGCATCGACCACGTCCGGGACTGGCTGGGCCGCCTCCGTGAGGCTGGCGTCAGCATGTACTTCCCGTTCGTGCTCAGCGGTGGGAAGTCATTCTTTGAGTGCGAGGCACTCGGGCCGGCTGAGCGCGATCTGCTCGGCCCTATCATGCAGGTTGCCGGGGAGTTGCGGATGGCCGTGCACCCGATCCTCGGGCTGGGCGGAATCGTTGGGGCGGGCGGGCATGTGTACCAAAAGCCGTTCGAGAAGACCGAAGTGCCCGGATGGGCTGCGAAATGGCCTTGCCCGAGCTGGGGCGAGAATCACGCTGTGACGGTTCGGGCCGCAGATCAAATGATCGAGGCCTACTCGCCGCAGGGGGTCCACCTCGACTACGCTCGCTACCCCAACTCGTCGCTCCTGAGCGAGAACCCCTGCGCCTGCGAACGCTGTCAGGAGATGCGCCTCAAATGGCTGGGCAAAGCCGTCCCCGAGCCCCGCGATATGGCGATCTCGGGCTACAATTTCAAGGAACTGGGATGGCGGGGGCAGTTCGTCCGCGCGTTCGTCGAGTCCATGCGCGGCGTCACCGACTCGCACGGCATCCAGCTTTCGGCCGCCGTCCGGGCGCGCTACTATGAAGACGCGCTCGTGGAGGGGCAGGACTGGGCCGAGTGGTGTGAGGACGGGCTGCTCGACATCGTCTGCCCCATGAGCTACAACCCATGCTTCGGCCGCTTCGCGCGGTTCATCGGCAACCATCGGCGCCTCGCCGGGGACACGCGAGCGCAATGGTTCGCGGGCATCGGACGACGCAGCAGCCTGGGCGTCATTGACGCGGAGATGATGAGACGCCAGATCGAGTTCGCGGTGAGCGCCGGCGCTGAGGGCGTGTCCATCTTCCACGCGCGCGCTCTGGAGGACGAGGACCTGCGCGTCCTCGGAGAAATCTCCCGCCGCGACTGACCGATGCGTCACCAGAACCACAAAGGGCGCCCTCGCCGAGGGCGCCCTTTCCGCATGTTTGATGTGCTGCGCCTCAGAGGAAGAAGCGCAGATACAGGTAGATGGTGCTGATCACCAGCGCTACCAGCGTCATTGGCACTCCGTATTTGAGGAAGCGCACGAAGCCGATGGGATGTCCGGATCGGCCCGCGATCCCAGCGACCACCACGTTCGCCGACGCGCCTATGAGGGTCATGTTTCCACCCAGACACGCGCCGAGCGACAGCGCCCACCACACGGGCAGGATAGCGTCGTGGGTGATCAGGTCCGCGGCAGTTGCCGCTGATGCCGGGTCGGGGTGCAGATCGTGGGCGACGACCTTGAGCAGCGCCGTCATCGTGGCCACGAACGGGATGTTGTCGATAATCCCCGACGCCAGCGCCGAGAACCACAGCACCACCATCGTCAGCGCCAGCGTGTTGCCGCCGGTGATGCTGATCATCCCTTCGCCAAGCTGCGACACCACGCCGACCTTCACCAGTCCCGCGACCATGATGAACAGGCCGATGAAGAAGAAGATCGTCGGCCACTCGATTTCCTCGAGAGTCTCCCGCGGGCCCGCCGGGTGCACCAGCAGAATAAGTGCCGCGCCTGCCAGAGCCACTGTCGCGGGCTCAAGGCCAATCGCCCCGTGGATCGCGAAGCCCACGAACACCAGTCCGATGACCGCCAGGCAGCGCCAGAGCAGCCCATAGTCGGTGATCGCGCGCGACTCGTCGAATTGCATGACCCGTGCGCGCTGCTCCTCCGACACTTTGTACCGCTTGCCCATCCACGCCAGCAGAATGGCCACGAAGACCAGGTAGATGACAAGCACCACGGGCGCGTCCATCTTGATGAAGTCCATGAACGAGAAGCCCGCCGCAGACGCGATCATGATGTTGGGCGGGTCGCCCACCAGCGTCGCCGTGCCGCCGATGTTCGAGGCGAGGATCACGAAGATCAGGAATGGCACCGGGTCAAGCTCCAGCGCCTCGTAGATGACGATCACCGTCGGTGCGATGAGCAGCACGGTCGTCACGTTGTCCAGCAACGCCGACAACACCGCGGTGGTCAGCGTCATACCCACCAGAATCGCGATGGGGCGTCCCTTGCCGATTTTCGCCGTCTTGATCGCCAGCCACTCGAACAGGCCGGTGTGGCGCGTCACGTTGACGATGATCATCATGCCCATGAGCAGGAAGATGGTGTTCCAGTCGATGCCCTCTATCTCATGGGTTCCGTGGAACGCCGTGTGCTGGTCGATGACCCCGAGCAGGATCATCAGTGCCCCGCCCGCAAGAGCGAGTTTGGTCTTGTCTATCTTCTCCGAGGCGATCAGGATGTAGACCACCACGAAGATTCCCGAAGCAATCCAGGCCGCCGAGGTCATGGGTGACAGGTAACTCCCAGCGAGGGATTGACCAGCTCCATAATGAGCGCCTTCCGGCAGATCCGGCCGACCAGCTTGCCGTCGCGCACGACCGGTAGCTGGGGCAGGTTGTTGCGCATGATCACCAGTGCTGCTTCGGCGGCGAGCTCATCCTCGGTCACGCTCACCAGGTCATCGGTTCGCATGACGTCGCCCACCGTGACCTCGCGCAGTTCGTCACTGTTGAGGTTGCGCAAGCCGTAGCAACGCGGCAGGTAGCGCAGGCTGGCCAGACCGTCCACTGAGGACGGCAGCGCCAGCGCGAGCACATCCATCTCCGTCATCATCCCCACCAGCCGACCCTCGTCATCGATCACCGGGATCATGCTGTGCTCGTAGGCGGTCAGTAGTTCGGCTGCCTGGGATATAGTGTCGTCGGGGGCGAGAGTGACCACGTCAGTTTTCATCAGGTCGGCTGCGACCATGCAACGGCCTCCAGTCCGGATCCAACTCGCCGGGCATGACTGTGCCCCTTACACCGTATAAGGGATTTGGCACGTCTCGTGCCATCGGAGAACCCGGGGTGTGTCGACGTGTCAGGGGGATTATATAACGTCCACGGTCCGCAGGCAAGTCACTGTGGCTGAGAAGAGGGCGCTATACGCTTTGAGGAGGACCATGGGGATCGTGGCAGATCAAGAGGGTTAAACGGCACAGGCCCACCCTCTTTGTCTCTGCGGCGCCTAACGGAGCTTTGCGCTCCATGGGCTTTCACATGTTGCCTGAGCCCTTGTTCTTATTACGCCGCTTCGGACCGGGCGGGCCCGTGCTTGTTCACTTTTGTTACACCCATAGGCCTCGCCTCACCTCCAAACGCGTCCGTCTCAGGATGGTGCAGCGCGTCCGTCCCCCGCCACCAGGTCACCTCGCCGCCACCACACCACCTCGCCACCCCGAACGTCTATCTCCACCCCGCCTCACGGAATCAGTTTACCCTGCGCTGCGGCTCGCCAAACGCCTGCCTTTGGCGACCGAGCCTGCGAATGGTGGATTAGGCAGGGGCACGGGCGCCGGCGGCGAACTTCTCATTACTACCATATGCACTGCGAGCTTGTGGAGGTAGCTAATGCTACATCCGGTATGCCCACGATGTGGCCTGAGGCACATACCCACCGAGGACGGGACCTGCCCGCTCGGTGGCACTGCGTCCGCGCCTGAACCATCAGCTCCGGCGGACCCAGAGGACCAGCCCACTGAGGCCGAACCCACACCCGAGGCGCCCACACCTGAGGCGCCCGCACCTGAGGCGCCCACACCCGAGGCGCCCACACCTGAGGCGCCCACACCTGAGGCGCCCACACCTGAGGCGCCCACACCCGAGGCGCCCACACCTGAGGCGCCCACACCTGAGGCGCCCACACCTGAGGCGCCCACACCTGAGGCGCCCACACCTGAGGCGCCCACACCTCCGCCCAGCGTGCTCCCCGAGGAGCCCGTGCCGGCCCTGACTGCGATACCGGCACCGCCTGCCGCGCCGCCGCCGGTAACGCCGCCTGCGTCGCCGCCTGTGCTGGCAGACGGTCAGTCCCGCTGCCCGCACTGTGGCGAGGCGGTTTACGCGGGCGAACAGGTGTGCTGGAACTGCAGCAAGCGCGTCGAGGACCCGATTGCGGCCGCCCCTCCACTGACCGGCGCCGTGGCCCCGCCACCAACTGGCGCGGGCACCGCGGCTCGGCCGCCCCTGCCCGCGCCGCCTCCGCCTCCGCTCCCGGTGGCACCGACCACCATGGTGCCACCGGCTGGGCCGGTAACCGCAGGACCTGAGCCCGTCAAGCTCGGCTGGGACGATGCGCCGCCCGCA
Organism: Candidatus Zipacnadia bacterium; assembly: GCA_029821735.1. GTDB lineage: Bacteria > Armatimonadota > Zipacnadia > Zipacnadales > UBA5352 > JALGSU01. Next base: position 143,227 of record JALGSU010000005.1, on the reverse strand, counting down.
GACGAGACGCCTCCTCCCCCGGAGGCCCTGCGCCTGGCGTACTGGTCGCTCGGGCTGGGGCTGGCAGCGATACTCACCTGTGGCGGCCTCAGCATCGTCGGCCCCATTGCGCTCTGGCTCGGGATCAGGGCCACGCGGGAAGAGGCCGGGCCCATAGGAGTGGCCGGTTTGGTGCTGGGGGCGCTGGCGACGCTGGTCTTCCTGGTCGTCGGCGTTGCCGTGATCATCATGTTCGCCGCAGCCGCTTCAAGCCTGCCGTCAGAGAGTCTGCTGCCCGATCCCGCATCACTCGCCCACGTGGCGAGAATGCTCGTCGAGACAGTGGTGGGGACACAATGAAGCGCGGGATGATCGCTACGGTAGTACTTGTCGCGCTCACACTGACACCGGTCGCCGCCGAGGACTACCGTCTCTCATCGCTGCCGATCCCGATCTTTGAGCGGTGGGGGGATGTCGTGCCGACGCTCATCGGCGGCCTGGCCTCCGATGACGCACTCACTCGCGAACGTTGTGCGTTCATCCTCGGCCAGATCGGCGACGACTCGGCCACTCCGGCGCTGCTTAAGGCCCTCGATGAGCCCGTCCGCGCCGTGCGGATGATGGCCGGAATCGCCCTCGCGAACATGGGCGAAGAGGTCGGAGTTCCCGCTGCGCGTGCCGCAACACTTGGCACAAGAGGCTGGATGCGGTATTATGCTGTGGTTGCCTTAGCCCGGACCGGTGGCCATCGAGCTATGACCGCCGTCGAGAGACTGGTCGATGACGTCGATCCGCTGGTCAGCGAAATGGCGCTACGGGCGCTTGCGGGCGACATGCCCCAGGCGACGCCGGCACAGCTCACTGAGGCGAACACGACGTGGACCGTCGACGAGTGCATATACGAGGCCGCGGGTCTCTACGTCGCCGAGGCTGACCAATGGTATCACAACGGCGACTACCGACAATGTGTTCGCTCTAACGAGGCAGGTCTGCTGCTCGATCCGCTCTGGACTGAGTTGTATGCCAACAGCGGCTACTTGCTGTGGAGCCTGGGTCGCCCGGCCGAAGCCCTCGGGGCCTACAGCCGCGGCGCACAGGCAGTACCAGACGATTGGCGGACCCACTTTGATTTGGGCTACCATTATGTGCTGATCCACCGCTACGAAAGCGCGGCGGCAGCTCTGGGCAAAGCCCGTGAGTTGGGCTGCCCGCCGACGCAGGCTCACACGCATGCACACGCGCTTGAGAAAGCCGGACGTCTGCCCGAAGCGCTGCAGGCGTGGCGAGAGATCGCTGAGACCGAACCCGACAGCCCGCTTCCGCCACATCACATTGGGCGGCTGACGGCTTTGCTGCAGACGGACGGCTAACGAAGCGGCCGTCGCGACATTTCTTTTTCGGGGTGGAAGGGAATCCGCCCCGAGACGTAGAAACGCATCAGGTCATATCTTCTTCAGTCAGCCCCGATGTCCCCGGGGCCACAACGGAGCATCTCACATGGCACTCAGAGAGACAGCAGAACTCGCCGAATATCGAGCATTGATGGAGACGCCGACCGAGTACGAGGACGGCTTCGGCTGGTACACCGTCATCGGCGCCTTCTTCATCGGCTTCGTCATGATGCCGGGCTCGATCTATCTCGGCCTGGTAGCCGGCCAGACGATGGGCCCGGCTGCCGAGTGGACGACCATCATTCTGTTCACCGAGATCGCTCGCCGGTCATTTGCGGCTCTCAGCCGGCAGCAGATCTACATCCTGTATTACATCGCCGGCGGTCTCACCGCTATGATGGGGAGCGTCGCGCTCTCCGGTGGTGCCTTCGCCGGCCTGATCTGGGCCCAGTTCCTGCGCGCCCAGGCTCCCGGTGGACTGGTGGATCAGGTACCCAACTGGGTCGCCCCACATCCCGACTCGGTGGCCATCGCCGAACGCACCTTTATGCACCCGGACTGGATACCCGCTATCGCCGTGCTGTTGGCCACGCAGGTCTTCAGCCGCATCGCGTGGTTCACCCTGGGGTACTCGCTCTTCCGCATCCTCTCAGACGGCGAGCAGCTCGCCTTCCCGCTCGCGCCCATCGCTGCTCAGGGAGCGACCGCTCTCGCAGAGGCATCCTCCAAGTCTGAGACATGGCGTTGGCGCCTGTTCTCCATAGGCAGCATGATGGGGATTGGCTTCGGCTTGATCTACCTCGCCGTGCCGACGCTTACTGGGGCGGTGCTCATCCAACCCGTTTCGATATTACCGATCCCGTGGATCGATTTCACGCAGGGCACGGAGAGATTCCTGCCCGGTGTGCCTACCGGTATCGGCACGAACATGGCGACCTTCATGATCGGCTTCGTACTGCCGTTCTGGATGGTAGCGGGCTCGTTCGCCGCTGCGGTCACCACCATGATCGTCAACCCGCTCGCCTACCACACGGGCCACCTGCCCACCTGGCGCCCGGGCATGGAGACCACCCGAACCGCATGGGCGGGCTCCATCGACATCTGGCTCTCGTTCGGTATTGGCACCGCCTTCGCGGTTGCCATCATCGGCGTCTACAAGATGATCCTGGAGTGGCGAGAAGCCAAGGCCAAGGGCCAGACAGTTGACCTGGGCTTCGGCCCCGGTCGGCCCGGACGTGGCGACTTCAACGTGTGGAAGTGCCTCGGCCTCTTCTTCCTGGCCACCACAGGTTACGTGATACTCGCCAAGCGACTGGTGCCCAATTTCCCGCTTGGCTTCCTGATCTTCTTCGGGTACATCTGGACGCCGCTGCAGTCCTACATCAACGCGCGAATGGTCGGTCTCACCGGCCAGTTCGTCTCCATCCCGATGGTCCGCGAGGCGACCTTCATCCTCAGCGGATACAAGGGCGTGGACATCTGGTTCGCTCCAATACCACTGAGCAACTACGGAGCGACTACGCAGAAGTTCCGAGAGATCGAGTTGACCGGGAACAAGTTCACTGCGGTCCTTAAGGCCGAGCTCTTGATGTTCCCGATCATGATTGTGTGCAGCTTCCTCTTCTGGGGCTACGTCTGGCGGCTGCAGCCGATCCCATCGGTCTACTACCCGTACGCCCAGAAGTTCTGGGACTATCAGGCCATCACTCAGTGGGTCTGGTTCTCGTCGACCACCGAGGGCGGTCACCAGGAGATCTTCGCTCGCGCCATCAAGCCCTGGCTGATGGTCGGTGGTCTCGGCTTCGGCGTCGCGGCCTACACCTTCCTGAACTGGCTGCGCCTGCCCGTCATGCTCATCTACGGGTGGATACGCGGTCTGGGTATGCTGCCGCACTTTGTGGTGCTGCAGTTCATCGGAGCCTTGGTTGGGCGCTACTACTTGCGCCCGCGCTTTGGCGAAGAGAACTGGAAGAAGTGGCCGCCAGTCCTGTATGCCGGCTTTACCTGCGGTATGGGCCTGATCGCGATGCTGGCCATCGCGGTGGTGCTGGTAATGCAGTCGATCACCCAGATGCCGTTCTGATCGGCGGCCCAATGCCATAGCAATGAAGACCACGGCGCCGCCCGGAGACGGGCGGCGCCGTCTGCATAAATGCTGGGGGTGGACCGGCCCGATGAAGATACCGCTGTCTCTTTCCGTCTATGAACATGCCGCCGCGCTGATCGACGCCACGCCGTGGGACGCGTCGCGCGACCTCGAAACCTGCTGGCGCGCGCACCGAGAGGCGCTGCTGGTCTACGGCCACTACCCGGCCGTGGTGGGAATCGACATCTACAACCTTGAGGCGGAGGCCTACGGCTCCACCGTGAGGCAGGCCACCGGCAACGGCATCCCCGCCGTCACCGAGCCCATCCTCGCCACTCCCTCGGACGTCTCGCAGCTCCCCGTGCTCGACTGGGCCACCGCCGGGCGCGTGCCCATGATGATCACAGTGGGGCAGAGGCTGGCGCAGGAGTTCCCGGACGCAGATGTCCGCCTGCCGGTATCCGGCCCGTTCTCGGTGGCGCAGAACCTCCTCGGCCTGGAACAGCTCATGGTTGCGGTGGCGACCGAGCCGGTGGCAGTGCGGGACATGCTGGAGCGGCTGGTGGACGGGCAGGTGGCGCTGGCGCGCGCTGCTGCGGAGGCTGGCCTCGGGGTGGCGTTCTTCGAGTCCGCCGCCGCGCCGCCGCTGCTGTCGCCCGAGCGGTTCCGCGAGATCGAGGCCGAGCCATTGGTGCGCGCAATGCGTGAGGTGGGGGAGATCGTGGGCGCGGGCGTGCCCTGCATTATCGGTGGGGACACCGCGCCGATCGTCCCCGAACTCATGCGAACGGGCACTGACTTCGTCATCTGTCCAGCGGAGACGGATCGGGCGAGCTTCCTTGCCGCGATGGAGGACTGGCCTGAGGTAAAAGTCCGCGTGAATCTGGATCCAGCTATCTACACGCGGGGTGCGCCGGTGGACATCATCGCGGCGGTGGACGAGGTGGTCGAACTCGCGCAGGCGCGGCCGAACCTTCTGCTCGGGACCGGCGCTATCCCCTACGAAACATCTGTCGCCAATCTGCTGCTCATGAAGCGATACGTGGAATAGGCGGGGGGGGGCTACTCGTTGCCCTCGGCGTCGTCCTCTTCGTCATTGCGGCGCACACCTACGCCGGTGACGTTTTCCGCCTGCACCCAGTCCTCTTCGACGGAGATGATGGCTTTCGGGCAGCGGAATTCGTCGCCACGGTCGGTGATAACCCGCACGTCGCCGGTGAGTGTGATCGTGTCCTTCAGTTCCTCGTAGAGCGCCTCGTCGGCGTAGAGAGTCTTGTCTTCCTGCACAGCCTTGATCCGGCCGGAAGAGCGAACGGTTCGCACGTCATCGTTGTAGTGAAAAACCGCCTTTGGGGCGGTGATGGTGGTCGTCTTTTCCCACAACTCGTCCATGTCGCGCGGCACGTCTTCGTTGTCGGTCTCAGCGCCCTCTTCGCCTTCGGCCTCTTCCACTTCCTCCACTTCCTCCGCTTCCTCTTTGCGCTGAGTGACCGCGACGACATTGCCCGAGATGGTCACGACTTCGGCATCGAAGTCTGCCTCCATGATGTCGCCGGTGACGGTTGTGTCGGGGGCGACGACTCGTGGGTTGCCTTGCGCGACGGCGCGGTTCTTGTCATGGTCGTAGATGGCGCTATCGCAGTGCAGGCGCACGTCTCGATGCTGGAAGACCACGTTGCCCGTCAGGTAGTACATACCCTCGGCGGCATCGTAGCGGAGATGATCTGCAGACTCGATGCGAGCGCGGTCCTCGTCCTCGGAGATGTCGCCCGCCTCGTCGGGCACTTCGGTGGCCTGTGCCCACAGAATGAGGGACGCGGTCAGCAGAGCGGCGACAGCGACGGTCCAGCGAAACGCCTGCCAAAGAGTCATCGCAGCCTGTCCAACTCCTCTCGCGCCTCGTCCACCGTGAATATCGCTTGGATTCCCTGGAGCGTATAGTCGCGTGTCTTCAGGTTATATGTCAGGTTCCGCCCGGTCAAGCGTCCGTGTTCGGTGCGCAGCCGCACTTGGCTGGTTGATTTCACCACGTCGCTTGGCACGTGCAGATCGAGCGCGTCGGTCGTCAGCGTCATGCCCTCCGACCGCAACGTCACCGCGCTCGGGCAGCGCAGAATCTGCTCCTCGGGCAGCCACAGCACTCGCTCGGTGGTGATGATCGCTCCCTGGTGGGAGACCACTTTCACGCCGCCGCTGACCTCGAAGTCCTTGCGCGTCGTGTTGTATGTGGCATTCGTCGCCGAGATGCGCAGGACGGGCTTGCCCTGAGCGTCGTAGATCAGGCCTTCGCGCAGGCCGCTGGCGGCCACCGTGCGCCCGCCGCCCGCGATGTTCATGCGCTCGACCAGCAGCTTCCAGCCCGCCGTGCCGTTGCCACCGTGCTGGATCACTGACTCGCGCAGCGATACCAGCGGGTCGCCAGCGGAGCGGCTGGGTGGCTCTGGGGCGGTCTGCGGGTCACGCGACCGCGTTGACAGCGTCCAGATGCCCGCGCCAATGGCGACCGCAAGCACCATCACGCCCACAATCGTCCGTGCTTTCGAGCTTCCCATGCGCTGGTCCCGCCCGATCGACTAGAAAACCGGCAGGTTCGGCGGCGTGAGGTTCAGTCTGATATTCGCCCCTGCAACCGTCGTGCCAGCGTTGATGGTGACTGACGTCGAGCCCGCCCGCGAGTTGGCCTGATCGATTGCCAGGATGCCGCGCTCGCCGGTTGGCAGATTGTAGATGGCGTAGCTCCCGTCAGCCTTGGTGGTCGCCTGCGAGCCGCCGCTCTCCACATGTGCTCCGGCTATGCCCTGCCCGCCGTAACGGACGGTGCCGCTGGCCGCGCCCCTCGACGCCTGCAGTGCTGGTTTGAGGTAGCGCATGCCAATGCTGTTCGCGCCCGCCGACAGGTCACGGGTGAGTGTCATATTCTGGTAGCCGGCCAGCGAGATCGTGATGGTTTTGCCGCCAGCGGTGGTGTTGACCGTGAACACCCCGAACGCGTTGGTCAGAGCGCTTGCCGTGCCGATGGTCACTCGCGCGCCGCTGAGAGTCTGCAGCTCGGCATCGTCCCGCATTGTCCCGGAAACCGTCGCGGCGGGCTCGACTGGTCCGCCTCCGCCTCCACCGCCGCAGCCTGCAATGAACGTGACCGCTGTAGCGGCCAGAACGAGGGTGGAGATGAGTGCGCAGCGGCGAACCATCAGGCGGCATCCTCTCGCGTCAGCATCAGCGCGTCGACCGTACTCTACCAGAAAGCTGCGCGGGTCTCAACAGTCGGGTCAATTCGAGGCAATGGCGAAGTTGATGCCGTCCACGATCACGCCGCCGATGGGCACCGTGACATCGCGAGACAGCTGGTTGCCGCCGTATCTGACCGTGACCCGGTAGAGCCCCGGCGGCACGAACAATCCGTAGGCGCCCGCCTCGTTTGTAGTTGTGGTCGCGGTCGGGTTGGCCTCCCCGATCACGGTGGCGGTCACTGTCGCGCCTGAGTTGTCCGCGGCCCCCGTGACGGTAACCTGTCCGGTGATCGTGCTCGGCCCGACCGGCGGATCCTGGGCCGCCTCGAACAGCTCGATGACAAGCCCGGCCATCCCGGGCATGACGACTATGTCCACGCGGTAGGGGTCGCGGTTCGGATGGGTCACCTGCAGCTTGCGTTCGCCCACCAGCACGTCGGGCACAGTGAAGCGTCCGTCCCCATCAGTGGTAATCGTGGGTTCGTCTCCGATGGCCACGGTCGCGCCAGCGATGGGCTGCCGAGTGAGCACGTCGAGCACTCGCCCGACCACGTTGATGCGCGTACTGCCCGATATGAGCACGACATTTTTGTCGGGCGTGGTCCCGTCGTCGTCGACGATGACCACCACGCGCTGGCTCAACTCCAGGAAATCCGTCGCCAGCACCGTCATCTGGTTGGCGCCTGTGGGGATGCCGCCGACGATGAAGCGGCCTTCATTATCCGTGAAGCCCGCAACGCCTTCGGCCTCCGGATTGCCCTCGATCTTGAACTCGATGAACGCGTTCACCACCGGCGCGCCCGTGTCGAACGAGGTCACAGCGCCCTCGACGGTGCCGGTTGCGCTGGTGTCTGCGGGCGTCACTGCAACCTGGATCCAGGTCGCGGTGGTCACGTTCAGTTGCGCCTGGGTGGCGCTGGTGACGTAGCCCGGTGCGCTGATGGTCATCGGCTGTGTGGGCGGTGTGCCGGTGCCCACTGGCACATTGCGCAGCACGAGTTGCTCGTCGTTGACGCCCTGCACGCCGCGCACCCCGCCGACGATCACCGTCGCGGGCACGCCGAGAGGCGCGTTGGTACCCTCCTCGACCACGATGACCACCACTGCGCCCTGCGGCTCATCGGGCGTGGTGTCGGGCGGCAGGCCGCCGCAGCCGTGCAGCAGTGCCGCGCCGATCGCGGTCGCGATCACGAGAGCGAGACGAGCGGGCAATGTTGTGTGTGTGGCGTTTGATGATTTCATCGCGATATCTGGAGGGTGCCGAGTGTCTGGTTGCGCCGACCCTCTTCGTCGGCTACATGGACGCGCACGAGATAGAGGCCTGAGGGGACGATGCTGCCCGCGTCATCACGCAGGTTCCAGCTTGTGGTCTGCGTGCCCGATTCGCGCAAGCCGAGCGGAATGCGACGCACTGGCCGGCCCGCGATGTTGAGAACTGACACGTCAGCGTCGGCCGCGGCGCTGAGCGTGAACGATATCTGCGCCGCCCCGGTGCCGGCTTGCTGCGCCGCCAGTGCGGTGACCATCAGCCCCGGCGATGCCGTGGAGTCCATCGTGATGCGCAGCTTCCGGTGCGCGCCCGTGTCGTCCGCCGCGATGTCATACGCTGAACTGGTGCGCATGTATACCCGCCTGCCCGTGGCATCATCGACCAGAATCGGCCGCAGCCCGGCTGGCACCTGTGACATGTCGGGCCAACTCAGCCGAACCGGCTGATGCGGCTGCTCGCTGGCCACCTGCACCTGCCACTCTCGCTTGCCGGGCAGGTCCGCCCGCACGTCGCTGATATACGTCGCGGTCGACTGTGACGCGGGGCCGACAAAGCGGACGGTCACCGCCGGGCCGAACGCCGGCGGGGCCTGAATGTCGAACTTGTCCTCGCCATCGGCGGCGGCTCGCGCCGCGCCCAGATACGCGGAGGTGCAGCGCATCTCGCCCGCGCGTGCCACGAGCGGGAGCTTCCATGCCAGTTCGTCTGCCGCACTCGATTCGCTGCTTGATGCCACGCTGGCGCTGCCGGAGACCGCCTCGAAGCGCATGATCGCGCCCTCTGCTCTCATGCACCGGATCCAGTAGCCCTCGAAAGGCACCATGCTGTCGCGGACCGTGTAGCCGTTCGCGCGCGAGTAGCCGAAGACCCCGTCCTGGATGAGCCCGGCTGCTATCGCGTCCGCATAGCTGACCGGTTGCTCGCCGCCTGCTTCGAAGAACAGGTCTGCCACTGCCACCGATCCCTGCCGGGGGCTGCCGACCTGGTTCCAGCCCGCGTCCAGCGGCACGGAATACTCGCGACCCGCAGGTTCGAGCACACCCGTCAGCGAGAGCGACACGTCGTCGAAGATGCGCAGCCAGTAGCCGCGGCCTGGGATGACCGGCGCCGTTCGCGGCCATATCTGATACTTTTGTGCGCTGCCCAGCCGCGCGTCCCAGTGGGCGAGCAGCAGGCGGTTCGGATCGATGCCCAGTAGTTGGGGCATGTCGTTGGTCAGTGGCCGCAGCGGGAACGAGATCAGGTGCAGGCCGCCGTTGTTGGCCGACCAGTTTCTGTTCAGTTGGATCTGGCCCGCGCCGTGCAGGAAGAGCACATATGAGTCCCACGCCACGTTGACCAGGCGCGTGATCTGCTGGCCCTGCGGGTTGGTAAAGGTCACCGCGATCTGTTGGGGCGAGAGCGCGCCCTGGGTTATGCGGTCTCCCCAGACGCTGCGCGTAACATCCAAGCCGTCGAGGTCCCTGCCGCCCACCGCGCTGATCTCACCGTCGGTCTCCGCGATGATCGCCCCATACAGATTATTCTCGTTGAGTTCGAAGCCCCGGGTGCCATACGGATACGGGAGCATCAGGCGCTGCCCGTCCAGGTCAATCTGGACGGTGATGTTCTGCGGGCCACCGATGTTGAAGAACGTGGGGATGATTAGGCCCTCGCCCGCGATGCCGATAGCCGAGTCGGTGGCGGGTATGCTGATGATGTTGCCCTCTTCGGCGTAGAGCGAGACGGCAAAGTCATAGCTCCAGTAGATGGTCCGAGCCTGACCGCCGCGTGGCTCCTCGTCGCCGCCGGGCAGCGAGAAGTAGTGCTCTGCGATGAGCGCGACGGACTGTATCAGCGGGATGTTCCACACGAAGAGCTTCGGCCCCAGCCGCTCGCTGGTGTCCAGCACGTGCTGGCGCTGGAACCACTCCTGGAAGGGCATGCCCTCTACGCGCTGGAGAACCTGCGAGGCGATCACTCGCAGACGCGGCACGTCGCCCGCCAAGCCGCCGCCGAAAGCGTCGTAGTAGGCGCGGTTGAAGTTGGCGAAGAAATCGGTGTCCTCAACATAGCACTTGAACCACGCGCTGCGGGCCATCGCCACACGCCACACCAGCATTCCTCGGTAGCCAGAGGCGGGGTAGAAGGTTGGCCCGCCCAGATCCGGCTGGTTCTGCGGCTCGTAGACACTGGTGGCGTAGAACGGCCCCGGATCGATCGGGTTGTAGCCGGTCATGACGCCGGGCGTGGTCTGGATGGCCGTCGCCGCCGCGCCCGCGAAGCCCTCTTCCCAGACGTCGTAGAACAGCGCCGCGTCGTCGTGGAAAGCGTACAGCACGAGGATCATCAGAATGTATGTGTCCTCTGCCAGGTTGCCCGAGAGATTGGCCATGCGGATTTCGTTCCTGGCCGCGTCGTAGATCCCGCCCTGGAGCACCTGGAGTTCGGGGTCGAGCACCACCTTGATGTCCAGATCGAACGCGGGGCGCCCGTAGATCGTGTAGCTTCTGCACGTCGGTGAAGCCCTCGAAAGTGAAGCGCAACTCATTGGTTGGCTCGCCCAGTTTAGAGCCCGTCTGCGCCGCTTTGATCAGGTCAGGGGCGACGATCGTGTCGCCGCTCACGTGCACGACCCGTCGCGGGAAGCTCAGCCGGGCCTGCGGGCTCTTCAGCCCATTGGACTGCATCCAGCGCAGTGTCCGCTCGGTGCGGCTCAGTCCGGCGGGGGAGTGCTGGGTGCTGCCGCGGCCGTGTGGATGCCGTCATCGTCCACGATGATGGCTCCCTGCGGGCCGTTGCACACGCTGGCGAATGGTTCGTTGACTACGTTGGCAAAGGGTGACGCCGCGCAGGCGCACGCACCGAGCCCGAGCACCAGCGCGAGGCCTGCCACCCGGGACAATCTGCGGGAGCTACTCATCCCACTCCCACCACCTGCGCGCGTCTTCAGTGTCCTCGCCGGGGTCACCGGGCGGGGTTGGGGGCTGGTCCATCCCGGGCAGCGGCTGCTGCGTGCCATCCGGGAGCGGTCGGTTGGGGCCTGTCATGCCATCGTTCTGGGTCTGCTCAAAGTCGCCCAGCCCGGTCTGCATGCCACCACGGCGCGAGCCGAAATACTGGGAGCTGCTTCCGCGAGTGTTCGTCCAACCGGACGAGAAGCCGCCGGAGTTGAAGCTGCCAGAACCGAAACTACCCGTGCCATACTGGTTGGAGCCGAAGCTTCCCGAGCCATACTGGTTGGAGCCGAAGCTGCCCGAGCCATACTGGTTGGAGCCGAAACTACCTGTCCCATACTGGTTGGAGCCAAAGCTGTTTGACCCGTAGGGGTTGTAGCTTGAGCCAGTCTGGTAGCCGCCAAAGCTGCGCATGCCGCTGTTCGTCGCCGACGATCCCGCGCTGCCCACGCCACTGTGGAAGCTGCTCGTGACGCCCAACATGAAGTTGTGGGCGATGTAGTTCTGGCTGGCGGTCGTGGCGGTCGAGAACCCCGGTAGCGGCAGGTCCGGATCCCACGAGATGTTCCGAATATAGCGGTAGGACAGCGACACGTCGGCCAGGTCGCTGTAGCGGTAGCTTACGCCGAACTCGCCCTGGTCTTTCTTGAAGTTGGCGTAGCCACTCTCGTACTCGGCCCGCCCGAGCTGCGCATACAGACGCGCGCCGCTTGGCAGCTCATAGGTGAGTTGCCCGGATATGTCCAGCAGGTCTGTCGGCACCGTGCGCGAGATCTGCTGATCGCCAAAACCGATATACGTCGGGCTGCTGCCGGTCTGGCTGTTGAGATTGAGCGCCACGCCCCACGGGCCGCTTCGTGGTCGGTAGTTTACGCCCAGAGCCAGCATGTCGTTGACGACCGCGCCGCGTCCCTCTTCGAGGAATTTCATCTCGTCAGAGCCAACCGTGGCGTTCACCGACAGCTCTGAGTTGGGCTGCCAGCCCGCCGTGACGTTGTAGTACTTCTGGTCGCTATCCGCCAGATACCCGACGCCACCGCCGCTGGTGTATTTGCGCTGCCCGCCGCTGAGGGTCAGCGTCATATTGTCCGCGGGGCGGTACGAAATGTTCAGCCGAGTGTTCGCGTCCTCGTAGCGGGACGGCTCGTCATCTTCGCCAGTGCCGTCTCCAGTGCTGCCGCCACCGGGGTTATATGGCACGCCCGGCGTCGTCTGCTGTGGCCAGGCGGCGCTGAACGTGTTGTAGCCGCCATAGCTGCCGTAATTCGAGTAGCTGCCGAAGCCGCCGCCGTAAAAGCCGCTGGAGACGATGCCGACTGACTCCGAGAGTGAGTGATCCACGTTCACGCTCAGCCGATTGTTCGGGTTCCACTGCAGCGAGAGCCCGGTCACGTCTGAGGTCGAGGTGTTTTCATCCGTGGTGGAGTCCGAGGTGTTGTGACCGTAGTTGGCCCGCAAAGAGATCGCCCGACCGGGTGAATATGTCAGCGAGGTCTGCATCTGCTGCGTGCTCGAGCCCTGTGGGGCGGCGCTCCCGGTCTCTGCGTCCACAAGGCCCAGATAGTCCTGACCGGTGTCCGTGAGATTGAAGGCAACCGTGATCGGCTGATTGTAGGGCGTCCAGTTCAGTCTCAAGTCGTCGGTGGTCTGGCGGCTGTCGCCCCGCGACCCGCCCGAGTTCTCCAGCGTCTGGCGCGTCAGGCTGAGCGTTGGCCAGTCGGGGTAGCGCACATCGATCCCGACGTCATTGCGCGTGGTCTGCACTTCCAGGGATGTGGCCGCTGCCGTTTGCGCAGGGCTGACCCCGAAAGTGTTGACCCCGGTTCCATACAGATTGTACCCGGAGTAACCAAATGCCAGTCCGCTGTTGCTCTTCAGGTCCGAGTAGCGGTCCGACAGCGAGATGTAGTCGTTGATCTGCCACTGGCCGGAGAAGTTCAGGCCCTTCTCGTTGCGCTGGAAACCCACACTGTCGATATATGCGAAGCCCGGGTCCACATTGCGCAGTTCCAGGATGCCGTTCACCCGCGGCTGCGAATACTGGATTGAGTTGCGCCAAGCTGAGCCGGCGCTGGTACCGCTGCTCTGCGCGTAGTCGCTGCGCAGCAGCAGATCGTCGGTGATCCGGTACCCCAGATCAAACCCGATAACTTGCTGATCGCCGGCCAGTTCGCTCTGGCCCAGATCATAGAAGTACTGGATGATGACCAGCGCTGTTGGGGGCACTGCTCGGCGGAAGATGATCCGCCCGATGTCGCGGTAGGAGTCGTAGTCAACGCCCTCGATCTGCTCCGCGCTGTCCACCAGCACCACCAGCGGTTGGGCGATGGTCTGTTGCTCACCATCGTAGGTGACTGAGGAGCCGGTCGAGCCCGCTTCCTGCTTGTCCTGCTTGACGCCGGTCACCCCCACGCGCAGCCGGCCGTCCATCAGTGGCACTTCGGCACGCGCACCATACAACTGACTGCCGCCGCTGTCCCACCCGTAAGACTGGTAGCTCGCCTGAATGACCGAGGTGCCCGGGATGATACGCGGGGGGGCGTCCACCGGCTCGAAGTATATCTGACCGGTCTCGTAATCAAGTCGGTAGTCGGTCCCGAAGCGCATGACCTGTTCGTCGACTTTGACGATCTCGCTGCCCTCGACGATCGGCGTGTATGCCAGGAAGTAGGGCCCCGATGTGTTATTGCCGTTGATCGTCTGCCGCCGCGTAAGACCTTTTTCCTCTGAGTAGAAGCCGCGCAGCAGGCCGCCATAAGGGAGTCTCTGGTCGACCTGCCAGCCCTTGAGGGTCTTGTTGAAGCTCGCGAACTCATTGCCGGACAGCCGGATATTCAGGTCACCGTAGTACAGGGCCGTATCGTTGGTCGTCCAGCCCGCCACATAGCGCGTGTAGCTGTTGCCCCAGCCGCTCGAGGAGATGTCCATCTGAACGCCGAGGTTGCGCCAGACCGGGCCCTCGACGTGCAGTGAGGAGCGGCGCACCAGCGACCCGGTGTCCCACCGCTGGCCCTCGTAGGCCGAGCGGGATCCCTCGATCGAGTCGCCCTGGAAGGTCAGCGAGTTCTGCCCGCTGATCTGCATGCCATCGAACATCCCCCAGTCGTCGAAGAGCTTCTGCAGGCCACGCAGGGGGTCACCGGCCCACGCCGCGGGCAGCGACAGGACCAGCGCACAGATTATGAGGAGCAGGCAATGTCTGCCGCGCATTGAGTGGATTCTCCGGCACCGGTTTATGCGTCTGATGACGCGCGCCTCAGATAGATAGTAGTGGGACGGGGCCCGACAGTCAATTGTTCCACGCCCCGGGGTAGATCACCTGTCGCAAGCGCTGTCACTCTCAGAAAAGGACGTTGTCTAACCTGCGGCGAATAGTCTGACATAGATGTCGACACGCCGAGCAATCGCCCGCAAGGAGCGGATTTCACATGTCCAGGCTCACGCTCACTGGCCTTCTGTGCCTGATAGCGGTCGCATCACTTGTCCTGCTGTGTGGCTGCCCGCCCGATTCGCGGCTCGCCGACCAGCAACCCCCGCCCGATGATGTCGGAGTTGTCGACGACGCCCCGGCCATTCCCGCTACAGACTACGCGGACGCAGCGACGTCTGTGGCCGCGGCGGGACCCGCCACGCTGGAGCTGTGGACGATCTGGAACACCGAGCCGCGCAAATCCGCGCTCGAGCACATAGTGGCAGAGTTCCAAAAGCAGTATCCTAGCATTCAGGTCAATGTCACCACCGTCGAGCCCGACGCCTACAAGACCCGGATCCGCGTGGCAACCGGCTCGGGGGATCCACCTGACATATTCTTCGTCTGGAGCGGCGAGTGGCTGCACAACTTCGTGCGCGGCGGCAACGTGCTGCCCATCACCGAAGCGCTGGCTGTCAACGGCAACGCGTGGAGTAATCTGATCCCCGGTCAGGGCCTGCGCTACTACACCTTCGGTGAGGAGACGTACGGAATTCCCTTCCTGCGCCAGTGCACGTTCCTCTTCTACAACAAGAAGATCTTCGCCAAACACAATCTCATTCCCCCAGTCACTTGGGATGATCTGATCAGCACCTGCGCCAAGCTGCAGGTCGAGGGCGTCACCCCGATCGCCCTCGGCAACTCCGTGAAGTGGCCCGCCCACCACTACGTCTCTTGTCTGTGGCACCGGCTTGTGCCACAGGACCAGCTCGACCAGGACTTCGACCCGATGGGGCCGGGCGAATACAGCGACCCGGGCTACGTCAAGGGCCTGCGCATGTTCCAGGACCTTGTCGGCCAGGGCGTCTTCAACAAGGGCCCCAACGCCACTGACCGCGAGACCGCACGCGCCTTGTTCTACAGCGGCCAGGCAGCGATGTTCTACACGGGCACGTGGAACCTCAATAACTTCCGCAAGGGTGGCGAGGCACCCGAGGAGTTCTGGAACGCCTGGGACTGGTGCAACTTCCCACAGGTCCGTGGTGGCATGGGCAACCACGAGTCGCTCGCCGGTGGCGCTGACGGCTACGTGATATCCTCCAAGGTCTCGAACCCCGCCGCCGCCATCGCCTTCCTGCATCACCTCGGCTCGGTCGAGTCGGCCAACTACTTCGTCGGCCAGTGCAAGGAGCTGGTCATGGTCAAGGGCGCCGTGACGGCCGACAACGCTGACGAACATTTGCTCAAGTACGCCGAACAGGTCGAGAGGGCTCAGCAGATCAGCCCCTGGGCGGACACGCTGATGGCGCGCATCGTGGCCGAGACGCTGCTCGACGGCTGTCAAGCGCTCATCGATGGCAACACCACTCCCGAGAAGATCATGGAGGACATCCGCAAGCGCCAGGCGAGTTTCAAGCAGCAGCTTGAGGCGGCCGGCGGCTCGATCATGCCCACCGAAACGGAGGGCGGCTAGACGCGGCGCCCCATCGCCGCCTCATCGCAATAGCGCATGCGCCACAGACCCGGCACTGCGTATCTGCTCATACTGCCCGCGGCCCTGGTGTTCGCCTTCTACATCACCTGGCCGCTGATTCACACCTGTGTGCTGAGCGCATATGCATGGAGCGCCCTGAACCCCGTTCGCGTCTACCGGGGCGTCGCCAACTACGTTGAGCTATGGCACGATCCCGTCTTGCGCACCGCCCTGATCAACAACGGTTGGTGGATCGTCCTGTCGCTTGTCATGCAGCTTCCGTTGGCCATGCTGCTGGCCGTGGGCATCGGCTCGTCACTGCGCAGCCACCGGCTGCTGCGCACCGTCTTCTTCTCTCCGCTCATCGTCCCCGCAGTCGCGGTGGGCTTGATCTGGTCGCTGTTCTTCGACCCGAACTTCGGGGCCCTCAACTCGCTGCTCGAGGCCATCGGTCGCGAGGAGTGGGCGATGTCGTGGCTCGGCGATCCGCACTGGGTCACCCTCTGCATCATCTTTGTCTCTTCATGGCGCTACACGGGCTTTCACATGATGATTCTTCTTGCCGGGCTGCAGGCCATTCCAGAGGACATATACGAGGCCGCGCTGATCGATGGCGCCAGCTCCTGGCGCACCTTCTGGAAGATCACCATGCCGCTGATGCGCCGGGTCATCCTCGTCGACGCCCTGCTCATCACCGTTGGTTCAGTCAAGATCTTCGACCTGATCTGGGTCATGAGCAAGGGCGGGCCCTACAGCGCCAGCGAGGTGCTGGCGACCTACATGTACCGCTCGTCCTTCCCTGATGACCGGATGGGCTATGGAGCCGCCATCGCCACGGTCATGCTCGCGCTCACACTGCTGGCCACCGTCGTCTACCTGCGCCTCACTCGCTCTGAGGAGGCGCAGGCATAGTGAGCCAGGGCGCGCGGCGGCGACGCACGTTGACGTTCCTCCGAGACAGCTTCTTCGGCCTGCTGGCGCTGCTGTTCATGTTGCCCCTGCTGTGGACGGTGCTTGGCTCCTTCCGCAAAGTCGCCGATCTGCGCATGCACCCCTGGAGCCTGCCCGAGAGCCTTGACCTGAGCAACTACGTGGCTGCCTTCGAGGGGCACATCGGCCTGTATCTGCTCAACTCAACCCTCGTGACCATCGTCTCCGTGCTGATCATCATCGCGCTATCGGCTCCGGCTGCGTACGCGTTTGCACGGCTGCGTTTCACCGGCTCGTCGCTGCTGCTTGGTTTCATCATGACCGGTCTGCTCATCCCCGCCCATGCGGTCCTCATCCCACTCTACCACATCAATGCAGCGCTCGGAGTGGGGGACTACCTCGCCATTATTGGCCCCTACGTGGCCTTCGGGTTGCCGCTGTCAGTGCTGCTCTTGCGCGCGTATTTCGTGGGCATCCCCGAGGAACTCATGGAAGCGGCGACGCTTGACGGCGCGGGACACCTGCGGATTCTCTGGTCAGTTTTCATGCCCGTCGCCCGTCCTGCCGTCGCCACGGTGGCGATATTCCAGGCCGCATGGATCTGGAACGAGTTGCCCTTTGCCATGGTCTTCGTCGCCGGGTCCGGCCACTACACCTTGCCGATCGGTCTGCTGAATTTCCAGGGGGAGCACATCGCGAACTGGGGAGCGATCCTCGCGGGTGTGACGGTCTCGGTGATCCCGCTGATGGTACTCTACCTTGTCTTCCAGAAGCACATCATACGTGGCCTGACCGCCGGCGCGGTCAAGTGATCCCTGAAGGGAGCCGCCAGCAATGAGTCTCCTCTGGCCAGCAGCGCTATTTGTAGTCATCGGCTTCGCGACGGTCGGCAGCGCTGATGGTGAGGGCGCTGCGCTGTGGCAAGGCCTGGTGGACAACCCGCCGACCGTGCCGCAGACCGACGAGCGCACCGACGCCGTCAGAGCCCTGGACCTGTTCATCATGCAGCCCGACAGCGAACACGCGCCCGACCTCATCGCCTACTACCGTGGTACCGTTGACCACGCACTGCATCTGCTGGAGACTGAACACGTGGAGACGGGCATGCGGGTCTTCCAGCTCTACTCCAGCGCGATGCTGGTGCAGACACCCGACACCGTCTTCGCCATCGACCTCGACCAGGGCCCCAACAAGGACCTGACGATCACGCCCGAGGAAGAGGGCGTACCGTTCTGCCTAACTGATGAGCAGGTCGCGCGCATAGCCTCGCTCGTTGACTACTCATTCCACACGCACCAGCATGAGGATCACGTCGACTACGAGATCACCTGCGCGCTGATGGCCGCCGGCAAGACAGTCATCGGCACGGCCAGCATGAAAGAGATGTGGGCCGACCAGCCCTGGGCTGACAGCTTGGTCGTGCTGGATCAGACCATCGACGAGCCCCATACGCTCGGGTCGTTGCAGGTCGATGTCTTGTGGGATCGTCAGTGGGGCAACAACGAGCACACTGCCGGCACTGCCTGCAACGCCTGGCTCATCACTACGTCGGACGGTGTCAGCATGCTCGCAAAGGGGGACATCAACTGTGGGCTGCGCCTGTACGGCTGGCTGCAGTTGATGGTGCGGGGCGGCCGGCATGTAGACCTGGTCGTCGGTGGCCCCAGCTACTGGCGTGGTGTGAACACCGCTGCCGCCATCAACGAACTGCTCACCCCGATCTGGGCCCCCGGTCACTGCTGGGAGTTCACCCACCGGCCCGCTGGCGAGAAGCGCGGCCACTGCCAGACCTTCCTCGGCATGTATGGGTACGCGGTCAACCAGGGGAAGACCGACCGTGCGGTCTCGCTCACCTGGGGGGAGCACCTCGATCTGCCAGCCCCATAGGCCCCGGGCATGCGCACAAAAAGAAGGGCCGCCGCGGCATTGCGCCACGGCGGCCCTTGCGGTGTACGATCGGTTCAGTACATCTGACAGTCGGTGACGATGATCTTCATGCCCGGTGTGACGATGAACGAGTCGCGCACTCCATGCAGGGACGTGACCATCGGCTCCACCTTGTCGCCCGGGATCGCCAGCATCAGCAGCGTGTTGAGGCCAGGGAAGATCGGGCTTCCGTCTCTACGTCCGGTCTCGCCATGTCCGGGCACATCCGCGAAGCGCGTGTAGCTCTTCAGGTCAAGCTCTTCGAGCGCTGCCATCACGTCCGGTTCGGCGCTTGACTCCACGATAATGAGCGCCAGCTTGTCCGCCTGCATGGTGCTATTCTCCCTCGCCGTCATCGGCGTCAGTTGTTTCGTCCTTGCGCACGAACAGCCGCGTGCCCAGGCTGGTGAAGAAGCTGCCGACCTGATCCCAGATGCAGTAGGTGGCTGGCACGACCAGCAGTGAGACGCCGGTGGAGAGGATCAGTCCGAAGATGACCACGATCGCCATCGGCGCACGCCACTCTGAGCCCTCAGACATCGCCAGGGCCGTCGGGAGCATCCCCGTTGAGGCGGCCATGGTGGTCATGATAATCGGCTTCAGCCGCGTCGGTCCCGCCTCAAGCAGCGCCTCGGTTCGTTCGAGACCACGCGCGCGCAAAGTGTTCGTGTAGTCAACCACAAGAATCGAGTTCTTGCCCACCAGCCCCATCAACATGATGAAACCGATGAGCGCGATGAGGCTCACATTCATGCCGCAGACCACCAGACCCACAACGGCTCCCACCAGCGCGAGCGGGAAGACCATCAGGATGTTCAGCGGCTCGAGCAGCGAGTTGTAGAGCGCCGCGCCGACCATGTACACGAACCCGATGGCCAGGAGAATCGCGCGCATCATGCTGCTCATCATCTCGCGTTCCATCTTGGCCCCGAAACCCCAGGCCCAGTCCACCCCGGTCAAGTCCATACCATCCAGCATAGGTGCGAGGGCCGCCTGGGCGTCGCCGCTCGCGATTACATCGGTCACGTAAGCGGTGACGTTGACAGTGCGGCGGCGCTGGTAGTGCTCGATCATCGTGGGGCCACTGCCGACCGTGATATCGGCCACTTCGCTCAGGTGAACCGGCTGATCCGCGCGCCCCAGACCAACAAACAGGTCGCCGATGCCACCAACGCTGGCCCGGTCATACTCGGGCACCTGCACGCGGATGTCATACTCGTCGCCCTCGATACGATACTTGCTGCCAGTGTCGCCCTCGATACTCGCGCGCAGCGCCGAGGCCACCTCCGCCACGCTCAGGTCATGATCATTCGCGCGGTCGCGGTCGAGCCTGATCTGGATCTCAGGCTGTCCCGACTCGCTGGACACGTCGCAGTGGTAGAGGCCATCAATCTCTCGCTCCATGGCGTTGCGGATGGTCATGGCGCTTTCCTGGAGGAGTTCGTTGTCTTCGGAATACACCATGAAGTCAACGTCCGCGCCAGGAGGGCCGCCGTGGGCGGCCGCGTTGATTGTCAAATCCACGCCCGGAATATCCGCGAGTTCCTCGCGCAGGTCCAGGGCCACCTGGTCCGAGGAGCGCTGGCCTTCCGCGCGGCGTTCGAGGGTGCTGTAAAGCGACAGCGTCACCCCGCCCCACCGCGCCCCGTCATGGCCGGCGCCCGCCATCCCCGCGCCGGACGTGCCGGCAGTGGCGAATGCGTGCTCTATCTCTGGATACTTGTCGCGGTTTGACAGTCGCTGCTCGATGAGCTTGACGATGCGGTCTGTCTCCTCCAGCCGCGTGCCCACCGGGGCCTTGACCGTGATAGTCGCGCCGCTCGAGTCCGACGCCGGGAAGAACTCGAAGCCCAGATTTCGACCAAGCCCGCCCATCACAAGGACGAGGGTGAGATATGCGAGGCCCACCGTGAGGTAGGGGTGGCGGATCACGCCGCGCAGCGTCTGGCCGTAAATCGCCTCCAGCCAGGCGAAGCCGCGGTCCCATCCCGCGAAGAAGCGGGCAAAGAGGGCGGCCAAGCCTGTGGGAGCCGCCTCGTCCTTCCGCTGACGCCGGTACCACCACGAAGCCAGCATGGGCGTGAGCGTGAAGGCCATCAGCAGTGAGAGGAGCACGCAGACGACAACCGTTATGGCGAACCCGAAGAAGACCTGTCCGCCCAGGCCGCCCATCAGCGCGATGGGCAGGAAGACGACGACGTCAACCATTGTGATCGCGACCGCAGCCGCGCCGATCTCGGCTCGTCCGTTGATGGCCGCCTGTGCCGGCAGCTCCCCGCGCTTGAGGTGCCGCTCGATGTTCTCAAGCACCACCACCGAATCGTCAATCAGAACCCCAACCGACAGCGCCAGCCCCAGCATCACCATCATGTTGAGTGTGAAATGCCCCGCCACGCCGATGGGCAGGAATGTGGCCAGCAGCGCGGTGGGGATCGCCAGCGCCACGATGATCGTGCCGCGGAAGTTGTGCAGGAACAAGAAAACGGTGAGCGCCGCAAAGAGCGCTCCGTAGAGGATTGCTTTGTACAGGTCAAGCACCGACTCGATTACGGCTTCGGAGTCGTTCGAGGAGACTGTGAACTCGATGTCATCGGGGAGTATCTCGCTGAGTTCCTCGATGGCGACTTCTACGCCCTCGCAGACGGTGACCGTGTTGGCGTCGCTTTGCTTCATCACGCCGACCGCGACGCTGGCCACACCGTCGATGCGGGCGTACTTGGTGGGCTTCGCCACCGTGTCGCGCACCTCGGCCACTTCCTCGAGCCTGAAGGTCCCGCCGGTCTTGGTGTTGAGCACCAGCCGGCGCAACTCGTCCATGGTCTCGACCTCACCCAGCACCCGGACCCGGTAGTCGCGCATCCCCTCCTGGATGTTCCCCGCGGGCATGTTGAAGTTCCCCGCAGCGATGGCGCCGGCGAGGCGGGACATCGTCATACCGACTGCTTCAAGGCGCGCCTTGTCCGCGAGCACCTGGATCTCGCGCTGCTGACCGCCGGTGAGCGTGACATTGGCCACGCCCTCGATCGAGCCCAGGCGCGGCTTGATCCGGTCCTCGATGAGCTTGAGCATCTCGTCAGGGGGGCGGTTCCCGGTAACGCCCATGGTGAACACCGGCTGCGCGCCGATGTCCAGCTTCATCACCGAGGGCTCTTTCGTGCCGTCGGGGAACACGCCCTGGACGCGACTCACTGCGTCGCGCACATTCGCAGCAGCCACGTCCAAGTCGGTGCCGTAGCTGAAGTTGACCGAAAGCGTGGCCACGTTCTGGCGTGCGTACCCATGCACCACCTGCACGCCTTCGATGACCGCGCACTCGTCCTCGAGCGGCTTGAGCACCCGCTGCTCGATCTCCTCAGGCCCCGCGCCGGGGTAGGGCACAACTACCGTGACAATGGGGATCTCGATCCTTGGGAACAACTCCCACGGCATCTCACTCAGGCCCACCGCTCCCAATACCAGCAGGATGCTGATGAGCATTGCTATGGTGACGCGCCGCGATATGGCAAACTTGGTCAAACCCATCTGATCAACAGGCCTCTCTTCTGTAGCTCTTCAGGTGCCGCGGGGGCATGCTCCCCGGCTCAGCTCTCGTTGGCAGTTGTAGCTGTTGGTGTCGGTTGCTGAGCAGGATTGCCTTTCTCCTCTGGCTCGTCGCTTGCCCCGCGCTCCTTGGGCGTGACCCTCTCGCCGTCTGCCAGCACGCTTTGGGCGGTAGCGATGACGCTCTCGCCCTCACTCACTCCCTCGACCACCTCCACGATGTTCCCGGAAATAGCTCCCACCGTCACCTCGCGCACCTGCACCTTGCCGTCCTGCACGACGTAAACCAGGCGCTGCTCGCCGCTCTCAACCAGAGCATCGCGACTGATGAGCACCGAGTCGCTGCGCGAGTCCAGCACGAGGCGCGTTCGCGCGAACATGCCGGGCTTGATGACGCCGGTCGCATTGTCCACTTGCAGCCGGGCCACGTAGTTGCGGCTGTCCAGGCTGGCCTGCGGGGCTATGTCTATCACTGTGCCCATGAACTCGTCCTCGGGCAGGCCATCGAAGCTCACAACGCCACGGTCTCCCAGGCGGATGCGGTCCACATCCAACTCGCTCACGACCGCCTCGATCTTGATGGGGTTGATGCTTACCAGGCGCATGACCGGCATGCCTGGGGAAGCGCCTTCGCCCCTGTCTACCATCCGCTGCGCGACGAGGCCGGCGATTGGGGCGCGCACCGAGTGCTTGGCAACTGCCACGGACGCCGCATTGTGCGCCGCCGCTGCCTGGCCGATCATGGCCTGCGCGGACTCTATCTGGCGTTCGCTCACTGCAACCTGATCGCGGTTGGCGATCGCCGCATTCAGGCCCTCTTCAGCCTGCCGCACGCCCTGGCGTGCTGTATCTACGTCACGTTCGGCGATGGCGATCTGCCCACGCGCTGTTTCGGCCAGTCGCAACTGGTCGCGCGCGGCCTGCACGCCCAACTCAGCCTGGCGCACCTGCTCCGAGCGCGCGCCCTCTTCGGTCAGGCTCTGTGCCTGCAACGCCAACTGGTACTGGGCCTGCGCAACTTCGTGCTGCGTGCGCGCCTGATCCAACTGCAACTCGGCGATCGCGCCACCCTCGAAAAGCTTCTGGTTGCGCTCATATGTGCTCAGTGCAAGGGCCAGCGATGCTTTGGCCTGATCCACCTGAGACTGGGCCTGCAGCCGCTGCTGGTCTCGCGAACCCGCGCGCACCTCGGCGAGCATGTTCTCGGCGCTCTGCACGCCGGTCTTGGCCTGCTCGATGTTGGTGGCCACAGTCGATTCGGTAAGTGCAGCCGCGGCCTCAGCCTTCTTGAGCTGCTCTCGCGCCGCTGCCAGTTGCGCCTCCGCGAGCTTCACGCCGATGTCCGTCTGGTTGTCAGTCAGGTCGCGGGCGGTCCGAGCCTGCTCCAGAGACGCTTCCGCGGCCGTCACGCCGGCTGCGGCCTGGTTCGCCTGTGCTGACGCGATCTGCGTGTCCAGCCTCACCAGCGTCTGGCCCCGTCGCACGTAATCGCCCACGTCGGCATACACGCGAGTAACCTTGCCGGCCATCTCTGGGACTACGTCCACCTCGTCGTTGGCCTGGGCGGTACCTGTCAATTCCAGTGTGTCTTCAATGGCCCCGCGCATGGCGGTGGCCACGACCACCGGCGTGCCCTTGGTCAAGCCCGTCTCGGTCTCGACTTCGCTACCCTTCTGCCCACACCCCGCACAGATGCATGCTGTCAAAGCTGCCAGAACCGCGAGCGCCAGGCCCGCGGAATACAGTCGTTTCATTGTGGCTCGACCTCCTGCTCGGTCACGTCAAGAACACCCATTGCCGCCTGCAGCCGTACTATCGCCAGTTGCAGGTCATACTGTGCGTTTACCAGATTGCCTTCTGCCGCCGCCAGAGCGGTGTCGGCATCGAGGACTTCGACGCCCTGAGTGACGCCCTCGCGGTAGCGCAGTTGCGCCATGCGGCGCCGTTCGCGCGCCTCCACGACGCCCTGCGCGGCCGTCGCGATCTTCTCGACCGCCTCATCGATCGCCAGGCTCTGCTGGGCGACCGTGAGGGCGATGTCCTCCTGTGTCTTCTCAAGCTGCAGTTCAGCCGCCGCCACGCCCGCGAGCGCTTCCGCGATCTTGCCCTTGCGCGTGCCTGAGTCAAAGAGCGGCTTCTCGAACGCGATGCCCGCCTGCCATGAATACTGACCGGTCAGACCCGCAACTGACTGCCGCGCGTAGCTGCCGGTGAGGGCAACGTTCCAGCCCATGTCGGCGCGCGCCAGCTTCGTGTTCATGCGCGCGATCGCCAGCCCTGTCTCCGCCAGTCGCACCTCGGGCCGGTTGGCCCACGCCTGATCGATAAGTGTCGGCAGGTCACCTTCGGGCTGAGTCGGCGGCGGACCGTCGGTAACGTCCACCTCGGTCGTCTGGGGGAAGTTCACGAGATTGCACAGGCTGGCTCGGGCCTGCTTGACGCCCGTCTGCACGGTGATCAAGTCCTGCCGAGAATTGGACAACTCGGTCTGCGCCTGCACCACCTCGAAGTGCGCCACCACCCCTGCGTCCTCCATCACTTCACTGAGGCGAACGTGCTCGGACACCGCCGTCACGCGCGACGCCGCCACACCCTCGAGCTGCTTGAGGCGTAGCACTGCGTAGGCCCCCTCCTGCGAGGCCAGCAGCAGCGCGCGTCTTACACTGCCCTCCGTCAATTCCGCGGCCAGCACGCCCGTGCGCGCCATGCCCTGACCCAGTTCGATGCGCCCGCTCGTGTAGATAGGCTTGTTGACTTGCAGAGTCGCCGTCTCGAGGTGGTTGGAGCTGAGCTGAATGGCTTCTCCGCCGCCACCCCCGTCGGCGCCGCCCCCGTCCTCGCCTGCAGGCAACTCAAAACTCGTGGTCGGACCCATCCGCACAATCGCTCCGGAGATCGACGCGGTAAAACCCTCCGCCGACCGCGCCTGCTGCAAGCGCCCCTGTGCCTCACGGATCCCAGCGCCTGCTGCGGCGAGTTGCAGGTTCCGGTCCAGTGCCAGGCGCGCTACCACGTCGGGCGTGAGTATCAACTCACCACGCGGGCCGATCTCGACGTAGTTCGGATAGACCGGCGCTGCGTCCACGACCTCTTGGGCCGCCACAGGCACCATCACCAGGAGCGCGAGTGCCACCAGCGGAACCACCGCGAGCCACGCTCGCGCGGTCACCTTATTCATCATCCTGCTCTCCATCTGCGTCAGTCTCTTCGTCCTGCACATGAGCGATAACCTGCTGAATCTCATTGGCCGCCATCTCCAGACTCGACAGCTTCCCGAGGGCCACCATCGGCCCTTCGGGGCCACAGAAGACCAGCAGCTTGTCGCCTGCGACAATCCCCATTTCCTCACGAACTTCCGCGGGGATGACCACTTGGCCACGCTCGCCCACCGTCACAGATCCTCGGAATGCCTTCTCCAGCTTTTCTCTTGAAATCACCGTGCAGCACTCCTCCAAAAGCAAATCGTACAATGCAGCAGAGTATGATTTACATGATTTTACCGCAGGAGCATACAAGAGTGAATGGCATGAGTCAAGTGAATTGCATAGGGCGAGGAAAGAAAGCGGCCTGTACCCCGTTCCACCCCGGCCTGAAACTGTCTGTGGGGCTATTCGAAGATGTTGCCTGCTTCTCGAATCACAGCCGGCAGCGTCACGAGTTGGCCCGGCGTACCACCCAGCAACGCCCGCTCAACGGTAACACACTGCTTGATCATTGCTCGATCCTGGCCCTGTCCGCTTATCGTGTACAGCTCGTATTCGCCGAGAGCAACCTTGCCAAACAGGTAGCGGCCGGATGCGTTCGAAGTCGTGCGGTAGAGCTCGACGCCGCTCTGAGGATCGCGCAGCCACAGCGGAACGTCTGGCACCGTCACCGTATCCATCGCGACGGTCACGCCCTGGGCGCGCTGGATCATCTCGCGCTTCACTTCGCCCGAGACTGAGCCCAGGTTGAAGTAGGCCACGATGTAGGCGGCCACTCCCACCACCGCCAGCAGGGAAACGGCCTTGCCTGCTTTGTCACCAAGCAGTGTCGCGAGAACGGCGCCGACCAGTCCGAAGAGTGCCCCGGCGGTGATCATGTAGCCCATGACTGTGCCGCCCGGCGGGAGCAGGTCCAGCCGGCGGACAATGGCGTAGGCGAATGCTGCAAGGAAGAGCCCGATGATAGGCGCGCGCATCGGGCCGGCTTTGGCATTGCCCTGGCCGGCCAGGATCCCCGCACCGAGGTACACGAACGGCTGTGTCCAGTAGATGAATGATCCGAGCCGGGCCTCGATCGTCGCGTGTGTGCTTTGCGGACCCACGAGCGTACTGAAGGCCCATAGTGACATCAACACACCCAGCACACCGACGAACGTCGCGGTGAGAAGCTGCATGACCGATGACTCTTCCTGCCTCGATTCCGCTGCCATGGTCCTGGTCCTCTCTAAGCCCCCGAGGGCCTCCTCTTCTCATGCGCCCACAGCCGCGGCCGCAACTGCACTCCGCGCGTAGCTTCACCGCTCGACCTGTATTCCCTTCACCGAAGTTGCTCGATCACCTGCGCCAGCGGCGCCCGTATCTTCGCGTAAGCGGGCGACGCCACCAGGCTCTGGTAGCCCGCCACCACCAGGTGCTCGACGCCCGCGACGTGGGCCACCCGCAACGCGTCCACTAGGCGGTCGCTTGGGGCCGGCGAGCCGGATATCCACAGGATGCAGTCCTTATCCTGGCGGCTCGTCGCCTCCGACACGGCTTCGTACGTCGTCCCGATGGCCGTCTCCATACTGGGACCACCTGTGTGCCACGATGCGTAGGCGGAAACCTGATCGACTGCTGAGCTGCCCGCCAGGGCGTTGAGTTCGTCCAGGCCCAGGCCGGCCTCGCGAGTCGTGAGCACTGAACTGGGCATCACTACCGACGACAGTCGGCGGTCCACTGACTGGATTGCCGCCGCCGCTGCCAGCAGGAACATGGTCATCGACGAGCGCCGGAAACGCACCACCGAGTCGCTCAGATCCACCGGAAGCTCGCACTCGTGCTCGGCGTAGTAGAGACGTTCGCAATACTCGCAGCGGCAACCCCAGCCGCCCCGCGCGCTGTAGAACGAGGGCTCGTCCCACAGGAAGCCCTGGCACTCAAGCAGCCATGCCAGTGTGCGCATGTTCGATGAGAACCATTCGAGGAACGACGGGTTGTTGGGGCACGCCTTCGTGCAGCGGCGGCCACGGTTGTCGATCTGGCAGTTGTGGGGATGCTCCCGGACGTAGAGGCTCTCGATGGACGGGTCCGGGTCGATCACCCGCCCGTACCCGAGCGGCACCACATATACCTGCAGGCCTGCCGCCTGGCTCGCACGTGCGAAGTCCGCCGCGCGCGGCGCGTGCCAGAGCATATCGCGCTCATGGCAGGCGACAAACACCGAGGAGAAACCGTCCTCAGCCAGATGTCTCGGATCAATATCGTCGAGCGCACCCACCCCGCCGCCGATGGACAATCCCACCTTCACGGCGCATCAGCGCCCCTCACCGCTCGGTATCCGTCCCACCCGCAGCCCGGCCATCAGACAGGAGGCACATTTCCACCATCGACCCGCTCGGGCTTGCGCGCCACCGCCACCAGCGAGGCCCCGATAGGCAGCCGCCCATGCCTGATGATCGCGTTCTCGAAGTCCAGCAGACGAATCAGCAAAGCATTGATCGGGCCTGGCAACTGCACCAGAGAGGTCTGCGCCTGGCCCTTTGTTCTGCGTCGCATTCGTGAGACCCAGCGCCAGGTGATGATCGCTGGAAGCACCAGAGTTACTGCACCGGTGAGTTTCTCCACCCGCAGGCCCGCACCCTCCATCAGTTCGCGCACCTGCCGCTCGGCGTAGCGGCGCAGGTGATCGAGCGCCTCATCATGTTCGCTCCACAGCCACTGGTGGGCCGGCACGGTGAGCACCACAATGCCTCCCGGGCGAAGCACCCGCGTCAGTTCAGCGATGGCCGCCTCGTCGTCCTCCACGTGCTCGAGGACGTCGCAGTTGATCACCACGTCGAAGCTCTCGTCCTCGTAATCAAGTGCCCCCACGTTGCTCTGCGTCAGCCGCTCGAAGCCTCGAGAGCGGCACATCCCCAGTGCCTCACCGCTGATGTCGCATCCCGACAGTTCGCCGATGCCCTCAAGCGCCGCCAGCGTACCGCCGGTCCCGCATCCCGCGTCCAGAACGCGCAGGTTCTCGCGACCGGCCATGTGACGGCCGATCAGCGCGCGCACCATGCGCCGCCTCCCCACAAACCACCAGTACTGGTCCTCGAGACGGTACATCTCTTCGAGTTGCGGTCGCTGCATCAGTGCCTGCTCCTGGCGCGAGCCCCGCGCAATGAGGCATGGCTGTCATCATGCGTTCGAACAAGTGTTTGCATCGTTCGTCCATTTCTGCTATAATTCGTCGCGACGAGAAGTCGGCATCAACAAGACCAGGCCGGAGGCCGGGCCAGCGATGACAAGGGCACCAGAACTCACAGCAAAGCGCCGACAGATTCTCGACTTCATTGCGCGCGTCAGTCACGAGCGCGGCTATCCGCCCACGGTCCGGGAGATTGGCGCGGGGGTCGGCTTGAGCTCCAGTTCCAGCGTGCACTTCCACCTGCGTTGGCTGGAGGAGAACAGCTATCTCGAGCGCGACGGCTCCCTCACACGTGCCCTGCGCGTCACCGAGGCCGCTGGTGATACGGCTGTCTCTGCGCGCCCGACCTTCGTGCCGCTTGTCGGGCGCGTCGCTGCTGGCGAACCGATCTTCGCCTCCCAGAACATCGAGCAACTTGTGCCCATGTCCGCCGACCTGTTCGGCGACGGCGAACTCTTCATGCTGCAGGTCCAGGGCGACAGTATGATCGACGCGGGCATCCTCAACGGTGACCTCGTCATCGTCAGCCAGCAACCCACCGCCGAAGACGGCGAGATTGTCGTTGCACTGCTCGACGATGAGGCGACCGTCAAGTATCTGCATCGCCACTCAGATCGCATCGAGCTGCGTCCCGCCAACTCGTCCATGGATCCGATCTTCTCCGACGACGTGCAGATCGTCGGCCGAGTCCGCGGCGTTGTCCGCTCCCTGCGCTAGACGCGTCGCCGCAGCACGGCCACCACCGCGTCGTCGTCGACCGGTCCGCCGGCGAACTCCGTGACGGCGCGCATGATGCCCACCGCCACCTCCTCGGCCGACGCGTTGGGCATCTCGGTCAGGGCCCGGATAAGTCCCTCCTCGTCGAAGAACTCCCCGTCGCGATCGCGTGCCTCCAACACTCCGTCGGTCACCACCACCACAGTGTCACCTGGCTCCAGCATCGTGGACATCTGCACGTAAGCCGGTTGGGTGGTCACGCCGATCATGGTCGTGTCCGTGTTCAGGCGCAGCACCTCATCTGTGCTCCCGCCGCGCAGCACCAATGGCGAAGGGTGGCCGCAGTTGACGTACACCAGCTTGCCGGTGGGCAGGTGCAGGTGCGCGATGAACGCAGATGCGAAGCTGTTGGGCTGCAGCGCATCGTAGACCGCGCGGTTGACCGCGTCCGCGATCGCAGCCGGGGGCATGCCCTCCTTGGCTGCGGCTTTCAGGTGCGAGTGCAGCAGCGACACGTGCATCATCCCATGCACACTCTTGCCTGCCACATCGGCCACAAACATCAGTAGTGTGTCCTCATCGAGCGCCACGAAATCATACAGGTCGCCGCTCACCAGTTCCGCTGCCTGCAGACGGACGGCGAGGTCGTAACCGTCGGTCGGCGGCAGCTCATCGGGCAGCATCTGGCGCTGCAGCGAGCGCGCCAGCTCCAGTTCGTGGTTCAGGCGCATCGACCGGTTGCGCTCCACGTCGCGCGCTCTGAGCACGTACGCGCTGACCAGGGCGATGATGACCAGGACCGCACCGTTGCTCGACAGCATCCCGATGACGTCCATCATCTCGAGGGGATAGTTGGTCGTAGCGTACTGAGCGGCGACGAAGGCGCCGATCGCGACCACGGCCGCCGTGACCGCACCGTGCCTGCCGAACCACATGGCGGACACGATCACAATTATGTAGTAGAGCTGGAAGAGCGCGGTGCCCTGATCGGGCCACTGCAGGATGGCCGCCGTGATCAGAAACAGGTCGGTGCAGATAGCCCAGAAGCGTTGCCACGGTAGCCACGCGCGCTTGAGTCTGGCGACGAACAGGGCCAGTGTATAGATAGCGGCAACGATTGTCGCCGCCTGCAGCAGAGGAGCTATCTGCCGGTAGTTTGGCCCCATCCATGGGAGAAGCATGATGGCGAGAACAATTGCACTGCGCACGAGCGCGACGACCACGTCTGACTCATCGTCTGGGGTGACGCCGGTAGGACGTTGGCGAAGAACATCCTCAATAGGCATTGACGTTCACCTCCTTCGCACGTCGGGGTCGCTCCACGATGCCGGCGCGGGCCGCGAGATTCCCGGCCCTGCCCGCACGTCGTGGCAGAGGTTTCCACGGCCTCTGGGCGAATACCTGCTATGCCCTCGCGGGGCTCACCGGGGCCGAAGTCCGAGCGCAATCCGTGGTATGAAGGGGAGACGCCGGTGCTCAGCCCGCATCCGGACGACAGTGAACGGTTCGCCGCGCTGCGCCACGACATGGTGCAGGACCAGCTTGAGGCTCGCGACTTCGCTGACGAGCGCGTGCTCGCGGCGATGCGTGAGTTGCCGCGTCATCTCTTCGTCCCGCCCGCTCGCCGCATGATGGCCTATGCGGACAACGCCATGCCCATCGGTGAGGAGCAGACGATTTCGCAGCCATATATGGTCGCCCTCATGCTCGCGGCGCTGCAGACCGGTCCTGAGGTCGTCGCGCTCGAAGTCGGTGCCGGTTCCGGCTACCAGGCCGCGCTGCTTGGCATGCTGTGCCGCAAAGTCTATGCCGTCGAGATCATCGAGACCCTCGCGACGCGCGCTCAGGCGGTCGTTGACAGGCTCGGGCTCGAGAACGTGCACATCGTCCTTGGCGACGGCAGCCTTGGCCTGCCCGAGCACGCGCCTTACGATCGCATCATCGTCGCGGCAGGCGCGCCACGGATGCCGGAGCCGCTCAAGGACCAACTCGCCGACGGCGGCCGGCTGGTCGCGCCTGTGGGGGGGCGCCACGATCAGGATCTGATCATCTGCGAGCGCCAGGGCCATGATGTCAGCACCACTCACGGCGTTGGCTGTGTCTTCGTCCCGCTTGTGGGCGAGCATGGTTGGCGCCACGGTAACTGAACGTAAGCCGCGACCAGCGCGCGGCAATATCGGAGGAATGACTTGTGTCCGAACGGCTCGGCTTCCGCACCGCAGGCTACCGGGATGTCGCCATCGAGCACGCGATCCGCGCGATCGCAGACGTCGGCTACGATGGCGTTGAACTGTGCCTCGAGCATCCCGACCTGCATCCCGAGACTCTCACCGATAGGCGCTGCAACGAACTGACCGACATCGCGTCCGAGCTTGGGCTCGAAGTTGCCACGGTCAGCTACCACGGTGATGCCGACCCGCTCGACGTCCGCTGGAATCGCGCGCTCGCAGCCGTGGCCCTGACGCCTGCTCTGGGGGCCGATGTGCTCATCGTGAACGCTCCCCGCCCGGGCGACGATAGGCCTGCCGACCTGGCCGATCAGTTCCGCTACCAGCTCTCCGCGCAGCTTGAGATGGCTACGATGCTCGAGGTCACAATCGCCGTCGAGCCAGAGCCAGGTCTGCTTGTCGATGACTGCGCTGACATGCTCGACCTTCTCGACGAGTTTGACTCGCCGTGGCTTGGCGTGAACCTCGACGTCGGCCACGCCTGGCTCACCGAGCCGAGTGTTCCGGCGACCATTGCCGACCTCGGCGCAAGCATCGCGGCAGTGCACATGGAGGATATGGCCGACAAAGTGCACAAGCACCTGGTGCCTGGCGACGGGCAGATGGACCTGGGGTTGATCATCGAGGCCCTGCGCGGCAGCGGCTTCAGCGGTTGGTTGACCGTCGACCTGTTCGACATCGCCGATGACCCGGACACGCCGGCACGCCGCTCGTTGGACTGCCTGCGGGAGTTGCTTTGGTAGGGCGAGGGGGTGAGGGCATGATTGACCTGCCGCGACCTGTGCCGCCGCACGATGCACACACGCACACAACCTTCTCCGATGGCCGCAACTCGGTCGCCGAGATGGTGCAGGTTGCCGAAGCGGTCGGCCTCGAGGCCATCGCGATCACCGATCACGTCCGCCCCGATACCTCCGACATCGACGACCGGATCGCGGAGATCGAGCGCGTAGGCGCGCGCAGCCCTGTGGTCGTGCTCGCCGGTGCCGAAGCGCCAATCATGGACTCCAGCGGTCGGCTCGGCATCTCTGCTTCGCAGGCGTCTCGCTTCAAGTTGGTGCTCGCCGAGATCACCGGAACCACGGCGGGAATCGCCACCGATGCCCCGGCGAGTTCCTCTCGTCTGATGGACAATATCTTCGAGACGTTGACGGCCGTCGTCGCCGAAGGGCATGTCCGCGTGCTGGCCCACCCATTCAACCTCGGCCGTTTCGAGGCCGCCGTCTACCCGGACGACCTGCCCCGCTCACGCCTGCGTGAACTTGCCCGCCTCATGGCCCGCCGATCCGTGGTCTTCGAGATCATGAACCACATGTGCTGGTGGTTCCCGAGTATCCCGGTGGGTGAGTTCACTCGCCAGTACGCCACCATCCTGCGCATATTCGGCGAGGAGAACTGTAAGTTCGTGGTCGGCAGCGACTCGCACTGTGCGCACGGTGTCGGCAACACCTGGTGGTCCCGCCGCGTGATGCGCCTCGCCGGTGTCGAGCTCTCCCAGGTCGTCGACCTCAGCGCCCTCGCCTGATCGGCTCACCACTATGGCCACGCCTGCGACGCCAGGCCGGCTTCGCCGGCAGGTTCTCTCGCTGCCCGCCTGCAGCGGGCAGCCTGGCGTCGCTCGGGTTCAAGTGCGTCAGCACATCTTCTCGAGCATGTTCTTGATCGACTGCGCCACGCCGTCGTCGTCCTGCGTGCCGGGCTCCCAGGCGAGCACTCCGTCGTAGCCCGCGGCCTTGATCAGGTCGAGGCACTCGTCGACGGGCGTGAGGCCCTCGCCGAAGATGGCCTCTCTGCCGCCCAGCGCTCCGTCCTTCTCCCACAGCTCGCCGTAGTCTTTCATGTGGTAGTGGATCGACCAGGGCATGAGCATCTCGACGGCCTCGACTTCGTCCTGGCGCCAGAGCGTGAAGTTCCCGGTGTCCGGGCACAGGCGCAGCCCGTCGTCTTCGAGCGCTTCGGCGGTGCGCTTGAGGTCCGCCGCGGTGTGCATGAGCTTGCCCGCGTTCTCGATCACGAGCTGCATCCCGGTGCCCTCGAACATCGGCAGCTTCTCGCGCAGTCGGTCGATGTAGCGCTGGAATGCTTCTTCGCCCTCGTTGCCGTGCTGGGTGCCTGCGGTGAAGCAGATCGGGGCGCCGAGGATCTGCGCGTTCTCGATGCCCTTGACGAACGCTTCGTCGGCGGCTGCCACGCCTTCGGGGTCGGACTTGACCAGGTCGCAGCCGATGTAGTAGCACGCGCAGGTCATGTCGGCCGCGTCGAGTGCGCTCTTGAGCGTGTCAACGCCCCAGTCATCGGCTGACCGGGCGAAGATGTCGAGGGTGTCCACTCCCATGCCTTTGAGGAGCGGGAAGTACCCGGCCGGGTCCATCTTCTCGCCGCGCCACTCGAGCCCTGCTATGCTGCCCATCCACATGATGCCTGATGTCATTGCCATTGTCGGTCTTCTCTCCTTGTAGTCCGTGCCGTCTGTCGTTTGGTATTGTCGCCCACTACAGCGCCTTCGCGGCCCACAGCATCCCGCGCGTCATGATGGTGAGCGGCCCGTCCTGCGCCGACACTTCCGCGTTGTGGCCGAGCGAGCTGTAGAACACTCGCCCCTCACCCCACATCTTCTTCCACACCACCGGCATCACCGTGTTGCCGACGCTCTCGAACACCGTAGTCGCCAGCACCTCGATCGCCGGGTCCACGTGCATGTAATACTGTTCGCTCGTGACCTCGAAGTCCTCGATGCCGGCCACGATCGGGTCTTCGGGTTTGGTGACGTTGACAGCGTAAGTGACACCCGCGTTGCCAGGGTGCGCAACCCACTGCCCGCCCACCATGAACTGCCATTGGGTCGAGTTGCGGAACGCGTCGCCCATGCCTCCGTGAAGTCCCGCGATTCCGACCCCGCTCTGCACGGCCGCCAGCACCGGGTTGAGTTGCTCGCTGCTGATCTCGCCCATGGTCCATTCGGGCACGATCAGGTCGAGGCCCTTGAGCTTCTCCTCGTCGAGGAATGCGTCCAGCGTATCGGACACCTCGACCTCGAAGTTGTTCTCTCGCAGTGCGCCCGTGAGTATCTCGGCAACCTGCTGCGGCTCATGCCCGTCCCAGCCGCCCTGGACGACCAGCGCCTTCTTCATGTTTGCTCCCTCACTTGTTCGCCTACGGTGTGCCGATCTGTCTTCGCCTTCGGGTGCTGCTATACCTGTCTGGCGGTCACTGGTCCTCGCTACGTTCCAGCAGGTCCGCGAAATCGCGCTGCATCTTCTCCACCCACGCCAGCCAGCCGTCCGCGTCCACGAACGGGCTAGGCGATTCGCCCCCGGCCAGTCGCTCATACTTCCCGAGCGTGTCGTTCTGGCCCGGATGCGCCCCCAGCCACATCTGCACCGGCAACCCGCGCAGGTATTCCAGGCTGCGCCCGAAGTCCTCGCGGTTCTCCGGATACCCCTGGTCCTCGCGATACTGGTCGGTCAGCGTCCACATCCCCGGCCCGCCGAACATTCCCGCCAGCATGCGCTCGCCGTCCACCTCCACCTCAAGCGTATACGTGATGACGCCCGGCGTGTGCCCGGGCGTGAGGTGGCACTGGATTTGCGTGTCGCCGCAGTCGATGACATCCCCGTGGCGCAACTGCCTGTCCACGCTGAATGCCTCGAAGTTGTCCATCCCATAGAGCGCTTCCGCGCAGGTGTACTTCGTCCCCTGCTCGACCGTCTCCACATCCGGCGCGCCCATCGCGATCTCCGCCCCGGACAGCTCCTGCATCCGCCGCGTCGCCCCGCAGTGATCGATATGCCCGTGGCTGTGGATGATAAGGTCGATGTCCGCGGGGTCGTATCCCGCCTGCCGGATGCTTTCCGTCAGCAGATAGCTGGTCTCTGCGAAAGCCGTATCGATCAGCACCAGCGCCTCGGAGGTGCGCAGCAGATGCGCGGACACATTGCTGTTGCCCACGTAGTAGAGCCCGTCCGCGATCTCGAACGCGGGGGCTTGCAGTTTCCATGGCTCCCGCCAGAACGGCACCTTTTCAGCAGTCACGATTCGACGCTCCTCACTCGGCTGGTCTGATGGCCCGCAGATTTCGCACTTCCACGGCCGTGTCCGCGCGGAAGTTGCGGAACCCCACTCGCCCGCGCGTCATCGGCGTGTCGTCGGTCACTTCGTGCAGCAGCCGCCCGTCCACCCACACGCGGATGAGCGGGCCGTCCACCAGCACCTGGTAGCGCTGCCACTGGCCGAGCACGTAGCCATCCATGCCCGTGCTCGGGATCGAGTAGGGCTGGAAGTCTGCGAACGCCTGCTTGTAGAGCGGCTTTTGCTCCTCGGTCAGGTCCGGCGCGGGGACCCGCAGTATCTGCAGATGCTCGGGCAACTCGCCGCCGAGGAAGCGGAAGTTATTCTCAGTCCCGCAGCCCTCCCGCATCATCCCCGCGGTATACAGGCGCATCGTGTTCTCATACGCGTAGTCACCGTAGTCGGCCGCCGGGCGTTCCCAACTGAAGATGTCCTCACCGTTGACGCCGTCGGCCATGAAGAACAGTATGGCTCGGCACAACTCGTCATTGGTGCGCACTTCCATATCGATCAGGACCGGGCCCTCGAGCATTTCGTCGGCCCAGTAGACGCTGCGCGTGGTGTTATTGACTCGCAGCACGCCGCCTTCGAGGTGCTCGGCGCTGGCCTCGCCGTCCCACTTCCATCCGGTGGTGTCGGTCAGGTCGGCTTGCCAGATGACTTCGCCCTCTGGTGGCGCGGGGTTCTCGGTTGTCTGATCGTTCGGGGTGTCCACTTGTGTGCCATCCTCCTTCGCGCCGGTTGCCACGACGACGGCGCGCGCGCCTTCTGGAGCGGTCACGATGAAGTTGCGCTCACGTATCGCGGTCCAGCGTTCGGCCTTCGTGCCCACGTCGTAGCCCACGCGCCAGAACCATTGGTATTGCCCGGGCGCGGGCGCGATTGCGGTGTAGTAGTTGAGCTTGAGCTTGGAGACATTCACTACCAGCCCGGTCATCTCCGGGGTAGGGGAGACGCGCAGCGTGAAGCGGTGTTTGGCGCTCGCCGATGGTATCGGGCCCTGGGTCGTATGGCCACCAGAACCGGAGCGGGTCGAGCTGCCCGGCGGCGGCGCTCTCCACTTGTGGCTGAGCGTCGGCGACCGCGCCGACGGCCATCCCCGCCAACACGATGATGGTCATGATAATCCGCATCTGCATCCTCCTCGGCACCAATGCTGTCGCCACCTGGCTAACCAG
Source organism: Candidatus Zipacnadia bacterium (assembly GCA_029821735.1). Classification (GTDB taxonomy): domain Bacteria; phylum Armatimonadota; class Zipacnadia; order Zipacnadales; family UBA5352; genus JALGSU01. The sequence goes on along the minus strand of JALGSU010000005.1, from coordinate 106,493 downwards.
CTTCACTCGTCCTCGGATTTGGCTGCCCGCACTGGTCCGACGATCGTCTCGATCGATCCCGAGATAAGGCCTTCTTTGAGCTCCTCAAGAACATCCGTTGGTCGCACGAAGTGATCGACCAGTTCGTAGAGGTGTTCCGGCAGGACCGTGCGGAACCTACCGACCAGCGCCTCCTTCTGGGCTTCCGGGCACTTGTTGACCAATACCAGCTTGCGCCTCCGCTTCGGGGTATTCGCCGCGAGTAGTGCCCTCACCGTCAGGTCAGTCATGGGCATCGAGTACCCTATACAGTAGACATGTTCGGCTTCCCTCAGTGCACTCGCGGCTGCCGACCACACGGCCCGAAGCGAACTGTTCGCGTAGAAACCTTCCTTGTGCGCAAGCGGCGGGACGATAAGCGGCACCCTCCCGGCCACCCAGTAATCCTGGCCATCCTGCCAGAAGTGATCGTTCCGGAAGTAGTGCAAGCGCACGGCGTAGATTGGCTCCTCATTGCGATGCGCCGCGCCGGAATGGAACCAGTTGATGGACCCATGCAGCTTCAGCAGTCGCAGATTGCTGTTGAACGTCGAATCGCTGGACCCTCCGTGGGGGGCCAGCGGCGTCAGCGGAGCGTTGTAGAGCTGGCGGAGCGATTCACCTACTTGTGTGGAACGGAGGCCTTCCTCGAGGAGAGTGTCGTAGTTGAGCGTGATTAGGGTGTCACCTCTGTCAAACCACAGTTCGCACAGTTCCCTCAGCCAGTCTGGCAGGTCTGCCGCGAGCACTTCGTCCTGACTCTCGCCTATCACCTCCCCCACAGCGGTCTGGAGCGCGAGAAACGCGGCTTGTGCAATACTCGCCTCCTCTGCCGTCTGCCACGGCTGGCGTTCACCGAGGAATGAGAGGATGAGTTCAATGTTCTTCTCCAAGGCCAAGATGGACTCCATGGAGAGGGCCGCAGGCCGACCGCGTGTGTTCATCACCCGCGACAGCACGCGTTGGCCCAGTTCCGCCATGAGCGGCATCTCGTCAGAAATGGCCTTTGAGAACCCGGCTCCCAGTATGAATACGTCGGACATGGCAATCCCTCTCGGCGTCTCTCGCTCCCTTACTCCCCAAGCCCCTTCAGCACTTCCAGCGCCACGATCCAGTTGCCTTCCATGTTGATGTGCACGCCGTCGGGCAGGTAGATCGATGGCTTGTCCTCAACCGCCTTGGTCGGCGTGTAGACGTCCACGAAGTCAGCGCCCGTGTCGGCGGCGAACTCTCGCGCGATGGCGTTGAACTGCTCCATGACCTCCGGCTTGCCGAACAGGGAACCGCCCGACTTGCCTGCCGCGATGTTGGCGACCACCCGCGCCGCGCACACTTCGTAGACCGACGAGGTGTTCGACAGCACGGTCACGTGCGCACCGGTCTCCGGCCAGGCGCATGTAAGTGTCCCAGTCCTCCAGCGAGACCACCGGGTCGGTGTAATCGTCCGGGCTCGTGTATTCGTCCTTCGGCTTGAGCTTGGTGTCGTTGTGCCCGAGGAGGATGAACGCGTGGGTGGGCGCGGGCTCGAACAGGTCGTCATACATGTAGGCCCGGTAGCCCGTCCCCTCCTCCATGCGCGGCCAGGTGCGGGTGATGTAGTCCCCGCCCACGCCCGCGTTGCGGTAGGTGACCTGCCCGTCATGTGTCTTCCACAGCCAGAACGCCACCTCGTCGGTGTAGTTGTAGTCGCGGTGGAAGTCCGTGAGGCTGCAGCCGATGAAGAGCAGGTGCGCGGGGCCGTCGAGCTTCGTCGCGGCGGCGGCTGCCTCGAACTTCGCGTAGGTCTCCGCGTCCACCACGTGCAGGTATACGAAGTCGTTCGCGGCCGCGTCCTCGCTGCCCACTCGTATCTGGAACACGCGCTCTTCCGGGGCATCGGGAGCGGTGAACACCAGCTCGCTGGCCGCGCCGCCGATAGCCAGTTCCTCATCGGCGGCCTTGTCGCCGTTGGTGGTCTTGATGCTCAGCGTGCCCTCAGTCAGCGCCTCGCCCTCGGACTCGACGGCGACGCTGAACGAGAAGCTGTCGCCCTCGCGTACCATCGCGTAGGGCGGCGTCACGGTCACCGCGCCGGCGATCGCCAGCCCGCAGTCGTCAACCCAGGCAATCGCGCCTTCGCCCTCGATCTCCACGGTCGCGAACACGCGCGCGATGTTCAGGTTCGCGATCGTCGCGTCGGCGACCAACTCCACCCACTCATCGGTAAGCGCCACGGGCTCCGACCACGTGTCGGCGAACTCCTGGTCGGTCGCACGTCGGACGCGGAACTGCTCGGTGACAGCCACTCGCGCGCTGCCCGAGCCCTTGACCCAGACGGCGGCGCGGTAGTGAGCGCCCCAGACCGGGCGCACTCGCGTGGAGCGAATTTGCGCGAAGTGCCGACCTTCCGCCTCGCCTGCGACAAGCCGAGCGGCTTGCGCGCCGACGAACACTTGGGTCTCATCGGTGGCGACGCTGACGGCTCCGGGCGTCCCGGCGGGAATCTCCCAGCCGGTGAACTCCCCGTCCTCACCCAGCGCCTCAAAGCCCGGGTCTGCCAGCAGGTCGGTCAGTTCCGCCTGCGCGCCGCCGATGGTGATAAGCGATGCGATGACTGCGATTGCCAGAGATTTCATTCGTGTCCCTTCTCTCGTTTCGGTGAGTTGCCAGGCTACCCCCAGAACTTGCGGTCCATGCTCCGGTACTGCACCGCCTCGGCGATGTGCGCCACACCGATCTCGCCGCCTCCGTCGAGGTCAGCGATCGTGCGGGCGAGTTTGATGATGCGATCGTGCGCGCGCGCGGAGAGCGCGAACTGTTCGATGGCGGTTTTCAGCAGCCCGGTGCAGTCAGTCGTCAGCGGGCAGAAGTCGCGCACCGCCTTCGAGCTCATGTGCGAGTTGCTCACGAATGGCGTGTCCTCGAAGCGCTCCGTCTGCCGCCCTCGGGCGGTGATGACTCGCCTGCGCACGTCCACCGACTTCTCACCGTCGGCGCGGCTCATCACTTCGTCGGGCGTGAGTCGCGGCACCTCGATGTGGATGTCGATCCGGTCCAGCAGTGGCCCGGATATCTGCTTGAGGTAGCGCTGCACCGCCGACGGCCCGCACGTGCACTCGCGCTGCGGGTCGGTCGCGAAGCCGCATGGGCACGGGTTCATGGCCGCCACCAACTGGAAGTTCGCCGGGAAAGTCAGCGACATCTGCGCCCGTGCGATGGTCACGTCCCCGTCCTCCAGCGGCTGGCGCAGCACTTCGAGCGCATTGCGCGGGAACTCCGGGAACTCGTCGAGGAAGAGCACGCCGTGATGCGACAGGCTCACCTCGCCCGGCTGGGGGATGGTCCCCCCGCCGATGAGTCCGGCGCTGGAAACCGAGTGGTGCGGGTGCCGGAATGGGCGCGTGCGGATGAGCGCGTCGCCCGCGCGCAGCAACCCCTTCACCGAGTAGAGTTTGGTGACTTCCAGCGCTTCTTCGAGCGTCATCGGCGGCAGGATCCCCGGCATCCGTCGCGCCAGCATCGTCTTGCCCGATCCCGGCGGCCCGACCATCAGCACGTTATGCCCGCCCGCAGCCGCAATCTCCAGTGCACGTTTGACCTGGCTTTGCCCGCGCACGTCGGCCATGTCGGCCTCGTACGGCGCCGTCACCAGATCGATCTCCTCCGGCGGCAGAACCACCGGCGCCGCCCCGAGGTGACTCTCCAGCAGGCGCACGCAATCATACAGACTGTCGGCGGTGTAGACCTCGATATCGTCCACCACCGCGGCCTCGTTGGCATTGGCCGGCGGGACGACGAGTGCGCCTCGCCCTGCCTCGCGGCTGCCGATGGCCATCGGCAGAGCGCCGGATACCGGTCGCACCAGCCCGTCCAGTGACAGCTCGCCGGTCGCCGCTACGGTGTCGAGCACATCGTCCACCGCCGCCTGTCCGGTCGCGATGACGATGCCCAGCGCGATAGGCAGGTCGAATGCCGGTCCCTCTTTGCGGATGTCCGCCGGTGCGAGGTTGATCGTGATCTTCTCGCGCGGGAACTCGAAGCCTGAGTTGCGGATCGCCGCCTCCACTCGCTCGCAGCTCTCACGCACGGCTGCGTCGGGCAGGCCCACCACCGTCATCCCCTGCTTGCCCCGCGCAACGTCCACCTCCACCTGAACTGGATAGGCGTCAACTCCGTAGATCGCTGCCGAATGGATCCTTGCGAGCATGGTGCATGGCCCCCCGCGTATAGTGGGTAGAGTAGTCTCGCACTCTTCGCCCCGCGCCCCTGCGCACCTCCGTACACGGTCGGAGCGCTGATCCTGAGATCAGCGCTCCGTTTGTGCCAGTCGGTCACTGATGGTCTACCAGGTGTAGTAGACGCAGTCGAAGTTTCCGGCGACCCAACTCTTCTCATCGTCGTTGAAGATCACGACTACCTTGCCCTTGGCGTTGCCGAGGATGTCCTCGTCCTCTTCGTCCGCCTGCAATGTCCATTCCGTGATCTGGACCGCGCAGCCCCAATCGGTGTTGACGCTCATTGGCCCCTTGTCCCCGCCCTGCGGGTAGTGGTAATAGGTATGCTCGCGGTCGAAGTCCTTTTTGTCGCCCTTGGCCACCACGAACTCGCCGGGCTGGCCGGGCTCGAGCGTGAAGCGCAGGTCGACGCCGGTGTCGCTCATGACCAAGCCGGTCGGCTCATCAACCGACGCGTCCGTTATCTCCAGAACCGTGTTCTCATCGTCCTGCTTCAGCCTTACGGTGGCAGCGGTAAAGGGCTTGCCGTTGATCACGCCCGCGACCGCCCCGCCCGGGATCATGTCCAGCGTCGGCGCCTCTGTCCACTCGAACTCCGTCGGTGCGGCGACAGTGTCGGCCGCCTCTTCCGCGACAGGTTCGACGTCCACCGGCTCGGCGTCCACCGGCTCGGCGTCCACCGGCGGGTTGGGGTCAACCGCCGGAAGCTGCTCTGTCGGCGCCTCGGGGCACCCGGTCAACACGAACATGCTGGCCAACGCCAGCATCAGCAACGTGAACAATCCAGTGCGCATCATTCATCCCTCCAACCAGCGATCTGGTGTATCGAAACGCGCGCAACAACTCTCATGCCACCGCGCCATAGGCGCTACTTCAGCGGCCCATGCCGCGGATGTTGTCGAGGCACTTCTTGGCGCACTCGAGCGGCGGGATCGGGTAGTTCTCATGCTCCACGATGTACCACTCCGTACCGCCGGTGGTCTCGCAGATGTTGAAGATAGTCTCCCAGTCGCCCAGGCCCTCACCGGTGAAGACGTCCGTCTTGGTCTCGTCGATGTCCTTGATGTGCACCGTCACGAAGCGGCCCGGGTAGAGATTCAGAATCTCGACCGGGTCGGTGTCGGCGCGCATCACGTGGCCGACGTCGAGCTGCGAGAAGACCGCGTCGGAGGCGGCGTCGAAGAAGATGCGCCAGCCGCTGACACCCTCGAATTTCTGCTCGAACTCATGCTTGTGATTGTGGTAGCCGAGCTTGAGCCCTGTCTCGCCGAGAGTGACGGCCGTCTCGCTGAAGATCGCGGCAGTGCGTCGCCACGCCTCCGGGCTCTCGGTATATTCGCCCGGCAGCCCGGGGCCGACGATGTACTTGTTGCCCAGCGCATGCGCGAAGTCGATAGTCTCCGACAGGCCCTCGGGCAGGATCCCCTCCAGCCGCGTGTGCGAGCCGCAGCACGCCAGGCCCAGATCGTCGAGGATGACCTTCAGGTCCTCGGCCGAGTAGTCGAAGTAGCCGGCGAACTCGACGCCGTCGTAGCCAGCATCGGCGACGGCCTTAAGCGTCCCCGGCACGTCGTTGCCCATGTCCTCGCGGACGGTGTAGAGCTGCAACCCAACAGGTATCTTGCCCATGGTGATGTCCTCCCGTAGTTTGCGCTGCGTCGTGCCGGGCCGACCGCCGGTCTGGCCCGCACTCCATATTCTCCGATGGCTCCCCGAGTCCTGCTCACGCCTCCTCGAACCGCACCGTCGGCGGCCCGTCGTGATTCACTACAAAGCGCCCGTTCTCGGTCGGATACGCAAACTCCCCGCCCAGCTCAAAGTCCGTCGGGCCGCTGCGCACTTTCGGGAAGCGCCCGTCTGGCCGCAGATACTCGCGCGCGAACCGGTCTGTCACCAGCTCGAAGGGCCCGACACTGTGGTCGGGCGCGGTGACGGTCTCGCCGTCCACATGCCAGTCGGTCAGGAAGTGCGCGTCCACATCGAGCCCGGCCGCGAGCATGTTGCGGAACTGCTCGACCTTCGGCACGGTGGGGCAGACGGTGTCCCGCACTCCGTGGACGATCACGATCTTCAGGTCCTCATTGGCCTGCGCGAGCAAGGCGCAATGCTCCGGGTCGCCGAAGTCGCGGATGCGCTGCATATCCGGCGACAGGTACGCGGCGCTTTCCGGGTCGCGCGAGTAATGCGCGTTGAGCGTGGTGCCCCACTCGCCCGTCCCGTATGCGATAGCGTCGATCAGCCCGGGCATCCCGCAGTTGTCGACGCCGCACGCGAAGGTGCGCGGTGCGAGCTTCAGCGCCATCTGCGTGATGTTCCCGCCACCGCTCGCGCCCATCGCGTAGATGCGCCGCTCGTTGAACTCGACGCCCGCCTCCCGCAGACTGCTCCACAGGTGGCGTGCGGCGCGGATGGCGTCGATGGCCTGCAGATAGCCATGGTCATAGGGCTGCTCGAGGTGTGTCGGATGGTTCTGCGGACCGCTTTGCAGGTATTCGACGCTGGCGACCACGACGTTGAAGCGGTCCGGGAAGTAGCCGTACCACGTCTGCATATTCTCGCAGCGGTAGTAGCCCGCCCATCCGTGCATGACCACCATGATCCCGGTTTCGGGCGTGATGCCCGCACTGGGCTCGGCGATGTAGATGGGCACGTTTCGTTCGCCCGGCTCGATCGGCCACTCCTGCCCGGCGATCGACTGTTCAGCTTCAAGCAGCATATTCACTCCCCGCCTCACTCCATCGAATTGACCAGTTCGACGATCGCGTTGGCGATCTGCTCACCCGAGCCCGGCGCGCACTTGCTCGACCGTGCCGGCGTGGTCTCATACCCGCCGGTGTAGGGCGTGTCCTCACGCGGGATGAAGTCGGTCGGGTAGGCGTCCTTGGTGCCCACATATCCCACGCAGCCGTTCGCCAGTTCCACCACGAAGGTTGGCTGGAACCTGCTGCGCCGCTTGATGTCGTTGCCCAGCGCGCAGAAATACTCCGCTGGCGTCGACACGAACGCTGCCTCGCCCACGGTCAGCGCCTGCACTTCCGCCTGAATCTCCGGCTCGATCTTGTTGAGCTTCTCCATCTCGATCCACTCGCGCGCCCAGAGCTTGTCCGGGAACCAGCGGCCCTCCACCAGGGCGTCGCTCTCCAGATGCGCCTTCGCCCACTCCAGCATCTCCGGCGTGATCTCGTGGGGCTTGAGCCCGATGACCTGGTTCCTGCCGGCGACCGGCAGGCTGTCGACGAATGGCATCTGCACGAGCACCTTCATGGCCTCGCCCGCTACGGTCATGCCCACTCGACGGGCCATCAGCGGCCCGCTCCACGCCGTGCCCGGCTCGATGGAGTTGTCCACCTGCGTAATATCGCCGCACGCGCCGTTGACGAACACTACGCCGAACTCCGGCCCGAACGCGTCCTTGAGCGTCTTGCGCAGGAAGTGGATCCAGTCCGAGGACGCGGTGCCGCCGATGCCCAGCCCGGTCGTCCCGTGGCACGTGAAGTTGACGATACAGCCCTTCAGGTTGCCCTCGGCATCGGACGCGCCGACCACGCCCACTGACGGGTCGAGTTCCCCATGCGGGCGGTCCATGTCAGCGAACCTGCTGCTCGCCGGGTGGCTCCACATCGTCCCATCGGTCAGATACCAGCGCCGGTAGTGCGCCACCCCGGGCGCTTCACCCACGCCGATCCCGATCTGCAGGTCTTCGGCGCGGCGGCTGGCGTCGATGACCGCCGTCGCGATCTGCTGACTGACGTGCTTGAGGTAGCCGTCGTTTGACTCCGCCGCGAAGCCGCCCTCGACGACGGGCCCGCCCGAGTGCGTATGCGACGCCCCGACCATGACGTGCTCGCCGGGCATCCCGGTCGCTTCGGTGATGATCTCGCGCGCTGCGAGCACCACGGAGCGTTTCACGGACAGTGTATCGAGGCCGACGACCGCGATGGCGCCGGCGCCCTCACCGAGAACGCATGCGCTGGCCCAGCACTCGTCATGCACGCCCTGGTGGTAGGCTTTGCCGGTGCCGCCTGGCCGCTCCATGCCATAGCTCGGCGTAATATTCGCTGCAGAGAATCCGATCTTCATCGTGAAATCTCCCTCGGTTTGGCTTGGCAACTGCGCGTCAGTCCGCTACACCGCCGCGTCTTCCGGCACGTCCATGCTCTCCAGCAACTCCACCGTCTCGTCCACAATGATCTCGCCGTTGCCCGGCTCCATCTTCGAGGACATGCACATCGACGATTCATACCCGCCCTCATACGCGTCCTCGGTCGGGACGTAGCCGATGCAGCCGTTCGCCAACTCGGCGATGAAAGTGTTGCTGAACGGGCTGCGCTTCTTGATATCGTTGCCCAGGCTGCAGAAAAACTCGCCCGGGTTGGCGGCGTAGACCGTGCGCCCGATGCTGATCGCCTGCAACTCGCAGGGGACCTGCGGCTCGATCTTGTTGTGCTCATCCAGCTCGATCCAGCTCCGCGCCCAGAAGCCCTCGTTTGACCACCAGCTTGGCGTCACCTCGGTGCTGTCAATGTGCTCGCGAGCCCACGCGAGTTGCTCGTCGGTGGGCTGACGGGGCGTGAGGTGCACCATCCGCCGAGCGCTCGCCACCGGCGCGCTCTCGTGGAAGTTCATCCGCGACAGCAGCTTGATAGTCTCGCCCGCGACGCCGTGCCCGATACCGGTAGCGACTACCGGGCCCGACTGCGGCACATCCAACTCCTGTGTGTTGTCAACCTGCGTGATGTCCCCGCACGCCCCCTGCATGAAGACCACGCCGAAGTCCTCGCCATACTGACTCTTGAGGCCCGCGCGCATGGCGTGGATCCAGTCCGAAGAGATCCCGCCTGCGCCCATGCCCGTGGTTCCGTGGCAGGTGAAGTTTACGACCGCGCCCCGCAGCTTCCCGTCCGCGTCCGCGACGCCGATCACGTTCACTGACTCGTCGAGTTCGCCCTGCGGGTGGTCCATCAGTTCCGGCATGGCTCGCGGGTGGCTCCACTGCCGCCCGTCGGTGAGAATCCAGCGGCGGTGATGGGCGACGCCCGTGCACTCGCCGATCCCGACGCCGAGCATCAGGTCCTGCTTCAGGTGGTCGGCGCTGATAACCGCCGTCGCCATCTGACGGGCCATGTGCTTGATGTAGACGGGGTCAGCGTCGGTGATGAATAGATTGCAGCAGGGCCCGGCGGCGTGCGTATGGGAGGCGCCGAACATCACGTTGTCGCCCGGGATGCCGCAGGCCTCCTCAATGATCGCGCGCGCCTCTTCGCACACCGAGAGCTTGAGCGACAGTGAGTCCACGCCCACGAGGGCCACCCGGCTGTCGCCGTCGTCAAAGACCGCTGCGCTCGCCCAGCAGTCATCATGCTTCCACGTGCTGTAACTCTCGCCCATGCCTCCGGGACGCCGCATGCCCCAGCTTGGGGTGATGTTCTGTGCCGCAAAACCGATCTTCATCTCTATCTCCTGACAGTGAAATTATCTATTGCGTCAGCGAAGCGCGTGCCCTTTCCGTGCCGAGAGGAATTCACCTCCCCGGCAAGCACCAATGCCCCGGTTAGAGGAGAGTGCGCCTCGCGAATCGAATACCCCGCCCGAACCACGTATGCTACAGGCGGCGCCCAGGCCGCCGGGTTGGAGTCGATGGCAATGTCAGAGACGAAAGTCGCATTGGCCGTTGGGGCGCATCCAGATGATATTGAGTTCATGATGGCGGGAACGCTGGCATTGCTCGGCGACGCAGGCTACGAGTTGCACATGATGACCATCGGCAACGGCAACTGCGGAACCGCCGTCTACACTCAGGAAGAGGTCGTGCGCATTCGCGGACACGAAGCGCGCGTGGCCGCGTCGTTGATCGGCGCAGAGTACCACCGCGGTCTTGCGAACGATATCGAGATCTACTACGAGGACGATCTGCTGCGGCGGACGACCGCTCGCGTGCGTGAGATCAAGCCGAACATCGTCCTCACTCATTCGCCGCAGGACTACATGGAGGACCACCAGAACACCTCGCGCCTGATGGTCTCCGCCTGCTTCTGCCGGGGCATGCGCAACTGGCTGAGCCGCCCGACGCTGCCGCCCACCTTCCAGGACTGCTACCTCTACCACGCCCAGCCTTTCGGCAACCTCGACCAACTGCGCAACTTCATCTGCCCGTCGCTGGTGGTTGACGTCACCGAGAAGATGAATGTCAAGGACGAGATGCTGCGCACACACGCGTCGCAGAAAGACTGGCTGGACGTGTCGCAGGGCAAGGACGCCTACATCATCTCCGGCCGCGAGTTCAACGCCCAGGTGGGCGACTTGTGCGAGCCGCACGTGGAGTATGGTGAGGGCTTCCGCCAGCACCTGCATGTTGGGCTGTCGGGTCAGGACGGCGATCCGCTGAGCGAGGTGCTTGGCGACCTTGTCCGCCCGGGCGTGCCACCGACCGCGCCCTGCTGATCCTGCGAGTGGGGCAGAGCAACAGGCTATGATTGACCAACCAATGCACCAGAGGGGATACACCCATGAAGCCGCGCCCTGATTTGCTCGACGAGAACTCGGCCAAGGGAATCGAAGTCTTCCAGCTCACCACCGAGACCGGCGTGCCGGGCACGCATCTCTACATGGAGGCGCAGATCTTCACGCCCGACTCAAAGCGCCTCGTCGTGCACCGTTCGGCAACGGCCCACAACTCCGACAGCAGCGATCCGGAGCACCGCTACCTCCTCTGCGACCTCGAGAATGGCGGCGCCCTCTCCCCGCTGACCGACGAACTCGGAGCCAGGGGCGCGTGCGTGACCCCTGACGGCCAATGGATGGTCTACTTCCAGGATGAGACCGTGACCGGCGGCGGGCGACTCTCGCTCAAGCGCGTCCGCCTCGATGGCACCGGGCGTGAGACACTTCTCGTAGTCGACTCGCCGCTGCCCGGTACGGACTACCGGCCCAGCCGCATCTATCCGCTTGCCACCATCTCGTCTGACGGCAAGCGCATCGCGACCGGCGGTTTCATGGGCGATGGGCACACCGAGGGCGCGCCGTACGGGTTGATGGTCTTTGACATCGAGGCCGCGACCGTCGCTCTCGTCATGCAGGGCACGAGTTGGTGCAACATCCACCCGCAATACTCTCGCTCACTGGACCCCGAGGCCAGTCACGATATCTTGATCCAGGAGAACCACGGGAACGACGGCGACAAGCGAGGAAACGTGACCAAGCTGACCGGCGGCGACGGCGCTGACATCCACGTCGTCCGCGACGATGGCACCAACTTCCGCAACATGCCCTGGGGCCGTGACGGAAACGAGTTTTGCCAGGGGCACCAGTGCTGGCGAGGACGGAGCGAGTGGGCCATCACCGGCACCGGCACCCGCCAGCCCGCCGAGGCCCAACTCATCGAGGGCTTCGCTGCGCCGCATGCCGGACACGTGGGCATCGCCACTCCCGGGGGCAAGCGCAACGACCTGAGCCGCAGCTTCCCCGACCCGCACTTCTACCACTTCGCCACCGACATAGCCGGCACGCGCATGGTCTCCGACGGCGGCCCGAAAGGCGTGGAAGCAACCATCCATGTCGCCGAACTCGGCGAGCCCGGCGAGGATGCCCTTAGCGATTTCCGCTACCTCCTCTGCCCGCGCTCCACATGCGACAAGGACTCGCACATCCATCCCTTCCTGTCGCCCGACGGCACCATGGCCTTCTTCAACTCTGACGAGAGCGGCATCCTTCAGGCCTACATGATCCGGGGGCTCTGATCTGCACGGGCGCCTCGCGCAAACTGACACGAAACGGGGCCGGGCATTTGCCCGGCCCCATTCGGCGTTACTCACTTGCCCTACTTGTCAATCAACGCCTCCAGTCTCTCGATCGTCACGCGCCAGCAGCCTACGTCGCCGCCCAGCGGATCGAACCAGTCGGTGGGGAAGTCAGCCTCGATACGCTGCCTGAGCGTCGACCAGTGCGCGCGCAGTTGCGTCTTCAGCTCCTCCGAGCCACTGGCGAGAAGTTCGCAGGTCATCCCTGTGCCGTCCGCGAACTGCTCCCCGATCTCCAGCGTCCCCCGCAGCCAGCGCAGGTCCTCGGCCACCTCCGGCGCCAGACCCTCCGTCTGCAGGGCATTGGCCACGAGCTCAAGCGCCCGCCGGGTGGTCTCTGCACGTTCATACCAGAACGTGTCGCGTTCAAGCGAATCCTCGATCGAGCCCTCGCGCAACTTCACGACCTCCGTCGTGATCGTCCGCCAGATGGTAGCCACCGGCCCGCTCTCGCCAGCGCCTGAACTGAAAAGTTCGGACATGTGCGCCCCGGCTCCAGCTCCGTAGATGCGCTCGCAGGCGCGCTCAATAACTCCCCCGGGCCCGTAGACTTCTGCCGGACGCAGGCTGCCATCGCGCGACGCTTCCCACAATCGCAGGCCCGCCTGACGGTCGGTGGCGAGGTCGGCGGCCCCCGGCGCATCGGCGCGCCACTCATACTCCGCGGCGACCAGTTGTGCAGGCTCAGAAACGCTGCCACTGTGCACGATGTAGGCGGTGTCGGCCCCGACGAAGTGGCGGGCCAGCGTGGCTGACGGCGCCACGAGCTGGTCGCTGTAGTAGCTGTCCCCGCCCGCGAAGCACGCGACCAGAATTCCGTGGCCGTTGCCGACGCGTTCAAGCATCCCCGCCAACTCCGCTACGCGCAGATGCGGCTCGTGATCGGACGCGAACTGCTCGCGGATGCCGAACTGCAGGTTCGGCGCGGGGCCCACCATTCGCGAGACGGTCTCGAAGTAGCGCAGCGACCCAGCCCAGTTAGCATCCGTGTCATCGGCATGGGTATAGACCGGACCGACCGTGGCGACGATGCAGTCGCGCGCGCCGTCGTAGACCCCGTCATCGCTGCGCACCGCGCTGACCGCATCCACCAGCGCCCGGAACCATTCCGCATAGGCCCCCGCCATGCCGTCCTCGGCGGCCGCGTCGTCGTTCGGCCAGCGGCGCCGACACTCATCGCAGCGCCGCTCCCACGCCGCCGCCGCCCAACTCCACAGGCCACTGTCGATGTCGTGCACGTAGAGCAACCCCGGCTCGCATTCGCGCACGAACCGCGATATCTCCGCCAGCTTCTCGTCGCGAAGCCCGTCGTTGCTCAGGCACGTGCCCCAGCTCCACGACGCCTCGTAGCCGGGATGGCCGATGCAGTCGTACATCTCCCCGTCCGGCCACGGTCGCCGGTTACGGAACACCTTGCCCTGATAGGGCGCGTCGTAGATTCCCGACTTCTGATACGCGAAACCGTACCCACCGCCATAGCCCCCGTGGGCCAGCCTGATCCCGAGCGCGCGTGCCCTCCGGGACATCTCGCGAGCGAATTCCGCGTAGCCGGGTCGCCTGTCGGGGTCCCAGCCGAAGCCGTCGAACCAGATCACGTTCAGCTTGTGACGCGCCGCGAGATCGAGCTTGCGGCACATGCGGGCGAAGAGCGCGTCCCGCCCATCGCCGCGCTCGTAGCCCCAGCGATTCGCTTCGACATTCACCAGCCAGTCGGCCAGCCGGTAGCGGAAGTCAGGTCGGTCCTCAACCAGCCCGCACGGGACCGAGCCGTCACCGCTGACCAGTTGCATCAGCGTCGCCGCCGCATGGCGCAGGCCAGTCTCAGTATGGGCGCACAGGATCGCTCGCTCGTCGTCAACCTGCAGAACATACCCCTGCTCGACCCCGAGAGGCGACGCGAATGCGACCGACTCGCGCGCGCAATTCGGCGCCAGATCGAGCGGTTCCAGGGCGTCCAGCAGGCCGACGATGATCTGCGCCCCAGCGGGATCGCCGGTCACTTCGCACGGCATCGGGAGCGCGCCCGCAAGCCACTCCGCGACCTCGTCCGCACCGTCACCGATAGCGGCGAGAGTCACGCGATCGCCGAGGCCGAGCGCACCATCGACGAAGTTCGCCGCGAGGGGCGTCGGTAGAATCTGCGGCGCCTGACTCATCGCTTACTCCCCCTGATCCCAACGCTGGAACATGTTGCCGTGCAGCACGGCCGTGTCGCCAGGACCGTGGTCGAAGATGCTCACCACGATCCGGCCGTCATCGCCGGCGTCCGGGAAATCGGCCGGATCCAGCGGGCGGTCCGCGAACACCGTCTCGCCCTCGATGTGGTCGACGCGGTACCGAGCCTTCAGGTCCTCGCCGGTGATCAGCGCGCCGTCATAATACCCGGGCTTGAAGCCCCGCCCGGCTTCCAGCGCCAGCGGCAATTCGCAGACCATGTTGCTGCCATCGTCCGCGAATGACTCCACCCGCGAGCGGTAGATGATCGAGTTGTGGCGCAGGCGCACCACGTCGCCCGGCTCCATGACCTCGGCGATCTCGTAGGCCGTGCGGTGCCTGCCGTCGGCGCTCGACAGGAAGATCATTCGCCCGGCGAGGGCGTCGCCCACCGGCAGCTTCTGGTCCAGCGTGATCAGGTTCCCGGTGAGATCGACATCCGTGATGGTCGCGACAGTCGCAGGCTGGTCAAGAGCCAGTTCGGCGTCGCCATCGGTCAGCAGTGTGCCGCCTGCCAGATGCGCGCAACGCGGCGCGCCATCAAGTGTCGACCAGTAGCCGAAGCTGCCCTTCAGCGTGATGCCCCCGGCGCTCAGTTCGACATTCGGATCGGGGGAGTAGATCAGCGTATCCACTTGGCCGCCGACCATGGTCACGCGTACCGCGACCGGACCATACTCGCCCTCGCCCGACCAGCCCGCAACCGGCAGACGCTCGATGCGCTCGATGAAGGGCGCGTCGGCGTAGGGCTGCCAGACGGTGATGAACTCGCTGGCGGCGTCCTCGATCTCGTCCTCGGCGAAGAGGAAGCGGATATCGGGCACATCGGTCTTCGCGTAGGTCGCTGTGAGATACCGGCGTCCCGCCTCGCCCAGCAGGTCCACGCGCATGTGCAGATCCTGGTCGCGGTAGTCCCAGTCGGCCCAGGCGTCACCGTCGGTGGAGGCGCGCTGCACTTGCAGGATGTTGGGCTTAAGCTTGCCTCGATTGCTCATGATCGGCAGCGGCTCGGCTTCGATGGCGCCGAAGCTCAGGCTGCTCGTGAAAGCCTCCTGCTCTGGCCCGTGGAATGACCAGGTGCGTGTCGTCCCTCCGGCCATGCGCATGATGTCGAGCAGGTAGACGTTCCCGTCCGGACCATCTCCGAGACAGACCGCCCGGCGGTACGCACGGTTCGGGAAGCCGTTTGGCTCGGCCGACACGTCAGCGAACGACGCCTCGGGGGCGCCCGCAACATCTCCAGCGTGCCGTGCGCAATCGGCCCCTGATACTGCCGCGCGTAGTCGATCATCCCGGTGCAGTGGTGGGCAGTGTGGTCGGTGGCGCCCAGTGGGTGCGCCCAGCATGGGTAGCCAAGTTCAGGGGTCAGGTTCAGCCCATGGGCCCACATCTCGATGTTCAGGTTGTCGGAGTGATGGTGGCCGCGACCGTACCCGTAGCGCAGCGCGAGGCCCGCCCGCTCATTGATCTCCTCAGCACCCGCGCGCGACTCCAGGAAGACGAATCCCAGTCCGTCCAGGACCCTGCTCTCCAGTGCCGGTTCCGGGCCCGCCGCCTCCGCCTGGGCCACTATATCGTCCCAGACCCACGGCTCGAAGAGACCGATGACGGGGTCGCCTGCGCGCTGAAGCGCCTGCGCGATATCGTCGGTGGGCCAGCGTCGCCAGGCGCGGACGTAGTAGCGGCGGAGATAGCGCACGATCCCCTGTGGGTAGACCGATCCGGGCGGCGCACCCGAGTCGCCGTAGTTCGGACCGAACTTCCCGGCGACGGTCATGCGCTGCCAGGTGTCGAACTCCGAGCGCCACTTCGGATAGAGCGTCTCGTCATACAGGTTGCAGCGCGCGGCCCACTTCTCCGACTCCACCCGCGACAGAATCTCGGCCATGTTCGACTTCGAGTCCACATACCCGTACGCATATCCGAGCGCGGCTATCCAGACCGGACCCTCGCGCGTCATGGTGTTGATGAGGGTCTCGTCATCGAAGCCGCCCTTGTTCAGCCCCGAGCTGTAGGCGTGGGTGAAGAGTTCCTCAATCCACCGGTCGCTGATCGGGCCCATGTCGGCGCACACGGCCATGTAGGCCAGGTCGGTCTCCCGTGCGCCCATGTTCCCGCCCGAAAGTTCGCGCCGCAGCCAGTCCCAACCGAAGACCTGAACGAGGTAGGTGTCGATCAGGGCGCGCACGTCATCGGGCGAGGTGATGCTCTCGTCCTTCGCGTGCAGGAAGTCGGCCAGCGCCTGGTCGTTGCCGAGGTAGTCCCAGATGGCGTCGTATGCCTTGCACGCGGGCACGAGGACCTGCGTGCGCTCCCAGTTGCCGTCCAGCAGCAGTCGCCCGGGGCGGATGTAACCATCGTCGACCTGCTGCCAACGCATGTTCATACCCGGGTAGACATACGCCATGCGCGCGAGCAGCACACCGAGGCGATGGGCCGCTTCCTCGTCGCCCTCCAGCAGGTAGCGGTGCGAAAGCCGTCGCAGCTCGGCGCCGAGCATCTGCCACAGGCTGTGATGGTTCCAGTAGCCGATCCAGGCGGCGAAGTCGGTCCTGTCACCGTTGTCGGCGATGTCGAACCCCCAGCCGTCGTCGGGGTAGTCGCCAGACGTGAAGTCATCCGCCAGCCAGTTGTTGGTGGGGAAGAGCCCGCCGCACTCGGGGCACTTGCACTTGAAGCGCGCCTCGAAGGTCGGGCTCCACGGGTAGAAGCCGCTCTCGGCGAATATCTTCTCGCCGCAGACGGGGCAGGGGAAGTTGCTGTAGCAGTCGCGCGGCACATTCCACGAGGGCAGCGACGCGAAGATCTCATTGTCGGTCATCGTGTCGTAGCGGACCTTGCGGTGCATGTCGCCTGCGAGGCCCGGGTCGCGCTCAAGGTTCGCCAGCGCAATTTCGACCATCTCGTCGGTATAGTAGGCGCGACCGCCCTTGCGCACCGACGGATCCACGCCGGGCACGACCGTGATCTGCTCCTCGATGTCCTCGCGGTACGTGCGCACCGTCAGGGGAACGGTGATCGGCGCGCCGGTTGCGGGCGTGATGACGATCTGGCCATCAGCCACGCCGCCGCTTGACCGGAAGTACAGGCGCGAATAGCCAGCCCTGGCCAGTCCCGGCGTGCCGGGCTTCGTGCGGTCCAGCAGCGTCACGCCCTCCGGCGCCGCCACCTGCACCTTGATGGCGGGGTCGAGCTTGCATTGCACCCAGAAGACCTGCTCCATGACCGGTACAGGCGCCGGGCCAATCACCGGTTCGTCGACGCGTAGCAAGGGGTCGGGCAGGTCTTGAGCCGAAGCCGCGATGGACATGAGCAAGCACGCTCCGATAGCCGCGTAACGCATGGCCGCACCTCCAGAGATTTGGCGCCCATTTCCGCCCATCCCCGCTACGCACCTGCGCGGAAGGAGTGACCGTTGCGAGGGCGAAAGACAGACGCGGAGCCCTGCTCTGTGTTGCATATCTGCGCAGGAGGCGACGAGATGAGGATGATTGTGGTCGCAGTGGCGCTGACGGTCAGCGTGGCCGCGGGCAGCGCCGAGCCGCCTGAGATCACCGACGAGATTGACCGCGAGATACTGGCCGCATTCCTCGAACATACTGACCGTCTGCCCGAGCGCCTGACGCCCGAGCGGATGGCCTACTTCGCCACCATCCCGGAGAAGATCACATGGGAAGCGTGCATGTACATAGGCATGCCGCTGAGCGCCTGGCGACTGACCGGCGACACGCGGTACCTCGACGTCTTCGTCAGCCTGACGGACATGTTGTGCGAGAGTCTGCGCGAGGGCCCGGATGGATTCCAGGGCTGGTATGGACTGCCGCTGCCGCTGTTTCGCCACCCGGACCATCCCGAGCGGGAAGTGGACGTGATCCTGACCAGCTTCGAGTTCACTCACATGATCGCCGAGTTCGCGCAGGTAGTGCGCGGCGACGAAGCTCTGGCCGAGTATGCGCCCGCCGCTGATCGGTATCTGGCACTGGCCGAGGATCATCTGGTGGCGAAGTGGGATGCGCGCGGCAACTACAAGGACTTCGGCGAACTCGGTGGCGTCTACATAACCCACGGCGACCTCAAGCCCACCAAGGCGCACCTGACCCAGCCGCACAACAAGAACTCCAAGATTGCGCAGGCACTGGTGGGCCTCTACCGGGCCACCGGTGATGATCAGTATCTGCGCCGGGCCATCAAGCTCAGCACGCGCTTCAAGCGCTGCCTGACACTCGTCGACGACCACTACAAGTGGGATTACTGGGACCCGGCGGGCGAGTGGGACATAAACCCCGAGGACCCCGCCGCCTGGAAGCACTGGATCAACGCCGAGCACCGGGGCGGGTATTACTCACTGTCCGCTTCGCAAGCGATGATCATGTATGAGATGGGGCTGGTCTTCGACCGCGAGGACATCGACCGCTTCGTGCGCACCCAGACGCAGGTGTGCTGGAACGGTGACTACGACAATCCCGTCTGGAAGCTCACCAGCGGGGTCGTGGCCGAGAAGCCACGCTACAGCCCCCCTTACCTGTGTACCTGGCTGGCACCGTTCGATGACACTGTGCAGGAGATGGCATTCGGTGCGCCGGCGCAACACAATCGTCTGAGATCGACAGAGCATTCGTGGCAGGGCGGGCCGGTCGCGGGCAAGTGGCTGGTGGCGAAGTACATCACGCTGCCCCCGTGGGCTGGCGGCCAGCCGACCGACACCGCCTGGGTGGCGGAGGCCCTTGCCGATGAAGCGAACGCGACGTTCGCCGAGGGGCTGTCCTTCACCGTCGAGGGCGAGGGATACGCCGCGCCGATGGCGCCCGCGCAGTTCTGAGCGGGCGCGCTCATGCCCCCCAACTCGAAGCGGCCCCGCCAACAGGCGGGGCCGCGATAGTGTTCCGGAATGTGTCCCTCAGCGCCTGCGCCGGCCGCGCGTGAACAGCAGCACACCCAGCGCCATGACAACGCCGACGAACAGCAGGATGTTGGGGAGACGTTCGCCGGGCAGACCGACAGACCCGCCGTCACCGGTCGCGTACCAGATCAGCCCAGCGCCCAGCGCGCAGAACGCCACCAGCGCGATGGCCCAGATGAATAGCCACTGGAAGACTCCCGCCGCCGTCTGCCAGTCCTGCCCTGTACGTCCCGACGGGCGGCGGGCATCCACGGTATCGTCCAGGCGGCTCTCGTAGTGTATGGCCAACTCCTCGAAAGACTGCGCCAGATCGCCCTCAAGTTCGCCCTCGCGAACCATCGTGATGAAGAACGGGCTGAAGGTGTTGGGGTAGCGATTGAAAGCCGTCGCCAGCGTGTGACCCATCTCGAGGTGTTCGCGCACCTTCCCCAGCACCTCGCGCAGGAACGCGTTCTCGGTCTGGGCTTCGAGGGTGTCGAAGATGTCCAACACGTTCACGTCAGCGGCGGTCAGTGACGCGAACTGGTGGCACATCTGCGCCAGTTCGGCGTTGGTTGCCAGTGCGTCCTTCTCCTTGTCGGCCATGGGACCATCTCACCCGTTCTTGAACCGTAGTACGGCCGGCGACCTCACTGCTGACCAACAGCCCCGCCGTGTCGCTCCCGAATCTGCGTCGCCAGTTCTCTCGCGAGCTTGTGATCGGGATGCAGGGCAAGTTCCAACTCAAGCTCGGCCATGGCCTCGGGGACGTGCCCCTTGCGCCAGTAGGCGATAGCCAGATTGTAGTGACAGTCGCGGAACTGCGGGTCGATTTCGAGGATGCGCATGAGCAGATCGATGGCCTCATCGAGGCGCTCCATCGAACTCTTGACCGCAGCGAGGTTGAGCAATATCTTTGGGTTGTCGGGGGAGTGCTCCAGTGCACGGCCGAACTCGCGCTCCGCCGCTCCGAAGTCGCCGACGGTAAATCGGGCCGCGCCGAGGTTGACCGCGGCTTCGATGTTCGTGGGCTCATCGCGCGTAAGCTCAGTGAGGATATCGATGCCCTTCGCCAGGTGCCCCTGCTCGATGGCACGGGTGCCTTGCTTGAAGCGATCTTCGGGCGATTCCGGTTCGCGCCGCTTGAAAGGCCACATGGTACACTCCATTGCTGCCTTCTGCGCTCGAGGGCGAGTATAGCAAAGGCTTTCGCAGGGAGTCAACGAGGAGGACGCGCATGGCTGAGCGGGGAACGGACATTAACGAAGGTCGTGGGACGGTTCAGGCGTGACGAACACCAGTGGCGACACGGAGGTATCCGATGGACGCTGACAGCGAACGGATTGCGCAGTCACTCATCGAGCTCGGGCTGCTGAGCGACGAACAAATCGATCAGGCCGAGGCCTATGCCGAGCAGAACGGCACGAATCTGGTGCAGGCGCTACTGCGGACCAACCTGGCCACGGCCCAGGACCTTGCGCGCGCCTCCGAGCACACTCCGACCGGTCCGCCACGCAAGAAGGTCAAGGATGATGGGCCTGCCGTGATGGCCAAGCTCGATACCGACAAGGACAAGCGGCACGACGATGGCAAGGCGTCGCTGGACGACTACGAAGTCGATCCCGCTGCGCTCAACGACGTGCCCAAGTCTGTGGCCGAAGAGTACTTGGTATTGCCGCTGCAGGTGAGCGAAGACCGGATTCTGGTCGCCATGGCTGATGCCGCGAACGTCTTCGCCATGGACGAGATCCGCGGTCGCACGGGCAAACGGGTCGAGCCGGTCGAGGTCGACGAAGTTGAGCTTCGCAACGCCATTGAGCGCTTCTACGCCTCACGCGCACGGGCGCAGGTGCAGATGTCCGGGCCGCACACAACTGAGTTGAACCAGCAGATCACCGGCTCCGAGTTCGTCGGTGACCTCGACCAGCAGCTCGTGGAGATGCTCGATCAGGCGCCTGTGGTGCGTATCGTCGAGAGGATCATCGGCGACGCGGTGCGGATGCGGGCGTCGGACATCCACATCGAGCCGCGCGCCGACACCGTGACCGTGCGCTACCGCGTGGACGGCCAGCTTATGACCGTCACCACGCTACCCAGCGACATGCACCGCTACGTCATCTCGCGCATCAAAATCCTCGGTGGAGCTGACATCGCCGAGACCCGGTTCCCCCAGGACGGTCGCTTCGCCACCGAAGTCGATGACAGACCCATAGACATTCGTCTCTCCACCTTGCCCACTTACTGGGGCGAGAAAGCCGTCATGCGTATCCTGGACAAGACCAAGGCGTTGGTATCGCTGAACCAGCTTGGCATGATCCCCGAGGTCCAGGAGGGGTGGGAGCGCCTGATCCACTCCAAGCAGGGAATGCTGCTGGTCACCGGGCCAACTGGAAGCGGCAAATCCACCACGTTGTACTCGTCGCTGCACACCATCAACGATGAGACCGTCAACATCACCACGGTCGAGGACCCGATCGAGTATCAGATCCCCGGCATCAACCAGACACAGGTGCTGCCCGCCATCGACCTGACCTTCGCCACCACGCTGCCGTTCATCCTGCGCCAGGATCCGGACGTCATCTTGATCGGTGAGGTGCGCGACGGGGAGACTGCGGAGATGGCCTTCCGGGCGGCGATGACCGGTCACCTCGTGCTGGCGACGCTGCACACCAATGATGCGCCCGGCGCGGCCATGCGCCTCATCGACATGGACGTGGAGCCTTACCTGATCGCCTCGTCGGTGATCGGGGTCGTAGCGCAGCGACTGGTGCGCCGCGTGTGCTCGCGCTGCCGGGAGGCCGTCGAGCCCAGCGATCTGGAGCTGACGCGGCTTGAGCTCAGCGCGGAGCAGGCCAAGAAGATCCAGTTCCACCGCGGCCGGGGCTGCGCCCAGTGTCGCAACACTGGTTACTCGGGGCGAGTGGGTGTCTACGAACTGATGCTCATGAGTGACGAGTTGCGTGACGCGATAACCAACAAGGAGAACGCGGCCGACCTGCGCAAGATCGCTTTGCGTCACGGCATGAAGAGCCTCAAGTATGATGGGCTCAGCAAAGTGAACGCCGGTATGACCACCGCCTCAGAGGTCATCGCCATTCTGTTCGCGGCCGACAGCGCGTAGGCCGGCCGTGGCCGCAGATACGGGAGACCGAGCATGATCCACTCAAGCAGGACGGTCATGGCGATGGTACTGGTCGGACTGGCCGTGATGCTGTTCGCGGGGATGGCAACTGCGCAGGAGCGTCTCGTGTTCCCCAACTCAAGCCTCGAAGAGGGCGAGGAAAGCCCGACAGGCTGGGTCTGGCATACTGGCGAGGGTTCCGGCGGCGAGTCCGAGTGGCGCGAGGACATCGCGCGCCTGCGCGTGCAATGCCTGCAGGCCCAGGCTGCGTCAGAGCTGTGTTGGGATGACCTCGGGCGAGCTCATCGCTGAGCGCGCCGCAACCATCGAGCTGGACATGCAGCGGGCCGAGACGCGCTGGTTCTTCCTCGAGCCCGCGCCCTGCTGCCCGGCCGGAACTCGCTGCGGTGGATGACTCGCCCGACAGGGGAATGGTGTCCCATGCGCCTGAATCTGTGTTTCGCATTCATCCTGGCTTCAGTCTGTGGGAGTGTGGCTATGGCCCAGAATCTCGTGACCAATCCGTCCTTCGAGCAGCCCCCCGCGGCGGACGGCGAACTGCCTGCCGACTGGACGATGGCCCGTGGCGGGACGTCCGAGTACCGCACCGATGGCGGGCATGATGGCGACAGCTACGTTCGCCTGCTGGACGGTGGTGGTGATGTTGGCGTAAGCCTTGGCTGCGCTCCCGTACCGGCGCGTCCAGAGGGCGTCTACACCGCGACCGCCTGGTTCCGTACCGCTGATGCCTGTCAGCCCGGTCTCTACATCAACTTCTTCGATGAACTCGGCGAGCGCGTCCATCACATTTATGAGCGCGCCGCCGGACCAACTGATGGCTGGGTGCAAGTCACTGCGACTGCCATCGCCCCCGAGGAGGCCGTCACCGTCTCCGCGATGGCCTACGCATACATCGGCGATGTGGGCGATGTCGACGTCGATGAGATGGGCCTCACCGTCGAGGGTGGCCGGGAGCCTGGGACGTTCGGCATCGAGCCTGCTGCGCCCGGTGACAAGCAACCCTACGAGATCGGCGACCGCCTCGAGCTGTTCGTCGACGACTTCCTGGTTGATGCCATGACCCCCGGCATCGAGCGCCGCCTGCACCACCCGATCCCGCGCGAGATAGTGATGGAGCTCACCGAGCCGTGGGAGGGCGAGACCTGCGCCTACATGGCGCTCGTGGTCGAAGAGGAGAAGACGCGTCTCTACTACCGGGGCACCGCGCCCGGTCTCGGCGAGGTCACCTGCGTCGCGGAGACCACCGATGGCATCAACTTCACCAAGCCGCAACTTGGCCTGTTCGAGACCGGCGGCAACACGGACAACAATATCATCTGGAAGGGCAGGGCCGCCCACAACTTCACGCCCTTCAGAGACCCGCGCCCCGACATCCCCGCTGACGAGCGCTACAAGGCACTCGCCTACGGTGAGGGCGAGAAGGGGCTGTTTGCCTACGCCTCGGCCGATGGCGTCAACTGGCGCCTGCTGGTCGATGGCCCGGTCATAACCGATGGCGCTTTCGATTCCCAGAACCTCGCGTTCTGGGACGAAATTGCCGGCGTATACCGCGACTACCACCGTAAGGGGCGCGATGGCGTGCGGGACGTGATGACCTGCACTTCGGAGGACTTCCGCACCTGGTCCGAGCCGGAGTTCCTCGACTATGGCGATGCACCGCGCGAGCATCTCTACACCAACGGTGTGCAGCAGTATTTCCGCGCGCCGCATATCTTCATCGGTATCCCGGCGCGCTTCGTCCCCGCCCGCCACAAGTTCCTGCAGCACAAGGACCCGGGCGTGAGCGATGGCGTGCTGATGTCCAGCCGCGACGGCCTGCACTTCGAACGCTGGGTGGAGGGCTTCATCCGCCCGGGCACTGACTGGCAGGTGTGGACCGACCGCAACAACTATCCCGCGTGGGGGATGCTGCCGACCTCCCCCGAGGAGATCTCGCTCTACTGGACCGAGCACTACCGGCACGAGACCATGCGTTTCCGGCGCGGCACCATCCGCACCGACGGCTTCGTGTCCGTGCACGCTGGCGGGCAGCCTGGTGAGATGCTTACCCGCCCGCTGATCTTCTCGGGCAGCAAACTCATCGTCAACTACGCCACCTCCGCGATCGGTGTTCTGCGATTCGCCTTGTGCGATGAGGCGGGGGAGACCATCGAGGGCTTCAGCTTTGGCGAGAGCGAGCTGCTCTACGGCAACGAGATAGAGCACCAGGTGAGTTGGGAGGGCGCCCCGGACTTGGGCGCACTGGCTGGCCGACCTGTCCGCCTGCGAGTGCTCATCAAGGACGCGGACCTGTACTCCATCAGGTTCGGGGAGTAGGGGCGAGTGTCGTGTGGAGAGGCCGACCTCCGTGTCGGCCTGTGCCGCTGACGTGAAAGCTCGTGTACGCCCATCTCGTGGAGGGGATGACCTATGTACAACCCATTCAATGAATCCATTGACGAACTCACCGAAAGTGACCTTCGCGAAACGCTGCCGGGCAAGCGCGAGAGTTGGACCTTCGAGTACAAGGGACCAGGCAAGATCACCGACGGCGAAGGCATCGCGAAGTCTGTAGCTTCGTTCGCCAACATGTATGGTGGCTGGCTGTTCATAGGCATCGACGCCAACGCCAGCAACGAGCCCCAGATTGCGGACGTCGTGGGCATCCCCAGCGAAGAGGGTTGCCTCACCGAACGTATCTACCAGATGTGCAACTCGAACCTGTCGCCCTCCCCTTACGTGGCTTGCAGCGTGGTCAAGTTGGGGAGTGGAGGGTCAGTGATCGTCGTCCACATCCCGCAAAGCCCGAACCCGCCTCACATCCTCATGAAGACCGGGAAAGTGTATGTGCGGTCGGGAGACACGACGAACCCCCTCGACGTTGTGCGTGACCGCCAGAAGCTGGACAGGCTCTATGACCGAGCCAGAGAGAACCGGGATCGGGTCGAGGCCCTGGCGGCGGCGCACGACGGGGGAGCCCTGCTGGCCAGGATGGTGCTCGAGACATGTAGTCAGAACTGCAAGAACCTCGAGCTACATCCCCGCGCTATAGGCGCGTTTGCCATCGTGTCCTACCCCGCCGTTGAGGTCGCAGCTCCGCTGGAACTCGGTTGGGGGGCGGACCCGGCCGTGGACCTGGTCAAGCGTGTCGGCACGAAAGTTGACCCGCACTCGGCCGACACGCTGGAGGAGTTTGTGAGAGGGGTGTGCTGGCGACGATGGCTGGATCAAGACCGCTACTATGGAGTCACCGATCGGTATCGCCTCTTCTATGTCGATCACTTCGCCCATATCGGCATCGCGGAGACAGTATGGCCCAATGCGCTCAGCAATCGCGTGGGCGCGGATGCTGTCAATGAGTGCATGGAGCATCTGCCGGCGCTCTGTGATGCCGCGGAGTTCGTCTATCGGGACTTGGGCTATCTCGGACCGGTGAACGTGGTCTGCCGGGTGGCGCTACCCGATCAAGGAGTTAGGGCGCCCGTTGGGTTCACCGCACCAGCGCTCGAACTCAGCAAGATCGTCAAAGGGATGCAGCGGCAGATGCAGCGCGACTTGCGCCGAGTGGCCGGACTGGACGACCAAGAGCCCTGACATGTCATCGGCCGACCCGTCCGCCTGCGCGTGCTCATCAAGGACGCGGACCTGTACTCACTGCGCTTCGCCCAGTAGGAGTGGCACGAGAAGGTATCACAGACCCGGCGGGGCAATAGTGCCCACCGGGCCAGCCATCTCGTGAAGCAGTGGGACTGCCGATGGCACACGGACACGCCTCACAAGAGCAGCCGCCGACCGCCGATGACGATCGGTCCCCTGTCACGTCCAGGGCCGTGCTCCTGAGCCTGATCATGGCCGCCGTGATCGGCTTCGCATTCCCGTATGCGAACCTCGTCGTCAGGGGCACGCGTCCGGCGAATACTTCGCTGCCACTCGGCACGGTCGCGCTCCTCTGTCTGCTCGTCGTGCTCGTCAATCCTGTGCTGAAACTTGTCAGGCGGAGCATGGCTCTGCGGCGGTCCGAGCTGCTGGTCGTGTTCGTGGCGGCGCTGCTGGCCTCATCGGTGGTCACGTGGGGGCTGATCGGGCAACTGCTGCCGATCCTGACCGGTGCCAGTTACTACGCTACCCCCGAGAACCACTGGGACGAGATGTTCGGCGAGGCCTCAGTCGGGTGGCTGGCGGTCTGGGACGAGTCCGCGGTGCGTGGCTTCTACGAAGCCGGGCGCGAGGGCAGCGGCGTGCCGTGGCAACCGTGGCTGCTGCCGCTGGCGATGTGGCTGCTCTTCACCGCAGCGCTGTCGGCCGCGAGCATCGGCCTGATGATACTGCTCCATCGGCGGTGGAGTGAGCACGAACGGCTCGTGTATCCGCTCATGTTGCTGCCGGTCGAGATGGTCAAGGGCGAAAGCCCCGACACGCTGTTCCCATCGCTGCTGCGCAACCGGCTGTTCTGGATCGGCGCGGGGCTCGCGATTCTGCTGACGGTGGCCGTCGGGATCAGGCACTATTTCCCGATAGTCCCCGCCATCAAGCTCCGCCACAGCATAATCGTGCCCATGCAGAACGAGCGACTCACGCTGCGGCTGTGGGGGAACCCGTCCGTGGCGGCCTTCGCGTACCTTATCAACGCCGATCTGAGCTTCAGCTTGTGGACCTTCGCACTGGCCAGCGCCTTTCAGACGCCGCTCTTCCGGCTCATGGGCGTAGGGGTGGGGGCCAAGGAGATCTACTCGGCCGGGTCGCAGATGGTCTCCAACCAGGCGATGGGCGCGATGATCTTCATGGTGGGCGCGAGCTTGTGGGCGGCACGCGAGGACATCGCGGCTGCCTTCGGCGGGATGCTCGGCGGCCTGGGCGACCGGTCGCGTGCAGGGCCGAACCAGCCTGCCGTCGCGGGCGCAGTGTGTCTCAGCGTCGGCTTGATAGGCATGATCTGGTGGCTGGTGGCGAGCGGGCTGTCGATTCTCGCTGCCGTAATCCTGGTTCTGGCGGTCCTGGTGACCTTCACGGCATTGACGCGGGCTGCCGTTCAGGGAGGCGTTCCGGTCGCACGGGCGGCGCTCATACCGCAATCAGTGGTCCTCCACGCGCTGGGGACTCAGGCGGTGGGCGCACGGGGCATCACATCGTTGGCCTACAGCTTCGCCTGGAGCGCCGACATCCGAGTGTTCCTTATGCCGTTCGCGTCGCACGGACTGAAAGTCTGGGATGAGTCCGGCGTGTCTCGCCGGCGCTTTCTGCCGCTGGCCGCTGGTGCCTTGGCCGTAGCGCTGCTCGTGGCCATCATCACCACGCTGTCGCTGGCGTACAGTCGCGGCGGCGTGTCACTGAGTTCGTGGCTCTTCGGTGGGTGCCCGCGCGCGGCATTCACTTTCGCCGCTGCGGTGACGCACAACCCGATCGTCCCCAGTGTCGGCTGGTGGCTGTGGATGGCGGCGGGCAGTGTGGTGATGTGGGGGCTCACGACGATGCACATGCGGTTCATTGGCTGGCCCTTGCACCCGATAGGGTTCGCCATTGCGCCGACCCAGCCCGTGCAGGACCTGTGGGCCTCGATCCTGGTCGGATGGCTCATCAAAGCCGGGCTGCTACGCTACGGCGGCTACCGCATCTATGACATAGGCACCCGCGTGATGCTCGGGCTGATCTTCGGCCAGTTCATGGCCGCCGCGGGCTGGCTGGTAGTGGATACCGTTACGGGCACGACGGGAAATCTGATTTACGTATACTGAGTTTCTGCGGGCCGCACGCGAAATGAGCCCGCTACCACGAAACGCGGAGGGGCACTAAGATGCCAGCAAATGCGAATGACCAGCACACGAACTTCGTCGTGATGTTCGTCGACAATCTGGGGTATGGAGATCTGGGATGCTACGGTCACGAGGTGCACCGAACGCCCAACGTTGACCGGATGGCGCAGGACGGCACGCTCTTCACAGACTTCTACGTGACCAGCGGAGTATGCACCCCCTCGCGATCCAGTCTGATGACCGGCTGCTACTCGCAGCGGGTCGACATGAACATGTCCGACAAGGGCCACGCCGTGCTCCAGCCCGTCGCGGCCAAGGGCCTCAACCCGTCCGAGATCACGATGGCGACGCTGCTGCGCGGACAGGGCTACGCGACCGGCTGCGTCGGGAAGTGGCACATGGGCGATCAGGAACCGTTCCTGCCCACCCGTCACGGCTTCGACTACTACTACGGCATTCCCTACAGCGAAGACATGACCCCGAGGCCCGGCCAGGACTGGCCGCCGCTGCCGCTGATGCGTAACGAAGAGGTCATCGAGCAGCCGGTGGAAATGACCACCATCACCGAGCGCTACACCGAAGAGGCCATCGGCTTCATGGAGCGCAACGTCGACAACCCCTTCCTGCTCTACATGCCTCAGGCGCTGCCCGGCAGCGTGCGCTATCCGGTGACGGGTCCCCGGTGTTCGGGCAAGTCGGGCAACTGGGCCTACGGCGACTCCGTCGAAGAGCTTGATTGGTCGGCGGGTGAGATTATCCGCGCCGTCCAGCTGCTGGGGCTCGAGGGCAACACGATGGTGATCTTCCTCTCCGACAACGGGTCGCCCTACAACCACGGTGGCAGCAACGATCCGCTCCGTGGCTGGGGATACAGCACCTGGGAGGGCGGTATGCGCGTCCCCTGCGTCATGCGGATGCCCGGCACCATCCCCGCCGGCGCGACCTGCTCTGAGGTCTGTTCCACGATGGACTTCCTGCCGACCTTCGCCGGAATCGCGGGCACCACTGCGCCCCAGGACCGGGTCATCGACGGGCACGATATCATGCCCATCATTTCCGGTGAGGAGGGCGCCACGTCCCCGTGCGAAGCATACTTCTTCTACCACATGGAGCAACTGCATGCGGTCCGCTCCGGGCAGTGGAAGCTGCACGTGCCGCTTGAGAATCGGCGGACATACCATGGTGACGAAGTGGATGTCAGCGGCGGGCTCCTCTATGACGTCGAGGCCGATCCCGGTGAGACCCAGAATGTCATCGCCTTCCACCCCGACGTTGTCGAGCGCCTGATGGCGTATGCCGAAGCGGCGCGCGATGACCTCGGCGATACTGACCGGCCGGGCAAGGGCGTCCGCCCCGCGGGACACTTCCCGAACCCGGTGCCCAGACTGCTGCCCTGACCCGCTCAAGACAGGTGGCCGCAGACAGTGACACGCGTAGCCGACAACAGCGTGAAGCGACGACGGGCGCCCCGCTGGGCGCCCGTCGCGTCGCTGGTTCTGTGCGCGTTGGTATCGGCGTGTCACCTCAGCCGTGCATGGTTCCTCGACCCGATCACGATCTGGCCTTTCTGGTTCGCGACCGGAATCGGCCTGCTGCTGGCCTTGCCGGGTCTCTTCGGTAGCCGCAAAATGTTCGCTCTGGCAGTCGGCGCGTGGTTGCTCGCGACAGCACTGATCGCCGAGGAGTCGCGCCACCTCCTGCGGCCTGGTCCGCAGCCGACGGGCGAGGTCGGTCGCACGCTGCGCATTGTCACCATCAACTGCGCCGGTGGGCGCGACGGGGCCTTCGCCGACGCCCTGGCCCTCGACCCGGACATCATCGCGGTCCAGGAGCGCCCCGGCACAGTCGAGATGCAGGAGATGTGCGGCAGCGACGGGTGGCTGGTGGCGCCGGGCATTGACACCGCCATCGTGGCGCGTGGCAGCGGGACCTGGCCCGAGTTGCACAAGCATCTCGCACACTACATGCAGTACGCGATCGTCTCCCCCGAGCGCCTCAATCCACCGGTCACCCTCACAGTCTTTTCCGTCCACCTGCATCTCCCTGGCCTGCGCATGGACCCGTGGAACCCCAAGACGTGGCGCGAGGCGCGCACGCTCCGTCGCGTGCGCGAGGAGTCCGTGGCACTGCTCATGCAGTATGTGCACACGGCCCTTGCGCAGGGCCCGGTGATCATCGCCGGGGACTTCAACACTCCCGGGCGAAACTCGCTGCTCGACCCGCTGCGTGAGGACTTCACGGACGCTTTCGCCGCCGTCGGGCGCGGCTGGCCGAACACCATCACCGCCGAGCACCCGATGTCACGTATCGATGGCATCTGGGTCAGTGGCGAGATGCGCCCGCTGCATTCGCGGGTGGTGTACACCGAGCACTCTGATCACCGCATGGTGGTGACCGACGTGCAGTTGCGGTAGTGGTCGCAGGCAATGCCCGCAGATTTTGCGCGGGTGGCAGGAGAACTCGAGCAGGCGGGGAAGTGTGGAGAACGCAGATTGCGGGTTCCGCGGCGGCCGCCGCCGCGTCAACGCTCACGTCCCGGCGACACCGGGACCGAGATGCCTCTAGGCTCGGAGGGTCAGCGATGAAAGAGATCAATGTCGGGCTCGTCGGCTACAATTTTATGGGCAGGGCGCACTCGAACGCCTACAGGCAGGTGGGTTTCTACTTCCCCGAACTGAAGGCCAAGCCGGTCATGAAGGTCCTGTGTGGGCGCACCAAAGAGCGTACGGACGCCTGCGCCGAGGCCTTCGGCTGGGAAGACGTCGTGTACGATGTGGACGAGCTGCTCGCGCGCGATGACATCGACATGGTGGACATCACCGTCCCCAACAACCAGCACGCCGAGCTGGCTATCAAAGCCGCAAAAGCCGGCAAGCATGTCTTCTGCGAGAAGCCACTCGCGACCAGCGTCGCCGATGCGAAGAAGATGGTCGCCGCCGTCAAGAAGGCCGGCGTGGTAAACATGCTGTGCCACAACTACCGGCGCGCGCCCGCGATCTCCCTGGCCAAGAAGATGATCGACAACGGTGACCTCGGGGACATCTACCACTGGCGCTCGCTCTATCTGCAGGACTGGCTCATGCCCCCGGACGTGCCGATGATGTGGCGCGTGCAGAAGGAAATCGCCGGCTCCGGCTCGCTCGGCGACCTGATGGCCCACTCGATCGACCTCGCGCTGTGGCTGCTGGGCGACATCAACAGCCTCTCGTGCGCGATGGAGACCTTCATCGACAAGCGCCCGCAGCTCGACAGCTTCGATACCGGCCTCGGCGGCAAAGCCGCCAAGGACTCGAAGATGGGCACCGTCGACGTCGACGATGGCGTCGTCGCCCTCTGCCGCTTCGCCAACGGCGCGCTCGGCACGATGGAGGCCACGCGCTTCGCGGCCGGCCACAAGAACTACAACTGGTTCGAGGTCAATGGCTCGAAGGGCTCCCTGCGCTTCAACCTTGAGCGCATGAACGAGCTGGAATACTACAACTGCGCTGACAAGGGCGACCGCACCGGCTTCAGGCTCATCCAGGCGACCGATGACAGCCACCCGTTCATGGGGCTGCCCAAGGGTGCCGGCCCGCGCTTCTGGCCCGTTGCGCACATCATCGGCTACGAGCACACCTTCATCAACACGGTCTTCGACCTCTGCCAGGCCGTTGCCACTGGCAAGCAGACCTCCCCGAGCTTCGAGGATGGTCTGAAGACCCAGCTCGTGCTGGATGCGTGTGACAAGGCCGCCACGTCAGGCAAGTGGGTAAAGGTGTGAGCTGACGCCCAGCGCGATCTCTGGCCTGCGCGGTGTCAGTCCGTTCTCGGATATCGGACCACAGCGAGGTGATGCGGCTTGTCCGTAGCTATGCTGGCTGTCATCGGAGTTCTGGGCGTTTTCGTGGTGCTGGCGCTGGTCTTTCTCGTAGTGGCGCCGCTTCTCACGCGCGCGGGTAAGAAGAAACGCGGCCCCAGCAGCAAACGCTAGGGGTTGGCGGTATTGATTGAGCGAAATGGGATCGGAGCATAGCTTCGCCCTTTGAAGTCTGTCCATCAACTAAGGGAGGACTGACAGATGAAGATCGGTGCACTTTCCGCTGCGTGGAGCGCGCAGCCGCTGTCCGAGGTACTGGCGTTTTTCGCTGAGGCAGGACTGCAGACCATCGAACTGGGCGCGGGTGGCTGGCCGGGCGACGCACACTGCAACCCCGCCGAACTCAACTCCAGCAAGAAGAAGCGCGACGAGTTCATGGCCATGATCGCCGATCACGGTCTGGAGATCAGTGCCCTGAGCGTCCACGGCAATCCGCTGCACCCGAACAAAGAGATCGCCAAGGAGCATCACGACGCCTGGCGGGCCGCCGGGACTCTCGCCAGCAAGATCGGCGTCACCTGCGTCAACGGCTTCTCCGGCCTGCCCGGTGGCTGCGCGGGCGACATGACCCCGAACTGGGTCGTCGCGCCCTGGCCCGAGGATCACTCCGACGCGCTCGAATACCAGTGGGGCGTCGCCGCCAAATACTGGAAGGCCGAGAACAAGTTCGCCGACAAGTGCGGCGTCGATTTCTGCTTCGAGATGCACCCGAACTTCTTGGTCCACAACCCCGAGAGCCTCATCCAGCTTCGCGAGGCCGCCGGCGACCGCATGTGCTGCAACTTCGACCCGAGCCACCTGTGGTGGCGCGGAATCGAACCCGCCGCCGCAATTCGCTGGCTGCAGGACAAGGGCGACGTCATCAAGCACTTCCATGCGAAAGATGTCTGCGTGTATGACTGGAACAACCGCGTGAACGGCTGCCTCGACCCCAAGCACTACGGTGACGAACTCAACCGCTCGTGGATCTTCCGCTCGCTCGGCTACGGCCACGATGCGCTCGAGTGGAATGACATGCTCTCGACGCTGCGCATGTCCGGCTACGACGGTGCGCTCAGCATCGAGCACGAGGACTCGCTGATGACCGCCAACGAGGGCTTCCTCAAGGCCGTCAGCTTCCTCAAGAGCTCCGCGATCTTCGAGGACGCCGGCGAGATGACCTGGGCCTGACCCTGCGGGGGAACCCGGCGCTTGCGAGGCGCGTTAGTAACATATGAGGGGCGGAGGAGGGGTATTCTCCGCCCCTTTCTATTCTGCGCGTCCGAGGCGATAAGGCAACAGAGAGAGCGGCCCGCGCTCTTGGATCCCGCAAGCGTTGCACCGGCGCGGCCGATGCTGTACAATGGCCATGACCCGCCGTGCATGCACTGGGGCGACGGGAACAGTTTAGTAGTGCTACTGATCGGCGGACAATTCGACCTGCGTGGGAGCGAGACAGTATGTCCCAACTGATATGGCTGGATGGCGAACTGGTTCCCGAGGACGAGGCCAAAGTGTCCGTTTTCGACCATGGCCTGCTCTATGGCGATGGCGTCTTTGAGGGCATACGGGCCTATAACGGCCGGGTCTTCCGGCTCGACGAGCACATCGCGCGCCTCGAGCGCTCGGCCAAGGCGCTCATGCTCGACATCGGCATGACCCACGAAGAGTTGTGCGCGGCGACCGTTGAGGCATGCGCCGCAAACGACATACACGACGGCTATATCAGGCTGGTCGTCACACGTGGCGTGGGCGACTTGGGGCTGGACCCGCTAAAGTGCCCGAAAGCAACCGTGTTCATCATCGCGGCGAGCATCCAACTGTATCCCGAGGAACTCTACGCGACGGGCCTCGCACTCATCACCTGTGCGACGCGGCGAAACGCGATCGATGCCTGCAACCCGGGCGTCAAGTCGCTCAACTATCTGAACAATATATACGCGAAGATCGAGTGCAACCTGGCCGGCGTCTCCGAGGGCATTATGCTCACTCGCGACGGCATGGTCTCCGAGTGCACTGGCGACAACATCTTTGTGGTCTCAGAGGGCACGCTGATCACGCCGCCCATCGCGGCGGGCATCCTCGACGGTGTGACCCGCCGCGCGGTCATCGAGATCGCCGGCAAGCAGGGCGTGCCCTTCCAGGAGAAGATGTTCCCGAACGCCGACGTCTACACCGCCGACGAGTGTTTCCTCACCGGCACCGCCGCCGAACTGGTCCCTGTGATCACGGTTGACGGTCGCCAGATCGGCGATGGGAAACCTGGAGCGGTCACCAAACGTCTACTGGAAGGCTTCCGCGAGCTAACGAAGTCCGAGGGAACGCCGATATAGGGAGTAACATTTGCCCCTGCAGGGCATATATACACAATAGGGATGCCCGATGGACTAAGTCGACGCCGACAGAATGGGGCGACGATTGATGGAACTGTGGCAAAGGTTCTCGGGGAGCGCTCGTCGGTCGATACTGATGGCTAACGCTGAGGCCCAGAAGATGTGGGTGCATCAGATTGGCACCGAACACCTGTTGCTCGGGCTCATCCGCATCGAGGCGAACAGCGCGATCGACGTGCTGCGGGCGCTGGAAGTGGACCCCGAGGAACTGGCAGAGGATCTCTCCTCAAACGTGGAGTTGGGTACTGAGGTGGAGGGCACCAGCGATGTCACCTTCACACCCGAATCGCAGCAGGTGTTCAAGCTCGCGCACGAGCAATGGCGTGAGACGCGCGACGCCGAGACCCAGATAGGGACAGCGCATCTCCTGCTCGGAATCGCCCTCGAGGGCAGTGGTGAGGCCTTCACCGCGCTGACCCGCCACGGTGTGGACGCAGAGAGCATTCGGAAGACGATCACGCAGATGAAGCACTAGAAAGAGCAAGGAGTCAGGCAATACATGGAACTCTGGCAGAGATTTACGGGGCGCGCTCGTCGCGCGATCCTGATAGCCCATGACGAAGCCCAGCAGATGCACGTGCATCTGATAGGTACCGAACATCTTCTACTCGGCCTCATCCGCCTCGGGGAGGGCGTTGCGAGCGACGTACTGCGCGGACTGGGCGCGGATCTCGACGGCCTGCGGGCCGATCTGCGCCGCAACGTGGACATGGGGTCTGAGCAGGAACCCACCAGTGAGATAACCTTCACGCCCGAATCCCAGCGAGTGCTCAAGCTCGCGTATGAGCAGGCGCGGGAACTGGGCGATCACCACATAGGGACCGAGCACATACTGCTGGGCCTCGCCCGAGAGGGCCGGGGCGCCGCTTTCCGGACGTTGCGCCGCCATGGCGTGGATGCCGGGCGCGTGCGGCAGATGATAATGCAGATGGCGCGCGGACCCGCCGGGGGCCCAGAGACCGGCGAGGTCGCAGATGCCCAGGAGCCGGGCGAGACGCCAGCGCTGGACGAGTTCAGCCGCGATCTCACCGAACTCGCAGCCGAGGGCGTACTGGACCCGGTCGTCGGTCGCGGCAAAGAGCTGGAGCGCATGGTGCAGATCCTGTGCCGGCGCACCAAGAACAACCCCTGCCTGATTGGCGACGCGGGCGTTGGCAAGACAGCGATCGCCGAGGGCCTGGCCCAGAGAATCGTGAGCGAGGACGTGCCCGAGCTGCTGGCCGGGCGGCGCCTGGTTGCGCTGGACCTGGCAAGCCTCGTCGCGGGCACCAAGTACCGCGGCGAGTTCGAGGAACGCATGAAGCGCGTGATGGAAGAGATCCGGGCCGCTGAGGGCAAGATCATCATCTTCATCGACGAGCTTCACACGATCGTGGGCACTGGTGCCGCCGAGGGGGCAATGGACGCCTCCAACATCCTCAAGCCGGCGCTCTCGCGAGGCGAGTTGCAGTGCATCGGCGCCACCACACCTGACGAGTTTCGCAAGCATGTTGAGAAGACGCCCTCGCTGGAGCGGCGCTTCCAGGCTGTCCGGGTGGAGGAGCCAAGTCCGGAAGAGACGCTCGACATTCTCTACGGGATCAAAGACCGGTATGAGGAGTTCCACAAGGTCGACCTGACCGCCGAGGCGTTGTCGGCCGCGGTGGACCTGTCCAACCGCTATATCTCGGACCGATCGCTGCCGGACAAAGCCATCGACCTGATTGACGAAGCCGGCTCGCGGGTGAAGTTGCGCTGGCTGGCAGAGCAGTCTGGCCCCGACAGCACGCTGGCCACCGAGGCCGTGGAAGCCTTCAACGACGCGCTGCAGCCTGGCACCATCACGGTCGACGCCGAGAAGGGCGAGCGCTACGCCATCGCTGTGGACTCGGCCTCCGGTGAACTCGTGAGAGTGGTCTCAGACCTTGGCACAGGCGATCAGGTGCGACAGGAGACGATCGCAACCGCCGAGGAGCAGACGGAGAGCTGCGCCCCGGCCCGCGAAAGCTGGCCGGCCGTGGGACGCCATGACATAGCCGACATCGTGTCGACCTGGACCGGTGTGCCCGTGGCATCGCTCACCGAGGAGGAGTCCGAGCGGCTCCTGCACATGGAGGCGGCGCTGCACGAGGCGGTCGTCGGCCAGGAAGAGGCCATCTCGACGGTCGCGAAGGCCGTGCGGCGCGCTCGGGCGGGCGTCAAGGACCCGCGGCGGCCGACCGGCTCATTCATCTTCCTCGGGCCCACTGGTGTGGGGAAGACGCTGCTCGCGCGCGTGCTGGCCGACTACCTGTTCGGTGACGAGGACGCGCTCATCCGCATCGACATGTCCGAGTACATGGAGCGCTTCGCGGTCTCTCGATTGATCGGCGCGCCGCCCGGATACGTGGGCTACGACGAGGCCGGACAGCTGTCCGAGGCCGTCAGGCGCCG
The DNA here is from genome assembly GCA_029821735.1 of Candidatus Zipacnadia bacterium. Lineage (GTDB taxonomy): Bacteria > Armatimonadota > Zipacnadia > Zipacnadales > UBA5352 > JALGSU01. The sequence goes on along the minus strand of JALGSU010000005.1, from coordinate 69,861 downwards.
ACCATACTCGGTCGTGCTCTTCGACGAAATTGAGAAAGCGCATCCGGAGGTGTTCTCGATCCTCCTCCAGATCATGGAGGACGGGCGCTTGACGGACGCGCAGGGCCGTTCCATCGACTTCAAGAACGCCGTCGTCATCATGACCAGCAACGTCGGCGCCAGGCTCATCAGCGAGGGCGGGAAGATGGGCTTCGCCACGACCGAGAGCGAACATCGCGCTGAGCAGGGGCGGCGTGACTACGAGCGCATGAAGAGCAAGGTCACCGACGAACTGAAGAAGACCTTCAGCCCCGAGTTCCTCAACCGGGTCGACGACACCGTGGTCTTCCACGCGCTCACCGCCGAGGAGATCAAGCGCATCGTGCGCCTCGAGATCAAGTATCTCAACGAGCGGCTTGTCGATCGCGATCTGCATCTGAGTATCACCGATGCGGTCGAGACCCTGCTTGCTGAACGCGGTTTTGACCCAAGCATGGGCGCCCGGCCACTGCGCCGCGAAATCCGTTCGTTGATTGAGGACCCGCTCGCCGAGAGGATCCTTGGCGATAATGCGAAGCCGGGCTGCGAGATCATCGCGGACGTCGACGACAAGGGCGAACTCGTGTTCCGGTTCGTGGATGCGCCGGTGAGCAGTAACCTGACCTGCTGACAAGGCTGCTGCCGCATGGCGGACGATCGCCCGACGGCTTCGGCTGTCGTGCCGATTGTCGCTGTCTGGGAACGGAGGTGGAGCAAGCAGGCGAAAAGCCGTGAACATCCGATCTGCGCCGCATGGCGAGGGTCGGAGCCCAATCATACCCATATTGACGTGACGCATCCATACACATTTGTGATGGAACGGCTCGGCCGTTCCATTCCGGGGAGACGATCTATCATGCTAATTCGTTGGCTATGGTTCTTGTTCTCCGTCACGGTGACGTTCGCGTCCGTCCTGCTCGGCCATTGGGTCGGCAGCTTGCTCGGCGCATATCTGCTGGGCGAGGAAGCCGGACGTGATCTCTGGCTGTTCCTCGTAGGCGTCAACTGCCTGTTCGGGCTGGTTGGCTTCCTCGTTTCGCTCTTCCTTTTCCGCAAGTTGATCGGCTGGCTGACACATCTCGACAGCGTGCCCGTGCTCGACAAAATCGGTGCGGTGCTCGGCGTCGTCATCGGTCTGCTGATCGCCCTGCTGGCCACCGTGCCCTTCGCCGCGCTGGACTACGGGTTGCCGATCCGCATCTTCGCCTCGATCCTGGGCGCGGTACTCGGCGTCATGCTTGTGATGAGCACCAAGGAGCAGCTCGTCTACATCTTCCCTGGCCTGGCGCAACTCGGGCGCGCGGTGGACGCGCGTCTGGCTCCCGGCTCGAAGATGCTCGACACCAACATAATCATCGACGGTCGTATCGCAGACATCTGTGCGACGGGCTTCCTTCAGGGCCCGATCGTGATCCCAAACTTCATTCTCCAGGAACTCCGACATATCGCTGACTCAGCCGAGGGCCACCGGCGCGAACGTGGTCGGCGCGGTCTGGACGTCCTCAACCGCCTCAAGGCTGAGCCACGCACCGACGTCCTTATCTACCATGACCCGCACCCGCCTCGCGAGCAGATGGAAGTTGACGCTCGACTGGTCAACCTGGCTGCGCGCACCAATTGCGCCGTGGTCACCAACGACTACTCGGTCAACCGCATCGCCAGCCTCGAGGGCGTGAACGTCCTCAACGTGAACGAACTGGCGGGAGCGATGCGCCCGACCTTTTTGCCTGGTGAGGAACTGCAGGTCACGGTCATCAAGGAGGGTAAAGAGCCCGGCCAGGGCGTGGGCTACCTCAACGATGGCACCATGGTCGTTGTCGAGAAAGCTCGTGCGCTCGTGGGCCGCACGCTCATGGTCACAGTCACGAGTGTCCTGCAGACCAACGCCGGCAAGATGTTGTTCGCCGACGTCGTGGACGTAGTTCCGGAAGACGATGAGGAGCGAGAGTAGAGCTTTGGGCTCAGTGGCAGCCGTGATCGTGGCCGCCGGCCGGGGCACCCGGTTCGGCGGCCCGGTGCCGAAGGTGCTGGCGTCGCTGGCGGGCGAGCCCATGGTGCGCTGGTCCGTCGACGCTTTCGAGGCGTGTGACTTCGTCGAGGACATCGCCGTCGTGGCCAGCCCGGGATACGTGGACGCCACAGCCGCCGCCTGCGCCGGGAGTGATAAGCTCCGAGCGGTGGTCGCTGGCGGCGAGGAGCGGCCCGATTCCGTGATGGCCGGGCTGGCGGCATTGGCGGATTTCACGCCCGAAATCGTCTGCGTGCACGATGGGGCGAGACCACTTGTTGATCAGGCCACGATAGAGCGATCTGTCGTGGCCTGTCGCATGTACGGGGCCGCGATCGCGGGGATTGCGGCCATCGATACGCTCAAACAGGTCGCCGGGGATGAGCGCATCACTGACACTCCGCCGCGAGCGGATCTGCGCCATGCCCAGACCCCCCAGACCTTTCGCTACGAGCTGCTCGTTGGTGCGTATGAGCAGGCGCGGCGTGAGGGCCTCGACGTGACCGATGACGCGACACTCGTGGAGCGCATCGGCCATCCGGTATACGTGAGCGAGGGCAGCGCGGAGAACTTCAAAATCACCACACCCGACGATCTGGCGCGCGCGGCGTGGCTGCTCACGCGTCGGCAGGGAGGGGCAGGCCTCGTGACCCGAACCGGCACCGGCTACGACGTGCATGCGCTCGTGGAGGGCAGAGCGTTGATCCTGGGTGGCGTTAGCGTGCCCTTCGAGCTCGGCCTCGCCGGGCACTCCGACGCGGATGTGCTGCTGCACGCCATCAGCGACGCGCTCCTCGGCGCCGCGGCTCTCGGAGATATCGGTCGGCATTTCCCCGATACCGACTCCGCCTACGAGGGTGCCGACAGCGCCGGTCTTGCGCGCCAGGTTGTGACGCTCCTCGCCGCGGATGGCTGGCGGCCTGTGAACGTCGACGCTACCGTGATCTGCCAGCGCCCCAAACTCGCGCCACACATCCCCGCCATGCGCGACACCATCGCCCGAGCCCTCGATTTGCCCGTGGATGCAGTCAGCGTAAAGGCCACCACCACTGAGGAACTGGGCTTCGCCGGACGCGGCGAGGGCATTGCCGCACAGGCCATCGCAACCATCGAGTCATACGTGTGACCTCGCCTCCTCCAGTGACGCGCCGCAGTGCTCGCGCCCCAATCCCCCGACTGACGCAGGGACGCACCCTCCCGGCGTGGAACTGACCGCGCACGTGCCGCATGATGTGTTACCAGGGAGACAGCAATGCGACAGCTCGCGCTCATACTCTCAATCATCGCCGCCCCGCTTCTCGTGGCGGCACAGACCGTGGACGTCGTCACTGAGGAGGCCGAAGTCGAACTCGGTTCCTCGCGCGACTGGACCTTCGGGCCGATGGACACGACCGACCAGACCGCGCTGCTTGAGTTTACGGTACGCACCGACGCACCCACATACTCAGGCTCCACATACATGCTCAAAGTCTACGTCAATGGCGAACTCGTCGAGGCGGCCAAGACCCGCCAGATCGGGCGCCTGCGCAACAAGTCCATGTCCTATCAGTACAACCCGACGCTCCGCCTCCTGTGGGGCGAGCATGGGCAGTGGCGAGTTCTCTACTCACCCGACTTCGAGGTGGCCAACACCTCCGAGAAGTTCGCCGGACAGGCCTATCGATTCGTGTTGGACGTGAGCGATCTTGTGCACGCCGATGGCGAGAACACGCTGACCTTCGAGCATACGGGTTCAGCCGGGCTGGCGGCGAAGACCGAGGGCGACATTCCGCTGGTGCTGGGGATGGTGCGCGTGAATGCGGAGGATGGCAAGAGCCCGCTGATGGAAGCCGCCGACCTGATGCAGTGGCCGGTCAACCGTGGTGAGCCCAGCCCGCCGCCGGCCAACTACGAGCATGGCGCCTTCAACACCGGCGGCTTCGAGATGACCGTTGCCGGCGTGAAATACGGTTTCGAGACGCGCGTGTCCTATCCCAACGCCGGCTTCAACCACCTGGAGCCTGCCCCCGAGCCCGAGTTCGAGGGCCAGGACGGCTGGAGCACCACGCTGCAGACCGGCCAGAATCCACTCATCGTCGGGCGCGGGCCTGACTACGAAGTGCGACGCTCCATCACCTTCGGGCCACGCAAAGTTGAGGTAGCCGACACCTTCGTCAACCTGCACGATGACACCGAGTTGGGGCTGATCGTTCGGCACCAGACGCGCTTGGCCGAGGAGCGCCGCGTCCACCTTGCGGGTGATCCCGCTCCCGGCAAAGATAACTACTACTCGCCCATGAACCCGACCGTCTTCATCGCCGGCGCGGACCACGGAATCGGCATGATCTGCGAGGACGATGTCTTCCGCAACCAGGCGACGCTCTTCTATGATAAGGACGAGAACGCGACTGGACTCATGACCGAGATGCTCTACCTGCCGCCGAGCGGCGAGCAGACGCTGCGCTGGTCGGTCTACCCGGTGGCCTCGGACGACTACTTCGACTTCATCAACCTGGTGCGCGAGGACTGGGGCAGCAACTTCACCGTCAAGGGCCCGTGGGCGTTCTTCAATCCCGATACCATCATTGATACCCCGGTCGAGGACCTCCGCGGGCACCTCGAGCGTCTGGGCATCACCCAGATGGTCTACTGTGGCGGCTGGGTCGACTTCAAGAACGACCCTGGCCCCCAGCGCACCATCGGCTTCGGCACCTATGTGACTCAGGGCGACTACTGGTCGAGCTTCCGCAACCGGCTTCGGCTGGCGATCGAGAAGGTGCACCAGGTCGACCCCGACATCACCTGTCTGGTCTACTTCGATACCCAGCGCGACAGTTGGCCGGACGCGCCCGAGCGCTACCCCGACAGCAAGCTCACCAACGCCGCCGGCCAGCAGCTCTCCACCGTGTGGAGCGGGATCTACAGTATCTGCTGGGACATGGTCGCCACGCTGGAGAACTCGTTCGGCAAGGCCATGCTCGATTCGCTCGACGTCTACATGGGCGAAATCGGTGCCGATGGCATCTACTGGGACGAGATGGAGGCAGTGGCCTTCGCCGCTCCACACATAACCCATGGTATGCCCGACGGCCGTTCGTGCATGATCGACCCGGAAACATACACCGTCGACCATCAGGTGGGCGTGACGCAGTTGCTCGGCGAGGGGCATCGACTGGCGGTCATCGACAAGGTCCGCGCCATGGGCGGCCAACTGATGGGCAATGGCTGCCCCTTCACCCGCGCCATACTCGAGCGACAGGTGCAGCGGATGATCGAGGTGCAGCACAATGACGTGTGGTGCTATGAGGGCGATCTGGCCACGCCGCTCGGCTACGCCTCCAGCCGCATGGACTTCGGGAACTTCGTGCGCGGCGTCGACCTCGCGAAACTGCTCGTCGGCACGCGCTACACCTACGCTCACGAAGTCAGCCCGCATCTCTTCCCGTTCACGCCCATCGAGTTGCACCGCGGCTATATGCTGGGCCAGGAGCGCATCATCGCTACCCACTCGGGCAACTACGGCTGGCCCGGCGAGCGTGTTCTCGTTGAGCCGCTGGTCTTTGACACCGAGGGCATGATCACCGCGCGCGAGTTCACCACGACCGTTGGTGACGAAGCGCGCACGGCTGTTGAGCTGGCCGAGGGCGAGATGGTGATCCTCAAGCGCCTCCCGATCACAGTGGTGCCGAAGGCCGGGACCGCCACCGTGGCGAACTTGACCGTTCAGGACGGACGCGCGAGCTTCACGCTGGTATCGGATGAAGGCTGCACGATCCAGGGCCCGGCGGGGGAGACGCCTGTGGCGGCGGGGACTCAGGACGTATCCGTAACGCTCTGAATGCGCCATTCGAAGTCACCGGGATGTGATTGCGCTGGACGCAACGATTGAGACTATCGCGGCGGGATTCGCCTTCCCTGAGGGACCGTGCTTTGACGCGGAGGGCTGTTGCCACCTCGTAGAGATGACCAGCGGATGGATCACGCGCATCGGACCCTCGGGCAACGTCGACCGGCTCTTCAATACCGGGGGGCACCCGAACGGCCTGGTCTTTGACCGCGCCGGGACGATGTGGATCGCCGAGGCGGGCCTCGGCAAGCTCATGAAGTTCGAGGGTGGCGAGTTGTCCGACGTCGTGGGCGAATGGGGCGGCGAACCCCTGCAGGGCCCCAACGATCTGGTCTTCCATCCGGACGGGGCTATCTACCTGACGGGCCCTGGCGGGTCGAACGTGGACAAAGCCGTCGGCGTGATCTACCGCATCGAGCAGGATGGCTCCATCGAGAGAGTCGCGGACGGGATGCGCTTCCCGAACGGGCTCGCGCTCAGCGCTGATGCGTCATTGCTGTACGTGGCGGAGACCTGCGCGCAGAAGGTCCTGGTCTTCGAGGTCAACGAGGATGGCAGCCTGTCCGACCCCGAGGACTTCGCGCCAACGCCGGGCGGAGTGGGTGGCGATGGCGTTTGTCTTGACACGGAGGGCAATCTCTACGTCGCCCATTTCGGTACGGGGACCATCCCGGTCTTCTCGCCCGAGGGCGAACTGCTCGAGAAGTTGCCTGCCGGTGGCATGAAGCCCACGAACGTCGCCTTCGGCGGATCGGCCTACCAGGAGTTGTGGATCACCGAGGTCGAGACCAGTGCGGTGTTCCAGCTTGTGCTGGGCTCGGCGGGACTGAAGCCCTTCAACGACCCGAGGTAGCGCGGGCGCCCGTGGGGAACCGCAGGTCCGTTTGAGTGTTCATGACAACAGAGAACAGGCCAGTAGATTGGTGTTGAGATGGCCGAGATCTTTTACTCGCACGCGATAAGAGAGGCCCTGGAGGAGGAGATGGCGCGCGATGAGCGCGTCATCCTCATTGGCGAGGATATCGCCGAATATGGCGGTGCCTTCAAGGTCACGGCCGATATGGCGTCACGCTTCGGCCGCGAGCGTGTGCGCAACACCCCGATCTCGGAGAACGGTTTCGTGGGCGTGGCGGTTGGCGCAGCCATGACCGGCCTGCGCCCCGTGGCGGAACTGATGTTCATGGACTTCCTCACGTTGGCCATGGATCAGCTCTGCAATCACGCCGCCAAGTTCCGCTACCAGTATGGCGAGCAGTGTACGATCCCGCTGGTGTTGCGCTGCCCGGCGGGTGCTGGGCGATCATACGGCCCGACGCATTCGCAGAGTCTCGAGAAGTGGCTGATGGCCACGCCCGGCCTGCTGGTCGCCGCGCCATCGACGGCCGCCGACGCCAAGGGCATGCTCAAGTCGGCCATCCGCTGTGACGACCCGGTCGTCTTCATCGAAAGCAAGCTGCTCTACGGCCAGCGGGGCGAGGTCCCCGAGGGTGAGCATCTCGTGCCGCTGGGCGAGGCCATCGTCCGCCGCGAGGGCGAGCACGTGACGCTGGTCGCCTACTCGCGCATGGTGGGCGAGGCGCTGCAGGCCGCCGAGGCGCTCGACAAGCATGGGGTGTCCGCGGAGGTCGTGGACCTGCGCTGCTTGGCGCCGCTTGATATGGACACGGTGGCCGCATCGGTCGAGAAGACCGGGCGGCTGGTCGCGATCGAGGAGGGCAACCTCACCGGCGGCGTGGCGGCCGAGATCGTGGCGCGTGTCGTCGACGAGTGCTTTGACTATCTGGACGCCGCGCCCCGACGGGTGGCGGCGCTTGATGTGCCGATACCGTCCAGCCGCGTGCTCGAGCAGGCAGCTACGCCCGACTGGCAGGACATCGCGCGGGCAGCCGCCGACGTGCTGCGCAGCGATTGAGAGTTCGGAGAGGACCGCAGACCACGTGAACGCGCCCGCGAGTATCATCATCGTCAGCTACAACAAGCGCGACTACACGGCGCTGTGCGTGCGCTCGCTGCTGCAGGCCGACCCGCGCCCGTTGCAGATCGTGGTCATCGATAACGGTTCGCAGGACGGAAGCGTCGAGTTCCTCAGCGAGGAGTTCCCGGCTATCGCCGAACAGGCCGGGACGCAGTTCCAACTCATACGCAACGAGGGCAACGTCGGCGCATGCACCGCGCGCAACCAGGGACTTGAGGTCGTCACCGGCGACTACATCGCGTTCATGGACAACGATGTCGCGGTGCGCAGCCGACAGTGGCTGGGCCGCATGATCGACGTGCTCGAGGAAAGCCCGACCCATGGCATCGTCGGCCCGAAACTGCTCTACCCGTTCGAGCCGTGGAATATCCAGCACGCCGGGGCGGCCATCTCACGCACGGGCCGCGTGAAGTATCTCGGCCGTGGGGCTCCGAGAGACGCCCCCGAGCATAGCCGGCGCCAGTCGCTGCAGTGTCTGATCAGCGCCTGCTGGTTGATGCGGGCGGAAATCCCCGCCGAGATCGGCGGCCTGGACGAGGTCTTCAACCCCGCCCAGTTCGAAGACTTTGATTTCTGCTACCGCGCCCGCGAGGCCGGGTGGCAGGTGCTCTACGACCCATCCGCGGAAATGTACCACTACGAGAGCGTCACCACCGACGCCTCGCCGGACGTGAACTACAAGTACATCACCATCCGCAACGGGATGGAGTTCAAGAAGCGTTGGCGTCACGTGTTCGAGACCGAGGACGGTCCGCCTGACGAAGAGTGCAAGTGGGCGTCCATGGAAACTCGACCAATGGAGCAAACCGGCATCCCGCCGATTGTCGATAACTGAACTCCGGCGACACGCCCGACGAGCGAGAAGGAGAACCAGCGAATGTCTGACGACCAGGCACTCAAGCAGCAACTCAAAGAAATGATCGTCGAGAGGCTCTTCCTTGACGTGGAAGTCGCAGCGATGGCCGATGACGAGAACCTGATGGAGAACTACGATATCGACTCGGTGAACCTGTTCGAGATCGTGGTTGGGCTCGAAGAGTCCTTCGAGATATCCTTCGAGGACGAGGACTTCTCCGTCGACCTGTTCGCGACGGTCAACAGCCTGGCGGAATTCGTCGAAGCCAAGCGGAGTTGAGGTAGTCGTGGCTGGCGCAAATGAGCGAGTCATCACCGTCCAGAGCGGTGGCGCGGAGTTGCACGGAGTCCTGCACACGCCCGCCGATCCGGTGGGTGGCGTGGTGCTCTGCCACCCGTTCGCCGAGGAGAAGAAGTGCGCCCACCGGGCCCTCGTCGACCTTGCGCGAGCCTGCGCCGGCGTCGGATGGGCGAGCTTGAGCTTCGATATGCGCGGGTGCGGCGACAGTCCGGGCACCTTTGGCGAGCAGGACCTGGTCGGGTGGCGCGAGGACATCACCGCTGCGGCTCAGTTGCTGGGCCGCGAGACCGGCGGCGCGCGCATCGGGCTGGCAGGGCTCCGGCTCGGAGCCGCGCTTGCCGCGCAGGTGGCCGGTGACCCGGACGGGATCGCCTGCCTGGTGATGCTCGAACCCGTGGTCGATGGCGCGCGCTACATCAAGGACAATATGCGTCGCTCGATCATCAAGGCGATGATGACCAAGCGCGATGGTGGTGAAGCCTTCGACGCGACCAGCATGGCCGGTGGCGAGGGGGCCGTGGACTTCGACGGCTACACCGTATCGGCGGCGATGCAGGAGCAGATCAAGGCGGTCAACCTGGTGCAGAGCCCGTCGGATTTCGGCGGGCCGACGCTGGTCGTGAACCTCAGTTCGGGCGACGAGCCGACGGAGGAAATGCAGAGTCTGGCGAGCGCCTGCAAGCAGGCAGTAGCGGTCGCCGTCAAGCAGGAACCAATCTGGCAGCGCATAGGCCTGATGGACGCCTCGCCCACGGTCGAGGCCGTCACCGGGTGGCTGCAGCAACTTTGACAGCACGGACGATAACAGCGATGGAGCGACACCTCTTCTTCCACAGTCAGGGACAGCGCGTGCTCGGAGTGCTGCATACTCCCGAGAGCGTGCCAATCAGACCGGGCGGTCTGGTCTTTCTGCACGGCTGGGCGGGCTACCGGATCGGGCCGCACCAGATGTTCACCAAGATGGCGCGCCGAGCCTGTGAGATGGGCTTCCACTGTCTGCGCTTCGATTTCCGCGGGCGCGGCGATAGTGAGGGTGACGCGCAGCGCACTACGCTCTCGACCATGATTCAGGACGCCCGCGCCGCCGCCGAGATGCTCTGCGCCGAGGCCGGTCTGGAACATGTCGCGCTCATCGGCGACTGCTCGGGCAGCGAGGTGGCCATCGGCACCGGGGTCGGCGACGAGCGCATCGATTCGCTCGTGCTCTGGTCCGCGCCGATCGTCGGTGGCGAGCGCGCCGAGGCAGACGCCGCCAAGCGTCGCGGCATCTACCAGTCATACGTGAGCAAGCTCTTCCGTCGCGAGACCTGGGCCAAGCTCGTTGGCGGCAGGCTCCAGACGGGCATGATTATGAAGGCGCTCCGGCGCGGCGGCAAGGGAGCTGGTGAGCAGGGCGCTGACGAAGACAAGGATATCGACTGGCGCGGCCGGTTCGTAGGCTTTCCGGGCGAGGTCTTCTTCATCTATGGCGGTAACGATCCGACCACCGGGCCTGCGCTGGAGCACTACGAGGGCTTGAATAGGGACGCGGGGCGGGCTTTGAACTCGCACGTGGTGGAGGGCGCGAACCACGCATTCTACTCGCTGGCGTGGGAGGATGAAGTCATGCAGACCAGCCTGCAGTGGCTGGGCGAAAGGTATGTGGCGAGGGAGAGCGGCTGATGCCGACTCGCGAGCGTCGCGTGCTGCTGGTCAATCACGTCGCTGACATCAGCGGCGCCGAGGGCAGCCTGCTGACGCTCATCCGCCACCTCGATCGGCGGCGCGTGATCCCAACAGTCGCCTGTCCGCATGGCCCGCTGGCCGTGGCCGTGCAGGAGATGGACGTCGAGTTCGCGCCCATCCCGGCGATGCGCCTGAGCCGACCAAAGGGGCTCCTGCAGGCCATCGGCGCCAGCGTGAAGCTTCAGCTTCTGGGCGGGCACGTGCGCCGAGTGGCCGACGAGGTGCGGGCTGACGTGGTGCACGCGAATTCGCTCATCGGGGCGGTCGCTTCATGCATCGGGGCAGGGGTGCGCCGCCCGGTTATCTGGCACGCGCGCGATCTGCGCGCACCGGCGCGAGCTGAACGCTTTGCGGTCGCCCGTGCCACGCGAGTGATAGGCATTTCGAGGGCCGTCGTAGACCATCTGCTCGGCACTCACCTGCGGGCGCGTGAGAAGACCACGCTGATTTACAACGGTATCGATCCCGACCAGTTCCAGCCTGCGCGCGACCGTGAACAGGTGCGCGCCGAGCTGGGTATCCCGCCCGGCGCCCCTCTGGTGGGGAATGTCGGGCAACTGGTGCCGTGGAAGCGCCAGGACCTGTTCGTGGAGATGGCTGAGCGGGTGCTGAGGGACATCCCGACCTGCTGGTTTGTCGTGGTGGGCGCCGACCTCTTCGGAGAACATGCTGATTACGTCGCGAGCCTGCGCGCGCTGGCCGAGGAACGCCGGGTCGCTGACAGATTGGTCTTCGCCGGCTATCGCGAGGACATGCCCGACGTGATGGCCGCGCTGGACGTACTGGCGCACACCGCCGACAATGAGCCGTTAGGCCGCGTCCTGCTCGAGGCGATGTCTCTCGGCCGCTCATGTGTGGCGGCGCGCAGTGGTGGGCCCGCGGAGATCATCGACCACAGGCGCAGCGGCCTGCTGGTCGAGCCCGGGGATGTGCCGGCGTTCGCGCGAGAGGTCGTCGCGGTGCTCAAGGACCCCGAGCGCGCCGCGAACATGGGCGAGGCGGCGGTGGAGCGCACACGGGGCGAGTTCTCGGCCCTGCGCATGGCACAGTTGACCGAGGAAGTGTATGCCGAGGCACTGGCCGATAGCCTCTTGAGGTGACAGCGATGCGCCTGGTCGTTGACTGCCTGGTGCTGGGAGCGCGTCCGTCGGGAGTGGAGCGCGCGGTGAGCGGGCTGCTTCGCGGACTGGCTGAGAGCGACACGCCTGACATCGATATGACGGCCATCGTCGGCGCGGGTGCCGACCGTGCCCAGTTGCCCGATGCGGGAATCAGTATACGTCACGCGCCTGGCCCCACCCGAGGTCGGGCGTCGCGCATTCTGTACGAGCAGTTGCTCCTGCCTGCGCTCGCGCGCTCACATGGAGCCGATGTCGTGCACGGGGCCGCGTATGTGCTGCCGCTGACCTGGCGTGACGCGTCGGTGGTCACTATCCACGACACCATCACGCTGACGCACCCGCAGTGGTGCAAGCCGTCGAACGTGCTGCACTACCGTGAAGTGATGACGGCCAGCGCGCGATCCGCCAACATTGTCGCAACGCCGTCGGCGGAAGCGCGGGCGGCGGTGATCGAGCACTTGGCGGTGGAGCCCTCGCGAGTGTGGGTGGCGCCGCTTGGGGTGGGGGAGGAGTTCGCCCCCTCGGGCGAGGACGCCGTCGCGGCATTGCGCGAACGTCACAATTTGACGCAACCCTATCTGCTGTGCGTGGGCAACATAGAGCCTCGCAAGAATCTGCCCGCGGTCATCGAGGCCTTCGAGGCCGTGGCCGGTCGCCTGCCTCACGACCTCGTGCTGGCAGGCAAGGCCGGCTGGCGATGCGCGCCGATTCTCGAGGCGATGAAGACCAGCCCCGTGGCGGAGCGTATCCGCTGGCTCGACTATGTGGCCGATGCGGACCTGCCGGCGCTGTATACTGGCGCGGACCTGCTGGTTCAGTGGTCGCTGCACGAGGGCTTCGGGCTGGCGCCGCTTGAGGCGATGGCCTGCGGCACACGCGCGCTGGTGTCGGATGCCGGTGCGCTGCCCGAGGTCGCTGGCGAGGCGGCCCGGATAGTGCCCTTGGCCGACGGGCCCGAGGGCCTCGGCCAAGCGCTAGTGGCGATGGCCTGTGACGAGTCGCCGGCCGCCGAACTCATAGCGCGCGGCCGCGAGAGAGCCGCCCAGTTCACGTGGGCGAGACATGCTGAAGCGATGTTGGCGATCTATCGGGAGGCTGCAGGTGGGCAGACATGAGCGGGGGCGTGACAAGCGGCTCGTATACGTGCTCGGCAAGTTCCCCTCATTGTCCGAGACCTTCATCCTGCGTGAGATGCGGGAGCTTGAGGAGCGCGGGCTGAAGCTGTGCATATGCTCGCTCGAGCCCGGCGACGAGATCGTGCACGCCGATGCGCGCGAGTTGGCCACCCGCACAGTCCACCGCCCGCGACCGTTGTCATTCCGGTCCCTGCTTGGGCTGCTGGCCGCGCCGCTGCTCTACCCGTTCGGCTATTTGGAGTGCTGGCTTTACATGGCGCGCCTGTGCGTGCTGCGTCCGCGAGCCGCGGGAGAGTTGATCCGCAGCCACATCGCGGCTGCCAGCTTCGCCTGTTCGCTGCGCGGTCGAGACGTGCGGCATGTCCACGCACACTTCGCGTCGATGCCATCTACGGTGGGCTTGCTGCTGGCGCACATGCTCGACCGCAGCTTCTCGCTGTCGGCCCATGCGCGCGATCTGTTCACTGACGAGACGGTGCTGTTGGACCTGAAGCTGCGTGAGGCGGAGTTCGTGACCGTCTGCACCGAATACGGTCTCGAACACATCCGGCGACACTACCCGATGGCGGCCGGCGAGCGCCTCAAGTTGCTCTACCACGGGATCGATGTGGTTGAGAACATGCCGCTCCCGCAGCCGGAGCCGAGGACCGGGCCGCCGCAGATCATCTCGGTGGGCCGGCTGGTGGAGAAAAAGGGCTACCCGATACTGCTGCGAGCCGCCGCGATTCTCCAGCAGCGGGGTATCGAGTTCGGGCTGCACATCGTCGGCTCCGGCCCCGATGAGGAGGACCTGCGCAGCTTGGTCCGCGGCATGGGTCTGTCGGAGATCGTGCACATGCACGGGCCGATGCTGCACGAGGAACTCATGCCAATGCTGCAGCGGGCATCGATGTTCGTGATGGCCTGCGTGGTGGCTCGTGATGGCGATCGCGACGGGTTGCCGAACGTCTTCCTTGAGGCACTGGCGATGGGCATCCCGGCGGTCGGGACCAAAGTCAGCGCCATCCCTGAGCTGATCGTGCACGAGAAGACCGGACTGCTGGCAGCGCAGGGCGATCCCGACGATCTCGCGGACCAGATGGAACGCATGCTCTATGACGAGGAGTTGCGGGCGACGGTCATCGAGCAGGGCCGGCTCGCGGTTGTGACGAAGTTCGACGTGAAGCAGAACGTGGGGGCGATGGCCAAGCTACTGGACAAGGTCATGGCTCACCGTCGGTAGGAACCACCAGTGGCGTCGACCGGAGAAAGGCGAGAGCGCATTGAACGACGACATGGATCTGCCCGGAGCCGACAGCGCGGACGTCGACGAAACTCCCGAACCTGATGCTCCTGAGCAAGCCGGGATGCTGATGACCGTGGCGGTTCTGGTGATAAGCGTGTTCGGCTTCCTCGGCAAGGTCGCCGGTTACGTGAAGGAAATCTACATCGCCAAGTACTGGGGCGCATCGGCGACGGTAGACACCTTCAAAGTCATCTACAACAGCGTCATCTTCCTTGTCTACAGCAAGGTGGAGAAGCTGCTGCGGCCGACATACCTGCCGATCTTCGTCAAGCACCGAGACCAGAACCGCGAGGACGAGGCCAAGCGGTTCTTCAGCACCACAGCCACGATGGTGTTCATCGTGCTCGTTGTCATCACCGGCGTGGTCATGGTCTTCGCGCCACAAATAATGCGCCTCGGCTGGGCCGGGATTACCGGTCAATACCGCGAGCTGGCGGTAGACCTGCTGCGACTGGCCGCTGGAGCCATGCTCTTGCTGGTCATGTCGGTGATGGCCGAGCTGACCCTGCACGCGTACAAGCGCTTCACCGCGCCTGCCCTGGCCGATGCCTGCCGGCAGCTCGCGCTGTTGGCGTCGATCGGCGGGCTCGTGGGCTACGGATTCTTCTCGTCCAGCCATCCGTCGGGCATCAAAGCCGCGGCCATCGGTGTGCTGATCGGCGCGGCGCTGCGGCTGATCGTCCAGCTACCCGCTCTGTATCGGAAGCTGGGGCTGGTCAAGCCGTCGCTTGATCTGAGCAATCCGGACGTCCGACGCATGCTTGCGCTGATGCCTCCGGTTGTCGTGGGGCTGCTCTTCTCGACAGCGCGCACCTACTTCGACAGCCGATTCGGCACAGACGCCGGTGAGGGCGTCTACGCGGCCCTCGACTACGCGCGCAAAATATCCGACATGCCCGTCATGATCATCCCGCTGGCCGTGAGCCTCGTCGTCTACCCCTGGGTATCCGAGTGGGCCACGCGCATGGACCGCGAGAAGCTTGCCGAGTCCCTGGTCTCCATGACCCGCGTGATGGCCTTCATATTCGTGCCGCTGGCGGTGGGCCTGATCGTGTTGTCCACGCCCGCAATCCAGTTCGTCTACGAGCGCGGCCAGTTCGTTCATGAGGATACGCTGATGGTGCGCCGGGCTCTCGTGCCCTACGCGGCCGGGATCCCGTTCCTCGCGGTCGAGGCGAGCATCAACAAGTGGTATTTCGCGCTCGGCGACACCGCCACGCCCAACTACGTCGGCGCGAGCATGGCCATCCTGCATATCCTGATCGCCTACTTCGGCGTCTACTACATGCGACGTGCGGTCGGCGTGCTGGCCTTCGCGTTCACAGCCAGCAAGGCGCTGAAAGTGATTGTGCTTTACGGCATGCTGCGCGGGCGTATCGGCGACATCAACCGGCGTGAGGTGCTCGCCTTCGCCGGTAAGCTCGCGGTTTCGACGGCAGTCATGGCGGTCGCCGTCGTGGCTGTGAGCGCAGCCTTTGCCGACATGCTGGTGGGCGCTGGCACGATGTCGAGACTGATCTTCCTCGCCTTGTGCGGCGCATCCGGTGTAGCGGCCTTCCTGACTGCCGCAGCCGTCCTGCGGATCGAGGAACTTACCATGGTCGTGGGCTTTGTGCGGACCAAGCTCGCCGGCAAATTGCGCAGGCGATAGCGCGATGGCCCCCGAACCGATCAGAATAGCTCATGTCCTGGAGGCGACCGCGGGCGGCACGCGCCAGTACCTGATGGACCTGTGCCTGGGCCTGCCCGCTGACCGTTTCGCGCAGACCGCGGTGGTCTCGTCAGAGCGCTCCGAGGCCTTCCGCACCGACATCCAGTCGCTGCGCCAGGCCGGCGTCACGGTGCACGAGGTGCCCATGACGCGCGAGATATCCCCTCGCGCGGATTGGCGTGCGCTTGGCCTACTGCGACGCTACTTCCGCGCCAATCCCTTCGACATCATCCACTGCCATAGCTCCAAAGCCGGGATGCTCGGCCGCTACGCAGCGTGGCTGGCGCGTTCGCGCGCGGTCCGCATCTACTCGCCACACGCTTTCGCCTTCCAGATGGACGCGAGCCCGCGCAAGCAGCGCATCTACCGGTTCCTCGAATGGTGCGCGGGGCGCATCACGAATCTCCTGATCTGCACCACCGATAGCGAACGCGAGCTGGCCGTGAAAGCGCGACTGGTGCGGCCTGGGCGCGCCCTGGTAGTGCGCACCGGTGTCGAGGTCCGCCAGTTCCACCCGACCGCCGAGGCCGTTGGCCTGCGCGAGGAGTTGGGCATTTCGCCCAAGCACCGATTGGTCGGCGCGGTAGGTGCGCTGGTCCCGCAAAAGGGCCAGAGATATCTCATCGAGGCCGCCGCACAGGTCCTCGCGGAGATGCCCCACACCACCTTCGTGATCGCTGGCGAGGGCGAGCTGCACGAGGAGCTGCAGGCGCAGGTCGACGCACTCGGGCTTGGCCGGCGCTTCCGCTTGCTTGGCCAGCGCGGCGACGTGCCCCGCATCCTCTCGTCACTGGACCTGTTCGTAATGCCCTCGCTCTGGGAGGGCCTGCCGTACGCACTGCTGGAGGCGATGGCGACCGGTGTGCCCGTGGTCGCCACGGACATCCCCGGGCTGGTCGACCTCGTGCAGCCCGGCCAGACCGGGTGGCTGGCGCAGCCGTATTCGAGCGACCATCTCGCCGAGATGGTCACCGCGGCGCTACGGTCGACCGGCCCGTCCTCGCTGATGGCGCAGACCGCGCGCCAGCGAATCCTGTCGGATTATACGCGCGAGCATATGCTGCAGCAGCTCGGCGCAATCTACGAGCGCGTGGTCGAGGAGCGTCGCCGGCGATGACCCGCGCCCAATGTCTGATCATCGACGCGGGCCTGGTCGATCACGCGGATGCAGAGCGCTGGCAGCAGGCTCTGGTGACAAAGCGCCGGGCGGGCGAGATCCCCGATCTGCTTCTCCTCGTCGAGCACCCCGAGGTCGTGACGGTCGGGCGCGGCGAGGCCGATGCGTCGACCGTGGCCGACCTGCAGGCGCTGGCGCAGGCTGGCGTGCCCGTCAGACAGGTGGCCCGCGGGGGAGGGGCGACTTTCCACGGGCCGGGCCAGATCGTCGGTTACCCCATCGTGGACCTGCGCGAGATCAGGCGTGACCTGCACTGGTATCTGCGCACGCTGGAGGAGACCCAGATCCGCGCGCTCGCCCGGTTCGGCTGGCAGGCTGAGCGGCGCGATGGCTTCACCGGCGTCTGGGTCGAGGGCAGGAAGATCGCCAGCATCGGCGTTGCCGTCCGAGGCTGGGTCACCTGGCACGGATTCGCGCTGAATGTCGCCTGTCACTCGCCTGCGTGGGAGAGCCTTAACCCCTGTGGTCTCGATCCCGATGCGATGGCATCGCTGGACGATTTCGGCCGCGATCTGCCCCCGGCTGAGCTGTTGCGGGCGGCCTTGGCAGAGGAGCTCTGCGCTGCTCTGCAGCGTCAACCGGTGGCTGGCGACCTGACCGAGCTGTTGGCCTCGTAGAGCCGCGATTCGCGCCGATCCCCGTAAGCGGAACTTTTACGGCAGAAGCGTTTCTAATAACCATGACTGCCGCCTGTAACGTTGCGAGGGCGGCAGGTGAAAGTGTACCAGAAGCGACGGGGCCGTACTGGCCTGCCAGATCCGGTCCCGACATGCCTCGGGGGGCTGCACTTGTCTGCACAGATCCAGAGCGAAAACTTGGGCCCACCGGCCGCGTCAGTTGGCACGGCCCTCGGCGTGCACCTTGGGCTCGCGGTAGTCTGCGTGAGCGCCGTGTACACCATTCAGCCTGAAGGCTGGTTCAGCACCCGGCAGTGGCTGTCGTTCGCCCTTGTCGGCGTGGTGCTGCTGGCAACGGTGGCCTTCACCCGCGGTCGTGGGGCAGCGACGCCGTCCGGCAAGTTGTTGCTCGCCCTGGGTGCCGCCACGGCGCTGTATCTGGCATACGATCCGCTGCTGGACGCCATTCCCGGCCTGTCGGCTCTGACCGTGGGCTTTCTGGGGCAGTTTGAGCCCGGCCTGGCACTGATCGGCGTCCTGATCGCGCTCTTGAGCTGGGCCGTCCACCGCGTGCTCGCCCCGGGCGCAAATGGGGGCGCTGGGGCCTACCGCGGGGCGCTGTTGATCGCAACCGGCGCACTGCTCGTGCTCGCGCTGGTGATGCACCTGACACTGTCTTCAGTCTATGATCTGTCCGCTGCGACAAGCAACCTGGTCCTTGGCTTCCGAGTGCTGCAAATGGCTGCTATTCTGCTGGTGGCCGGCGAGATGTCCGGCGAGGCGGGAGTGGGCGGGGTCGCTCACATGTATGTCGGGATCGCATTGATTGCGGCAGTTGCGCGCAATCTGATCGTCTGAAGGGGGGACTGGCCGATGTCGGAGACACCCAGAAACAGCGCAACGCGCAGCGAAGGCGACCTGCTGTGGCCAGCCGCCCTCCTGCTGATTTTGGTAGCGCCGACGCAGATCTCGTATGCGCTCGATCCCAAAGACGGTCCGTTCATTCTCTACGCCGATCTGCTCGCCGCGCTGCTGGCGGGCATCTGGTTCATCTCAGTCCTGGTGCGCCGCCGCATGGGCCAGATCATCATGCCGCCGCTGGCAACGTGGGCCCTGCTGGGTGTCGCGATCCTGTCCGCTGCGGGTGCCACATCGCTCAAGTCGTCCGTCGTGGAGATCGCCCAGTTGGTGCTCTACTTCGTGGTGGTCTTCGCGATGTTCGCCGACCTGGTGCACAGTCAGCACCGCATGATGCTGACCGTGAAGGCGCTGATGCTCTCAACCACTGTCGTCGTCATCGTGGCGCTGTATCAATACTTCACGACCGACGACCCGGCGCTCGTCCGCGGCACTTTCGGCAACCGCAACGTATACAGCGGTTTCCTGGCGATGGTCCTGCCGCTCTTTTACGGCATGTCGGTGTGGATCGATGACCGCAACCAGCGCGTCTGGATGGTAGGGCTGATTGTGGTCGGTGCCGTCACGATGCTCGCCGGGCCGCAGTTCTGGTGCCTGATCATCGTGCTGGCGGCCATGAGCGCACTGCGCGGCTCGCGCACCTTGGGGATATTCATGCTGAGCGCGGCGGTCTTCTTCGCAGTCACCATACCGCTGTTGCCCAAGACCCGCACCGCGGTTTTCGGCGAGTTGGCTGACGTCTACGAGCGCGGCGAGGCGTACAAGCAGTTGACGATGCCGGGCGAAGAGGCCCCGCCGCTGATCAAGAAGCGCTGGCTTGAGTGGCAGCCGGCACTGACGATGACCGCCGAGAAGCTGCTCTTTGGCGTGGGCGTGGGGGACTACCAGATCAATATCGGGATGTCGGAGTACTACGGTTTCCTGCCCAACGCGAAGAAGTCCGAACCCGACACCAACAACCTGTATCTCGTGATCGCCTCGTCGATGGGGCTGCTGGGCCTGGTGGCGCTGGTCCTGTTCATGGGCTACTTCGTCGGTGCAGCGCGCAGGCTCTGGCGCAAAGCCGGGAATCCGTGGGCCCTGGGCCTGGCGGCGGGGATGGCCGGGAGCGCCTGGGCGATCGCACTAACAAACATATTCGGCAGCCTCTTCGTCAGAGGGAATAGCTTGATATGGGCGCTGTTGTTCGCTATGATAGCCTCTGCTCACGTACGCGGCCTCGGTCGTGGCAGCGACGAGCAGGGCACTGATGTGTCAGACTCAGAGATGCTTGTCGAGGAGGAGTAAACATGCGCCGCTACATCACACCCTTGCTCATCGCAGCACTCGTGGTCACGTTGATCACCATGGCGTGGGCCGCCACCGTGAAGATCGTCATCGAGGGCGAAGACTACGTGTCCATCAAGCCGTCCATGGCCAAGGCGACCAGCGAGCAGGCTTCAGGCAAAGCCTACGTGCACGTACCGATCCGCCGCCCGCACGCCGTCACCGAAACCGGGCCTGCCGACACCGGGAACTGCGTCTACAAGTTCAAGGTTCCCGCGGCTGGCACCTATCAGCTCTGGGCACTGGTCAACTACTTCGACGGGTGCGGTAACTCGTTCTTCACCATCATGGACACCATGCCGTCCACCTACATCACAGACGGCACCTACGGTCGCTGGCACTGGGTCAAAGGCGCCAAGTACACGCTGACCGCCGGCCAACACACCATCCGTTTCCAGTACCGTGAGGATGGCGCCAAGCTCGACCAGTTCATGCTGATCAACAATACCCGCTACGTGCCGACCAGAGCCGAGGTCCGCACACCCGCATACATCATCAAGTGAAGGCGCGCGTGCGCTGCTCGGCAGGGAGAGATATCTGGGGGAGCACCCAGACTCGGGCATGACAAGACAATCTCACGATACCTTCGGAACGATACTCACCGCCGCGCTGCTGGCCCTTCTGGTCGGCAGCGCGGTTACGCACGTGTACGCACAGGACGCGCTCACCATCCTCGAAGACGAGCTGCCTGACGAATACGCTTTCACCGCGAACGTCGCGGTGACCGATCCCGCGTCATTCAAGGTGCAGATCGCTTTCGACCGACAGGACGCGGGCGATCACTACCTGCTTGACCTCGGTGCTTCCGCGGTCACGTTGCAGCGCGTGGTCGGCGGCGAAGCGACCCCCATCGGCGCCTGTAAAGCCCCCGCGAATCTCGCCGCCGGCGAGTATGTGCTGACCATTCAGCGCATGGGCTGGCGCATGGTCGCCATCTTGGGCAGCGAAGTGGTCGCGCGTGGCTGGGACAGCACGCTCAGCGACGGGACGCTTGGTTACATGGTCGCCGGTGGAACGCTGGTCGACCCCTTCGTCCAGCCCCTCGGCGAAATGTACATGGCCGACGACTTCGTGCGCGTGGAGGACGCCCAGAGCTCCTGGGAGTCCCTGCAGGGCGTCTGGCGCACCCAGTCACTGCGGGTCGACGAACAGGCCGACCGTATGGAAGCCGACAAGTCCATGAACGCTTTCAGCTACCTCGGCAAGTCCAGCGGCGACGTCCCGGGCTTGACGACCATGGGCTACTGGTTCTGGGCGAACTATGACCTGTCTGCGGCCGTGCGCGCGGCGGGCACCGATGCGCTGGGCCTCGTCGCATACCTGCAGGATGTCGACAACTACATCGCGGCGGTCTGGACATCGGCTCTGGCCGACGGTCCGGACGCCGACAAGCTGTCGGTCATCCAGGTCGTCGCCGGGGAGCGGACCGTCCTTGCCGAGGTGCCGGGCGGGCATCTGCCTGACCAGTGGTACAACTTCCGGCTGCGCGTATGTGATGGCATGCTGGAGTGTGCCGTCGATGGCGAGACGCGTCTGGTAACCACTTCCGACGCCTTCGGACAGGGCCAGCCGGGCCTCTACTGTCAGGGCACTGCGGGCACAAACTTTGACAGCGTCCTGCTCGACCGCTGGGAGATGATGGCGGACAACTTCGATGTCGCCACCGTCGGCCGCTGGATTCAGGACGCTGGCTCGTGGGACTACGCTGACGGCCAGATGCGCGGACGCGGCGATGGCGAACGCTTCTGCGTCACCGGCGGTTCAGGCTGGGAACGCTACCTCTTTAGCGCCGACGTCTATCTGGACGGCAAGGGCGGCATCGGGCTCGTAGCCTGCGCCACCGACGACGCAAAGTATATCGTCCGCTTTGGAGCCAACGCCCAGGGCTACTCAGGCCAGGCGCAACTCATGCTCCAGCGTGGCGATGAGCGCATGCGCGAGTTGACAAGCGCTCCCGCGAAGATCAAGCCCAAGGATTGGCACCGCGTCACCGTCGTGGTGGAGGAGGGCCTGGTGACCGCCTATCTGGACGGTCAGCGCGTGCTGAGTGCCTTCGACGACGGCGCCGCACATGGCCGCGTTGGCTTATACGTGGAGGGCGGATCGACAGCGCTGTTCGACAACGCATATCTGGCGCTTCTGCCCGCCCGGCGCTCCACACGCCTGACCAAGGAGTTCACTGAGGGCGACGAGCACCCGGAGATGGCCGAGTGGGCCAGCACCAGGGCGCCGTGGATCAAGCCGGCTGACGGTGCCGAGCAGATATGGTGGACCAAGGGCGACTACTACGGCGACAAGGAGATGCGCTTCAGCATCTCGAAGATCGGCACCACAGCCGGGACGGTGCGTCTGCGTATCGACAGCGACCCCGCCCAGCCCGACGCCGGTCTGCTGCTTATCATCGAGGCCACATCAGGCTCGAAGGACCTGAAGGTATCTCTGCTGCGGGGAGACAATCTGATCGAAGAGGCGCAAGCGACCGTGCAAAGCGACCCGTGCCCGGTGCTCGTTGAGCGCAGGGGCACGTACTTTGTGGCGACAGTTGACGGCCAGGTAGTGCTGAACACGCAGCTCAAATGAGCGCGGGCGAACAGAGAGGTACGGCGATGGCGAAGTCCGGGTCCGTTCGTATGGTGTGCGGGATAGTGGTTATGCTGCTTGTACTGGGCGTGGTGACCACCGCCTCGGCAGCCTCAGTGCGCGAGGCCGCCGGGCTGATTGCCAAGGGCGAACTTGCCCGAGCCGCGGCGCAGTTGACCGCGATTCTGGCGGAGGACCCCGGCGACCTGTCAGCTCACTTCTGGCTGGGCCGATGTCGCCTGGAGAGTGGCGAGCTGTCAAGCGCCGCCGCGGAACTCCAGATCGTCCTCGACGCCAAGCCGGCCTCCACCGAATCGAGATACTGGCTGGGCGTCGTGCGACTCAGGCAGGGCCATGTAGAGCAGGCCCGCGTGCTCTTTGAGGCGGTGCTCGAGGACGCTCCCAAGCACAAGCAGGCGCGCGCCAGCCTCGCCGAGATCGACAAGGCTCTGGGCAGCCGTGCGCCTGAGACGGCCCACGACTGGGTGCTTGATACTCCGAACCATCGCCTGTCGCTCGAGGCGGAGGGCCTGCAGGTCGCACCTGGCGACGTGCAGATATTCTCCGGCCACGTCGCCGACTACACCTTCGCCAACCCCCCCGTTGACTGGACGCTCGGCGGCGGCCTGTGGGAAGTCACCAATCGGTGGACATGCAGCCCGCAGTGGTCATGGTACGGCGGCTTCGAGATCAACGGAGTGGCGGCCATCTGGAACAAGCGCCAGTTCGAGGGCGACATCACCGTTGAGGCCTATGTTGGCTTCAAGATGGGCGTCGCTCTCGGTGAGGGCCGCTCCTACCGCAACCCCAACGACATGAACATCACCATCTGCGCCGACGGGGCGAATATCGACAGCGGTTACAGCTTCATCTACGGCGGCGATCTCAACAGCCGCAGCCGAATCGTCAGGGGCACCGAGACGCTGGTCGAGAGCCGTGCGCCCGAAGCCCTGCTCCCCATCTTCGAGGACGGTTTCCCCAGCACCTATGAGTTCCACCGCAAGTGGTGGGCGCTGCGCGTGCGCAAGACCGGCGACCTGTTGCAGTTCTACGTGGACGAGAAGCTGATCTGCGAGACCCGCGACCCCGAGGCCCTGGAGGGTGGCCGCGTGGCCATCTGGGCCCGAGACAACGGTATCATACTCTCGCGCATCAAAATCTACTACGAGCACGAGCGCATCCCGCGCGACGCGACACCCACCGACCACCTCCGCGCAGCGGCTGTGGCGCAAGTGGGCGACCGCCTGGCTTCCCTGTCATCTTCCAGCCACCGCGCGCTGGCCAACGACTTCGAGATGGACCTCGGCGCGTTGCAGACGCGCGACAAGACTCAGGGCGCCGCAGTTTCTCTCGACGCTCCCGGCGCGGGCAACGTCGGTCACTGCGCCCGGCTCACCAACACTTTCTCCGGCGGAAGCTTCGCCGCCACGCTGCATGCGGGCAGCTTCGATGTGCGCAAGCTCCCGCGCCTGTCGTTTGACTGCAAAGTCGACCCCGACTCGATGGTCAACCTGTATCTAACTGCCGGCGATCAGCTCCACGAGATCGTGCTGACGGGCCGTGATGAGCCCGCGCCGATGGCCCGCATTCTGGCCAGCGCCGACGGCGTAAAGGCCGACGGGGCCTGGCACCATGTGGACCTCGATCTCCTCGGTTACCTCGAGGCCGCCGGCCTGAAGGGCCAGAAGCTCATCGCGCGCGGCCTCTTCATCGGCAACCTCAACGATGGCAATTACCTTGACGTCGGCTTTGGCGGCAACCATGCGGGAGCCAAGGTTTACCTCGACAACTTGCGCATGTATGGCGCGGGCGGGCACGAGATTTCTGTCGCCGCAACACCGGCGCGAGGGGTCAAAGTCTCCGGTTGGGCGATCGCCCTGTCCGACAAGCCAGCCGCCGATATCCCAGAGCAGGTGACCAGCGAGGATGGCAAGGCGACGCTGACCGCGTCGAGCGATGGCACTTGGTTCGTCTGCGCCCGACCCCAACTCGAGGATGGCACCTGGGGCAGCGTTCACGCGATGCCCGTCGTGGTGGATACCACGCCGCCGAGGGTCCTCGAGGTTATTCCGGAGGCGAAAGCTCTCACCACCAACGATCCGATCCAGATCCGGGTCACTGACGGCGAGGGTGCCGGCATCGACCCCGCATCGATCAAGATCGCGGTGGGGGAGAGTGAGTACGGCGTCGACCAGCCCGGCGTGAGCTACGATCCGGGCGCCGAGGCGATCCTCGTGCAGCCACAGATGCTTGGTCAGGCCTTCCCCGAGGCCGGAAAGCTGCAGATCACGCTCGCCGCCATGGCCGACCGCAACGGACTGGCCATGGCCGCGCCGGTGCAGTGGGCGTTTGGCGTTGGCCCCGGCAGCGACCGTGATGTGCCGTCGTCAGCGATCGTCACCGTAGGCGACGCGCCACTGATCAGCAACGGTTTCGAGACCGACATGGGCGAGTGGGTCAACTGGGGCGGCGAGGGTGGGGCGTCACTGACCCTCGACCGCTCGACCGCTGCCCAGGGCGACGCGAGCCTAAAGCTCTACAACGCCGTCAACGGTGGGACCTTCGGCGCCTACGTCCGCAAAACCACCTTCGATGCGGGCAAATACCGACTCGTCCGCTTCTGGTACAAGGTGCCCGAGCGGCTCCGCGCCGACCTCGTCGTCTTCGTGAACGGGGCGAAGAAGTCGATCCGCTTCACCGACACCGATACCAGCTACGAGCGCATCGGCGAGGTGCCCGACGTGATCGCCGACAACCAGTGGCATCACACCGAGTTCAACCTTTTCGACATGCTGCGACGCGACGACCCGCACGCGCCGGGCTACAAAGTGCACCAGCTGCTCATCACCGATGGCGGCTGGAGTTCGAACGCGCCCGGGCAGGTGTACCATATCGACGATTTCGAGATCGTCCCGATCTCCAGCGCGGCCGAGCCGCTGCGCATTGCGTGGACGCTCAATGACCTGACCGGCCTCGGAGGCGTCAACTGGGCCGTCGACGCTCAGCCCGGCACCGACCTGGCGAAGAAGATCATCACCAACCTGGGCCACGTCGACTACCATGATGGCGGCGTGGACGGTTGGCTGCACGTGCGGGCCGCTGACAGCGCCGGCAACTGGGGCGAGACCACCCACCAGAGACTCATCATCGATAGCGACGCGCCCACCGCCAGCCAGACAGTGCCCGCATCCGGCGTCGCCACCGCGGTCTCCGAGATCAAGCTCGCGCTGGCCGATAGCGGCATCGCAGGCGTCGACCCGGGCAGCGTGACGCTGGCTGTCGCAGGCACCGATTACACCGTCAGCAATGGTGGGCTCACCTACCTGTCCGATCGCGGCGAGTTGGTCTTCAACTGTGAGCAGACCTCGCCGCGTCCCACCGTCTACCCGGACGGGTCGGACGTCCGCGTGCAGCTCAAGCAGGCGCTCGACTACGCGGGCAACGCCGTCCCGGACCTGCCCGACTGGACCTGGAAGATGGACTACGCGCAGGACACCACGCCGCCACCGATCGCCAGCGTGCGGTGTCGCACACATCACGCAACGCTGGTGCAGACCTTCGAGGGCGGCGTCGATGGCTGGGCCAATCGCGGCGGCGGTGCCGGTGCGAAGGTCGTGCATGACACATCGCAGGCCGGCAGCGGCAGCGGTTGCGTCACGCTCACCCAGCAAAAGAGTGGCGGCCACATGCAGACGGTCGTCAGCAACCAGCCGTTCCAGGCCGAGGACTTCCCGGTCATCGCCTTTGACTACCGATTTGACAAGGGCGTCAAGCTCAGCCTGATGGTCAACATGGAGGGGCGCTGGCACGCGATCGCGATGACTGATGACGCTCAGGGCGCGATCGGGCGCATCAGCGGCATGCGCGCGGACGGCAAGTGGCACTACGCCTCCGTCCACATGGCGCCGCTCCTGCGCCGGCAGGTCAAGCGCGGCCCGCTCAACGTGCAGGCGATCATCATCGGCGACCGCGATCCGCTCACCACCCCCAAGGGCGCCACCGCCAGCTTCGACAACTTCGTTGTCGGGCGCGTCGGCACCAGCAAGCCGGTCTTCCGCTGGCAGGCCACCGACACAACCGGTGTCGTCGGCTACAGCTACGTGGTCGACCAGGATCCGGGCACCGTGCCCGCCGAGGAGTCCATGGGCGCCAAGCTCGCCGTCACCTTCAGCGATCTGAAGAAGGGCCTGTGGTTCCTGCACCTGCGCGCGCAGGACGGCGCCGGAAACTGGGGTCCGACCACCCACTATGGCATCATGCACGGCGGGAACTGATCGGCGCCTCTGCACCGTTATGGGCTTTAGAGAGGCCGAAATATCTGACACCAACGGCGCCCTCGCCCGACGAGGGCGCCGTTCCAGTTCGAGGGGGCGAACCGTGCAGTCCGAGGACCGGCCCCGCAGTCCGAGCGTGACGCCACTTCTGGCGGTCGCCGGCGTGCTCGCGCTGGCGGCGGCGCTGCGGCTTTACGCCTTCACGTGGGGCCTGCCTGATGACACTCACATGTTCTCGTACCACCCCGACGAGTTCCACTCCCTGCGCGGTGCTTTGTCTCTGGCCACCGGCGACCTCAACCCACACTTCTTCAACTATGGCAGCCTCTATCTCTACCTCGTCGCCATCGCCTGCATGATCGGCAGCCCGGGCATCTTCGCATCCCTGAGCACCGCCGCCATCGGCGGACCCGAAATCCCCGCCGCTTTGCGCGCCTTCACCTTCGACGCACGCGTCGTCACCGTCATCCTCGGCATCGCGACCGTTTACGTCGTATACCTGACTGCGCGGCACGTATGGGGACATCGCGCCGGCCTGCTGGCCTCGAGCGCGTTGGCGATCATGCCGCTGCACGTCGTGCATTCGCACTACGCGACCGTCGACGTGCCGGGCGCATTCTTCGTCGCGCTGACGCTGTACTTCTCGGTGCGCCTGCTCGACGAACCCACCCGCCGCAACTTGATCTGGGCGGGCATCGCCGCCGGACTGGCCGCGAGCGTCAAATACAGCGGCGGCCTGGTGATAGTCGCCCCACTGCTTGCCTGGTACCTTACGCTACGCAAGGCCGACGATAACCAGCGCGTGGCATGGCGCGAGGCGCTCACCATCGCCGGTTGTGCAGCGGCGGCTTTTGCGCTGACTTCGCCCTACACCTTTCTCGATTGGGGCAACGCCTGGCGCGACATCTCCTTCGAGATGGCCCACATGCGCACCGGCGACGACCTCGCCGCCATGGCCGCCGACCCCAATGGCTGGTGGTTCCACCTCAAGCAACTGAACCTCGCGCTCACCTGGCCGCTGCTGGCGGTGGCGATCTGGTCGGGCGCGGCGGGCATCTTGCAGCGGCGCCGGTCCGTCATCACCCTCGTCGTCTTTGCGGCACTTGCCTTCATCGTCATCGGTTCTGCGCAGGTGCGCTACGCCCGCTACGAGATGGTCCTGCTCCCGGTCGTGGCCGTGCTCATCGGCTGGGTCGCGCAGCGCACAGGCCTGCGTCTGAAGGACGATGCGCCGAAGGCGATTGGTGGCCCGATCATTTGCGTCGGCTTCGTCGCCGCAGCTTGGCTGTCGGTGCTCTGGCTCATGGTCATGGGTCACGTAGGCTTCGACGATCCGCGCCAGACGATCGCCTCTTGGGCGAAGGGCGTCGTTGCCGATGGCGGGACAATTGGGCTGGTCTCCGAGCCGTGGTTCCATCATCCTCCGCTGGACTACTGCAACGGCGGCCCGGCGCTGCGCAGCAACCCGATCTGGGGTGCCTACCGGCGCCCGGTTGCCGATTTCGTCGTGACCGGCCTTGACCCGAACGCTATTCGCGAACCGCTCCCGCGTGCCTTCATCTTCTCCGAATATGACATGGCCGCCCCTCCCGAGCAGGTGTCCGCCTTCCAACAGACGCTGCTCAAGAACTACAGCAACTGGTGGAAGAGCGATAGCGGCACCGGTATCTGGTGGACCACTATCCTGAGCCCGTCGGCTGCTCATGACTGGCTGTACCCCTTCCCGGTGATCTACTGGTGCCCGTCGACGTCGGAGGCCGGCAATGACTGACGCCTCCGACCATCGCCGCTCCGGCGACCGTTTCGAGGCCTTCCTGGTGGTCTTCCTGGCCGCCGCGCTGCTGATCGGCGCGGCCATCCTCACGCCCGCCCCGGATGGCTACGGCACTCACCGCAGCATGCTGGTCGTCCCCTGTATCTTCCGCACCATCACCCATATCCCGTGCCCGTTTTGCGGGCTGACCACCGCGTACGCCCACATGGCGCGCCTGCAGATCGGTCCCGCGTTCGGCGCGCACGTCCTCGGCCCGCTCGCGTATCTCTTCACTTGGGCCGCCGGGCTCTGGGGATTGTACGCGCTGGCGACGCGCAATCGCGTGATCCCCGCGTGGATGAGCAGCAAGCGCGGTACCACGATCTTCCTCCTCATTGTCGCCGCCGGCTGGCTGGTCAACATCATCCGTTCGCTCCTCGCATGATCAGCCGCACCTGTTACGCCAGGGCAGAGGTGCACGGCCCCCGCGTATCGAATCCCCATTTGCCGGAATTGATGATCCCCGAGGTCATGTTACTGTGAATCTGCGGGTCACACCCAAGCTGCGGCTGGCTGCTCTGGCCCTGACGGCGTTCGCGCTGTCGGGGGCGAGTTCGTGCCTGGCCGATGGCGCGTATCGCCTCGTGCCCGAGGACGTCATCGCGATACAAGTGCTCTACCACCCCGAACTATCGGTGCCCGAGGCGACCGTTCGGCCTGACGGGATGGTCAACTATCCCGTCGCCGGCGATGTGCAGGCCGCCGGCGCATCGCTCGTCGAGCTGTCGGAGACCATCGCCGAGGCCTTGCGGCAGGAGTTGCGCGACCCCAAAGTCTCCGTCCGACTCGTGCGGCGCTACGTGATGCCCGTGTATGTCCTCGGCTCGGTGCGCATGCCCGGAGCAGTCCACGTGACCGGGCCGGTGACGGTCGCCGAGGCGATGGCGCTGGCCGGAGGCCTCGCGGAGACTGCCGCGCCGCGTATGGGCACACTGGTCCGGGCAGATGGCTCGCAGGCGCCCGTTGACATCATGGCCTCCCTGAGCGGCCAGACCGGCCTCGTGCTCCAGCCTGGCGACACGTTGGTCGTCAGCGCGCAGTTCCTCGTCAGCGTCGTCGGTGAGGTCACCGCGTCCGGGCGTTATCCGGCCGAGCAGGGCGATCGGGTAGCGGACGCGATCGCGGCCGCCGGTGGGTTGGTGGAGACTGCCGACCGTAGCGCGGCGCGACTCATCCGCGCAGACGGCACGTCGCTGCCCGTGGACATCAGCGCAATCATCACCGACGCGGGCGCGGAGCACAACCACCTCCTGACGCCCGGCGACCTGATCGTCGTCCCGACATTGGAGCGCCGCGTGACCGTCGTCGGCGCGGTCAAGCTCCCCGGAAAATACGATTTCGACGACGGCGACCGGGTGTCCGACGCCCTCGCGCAGGCACGCGGCGCGCTGGACGAGGCACGCCTGACCGATGCCGTGCTGGTGCGCCGAGACGGTTCCGCAAAGCCGGTCGACCTGCAGGCGATCACGCAGCATGCCGACCAGGCTGGCGACGTCGCGCTCGTCGATGGCGACACGCTCATCGTCCCACGCTGGGCCGATCAGATCGCTGTCATGGGCATGGTTTCGCGGCCCGGCACGCAGCCACTCGAGGACGGGATGACCGCCATGGGCGCAATCGCGGGCGCGGGCGGATGGCCCGCCGATGGCGCTGCTCCGGCGCGAACCGTGCTGTGGCGCCAGGGCGAGGCCGAGCCCGAAATCATCGCGATCAACGCGCTGGCCCTCATGCGGGGCGACGCTGACGTGCATGACATTCCGCTCCAGCCCGGCGACATCATCTACGTGCCCGGTTCGCGGGGGATGGACAGCGGCGAGTTCAGCCGCGTCCTCCTCGGGATCGCGTCCGTGTTGCGGCTGGTGTACTGAGGAACCATGGCCGACTACTCATACGAACCGATGACCACGCGCGACTATCTGGCCCTGCTCTGGCGCCGGCGCCTCATCATGGCTGGCACGATGGTCGTCTGCGTCGCCATCGCGGTTGCGTACAGCATCACCGCCACTCGTGTGTGGGAGGGCCGGGCCGAGCTGGTCGTCAACTCCGACGCTGGCGCCCGACCGTCGATCCTGTCGTCCGCTCCCCTGCTCGGGCTGCTGACTGATTCGTCGTCCCTGCTCGGCGGTACGGACCTCGCGACCCAGGTGCAGATCATCTCCAGCCGCCCATGTCTCGAGGACGCCTGGGCGCTGATGCACGAGCGCCCCGAGCTCCTGGTGCGCGTGCGCAGCGAGGGCGTCACCGACGAGATGCTCGAGGGGCTGCCCGAACTGCTTGCCGGACTCTCCGACGCCCCTCCGCCGGCCACGTGGACCGGCGAGTACGAGCGGCTGTGGGATTCCCTGCTCGTCTCAGCCGTCGAAGAGTCTCAGGTGGTCGAGGTGCGCGGCGAGTCCGCCGACCCCGAGCAGGCCTGCGATTTCATCAACGCGATGGTGCTGGCGTATCTCGGCCGGAGCCTCGGCGATGCCCGCGCGGCGGCGCGCCGCAGTCTGCACTACATCGAAGAGGAGCTGGCCGACGCCGAGCAGCGGCTGGCCGAGACCGAGGAGAGCCTGCGCGGGTTCGCGCAATATGCCGGGACCGTCGAGCTTCAGGCCGCCGCCGAGCAGCAGTTCGCGCTCTTGGTGCGCCTGGACGAGCAGGCGGCGCTGGCGGAGGCGAGGATGCGAGCGCAGGCCGCCCTGCAGGGCGAACTGCAGAACCGTCTGGGCAAGCAGCCAGAGCACGTGACCGCGTCCACGGTCATCACGCGCAATCCGCAGATCAGTGACCTGCAGCGCGCTCTGGCCCAGGCGGAGGCCGACCGGGTGGCGCTGCTCGAGGAGTATCAGCCCGCAGCCGCGCCGGTCCGCGCGGCGCAGGCGAAGGTGGACGAACTCCGCGGGGGACTGGCCGACGCTGCCGAGGAGGTCACGCACTCGCGTGATGAGCAGCTCAATCCGGTGGCGCAGGCATTGGTGCAGCAGTCGGTCGTGGCCAGTGGCGAGAGGCTTGCCGCGGGCAGTTCGCTCGATGTGTTGCGCACGGCGGTCCGGCGTGTCGAGGCGAAGCTCGCGGAGTTGCCCGATGAGCAGATCACCCAGCTCAAGCTCATGCGCGAGGTGGGTCTCGCGGAGAAGATATACCTCGCTCTGAAGGAGAAAGAGCAGGAGTTCGAGATCACCGAGAAGACCAAAATGCCGGCGGCCAGTCTCGTCGAACACGCCATCGCTGCCGACGAGCCCGTCCGACCCAAGCCGATCCTGAACGTCGTCGCGTCGATCGCAGCGGGCGCCATGCTCGGCCTCCTGCTGGTCGCCGCTGCCGAGCATTTCGACGATGGGCTGCACCGCCCCGAGCGTCTGGCGAGAATGGTCGGCGCCCCGGTCGTGGGGGCGCTCGTTGTTGCCGATGCCGCCGATGAAGACGCCCGACTGGTCCTGGCCGCGGTTCTGGGGCACATGAGGGCCGCCGCCGACGGCCGTGCCGCGCTGCTGATCGCGCCGTCGGCCCGGGCGGGAGCGGAAGCCCTGGCCGGAGCGTTGGCGCGCGAGGCGCTCGCGGGTGGGCAACCCATTGCGCTGGTGACAACCGGCATCGCGGGCCTCGCGCCGGGTGACATGCCCGCGACCATCGCCACCGCTGAGGCTGACATGGCGATCGTCGCTCCCGAGACAGGCGCTGGTGTCCTCGCTGCAAGTGGACTGATCCGCGCAGGCGTGCCCGTCTACATCGCCGCCCACCTGCGGGCCACACGTGGTTCAGAAGTCGTCCGACTCGCGCGCATGGTCAGCGACATGGGCGGCCGCGTTGCGGGAGCGGTGGCGACGGGGGCATCGCGGCCGACCGCGAGTTACGTGCCGGTGCCGATGGCTCACCAATGATTTGCGGGCAGACATGAGAGAGGAGGGCGCGTCCCGGACCTGTCCGGGGCGTATCCCGCGACTGAGATGCTACTGCTGATTGGGCTTGAGGGCGCTTCGCCAGAGATACTTGAGCGCATGACCGCGCAGGGACGCCTGCCTGCGCTGCGTGCACTCATGCGTCATGGCGTTTACAGTCGCCTCAAGTCGTCGGCCAACGCCAACCCCATCTCCGCCTGGTCGAGCCTGCTCACCGGCGTCAACCCCGGCATGCACGGGATGTGGGGTCTGAACAATCTCATCCCCGGAACCTACGAGTTTCAGCCGCCCCATGCCCGCATGTTGCGCGCTCCCACTCTGGCCCAGCTCCTCACCGATCGCGGCCGTGAGGCAGGCACGCTCTTCGTGCCGATGACTTACCCCGCCCGCGAGTCCGAGTGGACCACCGTCTCGGGCTGGCTCGCGCCTTCGGTGGAGGCAGAGGGGTTCGCGTATCCTGCGCGCGTTGCCGACGTGGCCGCTCGCCACATGGAGGACCAGCCGCTTGACATCGATCTGTCCGGCTACGTCGCCTCCGGTCGCTACGAGGAGGGCCTGCAGGCGGCCTGCGCGGCCATGGAAGCCAAGTGCGAGTTGGCCGAGGAGATGCTGGGCGACCGCTCGTGGGACCTGCTCGCGCTCAGCCTCATCGAGGTCGATCGCGTCCAGCGCTGGTACTGGCATCTGCGCGATCAGAACCACCCGGAATTCGAGTCCGATCTCGCCGCTCGACATGGCGATTGCGTCGAACGGATATACATCGAGGCAGATCGCCTGATCGGCCAGTTGTCGGCACGTCTGAGCCCGGAAGATCAGCTCATCGTCGTGTCCACATACGGCATGGGCATCAACCACGGCGCCGCCGGCCTACTCCCCGAGATACTTGAGTGGCTGGGGCTGCTCACACATTTCTCGCCGGCGGGCGGACTCTGGAATCGGCTTGGCGATTCGATCGTCAGCACTCTCGGTGCGGCCTGTCGGCTGATCCGCGGCCTGCTGCCGGGGTTCATGGACCGCGTGCTGCCCCACTGCGGTCAGCCCGTCGGGCCCGGTGTGGGGGAGCGTGCGTCAGGGATTGATTACGAGCGCAGCGCCGTGCTGCCCGCCCCCGGCGGACACCTGCTGCTGAACCTCGAAGGTGAGTTCCCGCGAGGCACCGTGAATCAAGACCGCGGATCACGCCTCGCCAGTCAGATCACGGCAGCTCTCGCGGCGGGCATCGATCCCGCCAACGGGCGTCAGCCCCTCGAGGCCGTGCTCAAGCGTGATGACGTCTGCCACGGTCCCTACGCCAGGCGCATCCCGCACCTGGTGCTCAACTGGCGCGCGACCACCGTTGTCGAGGGCATGACCGTCACTCCGCGCGACGGCCATGTGCGTGTCGCTACGGGAGCGACGCCGCATCACCCGAGCGGCGCTCCTGCACCCGAGGGCATCTTCATCGCCGCCGGGGCAGGGCTGCGGCGCGCGGTGCGGCTTGAGGGCATTGGGCTCGAGGATGTCACGGCGACCGCCCTCTATCTGTGCGGCGACGGAGTCCCGAGTTACTTCGACGGTCGTGTGCTGCGCGAGGGGATTCTCCCCGGATACATGGACTCACACCCGGTTGTGAAGTTCGACCGCGATCTTCCCAAGATCATCGACGACGCCGAACGGTCCGAACGCATCAGCGATATCGTCGCCGCCCACCTCGCGAACAGAGGATACGCCGACTGATATGGCCCGTGTGATTATCGTCGGGATCGACGGCTGCCCGCCAGACCTGCTCCGGCGATGGCTGGGCGAGGGCGAGTTGCCGACGCTCGCCTCCCTGCTCCGGCGAGGTGCGATGGGCACCTTGCGCTCCACCCCCAACTACCAGAGCGCCTCAGCCTGGACCTCGATGGTCACCGGCGTGAACCCCGGCAAGCACGGGATCTTCCACTTCACCAATCCGGTCGCCGGCTCCTATGACATGGAGCAGATCAACGCGTCGGCGCGCCGCGCCCCCACCATCTGGCGCCTGCTCTCAGACGCTGGCCTGCGGACCGTCGCCCTGAACTTCCCCGTCTCTTACCCGGTCGAGAGCGTCCAGGGCGCGCAGGTCGCCGGCTGGCTCGCGCCCACTGACGCCAGCGTGGGTTTCACTCATCCGCCCGAGCTGGCCGCGCAGTTGCGCGAGCAGTTCGGCCCCTATCGAATTCAGCCGGACGTCCGCCGTCATGCGTTGGCCGGACGTTACGACGCGCTGACTCAGACGGTCGTCGCCGGTGTCCACCACAAGGGCGCAGTGGCCCGATGGCTGGCCGAGCGCGAGGCGTGGGACGCACTCGGCGTCGTCTTCGTCGAGAGCGACTCAACCCAGCACTGGTGCTGGCACTTGATCGACCCCGCACACCCCGACCACCCCGCACAGGTCCCCGATCCCGACCCGGTGCTGGCCGTGTACCGGAGCATCGACGAGGAACTGGGGCGCCTGCTCGAGGTGGTCGACGATGACCTGAACGTGGTCGTGGTGTCAGACCACGGGCAGGTCCCCAACAGTGGGGCCCAGGTCTTCCTGCGGGGCTGGTTGCGCGAGGCGGGCTACCTCGTGCCACGCGCCGAGCGCGCTCCCAGACGCGCGCTTGGCAGGCTCCTCGCGCGAGGCTTCGAGGCCGT
The DNA here is from genome assembly GCA_029821735.1 of Candidatus Zipacnadia bacterium. Lineage (GTDB taxonomy): Bacteria > Armatimonadota > Zipacnadia > Zipacnadales > UBA5352 > JALGSU01. The sequence continues at coordinate 34,671 of JALGSU010000005.1, read as the reverse complement.
CAAGAACATCGCCCCCAACTCGATCAAAGCACGGCTGCGATCGCGTCTGCCCGGGCTTCAGTCTCGGGCACAGCAGGGCATGAGCGGCGTGGTACCCGACTGGTCGCGCACCCGAGCTTGGACCGACCTCGGGCAGATATTCATCAACACGCGCGGGCGCTGGCCCGAGGGAATTGTGGAGCCTGGTGCCGAGTATGAGCGAGGCGGTGAGCAGGGGCGACGAGCAGTTGCACGGACCGTCAGCGCCCGCCATGCCCGACCTGCTGGTGCATGCGCGCAGCGACCTTTTCCCCCGCGAGCTGATCTGGCGCGCTCCCGACGGGCGGACGGTGCGGCTCCCCAAACCCGATCGCGTCTTGCCCAAGGGCGCGCACCATCCCGACGGCACGATCCTCGCCGCCGGCCCGGACGTCGCGAACACCCCGATCGATCCGCTCTCGATCTACGATGTCACGCCGACCGTCCTGCACCTGCTCGGCCAGCCGATCCCGTCATACATGGACGGTGCGGTGGCGGATCAGTTACTCACCGACCAGGCCGCCCGCGACATGCGCATCATCGATGCGGAGCTCCCTGACCCGGTCGACTCAGGCGGTCCGTCCGACGACGATCAGGAGACCGTCGAGAAGCGCCTGCGCGGACTGGGCTACATCGAGTAGTCGGGCCGCATCCGGTCGGGCAATGCAGGCCTTTACGCGCGTTCGGCGAAGTGTGGGGCCATGAGTGCCTCGGACCCCGCGATCATCATCATCGGCCTCGACGGCGCCACCCTTGACCTGATTGCTCCGTGGGTCGAGGCGGGCGAGTTGCCCGCCATCGGCGCGTTGCTGCGTGGGGGTGCGAGCGGGCGACTGCGCTCGACGCACCCGCCGCTGACGCCCGTCGCGTGGTCGAGCTTCCTCACCGGTTGCGGCCCGGGCAAGCATGGCACATATGCCTTCATGCAGCTCGACCGGCAGTACACGCCGACCTTCCTCAATGGTGGCTCGCTCACCATCCCGACCTTCCTTGATCTGCTGTCGGACGCGGGCGCGCGCGTCGGGGCGCTCAACGTCCCTTGGACCTGGCCGCCGCCGCGAGTGAATGGCTTCTGCCTCTCCGGCCTCGATGCCCCGGGCTTCGGTCCGCACATCGCATACCCCGACGGCCTGTTCGAGGAAGTCGCCGAAGCGATCGGCGGCTACTTCGACAAGTTCGTGCCGCCGGCGCGCAGCGGCTACGCACTCGATCGCCTCGACCACCAGATCGAGGGATGCGGCGCGGCGGCCCGCTACCTCATGCAGTCCCACCCCGTGGACGTCTTCGCGGTGGTCTTCGGGTCCAGCGATCACGTGCAACACTGGTTCTGGCACGACCGACAAACGGTCGCCCGCGACGGCCGTCGCGTGGACGACCTGCTGCTTTACACCTACCGCAAACTCGACCACGAGATCGAGCGGATCATCGCGGAATGCGCCGGCGACCGCACCGTCGTGATGCTCATGTCCGACCACGGCGCCGGCCCGTGCCTCGGCGGAATCAACCTCGACCTGTGGCTGGCTTCCCACGGCTGGCTGACGCTCAGCCCCGCCGCTGAGAGTTGGCGGCGGCGCGTGCGTCGCGGCATCATCCGAGCGGGCGGCCGACTGGTGCCAGCTGGGATCAAACGGCGGCTGGGCGGCCGCCTCGCCCACACCCGACGCGATATGATCTCAAGCTTCCTCACCGGGCGCGTCGACTGGTCGGCCACGAGTGCCTTCTCGTGGAGCGATTACGGTAACATCTCGCTCAACCTGCAGGGGCGCTATGATCAGGGCACCGTCCCCGCGGATGAGGCTGATGCGCTGGTCGACGAAATCGCGCAGGCGATCGCGAACATCTCGCACCCGGAGACTGGCGAGCGGGTGATGTCCGCGCCGTTGCTGGGCAGGCAGCTGTATCACGGTGACCGCGTTGCCGACGCACCGGACCTGATGGCCGTCGTGCGCGACTACCGCTACGAGATCCTGAGCAATTTCACACCCGCCGGCCTGTTGCCGCGGGAGCAGGAGCGGTCGATATTCTCGGCCCCGCGTCGACAGGGGACCCACCGGCTGCACGGAATCTTCTGCGCGAACGGGCCGGGCGTGCGCACGGACATGACGCTCGCTGGCGCGCGCATCGAGGACGTGGCGCCGACCATATTGCACCTCGCGGGCTGCCCCGTCCCTGCGTGGATGGACGGTCGCGTCCTCTCGCAGATGCTCGTGCGCGAACACCTCCGGAGCTGGCCGCCTGAGCGACGAGATGACACTCTCGTTGACGGAGAGCGCCGCCGTGACTATGATGATGACGAACGAGCCCGCGTGGCCGAGACGCTGCGCGGGCTGGGATACCTATAAGCAGGTGAGCCATGACTGAGCCGCGCGACGTGCGCCGCATTGCTTTCTACGACGCCTACGCGACGCTCGATGGGTCCGGTCGGATTCTCCGACTGCTCACCAGCCACCTCGATCGCGAGCGGTTCGAGCCTCTCGCCATACTCCCGCGCGACGGTGACCTCGCCGAGGCCCTGCGCGGCGAGGGCTGCGAGGTGCGGATCGTCCCCCCCCATCCGCCGCTTGACACCTACGGTGGCGTGATCATGGCCTCCGGAGCCCTGGGCAAGGTCCGCGCTGCAGCGGCCGTCCGCCGCTACGCCACCGACCTATCCCGCTGCATGCGCGACGAGGGTGTCGACCTGTTGCACTGCAATCAGACCCGCGCGCTCCTGCAGGCCGGTATGGGCGGCGTGCGAGCGGGCGTGCCCGTGCTCTGGGCCGTGCTCATCCGCGAGACGTTGCCCGCCTGGCTGGTGCGATACGCCAATGGCCTCGCCGACCGAATCGTGGGCCTGACCCCGCAGATCGTGAACGATCTGGCCGGTGCTGACCGCGTCCGCGAGCGCCTGACAGTGATCCCGAACTCCGTCGACACCGCCCGTTTCTCACCGGACATCGATGGCGAGCCCGTCCGCGAGGAACTCGGATTGCGGGCTAGCCACACCGTCATTCTCACCGTCGGTTTGCTCGCCGAGCGCAAAGCTCACGAGTTGCTTATTCGCGCCGCGCCCCGCGTAGTGGAGGCACTCCCGAGCGCGAAGATACTCATCGCTGGCGGCGAGCCAAATACTGGATCGCGGCGCATGGAAGTACTCGCCGAACTGATCGACGAGTTGGACGTAGCCAATATCGTCCGCCTCCTCGGCTGGCGCGACGACGTGCCGGAGTTGCTCGCGGCCTGTGACCTCTTCGCCCTGCCGTCCCGCCAGGAGGGCTTCCCCGGCGCGGTTCTTGAGGCCATGGCGTCGGCCCGGCCTGTCGTGGTCACGCCTGCCGCTGCCGCCGGCGTCGAGGACGGTGTGAACGGCCGCATCATCCCGGCTGACGACGTCGCTGCGCTCGCCGACGCCATCGTAGAAATCATGGCCGACACCGACCGCGCTCGCGGCATGGGCGAGATGGGCCGACAGATCGCCCTGCGCGACTTCAGCGTCGACGCAGTCACCCGACTCTACGAAGACGTCTATGCCGAGATGCTCGGCTGCTCGCCATGAACGCCGGCGACGCCCCTCGTCGCATCGCCCTCTACGACGCGTTCGCCAACCTGGAAGGCTCAGCCGGCATATTGCTGCGCATCGCGGGCGCGCTCGACCGTGAACGCTTCGAGTTGGTCGGCCTACTGGCTCGCGAGGGGCCCCTGCAGGCCGCGCTGGAGAAACTGGACGTGCCCACCGAGATATTCGAGCCCGGCGGACCCCTGTCTGTATACGGTGGCCGGCTGATGCAGGCCGGGCCGCTGCGCAAGATCACCGCGGCGATCAGTCTGCATCGCTACTCGCTGGCGATCGAGCGATGGCTGCGCGAACGCGGCGTGGACCTGATGCACTGCAACCAGACGCGCGCGGTGATGATCGCCGGGCCAGGTGCCCGGCGCGCCAACATCCCGGTTGTCTGGAACGTGCTCATCCGCCAGTCGCTGCCGCTCGCCGCGACCATGCTGGCTGCGCGCGCGTCCTCGCGAATCGTCACCAATGCCCCCGATGGCCTCGACGACTTCCCCATGGCCGACGCGCTGCGGGCCAAAACCACCTTCGTGCCCAATGGCATTGACACCGATGCGTTCACTCCCGACCTGGACGGTGGGCCGGTGCGCGCTGAGCTGGGTATCGGGCCCGACGATCTGATGGTGCTCAGCGCCGGAGTCATCACGCATCGCAAGGGCCACGACCTGCTAGTGCGCGCGGCGACCGCAATCATCGAGCAATTCCCGACTGCGCGCTTTGTCATCGCGGGTGGCCCTCCTGTCAACGGTGGCACCTCGTACGCCGACGAGCTGACCGCGTTGGCCCACAGTGAGGGCGTCGCCGACCACGTAGTATTCGCCGGTCGCCGCAGCGATATGCCTGCCGTCTGCGCGGCCTGCGACCTGTTCGTGCTCGCATCTCGGCAGGAGGGGTCGCCGACGGCGGTCATCGAGGCGATGGCCTGCGAGTGTCCGGTGGTAGTCACGCCGCCCGCCGCGGCCGCGCTGACCCAGCCCGGCGTTGGGGCGGTGGTACCCGCAGACGATCCGGACGCGCTCGCCGCGAAGGTCTGCGAACTGCTGGCGGATCGCACCAGCGCCCGCGCGATGGGCGCCGCGGCCCGCAAGCATGTGATCACACATCACAGCGTCGGGACCATGGTGCGCGGCTACGAAGAGGTCTACAGTGGTCTGTTGCAGAGGAAATGACCGACGGTTCAGCCGATGCCCTTTGCGGCCAGCAGCTTCTCATAGACTGCCGCCGTCTCGGCGACGAATCGCTCGGTACTGAACTGCTGCGCATGCGCAATACCCGCGCGACCCATGCGCTCCGCCAGCCCCGGGTCCGCGGCGATGCGCAGCACTTCCCGCGCCGCTGCCTCGACATCGCCCGGCGCCACCAGCACACCGCTCTGACCGTCGGCGACTGCCTCCGGTATCCCGTCCACCAGCGTGCCCACGGTCGGCAGCCCCATCGCGGCTGCCTCCGCGAACACGATCCCGAACGGTTCCCACGCTGACAGCAGCGTAAACACATCTGACGCCGCCAGTAGTCGCGGTAGGTCCCGGCGCGGTCCGAGCAGCAGTACGCGATCGGTCAGCCCGGCCCGATCGATCTCGGCCTGGAACTCCGCCTCCATAGGCCCGCCGCCGACCACCACCAACCGCGCGTCCGGCCGCTGTTGCATGACCAGCCCGGCCATGCGCGCCAGGTCCAGCGGCGCTTTCTGCCGCGCAATCCGCAGCACCGAAATCATCACGAAGTCGTCCGCCCCCAGCCCGAGCTCCGCCCGCGCTGCCGGTCGCAGATGATCCCGCTCGGCGGGCCGCAACTGCGCCAGGTCCACCGGCGGCCAGATCGCGTGGTATTGATCCGCTCGCCCGATGCCACGCTCAATGCCCTGTCGTCCGGTCGCGTGTGAGCACGGGATGATCGCGTCCCAGCTCCCCCGCCCCAGCCGCGACGCTTCCGTCACTATCGCCTCGCCCAGCCGGCCCGACGCCGCCTGCCACTCCCACCCCCCGATGTGCGCCACCCGAATCGGCACCGGGGCCAGTCGCGCCGCAAGCGGAAGCAGCAGCTTGGTCTTGGAGCCATGCGTGTCCACGATATGCGGCTTCTCAGCGTTTATCAGTTCACGCAGCGCGCCCAGCGCACGCAAGTCCTCCACCGGATGCAGCGTCCGCACCAGATGCGGCACCTCCAGCACGCGAATGCCTCGCTCCTGCATCTCCTCCCGCAGGCTGCCCTCCGCACCGGCCCCCGCGCCCGCGGCCAGCGTCACCTCGAAGCGCTGTGAGTCGAGCCGCTCAGCGAGGACCATCGCCTGCACGGTCCCGCCCCCGAGCGCCATGTGCTGGACCAGCTGGATGACGCGAATGCGTTTCGCCACTGGCATCTCCGTTCGCGCGGCAGGTGTCTCCGGCCACGACCGTGAACTCTTGAGGTGCGCACGAGCGCGTTCGGAGCGCTCTTCAACTTGCCGCCCACTTCCTCCTCCATACGCGGGGCGGACGAGGTGACTTAGCCGATGGCTGACAACTGGCAGGAACTATACGCGGCGATGACCGAGCCGGGCCCGCACTTCCGTCCGGCGATGTTCTGGCTGCTCAACGGTAGGCTGACGCCCGAGCGCATTCGCGACCAGATCGGGCAGATGCACGAGCGCGGGTGCGGGGGTTTCTTCCTGCACCCGATGGGCGAGGACTTCCGCCTCGGCGATTTCGTGCAGGGCATCGACCCGCCCTACCTTTCCGACGAGTACTTCGCGCTCATGCGGGTCGCCGTCGAAGAGGCCGACCGCCTCGGCATGTATGCGTGGCTCTATGACGAGGGCGGTTGGCCGAGTGGCACCGCGCAGGGCAAGGTCATCGAGGGCCACCCCGAGTTGCGCGCTCCAGTGCTGACCGTCGACGGTCCCGGAGAGGTCGTTGCGCAGAGCCACGTCGGCGACCGCCTCGTGCAGTTCACAGCCGAGGTGCAGGAGCGCCCCAACCTGCTCGACCCGCGCACGGTCCGCCGCTTCATCGACCTGACCCACGAGCGTTACGTCGAGTATGTCGGCGAGTTCTTCGGCGGGGCGATCCCCGGCATGTTCACCGACGAGCCCGGCGTGCTCGGCCGCGTGGGCACCGATCAGATTCCCTGGAGTGGCGACATGCTCGCGCAGTTCGAGCGTCGCACCGGGCACGACCTCGAGCAGTATCTGCCCGCGCTCTTCTCTGACGAGGCCCTTGGCGTCACGTTCGCCGATCACCTCGACCCCGATCAGATCGCCGCCGTGCGCTGCGAGTTCTGCGAAGTCTGGACCGACATGTATGAGGAGGCCTATTGGCGCCAGCTCAATGACTGGTGCGCGGCGCATGGTCTGACCCACACCGGCCACGTCGGCGGCGAGGACGTCCTGTCCGCACACGCGTCCTCCTTCGGCCATTTCTTCAAGACCACCGGAGCCCTGCATGCGCCGGGCATCGACGCAATCTGGCGCCAGATATTCCCCGGCGGCGACAACTTCAGCTTCCCCGCGCTCGCCTCTTCGGCGATGGCTCAGCGCCCCGACACCAGCGTGCCCGGCGGCGAGCAGTGGGCCGGCCTCGTGCCCAGCGAAAGCTACGCGGTCTACGGCTTCGGCCTCACTCCCGACCAGATGCGTTGGGTCGCCGACTACCAGGCGGTGCGCGGCGTGAACTACATCGCGCCCATGGCCCTGTACTACGAGACCGCCGGCGGCCGCGTGGCCGGCACGATGAGCCACCTCGGCGAGGGCAACCCGCTCTGGGATCACTTCGAGGACTTCGCCGACCACGTGGCGACCATCAGTGCTGCGGTCCGATCGACTCAGCCGATGGTGAGCGTCGCGGTCTACTTCCCGACCGAGGCCGCCTGGCTTGGCGGCGAGGTGACCGCGACCGCGTGGCAGTCGTTGCGCGACCTCATCGGTGGTCTTGAGAGCCGCCAGGTCGGCTGGAATTTCATCGACGCACGCACCATTGAGCAGGCTGCGGTCATCGACGGTGCGCTGGATACTGGCGGGCAGATATACACTTCGGTCATCGTCCCCGAGACGCCGGTGCTGCGTTCCGCGACGATGGCCAAACTGGCTGAGCTGCGCCTGCGCGGTGGCCGTGTCGCCTTCTGCGAGCGGGTGCCGGACGTGCCCGCAGACCTCGACGGCACTGAACGCTTCGCCGCTGCCTTCGAAGCCCTGACCACCGATGCCCAGAAGATGGACCTCGCGCGAGCACATGCCGAGATGAGCCGGGACGATGCGCGCGGCTTAGGTCCCACAGAGAGTTTCGTATTGGGATACGCCATGGCCGCGTATCTACCAACTCCAGCCACGCCTCCCTTCACCGAGGCCGAGGCCGCCGAGGGCGCCTGCCTGGTCGTCCCTCACCATGAACTCATCCGGCTGGCGGAACTCCTGCCCTGGGTTGGCGGTCGCTTCGAACTGCACCTCTCGCAGTTCCTGCCACACATGCGCATATCGTCTCGCGTAGCGGGCGACGGTGCCGTGCATCTGATCCACAACGAGGCCACCCACGAGGTGACAGCCCTCGTCGGAATCGCCAACGATCACCCGCGTATCGTCGAGCGCTGGGATACGCTGGCCGCCGAGTCCGAGCCCATAGGCGCGCTCACCAACGTGAGCGAGATCTCGCAGTTCGAGCTCGAACTGGCGCCCGGCGAATGTGCGCTGCTTACCACGCGTCCCCTCGAGCATGCCCCGGGCGCGATCGAGCGCAGCACCAATTGGGAACACCTGAACTCCACCAATGGCGCGGAAGCGTTGGAGATCGTCTCCGAGTGGCGCATCACCACCGACGGCAGCTTGGAGCGCCTCAGCGGCGGGCCCGTCGACCTGCCCTCGCCCTTCCTGCTCCAGCCGCTCGAGGAACTCGGCCTGGCAGAGTTCTCTGGCACTGTGCGCTATCGGCTGCCCGTGGCCGTGCCGCGAGCCCACTCCCGAAGCCGCCTCGCCCTCGATCTCGGCGAGGTGGGCTATGTCGCCCGCGCGTGGCTCAACGGTGAGTTGCTCGGCACCAGCGCCTGGCCCCCCCATATCGTTGAGATCACCGACCTCATCCACCACGGGGTCAATGAACTCGAGGTCGAGGTCACCAACACGCTCGCCAACCAGGCGATGTCCGATGAAGTCGTCGCCGCGGCGCGCGATCAGGGCTGGATGAACACCTATTACGAGCGCGCGCTGGGCTTCATGGGGGAGAGCATGCGCTCCGGGCTGATCGGCCCCGTCCGCCTGTTGATTGCGGCCGAGCGCGGCGACTGGCGTTGGCGTCTCGACACCGAGACCCCGGACGAGTGACAGCCGTTGAGCGGCCCGCGAATCGCTCGCTTGCACCGCCTCGGGAATTAATGTAGGATACTCGTCCGCAAAAAAAACGCGCGGCAGCAAGTGCGGGACCGCGCCATGAACAGAGCGCAGCCCATCTGCGGTGCAGGAGGACGCAAACGTGCCACAGACACCGGTCATCAAGTTCGGCGGCAGCAGCATGCAGGGGGTCGACAGGTTCGGGCCCCACGAGGACAGGTTGCTCGAAGAGTGCCGCAACGCGCGCGAGGTCAACGGAATCTACCGGCTCCTCGCTCAGCGACGTAACGCCGCCCGCGCGCATCGCCTCAAACAGGTCGTGAGCGAATACATCCTCCCGCTCCGCGAGCAGGGCATGATCCCGGTCGTGGTCGTCTCGGCCTTTGATTGGGCAACCGACAAGCTCGAGCAGTTGGCCGCCTCGATCAGTGGCGGGCCCGACCCGCGCGAATATGCGCGTCTGCTGATGTCCGGCGAGTTGCGGGCGAACGCCTCGCTGGCAATCGCACTCGCCGAGATGGGCTGCCCCGCGCGTTCGATGACCGGCCGCGAGGCGGGCATCGTCACCAAGGGCGGGCCGGTCGGTGCGCTGATCGAGCGCGTCGACAACGAGCACCTCATGTCCCTGATCGACCAGAGGATGGTACCCGTCGTGGCAGGCTTCCAGGGATACTACCACGACGATGAGAGTGGGCGTGACGAGGTCTCGATCCTCGGTCGCGGCGGCTCGAATCTGACCGCCGTAGCCTTGGCCGACGCCGTCGGCGAGTCTTCGTGCGCCATGTTCAGCGACGTCCCCGGCGTCTTCGATTGCGATCCGCGCGAGAACGAGGCCGCCTGCCAGCTCGACGAGGTGACCGCCGAGGAACTCTTCACTTGGGACCCATTCCCGCGCGTCATTCAGCGCGAGGCCGTCGAATACGCCTGCGAGCGCAAGGTCGATATCTGGATCCGCTCCGCGTTCGATCCCGAGGCGGCGGGCACACTCATCCGCTGCTCGTAGCCGGGCAGCGCGCCGCCAAGTGAGGTGGACAGACGCCCATGATCTCAGACGGTGACAGTCCCGTTGCTGATGCCAAAGAGATGATTCGGCGGGACCAGCGCCGTCTGGCGGTGGAGCTTCTCGAGCCGTGGGTGGCTGACAATCCTGACGACGCGTCCGCATGGGCCACCATGGCCGCCGGGTACTTCGGCATGGAGGACTGGGGGGCTGCACTCGCGGCTTCCGAGCGCGTCACGCAGTTACGGGGCACTGCGCGTGACTGGTGCAACCACGGGACCGCGTTGCGCAAGCTTGGCCGCCTCAAGGAGGCCGAGCGCGCCCAGTATACCGCGCTCACGATCGAGGCCGACTACGAGCACGCGCGCTCCGAACTGCACAAGCTCCACTTGGCGTTGACCAAGGGAGACGAAGAAGACATCTGACGGGCGCATCCGCAAACACGCGAGCCACGGCCGACCGCCGTGGCTCGTTTTGCGTACGGGGGCCCTCAGTCGAAGGCCAGGCAGCCCAGCGCGATCCCCGCGAAGAAGTAATGCCCGATCGCCAGCCCCAGGAAGAATGGCGCCGCCTGCCGGTATGCGCGCGCGCCGCCGAGCTTCAGGAGGATGGTCTTCACCAGCCACGTGAACAGTATCGGCGCCCAATATGAGCGCAGGCGAATCATCGCCAGCCCATACCCCAGCGGGTGCAGCGGGAAGCGCAGGAACGCGCGTCGCAGCAACACCAGCGCGAGCGTCACGACCGCACCGTACGCAGCGCAGTTGGCGGGCGCAACCGCGCGCCCCACACCCATGTTGGCCTCATCGATCACGTCACGCGCGCTGTTCTGCATCTGGACGACCGCATACCCACCCGACACCGCTCCCCCTTCGAGGAAGTTCAGGCCGTAGTGGTAGCTCACCGCCAGACGCATGACCAGCGCGATCACCAGCCCGGCCGCTGGCGCGATGAGCGTCATCCAAGTCATCGCGCTCGGACGGATCTGCTGCTCATCGGCGATCTTCAGGTTCTCGATCTGCGCTCCGGCCCCGGTCACGGTGTAGCCCCGGCCCAGAACGAACATGCTGCCCAGCAGCGCCGGCGTGGCGCCCCCCGCCCACGACTTCGGCCCTCCCAGATACTCCAGAACGTGCATGTGCCCGCCCATGGGGTAGGCGCTCGGGTGGGGCACGCCGGTCTCCGCGCGCGCCCGACCATACACGAAGAAGAAGAGCGTGATGATGCCGAACAGATACAGCGCTGACGTCAGCTTCATCCCCGCCACCACCATCAGCGCCACCAGGCTCCCGAAGCTTGCCAGCAGCCCCAGCCACAGCGCCGCCTGTCGCCGCGCCTCTGCCTCCGACGAGCCGCTCAGCGCAGCCCGAAGCCCCGTCCCCAGCCAGCCTCGCGCCGACCACAGCAGCACCACCGCCAGCATCACGTACGCCCCCACGCCCTGGTCGAACGGTCGCGGGAATGAGCGGGTCTCGTACCCCGCCGTCCGTGTCAGCACCGCCAGCGCGTCGCTCGCGAAGGTGCTGAGCCAGATAGTGAAGGTGACGTCCGAGTTCATGAAGTAACTCATGCCCGCGATCTCCGGGCGGATCTGGATCGACGCGTTCTGCACAGCGTTCCACGGGTGTTCCCGAAAGAGCGGGGCCAGCGAGTAGTAGGGGCGGAAGACCGGCAGGCTCGGATTGATCGCGTGCATGACCACGTAGAAGCTGAACATCCCCGACAGCAGGAAGCCCACCCAGAAGCTCCAATTGTGCAGCAGGCCGGCCGCGGCCCCGGGCACTCCTGCCGCCGACAGCTCCAGCGGAATCATCACCAGCGGGAAGCTCAGGCGCTCCTTCTCGACCCAGTAGCGCTTCATCAGCCCCATCAGGCACATCCCCGTCGCGAACACCAGCGTCATCATGCTCACCCACACCGCCAGCGGCACCAGCCACGCCCCCCATGGCACCTGCATCAGCGGCCACCACAGGCCTTCCAGCCCGCGCGCCATCGCCCCCGCGTTGCCTGACGGATCAGCCGGGCGGGCCAGGTCGCTTCCCTCGTACAGCGTGCGCGCCACCTCGTGGTCCTTGATCATCAGCCACGAGGGAACGCCCGCGCCCGCCTCCTCGAAGGTCGGGTTCTGGAAGTCGAAGTAGGTGTAGATCGTCATCTCGGGGATGATGTAGCCGGAGACCTTCGCCGACATCATCAGCGCGGCGAGGGTGAGGAAGCAGTACACCATGACTATCTCGCGCCGGGTCAGTTGCCACGTCCGCAGCCAGCCCGCCGCCTGCCCACTGGCGATTACCATCAACCCGTAGGCGCCCTTGCCCACCGCCACGATCGCGAGGAACGTGCGCAGGCCGCCCCCGGTGCTCAGATGCGCCAGCCACACCAGGCCGCCCACCGCCACCAGCGTCAGCCCCGCCACCAGACGGTTGCGCCGGGCCATTGCGTCCAGCGTCTGGGCGATCCGGTTGTAAGTCACCAGCACGATCAGCCCGGCCAGCGAAGCGATCAGGGGTACCGACTCGGAGATCTCGGCGGTGTGCAGGATCATCTCGACCTGCGCCACCCATACTGCCGCGCCGATGGTCAGCACCACACCGACCACCACTGCGCGCCGGCTGATGCCGTACACACGCGCACCGGCAGGCTCCGATTGCGGCTGTTCGGCGCGCGGCTTCAGCTCATCCATAATGGGAGGCGCGCGGTCTAATCCTCGTGGGTGATGACGACCCCGACGCATTGGTCCGAGTGTTCGGCGATCAGGTCAACGGCCTCTGGCGCGCGCCCCATGGGGAAGCGGTGGGTGATGATGCGCTCGACAGCGAGCCGCCCCTCGGCCATCAGGCGCATGCACTCCTCCAGATTGCGCTGCGTAGTCCACTGCACGAAGACCGCCGGGTAGTCCGCCCCTGCTTCATAGGCCGGATCCAGGAACCCCGGGCCCGTCCGCGCCGCGCTCCGCACGTCCAGGTTGCCCAGCGATGCCGCCCAACGGTGGTGGAAGGCGAAGCCCCCCACGATCACGATCCGCCCCATCTGGTGCGTGTCCGGGCTCACCTTCATGCAGTCCACAATCTGCTGGAACGTCTCGCTGTCATCGCCGCCATATGCGATGATCGCGCAGTCCAGGCCGCGCCCGCGAGTGGCATCACGAGTGGGCGCGATAGGGTCGGTACTCCGCGGGTCGAGCGCCAGCCGCGCCCCGCCGGCGGTCGCCGCGCTGCGCCGAGGCCCGTAAAGGTCCCACCCCGTCACCCGCGTCCCCGCCAGCGCAGCCAGTCGCACGCAGAACTGCCCGACCACGCCCAGCCCGACCACCAGCACCTCTTCGCATAGCTGCAGCTCCGACCGCCGGATCGCATTCATCGCCGTCGCCGCCAGGTGCGAAGACGCCGCGTGTTCGTAGCTTACCCCGTCCGGAATGGGGGAGGTCAGGTTCACTCCCACCACCACGTAATCAGCATGGTAGGCCCCGACCCCCTCATACTGCTCCACGCCCGACATGCACGCCACCCGCTGCCCAATCTCCCGCGTCGTGACCCCCTCGCCCAGCGCCACGATCTCGCCCGCTGATTGATACCCCTTGATCTGCGGGGCCGCATCCGGCCTTGGGCTCTTGCGGTCATTGATGACGTGCGTCATCTGCGTGCCCTGGCTGAACATCGACGCCCGGTTGCGCACCAGCACGTAGCCCGGACGCACCTCTGGCGTCGGCCGATCCTGTATCAGACCCCGACCTGACCCGTCAACATACAACGCGCGGTGCGTCTGCGCCATCTGTCTCCCCCCGGTCGTCAGCGGTCGTTTGCGTAGCCCACATACTGCGCCAGCGTCCTCATATTGCGCTGCACCGTGCCCATGACGATGGCACTTGCACCCTTCGGCGCATAGGAGCTGCCCCCGACCCACACGCCCTTCTCTGTCTGCGCGGCGAGGAGATCACGCACGGCTTGCTCCATCCCCTCGGCTTTGGCGATCTTCTCCTCGGCCGTCAGCTCACGCCCCGCTCGCGCCTCTTGGTACGCCTCCATGCCCATCTCGTTGATGGCGTTGAGGATCTCCTCAACCTTGCTCGGGTAGCTGGAATGGTTGAACGAGTAGTGATCCGGCATGTCTCCATCGTCGTAGGTCAGCCGATACGTCTTGCGACCGTCGCTTGTGAAATACAGCGGCCGGTTCGTCTTCAACTCATAGAACCGCGCCCAGCGACCGTTCTCCAACTGCGATCGCTTGTACCACGCCAGCGCCCGTGGCAGCGGCTCGAGATACTTGATGTCACCCGTGAAAACCGCCATCTCCGTCAGCGCCCGCATCACGCCGTTGCTCTCGCCACCGGTCACCGACGCCGGCTCGAAGTTCCGCGCCCACGCCGGGCGCATCTCGCTGTCATACTGCTGGGCCCAGATCGGCTGAGGCTCGGGCAGTTGCGAGTTGATGAGGAAGTCGCCCAGCTTCAGCAGCGCATCCTTATACCGCTCGTCCTCATACTGCTCCCACGCGGCCATCAGCAGATACATGACGTGGTAGATGTTCCCGTCATTGAAGGTCGAGTGGTTCCCGTAGCCATACGCCGCCAGCGGGTAGCGTTGCGGGAAGCCCCCGTGCTCGTACTGCGCCTCAAGTACCCAGTCCATCCCCGCCATCGCGGCATCGTGGACCTCCGCGTCCTCGCCCTCCAGTGCCTCGTCCACCGCCATCAGCAGCCGGATGCACGCCTGCGAAACGTTGTCGTCGAAGGTCGACGTGTTCCGGCCAGCCGTCAGTTTTGGATCATCGCTGTCGCGGTTGTGTCGGTAGCAGTTCCGCTGCTCGCCCTCGGGCGAAAAATCCGTGTTATACGTCCACCCGCCCGACGCCAACTGCGCCCACGCCGTTGCGTGTGCACACTGCACCGCCGCGTCCAGATACAGGTCATCGCCGGTCGCTCGCCATGCGGCCATGAACGCCTGCCCTGTGGACGGACTCCCCGGTGGCTGCACCCAGTTCATGTGGCGCAGAATATGTCCCTCGCCCCACTGGTCACTCAGGTCCTCGAGATACGTTCCCGCGTACCCGCCGTTGTAGGCCACCTCGTCGACCAGATAGGTGGTGCACTTCGCCAGCGCGGCGTTGGCCTCTGTCACCAGCGCGTCATCCAACGCCCACGCCCCGCCCGTTGCTATGGCCATCGCGGCCAGTGTGACAACCAGTCTTCTCATCATGATGCGCCTCCCGGCGTCTATGGGCTCTTACTGCGCCAGCCTGTCAACGACCGACACGTTCTGGATACGCACTTCGTCGATGCCCCCGTCCATGAACAGGAAGGGCACGTCCCACTCAGGCGGCGTGTTGCCCAGAGTGATCGTCGAAAAGCCCGTCGCCTCATGCGCCTTGGGGAAGAAGTGTTCCTTACCGCGCCCGTCCACCATCATCCAGATGTGTTCTCGCTCGCCCGTCATATCCCATGACACCAGAATGTGATGCCATTCGTTTAGATCGAGTTCGCGCGTCGACAGGTCCACCCACTCGCGAGTGCCCGGCTCGGTGTTCACGTAGTAGGGGTCCTCGCTCGATGAGGCGATCATCCGCAGGTTCGTCCTCGGATGGCGGCTCAGGTCGAGCTGCAGCCCGTCTTCTGTCCGCGCGTGGCAGTGCAGCAGGTAGTGCCACCCCTGGTCATACCACAGCTCCTGCGCCGGACGCGGCTTCACCCACCACTCGATCGTCCCCTGATCGCCTAGCTCCAGAGACGTCGCGTCAATCACGAAGCGACCGTCGGGCACGTCGACGTAAAGGGCCTTGCCCCACTTGCCCTCATTCCAGGTGTACTCGCCGCTCGCGCCCGCGCACGGCTCCTCAAAATGCTCCAGGTAGACCGTGTTGTCATCCCGCTCGAACGGCGCATCGGGCATCTCGGCCAGAGAGCACCCCATGCTCAGCCTCGGGATGTCCGCCAGCGATATCTCCATGCCCGCCTTCATGTCGCCCGGCACGTCCGCCAGCCGCGGATCGTTGTCCTTATGGGTCCCCTTGACCACCGCCACCGCGTCCACGGTCATCCCCGGCTCCTGCCCGATTACAGTGATGCCAATGTCCCGCGCTTCCTTGACCGTAAACGGGTATGCCAGCGTCCCCCAGTTGCCGATCGGTGCGGTCCGCCGCGTACGCTGGCCCGCGATCTCCACGAAGAACCCATCCTGATCGCCAGCTGGCGCGTAGCATTCCACCAGCAACGTGTAGTCCCCGGGCTCCAGCTTGACCGCCCCGGCGGCCATCCCCTCGGGCGAAAACGCCATGGCGGTGATTGCCTCTTGCACCACCGGACTCACGCCCCGCACCACGCCCAGATGCTCGACCTGGATCTTCAGCACTACATCCTCTTCGGCCACCTCGCCGGCCATGCACGCCGACACCATGGCTGCCGCGCAGATGATCGCGATCGTGCGTGCTCTCACATCACATCGCCTCCATCACTGCTCCCGGCGTAAGCCCCGCACGTCGCGGTTCCGGGTCCGTACAATTCCCCGCCACATCGCGCTTTCCTCCGACCCGAAATCGCGAGGACTGCACTCATGAGGCGGCGAACAGCATATTTGACACTCCGCCGCATGCCCACGTTCCAACACAGGAGGACGCCCATGCCTCGCGCCTTGCTCGCCGGGCTCACGATCATGCTCATCGCCTCCGCGATCCCCGCCGCTGCGCAGGGCTTCGTGCCTGACGGCGATGACTTCCTGCTCACCGCCGCCTCCGGCACCGTCCGCTACACTCCTCCCGGCCGCTGGCAGGCCTCCGTTGAGGGCGGCCGCACCCTCACCTGGGAGATCGTCCTGTGGCATGGCGAGTGGGTCTATGAGCACCTCTCTCTGGCGCCCGAGGTCGAAGGCCCCGTGCTCACTGAGGACGGCGCTCTTGAGCTGTCAGGCAGCTTCGTCAAGGCCGACGGTGCCGCGCCCATCGAGTTCACCTTGCGCATGACGCCGACTGACACTGGCCTCGCCGCCGACTTCCGCGTGCGCAAGACCGGCGACCTCTGGCTCAGGCGCGGCGTCATCCTGCTGGTGCAGGCCTCGCGCGATCAGTTCGGCGGCACCGAGACCGTCTATCTGGCCCCGAACGTTAATGCCACGATGAGCGTCGGCGCTGGTGGCGCTGGCGATGCACTCGGCGTCGCGCTGGATGACACCTATGCCGCCCGGTTCTCGCCAGTCGGCGTCGCTCCGGTGGAGTTCCGCCCGGAGGCCAACTCGTACGGTCACCGCATGCGGCTCACGCCCGACAACTTCGCGGCGGGGCAGTGGCAGGACGCGAGCTGGCGCATGGACTTCTCCACCATCCCGAGCCCGCTCCCCGGCCAGATACTCCCCGGCAAGGGCCCGCTCGGGATAGCCGGCGCCACTTGGGATCAGTCCTCAATCCCGATTGGTCAGCACGCCGAGTTGACCGTCGACTTGTCCGCGGCGTGGACCAATCCCTTCGACCCCGACGACGTCGCCCTCGACGCCGAATTCACTGCGCCATCCGGTCGCACGCTGGCCGTGCCCGGCTTCTTCATGGTCGACATGCAGGGCGAGGTGGTCGATGGCGATGAAGTCGTCCGGCCAATGAACACGGGCCGCTGGTGCGTGCGCTTCTCACCCGATGAAGTCGGCCCATGGCGCTGCCGCCTGCTGGCGCGCGACCGCACCGGTGAGGTCGCCGCTGACGCCCCCGCACTGACAGCGACCGCCCGCGACGGCCACGGGTTCGTGCGTGTGAGCCCCGTCGATCCGCACTACTTCGCCTTCGACGATGGCGCGGGCTATTTCCCCATCGGCCACAACCTGCCCATCTACCACACCCGTGGCCAGCTCGGCCCGCAGGGCATGGCGAAATTCGCGGCCGCGGGCGAGAACTACAATCGCTGGTGGATGTGCTCCTATGGCTTCGGCATCGAGTGGGAAGCCGAGCTCGGCTGGTATCGCCAACCATCCGCTTGGCGCATCGACTCCATCCTCGAGCAGGCTCGCGACCTGGGCATGTACTACATGATGTGCATGGACACCCACCAGGATTTCCGCCTCAAGGGCTGGGAAGCCAACCCCTACAACGCCGCCCGAGGCGGCCCCTGCGCCACTCCGAACGACTGGTTCACTGACCCGAGCGCTCGCGAGCAGTATCGCAAGCGCCTGCGCTACACCGTGGCCCGCTGGGGCTACTCGCCGCACGTGCTCTGCTGGGAGTTCGGCAATGAGATCCAGGGCTGGGCGGGCGCGTCCGCCGATGACCAACTGGCGTGGCACGCTGAGATGTCCGATTATCTGCGCGCCATTGACCCGTGGAACCATCTCATCACCACCAGCTTCTGGGGTGGAGTAGGCGACGGGCGCTTCTGGGAGTTACCGGCGATCGATATCGTCCAGACCCACAACTACGCGAACGCTGACATGGGGCTCGCGCGAGTCACTGAGGGCTTCTGCCGCGAGCAGTGGGAGCGATGGGACAAGCCCCACCTCTTCGCCGAGTTCGGCATCAGTTCCAGCGGTGCCGTGGACGACCCCGAGGGCTGGAACATCCACAACACGCTCTGGGCGGGCATCACCAACATGTGCGCCGGAGCGCCCATGCCCTGGTGGCACGAGAACTACATCGACCCGAAGGACCTGTACTTCCACTTCACCGCCATCGCCAGCTTCACCCGCGACCTGCCGCTGGGCACCGCGCGCTGGCAGCCGCTCGACGAAGTGGCGGTCGCCTATCAGGACCCGGCAGCCGCCCCGCCCGCTGCCGATCTCGTCCTTCACACCTTTCACCGCTGGGGCAAGCCCGCCGATAGCGAGTTCACCCTCCTGCCCGACGGCAGTATCGAGGGCGACCTCCAGCCGCAGCAGTTGCTCCAGGGCATCGGCCATAAGGAACTCAAGAACCCGCCCGTCTTCATCGTCAACTACCCCGAGCCTGGGCGCTTCATCCTCCGCGTCGAGCGTGTCTCCAACAGTGGCGACCTCACCATCGCCGTCGATGGCCAGCAGGTGTTGCGGCGCGAATTTCCCACTGGCGAGGGCCTCGGCAAAAGCAGCCTGTGGCGCGAGCAGTGGAACCTGTGGGAGACGGTCTACAACGAAGACATCGCGGTCGACGTGCCAGCCGGCGAGCACCGCATCCGAGTCGAGAACAATGGCAGAGACTGGATCCGCGTGCCTCATTACACCTTCACCGGCTGCCGCACGCTCAATGCCCCCGACGTCTACGCCTACGGCATGCGCTCAGAGGAAGTCACCGTGCTCTGGCTCCAGAATCGCGCGAGCATCTGGCGTAGCCACTATGGGGAAGAGGCCATCCCTGCTATCCCGGCCTTCACCGCGATCGTCCCTGACGTCACGCCGGGGCCCTACCTGGTCCAGCGCTGGGAGACATGGCGGGGCACGGTCACCGGTGAGGAGACCATCGACGCCACCGGCGGTGTCCTGCGCATCGACATCGACCCGCTGGCTGCCGACCTTGCGCTGCAGATCCGCCCCGTCGCCCGCTGATTGGCAGGTTTGATCTCCGCGGCGCCGAAACCTTGTACGGTGCTCGCGCGTCGAAGTACCTGAGGCGGCCACATGGACTCGCGCCGCCGGAAGTGACTGGAGGTGCTCGTCATGCGTACCGGCTTGCGGATGTTCGTATGCTTGACAGTAGGTGCTCTCGCCTTGGGCCTCGCCGTGGCAGAGCCAATGGACATGCTCGCCGCGCTTGCTCAGGGGAAGATCGAGGCGACCTTCTACGGGAACGGGGACGAGTCTGTCCGCGGCCGCATACGCACTTCGACTTTCGGCCCTGACGAGATTACCGTAGCGCCCGGGACGCAGTTCTGGGCTCAGCAGGAAGGCCTGCAGGGCATGACCACGCTCGGCTGGGTCCCCATCGATCTGCGCGGGCGCCCCTTCGTGATCGTGGAGATTCCCACCGCCTGCACCAACTACGATCTGCCCGCGCCCTCGCGCTGGGACAAGATGATTCCGTACTGCTGCCCGTCGCCGAAGATGGCGGCGCTCACCTCCGCGATCGGGCGCGTGCAGCCCTCGCGGCCCGTGGTCCAACTGGCGGTATGGGCGGTCGCCAACAACCCGACTTGGCAGCAGGTGCTCGGCTATGCGGAGGGCAAAGCAACCAGCGATAACGAGGAGGAGCAGGCCGCTCAGGTGCTCAGCTTCCGACAGCAGACGGCCCAGTTGCTGACAAACTCTGGCATCGACCTATCCGACCTTCGCATGTTCGCCGAGTAGCGGCCATCTCAGAACTGTCCGTTGCCATCCGCCCCGCCTTTGCTGGCAGCGCTGGCCTTCAGCCGGTAGCCGTTGCCTTTGCCGTCAGGAGGGCCGATTCGTCAGAATCGGCCGGCTGTGGTCGTGTGGTGGTCTCGTATGCCGTCCGCCGTTGCCGTTTCTGCTGTCTCTTTCGTTTCTTTCGTCTCCGCCGTTTCCCCTTTGCCTTTTGCCAATTCCCCTTTGCCGCCGTGGTCGTACCGCTCCCTCAATCCTTCAGCACATACAGCGGCTTCATCCGCGCCGCGATCTCGCCCAACCGGCACTCGGCGGCCTTCAGGATCACTCGGCGGCCCCGGTAGGCGTAAACCAGGTCACGCGGGCTGCCGATCAGCATCTCCACGCCGCCCTCGGTCGCCTCGACCCGGAAGTAGCGTGTGTCGCCGATCTCCTCCACGCCCAGCACTCGCGCCACGCCTTCGAGCATGTAGCCTGCCCCGTGCGGAATGATGTTGGCCCTATGGATCTGGTCGATGACCCCGTGCTCGCGCGCGCGATCGCCCCAGCCCAGCAGATCGATCACGTCGTCCTCGATGTTCGGCAGCGCCCGGAACAGATACCCCGGTGTGCTCTCGCGCAGCATGATCGGCACCAGCCCCCCTCCCGTCGTGCTCTGGCACCCGAGGACCACCAGGTTGGCGATGACTTCATAGCCCTCGCAGCAGCCGAAGACCCGGTCCGCCACCAGTCGCCGGCGTCGCTCGGAGAACTCGGCCGCAATCAGGAAGAACTCGTAATACGCCGCCGCGTCCTCACCCTCGAGAACACGCACCGCCCCCCACGGAGTGTCGACCATCCGGCAGCGGCGCCGCAGTTCCTCGCTGTCGTGCCAGTAAAGCCCCATGCCCAGCGGACCATCGCCGCGCAGCTCTCCTCCCGAAAAGTGCAGCACGAACGCGTAGGGTGGCAGGTCCAGGTCGCCCAGAACCGGTTCCACGGCCATCACGTCGATGAAGTGGTTGCCCACTCCCAGGTCCCAGTCGACCTTCACACCGTCCAATTCAGGCGTCTCGCGCGTCAACTCATGCACCCGCGCCGCCAGTTCGCTCAGCGTCGGCAACTCGTGCATGCCCCCCACCAGCATGCCGCACGCGTTGGGCTTGACCTCCGGGAAGCAATACGGGCGCGAGCCGTCGCCCCACGTGATCTTGCCCCCGTAGCCGATGCCCGCGTTCCACCGCTCAACATTGCGCGTGACGGTCAGATCCGGCGTGCCGATGAAGGTCGCGTCAGGCTCATCCCCCAGGACCGTCTGCACGTGGTGGATCTTGGCCAGACCCCAAGCCATGTTCATCTCGCTCATCACGGCCGCCGCGTCGTCGAGGCCCATCGAGAAGATGTGCTCTGTAGCATACTCAAGTGCGGCCGCTTTGCCCATGCCCGCCATGATCGTCGCTCCAGGTGATCGATATCTCCTACCGCCTGTAGTTTCTCCTCTCGCCAGCCAATCTCCTGCATCTGGCCCGCAAGGAGGAGAACCAGCCCGGCGTGTGCAATATCCCCTCACGTCGGAGACCGCCGAGAAGATCACCATGGGAATTCTCGAGAATCTGCCCATCATGCCCCTCAGCAGCGTCCTGTTCCCCGGGACGCCCACTTCGCTCTATATCCACGAGGAGCGCTACCGCACCATGCTCGACGAGTGCGTGGACACCGGTGACGGCGTTTTCGGCGTCTCACTCCTGTCCGCTGGCCAGGAAGTGGGCGGCACGGGCATCCCGCACGATATCGGCACTGTCGCCAAGATCGTGGCCGTCACCAAGCTCCCCGACGCCAGCAGCCTCGTCATGGCGCGCGGTGGCCCGCGTTTCCGCATCCGCCGCTTCATGAATCTCAAGCCCGTGGTTGAGGCCGAAGTAGAGGTCCTCGTCGACGACCCAACCCTCCGCCCGGCCGAACGGGCCATGGCCACCGAGGCCCATCAGCAGCTCGAGGCCCTGGTGCGTATGCTCTTGGAGACGATGGAGACCGAAGACACGCACCCCGAAGTCCCGGAAGATCCCGTGCAGCTCTCCTGGGCCGTCGCTGCTCACGTCCAGGCCTCCCTCGAGGTCCAGCAGCAGCTTCTCGAGGCCAGCACCGTCGGCGACCGTCTGGCGATGGCCATGCCCATGCTTCGCCAGGAAGTCGACCATCAGCGCGTAATTCTGGCTGCCCGAAAGCGTCTCGACGCGCTCGGCGTCTCCGATGACGATGCGCCATTCTCCCGCAACTGACCCCCAAATCGCGCCGGAAAGCACTGTTGCGGCGCCTCCCGGACCACCTCTGAGCAAATCCGGTTATCGCTTTGCTTGACTTGTGATTGACCGCACCGTAAAATCACAGACAATATGAAGAAGCATGTTTCGAAGCACGCCATCGCGGCAGTATTTGCACTCTTGCTGATGGCTGGAGCTTGGGCGGATACGCCTGAGGTTCTGGCCAGATACACAATCAGTCCCGGCGACATGCTCTCCATCCAGGTGTTCGGAGAGCAGGCCATGAGCGGCGATTACCGGGTCGGCCCATCCGGCACCGTGATCTTGCCTCTCATCGGCACCGTCGAAGTGGGCGGCAAAAGGCTCGAAGATGCCCAGACGGCCATCTCCGACTCCCTCCGACGCGTCCTCCGGCGTCCCTCCGTGTCTATGGCTCTCAACGAACTGGCCTCAGAGCGCAAGGTCTACGTATCCGGACTGGTAGCCTCCCAGGGACCGATATTGCTCCCCCTCGGCGCGACTATCGCCGACGCAGTGGCTGGCGCCGGTATCATCGAGACAGGCGACTTGCGTCGCGTCAACGTTCGAAGTGCCGACGGCACCGCGAACACCATTGACATCAGCGGCCTGATTACTGACGCCTCGCTCGACGAAGTGCCGCCCGTCAAGCACGGCGACTCCATCTACGTCCCGAAGCTGACTGACCGGCTCACCCTTCTGGGTGAAATACGCACACCCGGTCACCTCATCATGCCTCTGGACGAGGAGATCACCTTGCTCGACGCCATTGGGCAGCTCGGCGGCGGGCTTACCGAGCGCGCTGACCGAACCAACGCGCTGATCGTCCGCGAGGGCGAGACCACCGTGCGAGTGGACCTCAAGAAGCTCCTCCGCGACGGCGACCTGAGCCAGAATATCGTTCTGCATCCGGGCGACGTCGTGGTCGTCGCCGAGGCCGGCAAAGTCTCCGTGCTTGGCGAAGTCAAAAGCCCCAGCAGCTTTGAGGTGGGCGAGCCCATCACCGTCCTCGAGGCCATCGCGCGAGCCGGTAGCATCACCGCCGACGCCGACCTGGCCAAAGCCCAGCTCATCACCCCCGACAGCGTGGTCGAACTCGACCTCGAGGGCCTGCTTGAGCGCGGCGAGATGCAGTACAACATGCAGGTCAACCCCGGCGACGCCCTGCTGGTGCCGCGGTCCGACCCCGAAACGGTCCTCATTATTGGCGCCGTTGCCCGCCCGGGCGTGATCGATATCCGTGAGGAGGAGCAGCGCGACCTGCTGCGCCTGCTCACTCACGCGGGCCCGAGGGCTGACGCGGATTTGGAGAACACCGCCATCTATCGCACGGACGGTCGCATCGTCGCCGACATGGAAGCTGCCATGCGTGACGGCGTCCTCGACGACAATATCGAGCTCCTGCCTGACGACATCGTGATGGTTCCTGAACTCAACAAGATATACGTCCTTGGCGTCACTCGCGGCGAGCGCGCCATACCGCTCACCGATGGCCTTACTCTCATGGACGTCGTTGCGGCGACCGCTGTCTGGGAGCGCTCCAACATGCAGGAGGTCACGCTCATCCGGACCAGCGACGAGGGCGAGAGCGAGTTCACCAGGATAAACATGTCCGCGCTGCGTCGCGGCAAGGTTCCCGAGAGCGTAGTGATGCGCGAGGGCGACATCGTCTACATCCCGGCCGCCAAGACACGGACGGACTGGGGCGATGTACGCAACAGCATCTGGACCGTCGGCGCTCTGTTCGGGTTGCTCGGTCTGTAGTGCAGTGGGGGAGGGTAAAAGTGCGAGGCGCCGGCTCTAGCCGGCGCCTCGGCGATTCTCAGACCATATCACTCAATGAGCCGCTGGTCGGTTACTCCTGTCGCTCGGCCTGCTCACGCGCCAGGCGCTCCCCGAGTGCTTTCAGCGGTTCGCTCGCATGCTCGAAAAGCATCTTGTATGATTCGCAGAAGTAGGTCTTCGGCGACCCCTCGCCCAGCATGATCCGCGGCCGCCACTTCGGACATCCCCCGTGGCACAGACCGAACCACTTGCAGTCCTTGCACTCGTCAATCTCAGCCGTCTTCCGATCGCGGAACTGCCCGTACGCCGCCTGCTTGCGCACATGATGCAGGTCCATCTCCATCAGGTTCCCGTAACGCCACTGATCGTCCACGAAGAAGTCGCACGCGTACAGGTCCCCGTTGTGCTCCACCACCACATACAGCCCGCACTGTGGCCCGAACATGCAGGTCGGGTGCGGGTTGCCCATGATCACCGAGAGCATGTCGTCGAACATGCGCACATACGCCGTCCGCGGCTTCTCCGCGATCCACATATCGAAGATCTCGATCAGGAAATTGCCGTAGTCCACCGGGTCGATCGTGAAATCCGCCAGCGCACTGCCGTCCGGCAGCGGCTCGCACAGCGGGATGAACTGCAGGAAGTCCACGCCCGTATCCAGCAGATATTCGTAGGTCTCCGCCGCCCGGTGGATATTCGCGGGCGTCACCATCGTCAGCACATTGACCTCGACTTCATGCTCGAGCAGCGTGTCCAGCGCGCGCCGCACCCGGGCGTGCGAGGGCTTACCGTCATGGTCCACCCGCCACGCGTCGTGCACGTCCGCCGGACCGTCCAGACTCACCCCGACCAGCCACTTGTATTCGTGCAGGAATTTCGCCCACTCGGCATCATCAAGCAGCACGCCGTTGGTCTGCAGCGAGTTCGACACCATCTGCCCCGGACGGCCGTAGAGCTGCTGGTAGCGCACCGCGCTCTTGAAAAAGTCCAGCCCCATCAGCGTCGGTTCGCCGCCCTGCCACGCGAAGGCAGCGCTGCGATCGCAGTGGTTCATATACTTGCGCACCAGCTCGCGCAGCACCCGGTCCGACATCCGATGCCGGCGCTCGCCCGGGTACAGGTTGCCCTTGCACGAATAGAAGCAGTACTTGCAGGCGAGATTGCAGTCAGCCCCTGCGGGCTTTATCAATACTTGGAGAGGCTGGTCGGGCATTGCGTCACTTCCGTTCGCCTTGCGCTTGCGTGAACACATAGCGACACGCGCACGCGCCCTCGCACATGTTCCCGTCAAGCGTGAAGCTGATCTCGTCACTGAACTCTCTGGCCCACGCGGCGCCCTCGTTCGCGCAGACACGGTGGGCGATCTCCCGCCCCAGGTGCCCTCGACCGGCCCGCTCCAGCACCGCCCGCCACTGGCACCGCGTCACCTGCACCACAAGCTCTCCGTCCGCCGGACCCAGTACTTCGAACTCGTGCCCCTCGGACGCCAGCTTCAGCGCGAAGCACTGCCCCAGTTCCGCCAGACCGCCGCCCTCGATGCTCAACAGTTCCCGCGCTTTCCGCGCCTGGATCTTTGGCATGACCTCCCAGACGCGCTCGTCGAGATCGAAAGCGGTCGCCAGGTCATGCGCCTCCTCGGCCTTCACGAACCACAGTCCGTCGCAGGCCACATACGAGCGCCGCAGCATCTCCACCAGTGTCGCGTCATCGAAGACCATCCGCAAGCCACCTCATCTGTAACGGCCTCGCTCGCGGATGAGTTCCAGCGCATACGCATAGTCCGCGAAACTGATCGTCGGCGGGATCGAGTGGTCCGAGTGGTAGATATAGCCCCCGCCCGGCATCGCGGCATCGAGTTTGGTCAGGATCTCCTCGCGAATCGCCGTCCGGTCGCCGCTCGAAAGCACATCCACGTTGATGTTCCCGAAGAGCGTGATCTGGTCGCCATACAGAGGCTTGAGCAGCCGCACATCGTTGCCGCACCGCGCCTCCAGCGGCTGAATCGCGTCAAAGCCCGCCTCGATCAGCAGCGGCACCAGGTTCCGCGCGTCGCCGCAGCAGTGCAGCACCAGGAACATGTCGTTGGCGTGGCAGAACTCCGCGATTCGCCGGTGGTGTGGCAACATCAGGTCGCGGTACATCTCCGGCGAGAAGAACATCCCGTTGCGGTAGCACAGGTCCGAGAAATACCAGATGCCATCCGGCTTCTCGCCGCGGTCGATGACCTGCTGCACCAGCTCGAGCTGCATCTGCGTCTGCGTATGGACCATCTCGTCGAACCACTCCGGCTCGCCGGCCATGGCCATGAACACCCGCGTCATCCCCAGCGCCCGCCACACCCACCAGACCGGCTCAGACGGCGACAGCACCACGAACTCTCCCTGCTCATGCAGTGCGCTGATTCGCTCGCTGGCTGCCTGCGCGATGCGGTCTTCCGTAGGCTGCAGCCGTCCGCGATACTCATCCCACACCTCGCGACTGGTGATGAGCTGGTCCAGCTCCGCGCACGTGGCATACTGCTCTTTCCACCGCTTATGCGTCGCCCCATCCTTATCTCGATCCACCACCCACTCGTCTGTCTCCTCCAGCACTTCCGGCTCAAGCTGCAGCGTGCAGTCCACCCCGAGGCGCATCATGTCGTCCAGCTCGAAGTACTGAGCCGGGCTGACATCCGCAGGCAGCCCCTCCTTGCGCCAGCGCTCGATGGTGGGCGTCCAGAAGCTGATGTCCACGACCGGAATCCGGTCAGGCTCCCGCAGTTGAAGCGTCGTCGTGAAGCGTTCCCGAGAAGTCAGATCAATCACCCTCAATAGTGGTGGTGAGCCCACGCACGTTCGCCATCTGCCAGCACAAAGCCTTCCGGGAAGGTCTGCTCTCGGGCGCGGAGAAGGGGCGACCCGAAGTGACGATGTCCGCGAAGGGACGAGCGAGAATGCGATGGATAGCCCTGGCCGTGAGCCTGACATTCGCACTGGCACCCGCTCTGGCGATGGATTTGACCGAGGATGGCGCTGCGAACTGCGCGATTGTCGTCGCCGATGATGCGCTGCGTCTGCAGCGCTACGCGGCCGAGGAGCTGCAGTATTTCCTGCAGGAGATCAGCGGCGCGGAGATCGAGATTGTCACCGCGACCGACAGCCTTGCCCCCGAGGATGGCGGCCCCGCTCACCGAATCTTCGTCGGTCCGAGCGAAGTTGCCCTCGCCGCTGGCATAAACGCTGACGAACTCCCCCCCGAGAGCATCCGCATTCTCACCGTCGGCGATGACCTCGTCGTTACGGGCGGCGACCTCATCGGCCCGGGCGACAAGGACGACCCGCGCAGCTACAACAACCAGCGCGGCACGCTCTTCGCCGTCTATGATCTGCTGCAGGATCAACTCGGCGTCCGCTTCCTGTGGCCCGGCGAACTGGGCACCGAGATACCCGATCAGCCCACTATCACACTCGCCGACCTCGATATCTACGAGGTCCCGCAGATACGCCAGCGCCACCTGCGCACTGCCTACAAGAGCAGCTTCCTCGACCGGATCGAGACCTTCACCGGCCCGCTCGACCGGGGACCTTGGACGGTCTCTGCCGAGGAGACCCATGTCTGGCTCACTCGCATGCGCATGGGCCGCAATCTCTTCCTCAACTACGGGCACGCCTTCACCAAGTGGTGGGAGCAATACGGTGAGGAGCACCCCGAGTGGTTCGCACTCACCGCTGAGCGCGGCATACGCGGGCCCGTCTCTGACCGCGTGCCCGACCGCGTGAAGATGTGCGTTGCCGAGCCCACCCTCTGGGACGCCATCATCGACAAGTGGCAGGTTGCTCGCGAGGAGAACCCCACCGGCTACCAGACTCTCAACGCCTGTGAGAACGACTCCCTCGGCTGGTGCACCTGCGAGAAATGCACCGCCTGGGACGTCCCCGACTATACGGTAACTGACGCCGCCGGCGTCGAGAAGCTTGTCCTCTCCGACCGCTACTGCCGCTTCTGGAACGAGTTGGCCAAACGCGTCGCCGTCATCGATCCCGAGGCCTTCGTGGTCGGCTACGCCTACTCGGCCTACCGCTTCCCGCCGCGCGAAGCCCGGCTCGAACCCAACATCATCGTCGGCTTCGTACCCGGCGTCAGCTACCCCAACGACGGCGAGGGCAGCCGCAAGTTCCGCGAGGACTGGCAGGCCTGGAGTTCCCACGGCGTCAGCCTCTTCCTGCGCCCCAACTGGCTCGGCGGAATCCACGCCACCCCCAAGCCCTCCATGGACCAGATGGCCGATGACTTCCGCTTCGCCGCCGCCAACGGCATGATCGGCACCGACTACGACACCCTCTCTGGCATGTGGTGCTCAAGTGGCCCCATCTACTACCTCCTCGCCCGCCTGCACTGGGACACCACTGCCTCCACCGAGCAGTTGCTCGACGAATACTACTCAGCCTTCGGCGCCGCTGCCCCCAAGGTCCGCGAATACTTCGATTACTGGGAGCAGTTCAACCGCGAGACCTGGCCCAAGTTCACCGACCGCATGCTTGAACTCGGCTATGGCAACTTGGGCCGCGGCTTCGAGCGCGTGCAGCCGGAGGTATACAATGACGAGGCGATCGGTCGCGGGTCAACGATCCTCCTTGAGGCCGCCCGCCTCGCCGAGAACGAGTCCGCCACCGTCCAGGCGCGCGTCGAGGCTCTGCGCAAGGCCCTCTGGCACGCGGACATGACCGCCAAGGCCATCGCCGCCACCGAGGCCATCAACTCCGGCAGCACCCAGGACCTGAACGCTGACCTGCAGACCATCCGCAAGATGCACCGCTATCGACTGCAGATCGGCGCCGAGGGCGTCATCAACCCGTATTGGGCCATGTGGCGCGACACCCGGACCGGCGACTACGCTGGCTACAAGCTCGTGCGCGACATCGGCGACCGCTCCGGCGTCGCCCTCCTGCCCGAGAAGTGGCGCTTCCGCTTCGACCCCGACGAGATTGGCGAGGACCAGCGCTGGTTCCAGCGCCCGACCCTTCGCGAGGGCTGGGACGTCGCTCGCACCGACGCGTTCTGGGAGGATCAGGCGCCCGGCAAGCAGTGGCTCGCCGACCATGGCACTCAGTATGATGGCCTCGGCTGGTATCGCACCGGCTTCACCATCGACGAGAAGTACCAGGGCCAGCAGCTCGTGCTCTTCTTCGGCTCCGTCGACGAGGACGCGAAAATCTGGATCAACGAGCAGCTCATCGCCGACCACAAGATGGAGGGCGACGATGGCTGGAAGACGCCCTTCACCGTCGACATCACTGACGCGGTTGAGTTCGGCGTGCCCAACTCTCTGGCGGTCGCTGTAAGGGACTCAAGCGGCAAGGGCGGCATCTACAAACGCGTCTGGGTAATGGGCGAATAGAAGGCACTTCAGGACTGGGTGTCTTCGCCCGCGTCGATTTTGATCTGTCGGTGTTGTTGGCCACCGTCGTCCGCCTTCGCTGTATGGAGGGCGGGTCTTTCCTTGGGCACCATAGCTTCAGCGAAGGTGTCAGACCCGCCGGTCGTTGCCTTGGCCGTTTGGAGGGGCGGGGCTATGTCCCCGCCCGGTCGTCGCATCAGGAGGAACCCATGAAGAAGATACGAGTTGGCGTCATCGGCGTGGGCCGTGGGCGGAGTGCCGCGGCTGGTGCGGGGCCACATCTGGGCATGGAACTTGTCGCCCTGTGCGACACCTGGGAGGAGAAGCTGCTGCAGGTCGGCGAGGAGTTCGGGGTCGCGACCTACACCGACTTCGACAAGTTCCTCGAGCATGACATGGACGCGGTGATCCTCGCCAACTACTTCCACCAGCACGCGCCGTTCGCAGTGCGGGCGCTCAACGCCGGCAAGCATGTGATGAGCGAGACCAGCGCCTGCCTGACGCTCGCCGAGGGCGTCGAACTCATCCGCACTGTCGAGCGCACCGGCCTTACCTACATGTTCGCCGAGAACTATCCGTTCATGGTCTTCAACCAGGAGATGCGCCGTCGCTACCTCGCGGGCGACATCGGCAGCTTCATGTATGGCGAGGCCGAGTACGTCCACCCGATGGACTCGAACCGTCACGCCCGCCTGTCGCCTGGCGTGAACCACTGGCGCAACTGGATCCCCGCCACCTACTACTGCACCCACGCGCTCGGCCCGATCATGTACGTCACCGACACCTGGCCCACCAAAGTCAACGGTTTCGTCGTACCCAATCGCGAGGACGACCCCGTCCACCAGCTCAGCGTCCGCCAGAACGACGCGGCTTCGATGATCGCGCTGCGCATGGATGACGGTTCCGTCGTCAAGCTCCTGCAGGTCTACTTGCGCGGTCACGGCGTATGGGTGCGCATCCACGGTTCACGTGGCGCCATGGAGAACCTCCGCCACGGCGAGCGCGACCATCTCTACTTCCGCCAGGAGAATTACCACGAGGACGCCGAGCCGGTCGATGAGATTTACGCGCCCGACTTCCCCGAATACGCCGAGGAAGCCGCGACGGCCGGCCACGGTGGGGGAGACTTCTTCACCAACGTGCACTTCGCCAACGCCATCCGCTCTGGCGAGCCGCCTTATCTCGACGTCTATCGCGGCGTCGCCATGTCCATCATCGGCCCGCTGGCGTATCGCTCCGCGCTTGATGACTCAAACACCATCGACGTCCCCGACTTCCGCACCGAAGCCGCCCGCGTGCAGTATGAGGATGATCACTGGAGCCCCGATCCCACCGCGCACAAAGAGGGTGATCCGCTGCCGTCCATTCTCGGGAAGCGCGAGATCCCGGACAAAGCGCTCGACGACGCCCGCGAAATCTGGCGCGAGAACGGCTATCAGGGCGACTGACCGTACTGCCTGTCGTCGCCGTCTGCCGTTCGCCGTCCGCCTTCGCCGTATGGAGGGCCGATTCGTGAGAATCGGCCGGTCGTTGCCGTCCGCCTTCGCCGTATGGAGGGCGGGTCTTTCATTGGGCACCATAGCTTCAGCGAAGGTGTCAGACCCGCCGGTCGCTCGCCTTACCGTTGCCCTGCTGCCTGCCAGCCGCTACTCTCTCTCCACCCATATCGGGCTCGACCACGCGTACTGCCCGTTGAGCTGGCTCACTCGCACGTAGTACCAACTCTGCCCATCCTGCGGCGTGTCGTCGGTCAACTCCACCTGCGCGGTGTACCCCTCCGCGGGGATAGCCACATGCCGCTTGATCTTGTAGGCGTTGTGGTAGTAGGCGTCCGCCGGGTTCTCGAAGTCATTCTCACCGAACCCGAACTGCTCGCGCACGCTCGCCTTCACCTCGTCGTAGAACACGATCAGCCCCGACTCCCGCATCGCCTTCGCCAGCGTGAACTCCATCCGCTCCCCGTCACACTCATAGACCACCGTGCCGTCCGCCGGCCCTTCGATCTCGAATACCAGCGTCTGCTGCGCGGTGTCTTCGGCCGCATTGCGTCGCGGCGAGGTCGTCAGCTCAAACTGCACTTCCGCGTCAGACACCTGCTCGTACCGGTTGCCGTGACGCGTGAAGCACCCCTCTACCGATCGCACCGCCATCCCCTCCGCCACCAGTCGCCCCTGCCACTGCCTGTCCGCGCGCTGTAGACCATACTGCGCCGCCGGTCCCCAGCCGGCCTCGAACGCCACTTTGCAGCGCACCGTCCCCGCGTCCGGCGGCGCCCACGTGCCGTTATGGCAGTGCGTGAACACCACGCGGTTGTTGCGCAGTATCTCGATGCGGTCCAGCGCCTGCGTGCACTCCACCGCCGCCCGCAGCGTCACCGGTCCGCTCGACTCGACCACCGAGCCCATCGGCGCGCCCTCGGCGCTGTAGTCCAGCTTGATCCGATCCCCGGTCACGCCGTACACCCGCCGGTTCACGAACGCGTCCCACAGCGATTCCCGCGTCAGATCCTTCGCCAGTGCCGCCATCAGCCCGATGCCCCACTTGGCCGCGTAGCCCCCGCCGTTATCGCCCGACGCCATGATCCCGAACCGGTGCCCGCGCGCCAGCCCGTCCTGCACCGTGCACCCCGACACCCTCGGCGCCATCGACCCGTTCCGCACCATACCCAGCGGCGTATTGCAGCCCTCCGACGACCCGTGCACCGAATACACTTCGACCATCGGCGAGATCGCCTCGTCGAAGTGGTCCCAGTCCTTCGCGCGGTTCCCGAAGCTGTAGCCCACGTGATGCGGCACCGCGATCCCGCTCGCCGCGCGCAGGTTCGCGTATAGCTCCTCGATGGTCATTGACAGGTCCAGCGGCGGGTCGTCGTACGGGTAGAACACGTTATGGTCGCCCCACCGCGTCCGGTCGCCGGTCCACTCGTACCCCGCGAACGTCACGAAGCGCCCGGGCTGATGGAACTCCTTGACCAGTCGGCAGATCATCTCCCAGTCTGGCCGGAAGTAGTCTTTCATGCCGATGGTCTCGGTCCGCAGCCCCGGTTCGGTGGTGTAGAAGTGTGATGGGTAATAGACGATGGGGAAGAAGTCCAGGTATTCACTCGCGCCCTCGAAAGCCTGGCGCACGAACCCTTCGCAGTCGCTGGCGTCATCCGGCGGTTCGGCCACTGCGTCGACGCCCCGCTCCTGCAGTCGCATATGCGCGAGATTGAATTGCGTATGCATATCGCCCCAGTAGGTGTTGTATCCCATCGCGCGTCACTCCTCATCACAGGCTCATAGCGCCGTCCATCACTTCCCCGCTCCCCTCGCCTTCCCTCCGTCTTGCCGATCGCCGCGCCGTTGCCTTCGCCGCATGGAGAGGCCGGACCACTGTCCGGCCTGTGCCGTATGCCTTGTCGTTTGGAGGGGCGGGGCTACGTCCCCGCCCGGTCGTTGCCGTTCGCCGTATGGAGGGCGGGTCTTTCTCTGGGCGCCATAGCTTCAGCGAAGGCGTCAGACCCGCCGGTCGTTGTCGTATCTGCCGTCCGCCGTCCACAACCGCCCGGTTCACATCACCTTAACCGCCACCACCACTCCTCCCGGGTATGATGTCAGGAGAGCGCAGACGCCTGTTGCGGGGGTGACGTCGTGTCGGCTGGACGAAACGATCCGGGCGAGGGAGCCGCGAGACGCGGTTGGTTGCGCAGAAAATGGCATAGCTCCTGCGCCCTGCGCGGTTGCGTATGGGGATTCGTGCTGCTCGCGCTCCCGTGGGTAGTCCTATGGGGTTGGCTCGACTGGTCCGGCCAGCGCACGCTTGACCGCGAACTGTCGTGGCTGCGCAACCACGGCTTCTACCTCTCAGCCGACGAAATCCCCCAACGCTCCATCCCCGATGAGCAGAACGCTGCGCTTGTCTACGAGCAGGCTCTCGGTCCGCAGGCCTTCGTGGCAGCCAACGCTCCCAAGAGTGCGCTCGACCCCACAGGCCAGTCTTTAGGGGTGGTGTCGCACTTCCTCCGTGACGGCACTGGGCGCGCGCAGGTACAGGTGATCATGGCCGATCCCGTGGTACTCGGCATACTCGATGAACTTGAGCGTGGGTCGCGGATGCCCGACTGCGTGCTGTTGGGCGAAGACTTGGAGCGCCTCGCAGCTCGGGCCTTGCGCAATGCCGGATACTGGCTCCACGCCCGAGCCAGGCTCTGCACCGAGGATGGCGACCCCGACGAGGCGTTGCGCTGGGTCATCGCCATGGTGCGCATGTCCCAACACATCGACGCCGGCACGGGTTGGGGCGGCTATCATGGCTCGCGCGCCCTGCGTTCTCAGGGGCTCTCTGAACTGGAGCAGGTCCTGTCGTCTGGCGCGCTCTCAGCACGGCGCTTGACCGACCTGCAGGATACGCTCGCGGAAGTGGACCCGGAGGAGGACCTCGATGCCTTCCTCCGCCTCTTGTCTGCCGAGGCGATCAGGAACATGGAGCAGTTCCGCGCCGACCCCGAAGCCTATTGTCGTCGTACCGGTCTCAATTACTCGGACCTGCCCTCAGGCAGTTGGTTCGCTCTCCACCTGCGGCCCTATCGCATCTCGCGTCCGCTGCATAACTCCGATCTCGTCTGGCATCTGCGCTCGATCCGCGAAGCCTACGAGGCGTCGCGCACCGTGCCCGCCCAACGCATTCCACCCTCGAAGACGAGGCCGACCGGCCGGCTCTTGCCCGCCATCGCCCAATCGCTACCCCTGACATACCGGGACATCATGGGCGTCCGCGGCTCGCTCTTCTCTTCTTACCCTGGGCACCGTGACCGCGACATGGCGCGACTTCGTCTGGCAGAGGTGGCGATCGCGCTGGCGCTCCATGAGGCCGAGCATGCCGCTTGGCCCGAGACGCTGGCGGAACTCGCATCCGCCAGCGGCCAGCCGCTTCCTACCGACCCATACAGCGGCCAGCCCTTCCACTACGAGCGGCGCGACCACGGGTTCATCCTCTCCAGCGCTGGAGGGGTCGGCGGCAGTAGCATCTACTTCACCTGGACGTGTAGCCGCCAACATTAGCGCCGCCCGCGATGAAAGAATCTCCGCCCCCTTAGACGAAACTCCCCCTTACCAGACACTACCCTCACGAGAGAAATGGGTGCACAGGCAGCCGTGGCGAAGATCGAGGGCGTGAGCAACCCGCAGCGCGCAGA
>JALGSU010000040.1 GCA_029821735.1 Candidatus Zipacnadia bacterium | reverse complement strand
CCCGTGGATGGCCGACAGCACGCCGACTGTCTGCGAATCGAAGCCGTACTTCGCCCGCGTATAACCGATGCCCGCAATGACGCGGCGCGCAACGTCATCCACCGGAACATAAGTTGTGGTGGTCATCTCGCCAGCTACGACGCAGGTGCCATTGGTGACGAGAGTCTCGATCGCTACACGGCCGGTCGGGTCCTGCGCCATTACGTGGTCCAGCACGGCGTCGGAAATCTGGTCGCATACCTTATCCGGGTGTCCCTCGGTGACCGACTCGGAGGTGAAGAGGTAGCTTAGCAACGTCTCAACACGGTCAAGGATGCGTCCGGCGAGATCGGCCTTGTCCATAAGACCAAGCTCTTCGGCCTCGCCAGATGCATCGATTATCACTGCCTGATTGGTGTCCACAGCGAACCCCGCCCCAGCCACGGTCACGTCGTTCGCCACCGCGAGGTCCCATCCCTTCCGCCGCAGCTTGTCTGAGGCGTTGGCGAGGAGTTCCTGCGTTTCGGCCGCGAAGCCGACGATCAGCGGCTTTGGGTCCCATTGCGCGACGCCCGCGATGATGTCGGGCGTGCGCTCAAGCTCAACGGTGAGGCCGGACTCATTGCCCTTCTTGATCTTCTGGTCAGCGGTCGCGACGGGGCGCCAGTCGGCCACCGCCGCCGCTCCCACGAACACATCGACCTGCCCTTCGAGTTCCCGAGCCGCCGCATTCATCTGCTGGGCAGAGGTGACTGACACCAGCCGCACACCAGCGGGCGGCTCCAGCGATGTGGGCCCACTGATCAGGACCACCCGGGCGCCGCGCCGAGCTGCCGCATCTGCGACTGCGTAGCCCATCTTGCCGGAGGAGGGATTGCTCAGGAAGCGTACCGGGTCGATGGCTTCGCGTGTCGGGCCAGCGGTCACCACGACGCGCTTACCCGCCAGCGGCCCAGTGACCCCGAGGGCTTCCTCGATTACCGTCAAGAGCGCTGTGGTGCAGGGCAGCCGCCCCGCGCCGATATCGCCACAGGCCAGGCGGCCCTCCTCGGGAGCGATGATCGTCACACCGCGCTCGCGCAGTGTCACCAGATTCTCCTGAACCGCTGTTCCGGCGAGCATGCGCACGTTCATGGCAGGCGCCACGATGACAGGGCAATCGCAAGCCAGAAGAGCTGTGGAGAGTAGATCGTCGCCGATCCCGTGGGCGAACTTCCCGATCATGTTGGCGGTCGCCGGAGCAACAATCACCACTTCGGCGAAGTCTGCGAGGGAGATGTGGGCGATATCGTCTCGCTCTGCCCACATGTCTGTGGCGACGGGGTTGCCGCTGAGCGTGGCCATAGTGAGGGGGCTGACGAAGCGCTGGGCGGCATCGGTCATGATCACGCGCACCTGCGCCCCGGCCTGGGTCAGCGCGCTGACCAGATCGCAGATCTTGTAGGCAGCTATGCCACCGGTCACGCCGACGACTATTCTCCGACCGCGCAGGTCAGTCACCGCTACTCACTCCCCCATGCCGTTCAGCAGTTCGGACTGCAAAGCCTGCCACCCACTGCGCCGCAGAGCCATCCTCTCGGCCAAGTAGATGGCGCACAGGTCCTCTATCGCTTGGTCGAGATCGTCATTGACCAGCACATACTCGAACATGCCCATGCGAGCGAACTCGATGCGAGCGCTGCGCATGCGCCGTTCGACCGCCTCAGATGATTCCGTCTTGCGCCCGACCAGCCGCCCGCGCAGGGCGTCGGAACTGGGGGGCGCGACGAACACCATCACGGCCTCGGGCATGGCCGCACGCACCGAACGCGCGCCCTGATAGTCGATCTCAAGCACGATGTCACGGCCAGCCGCCATGGCCTCCTCAACCGGCGCACGCGGCGTGCCATAGCGATCGATACCGTGCACAAGCGCCGACTCGAGCAGCTCGCCCGCGGCGCTCATGCGCGCGAATTCTTCATCGCTCACGAAGTGGTAGTCGCTGCCCGGCTGCTCGCCGAGTCGGGCGTCGCGTGTGGTGCAGGAAACTGACCACTGTATCTCGCTGTGGCGGTCGAGCAGCGCACGGATGAGGGTGCCCTTCCCCACTCCGGACGGGCCTGCCACCACAAGCAGCATCCCGCGACGCCGCGGACCGTTTACTGTCTGATTCACGACGGATTCTCCACGCTTCGTGTGACGTCCGCAACGGCCCATGAGTGTACCACAATGGGCCTCCCAATGCAATTGCGCGCGCAGGCCGGCGGCCCGCTTGCCGACACCGACCATTTCGGGTATCCTTCACCCTCCACACCACGGATTTTCCAGGAGTCATCAGATGGCCCTGCCCATTATTGACGCGCGCGTACACGTCAGCCGCACTTCATCCAGTTGGGCGAAAGCTCGCGAAGCTCTGCGCCGGGCCGGAGCCGATACGGCGCTGCTCTCAGCCCATCCTGAATCACCTCGCCTGAGCGACGACCTGCGGCTGCCTCTGGACGTGGCGGGCGATGATGGTCCGTATCCGGTGTATTACCTCGGCGGCAATCCCTTCAACGGGCATCTACGCGGTCAGGCGAAGGTCCCGCCGAACTTCGACCGGTACCGGGCTTTGCAGATACGCTGCTTCCTGTCACCATCGCCGGACTTTGGGGGCGCGGTCACCTCGGCGAACTGGGACCCGGAGGCGCTCGACGCGCTGCTGGGCCGCGAGGACCTGGCTGCGTTCATCACGCGCGCCGGCGAATTGGGCATGCCTATCTGGCTGGTGGAGCACTTCCCTCTCACGCTCAGCATAATTGACCGCTACCCCGAGCAGATCTTCGTGATCCCGAAGATGGGTCAGATGAACGGTGGCACCACGCAAGTCCTCAAGGCCCTCGGCGACGCGGAGAACGTCTATTTCGACACTTCGTTCGGTGAACTGCACGAGTCGATCATCAAGCGCGTGGGTTACGAGCGGGTCCTACTCGCCTCGGGTTACCCTTTCAATGAACCGCGCGAATGCCTCGACCAAGTCAGCGCACTGAATTTGCCCGACGAGCAGATTGAGGCAATCATGGGCGGAAACGTGCTGCGGCTTCTGCAACGCAAAGCAGGGCCAGCGGAGGTCAGGGGAGAATACCCCGACACAACACCTGACGCACCCCAACCGATAATCACGGAGAGTGACACAGATGGCGGATCGCATCCAGACGCTTGACCGATTTCTGAAGACCGGGATCGCCGCGGTCATCCGCGCGAAGAGTTCTGACCACCTCATGCACGTGGCCGAAGCAATCAAAGAGGGCGGCGTGGACGTCATCGAGGTCACCATGACCACGCCCAACGCTCTCGCGGTCATCGAGGAGACCGTCAGCAAGTTCGGCGACGATGTGCTCATCGGCGTCGGCACGGTTCTGGACCCGGAGACCTGTCGCATGGCCATCCTGGCCGGCGCGGAGTTCGTGGTCGGGCCCTGCCTGAACCGCGAGATGATCGAGATGGCACACCGGTATGACAAGCTGGTCATGCCGGGCACCTTCACGCCCACCGAGATTCTGCAGGCGTGGGAGTGGGGCGGCGACCTGATCAAGGTCTTCCCGGCCGACGTCCTGGGCCCACGCTTCTTCAAGGACGTGCTCGGCCCGCTGCCGCAGGTGCGAATGGTCCCGACCGGCGGCGTGGACCTCGATACAGCCGCGGATTTCCTGAAGGCCGGCTGCGCCGCGCTGTGCGCCGGCGGCTCGCTGATCGACAAGAACGCGGTCGCCGAGGGCCGCTTCGACGTGGTCACCGAGACCGCGCGACGCTTCCGCGAGATCATCGACGCTACCCGCGAAGAGATGGCTGCCGGGTAGGGGCAATATGCTCAGCAGACCTTCGAAATGCCGCGCAGGGGCGCGCATGCGCGGCATTTCGATGTACCGGGGGCGCAACGCTTCAGCGGCGTGTCTGTCGAACTATCAAGTGCAGCCGGGGCCGAGCAGGAGTTTGGCACTGCCCAAGCGGGGGGTAAGCATTCTCGGAGGCAAGAATGATCGCGCTGCAGGCCATGCTCGTAGCAATGATGACACTCCTGGTCACCAGCGGCGGCGCCGACGTGCAGGCTCCGTCAACAGATGATGCGGCGGGTCCTGCCCCGACGGTCACGCCCATTGAGCCTCCCGACGCGGTAGCCCCTGTGCAGCCCGTGGGGCGCTTCGTGCCCTTCCAGCCTGACCCGCCGCACGAGATGCGCCCCGACTGGTCCCCGCTCGTGCAGCCAATCGCCGAACCGTTCTTCGTGTTGATGACCAACCCGATCAACGATGGTGAAATCGTCGAAGGCGACAACTTGCGCCTGACCTGGCGGACAGGTGGGCCGGTTGCATCGGTGCGGATGTACTACGAGTATGAGAACTGCCGCCTCGGGGGACGCACGAACGGGTCCGTAGGCAAAGTCATCGCGGATACGATGCTGCGCAACACCGGCGAGTACATCTGGAAAGTGCCGTGGATGGACACGCACAAACTCCGCCTGCGCATTGCGGCGTATGATGATACCGGTGGCAAGATCGACGCCAGGGAGATGGGCCTGCAATACCGCCCGAAGGAACTGGTGGGTCTGCCACCAACAGCGATTGGCATCATCAAGTCCCGGCAGCGGCTGTATTACTTCCAGGACGGCAAGATCAAACGCATGCATATCGTGTCCACGGCCGCATCGGGCTATTGGACGCCCCTGATGGAGCCGGGCAGCCATGACCCGCGTCGAGGAAGCATGGGGCAGGTCTACAGCAAGTCGGGGAACGCCTGGAGTCGACGGTACGAGTGCTGGATGCCCTACTGGATGGCGATCACGTCCAGCGGCAGTCACGGGATTCACGCCACCAGCTCGGGGTTCTACCGCCGTCTGGGCAGACCGGCCTCGCATGGCTGCGTGCGCCAGCACAGGGCGGACGCGCGCAAGCTCTTCGGCATGGTCAGTGTGGGGACGCCAGTCTACGTGAAGTGACCTGCGCGGCGGCTGACTTCTGCCGTCAGGTCGCGGCCATCTCAGCGAGTTCCGCCTGCTTCGCCACGCCATTCGCCGCGCGATACTGCTCGAGCACCCGCCCGACGGGGGCAAACTCGAAATCCCCGCACAGATGCAGCAGCCTCGGCCGAGTCTTGGCCAGATTCACCGTGTGCAGGAAGCGATGCAAAGCGCTCTTGGGGCGCGTCGGGGGCCTGGGGTCCATCTCCCAGGGGTGGACGTAGATGATCGCAGGCCTGCCGGACTGGTTGATGCGATGCGTCATCCAGCGAGTGATCGCGAAGGGATACAGCCGGAAGTACCCTCCCCCGCCGAAGGGCACCCGCATCCCGGCAAGCGAAAGTGTGCCGCCAGGGAATTCCCACATACCGCTATCGAGCCGATGCGGCGCTACGGGGGCGCTTGGCACGCCGTAATGGCGATGCTTGATCGGGTAGATGCTCGCGTCGTAGGTGAAACCCAGCTCAGCGAGGATGTCCAGCGCCCAGAGGCAGTCCGAAGTGATCGAGAAAGAAGGCGCACGATACCCCACCGGCATCTCCCCCGTCACATCGGCGATCACCTCGATCGACCGCTGCACGTCCTGCCGAAACTCCTCGGGGGTGAGCCTGTACACGAGACCGTGACCGTACCCGTGACTGCTCACCTCGTGCCCGCGGCTGTGGATCTCACGCAGCAGGAAGGGCTCCCGGTCAACCACCCAGCCGAGTACGAAGAACGTCGCACGAATGTCGTGCTCATCGAGGATATCGAGGGTCTCGAGGGTGTGCGGCACGACGCGACTCTCCAGCTTCTCCCACTGCTCGCAGGACAGGCTGTCGTTGGGGTAGGCGTAGCAGAAATACTCTTCTACGTCGATGGTGAGCGCATTGACCATGTCAGTTCACGGACCATCGGGGCCCGGTTAACTCCCCTGCTATCTCGCCGGCGGCGGCCGCTAAGGTAAGTGACATTATAGAGAACATCGGGCCCGGACGCAATATTGACAAAAACTTTTCGGGCACCGCCTGAGACAGGCCTGCCCGTTCCATACACATCCTCGGTCGCCAGAGGAGTTCAGTTTAGCAGGAATCTGATGCTTCTTCGGTTCGCCTGCGCACGAGCGCCGCGCCTCCCATCGCTGCGAGCGCCCACAAGAGCGCGATGGCGAGCGTCCAGGGCATGGTGCGCAAGGGCAGCGCCCACAGTGTCAGCAGCGGCACGACCGCGAAGACCGAGCGGTGCGCGTCGCGGGACATTGCGCCACCGGCCATACCGGCAAGCAGGCAGGCGATCGTGCCCAGCCACGCGGACCAGATGGTGACCGCGGGCCACAATCGCGTCAGCGCCCCGTAGAAATCAGCTTCTGAATCTGGCTCGACGACTGCCTGAGCGGCGATCCCGCAAAGCTCATAGATCGGGCTACTCGGCACCCAACTCGCACAGATGCCCAGGCCAAGAGAATATAGCCCGACAGCGATCAGCATCGCCACAGGCAACGAGATTATCAGCAGCGGGACTATTCCACGCATGGTAAGCTACGCCGATCGATAGCGGGATTGTGGTCAGCTTTGCGCATCCTCCAGCCAGTCCTCATATCCGAACAGGCTCGCGGCGATGGTGCCGTGGGCCTCAGGGGCATTGCGCGCCAGAACATGCGGGCATACACCGCCAATACGTTCCGGGCAGCGATCGCAGCCACCGGCAACCGGCGCACCCAGCAGCCGCAATTCGCGACGGGGCTCGCCCCCGCTCTGATCACGGCTGTTTGCCATCTGCCAGCAGCGCCAGCGACGCAGTTCGGATCGAGGGTCGTCCCAGCGCAGACACAGAACCGTGCCCGGCCCCGTGGGCCCCGAGAGCTCCAAGTCCACGGCAACGCCCGCGGGCATCAGCGGAGCGCGGAAGCTGCCTCGTGACGCCATGCGCATCCAGCGCTCGGCACCAGTCAGATCCTCGACTGTCGGGTCAAAGACCTGGTGCGGCAACCGGCGACTCCAGTCGGCGTGCATGGGGTGCAGCAGAGCGTGCAGCGCGTAGCTCTCGCCGGCGTTGTACAACCGGAAGGTGGTTTCCTCGCGGTCTGCCTCGCGGCTGACCGCACGCAGCCACAGGTAGAGTTCAGAGCCGTCCCAGACTCGCTTCAGGGGCTCGGGAGGCGCGACTTCGGGGCTCTCCTGGGCGCAGAGGGGCTCGTTCAGGGCGGACGCGATAAGCTGCCTGGTGTCCCACACATACCAGACGAGCACCGCCAACACCAATAGCAGCCCGACGCCCAGTCCCGCGAGCCAGCCGGGACCGTCGGGGTCGCCACCGACGCCGATGACGAGCACCAGCAGCAAACAGACGGCCAGTGTCGCCCAGTGACCTTGCTCCATCGCTGCGCTCCTCGGCTGTCGCCTGCCTTGGTGCGATGTATGGCTGCGATGTTGCCTAAACGCTGATAATCTACCATTCTGGCGGATGCAGTGCAAGCGCAAAGGGAAGGTGCTGGGGGCCTGAGCGGAGAAGCGGCTGCCCGAAACATACCACCGCGAAGGCGAGGCGACCCGATGATGGACTACGAACGTGTGCTGGTGTTTGGTGCCCATCCAGACGACGAACTGGCGATGTCCCCGGCCATGGCGCTGATGGCGAGCAAGGGCGTGCACGTCACCGTCTGCATCCCCACCAACGGCTCCGAAGGCTACCCGAGGCCCGAGTGGAAGGACACGATCGTGCAGACGCGGGCCGAGGAAATGGCGGCGGCCGACAAGGTCGTCGGCATCTCCGAGCGGATCTGTCTCGGCATCGAAGACATGGGCCTGACCAACGACAAGGAGACCTTCAAGCGCTTCATCAAAGTGGTGCGCAACGTGCGCCCTGATGTGGTCTTCACGCATGGCCCGCATGACAATCACCGCGACCATCTGGCCACCCATGCACTGTCGAAGGAAGCCACATGGCAGGCGGGGCAACCGGTATCGCGCGATCTGGGCGAGCCGTGGCACACGCCCTACCTGATCTACTACAAGGGTGTGCAGGATCGCCAGCCGGACATACAGCTTGACATCACCGAGTTCGCGCACATCCGCCACCTCGCCGCCGCCACCCAGGTGAGCCAATTCGCGCTCTGGCACAAGACCCGAGAGGACTTCGAGCGCCTCGCCGAGCAGGCGAAGCAATCCAGCTCGCCCGAGCTTGAACCGTTCTGGTTCTCGGAACGCATGAGCATCCCCTACTTGCCGCCGCTGGAGCAGAAATGAGCGCCTAAAGGGAGCAATGACCATGGCGGGACGAGCACAGGTGAATGGGGAGCAGATTCAGGCCGGGCTGGCCGACGTGGGCCTCAGGGAGGGCGACGTGGCGCTGGTGCACTCGTCGCTCAGCGCGTTCGGGCACGTCGAGGGCGGACCGGACACGGCGATAGATGCGCTGCTGGCAACGGTGGGCACAGCGGGGACGATCGTGGTGCCCACTTTCACGTGGGGAGCCTTCCATGACGCCGATCAGGTGACGCTCGACCTGGCCAACACGTCGGTGAAGAGCGAGGTCGGGATCATCCCCGAGACTTTCCGCCTGCGCCCTGAGGCCGTCCGCAGCCAGCATATCTGCCACTCCGTGGCGGCGATCGGGCCGCACAGCGATCAGATCATGGGCGACGGCGTCAGCAGCTTCGGCGAGGGGAGCACGTTCCACCAACTCTACGAGCTGAATGCGTGGTGCCTGCTGCTGGGGGCGACCTTCAACTCGTGCACGGAGCTGCACGCGGTGGAGGAGTACATGCGGGTGCCATATCGCTACCATCGCGACTTCGAGGGCTCGACCGTGGTGTTGACCGATGGCACGGAAATCCCGTCCCGGGCGATCGAGTTCCTGCGCTACCCGGACTACCGCAACGATTTCGGGAAGATGCGCGAAGTGCTTGAGGGCCACGGCGTGCTGCACGTGGCCGAAGTGGGCGAGGCCAAGGTCATCAACGTGCGCATCCGCGACATCTTCGACATCACAGTCAGCTATATGCGTGACGACATCGGCTACCTGCTCAACTCTGACTGCAGGCAACTACTGCGCGATGAGTATGGCGTGTGACTCTCAGTCGAAGAACTGAGGCAGCAGGTCCTTTGAGGCCGCGAGCAGTTCGTCGAGCATGGCTGCCGACTGTTTCGGCGGGATCGCCATCTCGTCGACCATGAGCGCCTGCAGGGCCAGGTTACGGTCACCCTTCACCGCCGCGTCAGCCACCAGTTCCTGCCACACGAAGCGCTTCTCCATGATGCCCTTGAGTACCAGCGGACACTCGCCCATGCTCACACCGCGCACGCCACACGAGTCGGTGACCGCCTCGATCTCGACCAGGGCAGTGGCGGGGAGATTCGGGATGGCACCCTCGTTGGGAATGTTGGCGATGCATACCTGCCGGCGGCCGGTGGCGATGGCGCTGACCATCGCGCCGATGCCCTCGGCGGTCACAGTGCTGTCCTGCTTCGCCGGCAGTTCCGCGGCCTCGATGACCTTGGTGTACTCCTCGAAGAAGGCCTCCCGCACTTCCGGGGTTGGCGGCTCGCCGGTGGGCATCGGTGCGTCTTCGTCGATGCCATGTTGTTCGTCGTC
This sequence comes from Candidatus Zipacnadia bacterium, assembly GCA_029821735.1. Lineage (GTDB taxonomy): Bacteria > Armatimonadota > Zipacnadia > Zipacnadales > UBA5352 > JALGSU01. The sequence goes on along the minus strand of JALGSU010000040.1, from coordinate 9,748 downwards.
AGCGCCGAGACCATAGGGTAGTTCGGCACGAGTGCGACATTGCGCGCCGAACGGGTAGAACTCGATGATGTGATCGTCCTGCGGGTAAACGATCTGGTGGCCATAGATCAGGGAGAGGTCGGCGGCCATCTGGCGGCCCTCGGGGGCCTCTCGGTCAGCCAGGCGAGCCATCAACTCAGGATACAGGTCCTGACCCTTGTGCGCCACCCGCGTGAACCAGTAGTAGTGATTGGTGCCAATCCAGGTGCAGTCCAGCTCGTGGGCGGGCAGATCGAGGAGGGTTCCCGCGTACGTCAGGCCCCCTTGGACTCCGTGGCAGACACCGATCGTGGTGATGTCGGAGTACTTGACCATGGCCCGACACAGCGGCGCCATCGGGTTCGAGTGGTTGAACAGAACCGCGTCCGGACAGCGCTTCTCCATCTCGTGGCATATCGCCAGATAGGCCGGGATCGAGCGAAGGCCCATCATCATGCCGGCCGGACCGCAGGTATCGCCGACGACCTGCTGGATGCCATACTTGCGGGGGATGAGGATATCCGCGGTGTGGTACCCGGAGGTGTACACCCGCTGGGTGACCTCCGCACCTGAGCCGCCGATGGAGGACACCGCGAAGTCAGCTCCGTCCACGGCGTCGGCGAGCTGTTCGGCAACCCGCACCGTGCAGCCGGTACCGGCCTCCTCTGCGAGCCTCTGCCCCATCGTCGCCATGATCCGGGACTTGTGAGCATCAAGGTCGTAGACGACAATCTCCGAGCCCGCGAGATCCTCCGTGATGAGCAGGTCACCGATCGCGCGCTTGAAATAGATGCTGCCTCCGCCCAGACAGACAATCTTCTTCGCTTCGGCCATGATTCAGTCTCCTCTGCTACTCACTGATGAGGCTGATGTCGCCGTATATCTCCGGGCGGCGCGTCTGCAGATTGAAGCAGCGCCCGCGTCTGCGCGCGTCGTAGGCCTCCGCAGGCAGGTCGCACAGGATCATCTCGTCCTCGATTCTGCTCGACTGCCCCTCGCACAGGATCTTGCCCCCCGGGTCCACTACCAGCAGGCCGCCACAGTGATTGGTCTCAGGTCCTGCCGGCCCGGCCTGGTTGCAGTAGACCACGAACATGCCGTTGTCATACGCCCGACCGCAATGGGTCATGCGCGCGTTGTCCATGACTGCCTTGATCTTCAGGAGTTGCTTGTCGAGATCGTCCTCCCACTCGCCACAGCGAGCGGCGTGCGGCGCCAGGAAGACCTCCGCGCCATTGATCGCGGCGAGACGTGCAGTCTCCGGGAAGGTGTTATCGTAGCAGATGCCAATACCCAGCTTGCACAGACCGATGTCGATGATGTGCATCTTCCCGCCCATGCGGAAGTGGAAGTATTCATCCGCCGACATGTGCAGCTTGCGCTGCTTGCCCAGATAGCCTTCGGGCCCGATGACCATCTGAGTGTTGAACGCGACGCCGCCCTCGCGCTCGGCGATGCCCACCGACACGAAGCAGCCGAGCTCCCGGCACAGTGCCTCGAGGCGCGAGCAACTTGGGCCCCCGGGCACGGCCTCCGAGGCAGTCCATACGTCCCCGGCACACCAGTGCCCGGTGATCGCCAGCTCTGGCAGGCACACCAGTTGCGCCCCCCGGTCGGCCGCGTCTCGCACGAACTGCTCGACCTGAGCCAGATTGCCCTCGACTTCGCCCAGCAAAGCGTTCATCTGAACTACCGCTACCCGAAGGTCCACCATCTCGAATCCCTCCGCAGGTTGGCCATGCCTGTGTGAAGAAGTGGCGGGTAGTTCGCATCCGAGGGCCAGATTCCTTCCGCTTCCGAAATTGGCAGGAGTGAAATTCATGCGACGGACGGCAGTTCTCATCGCGGCACTGAGCCTTGTAGTCTGTGCACACGCCCAGCAACCGTTGACCCAAACGCTCTTTGATTTCGAGGATGGCATCGACGCGTGGTGGGGCAATGTCTACGGCGGCGAGGGCGAGTGCGTGCCCGCCGCGACCGACGAGGCCAAGTTCGGCTCCGGCGCACTGCACTGCGAAGTCACCGCCGTCGAGGGCGGCAGCAACACGGTCTGCCCGTGGTTCCCGCTGGACGCATCATGGCGCGAATGGGAGTGGGGCGTGATCAGCTTCTGGGTCAAGGGCGATGGCACGGCCTACAGGGCCAAGCTGTCTGTGACAACCGGCTTTGAGGAAGACGAGGCCCATCTCGGCTACTCGTTCAACATCCCGCTTGACGACGCCGAGTGGCGTCAGGTGCGCGCGCCGGTGAGGTCGTTCTGGAACCGCCAGGGCGTGCCTATGGACACCCGCGGCATCGGCCGGCTGATGTTCGGCTGCAGCGGAACCCACAGCTTCGACATTGACCACATTGTGCTGGAGGCCCCGCAGCGTCCGGTGGCTCTGCAGGCGATCGGCGCGGTGGAGGGGACGGATCTGCTGCCACGCATGGTCGAGTTCACCGACGGGCGCCACGGGCTGGCGTTCGACCCCTCGGTCCTCGGCGACGAGGGCGCGCAGGCGTCGGGCGCACTCACTCCCGATGGCGGCGACGGCCACGAGTTCCTGCTCGAGATACCCGCGGGCGCGCCTGCGGGCGACGTGCTAATCGAGCTTCCTCCAGCACAGGCCAGCGGTGACGCGAAGCTGACCCTCGACGTCGCGCGCGGCGGGGACCCGCTCTCGTCGGCGGCATATTCCCTCTCGCTGGTGGCCTCCAAGGCCGCGATTGACCCGACGCCGCTGCAGCTCGTCCCCGCGCCTAAGGAGTACACCGCCCTGCGCAGCAAGTTCCCGCTGCCAAAAACGGTCGCGCTCGCGGTGGCGGCAGGAGCCGTCGATCCAAGCCCGGCTATCAACCTGCTCTGCGACGAGATGACCTCGTGGGGCCTTGTTGATGCCCAGAGGATGGTCGCATACAAGGTTCGCGCTCCGAGTGAAATATCCATGGGCGAAATGCCGCCGCTCCCCCCCCATTACGCCAAGCGCGTGGCGGAACTTCCCGCCGAGGGCTACATGCTGGAGGTCACCGATGCAGGCATTCGCATCGCGGCCAATGACACGCGCGGGCTGGTCAACGGGGCCTGCACGTTGCTGCAGGCCATCGAGAGTCACTTCGCAATAACCTCGGAACTGGCCGCGCCGGGCATGAGGGTTTTCGACTGGCCGAACCTGCCCATTCGCACGCTGAGCATGGGCGTGCCCACTCACCGCTGGGGCCACCCGAACGATGCGCCCGTGGACCCCGAGTTCTTCAAGGACTACCTGCGCCGCACGGTCATCCGCCAGAAGCTCAACATGATCGTCTTCCTCGTGGGCCAGGGAGTGCAATCCGACACTCACCCCGAGGTCGACGGGCCAGCCGCGTGGTCCAAGGAAACCATGCGCGAGATCATCGACATGTGCCGGTCGTACGGAGTCGAACCGGTGCCGGGACAGAACTCGCTGGGACACGCCAACTGGCTGTGCATCCCTCACAACGAGCTGGCCGAGGACGGTGACGTGCATCAGATCTGCACCACGAACCCCGAAAGCAAGCGCATCATGCTGGAGATGTACCAGGAGCTGATCGACCTCTTCGATGCGAAGTACTTCCACGTGGGGCTGGACGAGATCCGCTGGAAAACCCACCAACTTCCCGAGGACCAGCGCTGCCCGCTGTGCGCCGGCAAGGACAAGCGCGACATCTTCGTCGAGTGGGTGCAGATGCTCCACGGCTTCCTAACTGACCAGGACGTGGAGATGATGATGTGGGGTGACATGATCCTGCCCGGCCACAACGGCGGAGTGCCCTTCAACCTCAAGGACACCGTGGACCGCCTGCCCAAGGACGTGATCATCTGCAACTGGTCGGCGTCATTCGCCCCGAACAGCACGGCCTGGTTGCGCGACCACGGCTACGAGCGCATCCTGAAGGCCAACTCGCGCGGCACGACCCTCCAGGACCAGGAGTGGGTCATCGGCAACATGATGGGCATGTGGAACAAGACGCCCTGGCTGCACGAACACATATCCAGCAAGAGCAGCTACATGTATTCCTCGCAGCTTCTGGCGGCGGAATATTCGTGGAACTTCTGGCCCAACAACTTCGACCTCGGGGTGCCGCTCGACAACGCGTTCTTCGAGGCGCGTCCGCTGATGAATTGGCGACTGGGCGCCCATCCGGTCGCGGCTGACGGTCCGCCGCAACAGGTGGCCCTGCCCGCGGGCGCCCCCGTCGAGGGAGTGCCCGCCGCAGAGGTGAGCTTCGGCGCGTTGAGTTTCGCGGTAGACCCGGCGCAGGCTCTCGCACCCGCTGCCGGTGGCGAGGCATCGGTGGAGGTCGGTCGTACCGCGCACGCGCTCTACCTGCTGCACACGGCGCGCCTGCTGGACCGCGAGGCGTTGAACGAAGCCTTCAAGAGCAAGCTCAACTGGCGCGGAGTGCCCATCGGGGAGTATGTGGTCACGTATGCGTCCGGGGAGACGGCGACGGTGCCGATCGACTACGCGTATGAGGTCCGCGACCCGGAGGACGGTCGTTGCCGACTGCCAATAGCGTTGGGCGCGCTGGGCGTGTATCCGCAGACTTGCTCGTCGGAGGGGTTGCACTTGTATGCGATGCAGTGGGTCAATCCGCGCCCAGATGAGGCGATCGCGAGCGTCACACTTCGCGCTCTCGACGCACCCGCGCAGCCGATCCTCGCGGGCCTGGCGGCGCACTGAGTCGGTGGTGCCGACCGCAGCACATGAGCGACGGTTCGCGCAGCGAACCGTTAAGCCGCCCGGAGCGTGCGTAAGCCAAGCGCAGCGTAGCGTCGCACGCAAGGAGGTGCGGTGGCGAGGGGCGGCCGGGGCGCTTGGGGCTTGCTCAGGCTAACCTACCCGCTCTTGATGTCTACCACCGGGCTGCCGTCCCACGCGTCCAGGCCCTCGACCGTCAGCCGCAAACCGTCGCGCTTGATCAACCGGACGCGCGTCACGCCGATAGGGTTCGGGCGCATCGGACTGTGAGTGGCAAAGATGCCCGTCAGCGGGCGACTCATGTCCCCGCGCGGGTGCACCTGCAGCAGGTCAACGTGCTCGGGGTCGAGTTCGCTCATCCAGAACATCACGAGCAGATGCTCGCAATGCTCCACGCGCAGCAACGCATCTGCGTATTCTTCACGCACCTCGATGACCTGAAACTCATCGTCCGGGTCGCCTACGACAACACCCACCGGTCTGATCTGCATGCGTCTCCCCGCTCTCAGTAAAGATGTGGCCGGCGCTCGGCCCATGTGGCATCGTGGAAGCTGGTGCCCCTGAAGGTTGGTGGCTTCTCGCCGATGTTGCAGTCAGCCCAGATGACGCTCTGACCGCCATTGTTCCAGGCGAGGATGTCGCCGGTGGGCGCGACGATGCACGAACCCTCGGAGTTGTTGCGCGCCACCACCACCCACATGTGGTTCTCTATCGCACGCGCGCGCATGATCACTTTCCAGCGATCCTGGTCCCAGCTCCCCGGCGCCCGTCGCCAGGACACCGCGCGGTGATCGCCCATGATCGACAGCAGGATGATCTCGGCGCCTTTGAGAGCAGGTACGCGCGACGAATCAAGCAGCGACGAGTCTTTGCAGATGGTCGGCGCCACCTTGCCTATCGGCGTATCGAACACCGCCAGGTCGTCGCCCGGCGAGGTACCGTCCCATCCCTCGTTGATGGCGAGATGCACTTTGCGGTATGTGCCGAGGATCGCGCCATCCTTGCCCAGCACGACTTCTGTGTTGTAGAAGAGATCGCCATCGGTCTCCTTCATCGAGAACGCGATCATCGTGTCGCACTCTCGGGCCACGGCCGCGAAGGCCTCAGTCGTCGGGCCGGGGACCGGGTCGGGCTCCACTACATCGCGGTCCGGCAGCGTCCAGACATTGATGACCTCGGGCATGAGAACCAGGTCGGGTTTGCACTCGGCGGCCTCGCGGACCAGTGCCGAGAAGAACGCGACATTGTCGGCGATGGTCTGGCTGCCCGTCGGCTGACCGCTGGCCACGGCTATACGTGCGACGCGCGGCTCGGGGGCCTGCGCGCGATTTACGGACGGGTTGGCGAACGCGGCTTTGCCTGTGGCTGTCCATCGCACACCGACGCGCAGCACGCAGCGCGTGGCGTTCGGATGTGCCTGCAGCACGCACTCCGCCCGCCCGCTGGTCGTCCCGGGCTCGTGGATGATCAGGTAATCATAGCTGACCCGCTCGTCTTCGTCATCGGTCCAGAACACGAAGATGGGCATGCCATCGAGGATGCTCGCCATCTCGCTGGCTTCCCAGTCCAGCCCGACGCTGTAATACGCGCCGCCCTCGATGCCCTCGAAGACCACATCCCAGCCGCCAAAGCACGCCGGGCTGCCCGAACTTGCCGCCACGAGCCGATCGCCCTCGCGCGAACAGACGGCTTCGAGCCCCTCGCGTGCGGTCCAGGTCCGCAAGGCGGTCGGGGTCATATCAGATGTCACGGCCAGATCAGCGTCCATGCTCTCCAGCACGATCATCGTCGGGCCTCCTTGTGGCAAGCGCAGCGACAGGTGAATGCACGGGCCTGTTCGCCGCAACGCTCCGGTCACCTGCAGGAAGGTGACCGGCCACGCGCGCGGAAGCACACGCACAGGGATACTATGTCCGGCAGGAGCGCCCATGCCAGAGGCCAGCCCACGCAAGCCCGCCATCCGGATGGTGCACGTGGTGTACGCGGTGCTGATCTACTGCGCCGTCGTGGCGGCGGCGTGGCCGCGACGCACCTACGACACCTGGTGGCACCTCGCGACCGGCCGCTACATCGTGCAGCAGGGCCGCATCCCACACGCCGACCCCTTCACCTACACGCGTGAGGGGCAACCGTGGATTACCCACGAGTGGCTGTGGGAGGTCATCATGTACTCCCTCTACACGCGCTGGGGGTTCGCAGGTCTCATCGCCATGAAAGCGCTCGTGTGTGGCATCTGCGGCGTGCTTCTCGCGTGGCTGTGCATGAAGCGCGGGTCAGTGCCACTGGTCGCCCTCGCAGTGGGTGCGATCGGCATCTTCGCCGCCCGCTCGCTCTTCAACGTGCGGCCGCAACTGGCCTCGCTCCTCTTTCTCACGCTTCTGCTGGTCCTGGTGCAACTCGCGCGGGATGGTCGTGAACGCTGGCTGTGGCTTGCGCCGGTTGTGATGCTGGTGTGGGTGAACATGCACGGTGGCTTCATCTTCGGTCTGGCGTTCGTGGGCCTCTTTGCGGTCTGCATGATCCCAACCTGGCTCGGGCAGCGACGCTCTGGTGAGCCTCTGACACCGTCGCCGACGATCGTGATAGGCGCTCTCGCCTTGATGGCGGTCGCGACGCTCGTCAATCCCAGCGGAGTGGCGGGTGCGCTCTATCCGCTCGAGTACGTGACCGGCGGCCACGCATATCACAAGCAGATAATCAACGAGTATGCCTCGCCCAATTTCTCGTCGGCCATGTTCACGTTCCTCGGGCCCTATGTGCTGCTGCTGGTGCTCGGGCTTGCGCTGTCGACGACGGGCATCGGTCTCTTCGACCTTGCGGTGACGGTCGTCTTCCTCTATCTGGCGCTGCGCTGGGAGCGCAACGTTGCGCTCTTCGTATTCGCGACTGCTCCCATCGCGGCCATGCAGCTCTCGGACTTCGCCCGCAAGCGGTTGGGTATGGGTGAAGAGCGACCGGCTTCACAGTTCGTGCTTGGGCTGGTCATGGTCGGCCTGCTCGTCAGCGCAGTGTTCGCGGTTCGGTCAGCGCCCGGTCGAGTGGAGGAAGTGTTCGCCGAAGACTACCCGGTCGAATGCCTGCAGGTGGTCCAGGAGCAGGACATCCGCGGGAACATGTTCAATACGTACCGCTGGGGCGGGTACCTCGCCTGGCACCTGTGGCCGGCGCACAAGACTTTCATTGACGGTCGAGCAGATGTGATGGGCCACGAATTGATGATGGACTGGGTTCGCTGCCATCACCTCGAGCCCGGTTGGCGCGAAGTCCTGGACCGTCACGGCGTGCAGTGGGTGCTGATTTCCATCCGCTCGCCACTATGCAGAGCCCTGCGCATGACGCCCGAATTTGAGTTGATACATTCCACCGCCAACGCCGAGTTGTTCGCCAGGCGAACGCCAAGCCCTGAGGGGGAACCGACAGTCAGGCCGCCTCTGCCCTGACGCGCCACCATGCTGCTACCGATCGGCACTGACCGCAGGCTGCGTTCCCTTCCGTGGGCGACTATCTCGCTGCTGCTCGTCAACTGCTACGTGTACTTCGTCCTGCAGGTCCGCCCGGGAGCCGAGAACCTGCCGCTGGTGTACACCCGCTTCGAGTGGTGGATGCCCATCACTTACATGTTCACGCACGGTGGCCTGTGGCATCTCGCGCCGAACATGCTCTTCTTGTGGGTGTTCGGCGCGCACGCGGAGGACGCGCTGGGGCGTGGGCGCTACCTGCTGCTGTACTTCAGCGCCGGTCTCACCGCCGCGGGCCTGCACGGACTGGCGACGGCAGGATACTACCCGGCTGATCTGGACGTCGGCCTCGTTGGTGCCTCGGGCGCAATCATGGGCGTGGTGTCGCTGTTCGTGCTACGGTTCCACGGAGTGCAGGTGCGGTTCTTCCTGTGGCTCCTGCTGCCGTTCATTTTCAGCGTGCGCGCACTGATCGTCGGTATTCTCTACGTGGCGTGCGATCTGGGCTCGGCACTGTGGGCGATGGCTTCATCCGACACGACCAAGGTGGCGCACTGGGCGCATGTGGGCGGCTTCATCGCCGGAGGAATCTGGGCTTGGGTACTGCGTCTGCCTGAAGAGGGTACGGATGATCTGCAGGCCGATGAGGTGCGCTCGCTCATCGCCAGCGGCGCATGGGCCAGCGCTGCGGCGGTGCTGCAGGAGCGCCTTGCGCGCAACCCGAACGACCCTGACCTGCACCGGCAACTCGCAAACTGCTACGAGATGATGCGCGGCACACGCAAGCTCGCGGTGGAACACTGGAACGAGAACCTGCGCCTGCTGCTGCTGGCAGGCCAAGGCGAGGCAGCGACCGGACGCTTCCGCACCCTCACCACCGACTACGAGCCCGCCGACTTCGCGCCACCGGTACTGCTGCGCCTCGGCGCGGCCTTCGAGCGCGAGGAGGCCCCGGACGACGCGTTGATTGCCTGGCTGGCCATCCCCCGGGCCCACCGCGACAGTGCCCAGGCGCCCGTCGCAACAATGCGCGCCGCCGAGCTTGCCGAACGCACTGGCGACGCCGCACGCGCAACGCGCCTCTACTCCGCCGTCGGCCGCTACTGGCCGGACAGCCGCGAAGCCCTCGCCGCCGCTGTGCGTCTCGAAGCGCTCCCCGATTGACCGCCGAATCACGCAGGAAGCACACACGTTGCCGCCGAAATCATAGGAGACCGCGCACAGCATGTGGGCTGGAGGCATCGAGCCATGAGGCGATGGCGACGTTCGGGCAAGGCACTGGGCACCGTGTTCGTGATCGTGCTGCTCATCGCTGCGGGGATGGCAGCGGGCTGGTACTTCTATCTGCGCTCGACTCCTGAGCGCACCGTGACCGAGATGGTGGAGGCGGCGCGACGGGGCGACGACGAAATGCTCAAAAGCCTGTTCACGGCCGACTCGCAATCAGTCGTCGGCACAATCGGCGCCGCGGGCGGCGGCCCCCCTATATGGCAGGTCATGCTCTTCGGCGACGAGCAAAGCGAATACACAGTGGGGTCTGCGACCGTCGACGGCGACCAGGCCAAGGTTCCG
>JALGSU010000072.1 GCA_029821735.1 Candidatus Zipacnadia bacterium | reverse complement strand
GATACACTCATCCTCACTGGTGGTCAAGGCAGCGCCGGGGCGAGCCGTGCGCCTGCGCTCTGCCCAATGAAGAGGCCCGGCCATCCGGCCGGGCCTCTGTGTTCTGGCAGCCTGCTGGTCAGTCGTCGATGGGCGTGAACATCTCGTAATTGGTCGCCGTAGGCTTCAGCCACTTGGCGTGACCGTCGTAGAATGTCATGTTCGGGCCGCTGACGGGGCCGCCGTCTACGCCTCCGGCCCTACGTCTTGCAGAGCTCCGGCATGTGCACCTTCTCAACGAAGGCTCTGCCAAAAAGGGTATGCGCAGATTCCTCGATCCTTCGGTGAGCCATGTCTACGTAGTCTTCATCGACGTCAACGCTGACGCTGTTCCGGTTGGCTCCCAGCGCGGCAAGGGATGTCGTCCCCGACCCCGCGAAGGGGTCAAGGACGGTGTCGCCGACGAACGAGAACATTCGCACAAGCCGGCGTGCCAGTTCCTCTGGGAAGGGGGCCGGATGGTGGCGTGTCGATTCGCCGGTGAGGTTCCAGAACTGCTGGAACCATAGGCTGAAGTCTTTGCGAGCAATTCTGCTTGCCTCTCGTTGCGCCGGTGTCGGCGAACGGTAGGCTCCAGGTTTCCGCTGCATCAGAATGAATTCGATGTCGCTCTTTATGATAGCGTTCGGTTCGTAAGGCTTGCCTAAGAATTTCGAGCCGTTCTCCACCTCATATGATGCGTTCGATATCTTGTGCCAGATGATTGGGTTCAGGTTGTCAAAACCGATCTGCCGGCAACGCACGCAGATATCGGCATGCAGGGGCATGACCCAGTGTCTTCCGTGTTTCTTCCGCGACAGGCAGACATCGCCAACGACGCAGACTATTCTTCCCCCAGGCACGAGCAGGCGGTACGCTTCACGCCAAACGTCGTCCAAGCCTTCTAGAAAGGAATCGTAGTCCTCGACATGGCCCAGTTGACCAGCGGCATCGTTGTAGCGCTTGAGTGTCCAGTAGGGAGGGGATGTGACCACCAGATGGATTGACTCATCTTCCAAGAACGAGAGATCTCGGCTGTCGCCCACAACCAACTGATGACGCGTAGGCACGGCCAGAAGGCTCTCAACTTCCTCGCAGAGTTCTCTTTCAGCCATATCTTACACTTCCATGAGTTTCCCGAGTAGGAGTGATGCTGCATTTCTGATGGACTCCTCCGCCTCTGAGGCGAAGACAATCGAGTCTATGTTCGGCGATCGGAGACGCTCGCGTACGTTGCCATGCTCTTCGATGAACGGGTAGTAAAAGACCACGCCGAATCGTCCACTGGGATAGGCCTGCTTGAGTTTCTGAGCCTTGTTGACGATCTCATCGCAGCGCTTGTGAATGTCGCGTCGGGCCTCACAGCGCTTCACGTCAACGCCGATCGCTATCTCGCCGTCGTCGCCTCTCAGGGCAGCGTCCATCTCGAACTTCTCACCTGCCACATCGAACATTGTCTTCCCAAATGCACGGTCTGAAACGGCGCATAGTGCGGCCAGCACTAGCTTTTCCCATCTGCCCTTACGAGCGCGGATCTCCTTATCAATGAACTCCGTTCGATCCAGTTCGCAGAGCGCCTCGACCGTAACGTGTGGCGGCAAGAAGGGCTTTAGGTAGCCCGCGACAGCGTATGCTTGATCATTGGAGAGCTTTGGCGAGTAAGTGTTCAGGTTCTTGATGTCAATATCGCGCTCAATCGCTCGCGCGGCAACGTTGCAGATCACCAACAGGGGCTTCAGGACGGTAGGATGATCGCGGAACCCTCGAGCCAATACGTCGACTGTCACGTCGCTGAACACAATGACCTCCATCTCCTGCGAAGAGACGAAGTCTGCGAAGGCGCTGCGCAGTTCGCACGCTACCTCTTCGGAGCGCTGTCTCGCGTCTGCTTGGACAGCGCCGATCAAATCGCCCTGCATCGGATAGCCACTGCTCAAATTCGTGACATCTCCCTTCAGACAGTCTTCCGCCCCCCATTATACTCGATTGAGTGGTCTGTGTCTTCCTCGGCAGATGTCACCATTGTTGGTCTCCTTGCAGGAATTGGCCAAGCGCAACGGCGAACCCACCATGCGTGTCGTGCGATCACGATCCCGAGGAGAATGACATGGCCCGCAACGCCCGACTGGCGAAGTGCGCGTAGGGCGGCGCAGGAGGCGAGAATGGTCATGCGAACACTGATCGCTCTGTTGCTGACCGCAGGCTGTGCGTTCGCCGAGGTGCCCGATGGCTGGTTCGAGTTCGTCATCTCAGAACCTGCTGAGGGCACGGTCGTCGACGTCTCCGGTTACAGCCCTGAACCTGCTGGCGACAGCGGCTTCGTACGCATTGACGACGGTCACTTCGTCGATGGCCGCGGCGAGCGCATCCGCTTCCTGGGCACGAACCTGACCTTCCAGGACGCCTTCCCAGACAAGGACCGCGCGCCCGGCATCGCTCGCCGCATGGCGCGGTTGGGCATCAACTGCGTGCGCTTCCACCATATGGACAATCAGTATGCCCCGCGCGGGATATGGGACGCAGACTTCGAGGACCGGTTGCACATCGACCCCGACCAGCTCGATCGTCTCGACTGGATGGTCTATCAGCTCAAGCTCAACGGCATCTATACCAACCTGAACCTGCACGTGTCGCGCAAGTTCTCCCAGGCTGAGGGGTTCGAGAACGCCGACCAGCTCCCCAAATACGACAAGGGCGTCGACAATTTCGAGCCACGCATGATCGAGCTGCAAAAGCAGTATGCCCGCGAGCTGCTTACCCACGTGAACCCCTACACCGGCAACGCATACGCGGACGAGCCCTGCGTGGTGATGGTCGAACTCAACAACGAGAACTCGGCCCTGCGCTACGCGATGGAACGCAAGCTCGACGACCTCCCCGAACCATACGCGGGCCAGCTCCGCGACCTTTGGCATGGCTGGTTGACGGCGACCTACGGGACCACCGACGCGCTGGCCGCCGCCTGGGACGAGGGGTCCGAGCCGCTCGGTGACGAGATGCTCGTCAACCGGGACTTCGCCGCAGGCACGGAGCGCTGGTCCCTCGAGGCCCCCGCCCCAGCCGAGGGCATGATGGAGGTCGTCGACGACCCCGAGCAGGGCCGCGTGCTGCATGCGAAGCTCTCGGCGCTGGGCACCGAATCCTGGCATTTCCAGATCCACCAGACCGGCCACACCCTCGAGGATGGCCGCCTCTACACGGTCAGCTTCCGGGCGAAGGCCGACCCGCCGCGCACCATCAACCTCGGTGCCCGCTACGACATCGCCGACTGGCGCATGGTCGGCCTGAACGAGCCCGTCGCGGTCGGTGACCAGTGGCGCGAGTTCAGCTACACCTTCCGCGCGAAGGAACCGCTGGCCGAGCACACCCGCTTGAGCTTCAACGCCCAGAACAAGCTCGGCGAGCTGTGGCTGGCTGGCATCAGCCTGCGACCGGGCGGGATGCTGGGACTGCCCGAGGGCGAGACGCTGGAGGGGCGCGACATCTCGGCGCCGGGCTCGGGACACACCCGCCAGGCCCGCCGCGACTGGATGGCTTTCTTCATCGAGCTGGAGCGGCGCTATACGCAGGGGCTGTACGACTTCCTCAAGGATGCAGGCCACTTACGGCGGCGTGGGCGGGCTGCTGCGCGAGTCACGTATGGACTACGTGGACACGCATGCCTACTGGCAACACCCGCGCTTCCCCAACAGGCCTTGGGACGGCAACTACTGGTACATCGCCAACACGCCGATGACCGGCGCGCTGGGCAGCGACACCCTCACCCGCCTGTCCCAGTACCGCCTGGCGGGGGTGCCCTACACGGTCAGCGAGTACAACCATCCTGCGCCCAACGATTACCGCGCCGAGTGCATGCCTATGCTGGCGACCTTCGCCGCTGTGCAGGACTGGGACGGGGTCTTCCAGTTCTGCTACGGGACGCCGACCGAGGACTGGTCCACCGCGGCCATCAACAGCTATTTCCGCATGGACGCTGACCCGGCGAAGCTGGCCTTCTTCCCGGTGGCGGCAAACATCCTCCGGCGTGGCGATGTGGACGAGGCACCCGCCAGCTTCAGGCTGGTCCTGCCGCGCGAGCAGGTCGCGGACCTCCTGGTGGACGTACGCGGCGGGGACATGCGCCAGTTGTGGAGCCGGGAGGGTATCGAGGCCACCGCCGCGTTGACCAGTCGCCTGACGGTCGAGTTCGGCGACGTGTCCGAGCCCGAGATGGGGCTCAGCGACAGCCTCGGCGGTCGGCTCCAGACTGTGACCTGGACGCCCGACGAGGTGGGCGGAGGCACGTTCATCGTGGACGCACAGCATACGGTCGTCGCGCTGGGCAACGTCGCAGGGCGGGCCCTGCGCTTCTTCGGCATCAACATCGACGTCGGCGAGACCGACACCGGCTTCTCGGCGGTCGCGCTCACCAGCATGGACGGCAAGGAACTGCTGGATTCAGAGCGCATGTTGCTGGTGGTCATGTCCGGCTGCGAGAATCAGGAGATGGGCTGGGACGCCGAGCGCACGACAGTCAAGCGCGAGTGGGGGCATGGCCCGACGATCTGCGAGGGCGTGCCGGCCACGGTCACCTTCCCCAACCGGCCTGATCTGGTGGCCTGGGCGCTCGACGGTGAGGGGCGTCGCGGCGAGCGCATCGAGCCGCAGGCTGACGGCAGCTTCGACTTCGGCCCACGCTACCGCACCATCTGGTACGAAATCGCCGCTCAATAGGTCCAGACTGGCAGCATAGCCCGCGAGAGGAGCCAGCAATGGCACGCTATGCCCGATTGACGACATGCGCGTGGGGACCGGGGCCCGGTGAGGGCGATCCGGTGCAGAGCAATCTGCGCCAGGCGCGCGAGATCATCGATCGCGCCGCACGCGACGGCGGCGACATCATCTGCCTGTCGGAGGTTTTCGCCCACCGGCAGATGGCCCCGGCCGAGGCCCACGATCGCGCCGAGCCCATCCCCGGGCCGATCACCGACCGGCTGGGCGAGGCCGCACGCGAGCATGGCTGCTACCTGACCGCCAACATGTATGAGGAGGCCGGCGGCCGGGTCTACAACTCCGCGGCGTTGCTCGACCGTGCCGGCGAGGTCGTCGGCGTCTACCGCAAAGTCCACCCCACACCCGGCGAAGTCGACGACGGCATCACCCCCGGCACGGAGACGCCGGTCTTCGAGACCGATTTCGGGAGGGTCGGCTTCGCCATCTGCTGGGACCTGCACTTCCTCGATGTGGTCCAGGGCATGGCCGCGCAGGACGTGCAGCTCATCGTCTGGCCCTCCATGTATCAGGGCGGCTTCCAGCTTCAGATGTGGGCGTACCTGTCTGGCGCGTATGTGGTGTCCTCGTGGCCGAACAACATCTGCGAGATCATCGACATGAACGGCTATCCCCTGGCAGGCACCAACTACGGATGCCCCATCGCCAGCGCTGACGTGAACTTCGACCGCAAGGTCTTCCTGCGCTGCACCGCACGCGACAAGTGGGAGGCCATCCGCGAGAAGTATGGTGCGGGCATTGACATGCAACTCATGCACGCGCAGGGGACCTTCAGCATCGCCTCGAAGATGGACGATGTGAGCGCGGAAGACATAGGGCGCGAGTTCGATCTGGACGCGCGCCGCGAATACTACGCCATGTGCCTGCAGCAGAGGCTGGAGACCCTCGGCGAGACCGGCGAACAGTAGATGTCCGGAGGGATGATCATGCGCAGAATCGGTTTGATAGTGGCAGCCGTGACGATGGTGACCGTGGCGTGGGGGCAGGCGAACGTGCTGCCCAACGGGGACTTCGAGCGCGGTCAGGACGGGCCCGAGGGCTGGACGCTGAGCGCCATGCCCGGCGACTGGAATCTCAAGGGCCTCGGCGACAGCGGCTGCGTGAGCGTCACCGGCTCGGGCCAGGACTCCAACTACTGGAGGACCGACCAGGCGCAGTTCGCGCCCGGCCAGACCTACGAGTGCTCCACCTGGATACGCACCGAACCCGGCAGTGGTCCCGGCTCCATTATCACCGGCCCGAACTTCGCTAACTATGATTTCCGCTCAGTGGAGGAGTGGACCCAGCGCAGGTTCGTCTTCCGCGCACCTAATGAGACGACCGATCCCTACGTGCGTTTCGGCCAGTGGCATTTCGCCGGCACCGCCCTCTTCGACGAGGTCGCCATCAGGCCCGCCCAGCCGATCAACCGCTCGTTCGGCGCCATCGAGCTCGGTGACGGCGAGGCCATCGAGGGTGACCGATATCTCTTCAACTCGCAGATGGGCGGCTACCGCGGGAACTACTCGCGCCCGCTGCAGCGCCTCACCGCGCACTTCAACACACACCGCTGGGTGTTCTTCCCCGGCGCGGAGGTCGTCTACCGGCACGCCATCGCCGATGCGTCACACACCTCCGCCAGCGTCACCGTCAGCGTGGGCTGGTACGCGGCCGGGTCATGCATTGTCGAGGCCAGCGCCGATGCTGAGAACTGGGTCGAGATCGGCTCCATTGGCGAGAAGACTGAGAAGACCTTCGACCTGCCCGCCGAACTGCTGCCCGCCGCCGAGGTCTTCGTGCGCCTCAGTTCCCCCGGCGAGGGCGAGCGCGCCGACTCCGCGCCCGGCAGCTTCCAGGTCTACAGCTACTCATTCGCAGCCACACTCGACCGCGATCTCGGGTCTATGCAGGGGTCGACCTCATTCATGGTGGTCACCGGGACCGACGACCGCCTCGCGGTGGATGTCGGGAGTCTCGGCGGATTGCTGCCCGGCCGCGACAACGTGGTGCGCATGACTCTGCGCAACCCCGGCGGCGCTCCGCTGACCGTCGCCCCGCGCCTCGAACTTGAGCCAGAGGACGGTGCGCCGGCCACCATCGAGCAGGCCGTGACCGTCCCCGCGGGCGGGCAGGCCGAGGTCGAGATCCCGTACCTGGCCGACCAGATCGGCCCCTGGACGGGCGTCGTGCGCGTCCTCTTGGGCGCCGAGTCGCTCTTCGCGGCGGAGTTCAGCTTCGCCGTGCCCGAGCTCTTCCGCTCCAACTTCGGCTACGCCATCGAGTCCGACGCTGCGATGGACCTGTGGTGGTGCGAGGGCACATACAAGGTCAACCGCGATCGCCCGGCGCCCGTCGCCGAGGCTCGCGTAGTGAAGCTCGAGGCGGCCCGCGGTGAGTTCGAGCCCGCCCAGATAGTCCTGCGCCCCAAGCAGGCGCTGACGAAGCTCACGGGGGTCCCGAGCGACCTGACCGGGCCCGGCGGCGCGCAGATATCCGCCCAGAACATCGACCTGCTGGCGGTCAACTACGTCAATGTCTGGCGGCCGACCGACTTCCAGGGCTGCGAGGGATGGTGGCCCGATCCGTTGCCGATGCTGGACGACCCGATTGACCTCGCGGCAGGCGAGAACCAGCCGCTCTGGTTGCGCGTGTTCGTGCCACGCGATGCTCGTCCGGGCGAGTACACCGGCACCGTGACGCTGCGCGCCGACGGCTGGGGTGCGAACGTGCCCGTCAGCCTGCGCGTCTTCGACTTCGAGATTCCCGACAAGCACTCCATGCTCGCGACGATGGGCTTCGGTCTTCGCGCTCTACATGGATAGCTTCCGCAAGCATCGCATCGACCCGTACGGCCCGGACGCACTCGGGCCCATGAAGACCACCCTCACCGGCTCGGCCTGGACCGGCGGCGAAGTAGCCCCGGACAATCCGGCCTCCGGCGACCGTTGCCTCGTCGTCGAGGACACCAGCGAGACCGTGAACATCTCGGCCAACTACGTCAAGCCCATCCCCGTCGACCGCGACCGCGTCTATGTCCTGCGCATCAAGGCGCGCACTCTGGCCGAAACATCGACGCGCGCTACACCGGCTCCACGCAGTGGACCGATTTCGAGTGCAAGCTCCCCGTCGGCCGCATCGCCGAGGGCTGTCAGGCCTTGGTCCTGACTCTGCGCGCCACGAACTGGCGCGAGCCCGGCGTCGATATGGGCACCACCTGGTTCGATGATATCTTCTTTGGCGAGGACGTCGAAGGCGCCGCCAACCTGCTCGACGACCCCGGCTTCGAGACCGGCCTCGACGACGTGCGCATCGTGGTTGACTTCACCAGCTTCGACCGGGAGATGTCGCAGTACATCGACGAGTTCGGTTTCCAGAGCTTCCGCATGCGCATTGCCTACATGCCCCGCCGGGACGCGCCTGGAGTATGCGGGCCGTTCAAGCAGGGGAGCGAGGGCTACGATCGCGTGGTCGGCAACTACCTGCACGAGATGCAGGAGCACCTGCGCGAGAAGGGCTGGCTGGACGAGGCCTACGCCTACTGGGTCGACGAGCCCGCGCCCGAGCATTACGAGAACGTGATCTACGGGATGCGCCTGCTCGACGAGTATGCCCCCGACATTCGTCGCATGTTGACCGAGCAGCCCGAGCCGGACCTCGTCGGGTCCGTCGATATCTGGTGCCCGGTGCTGCACAACTATGAAGAGGAGCGCTGCCGCCTGCGCCAGGCCGAGGGCGACCAGATATGGTGGTATGTGTGCACCGGCCCCAAGGCCCCGCACGCGGGCCTGTTCATCGATCACAACGCGATCGACCTGCGCATCTGGCAGTGGATGACCCACAAGTATGATGTCTCCGGCGCGCTGATCTGGGCCACGAACTACTGGGACTCGTCGCTGCGGAGACAGCAGACGGGCGTCTGGCAAAACCCGTGGGATGACCCGATGGCGTACAGCTCGACCGGCGGCTACTGGGGCAATGGCGACGGGCGCTTCCTCTACCCGCCCAACGTCGACCCGAACTCCGAGCACGAGCCGATCATCGCCGGGCCGGCGGACTCCATCCGTTGGGAGATGTTGCGCGAGGGCCTCGAGGACTACGAGTATTTCGCGCTGCTGAAGCGGCTCTTGGCACAGAAGCCTGATGCTGCGGCGCAGAAGCTGCTGGCGATCCCGGAGAGTATTCTGGAGAACTCGCAGGACTTCGACCGGGACCCGCAGGCACTGTTTGCCCACCGCCGCGCAGTCGCCGAAGCGATCGAGAGGGTGGGCCGATGAGGCGAAGCCATTGGGCGATCGGTGGCGCGCTGCTCGCGCTCTTGCCGGTGATGGCAGTTGCGGACAGCCCTCACTGGGCCGCTGAATTCCGCGACCGCCAGGGCCGGCGCGCGCTCGTGAATGGGAGCGAGGGCGGGAAGCTCGCCGACACAGGCGACCCCGACACCGAACGGATCGTGTACCGCGACGTGCCTCTGCCTGATGGCTCGGCGCTCACGGTGGAGACGACCGAGGTCGGGTTGGCCGACGCGACCAGGTCGGAGCGGTTCATCACCTTCCGGGACGTCCCCGACGACTGGACGCTCTTTCGCTACACCTACCCCATATTGACGCTGGCCGCTGAGCCCGGTGAGGACTGCGCGCTCATCGAGCCCAACGACTGGGGGACGATCACGCCCGACCCGTTGCGCAACCTCGAACCCATCCGCCGCGCCTTCCCGAGCGGCTCGGCGGCGATGCCGTTCTATGCCCTGCAGAGCGGCGACACGGTAACCTACATCGGCTGCCACGATCCAGAGGCGCGCCTGAAGGACTTTCTCATCGATGCTGACCCGGTGAGCGGTGGGTTGCGTTTCGCGGTCCAGCATCCCACACGCATCGCCTACGGTCAGGACTTCGAGCAGGACTGGGCCTTCGTCTGGCAAATGATGGAGGGCGACTGGTACGATGCCGCGCTCATCTACCGGCAGTGGGCGCTCCGGGCGTACGGACCTGCCTCCGACGTCCCCCGTGACTTCGTCGAGACGCCCGTGGTGTTGATGCGGCTGGGCGTGGAGAGCCTCGACCCGGAGTTCGTCGCCGACTGGGCCATCGGGATGCGCGAGTGGTTCGGCACGCCCATCACCCAGCACTACTACGCCTGGCACCACGACCTCGGCAGCATGAGCATTGACGCCTACCCGCACTTCTTCCCGGCGCGACCGGGCTTCGAGGAGGCCGTGTCGCGCATGGAGGTGGCCGGTGTTCGGGTAATGCCTTACCTCAATGCCCGGCTGTGGCGAACGGATGTCGACACCTGGCAACCGCAGGGCTCGGCGCTGGCCGTGCGCGACCCCTATGGTCAACTTCACGAAGAGGTCTGGATGAAGATCCCCGCCGCAGTGATGAGCCCGGCTACCGAGGGATGGCGGGCGACCATCGCCGACCAGGCGGTGCGGCTGGCGGAGATCGGCTGCTCGGGGGTGTATCTGGATCAGGTCGGCGCCAGCCCGCCGCACCCGGACTATGACCCGACGCACCCCGGTCCGCTCGGCGACACCGCAACCTGGCGAGATGCGACCCGTGGGTCCCAGCGATGGACACCTGCCTGACCGGGAACCTCTGCCACGAGCGCGCCATCCCGCTGTTCTCGGCGGTGTATCACGACCGGGTGCTGAGCTTCGGGCGCTATGTGATGCTCGGCGACCTGCCGCTGCCCAAGGCCGCTCTGGCGAAGATCGCCCAGCAGTTCGTCTTCGGCGCGCAGATCGGCTGGTCGAACGCCCC
The DNA here is from genome assembly GCA_029821735.1 of Candidatus Zipacnadia bacterium. Taxonomy (GTDB): domain Bacteria; phylum Armatimonadota; class Zipacnadia; order Zipacnadales; family UBA5352; genus JALGSU01. The sequence continues at coordinate 9,265 of JALGSU010000072.1, read as the reverse complement.
GCTGGAGCGCTTCATCAACGAGCAGCCCGCCGAGGCCGAGTGCATGCGCAAGATGGCTCGCCTGCGCCATGCGTACCCGGACCTGTTGGCAGTGGGGGAGATGCTGCGCCCGCCGGACCTCGGCGACCAGGTCCCTGACCTGAACCTGCAGTGGATGAAGTGGACGAAGACCGTCGACGTGACGCTGCCGCAGGTGTTGGCCAGCGCGTGGGAGGACCGCAGCTACTCCGTCGGCTTACTGCTGGTGAACATCGGCGACGAGGCCGCCACGGTCGAGGTGAAACACGAGGCGGCGACCGATGCGGAGGCGACGCTGGTGCGCATCGGAGACGATGGTGAGGTGTTGATCGAGACCGTGACCCGAACCGGCGAGGTCTGGCCGGTGACCGTCCCGGCGCTGGAACCGGTGCTGCTGTTGCAGGAGACCAAGCACGAGCCTTCCCCTCGCCCAATGCGGCGCGCGAAGCTCCGCCCGCCGATCGGTCCTGTCTCCACCGAGGCCGTCGACTTCCTGCCGTGGTCGGTGCCGGAGGAGCTTGCGGGCTCGCGCGCGTCGGCTGACTTCCCGTTCGGCTACGAGGCCGACAAGGTGCCCGTCGGCGACCTCGTCTGGTCGATGCGGGGCCCGGGCGTGTGGCAGCATGAGCGCGTGCTGTTGGCGGCTGACGGTGTGCTGACCATCGACACCATGGCCGCCGACGCGGGCGCGGTGGTGGTCTGCTCGCCGCGCGGGTGGGCGTGACGAGCGCTTCGCCTTCTGGCTGCAGGCCAACACGCCCCACACGCTGACTTCGCTGCAGATATTCCCGGACCGGATCACTGCTCACGGGGCCGAGCCCGTGGCGGCGGACATGGCGAGCGAGTTCCGGACGGTTCGGCTGGTTGGCTTACCGGGCGGGAAGCTGGTGCGCGTGTATCTGGATGGTGAGCAGATCGCGGAGGCGCCGGTGCTGTTGGGCATGCCGGAACAGTCGCAGGTGGCATTTGGTGCGGGCGCGAGCGCGGGCAAGATCCGCGCAGAGGTCGACTTTGTCCGCTTCGACCCGACCGCAGCCTGGACACCGGAGTAGACTGAGGCAGATCGCAGGTGCTGTTAGGCAAGCTGACGAAACGCTCCGTTGAGTGGTCTGATTGCGGCGACTGTGAGGTATAGCGGGATGGCTTGGGATCTGTGGTTCACCGCAAACAAGGACGTGATCGGCGTTGCTGTCGGCGTCGCCACGCTCTTCACCATCGCTATTGGCTTCATCAAGCACCTGGCGGATCAGCGCGTCAAGTTAGCTGAGAAGATGCAGAGCGACGCCGAAGGGGAGTTGGCTCGCTGCAAACGCGAACATGAAGCGCAGGTCACGACCATGGGTGAGCGCCACAAACTCGAAGTTGAGAGGGTCCGTGCTGCTGCGTCCGGCCCAGAAGCGCTCGCGCAGGCCGATCTCAGAGAGGTCATCGATGAGGCGGTAACGCGTGCCCTTGCCGGCGTGCAGCAGCAGTTGGTGGACCTAGAAAACGAGCTGGCGGCTGTGCGGGAGGCCCCGGTGGACGACCGGCCAGTCGAACCCCAGGTCGCCGAGGCTGAACAGTCCCTTGGTGAGGCCACCGTGGGGCTCAAAGCCATCACTGCACTGAATGGGGGCATGCGCTTGCTGGGTGACGGGACCGAAGACAGCCTGGAGCAAGCCGCCACGCTGTTCGAGCAGGCCGCGCAGTTCCCGCCCATCGCGGCGGAGGGGCTGTTTGGCTGGGGCGCCGCGCTGAATAAGCTGGGCCGGCTTGCCGACGACCCCGACGCCGCTCGCGAACACTTCGAGGGCGCTTGCGAGAAGTGTGAACAGGCCTTGGTGATCAAGCCCGACCTCCCCGAGGCACTCAGCAACTGGGGCGTTGCGCTCGAAGCACTCGGTAAGTGCGCCGATGACACCGCCGTCGCCCGCACACACTTCGAGGGCGCATGCGAGAAGTATGAACAGGCCTTGGCGATCAAGCCCGACTACCACGAGGCTCTCTACAACTGGGGCAACGCGCTCGCGAACCTCGGTAAGTGCGCCGATGACACCGCCGTCGCCCGCACAAACTTGGAGGGCGCTTGCGAGAAGTATGAACAGGCGCTTGCGATCAAGCCCGACTTCCACGAGGCCCTCAGCAGCTGGGGCGCCGCTTTGCGAAGACGGGGCACGCTGGCCGTGGAAGCGGGGGATAGCGCCGTCGCGTGCGATTTCCACGAGCAAGCTTGCGAGAAGTATGAACAGGCCTTGGCGATCAAGCCCGACTACCACGAGGCCCTCTACAACTGGGGCAACGCGCTCGCGAACCTTGGTAAGTGCGCCGATGACACCGCCGTCGCCCGCACACACTTGGAGGGCGCTTGCGAGAGGTATGAACAGGCGCTTGCGATCAAGCCAGACTTCCCTGAGGCCCTCTGCAACTGGGGCGCCACGCTCGTAGGCCTCGGTGAGCGCGCCGACGGCCCCGAGATCGCCCGCCCGCACTTCGAGGGCGCTTGCGAGAAGTATGAGCAGGCGGTGGCGATCAAGCCCGACTACCACGACGCCCTAAACAACTGGGGCACCGCGTGTCTTCATCTCACACATCTCAGCGAGGGCGAGGAGCGTGAGCGCTGGCTTGCCGAGGCCGAACGGCTAATCGAGGAAGCTGAGGCAATCAAGCCCGGCGCGCGCACCTACGACCTCGCCTGTGTCCATGCCATTCAGGGCCGTGAAGACGAGGCCTTCGCAGAACTGCGCGAGGCGCTTGAGAGTGGGCCTCCCCTGTGGTCCTATGTCGCCACGGACCCCGACTGGGAGCACCTGCGCGAACACCCCGAGTACAAGAAGCTGGGGGCAGAGTTCGGCGAGGCTGAGGGAACTGATGAGCCCCCTCGGGCGAATGTCGCCCTCGTCATCGAGCAGCACACGCGACGCCGCCGGCACCAGGAATGGCACGAAGAATAGCCAGATGCGGCTGGTCTCGCCCCGCACGATCCCCGAGATATCCAGCGCCAGCAGCGTGACCAACGCCGCCCCCGCCAGATACGCCGGCAGCGCCTGCGCCGACCGACTGCGCAGGTCGCTCACCACCCGAGGCACCGCCGCGACCGTGGCCGCCGCCAGTGGCAGGCCCAGGAATACCCCGAACTCGATCAGGTTCAGCCACACCCAGATATGCCACGAACGGAAGCTCGACGTCCCGGCGATGTGCGAGTGCGAACCCAGACCCGCCGAGATCACCCCGATGGTGTCGACGCCGATCACCCGCCACGCAGCCAGCCCGACGACCAAGCCCACCGCGTAGCCCGCCAGCGCCGCGAAACCGCCGAAGCGCCCGGCCCACGTCAGATCCGCCTGGCCGCCGCGCACCAGCAACGCGCGCAGCAGCAGGAACACGCCGCCGATGGCCAGCAGCGCCAGCGCTCCGAGCGATACGAACATCGCCGCCGCTCCCACCAGTCCCGCCACCAGCGACCACGCCCAGTGCCGCTGCGTGCCTGCCAGCGCCGCGAGCATCAGCGCGCCGAAGAACGCGATGAGCTGGTCCAGCAGCGGGAAGAACAGCAGCAGCGATGGCGCCAGGCCCAGCATGGCCGCAGCGACGAGCGCCCGCTCATCCCCGAGCGCCGAGCGCGTGGCGGCGAAGACGATGATGACCATCAGGCAGCCGAGCGCCCCGAGCAGGTATGACGAGACGACCGCGGTGGCCAGGGCATGCTCGCCCTTCCACGTCGGCCCCGGATACGACATGATCGCGGCGCGCACCTCGTCGAGCTTCATCTCCGAGCCGGCCGTCGCCACCGTCAGCGCCCAGTCGTTCAGCGCGGGCATCATCTCGCCCGCACGCCGCACGCCGTAGAAGAACAGGACCGCGCCCGGCGGGTGAGTGGCCACGTGCTCGACCTTGCTCGGCATATCGCGGGCGTACTCGCGCAGATAGCGGGGCAGATCGTCGATGGTGTAGGCCTCTTCGAGGTAACCGGTGGAGACGTGGCTGAACTGAATCGCCGCGAGTTCGACGACGTACGCCGGAACCATCGTCCAGAGCGCGACCTGCATGCACCACGCGCCGGCGACCAGCGAGACCGCGATCGTCCAGGCCAGCCCGGCCCGGTGATGGGCGATCTTCTCGCGGCGCATGGCTCGCCACAGATACCAGATCAGCCCGCCGAAGCCTGCCAGCGTCAGTAGCCCCGGCGCCAGGAATCGCAGCGGGTAGATCCACGGTCTGACGCGGATGCACCACTCCCACTCGATCCCGAGCGGGCGCCCGAGCACGATGATCCAGACCACCAGCGCCACCACCAGAGCCGCCTGCGCGATCAGCAGGCGCAAGGGCAGGCGGCGCGCGGGCGGCGCGGGTTCGGCAGCCTCGATCTCAGTCTCGTGCGTTTCCATAGTTGCTCACCCGGTCACAGGCAATAACGCCTGCGGCCGCAAGATAATTCCGGATTCTCCGCCCCGACCGGCCGCACCTGCGACTCGGTGCAGGGAAGCGCCGTGACGCGGAGAAGAGTGTATCTGCTCACGCACAGCACACCGGCGCAGGAGGTGGCCCGATGCAGCTCAATCCGGTCAAGCAGGCGCTCCGAGGGGGGCAGGCGGTCATCGGCACCATGCTTGGTGAAATGGCTTCGCCGGGCACATGCCGTATCGTCAAAGAGGCGGGCTACGACTTCGTGATCTTCGACACCGAGCACCACTGGCCCGGCGTCGAGACCGTCGCCTGGTTGCTGCGCGGTGCCCGCGACATCGGCCTGCAGGCCTACGTCCGCGCACCGGGCTTCCGGGGCCAGTGGCCTGCGCGCTACCTGGACCTGGGCGCAGCGGGGCTGATCTTCCCGCATGTTGAGGGCGGCGAGCAGTGCCGCGAGATCGTCGATCAGGTCAAGTTCCCGCCGGTCGGCAAGCGCGGGCTGGGCACCAACATCGCTCACGATGATTACAGCGCCGAACCCGCCCTCGAGTTCACCACCTCGGCCAACTCCGAGACGCTGGTGTCCGTGCAGATCGAGACCGCAGGCGGTCTGGCTGCGCGCGAGGAGATCGTCGCGGTGCCTGGCGTGGACTCCGTCTTCATTGGACCCAATGACCTGTCGCTCAGCCTCGGCCTCCCCGGCCAACTCGATCACCCGACCGTTGTGCAGGCGATCGAGGACATCTTCGCGGCCGCTGCCGCCGCCGGGGTCGCGCCGGGCATGCATGTCTTCGACCTCCCGTCCGCGCTCAAGTATCTCGACGCCGGTTGCCGGTTCCTGTGCTTCCGCTCGGAGGTATCGTTCTTCGTGGGCGGCAGCCGTGACGCTCTCGGTGAAATCCGGACGCATCCGTCCGTGTGCGAAGGGGTATACTCATGAACGGGACAGTGATGGTCTTCGCGGCGCCCTTCAGCGATCACGATCCTGAGGCCAGCGAGCCGCTGATAGAGGCCGGGCTCGAGGTCGTGGCGGGGCCATGCGACTGCCTGCTGAGTGAGGCCGAGCTTATCGACGTCCTCCAGGGCGTAAACGCTACCGTCGCCAGCGGCGAGCAGTATACGCGCGGCGTGCTGCAGGCCCTGCCCGATCTGAAGATCATCGCGCGCTGGGGCGTGGGCGTGGACGCAATCGATCAGCAGGCCGCCACCAATGCGGGCGTGATCGTCGCCAACACTCCGGGCATGGTGACCCAGTCGGTCGCCGATCACACCTTTTGCCTGATGCTGGCGCTTGCGAGGCGTCTGCCCGAGGAGATGCGGGTCGCCACCGAGCCAGTCTGGCACCGCGTCGAGGGCGTCGAACTGTGGCAGAAGACGCTGGGGATTATCGGCTTCGGCTCCATCGGCCAAGCTGTTGCGCGCCGGGCCCGAGGCTTCACCATGCGGGTCCTGGCCCATGATCCGGTCGCCAGACCCGAGGCGGCGGGCGAGTTGGGCGTCGACCTCGTATCGCTGGACGAACTGCTCGCTGAGGCCGATATCATCACGCTGCACGCGAGTCTGTGCGACGAGAGCCGGGGCATGATCGGCGAAGCGCAGTTCCGGGCCATGAAACCGGGCGCGCTGTTCATCAACGCCGGGCGCGGCGGACTGGTCGATCAGCCGGCGCTGGCCCGCGCGCTGGAGGAGGGCTGGATCGCGGGCGCCGGCCTGGACGTGCTCGCCGACGAGCCGCCCGTGACCCGTGACCCGATTCTGAGCGCGCCTAATTGCATCATCACGCCGCACAATTCGTCGCAGACCGCCGAGAGCGCCCGACGAGTGAATCGCCAGGTCTGCGAGCACATCATCGACGCGCTTTCAGGCCGCCGCACGAGGAGTGATCTGACATGCCGAGAGGTAAGACCAAGCGCTTGCCGCCGCGCATCATTACGCCGGACTTCTGGCCCTCGACCTTCGATCGTTTCGACGAGCTGCTTGCTGACGCGGATCACTGCACGGTCGAGCACATCGGCACATCTGCCGGTGGCCGGGCAATCCATGGGGTGAAATACCGCGGCCAGTCCGATATGCCCACGCTGGCGGTCATCGGGGGCATCCACGGGCACGAGGCCCAGGGCCCAGCGGCCTGTTTCAACCTGATCTCTGTTCTCGGCTACGGTCGCGATCTGAAGGGCACGCCGTGGCCGGACATCGTCAGCGAACTCAACTACGTCATCGTGCCGATTGCCAACCCCGACGCGCGTGGGCGAGTGCCCAACAGCTTCGTGGGGCTCGCTACTCAGGACATTCTGCACTACGATGCAGGCATGAACCTGGCCGGTGAGCGGCACGATCCCGGGGATGTGGACTGCAACCCCGACGAGATGATGATTCTGGGCGGGCTGTTCAACGACGCAGGGCAACATATCAACCGCGAGAAGGACCCGGAAAACGTGCGCAGCCCCGAGATTCGCGCCCTCATGGCGTTTACGGCCGATCACGACCCAGACATCGCGCTCGAGTTCCACGCCCATTCGGCCCCGCCGATGCTGATCGCTCCGGGGAACCTGGTTCCCGATGATGTCCGGGCGCAGCAGCAGGCGATCTGCGGGCGGATCACCGAGCGTGCCGCATCTGAGGGGATTCAGTTTCAGGAGCAGATCCCGGTTTCGGACAAGCTCTCGACGTCGCTCTACTACAGTCTCTGCGGAGCGACGCCGATCCTGTACGAGAGCCCGCAGGGCGTGCTTGATTCCACCGCGCCGTGGTCTCACGAGCAGATCATAGATGGGTGCATGTTCGTGACCTCCTGTCTGTGCAGGGAATTGACTGGATAGAGCAGAAGGAATACTATGGTGGGGAGTGCGGGGAGGTTCTTTGTCGTGGGCGCATCTCCCCGGTGCGTGAACGTGAGCGTGGCAGACCCCGGCACGTAACATTCCACCAGCCTCACCGCGAAACATCACTGGTCGAGGGGTCGCCGGTCACCGGCGACACGTGACCGTGATTGAGATTGATGAGGACCCATCAGTCAGATGCCGGAAGGGGGTAGCACAATCCTTGTGGCCTCTTGGGCCCCACGAGGAGCAAACCGAGTTGCGCATGGCATGCTTGGCGCTTGAGCACAACCACACGAACAACACGAAACGAGGCGACACAGATGCAGAAGACTGGCCTTATCGTAGCAATCATGATACTTGCAGTATTGGCGACGGGATTGGTGGGGTGCGGTGGTGGCGGAGGCAACGGTGGCGGTGACACGAATCCAGCGGCTCTGGTGGGGACCTGGCAGCTTTTCGCAGCCGCTCAGGACGGCACGACAATCGCACCAGCAGACGCCATGGGCTGGGCTCAGGGCACGGTTCGCGAGTCAATCCGATTCAACGCCGATGGCACCTGCGTGAACAACACCTATGACAACGCGAAAGCCGTTGTGCGCGCTTCGAACGGCACCTGGGCCGTTCAGGGCGGCGTCCTCACGATCACCTTCGATGCCCAAGCAACACAACTCACCTACGCAATTGCCGGGAACATCGTCGCGACGACAGAGACCGAGGGTGGCGTCCAGACGGTCTTGCGCTGGGCCAAAGTCATGACCTTGGCCGGAAACGACGCAGCGATGGTCGGAACGTGGCGCGTAGCTTCAGTTGAGGTGGACGGCGTTGCCGGCGCAGTGGCGGACTTCTTCGAGTTCGCGGCTGGATCTGACACGGCATTCCTCCAACTGCGCGCCGACGGTACGATGATGTACTTTGAGGCAAGCCCGGACGGTATAGAGGACGGCGATGAAGGTACGTGGGCAACAGGTGGTGGCGAGATAATCATCACGTTCGGCCCGGACACGATGCGCGGGGCGTATGTCGCCAACAACACTTCCGTCACGTTCCTCGATTCTGATGGCAGTGGCGTAGTCTTCGAGCTGGTCGCCCTTGCGCCTGCAGGGCAGCGAGACGCCGCTGTAGTGGGCGAATGGCAGGGTACGAGCGTCACAGTGAACGGCACCGCGGTCGCGGTTGCTGACTTCTTCGACTGGGCCGATGGCGCTGACAACAACTCGGTCGAGTTCTTCGCGGACGGGAGCGTGCTTTCGCTTGACCGCGCCGGTACGGATATTCTCTGGGCCGGGCTGGGGACATGGAGCACGAACGGCGCAGCGATGACAGTCACCTTCGATGAGGTAATGGCTTTCAGCAATCACATCGTTGCAGGGGACACGCTGACGGTCTCTGGTACAATGGGCGGAGACGCCGTGGTAATCGTCTTCACTCGCGTTTCCTGAGCAATTGATCTGGCACTCAGACCTGAGACGCCGCGGGCCGATTTTCGGCCCGCGGCGTTCGTTTTTGTCGAGGAGAGTGGCTACAGCTCGTTTTCGCGCTGGTAATCGACGGTGATTTTGACGCCCTCGCGGAAAGCCATCGTCGGCTCCCAGCCCAAGGCAGCCTTGGCGTGCGAGGGATCGACCGCGCTGTGGCGGACGTCTCCGGCGCGCTCATCACCGTGGATCGCCGGCTCGCCGAATCCGACCGCAGACGCCACCGCATCGTAGACCTCCTGGTCAGAAGTCTGGATTGCAGTGCCGATATTGCAGATTTCGCCGTCACCGCGCTCCAGCGCCGCGACGTTGGCCGCAACGACATCTCCGACGAAGACGTAATCCCGGGTTTTGTCGCCTGCACCGAAAATTGTGGGGGTCTCTCCGCGCAGCATCATCCCGCCGAAAATCGCGTTTACGCCGGCCTCACCGTGCGGATTCTGGCGAGGACCATAGACATTGGCGTAGCGGAGAATTGTGAACGTCAAATCGTACAATCGCTCGTAGAGCTGGATATAGACCTCTCCGGCCAATTTGGAGGCGCCATAATGTGACATTGGCTGAAGC
>JALGSU010000039.1 GCA_029821735.1 Candidatus Zipacnadia bacterium | reverse complement strand
GGCGCCAGATGGCGCCGTGCGACCTTGGCCCTCAGCCTGCAACTCGCCTCGTGATGCCCAGCAAACCGCACACTCCAGTTGCGTTCATCCCGCGCGACCGCAACACGTATGCACTTTACTTCAAGCCCAATGGGCGATAGTCCTCGTGCGCAATCTCTTGTTCTGCTCAATTGCTTTTCTGACTGTCGACTGACCTGCACCCCCAGGAGTCAGTCCAGGTGTTGTGTTACTATTGTGGACACTTAGCCTGCCCCGTCTTGATACCACCCGCAGTGAGAGCGTTCCGGCCTGTGCGGAAGACTTCCTGCCGTCGTCTCTGGACCAGCCGCGCGGAGATGTGAGCTCAGGGGGCCGACTGCCTCGGCCCACACAGTGCCCCTGCGTGCCGTTCTCTCCTGGGATCCTGGTGCTAGGAAATGCTCCAGCCAAGGCTGGGGGTCAGGGCCGCCCTGTGCAGGTAGACTCCTGAACACTGGTGTCCAGGGCTTCCCCGACGCCCAGTCGCTGGCTTGCCAGCTGGCGCCATCGCGAACCATGGTGATCTTGGCAGTCGCGTCGACAGCGGCCGGAGTTACACGGGCGATGACGATGCCCAGTCGAGCAACGCGCATCGCCGACATTATTCGGCGCCTCAACCGGGCTGCGGCTATTCGGCGATTGACTTCCGCTCTCGGGCAATCACCAGGTTCTTCAGGGCTTTGCGGCCTGGGAAGAAGGGGCATGCGGTTGCCTTGGCGAATCGCCGCACCAGATAGTTCGTTCGCCAACCGACCCGGTTTGATGCGGGTTGTCCCGGTGTACGGAGGTCCCGACCGTGAGTATATCCTGCCGCACCGCCATCGCCGCGCTCGCTTTTGCGCTCGCATCGTGCTCGCTGGCACTCGCCCAGCTCGCGCCCGATCAGGCCACCATCGCCGCCGTCGCCGCCGGTACCCTCAAGGAGGCCAAGGCCTCCGCCTGGGGCTTCGATCCCGAGGACTCCACCGCCCAGCTTCAGGCCGCCATCAACTCCGGCGTCCCCAAGCTCATCGTCGACACGATGACCGGGCCCTGGATCGTCATGCCGCTGACCCTCGTCAGCAACCAAGAGATCACCTTCGAGGAGGGCGTGGAACTGCTCGCCAGGCGTGGCGAGTACCACGACAGCAACGCGACACTGATGACCGCCTCGAATGCCGAGAACATCATTCTCAGCGGCTACGGCGCCACCTTCCGCATGTGGCGCGAGGACTACGACAACGCCGAGTTGTACACCCATGCTGAGTGGCGACACGCCCTTTCCATCCGCAGTTCCAGCAACATCAAGGTTCTCGGCCTGACCTTCGCCGACAGTGGCGGCGACGGCATCTACCTCGGTACCGCCACCGCTGGGGTCACTAACAAGAACGTCGAGATCAGGGACGTCACCTGCATCCGCAACTACCGCCAGGGCATCAGCGTCATCACCGCTGAGGACCTGCTCATCGAGAACACCGTCATGCGCGATACCGCTGGCACTCCTCCCATGGCCGGCATCGACTTCGAGCCCAACAACCCCGGCGAGCGTCTGGTCAACTGCGTCATGCGTAACTGCCTCACCGAGAATAACCGCACCTATGGTTACGTGCTCGCCATCAGCCCGCTCAACGCCACCTCCGAGCCGATCTCGATGCGCTTTGAGAACTGCCGGTCGGTCAATGACGGCGGGATGGGCTTCACCTATGCCGCTGGCGGATCCATCGAGACCGCCGTGGGCGGGATGGTTGAGTTCGTCGATTGCAGCGTCGAGGGCAGCGTCGGGGCGGGCATCGCCGTCATCAAGCCCGCCAGGCAGGGCTTCGTCCGCTTCGTCGACTGCTCGCTGGTCAACACCGGCCAGAAGGACATCGCCCCCATCGTCTTCCGCAGTGGTCGCGACACCGACGATGCCTGCGGTGGCGCCGAGTTCGTCAACCTGCGAGTGACCGACACCCGTCTCGACAAGCCCATGGCCTACCTCGACTACGGAGGCGTGGCCATCGATCGGGTCAGTGGTGACCTCGTCCTCATCGATCCCCAGGGCGAAGAGACCCGGGTGACGCTGACCCCCGAAATCCTCGCGAGGTGGATGCCGCAGATCAACCTGCGCGACATCCCGCGGCTGGGCCTCGAGGGCCTGGCGCTTCAGCCGCTGGCCACCCAGCCCGAGGACGCGACTCCCGTGTGGCCGTGGCAGCGGCGCGTTGGCCAGTACCTGGTCTACGCCGCCGCCGGCGACCAGGTCAGCTTCCGTGGGGATCTGGCGCAGGTCGGCACCTACGCCGGCGTCGAAATGCCTGTCACGATCACCGCGCCCTCAGGCGAGGTCGTCCACCGGGCCTCGGTACCCTTCCAGGGCGAGGCCACGGTCGGCTTCACCGCACCCGAGACCGGTGTCTACACCGTCATCGCGGACGGCGGCGGCAACAAGATGCGCCTCTCCGACTGGTCGCACCCGATGGCGCTCACCGGCGGCGGCAAGGAACTTCGTTTCATGCAGTTCGCCGGCGAACTGCAGTTCTACGTGCCCGAGGGTACCACCACCTTCGGCGTCCGCGTTTGGGGTGAGGGCGTGGGCGAGGGCGTGCAGGCGACGCTCATCAACCCCGTCGGCGAGGTGGTAGGAAGCGTTGACGACCAGGTGCAGACCTACCAGTTCGAGATCGAGCTCGAGGAGCCGTCGCCCGGCGCGGTGTGGACGCTGCGCACAGCGAGGCCGGGCCACACCACGTGGGAGGACTTCTACGTCGACCTGCGCGGTATCCCGCCGCTGCTGACTCCCCGGGGCGCGGCGCTCCTCGCGCCTGCGGGCAACTGATCGATCCCACACATCCCGTCGGCATCGACGCCCGTGTCCTTCTGGCTACCAGACATGCACGGTCACACTCGCCGCCCTGCTGAGCCTTGCCGCGCTGGCAGGAAGTCTGCCTGAAGGCCGGAACACTCTCACTGCAGGTGGCACCAGGACGCGGGTAGGAGCAAGTGCTCGCGATAGTGACGTAGCAGCTCGACTGGCGTTTGCGGAGACAGGACAGACACCCAGCCCGCCGAGACCACGAGAAGAGGTGCTCGTATGCTGACCGCCGGCGCATCGTGTGTTGACATCACCCCGCCCCTTGGTACGCACATGAGAGGGTATTTCGAGGAGCGTACCGCCAGCACGGTCCACGACCCGCTGCATGCCCGGAGCTTCGTGCTCGCGGATGACGGCTCCGCGATCGCGGTCGCCGTCTGCGATATCATTGGGATCAACCGGGAGTATCTCGATCAGGCCCGGTCGCTCATAGCGCAGACCACGGGTCTGCCGCCCGAGCAGGTGATGATCGCCTGCACCCACACACACACGGGGCCACACACTGGCGACGACGAGTACACGCAGTGGCTGTGGCGCCGCATTGCCGACGGAGTGCGCATCGCCTGGGAGGCCCGCGAGCCAGCCGAGGCCGGGTGGGCGAGCGCGAGCGAGGAGCGCCTGGTATTCAACCGCCGCTACCGCATGGCCGACGGCACGGTCCAGACCAATCCGGGCGTCGGCAATCCGGACGTGATCGAGCCGGCCGGGCCGACCGACCCCGAGGTAGGCGTGATGGTCCTGCGAGGCGCCGACGGCCGGACCATCGGCCTGCTGGGGAACCACGCTCTGCACTATGTGGGCATTCCGGACGACTACACCTCGATCTCCGGCGACTACTTCGGGTTCTTCTCAACGCTGATCCAGCGATTGCGGGCGGAGAGTTTCGTCGCGGCCCTGTCCAATGGATCCTCGGGCGATATCAACAACATCGACGTCATTGGCGGCGTCTCCCCGCGCAATGACCGCTACCAGCACTGCGAACGTGCGGGAGCGGTCGTTGCCGCCAGCGCGCTGTGGGCGTGGAATGAGGCCGAATTCACCGGCGACGCACCCATCGCTGGTGTGCTCAAGGAAGTAACCTTGGACCCGCGCCCGCCGGCGACGGAGGACGAACTCGCCAGGGCACAGGAGATTGAGGAGCGTCTCGAGGCCGGAGAGCGCGTGCGCATGGGCGAACGCTCCTTCCAACGCCGGGTGAGGCGCACCGAGAAGGAGCCCCCGACGGCCCACAACACTCTCGTACAGGCTCTGCGCATTGGCGACCTCGCCATTGTCAGCGCACCGGGAGAGTTCTTCGTGGAGTTGGGGCTGGAGATCAAGCGCCGCTCGCCATTCGCACAGACAATGGTGCATCGGGTACATCCCGACCCTCCGGGCGTTCGAGGAGGGAGCGTACGAGGCGAACTCCAGCCGTTATGAGCCGGGCTTCGGCGAACTGATCGTCGAAACTGCGGTGGACCTGCTAAACCAGCTCAAAGGCTGAGTCGCATTACGCTCAAATGTGCGTGAAACGGCGCCCCGGGGCTTGATCGCGATCCGGTTGGCGGTCACGCTGCTCTGCGCGAGCGGCATCCTCTGGGCGCCACTGGCTGGCAGCAGTGGGGCGAGGAGACCGGCGAGAGCCTCGCGGACATTCTGTGCGGTGGAGCAGACGCCGATTGGTAGACATGGAGGTGTCCAGATGGAAGTGCTTGCAGTGTTGGTGGTGGCGGCGATATGTGCGTGGGTGCTCTTCATCCTCGTGACCGCCGCCGTAGTTGTCTTCGGACCACTGTTCATGCTCGTTAACTCGCTCGGGGCGGCCCTGGAGAGTTGGAATAAGAAACGGGAACGGGTGGAGAAACTGGAGAAGGAACATCGTCGCAGATACGGAGGTAAATGATGGAAGCCATAGGGTCCCTGCTGGGCATAGTGGTGGCGCTGATAGTGTTGAACTGCCCCCAATAGGTGATACCGGTTGCAGTGTGATACTCAGTGGCTTTGGTCTTGCCCCCGTCTTGATACCATCTGCAGTGAGAGAGTTCAGCCTGTGAGGCAGACTTCCTGCCGTTGGCGCAGGGCTGATCGCGCGGGAATATGGGCCCAGGAGGTCTCGACGATGGGCAGGCGGTCAGCGATCGACATGCCCTCAGTCCACATCGCGAGAATCGCCAGGTCGGTATTGCGCCCATGTTACTGCTATCGGCGGTTGGAGTGCTCAGACTGCCGCACCGGGCCTGGACCTGGAATTCGAAGCGCAGGTGCTGGCTAAACGCTGGCGAAGATAGTGCGGTGCGGTGAGGCTCCGCAGCTCACCGGGCTATCGCCCCCCGGCCCCAGAGGAGCGACGCAATGCTGGGGCTGTCAACCTGGCGACGGAGGCAATTCAATGCGCGTAATGGCCGCAGTGCTGTGTGGGTTCTTGATCCTCATCTCAGGCGTATCGGTGCTGGCCCAGGAGGCGTCCCCTGCTGCACGTCGGATGGCGCTGCTACGGGTCGCCGGCCAGGGAGCGGACGCCGTGCCGGCTCTGGTCGCGGCACTGGACGACCCGAATCAAGTGGTGGCGCGCACCGCGGCGCGACTGCTCGGGGAGCAGGGCGAAGCCGGGCTCGCCGCGTTGCTGGATGCGCTGGATCACCCGGACGTTGTGGTGCGGCGGACCGCGGTGCTGGCGATTGGGAGCCTCCCTCTCGCGGATGCGTTACTGCGGCTCAGCGAAGTGATCGGCGATGAGAGTCCGTTCGTGCGTCGGACAGCCGTCGACGTCCTGCTCAACGTTCGGCCCCGAAACGCAGATGTGGTGGCGCTACTCAATAGCGCGCGTGAGAACTCGGACGGCCCCATGCGCGAAACGATCAACAAGGCGCTCTGGCCGTTCCACCGCGACCTCGTGCTCATTCGCGACCGCCAGGACTGGGACCACGACGTGAGCATCGTTCAGACTATCAACCTGCCCAAGGATGGCTGGAAGTTCCACTTGGACCCCGACCGTTCGGGGCACCTCGAGAGCTGGTATGGCGCCGACTTCGATGACGCCGCATGGGACGACATCGCCATCGAGCAGGTCTGGCAGGCTGCGGGGTACGACTACATCGGGGTGGCGTGGTACCGCCGCACGATCACGCTGCCGCCGAAGCCCGAGAAGTTCAATGCCATCGAGTTGCGGTGTCTTGCCGTCGACGAGTGTGCCTGGATCTGGGTCAACGGCGAGTATGTCGGCGATCACGACATGGGCCCGGGCGGATATGACAGGGAGTTCCAAGTTGACGTGACTGAGCAGCTCAACTGGGGCGGCCCGAACCAGATCACGATCCGCGCGATGAACACGGTAGGTGCCGGAGGCGTGTGGAAGCCCGTTCAGATCGAGGTACTCGAGTAGGAGCTGAGGTATGCTGATGCTTCGAGGAACCGCTCATCACTGCAGGTGGACCGTCCTCGTCGTTCTCGGATCAGTGTTGCTGGTGGCGACTCACGCGGCCTTGGCCCAAGACGCCGTGATCGCGAACTGGCCCTTTGATCCGGGGCAGGAAGCCCGGGACGCATCCGGCCACGGCTACGATCTGCAACTGCGTGGCGAATCGCGCTTCGTGCCAGGCGGCCGTGAGGGCTCGTGTCTGGAATCCCACGAAGCTCACTCCGGCAACGACGTCGCGGTCGGCGCGATGGTGACCAGGAGCGAGGGGCTCACTCCCGAGGGTGCGTTCACGATCGAGCTGTGGATGAAGCCCAAGCCGCAGTTCAACTCGCAGGCGCGGATGACGCTGCTGGACAAGATGTACATCAACTCGGCAACTCCGCGCGAAGACGCCAACCGCGATTACCAGCTCTCCGTGTCTCGAGTCGGCGACTACAAGGTGCGATTCAACGCCCTGCTTGGGTTCGACAGCGAGTACGTCAGTTTCACGTCGAGCGAGTGCGAGCTGTCGCCGGACAGGTGGGACTACCTGGCGTTCACTTACGACGGCGCAGGCACGGGTCGGTTCTACTTCAACCGCGAGCCGGTCGGACGGCAGCTCTACCCGGGACGTGGCGCCATCGCCCCGGGCCGATTCTTCCTTGCCATCGGTGACCGCTATGGCAGCACCCACAGCGGCACCCCCGCTTACTTCGACGACGTTCGCATAAGCCGCGGCATCGCGTTGCCCTTCGCTGAGAAGCTGACCGCCGACATCAGCAGCCCTCGTCGCGCGTTCGTCCGGATGGAACCCGACGTCGAGGTGGCACTCTCCGTCGCGAACGACTCTGGCCAGCCACTGACTGACGTCGCCGTGCACGTCGAGCTCGGCGGGGTTGGCCGAGACCTCGCCCTGCCAACGCTGCCGGTCGGCGGGAGTCATACCATGTCCGTGCCCATCGACACGAGCGTTCATCCGGGGAGTTACACGCTCACCACAACGATGCAGGCAGTGGCGGGCGGCGAGAGAATTGCGGCCGAGTACACGCTGCCTATCACGATTGTGCCACGCAAGATCGCCGGTGCGATGCCCGTCATCCTGTGGGGTGGCGGCGACCTCGAGCGCGTCAAGGACATCGGCTTTACTCACCAGATGAAATGGCTGAGCAGTTGGGGTGACGTGTGGAATGCGGGTGCGCCCACCGACGAGTTGAGCGGACCTCATCGCGCAGCCTACCTCCAGGATTTCGAGGATCACCTGATCGCCGGCGTCGGCGTGTTCGCCAACTGCCATCCGTTTGGCAACATGACTCGCAACAAGGGGCGCTTCTCGGACTGGTACCAGCGACGCGACCGGCAGGGAGAGGGCCTCGGGAACGTCAACGGCAACTACCCCGAGATGCAGGCATTCGCCTTCAACGTGGGGGCCTCCGTGGTCCGGACCTACGGGAAGATGCCGGCCCTTGAGGCGGCGATGTGTGAGTCCGAGATGCGTGATCGGACGCAGGTTTCGTTCTGCGACGTCGATGTCGCGGCCTACAAGCGCAGCGCGGGTGTGGACATCCCGCCCTCGGTCAGCCAGAAGACCGGGGTGTCCTATCTTGACATCCCCGATTTCCCCGCCGACCGCATCATCGAGGACGACGACCCTGTCCTCAACTTCTACCGCTGGTTCTGGGGCGAGGGCGACGGTTGGCCAAAGCTGTTGAGCCGCATCAGTGAAGGGGTCAAGTCGACGGGGCGCGACGATATCTGGACGTGGTTCGATCCAGCCGTGCGGTGCCCGAGCAAGTGGGGCTCGGGGGGCAACGTCGACTTCCTGTCACAGTGGAGCTACAGCTACCCCGACCCGATCAAGATAGGCCAGGCCGCCGACGAGCTGTTCGCCATGGCGGATGGGCACCCCGGCCAGGGCGTTATGAAAATGACGCAGGTCATCTGGTACCGGTCCGGCACGGCGCCTGAGGCACCCGAGGACCCCGCCCTGCGCGCCAACTGGGAGACCGAACAACCCGACGCGAAGTTCATCACGATCTCGCCCGATCACCTGCGCGAGGCGTTCTGGTCGAAACTCTCACGTCCTATCCAGGGGATAATGTACCACGGCTGGGGATCGCTTGTGCCGCCGCTCGGTGAGCCGGGGGGCTACCGGTTCACGAACGACAATACGTGGCGCGTGCTTCAGGAGTTGGTCCGGGAGGTAGTCCAACCGCTCGGACCGTCGCTGAAGATGATCCCGGATAGGCAGACCGATGTGGCGCTGCTCGAGAGCTTCGCCTCTCAGATGTTCGCGCGCCGCGGCAGTAGTGGCTGGGGCGGTAGCTGGGAAGCGGACCTGCACCTGATCCTCCAGTGGGCCCAACTTCAGCCGAGGGTGGTCTACGAAGAAACGATCCTGCGTGACGGCCTCGATGACTACAAAGTGCTGGTCATGCCCAACTGCGATGTACTGCCCCGTTCTGTCGCGGACGCGGTCAACGCCTTCCAGCGACGCGGTGGCATCATCATCGCCGATGAGAATCTCGCGCCTGGGGTGCTGGCTGATATTCACGTCCAGAGCATGACTCGCCAGGGCAAGAATGCCGACCAGGCCAAGGCGGATCTCCAGACAGCCGCCGCCGATATGCGCACGCAGCTCGACGATTTCTACCTGCGCTACGGCGAGACGTCCGATCCCGATGTCGTCCCACGGTTCCGTCAGTACGGCTCCACCGACTACGTGTTTCTGGTCAATGATAAGCGCACTTTCGGCGACTACGTCGGCCACCACGGCAAGGTCATGGAGAAGGGCCTGCCCACCGAGACGACGGTCACGGTCCGGCGCGAGGGCGGCCACGTGTATGACCTGGTCGCCCACAAACGGGTCGACAGTCAGCACACAGAGGACGACATGCGGATTGACGTAGCCATGGGACCAGGTGGCGGTCAGGTGTTCATGATCACCGATCGGCCCATCGCCAAGGTCTCGATCGACGCGCCCAACGCGGTACGCCGCGGCCAGCAGGTCGAGGTAAACGCCACTGTCGACGATGAGAACGGTGAGGCAATCGCCGCGGTCATACCCGTTCACGTCCAGTTGCTCGACCCCGAGCAGCACGACGCGGAATTGAGCGGATACTACGCAGCCCGCGATGGGATGGTGTCGGTCACATTCGATCTGGCCAGCAACGATGCGGTCGGCCAATGGACGATCCGGGTCACTGAACTGGCCTCCGGTCTGACCAGCGATCGCCGCCTGCGCGTGAAGCCCTGAGGGCCTGGTCCGGCAACCCCTCACGTCGGTTCGAGATCGCCGCACACTGAGGTCGTTGGCTCCACGGGGCGAGAAGGGAAACAAGCCGCATGAGGATGACCGGCATCATCGCGACCGTCCTGGCTGCTATGCTTGGCGCGACATTCGCGCTCGCGGACGTGACGCACAATCCAGACGCGAACACGCTCTGGATCGAGGACTTCGACCCGTTCGAGAGCGCCACCGATTCGCGTGCCGGGTGGTTCGCCTTCGAGCCCGAGGAGATCAGCGCGGAGCAGCTCGATGGCCTCGTCCGCTTCCGCGAGGTGTCGTCGTACGCTGGCGGCTCGATTCAGCGGATTCTGCCGCTGGGCGCCCCTGATTACCGTTACCTTCAGATCCGTGTCGCTCAGGTCGAGAGCCCGGAGCACTACTTCAAGGCGTGGCTCCGACTGCCCGTTGAGGGGAACCCGCAACTCGGCCGGATGGACGCGGGCATCAACACCGTCGACCTCAGCCGCTTCCCGTTCTCCGACACACTCGACGAGATCCCTCTCGACCTCGCGGTGATCGGTCCGTCCGGGCGCACGCCCAGCGGAGCCGTGGACGTGGATTTTGTGCGGCTGGTGAAAGCTCCGCTCGGCGGGCTCACCATAGAGCTTGAAGAGGCCGGCGAGGCGAACGGTGTCGCGGAGATCAGCGACACGTTGATCTTCGGCTACACCGCCGACGGGCCCACCGATGGACCGATCGCGGTCACCTGCCGAGTCGCGGCGGACGGGAGCGTGGTCCGTCTGACCGATCGCGACGAGGTGCTGCTGACTGATGACGGGCAGGGCGGCGACGCGGCCGCTGGGGACGGCGTCTTCACCGGGCGCGCCACCATCACCCCCGACGCCACGGAACTTGCAGCGCGGTCGGGCATCGTGATGGCCAGCGCCGAGGTCGGCGGCGAAGCCCGCAACGCCTGCGCACTCTTCGGCTTCAGCATCCTCCCGGCGCCGTGGCGGGCGGCGCAAGTGGCCAAGCAGATCGCGGTCGGCGAAGAGCTGCTCCGCGAGGACTTCTCGACCTCGGACGCGCTCACCTGGCGAGCGTGGAGCGATGGCTGGTCGGTCACGCGACCAGCCGAGGGGGATACAGAGCCGGTCGGCCTGGGCAACCGCACCTATGACGCGCCACGAACCGAGGGGCACTGGATAGCGCCGCCAACCGGGCTGGTCGCCGACGCGGCCCTCAGCGCCGGTGTGCGCCCGCAGGGAGGCGCCGGGCCGATCATGCTGGCGCTGCGCTTCAGCGACCCGGCGAACCACTACCGCCTGCGTATTGAGAGCGGCACACAGGTGACGATCGACCGCGTCTGCGGCGGCTGGCAGGAGGTGCTTGCGCGCACTACGCTCCCCGAGAGCATCCGCAGGCCCGCCGATCAACCCGCGCCGATCGCGACCTTCATCGCGGTCGGCTCGACACTCATCGCGAATCTCGACGGCCGCTCGGTTCTGCACGCCTATGACAACACGTTCACGACGGGCCGCGCGGCGCTCGGCCTGAACCGCCTCAACGGGCAGTTCGGACACGTGGCGCTGAACGCGGCCTCGGCCTCGGGGCCACCGGCCGACTTCGCGTGGGAGGGTGTGCACGTGCGGATTGGCCTGCGCGAACGGGACCGCGCCTTCGACCGGGACGCCGGGAGCGTGAGGGTGCCCGTCACCGTCGAGAACGCGACAGCTGGAGCTGTGGGGCCGCTCGACCTCGCGGCAACGCTCATCCGCCGGAGCCTCTACACCGACCCGGTCGCTGAGGTGCGCGTGCCGGAGATCGCGGCGGGGGAGTCGGCGGATGTCCGGGTCCCGTTCGCCGCTCAGAGCTTCCGCGCGGGCGACTACGTGCTCGTGGTGCGCCTGCGCGCGCAAGGCGAGACAGTCGCGACGGACGCGATCCCGATAGTGATCGGCGCGCCGATCCCGCAGGAGCGGATGGACGTTTTGTGGTGGGGCAGCGCCAACATTCCCGCGCAGGTGCGGGACGTGGCTGCCGCGGGCATCACCGTCATCCACGAGGGAGCTCAGCGCACGCCCGACCTGCTGACGCTTGGCTACCGGCTGGGGCTGACCTACTACTCGTACCCTCCCAGCATCAGGGGCAAGGCGCCGGCGACGCTGTCGGAGAGCTTCGAGAACTCGCACGCCTCTGCCGGGGCACTGCGGCTCGATGAGCTCGATCCAGACGTGCGTGAGTGGGCGCTGACGAAGGCGCGCGCACACGCGCGATCGTGGCGCAGAAACTCGCGGATGCGCTATGTGCTGCTCAACTCCGAGTACGAGGGCCACTCCTACCCCAATCTCTCCGCCGCCGCCGAAGCGCGCTACCGCGAGTCGCTGGGCTTCCGGCGGCCGGAGGCGGCGGTCGGCCCCTACATGTCCGCCTCGACCAGTCTGAAGCTGTTCCCCGACCGGATCATTCCCGACGATTCTGAGCTCTACCGCTGGTACCGCTTCTTCTACGCTGAGGGCGGCGGGGCGCTCAACGGCCTCACGAGCGAGCAGTCGCGGGAGATCAACGCGATGGCGCCGCGGATCACCACCTTCCACGATCCCGTTCTGCGCGCTCCGCAGTTCCACGGCCGGTGGGATGGCATGGAGCTGCTCAACCACTGGACCTACGTGGAGCGCAACCCGCTGGACGTCGTCGCGTTCGCTGATGAGCTGGTCTGTCTCGGGGAACGCAGTGGCTGGAAGCAACAGATCTCCCAGATGATCCAGGTCATCGCCTACGCCGATCGCGCGATGCCGGGCCGGGACGAAGACGCGCCCGCGTACCTGCGTGACGCGCCGTTCGCGGCGCTTCCGCCGGACATCCTTACTGAGGCCGTCTGGCTGGCTATCAGCCGCCCGATCGACATGATCGCTTTCCACGGGCTGCAGACGGCCATCGAGACGCAGGAGAATGACACCTATCGCTACACGAATCCGAACACGCTCACTGCGCTTGGCCGCATCACGGAGGCGCTTGTCGAGCCCTACGGGCCGGCGCTGCGGCGCATCAAGGAGCGTCCCGGGCCTCGCGTGGCCCTGCTGCTCTCCGGAGCGAACACAGTCTTCGGCAGCATCATGGAGGGCGGCGGCACGCAGTCGCTGCACAACCCGTTGACCGCGGCACGCTTCGGGGTGGATGTGCTCTATGATGAGGACGTGAAGGACGGTGCGCTCGACGGCTACTCCGTGCTGGCGATTCCCCAGTGCCGCTTCCTCCTCAGCAGCGTTCGCGAGCGCATCGACCAGTTCCAGCGCGCCGGCTGCACGGTTCTGCTCGACAGCGACGCGATGATCGACATCCCCGGTGCGGTCAAACTCGAGGACGTGAGTGCCAGTGACGCCACCGCAGCGCAGCTTGAGCTGGTCCCGGGCGAGGTGCTGGAGCTGGCGGACTCGCCGCGGGCACGCCTCGACGCCGACCTGCGACTGGCCGCGGCGGCGCTGCGCGAGCAACTCCTCCCGCGCCTCGGGGAGCGGCTGCTGGTGGACTCGCCGCATCCGTATGTCGTCCTCGACACGCGCCGCTCGGGTGAACTCGACTACATCTTCGCGATCAACGACCGCCGGGAGGCGGGGCCCTACCTCGGTCAGTTTGGTGCGGTCCTGGAGCGCGGCCTCACGATTGAGCCGACGCTTGAGCTGCGCGAGACGCCCGGAGCGCTCTACGACGCGCTGGCGCGCCACGAGGTGAGCGTCGCCGCCGGGCAGGACGGTGGCTGCACGACGCAGGTGCAACTCGAGCCGGGCTGGGGCAAGCTGCTCGTCGCTGCTCCGGAGCCGCTCGGGCGGCCTGAACTGTCGATCCCGGATATCGGCGCGGCGTCCGGCGCAGTCGAGGTGCGGGTGCAGGTGCGCTACGCTTCCGGCCGGCAGGTGTCGGCCGTCGTTCCGCTGCGCTTCGACGTGTTCTCGGCCGACTCGACGCTGAATGACTACTCGCGCTTCACCGCAACGGAGGCGGACGGCTCATGGGCCACGAGCTTCCCTATCGCGGAGAACGAGCCTGCGGGCACGTGGACGGTGCGCGTCACTGAGCTGATCGCCGGGAACACGTGTGTCGCGAACTTCAAGGTGGGGTTCGCCCTCGAGGGCGAACGCGCCACGGCGATCGCCCCGGGGCTGCAGACGATGGCGCTGTGGCACTTTGACGCGGGCACCGAGACTGAGGAGGCCCTCGGCGGGAAATACACGATGACGCTGAGGGGCCGTTCACGCTTCATCGAGGATGGGAAGTCGGGCGGCTGCCTGGAGTGCTTCGCAGCCGATGGTGACGAGGCCGAAGGTGTGCAGATCGCCTCGCGCCCGGGTTTTGCCCCGCCCGGACGGTTCTCCGCAGAGCTGTGGCTGAAGCCGAAGCCAGAGTTGGCCGGAGCGGACATCACCGCGCTGCTCGACTGCAACTACTACTTCAACACGCGTGACCTGCCGAAGGCGAACAGTGGCTTTGCGTTCCTGCTCAGGAGCGATCCAGAGGGCGTGCGCCCCACGGTGATCCTCGGCTTCGGCGACAGGACCGTGACGTACAGAGCGCGCCCAGTGGGCCTCGAGCCTGGTACATGGCATCGCCTCGGCTTCGCCTACGATGGCGCGGGGGGCGCGCGTATCTTCCTCGACGGGTGGGACATCGGCGGAGGGGAGACCGAGAACGCTGGTGCGATCGCGCCTTCCGCGCACCCGCTGGTCATCGGTGGGCGTGTCGGGAGCACGCACCCCGGATGTGCCGGCTACATCGACGAGATCAGGCTCGCGGGTGAGTAGGCGCCGCGGAGCGAGGCATGAGAGGAGAACTGTCCGCCCTGCGGGGAAGACAACGGGACAGTCGGGCAGCCAAGTGCCTTCGGCGTCGAGCGCGCCGTCCACGTAAGCCACGGTCTCCGCCGGGGACGCAACGGCGCAGAGTGCCTGGCGGACGAGGTCACTTTGGCGGTCGGGGACCAATGGATAGTTCACCCGGAGGAAGCATGAAGCATATCAATGTGCAAGTCATCGCGGTTGCAGCCGCAGTGCTGGCGGCGGCGAGTGTGGCCGCACAGCAGCCTCTTCATGTGACAAAGGCGGAAGGGGAACTTATCGTCGCGGGCGATCACTTCGCCGCCAGTTGGCGCGCGGATCGGGGCTGGCAAATCGCGAGCGTACAGGTCGAGGACTACGCCGGTGCCTGGAATGTTGGCGGACTCCGCGACGACATCGCGGGCCTCGGCGCGGTCGCGGTTCGCTGCGACGGCAACACATACTTGGCCTGCGAGGGAGAGGCCACCGCGCCGGAGATCGTCGAGCAGACCAGTGACAGGCTGACCTTCGAAGTAATCGCCAGGCCGCGCGCCATGGACGGGGCCATCTGTCCGCTCGAACTCGCCCAGCGGTTCACGGTCTTCGGCGAGGGCGCCGTGTTCTGTGACTTCGAGGTGCGTGCGCCAGAGGATGCGGCCGAGGTGACCCTCGACGGAATCGAGGTGGGCATGACGCTGGCGACCGACGACCTCGCGCATCTGCGCTGGCACTGGAAGCACACCTGGCGCGGCGAGCAGGACCTGACGCGCGAGGCCACGCTGGAGGACCCGCGCTACCTGCGGGTGCTGGGGACGACCGTCGGGCGCGAGCGGCCATACACGAACCAGATCGAGATGTGCCTGGAGGAGCGCAAGCCCCTGGCGGGTGACAGTGACTCGGGCATGACCTGTCAGGTGAGCGATGACACCGGCGGCAACAAGCGCTTCTCGTGGCTCATCGG
Source organism: Candidatus Zipacnadia bacterium (assembly GCA_029821735.1). Lineage (GTDB taxonomy): Bacteria > Armatimonadota > Zipacnadia > Zipacnadales > UBA5352 > JALGSU01. The sequence goes on along the minus strand of JALGSU010000039.1, from coordinate 28,483 downwards.
CGGGCCGGTGACGGCTGGTCCGGGGTTCACATACTCGAATCGCTTCGGACTGGCGCTCGGGCACCTGCGGCAGAACGACAACGCCATTGGCCAGCGCATCGCCCACTGGCAGGAGGGCAACGCGAATCTGATGACATACCCGTCCGACTCGGCCATCGAGGCGATGGCCGAGTGCGGGGTGACCATAAACGTGCTGCACCTGTATTGGTATGCGTGGCCGGCCTACAACGTCTTCGACGAGGCGGACATGCGGCGTTGGATCGCGACGTGCCACGAGCGTGGAATCAAGTGCATCGTGTACGCGACGCCCACCGATAAGGCGGGCATCAGCGGCATCAACCCCGAGTGGGTGCAGGGACTGGATCTGGACGGGATATACTTCGACTTCGGCGCGACGCACGTGTTGAGCGAGCGCAAATACGACATGGGCCGGGACTTCAGCCGGGCCTTCCCGGCGATGGCGACCGTTGAATTGACCCGGCATTTCAGGGAGGCCGTTGGCCCTGAGGGAATTATCATCAGCCACTCGGGTGGCTACGCGCCGGACGCGTTCTTCCACCTGAACCTGAACGCATACCTGCCCGGCGAGGCGGGGGTGCAGGGCGCGTTGCTCACCGACCCGCGCGGGGCCGCGTATCACAGCGGTATGGCCTACGCGGTGGTGCATCCGTGGTGCGAGTATGAGCCATTCCAGACCAGGCACGGCGCGGCGGCATACTGCGCGATGGGTGGCTTCCCGCATATCCTCTTCGGGCGCGGAACCCACCAGGACAACAATTACCATCGCAGCGTCTACCGCGCCGCTAAGTTCGCGCTGCCATACTGGCAGATGCTTTCGGTCATCCCGATGGACCGGGAGACCACACTCTACACCGCAGCCACCTCACGCGCGGCGTGGACCGATCAGGAACCCGTGCGCTGCTGCGTCTACCTGCGCTCGCCTGACCTGGCGCTGGTGACGGCCTCGAACCTCGGGGAGGCGTGCGAGCCGACGCTGAGTCTGGACGCGGGCCTGCTGGGTCTGAGCGGGAACTACCGGGTCATCCGGCTTGCAGGGCCTGACATCGAGCACTTCGCGGCGACCGAAGTGGGGCAATGGTCCGGCGGCGAAATCCCCCTTGGGCGCATGGCTACCGACGACTATGTGGGGCTGCTGCTGGTGCGCGGCGAGACGCCGGAGCATACTGCGCGTCAACTGGCGCGCATTGAGACGCTGGTGGCGAGCTTCAGCGATGAGCAGGCGCCAACTGTCCCCGATGGGCTGGCCGCGGAGAGCAGTCCGGGAGCGGTGACGCTGGACTGGCAGCCCGCGACCGATGACAACCACGTGGTGGAGCATCGCCTCTACCGGGGCTTCGAGAGCGGGGAGCTCGAACTGCTGGCGGAGACCGAGGAGGCGACGGGTTACCGCGACTACACCGCTCCGATGGGCGAGCAGGTCAGCTACGCGGTATCGGCGGTGGATGTGGCAGGCAACGAGAGCGCACGGTCACCGGTGGTGACCATTGCCACCGCTGGCGGAGCGCTCGCCGGGGACGCGATCGAGCCGGCGGTGGGAGTGTGGAAGGCGGACGGGTCCTGGCTGCGGCAGGGAACAGAGCGGGTACCGGCGACCGAGGCAGGCGACACCATCGAGTTCGCGCCGCGGACAGCCCAGTGGGTGCGCGCCTGGTTCACCGGCGGGCTGGGGAACCACGGTTCGGCGCACGTGATCGAGATGACCGTGCGCGACGCGGCGGGCAGAGCGATCAAGCCGGTCGCGGTCAGCTCCATCGGCAGCGACCTCGGACACCCGGACACCGATGCGGCAGACGGCATCACCGACAAGGAAAGCAATGGCTGGTGGTCCGACCGCACCAAGTCCCTGCCGGCGTGGGTGGCATTCGACCTGGGCGGCCCGCGCGAAGTGGCGAGCGTGTGGCTGTTGACTTTCTGGGACGATATGCGCTTCTACGACTACAGCATTCAGGTCTCTGATGACGGGCAGGAGTGGCGCGACGTGGGCACCGGGGCGTCGCCGGCGCGCAATGCGCGGGCATTCGCCGATGTGGCCTTTGCGGACGGAACTGCGAGCGTCACGACTCTGGAGACCGACCCAGAGCGGGCAGGCGGAGGCTTGCTCTTCCGCTGCTCGGACGAGAGCAACGGCTACTCGCTGACCCTCGAGCCAAGCTGGGACGGCAACCTGGTGTTGGACAAACTCGTGAACGGCAAGCTCCGCCGATTGGCCGTGGAGTTCTTCCCGTTCTCGATCCACAACCCGATCCCGCATCGGCTCGAAGCCGAGTGCGTGGGCTCGACGATCCGCTGCTACTGCGACGGGCGGCTGGTGATGGAGGTCGAGGACGAGACCTTCAGCTCCGGCCGGGTCGGGGCGATCGTGCCCAGTGGAAGGCGGCTGATGTTCATGAACCTGCACTCGGCGGCGAGGCCGTGAGCCTGGACCTCGACTTCGGGGTGCACGCCGAGGAGTCTGTCCAGCAGGCGCTCGACGCTCATCGTATGGGGGTGAGCACGGCACCAGCAGCACGGCATCAACGACACAACGACGACGGCAGGAAGTCTGTCTGACAGGCTGAAACTCTCACTGCAGGTGGTACTAAGATGGGGGCAAGACCAGCCGCCAAAGTGCCACATAGAGACTGGTATCGTTCGTGGGGGCAGGTCATGTGCCGACTTAGGCTGATCGCGGTGGTATTTGCGCTTGTGCTGACTGTGTCCCTGTCGTCATGTACAAAGCCGGTTGAGGTGAGCCAGGAGCCCTCGCCGCCCGACGTCCCCGTTGAGGATGTCTCCCAGCCCACCGAGCACGTGGCCGGGCAGGAAGGGAAGCCGTGGGAGCGGCCGGGGACGGCAGCAGGGCAGGAGATAGTGGGCCCGGACGGGGGCACGATGGTTTGGGTGGCTGCGGGCAGTTTCCGCATGGGCAGCACGGATGAAGAGGCGCGCTACGCGGTGGACAAGCTGGATGCCCTCCTGCCTGATTGGATAACCGACGAGGATCTGACCTACGAGCAGCCGGCCCGTGAGGTGGAGATGGATGGCTTCTGGCTGGGCAAGCATGAGGTGACGAATGCGCAGTATCGGAGGTTCTGGCAGGCGACCGGGTGGGGGTTGTCACCGGAGAGTAAGCTGGGCGATGGCCACCCGTTTGTCGGTGTCAGTTGGGATGGTGCGGCTGCCTACGCTGAGCACTTTGGTTTGAGTCTGCCGACAGAGGCGCAATGGGAATATGGTGCACGCGGTCCGGCGAGCCGCGTTTTCCCGTGGGGTGATGAGTGGGACCCGAGCAGGTTGTGCTGGGGTGGGAATTTGGGGCCGGAAGGCATCACGTTCCCGGTGGGGAGCTTCCCCTCGGGGGTGAGTTGGTGTGGTGCGCTGGACATGGCGGGCAATGCGTTCGAGTGGTGTGCGGACTGGTATCAGAAGGACTACTATGCGGGGGGGCCGCCCTCAAACCCTCCGGGCCCGAGTGAGGAGCAGGCAACAGTCGTCTCGGGGGCGTACCGTGCGCGGGTGTTGCGCGGCGGTGGGTGGTTCCTCCAAGGGTACTTCTGCCGATCCGCCGGTCGCTACTGCGACGCCCCGACGGAAGGGGACTTCTTCACTGGCTTTCGTGTCGCCAGGAGTTGCCGTTGAGTCCTGATCTCTGATCTCTGTCGTTGCTGTTGCCGTGGGTGTTTGCCGTTGTGGGTTGGGTGCACACAAGTGTACACCGCCGTAGGGGAGGGGTGGACTCGCGGAGGGCCTACCCCGCACACAGACAAGCACCATCTACGGAATACCAATGATCCAACAAGCTGCCCCTCGTCCCGGGCCGAGGGGCGAAGTCTTCGCTGCCCATCGGGGTTCGCAGATCAATCTGCGGATGCTGCGCGGCGCTGAAATACACAGAACAGATATGGCCAAGGGCGGCCCACAGCCTTTCGGAGGGTACATTTGTGAGAACCAGCATGTTGGTCATGATCGCCATTGGCCTGTCGAGCTATGCCATGACGGCGGAGGTAAACACGATGGACTTCAGCGTGCAGAACCCGCGACCGACGCGGGCGGTGGAAGTGGCGCGCGTGTCCGTGCCGGTCCCTGCTGGCGTGATGCCCAGGGAGCCGGCAGGCTTTGTGACGAGCGAGGCCGGCAAGCGCCTGCCAGTTCAGGCCAGCGTGATCACTCGGCATCCCGATGGCTCGGTGCGGCGCGTCATGTTGAGCTTCCCTGTGCGCCTCCCTGCGAGGGAGACCCGGACATTCAACTACGCGCCGGGCGAGGCGGGCAAACTGGCCCGGGCTTTGGCTGAGATACAAGGCACTGCGGCCACGATCAGCACACGGGCGTGGACGTTGAGCCTGACCGATGACGCGCTGAAGCTGTCGGGCCCGAAGGGGATGGCGCTGGGGGAGATGCGTGCCTTCGGTCCGACGCCGGCCCAGGCGGAGCCCGCCGTGCTTACGGTCATCGAGAATGGCCCCAACGTCGCATGGCTGCGTTGGCGGCAGGATGGTGCGGACTACAGTCGCGAAGTGGACGTCTACGCTGACGAGCTCGGCCGCCTGCGGCTCACCCAGCGCGTGCTGCGCCATCTCACTGACAATGGCTGGACCCCGGACTTTGGCTTTGAGTTCAGCGCGCCGCAGGCCGAAGCGGAGCGCGTCCCTGAGCAGCCCGTGCACTTCCTCGCGCTGCCGGTCGGCGAGCCGCTTAGTCAGCATCCCGAACTGGTTCCCGCGCTGGAACTGGCGAACGGCAAGCAGGTTTCGCTCACCAATCCCCTGGCTCTGCGCCAGCACCGGGGCACCATTGAAGCGGCTCAGCGCGAGGACGAGGTAACGCTGCGCTTCAGCCGCGTCGAGCCCGTTACGGACGAGTTGCAGAACCTGCAACTGCAGGAGGGCATGTGGCGGCAGATGGAAGTGGTCATGCAGCCCGGGGCGCCGGAGCGGCTGGCCGAAGCCATTGACCTGCCCCTCGCGGTCGCCGTGGACTGGCGCGCGTATGACGCGGTCTACCACATCGGCCCGCCTCTGGAAGTCGAGGATCCGCTGCTCAAGCGGGTGGCCGAGAAGTATCTGAGCACGATCTCGACGCTGGGCATGCTCGGGGACGATCTGGGGAGCCTGGGAGGACTGGAGCGCTACAATCACTGCCAGTATATATGGGAGGACTTCTTCCGCACCGGCGACCAGCGGCTGCGGCGCGTGGCCATGGAGTACAGCGAGAACTACAACGCCTACTCGGTCTACTGGGGCCCCAACGAGGATTACTACGGTGGCGGACGCTATCCGCCGCGAGCTGATACGCGGCCCTGGCCCGGCAGCTTCCGCACGCGAGTGAACAACGCCGTGACTTTCTGCACGAAGGGCTACCACAGCTTCTGGATGACGTACGAAGAGACGGGTGATCCGCGCTTCCGCTACGCCGCCGAGCAGCAGGCCGAATGGTCGGCGCAGCACGTGACGGCCGGGCTCAGCTACACGCGCTGCATCGGGCAGGTCACTGATTTCGTGCGCATGTACGAGTATACGGGGGAGCAGAAGTATCTGGCGCAGGCCGAGCGCCTCTGGGGCGACCTGAAGGGCGTGCAGACCCCTGATCTGCTTTTCACCGAGGGCGGCCAGCCGGCCACCGGCAACGATCTGTATGTCCCCGATGACCGGTTCAGCCGGCAGTATCCCTACGTGAAGGCGTATATCACCCAATACGCCAGCAACGCCCTGCCGTACCTCTTGGCCCACACGCCAGACGACGAACGGCTGCGCGACACGATCGTCGCGGTCGATGATTGGATGGCGAAAGTCCAGACCCCCGGCGGCGGCTGGTCCTATCCGGGGCCGACGACTGCGGGCTTTCACTGGTTGATCGAGCTTACCCACGGCTTGATGGAAGGCTATGCGGTGACCCAGAAAGACGAGTATCTGGACTGTGTCCAGCGTGACCTGCGGGCCCTCATCAGCCTTATCGCGATGTATGACGCCATTCCCGGCGGGGTGACGCCGTGGGAGAATCTCGCCGGCATGAGCGCGGATGAGCTGGGAGGGAAGTACCGCCTCTCCACCGACCGTGACCGCAGCCGGGATTTCACCGACGGTCGCCTCTTCTTCGGTGCCGGGCCAGACACCACCGTGTACTTCCAGGTGCTGCTGCGCGACTATCTGAAGCATCGCCCGGAATCTTCACTCTTCGCGCCTGACCCTGTTCTGGATCAGATACTCGGCATGCCTGCCTCGGTGGTCGGTGGCTTACCGCAGAAGGGCGATCCGTCGCTGCGGATCTCGGTGTCCACGAAGCAATCGCCCGAGGGCCTGGCCTGCAGCCTGTCTGCAGCAGGCGTCTACAAGCTGGCTGGCAAGCAACTGCAGTATCGCTGGGTATTCGCTGACGGGAGCGAGGCCGTGGGACCGGAAGTGATCCATGTTCTGGCTCGCAGCGGCGCTGCCGACGTGAAGCTGGTCGCGCGCGAGGGCGCCACGGAGTATACGCGCACGGTCACCATCACCGCGCCGGCGGGCCCGGGCGACATCGGCCTGACCCGCTGGCCCTCCGGTATCCGCCTTCAGGCCGAGGATTTTGTGGCACAGGGCGGCGGCGAGACCGGCGTGCAACTGCGCACCCAGGCCGAGAAGGTCAACTCCGATGGCGGCTCGATTTCACACTGGGATCCGCTCAACGCCTGGGTTGAGTGGCGGGCCACCGCGCCGCAGGCGGCCACATACTATGTTCTGCTGCGCTACGCTCGCCCAACGACTGGGGAGCGAGTGCTGGCGGTCGACGGGACGACGGTTGGGGTGGTGGAGATGCCGGCAACAGGAGGCTACAGCAGCGCCGCCGACGACTGGCGAGTGGCGTTGCTGCGTGATGCGGACGGAAAGCCTCTCGCGGTCGAGATGTCAGCGGGCGAGCATCTTCTGCGCCTGACCAACCAGGACGCCAAGGGCTGCAACCTGGACTACCTGGAATTGCTGCCGGCGCGGTGACGCGCAGGGACGGAACCGTTGGCTTGTTGCGGGTGCCCCGTCGACGCATATCGGGCTCAAGCAACAACGAATGGAGACGTGGCCCGACGATTCCCTGAGGAGTGACGCCATGCGCAGATTGGCCCCCACCATATTGTCGAGCTTGCTGTTGCTTGCCGCGCTGGCTCAGTCACCCGCTGCTCCGGAGCGCCACTTGGCGCTCACCTGGAACACGTCGGAGTTCATAGCCATGGAGGGCTCGCGCCTGCGCTTGCAGCACCGCTATGACACCACCGCTTCGCCACTGCTCTGGCTCGAGGCCGAGCACCCCAGTTCCCTGCAGCTCGAGGCCAACAAGACGGTGCTGGACGACTCGGCCGCATCCGGCGGACGGTGCGTCGCCTTTGTGGACAAGCTGGTCTACGTAATTGATGTCCCGGAGGCCGCCACCTACGAGTCATGGACGCGGTGCTTCTTCCCCTTCGCGGCTTCATGGAATCACACCGAGGGCTTTGACGCCGGGGACATGCGCACCGTGTCTGACATGCGGCCTGAAGACAAGGAGCAGGCCGGCAAGTGGGTGTGGGTCAGGGGGCCTCAGTACGAATTGAAGGCCGGCGCCAACAACTATGTCTTCGACGGCTACCATGGCGGGGCCAAGCTCGACCGCATACTGCTCAGTCGTGACCTGTCGTTCGTGCCCGATGGCATGGGCGGGCCCGCCTCGACCAACATCGCCGCCCACCGGACGGGGAGGGCGGAGACGCGTGACCTGCGGCTCGGACCGGTGGAGCAGTGGCTGCGCGTCGAGGGCATCCCGGCACAGGGCGTGACGATCGACGCCTCAATCGACGCCGGGCAGTCCTGGAAGCCGCTCGCCGCTGACGGGACTCTGGTGGGGCTGCCCGCTCGCGCCGAAGAGCCGAACACAATCCGTTTCCGAGCTGAGCTCACGCGCACCGATGACCATGACCCCATTGTGGAGAGACTTGCGCTGGCGTATGCGCCGGGCGACGAGAAGCTGCTGACGGTCGCCAATAGCCACCTGCGCCTGGGTTTCAGCCGGTATTCCGGGAGCTTGGCAGAGATGGTGAAGCTCGGCGAGGAGACCGTCTCGTATATGGCTGGCGACGCGCAGCACCCACTGTTCAGACTCTACGTCCAGCACCCTGACAAGCCCGACGAACTTGCCGAAATCAGTGCGTTCGACGGGGATCTGATGAAGACGGATGTGCGGAAGAATGGCCGACAGGTGGCCATGGAGTTCGCGCTGCTGGAGGGCAAGCTGTTGGCGCGCGTCACTGTCAGAGGCCACGGTCTTCCGGGCGCAATTCCCGCTCCTGTCAGAGATGCGGGTCGGTGAGTCCCCGGCGGATGATGTGATGGTGCTCCCATGGTGGGGCGCGGGGAGCCAGACGATCGACCCCTCGAGCGCCGAGTGGACGCCCTACCGCAAGCTGCTGAACTACCCCGGCGCGGCAACGATGCAGTGGCTCGATCTGTATGACCCCTCCGGCGGCCTCCACGTGGCCGCCTATGATGACACACACCACGACGTGGAGTTGGGCTACACCCAGAACCGCGGCTCCTCGGTCAATGTCACCTTCAAGAAATCTTTCCTGTGCAGTCCGGGTCGGCGGTGGTCATGTGATTACGTCGTGGGCCTGCATGATGGCGACTGGCACTGGGGGGCCGACCGCTATCGCGAGTGGGCGAGGTCCTGGCGGAAGCCGGCGCCGACGCCCGACTGGGTCGCCGACACCGACGGCTGGATCATGCCCGACGGAGCCAACTTCTTCAGCTACCCGAAGCTGCCGCTGTACTACGAGCTCAAGCACTCTGCGCTCGGGATGAACTGGATGGAGTGCTGGATGCAGATGACCGACACAGAGAGCTGCTGTGGCCAATTCCACTACCCAAGTCCACTGATGGGCACAGCGGAGGACTTCCGCGCCGCCGTGGAGACCGTGCATGACATGGGCGGCCGCGTGGGCTTCTACATCAACGCCCAGCTCTTCAAGCCCTGGCACAACAACCAGGCGACCAACATCGGGGCCATCCCCATCGAGTTCATCCCCGAAGAGGTACTGGCCCCCTACGATCCCCAGTGGGCCTTGCGCTGGCAGGCGAAGGACTTCGCGGGGAACCCCTACAACACTCCCTCCACCAATCCATACAGCAATGGCGTGCGTATGAACCCCGCCTCCAGTGGCTGGCAGGATCACCTCATCTATTGGGCTTCCGAATGGTACGTGAACGAACTGGGGGCCGACTGCATCTACCTCGACCAACTCGCGGCTGCCCCGTCGCTGCCCGTCTATGACGACGCCCAGAGCGACTACGGGCTGTGGGGTGGGGGCTATCAGCAGATGCTCAACCGGCTCCTGGGCGAGGTGCGGCCACAGCACCCGGGCTTCGTGCTGAGCATGGAGGGCACGAGCGACCTACACGGTCAGCAGGTCGCCACCGCGCTCTACGGCACCGGCCCGGACCTATTCGACATCTACCACTATACGTTCCCGGAAGACATCCTGATCGACTACGGAGCCTACGTGAACCAGTCGAGGAAGGAGTTCCCCGGCCAGAAGGCCACCTACCTGAACACCTTCCTGATGGGCACCCGGTTCTGCGAGTACCCGCCGGATGACTACGGGCGCGGGCTGTTTGCGCTGCGCCGTCGCCTGCAGTCGCTCACCTTCGGCGCCACCTATCGCGATACCGTAGGTGTCGCGACGACCGATCCGGCCGTGCGCGTCAAGCGCTTCGAGTACGCCGAGGATGGCGATCGCGCCGTGCTGGTCAACCTGGGGAACTTGGGGCAGAAGTCTGGCATCGGAGTCTCCTGCGATCTGTCGCCACTCAAGCGAGTATCAGCCGCCTGGATAGCAACCATCGACGGGACACTGACCGAACTCAGGTACGAGCGGGCAGACGGCGAAGCGCGCTTTGAGGCCCCCGCCGCGGAGGCCGCGACCGTCGTTTTTGTCGAGCGGCTCGGTCCACTGGTGCAAGGCGTGGAGTTCCCCGCCAACGCCACCCGCGGCTCTCAGGTGACTGGAAGGGTGAACGTGCTGAACCTGTCAGCCCGCGCGGCCGATGCCGCCGTCTCACTGGCCGCTCCGGCCGGGTGGAAGTCAAGCCGGGCGACCGTCAACGATCTCGCCCCCGGTGAGACCGCCACCGTCGAGCTGGCCGTCAGCATCCCCGGTCGTGCGGCACGCGCCATCGGCGATCTCAGCGTCGTCGTCAGAGGCAATGGGGGAGAAGACAGGCGCTACGTCGGCCTCGCCGTGGTGCCCGATGTGCAGATCACCACGGCAGTCGTCGCGGATGACGGGCTCAGCGGCACACTCCGCAATCGGAGTGACCACGCAGTAACCGCGACTCTCACGCTCGATGTCTTTGCGGGTGTGACGGCTCCGGCACCACAGACGTTGTCCATGCAGCCGGGGGCCGAGATCCCCGTTACGTTCGATGTGGCGTGGCCGGACCTGGGCAATGCGCGTCTGCCGCAGACCGTGCGCCTGGTCGCCGAGACCGGGGGCTTGCGGACCGTCGTCTCCCGGCGGGTCGGTCCCACCGTGGTCAACGGCGGCTTCGACATGGCGCTCATCAACACTGACCGGCCGGAGGGCTGGCCGGTGTTCGGCAACCGGCCTGACTGCGTACACGTTGTGGCTGACCATCCCCACGAAGGCAAGGCCTGCCTGCGGGTGGACCCCGCTCCGACCTCACCCAACGTGGACCAGCTCGTCACTCTGCGGCCGGACACCGAATACACGCTCTCGGCCGCCATGCGCCGCAGCGCTCCCACGGACCGGCCAACCGTCTGGGTGACGGTCCGCGAGGGCGCTGGCAAGAGCACGTCCTACCGGCTCATATGGCCACGCGATGATGAGACCGTGAATGAGTGGCGGGTCTTCTCGACCACCTTCACCACGCCGCCGCAGTTCTTGTTCGCGATGCTCTATGCCTGCAGCGGCAGCGGGCCGGTGAACCCGGTCTGGATCGACAGTGTGGAGCTGCAGAAGGGAACTCAGTGAGCCGCCTGGGATCGGTGGCGCCCACTGCCCTTGCTGTCGGCACTCCCAGGCGCGGGACGCGGCGGGACCGCATAGAGCGCGGAATCCTGAAGCCCCAAGGAGCACGATATGCCCACCAAGTGGCCACCCCGCATCATCTATAACGACGACACCTGCACACTCAGGACCGCCCCGCAGCCACACACCGTCGACAGCATCAACGTGGCCCTTGATTACCTGAAGGGCACACAGGTCGACTGCCTGTGCTGGTGCGTCGGTGAGCAGATCGCCTATGCCTGGCCCTCGAAGGTGATCGAGAACATCTTCGACCTCAAGGAGCGAGGAGTGAAGATGTTCTCCATCTGGCAGAACGATAGAGACATCATGTACTCGCTCTGGAAGCATGGCATTGACTACCTGCCGCTCCTCGTCGAGCGTGCCCACAAGCAGGGCCTGACGTTCGTCGCCAGCTTCCGGATGAATGACACGCACATCAAATCATATCCTGACAGTGCGCTGACCCCCGACTACTGGCGGACCCACCAGCACTTTCGCATCTGGGACGCGGCGGACGGTAAGAGCTACTACAACGCCGCGCTGGACTACTCGTTCCCCGAAGTGCGGGAGCGCTACCGCGACGAGATTCTGGAGGTCGCGAACTGGTACGACGTGGACGGCATCGAGCTCGACTTCACCCGCAGCCCGTATTTCTTCCCGCCCTCCGAGGCGTGGGAGAAGCGGGACATCCTCACCGCCTTCGTGCGCGATCTCGGCAAGGAACTGGAAAAGGTCGGCAAGCAGCGTGGCCGCCCGCTGACGCTGATCCTGCGTATTGCCTGTCTTCCGCGTGCGCTCAAAATGGCCGGTGTTGATGCGGAGGAATGGATTAGTCAGAAGCTCGCGCCGATCCTGGTCGTCAGCGAACTGGTCAACGACTTCAACACCGACGTCTCGTCATGGAAGTCGATGTGCGAGAAAGCGGGCGTGCTGCTGTATCCTGCGGTTGAGGCCGGACCCGCATTCAATGTGACCGACTTCACCACGCCCGATGTCCGCAATCCCCTCGCACCGCGACACGACGGCAGCGGCGGCGTCAAGTTCCCGCTCGAGGAAGACTTGGGGATGCAGCGGGCCGCGGCCCAGAACCTGTTGGCTCAGGAGCCTGACGGTATATACATGTTCAACTTCCCCTGCCGGCTCGCCGAGGGCCTCAACATCATGCATGAGGACCACAGCACCTTCGAGGAAACCGTGTCGGTGCTGAGCGAGATGGGCAGTCTGAGGACGCTGTCGCGCAGGGACAAGCACTATGTCTTCTATCGGGAGTTGCCGATCTACGTGGAGTCCAGCCGCCCCCGGCAGTACCATCAGACGATCCCCTTCGCCATCCGCGGCAAGGACATCCGGCGAGGCGCCGCCACGTTGCGCTACCGCCAGATCGCCGAGAAGAATCCGCACGCCGACGGCGTTTACGAGCAGAACCCAATCGTGAAGCTTGGCTGGATGAAGGTCTACCTCAACGACGAGGAGATCGCCGAGGAGGCCCTGACGAGGACGCGTGAAGCAGGCGGCCGCCTGCAGTCAGGCTTCAAGATAAAGCGGCACGAGGTCGTGGAGTTCCAGGTGCCGGGTCGCGAACTGCGCGACGGGGTGAACACGCTGGCCTTCGAGACCCCGCGCTTCCCCGGCCCGCGCGATCCCTACATCTACATCTACGACTTCACGGTGGACGTCACGTTCACCGAGTAGGAGCGGTCTGCCCCCACTCCCATCACTCAGGCCGTCGGCGATTATGTCTTGACCCCGGCCAGTATCACGACCGGGTAGGCGAAGTGGATCGCCCCATCCCGCTCGACGACCCCCAGACCCATCCGGTTCACACCCAGGTCATCCTCGAACAGCCGCCGAATCGCGTCGACATCTCCGGGATCAGGGAACGAGGTGGAGAACCATTCCTCGACCTCTCTCTCCGCCCCGTAGAAGGCCGTCCCTATGTCTCGTACCCCGGCGTCCCAGAGCATGCCAGTCAGTTCCTCCACAGCAAACCCCCGAGCATGGGACGGATCACGCAGCCTCTCCAATTGGTCGTACGCCTCGGCCTGCTCCGGCGACGAGGTGAACACGTCCACCACGCACACCTTGCCCCCGGGCTGGCACACCCGTACCATCTCGGCCAGCACCGCTCTCGGATCGAGGAGGTGATGGAACGAGAACCGGGTGATGACCGCCGAGAACGAGGAATCCGAGAACGGCAGCGGGGGCACGTCCCCAAGCTCCCACGTCATGTTCGTGAGCCCGCTCGCTCGTTGTCGCTCCTGGGCCTGTTCGATCATCGCCGGGGTGATGTCAATACCCGTGACGTGCCGGGCGACCTCGGCCACCGCACAGGCGACGAGGCCGGGACCGCACGCCACGTCCAACACGGTATCATCTGCCCCGATCCCCGCTGTCTCGATGATCAATCTGTTGGTGTCGTCGCTGGAGTGGGCGGGCACCTTTGAGAACGGGATGGCCTGCTTGCTGAACTGGTCCAGGATCAACTCTCTCTGGCGGGCGGTGTCCATATGCTCTCTCCCTTATTGGTTGGAGAGAAAGTCTACTTCCTCGGTGAACCAGCGTCAAGCTGACCGGAAGACCAGCGGGCTCTGCTGCGGCTGCATCATCCCCGTGGTCGTGTTGGTGATCGCAGGCGTGGCGATGGCTGGACCACCGGCGCTGTTCGGGCAGTTCCGTGACTCCCATTCCTGCGCCGAGCTCGAGCAGGCGGAGGCGTAGATCGCCAACGGTGCGACCATCAGCCAAGCGACGAGGAACTCCGCAGGGGCCGAGTCAGTATTGCGCAAAGAGAACGCCGGCCTCGCGTCAGTTCGAGGCGCCGAGCAAGCCCGTGCCACGCGCGAGGCCGGATGCACGGAAATCCTCACCCAGCACTTCCGGAAGGACGCTGAGACGTGGGCCGAACTTCAGGAAGCAGTACGCCTCGGCGTATCCTCCGGGCCAGATATGGGCGCTGCGAGCGCGGCTCTGGATGGGTTTGATGCGCTCGAATTCGTCCACTATCGCCGGGTAGGTCTGGAACGCCTGGAAGGAGTCCGACAGGGCGTCCATGCAATCATCAATGCGGACGTAGAAGTCCGGCGTGAAGTGCTGGCTCTGATAGAGATACCCCTCATGCGCGATGATCTCCGGCACGACGTAACCGGCGCGCCCCGGCAGTATTGCAGTGGTCTGGGCGGCGATGAGGCCGGCGCGCGCCACCTCGCGGTGATCGTGATTTGTGTCCTGTGGCCAGTGGGTCGCCATGAGATCCGGCTTCAGGTCATCAATGACCTCCGCGATGCGCACAAGAGAGGACGGATCGCCGGCAGAGAAGTGGTGGCCCTTGGCGTCAATGAGGATCTTCTCGGCCCCCAGTCGCCGAGCAGCTTCCATGGCATCCCGGTTGATGCTCTCCTGACCGTCGGTCATTCCGTCCGGCCACATGGGCCAGTTTGAGTAATCACCGATGAGGTTGAGGAACACCACGCGCCAGCCCTTCCGCGATAAGGTGTAGGCCAGGCCGCCGCAGTTATACTCACATTCCTCGTTATGGGCGCCCACCATCAGGGCTGTAGGCATGACGGGTCACCTCAATCTCTCGACGAGTCGATTGCTCCTCTGCGCCGCTGGTTGCAGGCGATAGCGACGTCGAGGCCCCTACCGCCTCGTCACCAGCCGTGTCTCCGCGCCGTAGCCCGGGAGGTCGACCTCAAACGCCTCGTCAATCTGCTCAAGCCCCTCACCGCGGATATTACAGACCGAACACGGGCCGCCCGGGTCAACCGTCGCGGTGACCGGCTCCTCTCCCGGGTTCGTCAGCAGCAGCCACGTCTTCCCCTCGTACTTCCACGCCCGCCAATGCACAACGTCCTCCGGCGACTCCACCGACACTTCCTCATCCGCCTCGCCCACCATCACCGGCATGGAGAGCTCCATGAGCTCAGCGTTGATCGCCGGGAATGCGTCCCACAGCGGCGTCTTCTCCAGCCGCCATCCGGGATCGCGGAAGGAATACCAGAATATCCCCTTGGCTCCGTGGATCAACGACAGGTAGACCATGCTGCGCGCCTGCTCGGGTGTCGGCTGGTTCATCGGCTCGGGAATCCAGCCCGACTGCAGCACCGCAGTGAGGTGTTGCCACGGCTCAAGCCCAGCCATTGCGGTGTCCACCCAGTCGGAGACCATCGTCAGCGGCTGTCGCGGGATCGGGTAGGGATCCACTTGCATCATGTCGCAGAAGTTCGCCCAATATCCGAAGCCCGGCGGCTGACACAGCGTCAGCTCGATCGGGTGCGCCGGGTCGGCGGCCTTCAGCGCGGCGTATACCTCGGGCGTCTCATCAGTAATCTCTGGCCGGATATCCGGCTCGTCGATGATCTTCCAGCACAGGACCGCCGGGTGATCGGCGTAGGCCTCTATACCCGCCAATGAGTCCGCCAGGTTCGCCGCCACTTGCCCGTTCGCGTACAGCGGTACGTCCATCATCAAGCCGTTCGCGGCGCACGCGTCGAGCGTCTCGCCGAAGCGCTCAAGGTTGCCCGGTCCGATGCCCTGCACACAGTTGAAGCCCGCTTCGGCAAGCATCGGGTAGTGGCTCGCCGACACGTGGTAGAGGCCGATGGGGAAGAAGGGCTTGCCATCAACGAGTATCGTGCCGGTCTCCGTGAGGTTCTGGGGCTTGCGATCCTTGAGTGGCACGAAGAGCATTGCACTTCCTGAGGCCTCGCCCGCGAGTGTGGCCTGAACGGTGTAGCCGCCGGGCACAAGCTCAGGCAGAGTCAGCGTCAGGTCATACACACCGTTCTCCGCGCGCTGCATGGTGGTCTCAGCGGTGATGACCGCCCCGTCCTCGCCGGTCAGCGTGATGACCAGCGGCTCGCCCTCCCCCTCGTCCATGATGCGGGCGAGGAGCGTCACCGTCCGCTGATCAGGTTGCACTATCTGTCGCTCAGGTCCGAGGACCACCAGCGGAGCGGGTGCGGTTCGCTCGAAGCTCACGTCGTCGAACCAGACGGTTCCTGCGCCGAAGAGCCGCACCAGCAGCGATGCGCGCGTCACCTCCGGCGGGAACTCCACCTGAAGCTCCAGCAACTCCCACTCGCCCGCTGCGGCGGGCAACGTCCTGCGCACGTAGCGCCCAAGGGGATTGGTGCCCTCGTCGGTGTAGCCCTCGATCTTCATCGCCGCGGCCGCGCGACCGTCGGGCGATTCCCCTCGGAACCATGAACGCAGCGTGTAGGTGGCGCCTCCCTCAAGATCGGTTGCGGCCTGCGCCACGTAGGCGTTGGATGCGCCGGTGGCGTCGCTCAGGCGCAGCGAGGAGGCACCGGAGTGCGCGATCTCCGTATCCACGGTCGTGAAGTCCGGGTGCACGATCGACCAACCGCTCAGCCCGTCCTCGAAGCCGCCGTTGGGCAACTCAATCTGCAACGCTTCATCCTGCGCGAAGCAGCACACGCTGATAAGTAACGACGCAATCACTGCTGCGACTGGGCGACAGGTCATGGTAATCCCCATTCGTGTTGTTCGGTTATGCGCGAAAGATCATGCACGTCGGGCCAGGGGCGCTCATCGTTCCACCGGCGCCGCTGAGAGCATGGCCGGATAGCGGTCTGAGTCCCCCACGTCGCTGGCCGCCCAGGCAACCCTTGGGCCGACAGTTCGTCGGCCCGCATGCTGGAACCTGCGCATCTCCCTGGTTTGGTCCCCGCGTCCTGTTCCACCTGGCATGAGAGTGAATGGACGCGTATGCTGGGTCCAGCAAGGACTCAACGCTCACTGCCACGGGAGTGAGCACCGGCACAACAGCACGGCAAAATCGACACAACAACGGCGGCAGGAAGTCTGCCTCGCAGGCCGAACTCTCTCACTGCCGGTGGGGTCAGAGCGGGGCAGGACAGTGCCCGCGCTGCCACGGAGAAGGCCCACTATATGAGGGGACGTGACGCCAATGTCGGGCACGGGTACGCCGCTGTTTGAGGATCGACTTGTGGTGCCCGTGCCGATCAAGTGGCACGGGCCGCGCAGTATGCCCGGCGACATCATCGAGTTGATTGACGGTCGGCTGCTGCTGGCGTATGACCGCCGGGCGTACTGGACGGACGGCAAGCCTACGGGCCTTTACGCACGCGTCTCCGACGACCGCGGAGCAAGCTGGGGCGAGGAGTTCTCGGTGCTGCTCGATCCCCCGAGTGGGCAGATTGGTTACATCCACCCGACCTTCCTGCGTCTGCCAGACGGCGACCTGCTCATGTCTTACATCTGCGACGCGAAAGTGGACCCCGGCTATGGGCATGCTTACTGTCGCCGGTCACACGATGACGGGCAGAGCTGGGGCGAGCAGTTCGTCATGACGCCTTTCAACGAGCGCACGCTGGTGCACAACGACAAGCTGCTGCTGCTCTCCGACGGTCGTATCATCGCGCCGGCGGAGTTCTCGCCCGGCGCTGAGGCCGGCAGCCACAGCAACTACGTGGCGACCGCGTTCTACTCGGATGCGAACGGCTACGAGTGGCGGATGAGCCGCAACGTCGTCAAGGCCGATTACGAGGTGCAGGAGCCGCACGTAGTCGAGCTCACCGACGGCCGTTTGATGATGATGTTTCGCACTTACAGCGGCTTCTGCGGGCGCGCCTGGTCCGAGGATCGCGGCGAGAGCTGGTCGGCGCCCGAGGCGGTCCATGATCTGCCGATGACCCCACGCACCTCTGCGATCACTGTCGACCGCATTCCTGCGACCGGAGATCTGTTGGTGCTGCGCTGCCGGGGATGGGGTGAGGACGAGCGAGGCCGCACGCCTTTCGTCTCGGCCATCTCGACGGATGAGGGCCGGTCCTGGGGACGTGAGCGGATCATTGCCGGTGAGAAGGATAACGACTACGGCTACCAGAGCGTCGACTTCGTCGATAACATGGCTGTCATCGGCTACCACCATCGCGACGGCCTGCACGTGGCCCGCATTTCGGTTGATTGGTTCTACCTTGGAGAGGAGTAGGGCCGCTGAGGGTCGACCACTGGGCTGTCATGCGGTGGTCACTGCGGCGGTGCCCAGATCTCGACCTCGCACAACTCAACCCGCGCTCCCTCGGGCACGGCTGCGAAGTCGAGCTTGACGTACTGGTGCTCCCCGGCCAGCGGCACGGTCACATCCCGCACGTCTTCCCCCACGGACTCGCCGGGGACGGATGCGAGTGCTTGCCAGACCTCGCCGTCCCGGCTGCCGCTGACCTCGGCCGCGGGCAGTGTTCCAGAGTAGTACACGCGAAGCCTCGCCAGTGCGTGCGGGCGCTTGAGGTCGAAGGTCACGCTTACTGGCAGGGAGTCGTCCCACGCGACGATCCAGTCTGCGCTGATCGCGTCGAGTCGCTTCTTGTCACGTCCGCGCCACTCGCGCTGGTTGCGCGTCTCGAAGGCCGCCAGCCGGTTCGTCAAGTGCCCCTCGCTAAACGCAATCTGCTCGGAGCCTTCCGCCACGTCGCGGACGAAACTGGGCGGACGGTCGTAGCTGTAAGTCCCGCCAGTGTCCAAATTATTGGGCTCCAGCAGAGGCACGTTGACGTCGTGGACGTAGTTGTTGGTGAGGCACAGACCCGTCTCCCGGCGACGGATGTCAGTCCGGAACGGGGGCAGTCTGAAGCGCCAGATGTCGTGCCCCAGCTGTGCGCCAGCATACTCCTGGATCGCCGCGATCAGCGCTACGACAGGTGCATCTTGCTCCACGGTGGACCGCTTGGCCTGCCCCTGGCCGACGGAGCAGAACGGGTCGGCCGCGAAGAAGATTACCGAGCCCTCGCCGTAGCGATGCAGCGTCACGGCCGGCGCCCCGTCCTCAAAGACCGCGATCTTCACGACCTCATCATCCACCGGCTCGATGGTGCTCCCTGCAACGAGGGCAGTCAGGCTGATGGGTCCGTCGAGAGGCAGCGGGCCGAGCCCGGCGGTCCTCATGGGCGTGCTCTGCCGGCGTGGTCCTGTCCTGCGCACGCCTGTGAGTTCTGTCCACTGCTCGTCGAGCGGTTCGCCGCTGATGTCCCACTTGAAGGCTTCGGTGTCCGTGCACACGACTATCCCGCCGGAGCGCACGTATGACTTGATTCGCTCAAGGACCGATGCGCGTCCATATGGGGCGTAGGGGAGGTAGAGCACGCGGTAGTGGCTCAGGTCCCGATCGCCGCGCTCGATCTGGCGGTCGGTGACGAACTGCGGCCAGCTTCGCAGGCACGGGCCCAGGACCGTATAGGCGCTGAGGGTCCTGTCGCTGTCATGCCTGATGCCTCCCCACGTCGTGGCGTTGCTGCTGTCCGACGAGAAGAGGATGGCGCAGTCGGCCTGCTCCGGGAGGCGAGGCAGGCGCATGGTGCTGATCATCTCCGACAGCTCCACCATGGCGCGCCACTTGTCGGGCTCGGCGAACTCTGCGTCCTCGAGCTCTTCCTCGAAAAACTCACTGCTCATCAGCCAGACGTTCTGGCCGCCGTTGCGGAACACCTGGCTGTACATCTCGCGAATGTATTCGGGGTCGCGCTGACGCGCGTGGTCTTTCGCGAGATGCACCATCATCCACACGGGCTTTTCGGTGAGATCGACGTAGAGCTTGGTCAGAGCGCCCGGACGGACCCAGTCAATGAGGCACTGCGTGTGGCCGCCGGCGCACTGGCCGCCGAGGATGTCGAAGTATGGCGCCCACGCCTCCATGTCCGCCGACGTGCCCGAACTGCCGTGCGTCGGGCCGATCAGCCGCATCTCCGGGTTGATGGCCTTCGCTCGTTCGTGCGCCCGCGCGAAGGTCGCGACCAGCCTGCCCGAGGCCCATCGGCGGTGGGCAATCCGCTCGAAAGGATCGCCTCCCTCGTGCGTCTCGGGCATGCCGAACCTGCCGAAGCCGTACTGCTCACGGATCTCCCGGTCCGCGTCCTCTACCTGCTTGTACCAGGCATCCCGAGGGACGGGCTTGATGGCGTAGTAGGTCCAGATCTCGTCGAGCTGCGCGATCCCCCAGTAGCGTCCCTCTCGGGCACGCTCCTCGACGTCGCTGGCGAGTTGGTCGAGGAACCGCGGATCGAGCAGCCAGCCGCGCCCATCCACGACCATCGGCAGTGATTCGCCCGGCAGCGAGACCGGCGGCACGCCTCGTGGGCGCACGGTGGGATGCGCCCACGAGGCGATCCCGCGCTGCTCGTATGCCGGCTCATCCATCGGTCCTAGAGGAATGAAGCCATGTTCCGCGGCGAAGTCGAGCTGCTCATCCCAGACGTAGCGCAGACCGAAACGCTTTGCCGTCGCCCGGAAGAGCCGGCGGACCCCCTCGCCTCGCTCGTCCACGGTGCGGCCCTCATACTTGCTCGAGTAGCTGAGGAACTGCGTGGGCGCGGGGGTATCGCTGAATAGCTCCTGAAAGAGCGGATCCTCGATCTCGAAGCCGAGGCGCGTCGGGGTGATCATCGTGCCGGACACCCGAACCATGCGATCGAGCGCGTTGATGAAGGCGTAGTCCGTGCCCGGAGCGGTGACATGGCGCACCTTCAGGTAGCGTGCATCAACATCAAAGCCATCGAGCACGACCGTACATTCGTCCGGTCTGGCGAGCTCAAAAGCCTGCCGAATGAAAGTCACGTTGTCGTTGCTCGAGTACAGCTCGAGCGTGGTCAGGCTCAGGCTCCGGTTGCTTGTCTCGTCCCGTCGTGCGGGGCTGACTGCGGGGTCGCACACGAGCACCACGCGCCGGACAGCGCACCTGCCTCCCAGGTCGATGAAGAGGCTTCGGTTGTTCCAGTCAAGAGCGACGTGCGTTCCCTGCCCGGCGAGCCGGCCGGGGCCGGGCATGCTGACCGGCTCAATGTCCGCCTCTATCAACGACACCTCGCACGAAATTGAAGCGATGGCCCGCGACGCGGGCTTCGATGCCGAACCGTCACGCGTGAAGACGCGCACGTTGTCGAACGCACCGCCAGCGTAGGTGTAAAGCCCGATCGTGCCGTGGTTCGGCGCCGAGGTCAGACCATCTTGTTTACAGGTGGCAACGACCTCGCCATCGATGATGTGTGTGAGTGTGTCGCCCTCAAGCAGGCACACGATCTGGTGGCGCTTGCCGAGGACGATGCGCGCATCGCTTCGCTGCACCTCGCGGCCCCGAACGAGCAGCTTCGACACGGTGTTGTGCTCTGAGCCGAAACCGAAGAACAGGCTGTCCTCCACACCGCCGCCCGGCACAGTGTCGACAATTGCGCTCAGGTCGCAGATATCGTCCCCCGTTGCGACGGCCTCGTACTCCAGTCGCACGGAGCCTGAGAACTGCCACGTGCACACGATGGAGGCCGCCGGGCCGCCGCGGAGCATACCGTCCCTGATCCGCCAATCGCCCGCGACGACCTGCCAGTGGGCACCCGCATTGGGGCGCTCGAAATCGTCCGAGAACTGGAGCGTCCAGCCCTCATCGGCACCGCCATCGGCGAAGACCAACACGGACGTGGCGAGAGCCGCAAACAAGAGCACGTGCAACACGCTGCGCATGGGTGACGGCCACCTCCGTCTGAGTGGTCTTCCCCCGTCTTGGTGTTACCTGTAGTGAGAGAGTTCAGCCTGTAAGGCAGACTTCCTGCCGTTGACGTTGGGGCGTTGCTGCCCCGCCGTCGGTGGCATGCTCACCCCATAGGGGCGAGCGTCGAGTGCCTGCCAGACGAACTCCTCCGGCGTGAGTTCCTTGAGCCGTCTACGCGGGTTCACGCTGCTTGCTCCTCGCGGCGCTGGCTCCCTGTTGCGTTTGGGCCTCCATGATACTAACATACACGTGGACCCACTCTCGGCGGGCAGTCAACTCGGGTGCGGACCGAACTCGAAGGGAGATCAGCCGGCATGTCTCTGCGAATGTTGATGCTCTCGATAGTGTTGATCGGGGCCTGCGTGACAGGCGCGGCGGAGGATGCTCTGCTTCTGCACTACACATTCGACGAAGACGCTGGGCAGATGGCCACTGATGCCTCGGGCAACGACCTGCACGGCCAGGTTAGTGCCGCCCGGGTGGACTCCCCCTCAGGCGCGGCGCTTGCCTTCGATGGTACGGCGACCGGCACCGTCAGGTTGCAGATACCACCCCAGCAGCGCTTCGGGACCGGTTCATGGAGCTTCAGCGCGTGGCTCAAGCCGGAGCAGTTCAGTATCGAATCCTCTCAAAACCAGCGCCGGGTCTTCGCCTTTGGCGTCTACCCGGACGCCTACCTCGTCATAGACCTCTTCAGCACCGGACGGCTCGGCTACTACTTCTGCTACCGGGATCAGGCCGGCGCCATCGTGTCCACGGGCGGCTCGGCTGCGTCTGGGCTATCCCTCGGCGAATGGGCGCACGTAGTGCTTGCGTGTGACCGCGACAGCGCTCGGGTGACCGTCTACGTGAACGGATACAGCCAGGGCTCAGCAGCGATCAGACCGGACTTCGCCGGCGACTTCAGCCTCGGCGGGCTGTTGACTCTGGGCAATGGCTGGCAGAATTATTGGGGGCTTATGGACGAGGTGCGCATCTACCGCCGCGCCCTGACGAGGGACGAGGTGAGAGCGGAATTCACCCGTCTGAGCGATACGTTCGGCGCCGTGGCGTCGCCTGAGGCAATGGCCGCCGAGAGAAGGGAGCTGCTCTTGGAGAATTTCGACCGAACTCACGTAGCATGGACCGACGGTGACTTCGCCGCCGTCCGGGATATCTGCGCCGAGGTCGCGGCATCGCCTGACGCGTCCTCGGGCCTGCGCAGCTACGCACACCTGCGCATCGCCCAGAGCCATGTAGTCGAGGGCAGGCCGGACCTCGCCACAGAAGAATACGCACGGATCGCCGCAACTGACGAGTACGAGGAGGTCCACCGCGCCGAAGCCCGGGAGCGCGTGGCGGAGCTTGACCGCAAGGCGCGGGGAATGCCTGCACGGGACCCCGCCGCCTCACGCACGTCGATCCCGCAGATCACCGAGTTCGCCGCCAATGTTTCCGTCTCACCGGTGGGCGATGACGCCAATGACGGCACCGAGGCGAACCCAGTGGCTAGCTTGACTCGCGCCCGGGACCTCGTGCGGGCGCATCGGCAGGCCGGCGCGGCGGGGGCCATCGCGGTCAACATCCTGCCCGGGGAGTACGTTCTCACCGAACCCGTCAGCCTCACCAGTGAGGACTCCGGGTCGCCCGGTGGCCCGGTGTTGTATCGGGCCACCGAGCCGGGCCAGGCCGTCCTCTACGGCGGCAGGCGCATCACGCGCTTCGAGCCCGTGACCGACCCCGCGATCCTCGAGTGCCTGCCGGAGGAAGCACGAGGCGAGGTTCTCCAGGCCGATCTCCACGCTCAGGGCATCGACGACTACGGTGAACTCAGGGCGCGAGGCTTCGGTCACCCACCCTCGCCGCCCACACTGGAGTTGTTCGTAAACGGAGAGCCCATGACTTTGGCGAGGTGGCCCAACGACAGTTTCGTGGGCATCGCCAACCTGGTTGAACCGGGCTCGAAGACGACGGCAACGCCCTCGATATTCGAGTACATCGACGACCGCCACGAGCGATGGACGCACGCCAGGGACCCGTGGTTGTTCGGCTACTTCCGCTACCTGTGGGCGGACGCTACCATCAGAGTCTCGCGCATTGACACCGACGCGCGCACGCTGACCTTCGACGAGCCTTACGCCTATTCAGGGTCGGGCATGGATACCCGCCAGGGCATCCGCTACTACGCCTTCAACCTGCTCGAGGAGATGGACCAACCCGGCGAGTGGTATCTGGATCGCGGGACCGGCATCCTCTACATCTACCCGCCCGCCGACCTTGCCGACGCCACGGTGGAGATCGGCATGTTGACCACCCCGATGGTCACGATGGAAGGGGTCAGCGACGTCTGGTTCGAGGGGATGACCTTCGACCTGGGGCGGCTCCATGGGCTCATCCTCACCGACTGTAGCCGCTGTCTGATCCTCGGTTGCACCATCGGTCGCATGGCCGGCAACGGCATCACCATTCGCGATGGGCATGAAAACGGGCTGCTTGGCTGCGACATTCACACCATCGGTCGACGGGCCAGCGAGGTTCTCGGCGGGGACCGCGCCACCCTCACGCCGGGAGGGCACTTCGTGGAAAACTGCCGCATCCACAACTTCGGACGCATTGACCGCACTTACACCCCGGCGGTCCACCTCGAGGGCGTGGGGAACCGGGTCGCCCATAACCTCATGTACAACTGCCCGAGCAGCGTCATGCGCATCGAGGGCAATGACCATATCATCGAGTTCAACGAGGTGCACAGCGCCGTGCTCGAGTCCGATGACCAGGGGGCCATGGAGTTGTATGCCAACCCGACCTACCGGGGCGTGGTGTTCCGCTACAATCGCTTCACCAACTGCGGCCTGTCCGGCGCGGGGGCGATGGCCCACGGGCAGGCGTCAATCCGCCTGGACGACGCCATCAGCGGGATGCTGATCTACGGTAACGTGTTCATCCGCAGCGCCAACGGGCACTTCGGCGGCGTGCAGATGAACAGTGGCCGGGACAACATCATGGACAACAACCTCTTCGTTGACTGCGTCAGGGGGGTGAGCGGCGGCTGGAATCCGAACAACAGCGTCTGGCGCTGGATTGCCGAAGAGCGCCAGCCCAAGAACTTCTACACCACCGACCTGTACCTCGACCGGTATCCGAAGATCGCGACCATGATGGACGCGCCGGGCATCAACCACCTGTGGCGCAATGTATTCTACCGCTGTGGACCTCCCGTGAGCGGGAACCGCGCGAACCTGGACACTATTGCGGACGGCGTGTTTGAGGACGCCGACCCGGGGTTTGTGGATGCCGCCGCAGGGGATTACCGCCTGCGGCCGGACGCGGAACTGTTCACCACCGTGGGCTTCCGCCCGATCCCGATGGACGAGATCGGCCTCTATGAGGATAGCTACCGAGCCTCGTGGCCGGTGGATACGACGCCTGTCGAGCTCCCTGACTGGCGTCCTCAGACGGAGCCGGCCCAGTGAGCCAGGCTGACGGTGGCGTTCCCTGAGCCTCGGCAGGTGTGGCTTGAAGAACAGACGAAGACCAATCTCAACAAGCCTCGATACTCGATCAGTTGGGCCTCATAGGGGGCAGGCGCATGCTGCCGAGCTCCAACGCACACGCCTATGCGACAGTCAATAGCACATCACCAGCTCTGTTCCCCGTGGCGAGGAGTCCCATGACCCGTTGCGCAGTCTTCCTGATCGTTATGTCGTGCACCACGGCCTTTGCCCAGACATGCCTGGTCAGAGACCGCGTACCTCTGGCAGAGATCATCATCGCGCAGGACCCGCCGCGCACGACACGGCTGGCAGCGCAAGAGTTGCAGACATACGTCGAGAAGATCACCGGCGCCAGGCTGCCGATCCGGACACAGTCCGGCGGGGGCGTTCCGGTGAAGGTCTACGTCGGTCAGAGCTCGCACACTGAGGAACTCGGCATTACGGCCGAGGGATTGCGTTTCGGCGCCTACCGCATCGTGTCCGGCGACGACTGGCTGGTGTTCATAGGGGACGACACGGACTTCACACCCACCGAACCGTGGCCGCGGGGCTATGAGGACATCCGGAGCGGCAAGATGCAGCGCGCGTGGGATGAGATCACGGGCGAACACTGGGGATACACGCACCTGCAACTCCACAAGCATTACTCCGGCCCCAACTCCGTCTTCGGCACGCCCGACGAGCAAGAGGTCGACGAGAACGGCAACGTGCACGTCTGGACGTATGACGAGCGTGGGTCCTTCAATGCAGTGTGTGGGTTCCTTCGAGAGCTCGGGGTGCGGTGGTACATGCCCGGCGAGTTGGGCGAGATCGTCCCTGAGGTGGACACGATTACGTTGCCGCGGATCGACAGGACAGTGCGGCCCGATTTCCCAATGCGCATCCTCAACTTCCGAGCCGCCGTGTACGGCCACGACGCGATGATGTGGGGCTTCCGCCTGGGCGTGCGGCAGCCGTTCGGGCGGCAGGCGGCGCACGGGCTGCATCACATGACGCATAACGAGTACACGTTGACTCATCACCCGGATTGGTTCGCTCTCGAGGAGCTGTTGCGGGAGACGGTTCGGTTCGCACAGGCGCAGTTTGACCAGTACGACATGGACGTAGTGTCTATCATGCCGCCGGACGGCTATACCGCGATGTGCCAGTGTGAACTATGCGAGGGCAAGGACTCCCCGGAGCTTGGTGAACGTGGGAGGCTCTCCAACTACATCTGGGACTTCGTGAACCGGGTGGCTAAGGAAGTCGCGAAGACGCACCCGGGCAAGATGATCTCCAACTGTGCCTACGGCGTCTACACCGCGCCGCCCAGCAACATCGACAAGCTCGAACCTAACGTGCAGGTCATCATCGTCGGCGGACGACGACCCACCAGCGCAGACCGAGATGAGTTCCGCACGTTGCGAGAGGCATGGGCGGCGAAGACGGACAACCCACTGGAGATCTTCGAGAACTACCCGTTCACCGGTCGCGGTTTCTACCTGCCCGCCTACATCCCAAGGGCTATGGGCGAAAGCATCAATGAGACGAAAGGCGTTTCGCGCGGCGAAGACGTATGGCTAACGATGGACTTCAGCGACGAAGCCATCGGCTACAACCACTTCCTGATCTACTTCACCGCGCGGATGTACTGGGGGGGGCCGGATCAGGACGCAGCCGCGATGTTCGACGAGTACTGCCAGGACCGGCCGCGGACGGCATGCGCGCGTTCTTCGCCTACTGTGAGGAGAACTGGCGCGAGATGGAGACCGATGGCGAGAGGGCCAGCCGCGCGCTGGAACTCTTCGCTGCTGCCCGGGCAACAGCGGATGAGGCCTCGGTCTATGGGCAGCGGATCAAGCTGATCGACAACTACCTCGACGGCCTCCGCAGCAAGAGCACGCAACTGGCTCAGAAGCGCGGGCCGGTTCCGCAGTTGCGGCTCGTGAGTGGGGCCCGTGGCGAAGTCATCGTCGACGGCAAGCTCGACGACGAGCCCTGGCAGACATGTCCCACGGCCTCGACCGGCCGCATGCAGGAGTTGCAGACCGGCCGTCAACCGATTTACGGCACGTCGATCAAGACGGCGTGGATCGGCAGCGATCTCTACTTCGCGCTGCGCTGCCAGGACCACCCCGGCGACCAGCTCAACATCGCCGCCACCAAAGACGGGGATCAGGCCATGTGGTATGGGCGCGCTGATTGATCTCGATCGCGGGGCGGACAGAAGCAACTGGTTCCGCTGGGCCTCGCAGGCCGAGGTCGCGACGCAAGTGGCCGACGATCACTGGACCGTCGAGATCCGCATTCCGGTGACCCGGGATGAGAACGATCCGCTGCATCAGGTCATTGGCCGCAAGCCGACGCAAAGTCTGCCGTGGCACATCAACATCTGTCGCCAGCGGATCCGCGAGAACGGCTCGGAGTACTCAGCATTCGCGCCTACCGGGGACTCGGGCTTCCACGTGCCGATGAAGTTCGCGCACTTCTACGCGGGGCTCTCGCACGAATTCCCCGCGGACCCAACGGTGACCGACTACGCCCTGGCCCGCCGGGCTTCAGACAGGTTGATGCTTACCGGGAAGTGGCAGGAAGCTCTCGAAGCGTATGTCGGCCTCGCAGCGGGCGAAGAGCTGACCGACTTGCAGAAATCCGACGCACTCCAACAGGCTGCCAGTTGCGCGCGGGCCCTGCGGGACTACGACCTCGCGAACGAGCTGACGGATCGGATTCCACTTGATGTCGCGGCGAAGACCGCGGCGATGGAGAATCTGCTTGCCCAACGCAAGTCTGCCGAACTCATCGAGCAATTCGGCCAGGAGGACTTCCATCGATGGCCGTTCTGGGGCGCTGGCGCCTTCGCCCGGGGCAAGGCTTACGCGTCGTCGCAGGCGGGGCAGATGGCTGAGACCGACCTGCAGATGGCCCTGTCGTATACCGCCGATCCGCGTACCCGAATCAACATCCTGTTCACGATGGGCAGCAATCGCGAGATGAACCTGCAGGACGACGACGCGGCTCTCGAAGCCTATCGCCGGAATTACGAAGCGAAAGAGACGATTGGCGCGGCCAACGAGTTCCGGTCCGTACAGAACGCCGCGCGCATCTTGACGCGACAGGGCAGGCTCGATGAAGCACTGGCGACGATACATCGTGCGAACATCGAGGAACTGAAAGGATACTGGCGTCACGCGATGCTCCTGTCGCTCGGGGAGACACTGGCCGCCGCCGGCCGCACTGACGAGGCGCTGTCCGCCTGCCGCGAGGTGCTTGGGGCTGAGAATGCCCAGAGCCATCACCGTGAAGCTGCCGAAGATGCCGTCCGCAAACTCCAGGCCAAGTGAGGCAGACTTCCTGCCGTTGGCGAGGGTTACGCTCGCCGATAGACCAGCAGCTTCGTCCCGGGCCGCTCGTCTATGGTCACCGGAAGGCCCTCGGCCAACTCGGTGCCGGTGACCTGCCATGCCGTCCCCTCATCGAGGTCCT
>JALGSU010000071.1 GCA_029821735.1 Candidatus Zipacnadia bacterium | reverse complement strand
GGGGCTCATTATCAGGTCCATGCCCTCTCTGTTCGCCGCGCCGCGGGGCATGCCCCGCGGCAGGAGGACATTTCTACTTTGCCACAACCGGACATTATCACTTTGCCCCTACATTCGCTCGGTCGCTGCGTTGACTCCGCGCGAGGCCGCCGCGTATACTCGCTCTTCATATTACACGTATAGGCAGGAGCTGCATCTCGGCATGTCCGGACCATCCCCCCACGAGCAGCCGGAGCATCACCCCGCGTCCGCGTGGACGTGGGTGCTGCTCGCGACGGTTCCGCTGACCTGGGGCTTCAACTTCATCTCGCTCAAGGTCCTCAAGCAGGACTTTGGAGTCGCTGGGCCGCTGGCGGGCGTCTACGGCCTGCTGTCGGCACGCTACGCGCTGATGCTCGTCGCGCTGATGCTCACCCTCTGGGTGATCGAGCGCGACCTCACGATCCGCCGCGAGCACTGGCGTTACCTGATCGGCTTCGCCTTCGTGGCGGTGGTCATCTACCAGGGCGCATTCGCAGCCGGGGTGTTCTACACGCTCGCGGCCGAGGGCGCGCTGCTGATCTCCACCGCGCCGATCTGGGCGGCGCTGATCAACCATGCCCTCGGCTGGGAGAAGCTCACGCTCCGGCAGGCGCTGGGCACGATGCTCGGCTTCGTCGGCATCGCGGCCGTCGTCTTCGGCGGCCTTCATGTGGCGAACCCGCCCGAGAACCACGAGATCGGCATCGCCATCATGGCCTTCGCGGGCATCCTGTGGGGCAGCTACGCGGTCTTCAGCAAGCCGCTGCTGCGGCACTACTCGCCGCTGAAGGTGACCGCGTGGATACACACCATCGGCGCGGTCGTGCTGATCCCGCTGGGCGCGCCCGCCGCCCTGCAGGTGGACTGGGCGCACATGTCGCCGGCGAGCTGGGCGTGCCTGATACACTTCTCGCTACTGGCCGGAGTTTACGCCTTTGTGGTATGGTATCGGGGTGTGCAGACCATCGGGGCCTCGCGCACGGTGCTCTTCCAGTACTGCGTGCCTGTGGTGGCGACGGTGCTGGCATACTTCCTCTTCAAGGAGACGCCGTCGGTGCTCCAGATGGTCGGGATCTTCGTGACGCTCACGGGCGTGAGCCTCGCCGTCCGACGCAGCCGGCGCCGGCCGCCCGTGGGTCAAGCTGATGCGGTGGAGTCTGACGTGGATGTGAGCGTGACAATCGCGGGACCTTCCGGGGAGTGACAAGGGATGAGGGCACTCGTATTCAGTGACGTACACGGTGAGATGGACGCGGTCCGCGAGCTCATGCGCGTGGCCGATGAATGTAACTGCGACCTCGGCCTGTTCTGCGGGGACATCGTCAAAGGCTCCGCGCGTGGTGGCGAGTTCATGGCCGCCCGCGCAGAGGACCGCGACGCCGACTTCTGCACACCAGAGATCCTGGAGGAGCGCGCGGAAGACTACGCGCTCTACGCCGAGTTCTACGGCTGCCTGCGACCCTCGCCCTTCCCGATCTACGGGGTGCCGGGGAACATGGACGCGCCTGAGGGGCGCTACCTGACCTGCTCGCTCTCCGAGCACGGCGGCGACTCGCCGCTGGAGGTCGTGCATCGCTCGCTCGCACGCTGCGGTGACTACGTCATCTCCGGCCTCGGCGGGCAGATCACCGACGTAGACCGCTCGGAGTTTCTCGTGCTGCAGTACCCGAGCTGGGAGGCGCTGCATCACTTCCGGCTCTTCGAGTTCGTCGTGGGCCCTCGCATCATGGTCCTGCACACGCCGCCGATCGGCGAGGTCGTCGATCTCGACAACGGCGGGCACAAGGGCTGCCAGGTGGTCAACGAGCTGATCCACACGTGGCGGCCGAAGCTGGCCGTGTGCGGCCACGCCCACGACGCGCAGGGCCATGAGATGGTCGCGGACACCTTCGTGGTCAATCCAGGCGCGCTCAAGAGCGGCAACTATGCCGTCGTGGACCTCGAGAACATGGAGGTCGAACTGCTGACGTTGTAGCCGCGTGGGCCGACCTCGTCACAATCGCGTGCGCGATTATGGCTCGTGCGGCCCCTCCGTACGACAATCGAGACGCCACGCCGACGAGGCCGCCCAGCGGGCGCTCTTGTTTCGACGAATGTCTGGAGCATCAACCAATATCATGTCGACCATCGAAGAGGCCATCGAGGCTCTGCGTGCCGGGGGATTTGTTGCGCTGGAGGACCACCCCGAGCGCGAGAACGAGGCGGATATCCTGCTGGCAGGCGAGTTGGCCACCGGCGAGTCCGTCAACTGGCTGGCCGTGCACGCCCGCGGGCTGATCACCGTCGCGGTGGCGCCCGAGATTCTGCAACGGTTGGACATCCCGCTGCTGGAGCCGCGGTACGCCGTGGACAACGCGCCGCGTTTCACCGAGCCCGTGGATGCCGTCGAGGGCACCACGACCGGCGCGTCGACCTTCGACCGTGCACTCACGCTGCGCAAGCTCGCCGATCCGAAGGCGCGGCCGGAGGACTTCTCGCGACCGGGCCACATCTTCCCGCTCGCCTGCATGCCCGGCTGCCTGCGCGACCGCCAGGGGCACACCGAGGGCGCGGTGGCACTCGCGCGCCTCGCGGGTCTGCAGCCGGTGGTGGCGATCTGTGAGCTGATGAACGAAGAGGGGCACATGGCCCGCGGCGAGCAGGTCATACAGTTCGCGGAGAAGCACGGCATCCCACGTATCAGCGTCGCCTCGCTGGTCGAGCGGACCTGCGAGTAGGACAGGCGCGTAGGACAGGCTTTCCAGCCTGTCAATGCACTGTCCGATGAACGACTGACAGGCTGGAAAGCCTGTCCTACGTACGACATCCCACGCACGACGTGACGGGAGGCTCGTCATGGAGCTTCGCTTCAAGTACGGCCAGACCGAGCAGGTCGCTACCGTCCCCGATGAGCGCGTGATCGAGCAGATCCACCTGCCCTCGCGCGAGGGCGTGGGTGACATCGAGGCCGCGCTCGATGAGGCCCTCGCGAACCCCATCGGTCCCGCGCTCGAGGACGTCATTGAGCCCGGCGACCGTGTCGCGCTGATGACGGTGGACTTCACCCGCCCGAACCCCTCTCCCATGCTCTGGCCGCTCGCCGAGCGCATCGAGCAGCTCGGCGCGAGCTACGAGATCGTCATCGGCCTTGCAACCATCGCGCGATGACCGACGCCGAACTGGACCGCTTCATCGGCACCCACGACGTGCTCCAGCCCGACTCGCGCGGGGAGCAGTGGAAGCTCGGCGAGACCTCCTTCGGCAGCCCGATCGAGGTTGCGCCCTTCATGCGCGACTTCGACAAGAAGGTCGTCTGCGGCTTCATCGAGCCGAGCTACATTGCGGGCTTCTCGGGCGGGCGGAAGATGATCCTGCCGGGCGTCTCGTCGTATGAGTCGATCACCCACAACCACTTCCTGATCCTCACCGAGGGCCGCAAGCTCGGCGTGCTCGATGAGAACCCCGTGCATCGCGACATGACCGAGGCGGCGCGCGCGGTTGGCGTGGACTTCATCTGCGACGCGGTGGTCAACCCCGACGACTCCTGGGCGCGCATCGTCTGCGGCGACCTGGAGGATGCCCACCGCGAGGGCGTGATGCTCTCGCGCGAGATCTACGAGCACCACGTCACGCAGAAGGCCGACATCGTCATCTGCACCTCTGGCGGCTGGCCGTATGACATCGACATGGTGCAGGCGAAGAAGACGCTGGTGCCGGCGCTTGAGTGCGTCCGCCAGGGCGGTTGCGTGATCCTGCTGGGCGAGTGCGAGGATGGCTGGGGCGGCGAGGAGCCGTTCCGCACGCTGCTGGAGAGCGAGGAGCCGGGCGCGATCATCGCCGAGATGCGCCGACGGCTCGCCGACGGCGACGTCGCCTGGCACTGGGCGCCCTGCTCGACGGGCTTCCTGTTCTCGTCGGTGGTGTATGACCTCGGCGCGCAGCTCATCGTGGTCTCCGAGCTGGCCGACGAGATCGAGCCGACCTTCGCCAACCCGGCGGCGGACCTCGTCGCGGCGCTGGCGCTGGCCGAGGAGCGGCTGGGGCCGGACGCCTCGATCATCGGGCTACACGATGGCCGACGGGTGATCTGCCGGAGCTGACGGGCGACGCGCGCCCATGCGACATGAAGCGGCCCCGCCGGTATCCGGCGGGGCCGCTGTCGGTTCTGGTCACGTGTGTCGCATGGGCCGCGGCGTCATGGTCGGGGCACAGGACGCTGACGCCCTCATCATTCGACGTCGGCGTGCCATCTTCTCTCTGCTTCCTCGCTGGTGAGAAACTCTAGTTGAGCGAGAAGTAAGGCGTGCGGGAGCCGCCGTTGTACAGGGTCTCATAGTTCATGGCCTTGGCGTGGCCGTCGACGAAGCCGACGTTGCCCATGCCGTTGTGGCGCGCACAGAAGTTGAAGCCCGGCCGGACCCCGCCGTTCGCTGACGTATCCCACCAGCAGTTGTTGTCCTTGCCGGTAACGTCATCGGTGCGGTGCCCGTTGCCGGGATTGTAGCCGCGTCCGGGGCCCCATGAGTCCTGGGTGCCGTCGAACCACATGACGGTCTCCGCCACGCGCTTGACTGACGCAAGCTTCTGGAAGTCCAGGAACTGCTGGAATGAGTAGCTGCGCAAGGGAAGTCCGCCGACGCTGGCGGTCTCCATGTCGCCGCTCGGGCAGTTCCATATCTGCGTGTTCATCAGGTAGGGCTCGATCATCATGGTGATGCTGGTCATGGCGCCGGCGGCATCGCGGTAATAGAGGCGTGGGAGTCGCTCGTCGTAGTCCTGAACGTACATCAGGGTGCCGAGCGTGATCTGCTTGATATTGCTCAGACACGAAGCCTGGCGCGCCTTCTCACGGGCCCTGGCGAAGACGGGGAACAGGATCGCCGCCAATATGGCGATGATCGCGATAACGACGAGTAGCTCGATCAGAGTGAAACCTCGATGCTTCATCTGTGGGCCTCCTCGGTCCGCGTGTGTCGTACTGCGCCTGCTTAATCGGGCACAGATGCGTCTGCGTACAATATTCCCCGCAACGTGCAGACTCTCCTCCCGCTACGTTAGGCAAGTCTGCGCAACGTCTGGGAGGGCTCCCAACAGGAAGCGGCCCCGCCGGTATCCGGCGGGGCCGCTGTCGGTTCAGGTCGGGTGCGTTCGGTGCGCCTAGATGTCGTCGTCGGCGCTGGGGGTCCAGTAGCCTGCGTCCATCGTGCTGCTCCACTTGGCGTGGCCGTCGAGGAACCCGAAGTTGTTACCGCCATTGTGGACCTGGTAGGTCGTACTCCGTGCGCGCGCCTCATAGAAGGTATGCACACCGGCGTCGTGGTCGGTGCCGCCCGCGCCCTCCTTCATCTCGTAGATCATGACGGTCTGCGCGGGCGCCTGCAGTGCGGCCATCTTCATCGCGGTATAGCCGTTGAAGGGGAAGTAGTCCATCGCGCAGACGCGCCCGCAGGTCGGGCAGGGCGTGGTTGAGTTGCACGGGTCGGGATGCGCCGGACCGCCGCCGGGCCAGGTGTAGGACAGCATGTAGGTGGGGTCACCGATGCCGGTGTGATTGCGCTCCACCGACCAGGACGGGCACTCGAAGATCTGGGCGTTATTCACGTAGGGGTAGATCATCGACGGGATCCGGTAGTTGGTGTCGGTGGACTGCCAGCGCATCATGAGGCGTTCGTCATAGTCCTGCATGTACATCAGGCTTCCGAGGGCAAGTTGCTTCACGTTGCTCAGACAGCTTGCCTGCCGGGCCTTCTCCCGGGCCTTCGCGAAGACGGGGAACAGGATCGCCGCCAATATGGCGATGATCGCTATCACGACTAGCAGCTCGATCAGAGTAAATGCGCGACGCTTCATCTGTACGCCTCCTCGGTCCGCACGCAGCGTACTGCGCGTGCTTAATCGGGCACAGACGCGTCTGAGTACAAGATTCCCCGCAACGTGCCGACTCTCCTCCTGCTACTCAAGAGTTTTTGATGCGCATCGTCTACGACCATAGAACAGCGAACGGCCCGCGGCGCAGGGCCGCGGGCCGTTTATGTTCGTTGCCGCGCACTTCGTGAGGCTAGTCGGCGCGCTTCGTCCACATGGCGATGTTCTGGTTCTCGTTCTTATACCACTTGCCATGGCCGTCGGCCAGGACCGCGTTGAAGCCGTCGTTATGGCGCTTCGAGACGGTCCGCGTGTGCGTGTATCCCATGGTGGAGTCGAGAATCCAGAAGGTGCCCGCCGGATCCTGCAAGTCGGCCAGCTTCGCAAGGTGCATGCCGAGGGAGTAGTCGTACGGGCTCGTCTCGCCACGATAGTAGTTGCTGGCGTAGCTGAGTTGGTAGGGCTCGTAGCCCGGCAGGTCGGCGCCGTAGGTGTTGAGCCAGCTACCGCTCGGGCATTCGGCCATCTGGTAGTTCTTGACGTAGGGCATGAGGTACCAGGGGAACCATGCGAGATAGGTGGTGCCGGAACCGTAGTAGCAGTAGCCGGGCATGCAGCGCTCGTCGTAGTCCTGCGCGTACATCAGCGCGCCGAGTCCCCACTGCTTGACATTACTCAGACATGAGGTCTGGCGGGCCTTCTCTCGCGCCTTGGCGAAGACGGGGAAGAGGATCGCCGCAAGAATCGCGATGATCGCGATAACGACCAACAACTCGATCAGGGTGAAGCCTTTTCGGGTCACTTCAACCAGCTCCCAACGGGAAGTAGTCCATACACTGTCTGCATTATGATGATTCGTGGCGGGCGCGTCAATTGAGGAGAGCATTTGAGCAGTACCGATGTCACGGACTCCGTTCCGGCAGCGGGTGATTGTGCGGAGCACCGGACCTGTCTTGAGGCGCGAGGGAACGGGGCGGGCGGCGGCGAAATACCGGCATTGGAGGTGCACCTCGAAGTGATGCGACGCGTGTTGTGGCTTGTACCGATGCTGATCTGCATACTGAGCGTGCCCGCCGCGGCCACCGAGGGCCCGGAGGTCGGCGCGCCACGTCCGGTGCTCGAGCTGGACGGGCTGCAGTCCTGCCGGTTCCTCAGCGCCGACGCGCCGGGCGGACCGGCGCTGGTCTGCGGGCGCCTCAACCAGGCCGCCTTCGCGTGGGAGATCATCCGCGTCCCACTCGACGAAGCGGGCGCGCGGGCTGGCGAGCCGACCGTTATCGGCTACGGGAGCGAGCCGGACGTGCGCGGCAGCAAGCTCGCGTGGGTAGGGACCGAGCCCGACCGCGAGGGCGTCTGGCTCGACGACCTCGCCGATGACCGGCCGCCGGTGCGCCTGACCGCGCGGCGGGACATGACCCAGCCGTCGATCGCCGCGGATGGTGAGACGGTGGCCTGCACGCGC
>JALGSU010000038.1 GCA_029821735.1 Candidatus Zipacnadia bacterium | reverse complement strand
GTGAGCGTGGCGAAGGCGTCCAGCGAACGGTCTCCGATGACGACCCAGCGATCGGGGCCTTCGAGGACGGTCATCGGGAAGGTGACCGACTGCCAGGCATCGAGGCGGTCCAGGTTCAGATCGTCCTCGCGCTCACCGTACGTGAAGAGCGTCTCCTGGTCGGCGTCGATGACTCGGACGGGGCGCAGGCCGCCAATGATGCGGTCCCAGCGGCCCGGGACGAAGCCATGCCGGACACCGATGCGGCAGAGCGCGTCGATTTCGCCGGTGGCGCGGAAGATCACGGTCTCCTCGAAGAGGCCATCGGCGGCGGTGTAGGTTACATCGGCGAGCAGCGGAATGGCGACATCATCGGGCCCGAGTGTCACGGTGATCGTGCCGGGGCCCCGGTTGATCTCCCCCACCGGCCGATTGAAGCTGATCTCGCGGTCGCCGATCTGGAGGAAGATCGCCGCACCGTCCGGCGCGCCGGGGTGCAGGTCAACGGGCGTCGGCTCGGCGAGTGTGAGCGAATTCAGCAGGCCGGTGGCAGCATCGATGCGAGCGGTGACGCCGTCGGTCGCGAGTTCGACAGTCTCGGGCTGGTCCGCGGGCGTCTCACCGGCGATGCCCGAGAACTGAGCAGGGACGACGCTGACGCGCTGGCCCAGACTGTCGAGGGCCGCGAAGCTGATGTCGTCGAGGTGGAAGACATCCTCGGCGGTCAGGTTGCTGAGGATCACGTAGAGTTCGAGCTTGACGGCGCTCGCCTCAGCGCGGAAGACTTTGGTGACCTCGCGCCACTGGTCGGCGTCGGGCTGCAGCCAGATCTCGGCGTAGCTGATGGTGGTGTCCTGGGCGTTGACCTGACGGACGGCGAGGCGCGCACTCTTCTCGCCGGGGCGGATGGCGCCGCGCACCCAGCCGGATATCTGGTAGCGTGTGCCGGGAAGCGGCTCCACGTCCAGCGGCTGGACGAGATGGCAGAAGGCGTTGTAGCGGTCCTCGGGGTCGCCCTGGCAGCGGAGCGAGAAGCCGCCGGAGTGGGCGGTCTCCTCACTCGCCGCAAAGGTGGTCTCTGGAACCACTCGGTCCCAGCCATCGAGATTGCCGGTCTCGAAGCCGGGGTTCTTGAGCGGGACATCTTCAGCGAAACACGCCGTCAAGGTCAGTGTGAGCGTGAGCGCAATCCATAGTCGAGTGGGCATTGAGTGGCTCCTGTTCGGGAGGGAAGCAGCAAGCGCGTATGGCGACGGCAAACGACCGGCGGGTCTGACACCTTCGCCAAGGCTTCGGTGCCCAAGGAAAGACCCGCCCTCCTTACGACAAGGCAACGGCAACGACAACGGCCGGCCGATTCTGACGAATCGGCCCTCCATACGGCACACGACAACGGCAACGGCCCGGCGGGTCTGAGGGCCTGCCCTACAAACGAGCGTGACCCGGCCCGAGGTGATCGGCGAAGATCCGCTCGGCATTCCGGTAGAGTATGTTGCGGCGGTCCTGTTCGGTCATGTTGCCGAAGAGCACGCAGCCAATACCGTAGTGGTGATCGAACCACGGGTGGTCAGTGCCGAAAAGAATCTTCTGACTGCCGGCCTGCTCGATCATGGTCTCAATGGAACCGCGCTGGGCGTAGGCCGCGCATAGTTCACAGTAGACGTGCTCGAAATCGCGCGCGAGTTTGCCGGCTTCCTCGAACTGAGCGTGGCAGGAATGACCCATCAGGAAGCGCACGTTGGGGTAGGCCTCGGCCACGTTGCGCACCTGCTCGGGACCGCAAGTATTGCCGGCCCAGGTGTGGG
Source organism: Candidatus Zipacnadia bacterium (assembly GCA_029821735.1). Taxonomy (GTDB): domain Bacteria; phylum Armatimonadota; class Zipacnadia; order Zipacnadales; family UBA5352; genus JALGSU01. The sequence goes on along the minus strand of JALGSU010000038.1, from coordinate 191,005 downwards.
AGAGCACCGCCAAGCGGCGCTCGTCGGCATATTCCAGGGCAGGCTTGTAGGCATCGCCGTCGAGGGAGTAGCTGTGCATACCGGGGTGGAATTTGAAGCCGACGAAGCCCTCGAAGGTATGGTACTCGGCGAGTTCCTTCTCCATCTGCTCGGGGTAGCTGGGGTTGATGACCCAGTATCCGAGCAGCCTGCGCGGGTGGGCGGCTATCACGTCGGCGATCTCGCGGTTGCCAGCGACGGTGTCGGAGAAGGCGCGGTGGCCGGAGATCATCATCCGGGTGACGCCGCACCGGTCCATGGTGTCGATGAGGTCGGCGGGTCGCCACTTGGGGAAGTGGATGGCCTTGTAAGGACCGTAGTGCGCGTGGGTGTCAATGACCGGGCAATCGTCGACGCGACCGTTCTCGACGAACTGCCTGGCGAGCGGCGAGTCGATGGTCATAGCCGCACCTCCTGGAGCATGCGCGAGAGATTGCCGCCGGCGATCAGCGCACGGTCCTCGTCGCTGATGTCCGCGTGCATGAGCGTGAGCAGCGCGCCGCCCATGGGTGTCTCGGGGAAGTTGGTGCCAAAGAGCAGGCGCTCGGGGCCGAAGGCGTCGCAGATGCCCTCGATGCCACCGTCGAGTTCGTAACGCGAAGTGTCGACGGCGAAGTTCTGGTAGCGTGCCATCAAGGGACGGAAGAAGCGATCTTCGCCCCAACTACCGTGCCCGACGATGATCAGATGCAGCGTTGGGAAGTCGGCCAACACACGGTCGGCCACCTCGTAGACAGCCGCAGAGCCGCCCTCGACAGCAGTGCGCCGATTCAAGAAGAGCGGGATGCCACGATCCTGCATCTCTTCGAGCAGGCCACCTACGCCGGTGGCGCTGAGGACATAGCGGTGGGCGGCAGGATAGGCCCACAACGAGCGGACGTCGGCGAGCTTCATCGCGGCGAGGAACTCGTCCACGTCGCCGAGCTCACCGGTGTGCGGCGGAAGGATCCCCCAGCTCGGAACGAGCCGGTCACTGGCCGCGCGCGCCTCGGCGGTGATCGGGTTGCCGACCTCGGGGGTCTCCTCCCAGATCGAGACGTGGCGCACCATCGCCCGCGCAATGCCGCACCGATCCATCCACTCGAGGACGACGTCGGGCGTGGAAGCGGGCGCGGGCACGCGTGCGGGTGGGATGCCATACCAACAATTGCAGTCAAAGAAATCCATTGACCTGTGCACTCTCCCTTCGCGGCGACGGTTCGGCGCGGGGATTGGTTCTACCTGCCGTGCCGCCGTTCTCCACCACGCCCCCATGCGTGCGACGCTATCGCTTCCGCACGCTCCCGGCGGCCTAACGCAAGCTGCGCTTGCGTCCGCGTACAAGGCCAAGCTGCGCTTGCGTCGGGGTACAAGGCCATGCTGCGCTTGCGTCGGGGTAGGGGATCGGGCACACAGATGTCCCCTATACGGCGAGGCACCGACCGGAGAGTTCTGACGAACCGGCCGGCCATACGGTCACGACAAGGACACCGTGCCCTGGCCCCGCCGAGTAGACTCGCGGGAGTCTTCAAGTGCGGGTTGAAAGTTGCAGGCAAATAGGATAGACTCGCGCACATCAAATATCGCGCAGGGCAGGTGGCAGGTCGCCAGTGGTGAAGTATTCGCATGGATGCGGCTACACGTGCGCCCGCTGCGCCGTCCGGCGGTATTCGCAGAACTTGATGCAGCTATTATCCGCGGGTAGACGGCCCGAGCAGGATGCGCCCGGGGCCGGGCTACCCGCCAATACGTAACCCGGACAAAGAGGATGGCCACCATGGTCAGGTCCAGTCACAGATACGCCGCGCCCATCGCCCTCCTGGCGGTCGCGCTGGCGCTCGCCGGCGCATACGCCCAAGAGCTGGAGCCGGTGGTACCGACCGGGCCGGCGGCTGATATCGCCGGTGAGAACTACGTCGAGTTCGGCCCGTCGCCGCAGGAGGGGTTCACCTCGCTGCAGCGCTTTGGCGCCAGCCTGTTTGCGCACGCCGCGGAGCAGGCGGCCGCTGGCGAAGAGGGCGAGGGCGTGCCCGTGGCGGGGGCACCCGTGCCCTCGAGCTACATCATCGGCCCAACCGACCGCCTGTCGCTGGACATCTGGGCCGCGGGCTTTGAGCAAATCAACGAGGAATTCACCGTAAGCCCCGAGGGCTTTGTGACCTTCCCCCAACTTGGTCGGATGACGGCAGCCGGGCAGAGCCTGGATCAGCTTCGGGCGTCGCTCGTGGAGTCGTACGGCCGCCTGTTCACCAACCCCACGCTCACGCTGGTCGTGAGCGAACAGCGCACCGTCGAGGTGTATGTGACCGGCGACGTCGTGCGCCCCGGCAAGTATGCGCTCAGTGGCATGGCGACGGCTCTGACCGCGCTGTATGCGGCCGGCGGGCCGTCTGAGATCGGTTCGTACCGGGATATCCGCCTCAGCCGTCTCGGGCAGGCTCCCGTGACCCTGGACCTGTACGACTACCTGCTGACCGGCAGCCGGGAGAGCGACGCGCTGCTCAATCCTGGTGACACGATCTTCGTGCCGCCGCTGGGCGGCGAGGTGGGCCTGGCCGGCGAGGTGCGCCGCCCGGCCCGCTACGAGTTGGTGGCGGACGTGACGCTGGCCGACGCGCTGGCCATGGCAGGCGGGCTGACGGCCACGGCGTATGGGCCAGTGGTGCAGCTGTGGCGCGCAGACGCGCAGCGCGAGTGGCAGCTTGCGGCAGTCGACGTGTCCACTCCCGACAGCCCGGACCTGCGCACGCCACTGCGGGACGGTGACCTGATCATCGCCAACCGGCTGCGCTCCTCGGGCGGGAACGTGATCACGCTGGTCGGTGCGGTCAAGCGTCCGGGCTACTACCCGGCGGCGACCTGCCCGACGGTCTCGGCTCTGCTGGACGCAGCCGAGGGGCTGGCGTGGAATGCGCACGTGGGCACCGGCGTCATCCGGCGGATGGACGCGGAGCGTCACCTGCAGATCATCGAGTTCAATGTGGCGCGGGCGCGGGCGCAAGATCCCGCAGCCGACCTGGCGTTGCAGGCCAAGGACACCGTCGAGATCTTCGCCCAACAGGATATTGAGCGGCGCTTTGAGGTGGAAGTCTCGGGCGCGGTTGCGCGACCAGGGGTCTACTTCTGGGCGGCGGACCTGCGCATATCACACCTGCTGCTACACGCGGGCGGGCCGCTGCCGGGGGCGTATCTGTTGCGCGCTGACCTGCTGCGCCTGACCGAGGCGCAGACGTACGAGACCATTCCAGTGAACCTGCAGGCCGCTGTGGACGGGGACGCGGAGGCCAATCTAGCGCTCAAGCGGGGCGACATTCTCAAGGTCATCACCCGCGCGGAGGCGGGGCTGAGCGACGAGGTGCATATCGCGGGCTTCGTCAACAACCCGGGCAAGTATCCGCGGCGCGAGGGCATGAAGATCAGCGACCTGATTTTCGCAGCCGGCGGCCTGACACCAGGCGCGGGGCCGAGCATTGAGCTGGTCCGGGGGCATTTCGAGGGCGCTCCGGAGGCCTTCGTACTGGAACTTCGGGGCGAGCTCGACGACTTCACCATCGAGCCCGACGCGGTGCTGACCGACGAGGACAGCGTGGCGGTTGCGGGACGGGGCGAGTTCCGGGAACATGCGGACCTGGTCCATCTGCAGGGGCAGCTTCACAACCCGGGCAGCTACGCGATGAAGACGGCGGCTGGCGAGGACGAGTATACGGTCTGGGACCTGATCGCGGAGGGCGGCGGTCTGCTGGCCGACGCCAACCCGGCTGGGATCGTCATCTATCGCCAGCGTAAGCAAGAAGTCGGCGACGCGCAGAGCGAGGACCTCCAGCGGGTGCTGAAGGCGGTCAATCACGAGGCTACGCAACCGGCATTGCAGGTGGATGCGGAGGGTCAGGAGCAGGCCATCGGGCAGACCGTCGCCAAGGGTCTGCAGCAGGTCTTCACCAACGATGGCAGCGTGAGCATCGTGCTGCCACCGCGACCGGTGACTGAGAGCGACTGGGTGGCGGCGATCCCGGTGGACGGCGAGGCGCTTATCGCCAGCAACGGTCGCGAGGGCAACCTGGCGCTGCAGCCGGGCGACACGGTGAGTGTTCCGGCGCGCGTGTATACGCTGACCGTGCTGGGCGCGGTGCCGCGATCGGGCGCCGTCCCGTATCAGGAAGGTCTGCACTGCCGCGACTACATCACCGAATCAGGCGGCTTGCGTGAGGACGCGGCGGCGGCGCGACTGGTGGTCGTGCACGCCAACGGCTCCGTCGAGCCGGTCCGCATGCGCGACACGATGGCCGCGGGCGACATCATCGTGGTGCCGACACGGCATATAGTCCGGACAGTGCGCACCGAGAGCGAACTGAAGATGTGGCTGAGGAGCATCGTGCCCCTGGCCACGACCGCTTTGTTGGTCAGATGACGAGGCGGAGGCCCGGCACAGGCCGGAGGCGACACAGGCAGCAATGAGGTTCTTTGAGCGATTCACCTGGCTGCACGTATTTCTGGTCAGCGCGCTTTTGGCGGCGCTGGCAGGCCTGTTCACGTACTTTGGCAGGCCTGCGTCCTTTACCGCGACGAGTTCGCTGCTTCTGAGCGATCGGCCGGACATCGTTTCGGGGATGATCGCAGGCAGCGACCAGGCGCTGGTGGGTCCGCAGCTCGACCGCCTGCGCGTGATCGTGACGAGCCGTACGCTGCGCCTGAAACTGGTGAAGCAGTTCGGGCTCGCCGAGAAGCTTGGCGTCTCGCCGACCGAGGCGGTCGACGTGCTCGGGCGCATGACCACCGTCAAGCCGATGGGCGAGGACGGGCTGACCATCGCGATGGTGTGTCGGGGCTTCCGCAAGCCACGGCTGGCTTACCGCTATCCGCTGGAGGCCAGCGAGGCGCGACAGCTGTGCGCGGATCTGGCGAACGCCTACGTGTCGGAGTTGCGCACTAACCTGCGCGAAACCGATCTGGCTCAGGCGAAGCAGACGCGAGAGTTCCTCGAGGGGCACTACCAGGCACTGACGGGGACGCTGGCCGAGACTGAGGACGAACTGCAGGCGTTGCGCACCAGCTACGAGTTGGTGGAGCCGGCTGAGAAGGCCGCCCGCATCAACGACCGCCTTCGGGTGATCGAGGAGGCCTACACCAGTGCCTCCGCAGAAGTCAGCAGCACGCGCAACTCGCTGAATGCAGCGCAGGCGAAGCTCGACACCGTCGAGGTCCGGCGGATGTCGAGTGAGGCGCAGGTCCGCAACCCAGTGCTCTCTTCACTGGAGGGGCGACTGGCCGAGCTGCAGGTGGAGCTGTCGACTGAACTGGCCCGAGGCAAGACTGAGGAGAACCGCGACGTTCAGCAGATTCACGCGGCTATCGAGGGCATCGAGGAGCAGCTTGCAGAGGCCGAGGCGACGGTGCTCAAGGAGATGTCCGAGCAGGTCAACCCGAACTACGACTCGGTGATGGGCACGGTGATTGAGTTGCACGTGGCGCTGGCGGGCGCGACTGCGCGCCAATCTCGCTACGCGTCGATGCTGGGCGGCGCGCGCTCGGATCTGTCTGACCTGCCGCCGGTAGCGCGGATGTATCTGGACATCACGCGTCGTCAGGACCTGCAGGCGCAACAGCTGGTATCGGTGTCGCAGGCCCTGTGGCGCGCCCAGGTCGAGGAGGAGCGCAGCTCGACGACCGACCCGTTTACCGTGCTCGATGAGGCCGTGCCGCCCGTGCGGCGAACTGGCCCGCCGACCGCCCTGGTTACCGGCGCGGCGTTCCTCGTGCTCCTGCTCCTGCAGGGCATCATAGTTATGGACCGGCGGATGTTCGGGCGGTAAGTCGGGACCCATACACCAAAACGAAGAGAGGGACCGGCCCGTGGGCCGGTCCCTCTTCATGTTTGACGGCAGGGCGAGCTACCTGACGGTCAGCTCAAACTCCTGCACACCAGTCTTGTTGAACTGGCTGGTTACCTCGATGCGAACACGGACCAGGCCCGCGACGCCCGGGGTGCCCCGCAGGGCGCCGGTCTGGTCGTCGATCGCCAGCCACCCGGGGCCATCGGCGAGAGAGAAACTGAGCTTCTCGCGGTCCCACAGATCGTTGACCGGGTCCTGACCGGTGCGATGCTGCACGTCGCCAAGCGAGGAGATGACGCCGGGCTGGTAGGTGAGCTCCTGGCCCACGGTCGCCTCGGTGGGCGGGCGGGAGAAGATGTGCGGGTGGGGCATCTCGGCGAAGTCCGAGCAGATGCTCTGGGTGCCGTTCGCGTCGACCGCTACGACCCGGTAGTAGCACTGGTTCATGTTCTCGTGGGTCGGATCGGGTGAGACGACGAGCATCGATGTGTCGGTGGTATCGGCGAGGAAGTTCGCCGGTACGGTGCCGCGCCGGTAGGAGGTGTACTCAGTCTTATGCACCGAGAAACCCTTCTCGTTGGAACCGTAGACCTCGTATGACACGGGGCGCTCGCCGCGCGGGTTGGGGTCCCAGCGGAGGACGATGTCATCGCCGACGATCTCGGCGCGGACATTGAGCGGGACGCGCGGTCCCTGCCAGGTGAAGGTCCATGTCGAACCCCAGTCACCCCAAGCGCCCTTGACGTCGCGGGAGCGCACGCGCCAGTAGTAGGTCGTGTCAGTGGCGAACATGCCGGTGTATGGCACGGACCATTCGGGCTGACTAATGACGACGTCGTAGGTCACGCGGTAGGGCACACGGAAGTCGTCGCGCTTGCTGACCTGGATGTGGTAGGCGCCCGCGTTCTCGACGGCGGGCCAGGCGAAGTTCACGATGGAGTCGGTGATGGTCTCACCGTCTGGCGGCGATGTGGGCTCGGCAGGGGCGGGCAGGCGCGGGTAGCCGCGCACTTCGTGCCACTCGTGAGTGATGGTGACTTCGCGGGCGCCCTCGGACTGGTCGGAATAGGCGAAGACGTTCTCGCCACAGCGCAGGCGCGGGAGCGAAAGCGGGGCGGCCATCACATCAGTGTCGAAGCTCAGGGACTTGAGGTTCGCACCGCGGGCCGCGTCGGCGGACGCCAGCGATACCACCACGAAGTACTTGTACGCCACAGAACTATTGCGCGGCTGGAGGGCCTCGTCGATGGGCGCTTCAGCGGAGACGACGCCCTCGCCGCCACCCTCCCAGATGCGCGTCATTTTCTCGCCATCGCGCGAGAAGTCCAGCGCAAAGCGATCGTTCTCGCCGAGGCCGACGAACTCGGCGCGCACTGTGCCGCCGCAGACTGCCCAGGGGATCTCGAAGGCGTACGTGAGCTTCGCGTCCGCTGAGCCGCCGGCCAGCTCTGCGCCGTCGGCGGTCGGTGCGACTATGTCAGTCTCGGCAGCGATGCCCTCCTTGTAGTTGGCGAGCGCCAGTCGGGGCGTGTAGCTGAACTTCGAGTTGGCCCAGAAGACCGGCTTGCCGTCCCACTGCTCGTTGAGGGCGACCCACTTGTTCACGTTGTCCCAGCGGAACTGCACCTGCTCGCCAGGGCGGAGTGAGTGGCGCATCTCGTGGCCGCGCACGGCCATGAAGCCGCGAGTGTCGTCATCGCCGAAGATCGCGGCAGCGCTCTCGCTGGAGTTCCAGCTCCCGAAGACGGGGCCGTAGTGGACTTCGCGGCGGACCAGGTCGTGATCGCGGGCGACTGCGTCGCCGCTGACAGGGGTCTCGCCCTCGCGGTCAAGGTAGAAGACGTCCTGGTCGATGTCGAGGAACTGCAGCTTGTTGTCGACGACGGCCTCGCACTGCACGTGCCCGTAGAGGGAGTAGTAGGTCGGGTCGATGTCATACTTGGGCTTGCCGAGGCCGGCGTTCTTGAAGAGTGAGCAGCCGACGTAGCCCATGTCATCGCAGAGCTGCAGGCCGTACGAGTTGAACATGCGCACGGGGTCGTGGAACTCGTCATCGGGGTAGAGCGGCATCTGGTGGTAGCGGTTGTCGCGCATGGTCTGCCAGATGAAGAGAGCCTTCTCCTGGTCATCGGTGGCGCCGCGAGTGAAGTCGGCGAGCAGCGTCTCATAGCTGGACCAGTCGCGGCCGTTGTCGACGAGCTTGGGCCAGGTGACGGTGGTGTCGCCGGTGTTGGCGATGGTGACCGAGATGTTGGGCTGGAAGGCGACGGAGATGCCCCCATGCGAACGGGTGAGGGTGTTGTCCATGTCCAGGTCTCCGCCGAGGGTGACGCGGTATTCGTGACTTGCGGATGTTATGACCTCGGTGTGGGTCTGAATCTCGCTCATGCGATCAGTGATACCTCCCAGCGCGTTGTCGGGGTTGATCGAGACGATTTCGTAGGTGCGCCCGTTGGTGCGCGGGTCGGAGTTGTCGGAGGTGGAGAAGTAGAGCGATTGCGCGCCCCAATGCGAGAAGCGTCCGTTGCCTTTCTCGCGGATGTTCGCGTGGGAGTGATCGACCGGGCCTATAGGCTTGCCGTCTTCTAGGATGCGGATACCTGAGGTCTGCTTCACCTGCACGTAGCCGCCCTCGCCGAAGTCCATCGAAGCTATGTAGCAGAAGCCCTGCTCAGGTTTGATGCGATCCACATCCAGCGGGTAGCGCTTGAGGGTCCGCAGCTGCTCATCGGTGAGCAACTCCGCAGGGGCTGCGGGAGCGGGTGCCGCCGCGGCAGGGGCGGGCGCCAGTGCAGCCGGAACGGTCTCGAAGGCGTCAGACGCGATCTCATACTTGCGCCCATTGGTGCGCGGGTCGGAGTTGTCGGAGGTGGACATGAACAGCGAAGTGCGCGACCAGTGGGAGTAGCGGCCCTCGCCCTTGTCGAGGATGTTGCGGTGCAAGTGGTCGATGGGCCCGAGTTCTTTGCCATCCTCGAAGAGTCGCAGGTGCGACTGCTTGTTGCCCTCCTTGTAGCCATCCTCCCCAAGGTTCATGTTGATCACGTAGCCGAAGCCCTCGACGTAGGAGAAGTTCTCGGGGGCGACAGTGTAGCGCTGCATCTGGCCGGGAGCCAGGCAGGCGCAGACGAGTGTGACGATGACAACAATCGGAATCCGTCTCGACATGGTATTCTCAGTCTCCTCGCAGATCATGCCCGCACCTTGCGGCAGAAGACTCATTTCGCCACACAGCCCCCGCAAGCCTGCAGGTGCAAGGGCAGCCCGTCGCGAATCCGGGGACGACCCAAGTCCACCGTTGAGGGGAGCCATTGTGATGCGATCGGGACTTGCTGTTGCGAGCGTTCTGCTACTGACGACCGCGACCTTCGCCCAAGGGCCCGCTGTCCACTGGCCGATGGACGAGGGGCAGGGCGACGTAACAGTGGACGTGGTGGCGGGTCTGGAACTGACGCTTGATGGGACGCAATGGGTGGAGAGCAAACTCGGCCCGGCGCTGCGATTCGACGGCGACGGGGCGCGCGCGAGCTGCGAGTTGGCTGAGGTGCTTCGGCCGACCGACGCGATGACGATCAGCATCTGGGCGCGGCGCACCAAGCCGGGGGCGTATCAGCAGCTCGTCGATGCCGGGTCGGGCTGGGGTGACGACAACCAGGGCTACCGCCTGCTCATGTACCATCGGGGAGTGCGCTTCATGGTCGAGGCGGGCGGCACTGTGGCCAACCCCAACGGTGGTGAGGCGCCCACGCACCAGTGGCATCATGTGGCGGTTACCTACGATGGCGCGCAATCGGTTCTCTACCTCGATGGTGAGATCGTGCGCGAGGTGGAGCGCACCGGGGCAATCACCTACGAGGGGCTGACGAACTTCCTGGTGGGTGCGGGCGGAAACGGTGGGCTGACTGGCGACATCGACGATCTGGCCATCTGGCACCGGGCGCTGAACGCGGGGGAAGTGACCGCGCTGTTCGCGAGTGGACAGGCGAGGCGCCTGACGCCCGAGGAGCTGGCGGCAGAGGTGGTGGCGAACCAGGAGGGCGTGGAGTTGGCGCGGGTGCCTGACGCCCCGTTTGCGCGGGACCGAGATACCAGTCTGCTGGCGAGTTTTGACAGCGACGAGAGCAATGACGCCGACTACGCCCGGCGCGACGTGCGGGCTGCGGGCGGGCGGTGCGCGGCGGATGTGCCGGGGCGATTCGGTGGTGGTGTGCGCATCGCGGACGGGACACCGCCGTTGATCTACACGGGTGCGTCGAACTGCGACATGAGCAAGGGCACGCTGGAGTTCTGGGCGCGCAGCCCCGAGGGCCAGAATATCTGGGCGGACGGCGAGGCGGCGGTGATGGCGTGCGTCTTCTGCGAAGGCTTCGAGGGATATCCCGACCGGCCAGGCTTCAACCTGATTCTGCGCAAGCTCGCACAGCCGCAGGTAATCGAGCTGGCGGTTGATACCTCGTGGCGCGGATGGTACTCGCATATCTGGCCGGACGTGAGCGCGGGGGCCGCGCGCACCACGCTAGTGATGCCCTGCACGGAGCTGGACCCGGAAGCGTGGCATCACTTCCTGATTTCGTGGGACCGGGCCGACGGCGGCAGGGCGTGGCTGACGGTGGATGGGAAGGGAGCCACCGCGCTCTTCGATCCGCCGCTCGAGGACGGCATGGTAATCCCGTGCAAGAAGGTGTATCTGGGCGGCGGGTATTTCGCCGACCTGCATCACGAGTTGGATGCGCTGGTCGACGAGATGCGGATCACCGATCGGTGCGTGGCCGAGGATCGTCTGGCACCCGTGACGGCCGAGGCTGCACAAGCCGAGGTGGATCAGGCCGAGTTGATGCGGGCGGAGGATCTGGCGCGTGCGTGGCTGGATCAGGCGATCGCGCTGCAGATCGGCGGGGGCTGGCAGGCGGCGCTGGACTGGCCGACTCTGACGTCGACGGAGTCGCCGGGCACGTACTCGATCCTCGCGGAGGACGAGTACACGGCGCGGTGGACTGTGGCGGCGATGCTGCGCGGCTGGGAAGTGCTGGGCGATGAGCGCTACCTGCGATCGGCGCTGCAGGCGGGCGAGATGCTGATCAAGGTGCAGGACGAGGCAGGCGCGTGGGTGCAGGGTTACATCGTGCAGCCGGATGGCTACAAACCAGTGTCCGCCGGGCACGGCGAGATTCAGGAGGGGACGCAGGCCGACCCGATCCGGTTTTTGGCCTACCTGTATAGGGTCACCGGGGACGAGCGCTTCATCGAGGCGGCGAAGAAGGGCGGGGAGTTTGTGATCCTCGCTCAGAACGCGGACGGGTCCTGGCCGCTGGGCTTTAACTCCATCACGAAACAGCCTGACGCGGGCTACAGCTCCTACAGCACGCTCAATGACGGCACGACGCTGTGGGGCATGCGATCAATGCTGCTGATGTATCAGATGACGGGCGAGCAGCGCTTCCTCGACTCGCTGCTGCGGGCGGGCGAGTTCCTCATCGGCGCACAGCTTCCGCCACCCACGTTCTCGTGGTGCGAGCAGTACACGCCCGACGGCGAGCCGGCATGGGCCCGCGACTGGGAGCCCGCTCACCCGACCACGACCGCGGTCCGGTACGCGAGCGACGCGCTTTGCCTGATGTATGACCTGACGGGCGACGAGAAATATCTCGAACCGCTGCGCAGGTGCGTGAGCTTCTGGGAGACGGTGCCGAAGGAGCATGACGGCTATCGGTGCTACCACATCGAGACGGGTGAGGCGATCGACGCGCACAACTACAAGGTGTTCCCGCTGGGGCACGCGGAGTTCGGCAAGGCGCGTTACAACCGTGGCGGCAATCCCGCGCCGGCGCTGCGGGGAGCGCTGCAGATCCGCGCCAACGGCCCGATCGTGCCGCTACGGACGGGGATAGTGCCCCGCGCGGAACTCGCGCTGGACGGGCCTGGCGATCCGCACGGTCTGCGCGATGCGACCTCGGCAGTCACGCGTGTGCGAAGTCGCGCGCACAGTGGCATCAATGCACTGGACGCGTGGCAGCGCGGCGAGGTGGACGGATCGGGCGGCATCATCGCATCCCACGCGCGCTGGGGCACCGGCTTCAATCTCGGGAGCGGCTCGCGACTGGCGCTGGATGTGCTCGACTACATCGAGGCCACGCGCGCGGCGCTCGGAGATGTGCCGGTTGAGCGCTTGAGCATATGGGCCGACCGCGAGTATTCGGCGGTTGACCCGGAGCGAGACTGGTATGCAACGCCGCTGCAGCACCAGGCGAGGATCGGGCTGATCGTGCGCCCCGACCGGCGCGGAGTGAGGCTTGCTGGTGAGCCGGAGACGGTGACGCTGCACCTGCGAAATGCGCGCGAGCAGGCCATGACCGTCAGCGCCGCGGTGACAGCACCCGAGGGCGTGCAGGCAACGGTCGGCGGCAGCCCGGTGAGCATCGAGCCGGGCGCGGAGGCCAGTGTGACGGTGGCGTTCACGCCGGGCGGCGACGTGACAGCGGGGATGGCGGCGATCACACTGAGCGCGGCTGACGGCGATGCCCGCTTCATGATCCCGGTGGTGTCGGCGCCGGCGGGCCGGTCGTTCGGGGCTGAGGCCGAAGACGCTGCGCGACTCACGGGGTCCTTCGAGCGACTCGAGGACCGGGGTGGATCGGGCGGCGCATGCGTGGGCACGGTGCGGCCAACGGACTTCACACCGGCTCCGGTGGAGGCCGGGAGTAACGACAATGGAGCTGCGGTCTTCGAGTTCGAACTGGCGGAGGCAGGGAAGTACCGGCTGAGCGTGCGAGTGTGGTGGATCGACCGCGGGGGGAATTCGATGTGGGCGCGCATGGATGACGGCGAAGACCTGATGGTGGGCAATGACGAGAATCTGCTGACGTGGGAGTGGATCACCGGGCCGGTGTGGGAGCTGGCGGCGGGCAGGCATACGCTACGTGTCAGCGACCGCGAAGTCGGCGGGCACCTGGACCGCGTCTACCTGGCGCCGGCGGCGGAGTGACGGCCACCAGCGCCAGGGCGATCAGTGTGGGAAGATGGGCGTGACGCCTTCGGTCGCCGCGATGAGGCGCGCGCGCTCGTCGTCGCTCAGTGGCCGGTAGCGCAGGCCGATCTGCATGGCGAGCACGAACAGGCTGGCGGCGGCTGGCGAGACGGCCGCAGTTACGGGCAGGTCCAGCGTGTAGGTCAGCGACAGCCTGGACATGTTTGGATCGTGGATCGGGCGGTACCAGCAGTTCGGATAGGGCTTGTCCTCGCCCTTGGGGACGGGGGTCCAGGCGAGGCCCTTGATGGCGAGCATCGCGACGTTCTGCTCGGCGGCCTTCGCCATCAGCGCGGGGCCGAAGTTGCCGCGCTCAATGCATACGCAGTTGAGCGGAAAGAGCACGCTGTCGAAAGCGAACTGGTCCATGGCCGCGAGCGCCGCCTCTTCGCTGTGGGCGGAGAAGCCGATGGCGCCGACCTTGCCCTCCTCGCGCGCAGCGGCAAAGGTCTCGAGCGCACCGCCCGGGGCCATCACCTGCGCCACGTCATCCATCGAGGTCAGCGCGTGAATCTGGTACAGGTCGACGTGGTCGGTGCGCAGCTTCGCGAGGGAATCTTCGAGCTCCTCACGCGCGCCGGTCGCATCGCGTTTGGTGGTCTTGCACGCGAGGAAGCAATCGTCGCGGTAGGGCTCGAGCGCGGGGCCGAGGAGGTCGATTGAGTCCCCGTAGCTCGGCGCGATGTCGAAGTAGTTGCATCCCCTGTCAACCGCCCAACCCACCAGCCCGTTCGCGTGGTCGGGCTGCATGCCTCGCAGCAACAGCCCACCGAAGCCGATGATTGACAGCTCCGGGCCACCGGGTCTGAACGGCCGGCGCAGGAGCGTCTCCGTGGGATCCGGGGCGTCATCGGCAAACATCTCGCCGGCGGCCAGACCACCAAGGCCCATCGCCGCGAGGGCTCCGAAGAAGTCTCTCCGCTGCATAGTCTCGCCTCCTATAGTGGCCGATACCAGGGCGCGAAATTCCAGTTGTGCATCAGGTTCATGGTGGCCCGGTCCACCGCCGGGTTCTGCGGCACGATCATTACGGCGTCGAGCTGCGCGCCGGTGGTGCAGGAGAGCGACACGGTGTGCGTGCCCTGCGTCAGCTCGACATTCGGCACGCGGTGCCAGTTCCAGTGGCCAAAGGCTTCGCCGTAGTGGGCGAACATCTTCGCGTGGGCTCGACGGGGTGTGTCCCAGTCGCTGAAGCCTATCATGGCGGTGAAGCGGAGGTCGCGCTCCTCGCCGTCGACGGTCAGCCCGAGGCGGCTGCTGGTACCGTCGTCGCGACGGGCGCGCACCCAGAGCGCATAGCTGCCATCGGCGGGCGCGTCTGCATCGAAGGTCAACTCGCCGTCCCCGGCAAAGCTCATGATGCTCGCGCCACTGGCGGCGGCATCTTCGACTGCGATGACGTCACCGGTCGCCTGAGCGACTTCGGTCTCGCTGATTAGCGCGGTGGTGGTGACCAGAAGCTGTGCCCAGACGCGGCGCTCGGCGTCGGCTTCGCGGATGACGACCTCGAAGGGCACGATCTCGCCCTCGGAGGCGCCGGCCGCGCTCACCGTGAACTCGACGGTCGCGTCGGCGTTGCCGTCGGCCAGGCTCACGCTGCGAACGCCCTCGCCAACAAGCCAGTTTTCGGGCAGACCGACGAGTGAGACCTCGCCATCGATCGCCCGGCCCATCAGCGTGACAGTCACCGGGGTAGTCGCATCCGGCGCGCACACGAACAGATCGCGGCGGTTGTCATCGTCCATGTTGTAGTAGCCGATGCCACCGAGCGCAACGCCGAGATCGGACTGGTGCCGCTCGATCCAGGCCAGGCTCGCAGTGATCGGCTCGGTTGCCGGACCGGCTGCGAAGGTGAGCGTGTTTTCGCCCGTGCGCAACTCGCCCGGCAATGACAGCGGCGAGTTGATGAGCGTGGTGCGCACCTGCAGATCAGTGACCTTCGCCATCGAACTGGCGGCCATCTCGATCTTCAGCCAGTAGTCGTATCGCGCCATGACCCCGTCAGACAGGTCGAGGTCGATGCGACCCTCGCGGGCGTCGCTGCGCCAGAGTTCAGTCCACTGAGCGCCCTCATCGAACGAGATCGCGACGCTGAGCGCGTCAGCCTGCTCGGACGAGTACGCTGCCGACAGCGTCGCCGACGAGAGCAGATATGGGCAGGTGAGCTGGTAGGTCAGCGCGGCGCCGGCGTGGAGATCATCCGCATGGAATGCTCCGGGCGCTTCGACGACAACGTTGTCGAGGGCGGCGGCATCGCCAGCGCCAGTGGGCTCGAAGACGATGGCGCCATTGCCATACATCGGGGGGATCTTGGCCAGCGGGATCCGCTGACGCTCATCGCCAAGTTCGGACCAGCGGCCCTCGTTGTGCCAGCCAATGCCGACACGTTCCCCCGGGCGAAGCGGCAGGTCTATGCGGTGTGGGACGGTGGCTCCGCCAAGCGTCGCCCGGCTGGTGCGCCCGGGGATGTAGGCCATAATGGTCTCGCCCTCGCGCACTTTGATCCACGGGTCATCGTAGATGTCCCTGAGAGCGACGACCGTCTCGTTGTCGCGGCCGAGCCAGAACTTGCGCGGCGACAGGTCGAAGAGCCGGAGGCTGCCATCGTAGAAGGCCTGCTCGAACTGGTGGTGCGTGCCCGAGCAGTTGTTGGAGCTGATGCCACATTCGAGGAAGAGCTTGCGGGCGACGTGATTGAGCGGACCGCACTGGTCGAATGGGTAGATGTTGAGGTCCTTGATGAGCCGATAGGACACGCGCTTGCGCAGATTGTCGCGGTGGCTTTCGCAGTAGTGCGCGTCGAAGTAGTTCGTGCACTTGACCACGTAGCGAAATATTTCGAGCGCCCGCTCGGCGTCGCTCTCGATGCCCGGCGCCAGCGTCGCCCGCAGGTCCTCAGCAGTGAAGGGGATGACGTTGTCGTTGGCTCGCCAGCGCGGGAGCAGTGTGGTCTCACCGCTTCCGCCATCGGCGCGCTGGTAGGTCTCCCACAGCATCAGCGGCGACAGGTCGCCCTCGACCTGCACCGTCAACGGCTCGGCGTCGCCGGCGACGGTGGCCTCGATTGTCCGCACACGATACTCGATGAAACGCGGGTCGGGCAGTTGCTTGACGGGGCGCAGAACCTGCATCACATTCTCGGACTGGTTTTGCTCGAACAGGTCATCGACGCCAGGGCCGGCGACTGCCGCGGTGAGCCGGGTGATCTGGTCGCCGTCGAGGCGTTCGATAGTGGCTTCGGCGCGCAGGGGCGGGAGCTCATGGCAGAAGTAGCCGTCAACGAACTGGTCATCGCCATAGTGCAGCCCGTCGGTCTCGCCCTCGAAGTGGAAGAGGACGCGGGTGTTCTCGTCGGCGGGCAGTTCGGTGCGCGCCGGGTCGAAGTTGCGCTGGTAGCGAGCGACGCTGGAGACGCGGAACTCGTCGATCACGGCGTCGGCGGGGCGCTGATACTTGTCATCGCCGCCGAGCGTCGCCTGCATCGGGATGCTGCGCCGGTCGTCATCGGTGATGCCGCGACCAGTGTCGCGGTTCGGGTCTTTCGGGTCGAGTGTCCAGGCCCACGGCTTGTCTCCTGGGCCCTCGGCGGCGACGCGCTGACCGTCCACGAAGAGCTGCAACTGCGCGCGCGGGAAGTCCCAGGTGACGGCGAGATGGTGCCAGGTCTCGGACTGCAGAGCCGCGGGGCCGGTGATGGTGTGGTAGAGGCGGTCGGCGTCGGAGATAGTGAACTCCAGGTTGCCATCGGCCAGCTTGCGCAGGCGCGACTGCATCGAGTGCCCGCACGCTTTGGCGTAGAAGAGTTCGTGCTCAGCGCCATCGTCGCCGGCCCAGTGGGGCTTGATCCACATCTCGAGAGTACCGGCCTGCGGGCCCCAGTGCGCGGCATTCGGGTCGGGGTGGAAAGCGCCACCGGTGAGCGTGCCCTCGGAGGCCCCATTGAAGCTGACGCGCCGCACGCCGGTGAAGTCGACGGCCCGGTTGACGGGGGCGGTCTCGAGGGCGCCCTCGACGAAGCGAGCGTCGTTCGCGCCGGGCCATGGCCAGCGCTCGCCGGGGCGGAGGACGACGTTGTCGAGATAGAGCTCGTATGTCCGCTCCTCGTCAGTGGGTGGGGTGCCATCGTCGGCCGCGCCGCAGTAGGGCCGCACGCGGAAGACGACGTTGGCCCGCGCGACCTCTGGGCTGAAAGTCCCACGCTCGGACATCTGGACGAAGTGGCCCTGGGCGAGCTCGACGGTCACCCAGCGTGGCTGGACGGCGTAGTCGGAGCATGTCAGCCTTGAAGACGACCTCCTGGCCCGCGTAGGCGGCGACGTCGACCATCTGAGAAATGAGCACCTCGCCGCGCCGGTCCTCGGGGGTGTCGGGGCCCATGGTGAGGCGGAGCGAACGCTTGCCCGTGGTGTGGGCGAACTTCGCGAGCTTGATCTCGCCTCTGTCATTGTGGGTCCACGATGTAGGCGAGCCGTCGGTCGCCTCATCAAACGAGGCGTTTGCGAGCAGGTTCTCAGGGGGCAGAACCTTGGTTGGTGCGCGCTTGATATCGCGGCCGACGGTATCGAAGTAGATATCATACGCGCCGATCTCACCTACACGCGGCTCAGCGATCCAGGCGATGTATGTCTGTTCGCGGCGGGCACGCGCGTCATACTCCGAACGGACCACGCAGTCAATCGGCTGGGCTTCGCCATCGGCGGCGCGCTGGACGACTCGCACTGAGCGGGGGGCGAACTTCCCGTCCACGCCCGCTTCGGCGAGCACTCCCGGGAAGTCCACCGCGACCTCGACGGGCCGCGGAGCCGCGTCGCGCCAAGGGGTCGGGCGCGTGACGGTGGTTCGCATGCGCCAGCGGGGGTTCCACCAGTCATCGGCATTCGCGCCGACGGAGACGGTCACGAGCAAGAAGCTGATCAGTAGCGCGTGCGAGGCCCAGTTCATCAGACTGCCTCCCGAGCGGTGCAGCAATGAGAAGCGGCGGCAGGATGTTCGCCATCCCGCCGCCGCGTGCCTGCTTCCTCGGACCGCCTATCCCACGGGCGCCAGCCGCACCGGCCCGAGCAGTCCGGCCGGCAAGTGGGCGGCCTCGGTGCGGTTGGCGGGCGGGTTGGTCACCTCGATGGCGAGTTCATGCTCGCCGGCGGACAACTGCGCGAGGACGCAGCCATACGGTGGCCAAGGCAGCACCGCGACCTGCTGGCCATCGACAGTGACTGCCGCGATGTCCTCCACGCGGCCGAGTTCGAGCAGCCAGTCGCCGGGCTCGTCGACGGAGAACGTGCGCCGATAGACTGCCGACCCAGAGAAGGTCGGCCAGCCCAGCGCGTCCCAGGTCTGCAGATTCGGCAGAGCGATGGGCCCTGGGGCACCGGTCAGCAACGGCCGCGAGAGGTCTCCGTAGCGGAAGCGGCAGGTGCACGAGCCCAGCAAGTAGGGCATCGGGTTCAGCCCGCGGCCACGCCCGGAGGTCTCGATGGTGATGATGTTGAGCGTCGGGTTCGAGCCGCCCCGCAGGAACTCGCCGATCGCGGCCTGCTGGTCGCGGCAGTCGAAGATGAGCGCGCGCTCCCAGCCCGCGACCGTGTGCCCGTTGACCTTCATGGTCCAGTCGCCGCCGATGGTTCCATCATCGATGACGACGCGCGCATCCGGGATCTCGCCGGTCAGCATGAAGCGACAGACGTAGCGGACCGACTCGTCGCCCTCGCCAGCCGGGTCCTCAGAGCGTTGCATCAGATTGACCGCCGGGCGCTCGGTGAAGGAGCCCAACTCTCCCTCGGCGGCGGTGACATGCCACAGACTGAGGGGCACCTGATTGGGCTCGAACTCGACCGACCAGTCGCCGCTGAGGTCGAGGGCCGCACCGGTTGGCTCGGGCAGCGGCTCAGGGCAGAGACGCGCTGCACCGTCCGCCGCGCTGGTGACGAACACGCTGCCGCGCTCGGCTATGCGGACCGGTTCGCCGGCCACCTCGCCGATGAAGGTCGCCTCGCGGCGATTGACGACGAAGGTGCGTGTCTCACCCTCCACCTGGCGGCGCAGGACGAAGACATCGCGCGCGCCCTCGCCAGTTACCTCGACACCGGGAAGGGATGCGATGGCATCGGCACTGAGGGTCTCGATGAACTCGATACCGTCGCCGGCCCAATCGCGTTGCGGGGCGTCGGGGTCGTGGGTGAGCGTCCGCCAGCGGCGGCGAAGCGCACGAGGGCATCGGCTGCGTCGGCGTCGATGTATTCAAGGTGCGGCAGGACGATGGTGCGGTAGCTCTCGGGCGTGGTGGTGTGCCCATGCGCGTCGACGCCCTCGGCCAGCGTGATCTCGTCGATGAAATCGAAGTCTCGCTGGTGACTGACCAGCGCTTCGACCACCTCGTGCACAGGGCGTTCCTGGGGCAGATCGTGCCAGTTCGCGCCCCATCGGGCCGCGATGCCCAGCATAGTGGAGGGGTAGAGCACGGCCAGTTCGCAGAGGTGCTCGCCGCCGGTGAGGGCCTCGCACATCTCGCGCGTGTGCGCCATCACCTGGTCCATGTGCTTCCACTCGGAGTGCTGGTAGAAGAGCGAGGGCGGCGTCTCGTCCTTGCGCGGCCCGTCAAGCGAGTAGTTCAGGCCATGCACCGTGAAGTGGTTGATCCCCATGACCATCTGGTAGTCGAGGATGTGCTTGATGTCACGCAAGGGCGCGTCGTCACCCAGCACCGCCAGGCAGTCGGAGGTGACCTGCGCGCGCGAGAAGAGATGGCCGGCCGATGAGACGACCTTGAGGCCGGTGTGGTATGAGGCCGCGTCGGGCCATGAGGACGCCGCGCCGAGCGGATCGGCGCCGGGGATGTGCATCTTCTGGTAGCAGCGGATCTCGTTGGGCCAGTAGACGGCGACCAGCGACAGCCACTCCTGGCGGGTCAGGTGGCCGATCATCTGGATGCCGTGGGCGTCGCACCAGTCGGCGATCTGCTCGACGTAGTTCTCGCGCTGGAGGCGGCCCTGCGTGAGGCGGTAGTGATGACGGACGGCGGGGCTGGCGTCGCTGATGTCGAGCGCCATGTGCGCGAGTCGCTCGAGCAGATCGTAGCCGTGGTCGGCGGCGAACTGCTCACCGAAGCTCGCGGTCCACGGGTAGAGCCCGCCGCCGGGGTTGGGCTCATCGGTGAACGCGCCGCCGATGAGCGCGCCAAACTTGTCCGGGTAGCGATCGTGGTATTGCTGGTGGCTCAGCTCGAGGAACCGGCGAACCCCGTCGGGGATCAGCAGGTCTGGCTGGGGCTGGCTTGTCACCGGCTGGGCGAGGCCCGCGACGATAGCGTAACGGCCCGGCTGGTCGGGTCGCCAGCTCAGGGCGTAACGGTTGTCAGTCATCGTGGTGCGGCGGTGCGGGCTGCTGACCACGTTGATCATGGGCGAGTAGGCACCATGCTTGACCCAGCTCTTCTTCCAGGTCTGGCGGCGCGTGCCACAGTACTCGGTCACGTCAACGGGCTCGCCATATTCGCCCTCGCCGGTCATCGGGACGGCGTGGCAGCGCAGTAGATGCCCGGGGTCGAAGTCGACCTCGAAGGGCCCGTCGCCCTCGACCTCGGCGACCGTGAAGACAAGCTGCCTGGCCAGGAGACCGGGGGTCTCCCAGACTACGCGCCCGCCGGCCTGGCCGCTTGGGAAGTAGTCCTCGTCCCATATCCACATCTGCATGCCGGTGCGCTCGCACACCTCGGCGATCTTGTCGATGGCCCGCCACCAATCGTCGGACATGTAGGGGGTGAGCAGGCCCTGGCGGGCGTGGGGGTATATGCCCTGATAGCCCGCGCGGGCGAACTCCTCGACCTGCCACTCGATCTCGTCGAGGTCGAGGCGGTGGTTGAGGAAGTACTGGCCGATAATCGAGATCATTGCGTGCCTCCTGCGAATGATGGCTCTACCTGGCGGAGCCGAGATAGGCCACGATGTTCTCCATGATTTGGGCGCAGACCTCGACGGTCAGCGGAGCCTGGGCCTGCGCCTCGCCGACGACATACCGTTCGGGCGAGGGCTGCACCACGAGCACCGTGCCCTCGCCATCGCTCATCTCCACGATCCACGCGTCGCCCGCCTCGACGATGGTGTCATACGACACGATGCCGGTTGCAGACTCGATGCGGTTGGGCGTGGTGAAGAGCGGATGGTCTGTAGCGACGATCTCGCCCAGGGAGCCGGAGTCGTTGCTGAACGCGAGGGGCGCGGGCAGCCAGGCGGCCTGGTAGCTGGAGTTCTGAATTTGCATCATGACCACGGTACCGCCAGCGTGGATGAAGTCGAGCAGGTTCGCGTTGTTGTCGCGGATACTCAGGAAGTTCTTCTCGTGCGCCTCGCGACCAATGATCAGCGCTCGGTATTTCGCCAGCGTGGTCGGGCTCAGGTCAGCGAGGGGCTCGAGACGGAGGCCCAAGGTGCGCAGCGCGAGGCCGACGGGGTCCTGGTCATCGCCGACGTAGCCGACGCCGACGCCGACCTCCATCGCTTTGCGCGTGTGCACGGCGGCGGTCAAATCGCCCTGCCACTCGCCAGCCTGCCAGCGCACGACGACCTCGGCACCGTCGGGGGCCTGGCCGGTAATGCGAAAGACGGGGGCCTGCGTGGCGCCACGCTGCATCTGCCAGGCTACCGTCGCGGTCTCGGCTTTGAGGCCAGCCGGCAGACGGACGATCTCGGCGGTCGCATCCAGTGGCGCGGCCGAAGCGTAGTGGACCACAACGCCGAGTTGGGCGACCTGCCCGGGCACCATGTAGAGCTTCGCGGGAAGCTGCACGGTGGGGGTGCGCGCGGGAGGCGGCGGGACCTCGGTCATGCCCCAGCGGTCCATCGCGCCGATCGCGTACGGGGTGTTGCGGATCTGCACCGCGTAGCCCTTGCCGGACCCCGACGGGCCACCCTCGCGGACCATCCGGCCCATCGATTGCACGAGCATGTCGCGATACTCGGGCTTGCCGGCGATGTCGTAGGCGTGCGCGAGACCCATGCAGACCCCTGCGCCCACACCAGCGCCGCCGTCGAATTGCGGACACTGCGCGTAGCGGAAGCCCATCTTCTCGGCATTCCACATCCGCGCCCATAGCCAGTCAGATGCGAGGGTCAGCGAGCGCTTGAGATCGTCTCGGGGCTCGATCTCATCGAGCATGGTGAGGCCGGCCATGACTACGCCGGTCATGAAGCTCTTGCCGCCCATGTGGCGCGGCGTGTGCTCGCACTCGCCGATGGGATGGATCAGGCCGCCAGTGCCCGGGTCCTGTCGATCGACCACGTTTTGCATGAAGAAGCGCGCGGCGTTGAGGTAGTAGGGATCGGCAGTGGTGTGATACGCGCCCAAGGTGGCGATGGTCAGCCACCCGTAGTTGCGATGCACCCACGACTCGATGAAGCTGGTGCGTGACCGTGCCAGGAACTCGCTGAGAAGCTCGATGCTCTGGAAGTAGCGGCGGTCGCCGGTCAGGCAGTAGGCCAGGTAGGTGCCCTGCGTCCAGACGTGCCCAGTATTCCATATCCCGTTCTCGAACCAGTAGGTGGTGTTCTCGGGCCGCGGTGTGCCGAAGCCGCCGACGTGCCAGGGGGAGTGCTCCTTCATGATGCCGAGAATGCTGGGGTCATCGGACCAGTTGATCATGTCGATCTGGACGGTGTGACTGGCTGCCTCAACGCCCCGGTCGAAGAACGCCATATCGCCGGTGCGGCTGAAGTTCATCAGCAGGCCCCACTGCAGATCGTACTCCTGGTCGGTCCAGTTGACGGCGCGCTCGCCGTAGGTGTCGCCATAGTTGATCCAACTGTACTCGCGCTTGCTTTGACGGGCGGCCTCGAGCCTGTCGAGGCCATCGCGGACCAGCCCGTTGAAATACGGGAAGCGATCTTCGCGAGCGGGCTCGAGTCTGCCGAGGGCGCCGGACGCGCAGTACTGCTCGGCGGAACAGGTCAGCAGCACCTGCTCCTGCCACGCGGAGGCGACGTCGCCGCCGCCGAAGTGCAGCAGCACATCGGTGGTCGGCTCAGTACCGGCGGGGAGCAGATAGTTGCCGTAGCGATGCCAGTAGTAGTTCATGGTGAGCAGCTTCGGGTCGGTGTATTCCGCGTACTGGTCTGCACGCAACTCGGGGAATATCTCGGCGGTGATGGTTGAGCCATCCTGCGAGAAACCCTTCGGATACATCATCCTGGACCCATCGTGAAGCGCCCGCGTCGGCTGCCCCGACCATCGGCCAGGTGAGGCTCTTGATCCTGCTGAGGGTGGGCGGGAAGCCGGACTTGCCCTCCTGCACGAGCAGCGAGATCTGGGTCGGAATGCCCGCGAAGCCGCGGTAGAAATACATGCGACAGCGATAACGCAGGCCCTGCTGTGCGTCGCCGGTGATCGGGCCCTCGACGCGGACGACTGTGCGCACAGGCCCGGCCTCCTCGATCTCGAAGCGGGTCGGGGGGGCGTCAGCGGAGGCGTAGCGATTACCCTCGTCGTCGACGAGCACGAAGCCCTCGTCGCCAGTAACGACGGTCTGGCCGTCGATAGTGACGGTGCCCGGCGGGGCGAAGCGCTCGCGGGAGAGTTCGGCGCGCAGGACGTCGGTGGTGACGACCATGCCAGCGTCAGTCTGCTCGACGGCGATGCCACCTGTCACCGCGGGCGTAGCGACGGCCTCGCCATACTCGAGCATGTAGTCGGGCGAAGCGCCCTCATGCACCAGACTTACGAGGAGCCACTTGACGCTGCCATCGGGCCACGGGGCGAGTTGGTCGAACTGCGCATCCACCACGCGCCCACCCGCGCCGAGCAGCCGGCACTTGTCTGCGGACGCCAGCTCTCCCTGGGCGATCGGGATTCCGCCGCTGACCGGCCACGCGGGCCGCCCGCCCTCCAGCAGATCGGAGACGCTCAGCGCGACCTGCTTGCGCTGCACACTGCAGGCGGCAGGGCGCACCTCATCGGCGACGAAGCGCAGCACCTCCGAGGTGGCTTCCTCGGAGCCTTCGCGGCAGAGGACTTGCAGGGAGTAGCTCTCGCCGCGCGTCAGGCCGGTGAGGCGGACGCGGTGATTGTGGGTTGGCTTCTCCTCCGCCGCCTGCTGATCCAGCGCGTCGCCTCTGCCCCATCGAACGACGCCGTCGACGGCGCGCAGCGTCAGGAAGCAGACGTCAACGTCAACGGTCTCACCGGTCGATGCGCCGGGCAGGCAGCCCGGTCGGACCCAGGTGGACAGGTTGCGAATCTCAATCGGCGGCGGCTCGAGCACCGAGGGAGTCAGGAAGACCTCGCAGATACGGAAGTCCTGCGCGGGTTCTTTCGCCACAAGCTCGATGACGTCACCCTTCTTCATGGTCAGCGGCGACTTGGTGGTGAAGAGATACAGGTCGCCGGTGTCCTGCGCGGCGACGAGGCGGGCGACTTGGGTGCCGGCGACGCTAACGGCGACTTCCTCGCGCCCGATGGCGCTGTCCTGGATCAGCACGTTGACATGCTGATCGCCATCGATCGGGGAGGTGAGCGTGACGGTTGCACCATCCTCGAATGGCTCGACCGCCCCGTTGAAGTGCTTCATGCCACTGATCGGTGCGGCTATCATGTCCAAGTGCGACGCGCCCATCGCGCCAATCTGCTCACGCCAACCCAGCCAGGGCTTCTGCGCCACCACGCCCTCGGAGAGGAACTGGCTGAAGACGCCGACGCGCGACTTGGGCAGGTCGCGTTCGCCGCCGCCCACCAGCGGGAACCAGATCGTGGCGTCGCCATCTCCCGGCTGGTCAGGGGCGCTGCGCTGGCAGAGGATGTAGCCGCGACATTCTGCGTTGCCTTCCTCGTTGTGGTTGAGGGACAGGTCCATCGAGAAGTAGACGCTCTGCTCGTCGACGAAGCCGCGCAGGTCGCGGTCGCGGCCGAGGACTGAGGCGTTGCGGATCACGGCGTTGAAGCTACCCTCACTGCAGATGAAACGGACGTCCGTGCCGGGGGCGCCCTCGCGGCGGCCGGTGTTGACGTCGTTGTCCGCGTCGAAGTAGAGCATCACCCGGTTACCGAGGATATTCAGAGCGTCGGCGAAATCGACGCGGAAGACCCAGCGGTCCTGGGCCACGTTGCCGAAGTAGACCCGGGTGACGTCGGGCGCGAGTTTCCACGCAGCGGACATCTGATCGCCCTCGGTCGCGGACAGATCGTCATGGACGAGGTGCAGCGGATCGGCGGTCTCGGGGTCCATGCCAAGGACCAGTTCCACGTCATCAGGGATGCCATCGCTGTCGGCGTCGGGCCGGTCGGCGGTCAGCTCGGCGAGCGGGGCAGGCGGAACGGGCGCACCGATGCGCGGCTTCCTGTCTCCGCTCACGGCGGGCAGGTCGGCTATGACCCAGTCGGAGCTGTCGCTGTCGGCAGAGGCCGGGGGTGCGACGTGCGAAAGTATCCTGAACTTCACCTGCCCGGGCAGCATGCCCTCGCCGAGGGCGAGGTCATCGCAGATGTAGATGGCATTGCCGACGGCGGCCATTCGGGCCGGGCCAGCGCGCAGACCGGGAGTCTTCTCGGAGACGCCGAAGCCGCCGCTGTTCTGCGAATACATCAGGTCAGTGCCGACGTTGGCGTCCTGGCGACCGGTCGCCTCGTCGCAATCGACGTCCAGATAGAAGACGAAGACATGGCCCTCGCCGACGTAGTCCTGGGCAAAGGTGACCTTGAAGAGCCAGCGATCAGCGCCGACGCTGGCGGCGAAGATGTCGACCACGTCCTGACCGTCCTTGTGTTTGGCGGCGACAGTCTGGTCATCCTCACCGATGACGCCGTCGTGGTAGATCAGTTCGAACTGCTCCACGACGCCTACATCGGAGCCAAGCTGATACTCGATGGCGTCCGGTAGACCGTCTGAATCGCGGTCCTGCGCGTAGCAGGCCCCCGAGATCAGGGCGAAGATGAGCGCGGCGGTGATGCTGGTTCTCATGGAACTGCCTCCTTGCGGCTGGATGGCGGCACGGCGCTGGTGCGGGCGGCGTCGGGGACGTCGCTTACAGGTACGCGTCAGAAACTGTATTCGCCCGCGGCGCGAAGTTGGCCTTCTCGGGCATCTCAATCACGCTCAGAGAAGGAATCGTGCCCCGCGACCGCTAACTGCCTATACGGACGACTCGAGCCGATGTTGGCACATTCAGGGAGGTGCCGGGGCCGCTGCATGCCCCTTTGCGCATGAAGACGACTGGCTATCTTGTCGGCGGCGTGCTGGGCCTGGTGGGCCTGGTGTTTCTGATCGGCTCGGGAGAGGGCAACACCATGGTGCGCATCATCATCGGCGTGGCGCTGATGGGTGCGGCGGGGTTCTTCATCCACCTGGCTCGCAGTAAGGGGCCGGAGATGCACATCACCCACGAGATTGACCTCACCGGCGACGTGTCGGTGGAAAAGATGAAGTGCGAAAACTGCGGGGCGCAGCTTGATTCAGATAGCATCAAGATGCAGGAGGGCGCGATCTACGTGAAGTGCCCGTTCTGCGGCAGCGCATACCACATGGAGGAGAAGCCCAAGTGGTGAAGTCTGCCACGGGTTTGCTCGGGCGCATCGCCCGGGGGATCGGTGACGACTGGGGACGCTTCCGCGCGCGCATGGACGCGCTTGCCGGAGGTGGACCGGGGACGGGCCTGTACGCGTGGCGCATTGAGCGCGGCGGCGGGCTGCTGCGACTGCATCTGCGCATCCACGAGGACCGCACGGGCATCCTGTTCATCAACGCCGTAGAGACGATCCACCTGCCACCAACCGACGCCGAGATGGCCTGGCTGGTACTGGAAGGGACCCCGCGCGACCAGTCACTGTTGCGCCTGCGGACGGCATACCCGGACGCGCCATCGGCCGATCTGGAGGCATCACTGGCGCGTATGGAACGCCTCATTGAGCGGGTGACCGAGCCGGGCGAGGGCTGCCGGCTGTGTGATGTGGAGATTCCGCAGCCGCCGCCGCTGGCGGTGCGTGCGCAGGCGCCCTACAAGGCGGACCTGGCGCTGCATTACGCGTGCAACAACGACTGCTCACATTGCTATAACGAGCCGGGGCGCCGGCAGATGCGCTCGATGTCCACCGACCGCTGGCAGACGGTGCTCGACCGGCTCTGGCAGATCGGCGTCCCCTACGTGATCTTCACCGGCGGCGAACCGACGCTGCATGAGAGTCTGCCCGAACTGGTCGCTCACGCCGAGGCGCTTGGGCAGATCACCGGGACGAATACCAACGGTCGACGGCTGGCGACGCCGGGGTACGCGCAGCGTCTGGCCGAGGCGGGCCTCGACCATGTGCAGGTGACTATCGGGTCGCAACGGGCCGATCTTCACGACGAGATCGTGGGGGCAGAGGGCGCATTCGCGGAGACGGTGGAGGGTATCCGCCAGTGCCTGGGGGCGGGACTGCATACGCTGACCAATACCACGCTGGTGCAGGGCAACGCACGTGAGGCCACCGAGATCGTGGAGTTCCTGCACGGCCTGGGAGTGCGCACCTTCGCGATGAACGGGATGATCCACTCGGGCTGCGGCGCGAGCCACGAAGCGGCTCTCTCCGAGGCGGAGGTGGCGCCGGTTCTGGAGCGGGTGATCGCGCGCGCGGGCGAGTTGGGCATGCGCTTCCTGTGGTACACGCCGACGGAGTACTGCCGCCTGTCGCCCATCGAGGCCGGGCTGGGAATCCGCTGCTGCAATGCCGCGGAATACTCGATCTGCATCGAGCCCGACGGCGACGTGCTCCCCTGCCAGTCATACTACGAACCGGTGGGGAATATCCTCGCTGACCCGTGGGAGAGCATCTGGAACAGCGACCTGTTCACCAGTATCAGAGACCGACGCGAGAAGCCCCGCGAGGGCGGCCTGCCACACAAGTGCTGGGAGTGCGAGCAGTTGCGCGTGTGTGGCGGAGGCTGTCCGCTTGAGCGAAGGACCCGCGCCGATGAGGTGATGAGCGCATGAGACAGGCCAAACCGCGCGCGCAGATTCTGCATTACGAGAGGCTCGAGGGTGAATGGCCAACGCGTTTCCACCTGCGGGTCGATCCGGACGGCGGCGGCATCCTGCTGGCCAACGCGTCAGAGGCGGCATATCTGTCGCAGGCGGGTGTGGTCATGGCCCAGATGCTGTTTGACGGCGCGGATGAGGGCGCTGTGCGCACCGAGATCGCGCGGCGGTTCGCGGACGTGCCTGCGAGCCAACTGACCGCCGACATCGCTGCCATGCGCAAGCTCATCGCCGACCTCGCGGAGCCGGGCGACAACTACCCGGTCAGCAATCTCACCGACCCCGACACGACCAGTTGGGCCCGCGAATTGGCCGCACCGCTGCAGGCCGACATCGTCCAGGGCGATCTGGCCACGACCGAGAACGCCATCCGCAAGGCGTGGGACGCCACTATCCCCCACGCGACTATCCTCGCCCAACCCGACGCGAACATGCTCGAACTGCCACTGCTCACGCAAGTGGCTGAGGACACGGGCATGATCTGCGGGCTGCGCGGGCTGGCGTCGTGGCTGGAGCCCGAGGTGATCGCAGAGGCCGCGATGGCGGGGCTGGATCATCTTGACCTGCTCTACATCTCACCGCTGGAGGATGAACACAATGCGCTGACCGCGCCCGGCGATCTGGGGCGGGTGCTGGCGGCGTTCGAGCAGTGCCGGGAGCTGGAGTTGTGCCCGGTGGCGCAAGTGCCGCTAATGGATGCGAACGCCGATATCATCGACGAGATCATGGAACATCTGCGGAAGATCGGCATCGACAACGCGGTCTGTTTCGCGCTGGCGTGCGAGGACGAGGATGAGGCCGGGGACGCCGCGGGGGCACTGCCCGCGCGCGCTCTGCCACAGGTGGCGATGGTGCTGATCGAGGCGGCCGAGGAGGCGGATGTGCGGTATCTGTGGGCGCCGCCGGTGTGGTTCGACGCCAACCGGCCGCTGGCCGACCAGATCCAGAGGGGGCCCCGCACGGCCGGGGACGTGGCAGTGCGCATCGAGGCCGACGGGAGCGTGCTACCCGCTCGCGGCGCCGGATGTGCGGGCAATATCCTCACCCAGTCGTGGGAAGAGATATGGAGCGCCGAGTGCTTCGCCCGTTACCGCGAGCGGCTGAGAAATCCCAGCCGATGCTCTAACTGCCCGGACCTGGAGATTTGCGGCGCAGACTGCCCCAAGGACCCGGCGGGTTGGAGCGATGACCGCGAAGGTGGTGCGGCCCAGTGAAACGCCTGACAGTCCCGCTCATCCTCGCCGCGCTGGCGCTGAGCGCGCTGGCGCATGCTCAAGAGTATTCGTTCTCGATACCGGAGATGGAGCTGCACGTCACCGCGAACAAGGACGCCTCCATCCGGATGGAGTACATGATCAAGTTCCACTGCAACACCGGCGCACATGAGATCGATGTGGTGGACATCGGCCTGCCTGACTACAACTATGACACCTCTAATATGACCGCGTCGCTCGACGGCGAGCAGCTATACACCATCCGCAAGTCCACCGAGCTGACGTCGATGCCAGCGGTTGAGGTGCACCTGACGCCGGCCATCGCGCCGGGGCAGACCGGAGTGTTCAGGTTCGAGTGCACGATGCCCGATCGCATCTACCAGGACACCACCAACAAGGCGAACGCATCGCTGCGCATCACGCCCACCTGGTACGGCTCGCAGTATGTCACGGGCGGCACGCAGTTGTCGATCGTCATCTACCTGCCCGACGAGGTGGACTTCGACAATATCCTGTATCAGCTCGACAAGCCTTTCAGCGGCAAGATACAGGTGGAGGGCCGCAAGGCCGTCGCCTGGTACCATGACGATATCCGTATGACCGGTGAGAACATGGTGGGGGTGTCTTTCCCGAAGGACAGTCTGGACCGCGTAGTGCACATGAGCAACTGGCAGTTGTTCATGCGCTGGTGGAATCGCGCGGGAACCATCCGGTTCCTGGTGGGCGTGCTGTGCCTGGTGTTCTTCGGCATTCTCTTTTACCGCATCAGCCGAGGCACCGGTTCATGCCTTTTCATCCCCCTGATCATCTTCCTCATAGTTGTCTGGGCCGCAAGCGCTGAAATGCTTCTGCTCTTCGTCCCGTTCTTGATTCTCCTGTGGATCGTGGCTCGGCATGCGCGGATATCGGCGAAGCGCAACTACCTGCCGGCGATCGCGTCAGTGCCCGGCGGTGAGATCAAGCGCGGACTGGCCGTGCCTGAGGCAGCGGTGATGATGGAGGAGCCGCTGGGGCGCGTACTGACCTTCGTGATTTTCGGGCTGCTCAAGAAGCAACTGATCGTGCAGACCCGTGAAGAGCCGCTGACCGTGGCGCTGGTGGAGGGGTATGACACGCGGCGACGGGACCGCCGTCGCGTCGCGCGCGAACGCGGGACGACCATCCGCGGCTTCGAGCAGGACTTCCTCGATGTCATCGGGGCCAGCCCAGGCGTCGCTGTGAACGAGCTGGACTTCGCGACGTCCATGCGCAATCTGATCACGAACACCGCCAAGCGTCTGGCTGGCTTCGACGTGGCGCGCACACGCGAGTATTACGAGTCAATCATGAAGAAGGCGTGGACCGAGGCCGAGGACATCGGCGACCTGACCGAGCGCACCGAGTATGTTGACAGCAACCTCGGGTGGCTGATGATGCACAATACATCGCACCGGCATTTCGACACGTGGCACCACGGCGGCTACCGCTACCGGCCAACGTGGACGCGGCCTGGCGGCACACTTTCGGCGCCCTCCATGCCGACGCCGGAAGCGCCCGGCACGGGGACCAGTGGCGGCGACGTGGCGGCCTCGTTCAGCGGCTGGATGGAGAACGTGACGGGCGGGATGGCCCGGTCGATGGACCCGGTCAGCATCGGCCTGCGCGACGCTCCGGGTATCAGCCTGGCGGGCGTGGACAAGGTGGGCGGCGCTTTCCTGAAAGCGATGTCGGAGTCTTCGGGCAAGAGCGGCGGCGGGTTCAGCGGTGGCGGAGGATGCGCGTGCGCCTGTGCGGGCTGCGCTTGCGCCTGCGCCTGCGCGGGTGGCGGCCGGTGAGTCCCGCGCGCCCGGAGCTTCCCGCACCCGGCGAAGCGCGAATGATCGCCGACTGGTTGCGCGGGCCACGTTCGCGGGCCCTGCGGCGAGCGGGCATCGGTCTGCGCGAGAGCGTGCTGGAGGCGGGGTCAGGTCACGGCGTGGTGACGGGTGAGTTGGCCCGCCGCGCGCGGGGGCAGGTCATCGCGCTGGACATCGACCCGCTGGCGCTCGCCGGGGCGGACCATCCCGATGGTGCAGCGCGGGTGGCGGGCGATTGCCACGCGCTGCCTTTCGCCGACGGCAGCTTCGACGCGATCTTCTTCCAGAACGTCCTCCTGTGGGTGACCGACCCGCCCGGTGCGCTGGCCGAAGCCGCACGCGCGCTCAGGCCCGGCGGCGTGATCATCGCCATCGAGCCCGACTACGGCGGCATGATGGAGCACCCGGAGCTGGGCCTGCGCGAGCTGTGGGTGTCGGGCTTGTCGGCCGCGGGCGCGGACCCGCTGGTGGGCAGGCAGTTGCCTGCTCTGTGCGAGGACGCAGGGCTGGAGGTCTGGGTCGAATTGACGCATCTGCCGAGAGAGGCGGGAGCCGGGGCGGTCGAGTTGCTCGACGGTCTGCCGATGGACGCGACGGCGCGCGAGCGTGTCGATCAGGCGCGGGCGGCGGTGGCTGACCGGCGGGGGAACTGGCGGCCATTCGTGCACGTGCCATACTTCCTCGTCGTGGCGACGCGCAACTGAGGCTCAGGCGCTGCTTGCAGTGGCGCCGGTGTCATCGCCGACCAACGCCTCGAACCCCGATACGATATCCAGCAGCTCAGCGGTGATGGCGGTCTGGCGTTGCTGTCGGTAGAGGGCCGTCAGCTCACCGATGCGCTCCTCGATGTTCTGCTCGGCCGCCTGCATCGACTGCAGCCGGCTGGCATGCTCACTGAGCGCCGAGTTGGCAGTCGCATCATACAAGGCCACCAGCAAGTGCTGACGCATCACCCGCGCCAGCAGCGCGTCCCAGTGCATCGAGAAGTCAGGCAACATCTTCGATGGCCACTGGCGGCCGCGCAGTTCGGCCAGCCAAGTCTCGCTAACGGGCAGGAGCCTGCGCACCGTGGGGCGATGCGTGGCGGTGGCGATGCGCCGGTTGTAGTAGAGGTAGACGCGGCCGATTCCGCGGGTGCTCTGCCAGGTCTCGATGGCCGCCGCGATGTCCGCCACCAGTTCGGCCACGGCCGCTGCCGATGAGGGCACCGGCAAGTAGTCGTCGATGGCGTAACCGGCCTCTTCGACGCCCATCGCCACTCGCGCGCCGACCGCCAGTATCTCGCGCCTGCGGGGCGCCTCGGCGCCCTCGATCTGGGCAAGCGCGTGGGTCACGATGCCCTCATTGAACTGTCCGCACAGGCCCTGATCCGATCCCATGATGACCGCGCCGAGCGCGTCACCCGCGTACTCGGGCCCGGTGCGCGCGCCCTCAGGCGCGTTGCGCAGCAGCACCTGCAGCGTCGCCTCGACGGTGCGGTTGTATTCGTGGGCGGCCTCGACGACGCCCTCGAACTGGCCTATCGACACGGCCGCGAGCGCCTTCATCGTCGACACGACCGACTCGAGGTCCTCAGCAGTGCCGATGCTCTTGCGCAGGGCCTCAGTTGTCGGCATCGTCGGCCTGTGAGTCCTGCAGGTTGACCGTGCGGCGCGCCACTGACTCGATCTCGTCGAGTTCGTTGTCTCCAAGCTTGCCGCCGGTGCGGATCAGTTCGCAGACGGCCGGCAACTCACGCGTAACTGCAACGGCGACTTTGCCCGCCGCGCGCGGCACCTCCGCCGCCGGAATGCCGTCAAAGGCCCCGCGGGTGACTGCCGCCAGCACCGCGATCTGCTCCTCGACCGATATGGGAGCAAACTGCGGCTGCCTGAGGACTTCGCGCACGCGTCGCCCGCGCTCAAGTGTCTGGCGAGTAGCGTCATCCAGTCGCGTGCCGAAGCGAGCGAATACCTCAAGTTCCTCGAACTGCGTGAAGGCCAGTCGCAGGTCGCCAGCCACCGCACGGAAGGCCGGAAGCTGGGCCTTGCCACCCACGCGCGAGACGGATGTACCGACGTCGACCGCCGGGAGCAGGCCCTTGCGGAACATCACCGGCGAGAGGTATATCTGGCCGTCCGTGATGGAGATCAGGTTGGTCGGAATGTAAGCCGACACGTTCTCGGCCTCGGTCTCGACCACGGGCAGAGCCGTCAGCGAGCCGCCGCCATAGTCCGGCCGCAGATGCGTAGCGCGCTCGAGCAGTCGCGAGTGGATGTAGAAGATGTCACCGGGGAAGGCCTCGCGTCCGGGCGGGCGGCGCAGCAGCAGCGAGACCTCACGGTAGGCGACGGCGTGTCTGGTCAGATCGTCATAGATCACCAGCACGTCGCGGCCCTTGTGCATGAAGTACTCGGCCATGGTTGTGGCCGCGTAGGGCGCGATGAACTGCAGGCCCGGCGGGTCCTCGCCGCCGGCGACGACCACCGCGCAGTAGCGCATGGCGCCACGCTCCTGCAACTCGCCCAGCACGCGAGCGGTCGCCGAACTGCGCTGACTGATCGCGCAATAGATGCAGATGACGTCCTTGTCCGCCTGGTTGATGATCGTGTCGAGGGCGACGGCGGTCTTGCCCGTCTGGCGGTCGCCCATGATCAGCTCGCGCTGGCCGCGACCGACTGGAATCAGTGCGTCGACAACCTTCAGACCAGTCTGCAGCGGCACCGTCACCGGCGCGCGGTGCATGATGGGGGCGGCATCGCGCTCGATCGGCGCGCGCTCCCAGGTGCGGACGGGGCCCTTGCCATCGAGCGGCCTGCCGGTGGCGTCGACCACGCGGCCGAGGATGGCCTCGCCCACGGGGACGTCCATCACGCGACCGGTGCGGCGGACCTCGTCGCCCGCGCGCACGTGGTCGCTCTCGCCAAGCAGAATGACGCCGACCTCGTCGCCCTCGAGCGTGAAGGCCATGCCGACGAGGTCGCCGGGTAGCACCAGCAGCTCCTCGCTCTTCACGTGTGGCAGGCCAGCCACCCGCGCGATGCCCTGCCCGATGTAGCTGATCGTGCCTACTTCGATTGGGTCGAGGCTTGCGCGTGGCTCGCCGAGGACTTCGTCGAGCGCGCCGAAGGCCTGCCCGAGGACCCGTGTCAGATCGCCGCCGTCACTCACTTGCCCTCATCCACCTCCCGCGCGATCGTGTCGGCAAGTTCCTCTTCGATCGCGGAGAGATAGCTGTCGAGGCTCCAGGAAACCTTGCGTCCACCCGCGCGCAACTCGATGCCACACATCACCTGCTCGGATACGGCGAACTCCGGCGTGGCTTCGGAGGTCAGCGCTACTCGGACCGATTGCGTGATCTGCACGCGACTGGCGGCCTCGATCTCGAATGCGCTGGCAACCGCCACTACGCCACCGGCATCGACCACCGCTTCGGTCAATTCGCGACGGTCGTCCTCGGGGAGGGCCTCGAGGCGGCCGAGGAAGGTCTCGATGATCTGGGCTTCGAGGTCGGCGTCAGCGAGTTCGTCAAGAGCCTGTCGGGCAATGCGGCAAAGCTGCTCGCCGGCCCGTCGGCGGAGTTCGCGGAGGAAAGCTTGCTTTTCTTCGGCGAGGGACTTGTGCCAGCGCCTCTCGGTGGTGGCCACGTCCTCGCGCGCCTGCACAAGCAGGCGCTCACGTTCTGTGGCGGCTTCGGAGGAGGCCAGTTGCAGCATCTCCTCGCGCCGCTCCTCCAACTCGTGCAGGCGGCCACGGTACTCGGTCGCCTGTGCCTGGGCCTGCTCATCTTTCTCTTCGGCGCTTTGCATGCGGCGCGCGATTTTGGCCTCGCGCTCATCCATAGCCGCGATGATCGGCCCGTAGAGGAAGCGTTTGAGCAACCACACGAGTATCAGGAAGTTGACGATTTGCGCGACGATTGTCAGCCAGTTGATCTCCATGGGTTATGGCGCCTGTTTGATGAAATGAGCCCAGAACGGATTGGCGAACATCACAAGCATTGCCACCACGAAACAGTAGATGGCGGTGGACTCGACCATCGCCAAGCCCACGAAGAGCGTGCGGGTAATGGTGTTGGCTTCATCGGGTTGCTGGGCTATGGAGGCCAACGCCTGCGCGACCGCCCGGCCCTCGGCAAGCGCCGGGCCGATCGAGCCGATGGCGATGGTCAGCCCGGCTATCACGATGGATGCGACCGCGACCAATTCAGCACCAGTCATTTCACTCAGCACCTTCTTGCGGCATGGTTTCCTCGTCGTCATCTGGAGCCGCGCCGGGACTGGATTTGGTCGCCGACGCGATGTAGACCATTATTAACACCGGGAAGATATATGCCTGAACCATCCCGGTGAGCATCCCGAGAAGCTGCATGGCGATGGGCACGAACAGTGGGGTGATCGCCAGCAGGAGCGCGACGATCATCGACCCGCTCATCACGTTCCCGAAGAGCCGAACCGCCAGGGCGAGCGTCCGGGAGAGTTCGCCAATCACCTGGAAGGGCAGCATCAGCGGCGTGGGCTTGATGTATTGCTGCAGGTAGCCCCCCAGACCGCGCGCGGCGATGCCATAGATGGGCACCGCGATCGCACCGCACAGTGCCAGCGCGGTGACGGTCATCAGCGAACCGGTGGGCGGCTGGTAGCCCGGCACAACCGCCAGCAGGTTGCTGACCGCGATGAAGAGGAAGAGCGTGCCGGCCAGCGGCAGGTAGCGGTCAGAGCCCGGGCCGCCGATCTCGCGGACCTGGCTGCGCATGCCCAGCACCACGCTCTCGAGCAGGTTCTGCCCGCGCGAGATTTCGGTGCCGGATGACAGCCGGCGCGTGACGAGCCACGAGCCGAGGACCAGGATCACCATGACCACCCAGGTGAAAACGATCGTGGCGGACAGCTCGAAGGGTCCCCACGTCGCGTAGACCAGATCGTCTGGAGTGAGACTCAATCCTCTGCCCCCCCGTCAGCCGAAGCGCTCTTGTCTTTGTCCTCTTTCGCCCAGCGTCGCGATGTGATGATGCGCACAACTGTGAATCCGACCATGAACGCAAGCGCCCGCTCCCACCGGCCATCCATGACCAGATACAGCGAGACGAGTATCAGGCCCAGACGCACGATGTAGCTGACGGCCATCAGCAGGCCGGGGCTTGAGCTGGTGGGCAGACGCTGCAGCGTCAGCCACAGGCCGCCGAAGTAGACGGCACCCATCGCCAAGCCGACCGCCATCGCCAGCATCATTCCGGGCAGGTCATTCATCAGGACTATCCTCCCCGGGCAGGTCGGCACCGTTGATCTCGTCCTCTATCTCGGTGCGCTCCCGCGACACCCAGTACCACGCGTTCATGCACCCGACTACGATCCCGACGAACAGAAGCATCAGTGTCCACGAGACCGTCCCCGGCCAAGTGCGGTCGATCCACATGCCTACCACGACGCCGAGCACCGTCGGCACGGCTACGGACCAACCGACCAGCCCGAAGGTGCCGAGACCGAACCACGCGCTCTGCTCACCGCGACGGCGAGCGCGCAGTTTGCGGGCCTCTGCGGAGCCAATCTCCTGGCGCAGTCGCTCGTGGCGGTCGCTGACCGGTTCCTCACCGGAACGCGGCTCATCGCTATCGTGCAAGCTGATCACCCAGTTCGAGGAAGCGCCGGAGGATGCTCAGTTCAAGCCGGGCCAGCGTCGCGCGCGTGGACCGCTCGCGCTCGTCACGCCCGGCGAACTCGCGTGCTATGGTCTCCTGCAGATCGCCCAGCCCCGGGCCCTGCACGGCGTTCTCGACCGAGACGAGCACCTCTTCGCCCGCTTTGCAGATGAGGCCCTCATCCACCGCCATGTACTGCTCGTCGCCGCCGTCCGGGACGTACGACAGGATGGAGGGCACCAGCGCGGTCGTGAAATCGACATGCCGAGGCAGGAGCGTGCGCGCACCGTCCTCACCGACGAGGCCGACCCGCTCGATGGGCTCATCCAGGACGATTCGGGTGGGTACCATCACCTTCAGAATCATCGCTCGCCACCCGCCTCGATGTCGCCCTCCGCCATCTTCTCGACGGCCTCGGCAACGCCACCGATCATGTACAGGGCACTCTCGGGATAGTCGGCGAACTCGTCGCTCATGATGCGCTCGCAACCGACCAGGGCGTCTTCGAGCGTGACCAGACGGCCGTCATGTCCAGTGAACTGCTCGGTGGTGAAGAACGGCTGGGTCAGGAAGCGCTCGAGCCGGCGCGCGCGGTAAACGGTGGCGCGGTCGGCCTTCGAGAGCTCGTCGAGGCCCAGCATCGCGATGATGTCCTTGAGTTCCTCGTAATGCGCGAGCGTGCTGCGGATCTCCTGGGCCACGGTGTAGTGGCGCCTGCCCACGATCTGAGGCGTGAGCATCGCGGAGGCCGACTGCAGCGGGTCGATTGCGGGATAGAGGCCCTGCGCGGCGCGCTTGCGCGAGAGCACGATGGTCGCCGACAGGTGGCCGAAGGTATGCACCGCTGCCGGGTCGGTGAAGTCGTCGGCGGGCACGTAGACCGCCTGGATGGAGGTGATGGCTCCGGACTGAGTGGACGAGATGCGCTCCTCCAGTTCGGCCAACTCGGTGCCGAGGGTTGACTGGTAGCCAACACGCGAGGGGATGTTGCCCAGCAACCCGGCGACTTCCTGGCCCGCCTGGATGAAGCGGAAGATGTTGTCGATGAGCAGGAGCACGTCCTGCTTGGCGTCATCGCGGAAGTATTCGGCCATGGTCAGCGCCGCGTGTCCTACGCGCTGGCGGGCACCGGGCGCCTCGTCCATCTGGCCGAAGACGAGCACGGTTTTGTCGAGGACGCCCGCGTCCTGCAGATCGCGGTAGAGCTCCTCGGCCTCCCGGCAGCGCTCGCCAATGCCGCAGAAAATGCTGTAGCCCTGGTGCTGCTCGAGCATGTTGTTGATGAGCTCGGTGATCAGGACCGTTTTGCCCACGCCTGCGCCGCCGAACAGTCCGGCTTTGCCGCCGCGTTCGAGCGGGGTGAGCACGTCGATGGCTTTGATGCCCGTCTCCAGAATCTCGGAGCTGGTGGAGCGCTGGATGAGGGGAACGGGCTCGTTTCTGATGGCCCGCATC
This sequence comes from Candidatus Zipacnadia bacterium, assembly GCA_029821735.1. Taxonomy (GTDB): domain Bacteria; phylum Armatimonadota; class Zipacnadia; order Zipacnadales; family UBA5352; genus JALGSU01. Next base: position 153,021 of record JALGSU010000038.1, on the reverse strand, counting down.
TGGGCGCCCTCGATGGGAGGCCCCCCGTCAATCGTCTCGCCCAGCGTGTTGAGCACTCGCCCGAGCAGCTTCTTCCCCACGGGGACCTGCAGCGGCTTGCCCTCGTCGATGACGGGCGCCCCACGGTAGAGGCCTCGCGTTGGCGTCACCGCGATGCAGCGGGTGGTGTGCTGATCGAGGTGGCTCACCACTTCCATGGTGATGTCACCATCGGCGACGGTCAGTCTGCCGTGAATGCGAGGCATCTCATCGGGGAAGCGCACGTCGACAACGCTGCCGCGCACTCCCACGACGACGCCGAGGTTGCCAGTTGTGGTCGTGTCTGCCTGGGCCATGATCTCTCCTGATCTGTGCGTCTTCTACCGGTATCTTCCCTGCCAGGCATGGGTCTTCCTTTGCCGGGCGGCGAACTCGCAGGTAAGTGCGGAGGCGACCGCGAACTTCCCGCCGCTCTTCATCATTCATCCCCGTCAGGAGACCAGAGATGATTCCGTCTTACACGCTCGCATCCGGGCATGAGATGCCCGCGATGGGTCTGGGCACAGGCACCATCGGCAAGGACCATCGGGTGGCCGCGATACGCACGGCGCTTGAGCTGGGCTACCCGTTGGTGGACACCGCCGACTCCTACAACAATCACGATCAAGTCGCCGAAGGCATGAAGGGCTTCGACCGGGAGAGCATCTTCATCTCGTCGAAAGTGCCTGCGGACAAGTGTCACTACGACGATGTCATCGCCACCTGTGAGAAGAACCTCGGCGAACTGCAGACCGACTACATCGACATGTATCTCATCCACTCGCCCGCGTGGGAGATCCCGCTGGAGGAGACCTTCGCGGGGCTCGCGGAAGTGGTCAAGCGCGGCTGGGTGCGCAGCGTCGGCGTCAGCAACTTTGGCGAGGAGCTGCTCGCGGCATCGTGCGACGCAGCCGCGGCCAACGGCCTGCCGCTGAGCAACAACCAGCTTGAGGTGCACCCGCTGCTGTATGACTGGGAGTTGCTGGACTTCTGCGCCGAGCGGAACGTTCTCGTCACCGCTTACGGACCGCTGGCCGTGGGGAGGGTCTTCGAGAACGAGACTCTCGTGCAGATTGCTGCTGAGTGCGGGCGCGATGTCTCGCAGGTTACGCTGCGCTGGCTGCTGCACAAGGGGACGGTGCCGATCCCGGCGTCGAAATCGCCCGAGCATCTTGCGGGCAACCTGCAGGTCTTTGAGTTCGAACTTACAGCCGATCAGATCGAGCGCATCGACGCAATCGACGAGTGGGTGCGCGTGTACGCGGGCAAAACATGGAAGCTGCGTAAGCAGCGGACACCACGCGAGGAGCGCTGATCGACATGCATATCCCGAACATCGAGTTGGCGAGCGGACACCAAATGCCCCAGGTGGGCTTCGGGACATGGCGCCTGTGGGGCGGCGAGGGGATCGCGGCCATCAGCGCAGCCCTTGCGATGGGCTACCGGCACCTCGACACCGCCGACGTCTACGAGAACCATGCCGAGGTCGCGAACGCGATGTCGGGGTACGACCGTGCGGACATCTTCCTGACGTCGAAGGTCAGGGCCGACGACCTCAAACATGAAGATCTCATCGCCACCTGCGAGCGCAACCTGACCGAGCTGCGCACCGAGTATCTCGACATGTATCTCATCCACTGGCCGAGCCCGACGATACCGATGGAAGAGAGCTTCGGGGCGCTGGCGGAACTGGTGGAGCGGGGCCTGGTGCGGTCGATCGGGGTGAGCAACTTCACGCAGGCGCGGCTCGCGACGGCGCTGGCGATCTCGCCGGTTTCCATCAGCAACAACCAGGTGGAGCTGCACCCGCTGCTGTATCAACGCGAACTGGTCGACTTCTGCCAGGCATCGGAGGTGGCGGCGACGGCCTACTGCCCGCTGGCCAGAGGCGCGGTCTACGACAGCGATGTGATAGGGCAGATCGCCGACGAGACCGGGCACACCTGCGCGCAGGTCTCACTGCGCTGGCTGCTGCACAAGGGCGTGATCATCATCCCCCGCTCGCGTGACGCGGGGCACATCGAGGAGAACCTGGACGTGCTTGACTGGGACCTGAGCGCGGAGCAGGTGGCGCGGATCGACGCCATACCCGAGCACACGCGGCTGGTTCGCAACGCTGGCTACGACGAGTTCGAGGACTGACGACTGGCACGCGAAATGAAAGCGCCACGGGCAATGCCCGTGGCGCTTTGCGTATGTGCCGAACGGTCCGGGATCGTTACTCGACTCCGGCTTGTTTCAGGTAGCGGGCCCGCTCACTTCGCGCGCGCGCCAGATACTGGTTCCACGGCTCAAGCTCGAACTCCGCATTGATGTCCTCGATGCAGACATCGTCCATGAGCGAGGCCATGGTGAAGTGAGCCTCGGGGTAGTGGATCTCGATCTCGACGCCAGGGCCATACTTCTTGAGTATTTCCTGGAACCTGTCCTGGTTGCCATCGAGATGGTAGAGCATGCGGTCCATGTTGATCTCGGTGGTGTAGATCGGCGGGACAAGCCCGGATCGCACCTGGTTGATCTCGCTGCCGGTCTCGCCGAGGAAGCGCCCACTCATGTCCGCCATGTAGCTGCGAGCGGGGCATGATGACATCACGTAGAAACCGAAGTCCCGCGCCCAGTGCAGGATGCGGTCGCCGCCAATGAACATGGAGGCGAAAATGACCAGTCGCGCACCGTTGTCGGCCAGCCGCTGGCCCACTTCGAAGTATTTGAGATCAAAGCAGATCGCCGCGCCGACTTTGCCGAAATCCAGATCGAAGGCCGGGGCGTCGGTGCCGGGGATGATCCCCATCTCCATCTCGCCGATGGTCGGCTGATACTTGTGATACTTGCCGACGATCTCGCCCTCCCGGTTGATGAACGCGGCGCAGTTGTAGAGCCGGTCGCCATCGCGTTCGGGGATGGGCAGCACGACGTTGATCTTGTGTTTGGCCGCGACCTCGGCGATGCGGTCGCTGGTCGGCCCGGGGATCTCCTCGGCGGCCCCCACCCACTCGTTGCTTGAGAGCCCCAGCGCGTTGCAGAACTCGGGCAAGGCGACGAGGTCGGGCTTTGCCTGCGCGGCGAGTTCGAGATCGGCCACCATCTTGTCGCGGGTGCGCTCGGCGAAGTTGTCTCCGGGCTCAACGGACTGGTACGCGATCGTCGACAGTCTCACATATCGTGCCATAGTGTCCTCCTGCAGTCGCTTCATTCGGTCGTCAGTAATACCATCCGGTACACCCGCGCCGGAACGGTCAACGTGATGAGACCATTCGCCAGTGCTACTTCGTCACCTGTCTGCGCGTCAACGGCGGTAACATAGGTATCGCCAGTGCTCAGCGCAATGCGTTCGTTCACGGCCTCGGTCGAGTCATTCCCGACGATGACCAGCGTCTTCCCCGGCCGCTGGTAGAACGACACGCGTGTCCATCCCGCGCCACATGTTCTCCAGAGCCTGCTGGTCCATGTTACCCGCGTAGAGGCGCGCTCCGGCCAGCAGCGTGTTCTTCATCAGGATCGATGACCAGAGCGTAGCCAGCTCCGGGTTGTCTTTGAGGTACTGCTGGTTGCAGAACTTGACTTCGGGCAGGATGCGGCTGTCGAAACCGTAGCTGTCCAGGAACTCCATCTCGAAGAACGCCGGCGGCAGAAGATCGTAGTCGGGGACGTAGAGGGTCGGGTCAGCGATGATGTCGCGCCCGTGGTGGTCGCCGCAGAAGAAGACGTTGATGACCTCGCCGGTGGCGCAGATGTCGAGGAAGCCATTGAAGAGCTTGCTCGGGCGTGACTGATGAAGCACGGTCACGATCTCGGGCTTCTCGGCTTTGCTGGCAATCCACAGGCGCTTGAGCAACTGGCGGGCGCCGAACACACCGTAGAAGTACTTGCCGGGTTGGGTCTCCGGGTCGATGAAGTGGTCGTGGTTCGGGTTCTGGCAACCGTGACTGACCTCGCCATGGTCAAGGTAGATGCCAGCCAGATCATGCTCGCGGATCGCCCGTATCCACATGTCCACGAAGAAGTCATGGTAGCTCTCCGGGGTCATGCAGACCCGGTATCCCTCCCAGTGACCCCAGTTCGCCTTCGCGTAATCCTCAGTCTCTCCGGCATCGTACTTCTCGTACCGCCCGAGCGTTGCCTCGGAGACCGGCAACGTATGCCACTGCTCGTACATGTGCCGCACGTCCGCGAACATGGCGTTGGTGTAGGCCATAGCCCCGTAGGGGATGAAGCCCACGTTGTTGTCGCGCAGGTTCTGCACCGCGGCGCGAGACTTCTCCGACTCGCCCGGGAAGGGGAACGAGTCATACAGCGGGTCCAGTTCGCCTCCGAAGGCGATGGCGTACCAGTCGCAGATGCCCTCGCCAATGCCGTGGTTCTTGGCGGCTATGCAGCGGCTGGATGCACCCATCCGGATCATGCGCAGGCGCGGATCGACGGGCTTGATGGGCGTGGGCATGAGAGCGAACTCGACCGTGAGCGGCTCGGTGAGCGTTACCGGATGGTCAACGAAGGCCACCCTTAACTCGGTGGCGCGGTCGCGCGGGATGGCCCTGATGGCGTAATCAAGTTCTTCCTGTAACCAGGTGACGTTGGTCTCCGCAGCCCAGCACAAGCCAACCTGCTTGTTGCCTACCCACACCTCAGGATTGAAGGGCTCGTAGATGGTGCCCTCGATGTGCTGCAGAGAGGTGGCGAAGCTCTTCTTGTCGGTGCGCAGAGCCGCGAAGTCGTAGTTGAGGTAGCGGCTGAAGACGTCGGCGACGTCGTTGCGAATGGGGATGACCAGCGTGACGGCATCAACGTGCGTGGGCTCGTCCGGCGTCAGTGTCATCCGCACCCGACAGAAGCCGTCGAACTCGATAGTGGTAGTGGTCTGCAGATCGAAGCCGCCGGCCCCGGTGGCGTGCTGCATGGTCACGCTGGCATCGGCCTGCTCGACGACATGCTGATCGGCTTCCGGGAACGGGACGAGTGCAGGCGCCGCGACCTGCACCCACAGCTCCGCCGGATAGGTCAGCAGCTCCTCGCCCTGGCTGGTGATCTGCGCGGGCAGCGGGCCGCCGTCCCAAGCAAAGGTGCGGCCCCACACGCTCACTTGCTGGCCGCCGACGTCGACCGGTGTCCAAGGAGCGGGCGCTTCATCGGTAATGCCGAGCTGGTTACCCAGCCACGGATTCTCAGCTTCCTGGCCTTGAGCGCAACATGCGCCGGAGATCAGCAGGGACACGACGATGATGAGGGCGAGCGACGATCCACATCCGCCCATGGTGACGACCTCCTCGCAGCTTCGCGTGTGGCGAAGGCAACGGTTCGCCGCACATGGCCGGCGCACCTGTCCGGCAGGTGAAGGACAGTTGCGCGGCCAAATGACCTGCGCCACGCAGCATAGTTCACCACACGAGGTGAGAGAATGTCCCGGTTGCTCGCAATCATCACCAGCGCAATGCTTATCGCTGCTCCCGGTGTTTTCGCGCTGGATATCGTCGCGGACGGCGCGTCAGACTACACCATCGTGACTCCCGACGAAGCGTTCGAGAACGTCACCTACGCTGCGGAGGAATTGCAGAGCTATCTGCAGCGGATCAGCGGCGCGGAGTTGCCGATCGTGAGGGAAGCTGACGCACCGGACGCCGCACGCATCTTCGTCGGGCCCTGCGCGGCCAGCGAGGCGGCCGGGATCGAGACGCCGGCGTGGGAGCACTTCACAGCGCGAGTGGTGGACGGCGACCTGTTCATCGTCGGCGGTGACGGTGAAGGTAGGCCGCTGGATCGGGCTACGCGCACCGGCACGCTGTACGGGGTCTACGGAGTGCTGGGACGTTTCGGCGGCGTGCGCTGGCTTTGGCCGGGCGAGACGGGCGAAGTCGTCCCGGCGTCAGCGACGTTCACGGTGCCCGACGACCTGGACCTCGCTGATGGGCCGGACTTCCGCATCCGCAGCCTATGGGTGACCTACAGGAATCCGGGATGGTTGAGCAACGACTACTACACGTGGTGGCGGCGCAGCGGACAGGGCCAGGACATCTCCGGCAACGCGGGGCACGCGTACTCGTGGATGCTGGGCGACAAGCTCTTTGACGAGCACCCCGAGTACTACGCGGAGATCGGTGGCGAGCGCAAGCCGATGCGCGGCACCCACGGTCAGATCTGCACCTCGAATCCCGAGGTCATCGAGATCTGCGCCCAGAAAGCCGCGCTGGACAGCCGGGACATAGTGCCCATCTCGCCGAACGATGGAAGCGGGTTTTGCGAGTGCGAGCAATGCCGGGCGCTCGACGTGCCTGAGGCCATGATGCCGTGGGGCGCCGGGGAGATGGTGGCGCTAACCGACCGCATCTTCACCTTCGCGAACCAGGTGGCCGACCGCGCCCACGAGATCAACCCGGACAAGCTGTTCGGGCATTTCTGCTACACGTTCTTCAAGCAGCCCCCAGCGGAACTCGAGGATCTCTCGGACCACATCGTTCTCTTCTTCGCCTATGGCTGCCACTGGTATCGCGACCCGGAGATGCGCAAACTGTATCATCAGCATATCGATGGCTGGTCGCGGTATGGCAACCCCGCATGATCGAGGAGGACATCAAGTACATCCGCGACCGCGGCTTCATTGGCCTGCAAAGCGAGATGTGCTACGACTTCGCGACCCACGGGCCGAACTACTACCTCGCCGCGAAGATGCTGTGGGACACGGAGCTGACGCGCGACGAAATCATGGCCGACTATTACCGCGCAGGCTTCGGACCGGCGGCGGATGATGTGGCCGAATACTACGATATCTTCGAGCGACGGCTGGCATCGCTGGGCGCGGACGCCCGGGGGGCGAGCTCCACCAACACCAACAACCTGGCGGCGCAGTTCGACGCGGAGACGGTAGCCGCGGCGCGGGCTGCGCTCGACCGAGCGTACACGAGGACCGATGACCCGGAGATCGTCACGCGCCTGGACTTCGTGCGCATTGGACTGGAATACACAGACTCCACCGCGCGGCTGGTCGGGCTGCTGAAGAAGCTCAATGGCTCGGGGATGGCGTTCAGTCGGTTGGAGCCTGAACTCATAGACCCGACGCCAGAGCGCAAGCAGGTCATGGACTGGGTGATGGAAGCGAAGGCGCTGCACGACCGACGCTGGGAAGTCATCGAGTCGCAGGGCCAGCTTCCCGCTCTGCATCGGGCGGCGCTGGACTACTTCGAGGGCCGCTCGGGCTGGGGCAATAGCCTGCAGGCCCGCTACGATATCCTCGCCGACGAGGCCGGGCGATTCCAGGAGCTGCCGCTTGCCTGGCGCTTCGCGGTGGAGGGCGAGGAGCAGGGCGAGGCGGCTAACTGGCAGGCGACGGACCTCGATGACTCGGGGTGGGAGCTGATCGATACCAACCGGCCGTGGGAGAAGCAGGGCCGCGAGGGCTTCGACGGTATCCGTGCCGGCTGAGAAACTCGAGAGCCCGCGGATCATCCTGAGACTGGGCGCGATCGACGAGGACGGCTGGGTGTGGCTGAACGGGGAGCCAATCGGGGAAGTCATCTTCGACATTGCGGAAGACCCGGATTCATGGAAGAATCCGCTGGACCTCGATGTTACCGACAAGCTCAAGCCGGGCACGAATACGGTGGCGGTGCGGGTGCGAGACCAGTCGGGCATGGGCGGGCTGTGGAAGCCATGCTACCTGATCTACGGCGATGATCGGCCGAACCTGCTCAAGGACGGATCGTTCGAGGCACAGGCAGAGGGCTGGGGCTTCGGTGGTAAGGGCGAGGTGAGCCATGAGATCATCGACACCGACGGCTATCTGTCGGACCACTGTGTTCAGGTGCGGGTGCCGGAGGATCCGGACGCACACTGGTCGATGACCACCGTTGTGCCGGCGACCGCGGGGGCGCGCTACGCCTTCAGTCTGCGCTACAAGACGCAGGATGTCGGTGAGAATCCGAAGGTCAAGAGCTCACCGGCCATACGCTTCACCTTCCGGGACGAGGACGGGAAGTCGGTGACCGACACCGGCGGCTATGTGTGGTCGTCGTTCAAGGTCCCGGACACCACGACGAGTTGGCGCGAGGCCACCACCTACGTGAAGGCCGTGGAGGGAACAGTGAATATCGCGATCACCATGTTCTTCCATCGGCCCGGCACGTGGTGGCTCGATGACGTTTCGTGTACCGAGTTGTAGGCAATCCCACATGCGCGCGAGCGGGGGGTGCCAAGAACATGGAGGACACCCTTGCCCATCACACCAGACCAATGCGTGAACTACGAGATCAACCTGCTCATGTGCCCGTGCACCAGCGACAGTTGCACGTTCAGGGGCATTTGCTGCGAGTGCATCCGCGCGAGCGTGGCGGCGGGTGAGAAGACCGTCTGCATGACGGACGGCGTCAAGCGCGACCCAGAGACGATGTCACTGAAGGATCAGGCCAGCAGCGACTGCGTCAGCAAGGCGCTCAATCTGCAGACCTGCGCGTGCAAATCGGATTCCTGCGACCGCCAGGGGATCTGCTGCAACTGCGTGCGCGCCCACTTCACCGTCGATGGCACCGGGCGCGTCGCCTGCATGAGATAGATCAGGCGGGGACGACCTGAAGACCTTCCTCGCGGCATATCCCGGAGAGTTCGTCGAGATACTCCGAGCTCTGCCGTTGCACGTCACCGAGTTCAAGTTCGCGGCGCACCCATGAGTATTTGCCGGGCGTCGCGGGGTTGTAGGGCAGCAGCGTGATACGCTGCACGCCCCGCTCGGCCGCGAGCCGCGCCATCGCGCGCACGGTGTCGGCGTCATCGTTGATGGTCGGGATGAGCGGCACACGCGCCAGGACGTCCGCGTCGCCCGCCACCAGACGCGCGAGGTTCTGGAGGACGCGCTCGTTGCCTGATCCGGTCACGCGCTCGTGCTCAGCGGAGTCAGCGTGCTTTATGTCGAACAGGAACAGGTCGACGACGCTGAGCAACCGATCGAAGACCTCCGCACGCGCCAGACCGCAAGTTTCCACCGCTACATGGATGCCCGCCTCCCGGCACAGCGAGGCGATCGCGTGGGCGAAATCCGGCTGCGCAGTCGGCTCGCCACCGGTGATGGTCACGCCCCCGCCAGTTCGCCCGAAGAACGGCTTGAGGCGCGCGGCCTCGTCGACAATTTCGCCGGCGGTCGTCTGCCTGCCGATGATCTCCAGCGCCCCGGCCGAGCAAACCGCGACGCACTCACCGCAGAGCGTGCAGCGCTGCCGATCCTCCGCGCTCATCAGCCCAAGCGTTCGCACGCCAGCCGGGCAGGCCTGCACGCAACGCCCGCAGGCGGTGCAGCGCGTCTCGTACCAGACCACCTCAGGCTCGAAGCGTTGCGACTCGGGGGAGTGGCACCAGAGGCAGTGCAGCGGGCAGCCCTTCAGGTAGACGTTCATGCGTACGCCGGGGCCGTCGTGGGTAGCCGTCTGGTCGAGGTCGAATATTACGCCCGTTGTCTCGCGCAGATCGCCCATCTCACAGACCCAACTCGGTTCGGGCCATCACTTCGTCCTGGGCCTTGCGCGGCAGAAGCACGAAGGGGACCAGATACCCGCCAATGCGGACGAACAGGTCCCGGTAGTCGTCGGGGCTCTCCTGCGCGGCGCGCATCGTCTCCGTGCTGACGAGGTTCACCTGCATCTGGAAGCAGCCCAGGTCAAAGGCCGCCTCGATGAGCCCTTTGAGCGCGTCCACGCCGCCGGGCGCACTGAGCGCGTCCGCGCCGAAGCGAACATTGCCGACCGTGCCGCCGAGACCTCGCGACTGGTCGAACTGCGCGGTGGTCGACAGCACTACTGACGGGAAGCCCTTCACCTGCACACCCGTGCAGTTCATGATCGAGTTGGCCAACGGCTCGCCTGCCTTACGGCCATCGGGGGTCGCAGGGGTGCGCCCGCCATAGTCGATCCAGACCGTCCAGCCAAGGAAGCCCGGCAGCATCGGCCCGCCGAGGTAGTTCGTGTGCCCCTCGACCATCCCGCACCAGCCACCGGCGACGTCACCGAACAACTGGTTGACCCAGTCGATATCGTTCCCGTGCTTGGGGCACTCGCGCGCTGCCCGCTGCAGGTCCTCGTGCCCGACCCAGTCCGCGCGCACAGCCTGCCGGATGTCGTCGAGAGTATGCTCGCCGTCCTCGACCAGCCCGTGGACCGCCGCGAGGCCGTCGACCACGTTCGAGGCACCAACCGCCTCGGGCTGAATGAAGTTGTAGAGCGCGCCACCATCGGAGATATTGCGCCCGCTCTCGATGCAACCCTCGATCAGGCAGGACAGCAGCGGGAAGGGCCTATGCAGCGACTCGAGATACTGATCGTGGTTGCACTGGAAGACCGCTCCGTCAACCGCGTGGCGTAGCACGCGCATGAAGGCGTCCTTGAGTTCACTGTAAGTCTGCGGCTCACGCGCGACCAAACCGTCGAGCGCCGCGACCCAGCCCGCTGGCGGGCAACTGAGCCGAAGGCCAACGTCAGCGATGAAGTTCTCGGCGGTACCGGTATTGGGGTGCACGCCGCCAAAGAGGGCGTAGGTCATGCAGTTGGCCAAGTTTATGTATGGCCAGGCGACACAGGGATTGCAGCGCCCCATGATGGAGGTCTCAGTGCAGGTGCTGGGCAGGTGGTCCACCGCGTGCTCGAAGGGCACACCGTGGCGCATGAGGCCCTTGACGATCGCGTCGCTGTTGAAGAGCGAGGGCTGGCCGTTGAGGTTGCGTAGCAGGGACACGCAGCGGCGCACGAACTCCGGGTTCATGTCGCGATGCCACGACACGTCGATGCCGGGGAAGTACATCCGCACGCGGTCCGCCAGGTCGAGTATTCTGAATGACAGTTCGTTGGTGCCGTCCGAGCCATCGGGTTTGCGCCCGCCCAGCACCAGGATCACGGCACTCATCGAGGGGCCGGAGAACTCGTTGCACTTGATGAGGTACTGGGCGAGGAGATCGTCGAGCAAATCCTCGTCAAGCGCGCCCGAGTCTCGCTCCGCCTCAAAGTAGCGCCACAGCCACTGGTCGATGCGCCCGGGGCCGAAGCAGTGATGGTGGCCGCTGTTTTCCAGCGCGCAGCACAGGAACATGAACCATGACAGTTGCAGCGCCTCGCGGGTGTTGGTTGCGGGGTGGTGGGCGATGTGCTCGCAGGCATGGCTGATCTCGCGCAACTCCGCGGCCCACTCCTCATCGTCAGCCTCGTCAGCCAGTCCGGCGGCCAGCGTGGCGTAGCGCTCGATGAAGTGCTGCATGCCCGTCATCGATATGCGCGACGCCTCAAAGAACACGCGCTTCTCGACGGTCTGAGGGTCTTCCGGGTCGAGGGCAATGGCGCCCTCGTCGATGCGCCGGAGCACGGCATCGAGGCCACTGTGCAGGACGGTCTTGTAGTCGGGAGCCATGTGGCCCTCGGAGCAGTAGGTCCGCCACCCCTCGCGCGCCACGTAGCCGGCGGCCTCGCGGACCTGTTCTTCGCGCTCGCCCTCTGGTCGCGTGTTGGGGTGCCAGCCGGCCAAGACTTCGCCGTCGCGGATGGCGATGGGCATCTCCGCGAGCAGATGCGCCACGGCCTTGGCCGCGCGAATCTGCATGAAGGGCTCGCCCTCGGTGGCCCGGAACGACTCTGCGATCAGGATATCGCGCTCGACGTAGTTCCAGCCCTCATCGAGCACGGTCTCTCGCAGCCTGCGCGAGCGCTCAGAAAGCGCTGCAGGTCCGAGAAGCTCGGGCAGGGGAAGTGCGGCTGATGCTGCTTCAGTTTCTGTGCCGATTGCCACTGCTGGTCCGCCTCCACACGGCTTGGCCAAGGGCAGTTTGCTGGCCGGATTATACCCACCGCCGGCCTGATATACAAGCCGGCGGCGGAAAGCCTCGTCCCGTTTTGGGCCCGCGCTCAGTCGCGGAGCCGCGAGGGCAGCACGCGAATCGCGTGGATGTCCTCGGCAACGCGCATCGGGCCGTCCAGCCCCGGCTGCTTGAGAATCACGTGCAGGCTATAGCTACCCGTCTTGAGTTCAGGCAGGGCCAGCCGCGCGCTGAGCACGGGCGCGGCCAGCGGAGTGATCTCCTGGCGCGCAATGAGCGACATGGAGGGCTGCTCGAAAAGCGCGACGATCAGTTGGCCACGATCGCGCAACAGGTCCTCGCCCACGTCGAGCCGGACCTGCATCCCGGCCTGTGCCTCGTCGAGGAAGAACAGGCTCTGGCCAAGGACACTGCCCATGGGCGGCCTGATCGGTTTGACCAGCGCCCGCTGGGCCAGAGACGCGCCGCGCTCATCCAGCACTACTACCTCCAGCGTCACCGGTTCGCCCGCGTGCGAGATGGTGTAAGGGATGGTCACTTCACGCTCGGCTCCGGGCGCCAGTTCCTGGTAAGAGCTGAAGGCCTCGCGTGCGATCTCATCGCCCTGCCACCACTGCAGGCGGACCCGGAGGCGTTGGGCCTCTTCGCTGTCGTTGAGCATGACGACAGCCACCGAGTTCAGCCCCACGGCGGCGTCGCCGGGGTCGAAACTGCTGAGGTAGGACGCGCCGAGCATCGCGAGGCCAAAGCTTGCGGGCTGGCCGAAGCCCTTGCCCGTGGGTGACCAGCATGACAACTCGGTGTCACCATCGGCCCGGCGTTCGCGACAGAAGTTCAGGCCGAAGGCATTGCTCAGAATCGCGAGGTCGCTGATGCCGATGGAGAGCTCGACGCTCCACTGACCCTCACCCACAAGCGCGCCGCGCTCAATCGCGGGGCTCCACTCGGCATCTGCGCGGTCAAATGCGGTGACCACTCCCAGCGAGTTGATGCCAATCTGCCTATAGGTTTCCTTGTCCAGATTGCCATCGAAGAAGAGCTCCACGCAATCGTCATTCCACACGGAGCCGCCGTCCTCGGTGACTTCGGCGCGGACGCCCGCGATGTTCGGCTCAGTGCATCGCGCCGCCAGGTAGAGCCGCTCGCCGATGCGCCCCACCCAGGCCTGCGTCTGCACGGGTGCCTCGGCAGAGCCGCTCACGTCCATCCACGCGTCAGTGGTCGCGGCCGCTTCCCAGGCGGGGTCGTCCAGCGAGCCGTCGACCACCGGCGCGGTCAGCAGCGCGGGGATGCCGATCTGCTTGCTGGGCGCGCCGCCGAGGCTCGCAGCGGTTGCGACAGCAGACGGCGTCTGCCAGGTGATGTCTGTCAGCAGCGGCTGGTCGGTGGTCTGGCAGGTCGCAACGCCAATGGTCAGCGCAATGAGCGCAAGCGCGAGTAGTCCTCTCACGAGTTTCCCCTCCCTGGGCAGTTCGCGGCTGTTTACTGCATCTTCTGCTGCAACGCGATGGTCAGTTCGGCGGTGTGCCAGCGCAGCCGATCCCAGTCTGCCCCACTGAACTTGCGCGACATGGCCACGCACAGCGGGCTCTCGTCATCGATGTCGACGATGTCTTCGGGCGCCTGCGGCATCATTCCGGCCATCTCGGCCAGCCACGCTTTGGCGGCCGAAGCGTCGATGCCCGCCTCTTCGGCGCGCGTGATCGCATCCTCGAGAGTCGCGATGTAACGCATGTCATCGATGCCCTCGCGGAAGGCCTCATAGTGCAGCGTGGAGATCAGCTCGGTCGGATTGCCGGGCATCGGCACGGCGTATACGAAGTCAAAGTGGTCCGCATCGGTGTCGTCGAAGGGGTCGCCGCCGATGCTGTAGTATTTCCAGGGCGCGTGGACGGTTATCGGCGACTGCCACATCCAGATGCCGTTGATGATCCGGTTCCACTCGGCCTCGAAGAAGGCGCCCCGCATGTTGTGGTAGATCCACGCCTCGTCGCCGGACTCCTCGAGCAGGGCGGCCATGTCGTCGAAGCTGTTGCCGTCATGCAGCCAGGTTTCCAGCGAGTGCCCGTTCATCGACCGGACGTCGATGTAGGGGTCGGCCTGCGCCATGTATTTCTCCCAGCTTCCCGGCTGGGTGTGGTGGGTGATGTAGATGCGCATGTCAGTGGTCTTGCGGACGACTTCAGCGATGTCGATGTAACGCGCCATCCGGTCGCGGTTGAAGACCTCGTCCATGTGGGTGAGGACCAGCTCGAACTCGGGGTACTCGGCGTTGAGGCTTTTGAGCTCGAAGAACGCATCGCGGCAGATCGCGAGCAGGTCCTCCTGCTCGGCCAGCGGCTCACCTGTACCGTCTTTGCCGATGCCCCGGTGGCCCATGATGATTCCGAGGCGGTCGATGCGGTCATACACCGGCAGCGAACCGAAACACCCGTGGCGGCGCAATCCTTCGAGCAGAGCGCGGATGTCATCGAGGCGCCAAGTGATGGTGCCGTCGTCCGCTTTCTCGAACTGCACACCCGCGGCGGGCTTCATGGTGGTGCAACCGTGCGCCTCCATGTCAGCAAGCTCCGCTTCCAGCGCCTCGGGCCGGTCCATCATGTCGGTGAAGACATAATACATGCCGTAGCGGCGGTCCTTGAGCGGAGTGAGTTCAAGGGCGAGGACCTCCACGTTGAGGCCGAAGCTGAAGGGGTCGCCGCCGACCGTCACGGTGCCGGTGTATTGGCCCGCCGGGGCGTCATCGGGTACATGCACGATGACCTGCATCTCTTTGAAGTTGCCCGCCGGCAGCCAGAAGTCGCGGTTGGGCATGAGGAAGCGAGAGATCACGCTGAAGGTCGTGGGCTTGCGCTCCATCCAGTAGCCCGCCCGTTGCAGGCCGCGCCGGATGAGGCGCACATCGAGGTCGCCGGAGCCGATCTGGGCGGGGCCTGCGAGGTCGGTGCAGCTTACCGATACGCTCGGCATGTCCTGGGCCGCGAAGATCGCGAACTGGATCGCCTCATACTCGCCCGGGGCCGCCTTGATCAGCATCGACTCAGGCCACTTCTCGCCGAGAGGCTCGGTGTCAGGCGCGACCTGGTCGACGGGATGCCCGGCGTAGAACATGTAGCCTCGCGGGTTCTCGGGCAGGTCGAAGGAGTATTCGGCGACGTGAGTGCGCTGGCGCTGGATGGCCATCTGATCCTCGGTCATCTCGCGCGCAAAGGCTGGCGGCATGCCTGCGCCCTCGCCCAGCAGCACGATGTCTGCGAATACGCCGGCGGCATCGGCGTCGCCAGCAGCTTCGAAGACGATGGTGCCCGGGCCTGCGATGGGGATGTCCATCTCGACCGGTTCGACCGAGGCCTTGAGGGCCACCGATGCGCCCGCGGGAGCAAAGCCACTGACTCCGGCCACGCCGGCGATCAGTGCGACACCCTCCGGCACTTCGTACTCGATCCGAGCGGGCGCGCGCAGGGCCACGCCACGCGCGTAGCCAGTCATGCCGATGGTCAGTGGGAGTTCGCGGTCATCGACGGCAGTCTCGGCATCGATGCCGACCGAGCCCATGGCCTGCGCGCTGCTCTTCGGTTCGCGGTTGGTCAGATACTCGACGATCGCCTCGTCGGGTTCGGCGAGCGCCGAAGTCATGATCTCATCTGCGGACCGCGCCACGCTGGCGATGTGCAGTTCGTCAATAACCAGCGGGCCGCGGCCCAGCGAGAAGTCGCCGAGCTTGCCCTCGAGAGGAAGGGCGCCCTCATCCTCGTCCATCAAGATACCATCGATGTACAGGCGGATGACGCCATCGCCCCAGGTGGCCGCCATGTGGTGCCACTCACCGGGCTCCCATACAGGCGGCTGGATCTCGACGCGTCGCCACACCTGCGCGTCACCTGTGCCTGTGCTGTACGCCATCCCGAGCTTGCCGCCGACGACAGTGTTGAGCCTGAGATACGATCCAGCCGGCGTCTGCAGCAGGAGAATGCTGGCTTTGGGGGCGGTACCCGGTTCCCAGAGCCACTTGAGCCAGAGCTCGATCGTCCCCGCTTCGGGGTTGATCTTGCCCTCGGCGGGGTAGCTGACTGATTTGCCGCTCTCCAGCTCGAGCGCCTGGCCGAACTTGCCCTCGACCAGTGTCGGGCTGCCGGCCACCCCCGCGCTCCAGTCGCCGGCGCAGTAGTCGGGCAGTGCGCCCGTATCGTAATGCGCGAGGAAAGTCGTATGCTCGTCCACCGCGGCGCACGCAACCGCCGCGCTCAGCACCAATGCCATTGCCCCAAGCAGTACCGATCTCATTGTTTGCCTCCCGTACAACGAACGCATCAGATATGCCAGTCTGTTTCGACGCACCTCGCGAGCGCCCTCCCCGGCGTCAGTCGCGGAATCTCTCCTCGCAGGCGCGCACAATCCCCGCCGCGACTATGTCGAAGGCCGCCGGACCGAACGCCTTAGTGTGGCCGTCGGCGGGATCAAAGTAGCTGCACGAACTCATTTCGAGGCAGAAGCCCGTGGCACCGTGCACCTGATGGAAGTAATCGCTGGCCCGGAGTTTGTTCTGGGCCAGGGCCCAGCCGTCGGTTCGCCGCAGGCCCGCGTGTTCCTCGAGAAGCTCGCGCCACGCCTCCTGCTGCGCGCCCGCCGCGCACCCCACCTGCACGTCCTCCCCGTCGCCCATGTGCATCAACACGTGATTGCGGAATATCCCGCCGGCGTGGATGTCGATGGCCAGATCGAGGTCCTGACCACTCTCGCGCAACTGGTCGAAGTGCTGGATGATGCAGGCCGTCTCCGGCTCAGGATCGACGAGCCAGTGCCGGTTGAGGTTGCTGCAGTTGGCGTTCAGACCGTTGCCGCCGTAGTGAGAGCAGTCGACGTTGACAGTGGGCACGAAGTAGAAGTTGGCGCGCTCAAGGAGCGTTGGGCTCTTGAGGATGCGCGCCATCATGGGGTGGATGATGTGGCCGCCCATGATCTCCAGCGGCGAATGCTGCCCGCAGGTAATCGCCACGCCACGTCGGTCGGGGCCGTCCTCGCCGGCACCCACGCGGATGAGGTGGATCGGCCGCCCCTCCACAGAACTGCCGATCTCGCGCACGGTGGTATGCGGCTGTTTCCGCGACCACGCCAGCAGCTCGGCGCACTCCGGCTCGCCGAAGACAGGGCCGCTGGCCAGCCAGCCGCCCTTGCGCATGGCCGCGGTGAGCGCGAACTGCACGCGGAAGTCGGTGCGGCCGTCGCTCTGCCACATACGCTCGGGCACGACTCGCTGCCAGCGGCGGCGGTCGGAGCTGAAGAAGAAGGTCGGGGTCATGTTGACTGCGCCATACCACTTCAGGTCGATCAGCAGGCGCTTGAGGTCTGGCTCGTTGTCGGGCAGCTTCAGGAACACCCAGTATGAGGCACTCAGGTTGAAGCTTGGGCGCGAGAACACCTCGACCGTCTCGTCATCCAACCAATGTGCCGCGAAGCCCCCGCCGCCGGGGATCGGTGGCAGCAGGCCTGCAGCGCTGCGCCCGCGGGGCCTGCCCACCAGGCGATCGCGCAGAGTGTTGTAGGCGGCGACCGAAGTGATCTTCCCGGCGAAACGCCCGGTGCCGTCGGGGCTTGCGCCGACGTGCAGGCGCTCAGGGACCGGCGACAGGTTGGGGCCCGGGGCGTCGCCCGTTCCGCCAATGCGCATCAACTCGCCGGTCGCGCCCTGGCCTGCCAGCAGATGCAACCGGAACTGCCCGTTGGCTTCGGCGGCGTACGGGCGGTGACGCACCACCCACGCGACGTTGCTCATCGCCAAGCCCAGTCTGAACGACTTCTTCGCATCCACGGCGGCGTGAACAGGCAGCCCTGAATCGCACTCGAAGGTGTCCTCGCCGGTGCTCTCGAAGCGCCCTCGATGGTGCCCTCCATCAGCGTCTGGCCCTCGTCGGAGAACAGCTCGCCCTCATCGCAGCGAACGGTCACCCACGCGCATATCTCCGGGTAGTAGGCCTCCGGCATGCGCACATTCACCGGCGCGCGCTTGATCTCCCGCCGCACCAGCAGCAGGTCTTCGGGTGTGCGCAGGTCTCGGAACGGACGATATCGCTCAGCCATGTCGTCACTCCAGACTCGGGTCAGCGTCCTTTACGAAGCCGTGATGTGCCACGCCTGCGGACCAGTGGGGGTGTTCTTCGCTCGGCGACCGGAGGTCCCACCGATGAGGCACCTGATCGCCAGTCTCGATGAACCAGGTCGCCATGGCCGAGGTCATACGCGCAACGATGTGGTCATACTCTGGGTCACCATACAGATTGGTGACCTCGTCGGGATCGTTGACCAGATCGTAAAGCTCGTCGGTGTCATACAGCCGCCGAACGTATTTCCAGTCATGGTTGCGGATCATGACCGCTTTGCCGTGCACCCACGGTTCGGTGGCCTGCAGCGCCGGTCGGCACCAGTAGATCGTGTCCCACGGGCGGTCGGACTCGTGTGTATGCGGCTCTTCCTCGAGCGCGCCGCCCTCGCAGAAGACGTAGGGCTTGTGGGCCTCGGTCTCGCCGCGCAGCACGGGCAGGAGCGATCTGCCGAACTGCGTGTGGCCGAGCGGCAGATCGCACGCCTCCGCGAGCGTGGGCAGCAGGTCGATCATCTCGACGAGCGCCTCCGACGGCCCGGGCAGCGGGTCGCAGCCGGGCATGCGGATCGCGAAGGGTACGTTCGTCAGGCAGTCCTCGAAGGTGTTCTGCATCTTCTCCGTCAGGTTGTAGTCACCCGCGAAATCGCCGTGATCAGAGGTGGAAACGAGGATGGTGTTGTCCCACTGCCCGCTGTGCTTGAGCGCCTCAATAACCCAGCCAAGGTTGCGGTCGGTCTTGGTTATCATCGCCCAATACACCGCCACGATCTCGCGCAGCTCATCGTCGGTGATCTGGTCCATACGCATACGCCGATGCACCATGGGGAGTATCCTGGGTTTGCCCGCGAAGTCCTCGGGAGGTCTGATCGGGAAGGGCACTTCGGCGCGATCATACATCGAGAACCACGGTTCGCTCACCGCGTAGGGCGGGTGCGGGAACGTCTGGTTCACGAGCATGAAGAATGGTTCGCTCTTCGGCTTGCGGATGAACTCAGCGGCCTGCTCAGCCACGTAATCGTCAGCCACCGACCGGCCATCGTTCTCGGGCACCTCGCCCCACAGAAAGGTGTGGAAGAGCCGGTCGGTCGGCTCCCACGGCTCGGAGCGGCAGGTCTCTCGCCCGCCCACGCCGCCGACGCGTTCGTGGCTGGAATCGCCGATGGTCTCCATGGCCAGCATGTCGTTCTTGCCACCCCACCAGACGTAGTAGCCCGCCTCTTTGAAGTGGCGCAGCATGTTCGGCTCGTGGCGGCGGAGCATGTGATGCATCGTGCGGTGCCCGTTGACGTGGCAGTACCAGCCACTGGCCATCGCCACCCGGGAGGGGGTGCTGACCGGGTTTTGCACGAAGCAGTTGCGGAAGCCCGCACCCTCCGCGGCGATGAGGTCGGTGTTCGGCGTCTGAATGAGCGAGTTGCCCCAGTAGCCGGTGTCCTTCGCGCGCGCCTGGTCAGTGACGAACAGCACCACGTTCGGTCGGTCGGCCATACTCATCTCACTCCTCATTGTGCCTCACGCGTGGGTGAGGCGCCTCGGCGTCGGATTGTCGGTCTCGATCAGGCGCTCGAGCAACTTCGCCTTGAGTTCGAGCTTGAGTTGCTGGCTGCCCGGGTCGCTCCACAGGTTGCTGAGTTCGCCGGGATCCTGCTGCAGGTCGAAGAGTTCGCCATACTCCTGGCCCGGGTACACCGTGAGCTTGTGGCGGTCGGTGATGAGCGTTCGCAGGCGGAGCTTGAGGTAGTCCTCATCGTTTTCGACGATCACGCTGTCCTGCAGCGAATCGACCTCGCCGCGAAGCTGCGGCGCGAATGAGATGCCCGGCAGCGCGGGGGGCTGATCGGCCGGCTCGGCCTGCGGAGGGACGTTGCCCTCCGGCAGCGGGAGGCCCGCCAGGTCCATGATGGTGGGCGCGAAGTCGAGATAGCTGACCAGGCCGGCTGTCTCGATGTCCTCGGAAAAGTGCCCCGGGCAGCTCCACAGGAAAGGCATCTGGAGCAGCCCGTTCATGTGGAAGGGGCCCTTGTTGATGATCCAGTGGTCGCCCATCATATCGCCATGGTCAGAGAGGAAACAGATGACTGTGTTCTCGCGCAGACCGCGGCGTTCGAGGGCGTCCATCACGCGCCCGATGTTGTGGTCCACGTGCGAGATCATCCCGTAAGTGAGGGCGAGAATCTCGCGCAACTGCTCGTCATCCATCTTCGCCGGCTTGGTCCGGCCACTGACCCAGATACCGTCCTCGTAGACCTCGCGATAGAAGGGCGGCAGATCGTCGAGTTCGCCCTCGCGCCGGCTGGGCATTGGCATGTCGGCCGGGTCATACATGCTGGCCCACGGTTCGGGCGGGCAGTATGGGTGGTGCGGATCCGGGAATGAGCACCATGTGAAGAAAGGATCGCCGGCGGGCTGGTTCTCGAGGAAGTCGATGGTGCGGTCGGCGACCCAGTGGTTGTAGTGAAGCTCCTGCGGGATGGCATTGTGCCAGGACGTCTCGGCGTTGTGGGGCGTCGGTGTGCCAGCAGGGGGCGCGAGTTTCTCCGGGCCGTCGGGATCGCGCTCGCGCAACCAGTGGAAGTAGTCGCCGTGCACGCCTGACCCGTGGCCGAGAATGATCTCCGCCGACTGGAACCCGTAGTAGGGCGTGGGCATCTTCTGCAGGCGGCGGTGCAACCACATTGGTCGGGCCTCGGGGTGGTCAAGCGGGTCGACGTCGTCGATGTCGGCGCCCTTGGGCAGGTTGAAGTTGTTCATGTGCAGCTTGCCGACGGAGTTGGTCCGGTAGCCTGCGTCGGCGAGCGACTGCACGATGGTCGGGCAGTCGCGGTCAAGCGGAATGCCGTTGGTGCGCACGTGGTGACCGCGGGGCGTCATGCCGGTGAACAGCGTGGCGCGCGAGGGCATGCACAGCGGGTTGTTGCAGTAGGCGCGCGAGAAGCGCACGCCGGTCTCGGCCAACCGGTCGAGGTGCGGCGTTTGGATCACGGGGTTGCCCGCGCAACCCATGTGATCGACACGCATCTGGTCCACTATGAAGCACAGGAAGTTCAGTGGCTCGGGCATGCCTGGCGCCTCCGTGTTGGTGCTCAGTTGATTGCCTGCAGCTCCAAAATCGCGTCCTGCATCCGCGCGCGCACACTGATGATCTCGTCGACGCCCTCATCGCAGCGGCGGAAGTCGGCGGGAACGTTCGCCAGCCCCTCCGCCTCCTCAATAAGCGCGCGGGCTCTCGCTGCCGCCTCGGGGGCGGCCTGCCCTCGGGCCTCGATGAGCCCGCGCAGAATGGTCACGTACTCGAAGTCCTCGATGCCATCGCGCAGCAGCTCCATGCGAATCGAGGGGACCGGTCGGTCGGGCGCTGAGCCTTCGTGCATGCCCGGGTAGAAGAGCGATCCGCCCCAGTTGCTCCGGTCATGGGCGACCCAGGGGTCGCTCTCGCGCCACGCCGATACGCCCCAACTGTAGGCACCGATGAAGCCGCGCTTGACCGACTCCAGTCCGTAGCAGAGGCGGACCGCGAGCGGAGCTTTGCCGATCTGCAAATCCACGTTCCCCCAGCGCCAGAACTCGTCGCCCGCAGCCATGCGACTGCGGATGATTTCGTCGGGAGAGTACTCGGCGAGGTAGATGTTGACTACGCCCTCGATCTTCTCGTCCACGGGCAGCGCGGCAAGGATCGGCACCTCGGTGGTCTGCTCGCGGATCAGCCCGGCGAGGTATTTCACGTGGTCGAAGACCTCGGCGAGGCCCCAATTCTCATCCCAGATATAGATGAACGCGTCCTGCTCCCAGCCGTTGTCGCGCACCGACGCCAGTTGCTGCGCCAGCCGGGTTCGGAAGACTTCCGCGTATTCGTCCGAGTAGATCTCGTGGCCGTCGAGCTTCACCGGTGTGTGCCCATGGCCGCCGACCATGTTGATCTTGATCGCATTCTGACCAAGCTCGTCCATGCGCCACTGCCGCTCGTCCGCGTCGGAGTACCACCAACTGGCGTCGTACATCTTGCGGGCGGCAAGCTCCTCGAGCCACGGGCGCGTCTCGCCTCGCTTGACGCCCCAGAGCTGCTGGTTCGTGCGGAAGCTCGGGCGTAGCGGCAGGTCGAAGTCCAGGACCTCGACCTCCAGCGGCACGTTCACGGCCACGGTCATCTCGCCGGTGATCATCACCGTCAGCCGCCCGGTGTAGATGCCAGGGCGGGCGTTCTCGGGCGCCTGTACCGTCACCCAGATCGGGACGTGGCACGGGCCCGTGACGGTCGATCCCTCGTCATGGGAGAGCGGGTCGGGCCAGTCCATCGGCGCGGGGAAGCCCACGCGCGTGAGAATAGGCACGGTCCGCACCGGATGGACGCTCACCATCTCCGCCGGTATCTGACCGCCCTCGGGCCCGGCCAGCAGCGAGGGCAGGACTTTCACCGTGACCTCGGCGTCCCGTCTGATGGTCACCACGGTCTCGAATGACTCCGCCTCGCGCCGGGCGAGGCGCACCCGGATCGGCCGCGCGGCCGTTTCGGGCACGGGCGTGTTGCGTAGCGCAGGCGCCAGCGACGGCGTGTACCACACCGCCAGCTCCTCCTCGTCCTGGATCGCGAAGCGCTCGGGGCCGGTGTACTCGCGGGGCGTGGCCTGCCGGGCAGCGGCCTCGACGGCCTGCTGGACATCGTCGCCGCTAAGAATGCGCACGTTGTCGAGATAAGTGTCGCGCTCGGCGGCGGCTCCGTCGCCGGTCTCAGCACCAACCGTGCAGCGAACTGCCAGGCGCACGGCAGTGAGGTTCTTGCCGGCCACAGCGGGGTCGAACTGGTCGAGCCGCGCCACCAGCGTGTCCCAGCGATCGGTGGCCAGTCTACCCACCGGGCCCGTGGTCGAGAACACCGGCTGCTTCACGCCCTCGACGATCAGCAGCAGTCCCATCTGCCCGACCGGCCCGCGCGACTGCCAGTCGGCCATCAGGTAGATCGGCCCCGTCAGCGCGACCGGTTCCTCGAGGGCCAGCTCGCATATGTTCCACATCGCAGTGCCGCGCATGCGCAGGCATCGCTCGCCAGCCGCCATCTCGGGGGCATCGTCATCAGGTCCGACCACTGCGACCGCCGTGCGATCCTCACGCCCGTCAGGCACGAGCCAGCCGGGCGCCTGCCCGCCCTCAAAGTCAGATTCATATATGACCGCAGCCTGCGCAATGCTCACACAAAGCGCCACGCCTATCCAGCAGATAACTCTCATGATTGCCTAACTCCCATCTGCTCCGCCACCGCTTCGATTAGTGTGAGGGACGGTTCGCCGTCGCTGGGGCCTCTTCCTGTCGGGCGTGTGTGGAGGATAACCGACCGGGGGCGCGAATGCCATTGGCACAGGGAGTGATACCGATGAGCGACCGGCCAGTGCCAAGCCCGCGACAGCTTGCCTTCCAGGATCTCGAACTGGGCATGTTCTGCCACTTCGGCCCAAACACATTCGCCGATCAGGAATGGGGCGAGGGCGATGATGACCCGGCGATCGTCGACCCATCGGACCTCGACCCGAGTCAGTGGGCGGAAACCGCCGCCGACGCAGGGATGAAGTACCTGGTGGTCACCACCAAGCACCACGATGGCTTCTGCATGTGGCCCACGGACACCACCGACTACTCAATCGCGTCGAGCCCGTGTGACGCGGACATGGTGGAGCTGGTCGCACAGGCCTGCCGCGACCACGGGCTCAAGCTCGGGCTGTACTGCTCACCGTGGGACCGCCACGAGCCATGCTATGACGACTCCCCCGCCTATGACCGGCACTTCGCGGCGCAGTGGACTGAGCTGCTCACGCGGTACGGCGAAGTGAGCTACGTCTGGCTGGACGGGGCGGGGAGCGCCGGGCACGTGTATGACTGGGAGATGATCATCGGCACGATCCGCGAGCACGCTCCGGAGACGTGCATCTTCTCGATGGGCGAGCCGGATGTGCGCTGGGTGGGCAACGAGGACGGTCTGGCGCCAGACCCGTGCTGGGATGTGGTCGAGGAGCCTGAGGGCACCAACGCCACCGAGTGGCTGCTGCCAGACTTCCGCGCGAGCTTTCCGCACTGGATCCCGGCGGAATGTGACGCTCGTATCCGCGCCAACTGGTTCTGGCATGACCACGACCTGCCATCGCTCAAGAGCCTTGAGCGACTGGTGCACATGTACTACAACTCGGTCGGTCGCGGCTGCAATCTGCTGCTGAACGTGGGGCCCGCGCCGGCGGTTCGACACGCCGCTCGGCGCAGCCACCGGTCCGGCCGGGCAACTGACCGTGACATTCGACGCCCCGACGCCGGTCAATCACGCGATCGTCTGCGAGGACATTGCTCAGGGCGAACGCGTGCGGCAGTACCGCATCATGGCGCAGGTCAAGGGCCGATGGGAAGGCGTGCACGTGGGCACGGCGATCGGGCACAAGAGCATCGACCAATTCCCGACGGTGATCGCCGACGCCATCTCCGTCCGTGCCGACCAGACCGACGGCGACGCGCAGCTCAAGTCACTGGATGTGTTCTACTGCTAGCGGCGATCAGAAGGCCGTCGCCCTACCGCCCCATCTCGGCCAGCGATGCCTCCAACTCCTGATACATCCGCCGGGCCAGCATCACGCGCTGGCCCGCGATGCGGTCGGTGTTGGATGTCCCCTCGGCTTCCGCCAGCGCCGCCTGTAGCTTCGCCATCACTTCCGGCGTGTAGACCTTCAGGGCCATCTCCACGTGTGCGGTGCCCTTCAGTCCATACGATGAGCAGCCATTCCAGTCGATCATGGCCTGCTCGAGGGTGTCTAAGTAGCGGCGCATCGGACGACTGGCGATCCCGTAGAACTTGCTGAAATAGTCCTCCAGCAGCGCGTCCGGATCCAAGTCCGGGTCCCAGCACAGCTTCGCGGCGATGTAGTAGTTCAGCCCGTAGCGGTGATAGAGATTCCCCGAAAGCTGCGTGTAGAAGCCCTCGATCCCGTGGTCACGGTAGTACGGAATGTCGGTGCGCATGGTGTGCACCAGCGGCCAGGGCAGGTTGCCCTTCGCGATACCCCCGAGAGTGTAATACTCATACATGAACAGGTGTGGGCTCAGCTCCCGCCACTGCTCAAGAATCTTCGCATACTCCCGATTCGGCTGGAAGTTGTGGCTGGGCTCGTAGGTCTCCCCAGCCACGCACGCCTCGCTGCCGAGCGGGTGGTTGTGGCAGAAGTAGATGTGGCAGAGCTGGTAGAGCAGGTTCGGCTCCGGGCGGAAATCCTCGTCGAGCGGAGGCCGGGCATACATCGCGTAAGCACCGACCTTGATGAGCGTGTCCGGGTGCTTCTCGCCGACGATCTTCGCCACCTGATTGTTGAAGATCGCCAGCCGGCGCGAGTATTTCGCGAACCAGTCGCGCTCGGGTTCGTCGAGCGCGGTGCAGCTTTCGCACTCGCAGAAGCCGCCGCCGTCGTTGGGCGAGAGGGCAATGATCTCGATGCTCGGGTCCGCGTCGAGGACCGCGATCATGTTCTTCGCGACCTCCGCCACGAGTTCGGGGGTGGAGGTGCAGAGCTGATTGCCGTGGCTCTTGCTGTCGGTTATCTTGCGCTCGCCGTCCACCAGCGCGAACCACTCGGGGTGGTCCTCGTAGTATTCGTCCGGCGGGATGAGCGTGCGGAAGGTGTGGAAGTGCCATTTCCAGTTGATGCCGACATCCTCGCCATCGGCTTTCACGAAGGCGTTCATCCGGTGCGCCAGTGGCCACGCACCGTTGCCCACCCAACGCACCCGGAAGTCGGGCTTGACGACCAGGTCCACCTGGCCCATCTGCAGCGTATCGCGCGTGGGCACGTGTTCGGCCAAGTCGGCAGGGACGTCGTCGCTGATTGGCATGAACCAGCGCACGTCGAACCAGCGCTCGAGTATCTCGTACACGCCGAAGACCGGGCTGAGCTTGTCGGGGCCGAAGACGCAGATACCGTCGGGCACGGAGTGCAGGGCGAAGCCATCGCGCCCCATCGCCTCGTCGGAGATATCGATCGCCCGAGACAGGTTCTTCTCCGTCTCGCCGATGTAGAAGCTGAACGGATGCGCCAGGTCCTGGCCATCTGCGACGATGGGCAACTCGGCTCCGGACATCTGCTTCAGGTAACGCTGCAACTCGGTTGCGGCGAACTGTTCAAGGCCTTCGGGTTCGGCCGGGATCACGATCTGCGCCTGTGGTTGGCCACCCGCTGCAATGGTGACGAAGGGCTTGGCCATGGGCTCATAGAGCGCGGCCTGTGCTGCCGACATGATCAGCAGACCTCCCCAAATCGCGACGATGATGCGCATCGTGTCTCCTCCTACCGGGCTTCCATTCTGATGTCATCGAACCACACCGTGCCCGAGTGGTGGCGGAAGAGCACGAAGAGCTTCATGGTGCGGATCGGCGCGGGCGGGTCGAGTGTGAGCGTCGCCTGCTGCCAGTCGTGTGTGCCTACGGGGAAACGGGCGCTGTGGCCGTTGTAGACCGTCCCGTCTTCGCAGAGCGCGTCCACCCAGACCGAGTAATGCCCGTCCCCGGGCTCGGACACGTTCTCGCAGCGGCTCCATGCGCTGATGGTGAGAGCGGTGGGCTGGTCGTCGCCCTCGAAGGCGAATTGCTGCGAGGCGCCCCGAATGTCGTCGGCGCTCTGGTTGGTGATGGTGATCGCTCTGCCGCCCTCGCGCCCACCGGTCTCGTCAAACGCGAAGCCGGCACCGAAGTCCCCCCATCCGGTCGTGTCGGCTCGAAGTGGCGTGGTCACCATCGGCAGCTCCCACGGCGCAGCCTGCGCGTTCGCGAGCCGGATCGGTTCCAGTGTCGCGCGCTCGCCCAGCAGCAGGATGCTGTAGTAGCTGAACGTAGGCGCGGTGTAGCGCGCAGCTTTCCCGACAACCATCGGCTCGACCCATTGCGGGGGTCCATCGGGCGAGATGGCCAGGCAGGTCTGCGCCTCGCCATCGAGCAGCACGCTGAAGCCCTCGGCGGGCGGGACGGTGATCTGCGTCTCCGAGTGCGGCACCACGACCTGCTCGAAGCCCGGGTTTTGCACCAGATTGGCCGGGTCCTCGTCGAACTGGCCTGGCGAGCGGTCCTTGATGCGGATCATGTATTCGCCGGTCTGATCCTTGAGGTCAGGCGACAGGTCGTCAGCGGAGAATGTGTTGCCGCCATCGCTGCTCAGCGACGAGCCGCCCTCGTTGGTGTCGGTGTCGATGTCGATCTGTATCCACGCGGCCACGCCATCGAGTTCGCCCTCGGCACGGATCTCGATGGTGTTGTCGTCCGTCAGGAGATCGCGCGGGATGGGCACCTCGTGCCAGGAGCGCTGCGCGAAGTCGGCGTGGGCAATGCGTGCCGCCGGCTGCCCGTTGATGGTCACCGCCAACGCCGCGTCCGCCTCGCCGATGCCAAAGCCGTGCACCTGAAGGACCGGGTCGGCTACCTCGTCGAGGTCGCCGATGGTGATGCGCTTGCGCACCACGCGACCCTCGCCGCCGAAGAACACGCGAGCTTCCGGTGTGCCATCGTCAGTTGTGTAGAGGCCTGGATTGGCCACTTCATACTCCAGCCCGTAGTTGACCAGGTGGACGGTGGTCAGGCCCATCGCTGGGACGTCCATGACGTTGACCATGACCTCGCCGGGATCGGCGAGCACCGCCTGTGGTGCGAGCGTGCCGAGGAGCGCAGCCGAGTCCAGGGCCTCCAGGCCCACGGGCTGGTAGGCCACCCTCCCCCGCCCGCAGCGAGCGCCGCCACTCGCATCAGCCCGCACAAGCGTCACGGCGCGCGTGCGGCAGGGCTCCCCGCCGTCGGGGTGAGCGGTGAGGGTCACCACATCGCCGGGCTTGAGCGCGAAAGCCGGAGTGGCATGCCAGCGCGTCTGATTGTCCTCCTCATCCAGCATTCCCTCAAAGACGGTCCGGCCGGCCGCCGCCAGCTCAAACGCGGACGTGCCGTCGTTCTCGTCGGTCATGGCGATGTGGGCCACGTAGTCGCCGGCCACGCCGTCGAAGGTCATCGACGCCGTGGCACCATCGCGGACAGCCTTGATCTGAGCGATGCTCTCGGGCTCGAAGCCGTCCAACTCCCACTCGCGGACCGCCCGGCTCACCAGCCCCAGCGGCGCCAGCAACTCGGCGGCAGCAGCCGATTGCGTCGCGACGCCGTCTTCGTTGTAGGTCGCGAAATCGCCGGTGATGATCGCGCGCCCGCCGTCCTGGACGAACTTCAGCGCACCCGCCACCGCAGCCTCGCTGATGTAGAGCACGTTGGGCAGCAAGAGCGTGCGAACGCCCGTCATGCCGTCGCCGGTCAGATCGCTTGGGACCACCACTTCGTAGGGGATGCCCGCGTGCGTGATGGCCTCGCCGAGCGCGTCGTAGTTGGCCAGATGGCGGTTCTGCAGCCCAGTGTCGGACGAGTAGAGCACCGCGACATCGCTGCCCGGTTGCGCGCCCGCGTAGAGCTCACTGTTGATGTCGAGGAAGGTGTACATGCGCTTGATCTCGCGGTAGATGCGCTGGTTGAAGGGGTCGGTGGTGTCAGTGATGGGCAGGGCCGGGAACAGGCTGTAGCAGGTTACGTAGTTACCGCCGACGCTGGCCGCCTCGGCGATGGCGACCGCGAACTCCTCGGCGTGTGGCGATGACGGATAGAAGAAGTGGTGCATGCCCTCATGCCAGGTGCGCACGCCACGCTTGTCGCCGACGCTTTCGGGAATGTATGACAGCATCGCAGTCGGCTTACCGTGCGAAGCCGCCAGACCCTTCTTGTAGAGAAACGCGTTGTTGAAGAACGGAGCGTGTCGCCCGTTCTCGTAGAACATCAGGTCGAGCACTCCGGCCTCCAGCGCTGCGAGCCCATAGTCATTACCAGAGTTCGGGCAGTTCAGCAGCGGCGGGTCCTGCGCGTGACAGTACTGCTGCAGGCCGCGGTGATAGTCGATCAGCGCGTCGCGGGAAAAGGCGCGCGACTGCGCCGCCTGCTCGCCCTGATAGAGGTAAGGCACGTCATCGCCGGGGTCGATGCCCCGCTCGCGCGCCCACGCCTGCCAGGCAGCGACGTTCTCGTCCCGGTGATCGTCCTGCGGCGCGAAGGCGTTGTCGAAGAAGATTGCCCAGACGTTCGGGAACTCGCGCACGCGCTGGATTCGCTCGCGGACATAGTTCGGCCAAGTGTCCGGGTGCAGGGACCCGTAGCGGCGGACGGGGTTGTTGTAGGCGAGGAATTCGCTGCGGTCCTCCTTGAGCATGACCGCCTGCTGCAGCTCCGGGGACTGCTCCATGTTCGTCGTGGTGAGCGTGCGGCTGCACACGTAGGGCATGTAGCGGAGTCCGAGCTGCTCGGCGTAGTCGCCGGTTTCCTCGCTGTCGAAGGAGCCGCCGTGGATGAGTGTCTGGTGCCCGTCGGCGAACAGGTCCACCAGTTCGCGGTTGGCGCGGGAGTAATGCAGGGACCAGTTCAGTGTGCCCCGCTGGGCCCAGTCGGGCAGGTCGGGCTGCTCGGTCCAGTGGGCGGAGCATGATGATGCGGCAATCGCTGCGATGAGGACGACGACGAATCTGCGCATGGGTGAGCGCCTCCCTATTTGATACGCGAAGGTTTCGGCGCCACGGCGGCAGGACCTGCCCGAACTGGCGCGAACTTCAATGGAGGCCATCAACGCCGAAATGAGGAACCGGTTTCGGGCCACGGAGGCCCACGTTCCGGCGCCCATCAGCGAGTAGGAGGACGCAATGCCTGAGATCGACAACGCCGTGCGCGAACTGATCCGGGCCTATCTGTACGACCCCGCCGCCGACCGCGAGGCGATCCTCGGTGACCTGCCCGAGGGGGTGGGCAAGCCCGCCGCGCTGCTGCACTCGTGCCTGCAACGCGCCCATGAGAGGCGCGAAGCGGGCGTGCACTTCGGCGAGAGCTTCGAGATGCCCCACCTCCAGGCGCGATACCCGGACGAAGAACTGAACTTCCTCGTGCCCGAGAGCTATGATCCGGCCACGCCGACCGGGCTGATGGTGCTGCTGCATGGCGGCGGCAGTGGCAGCCCCCGCGACGCGGGGCGTGACTGGCTGCAGTCCGGCGACGGCGGCTATCACTTCCACGACACGCTCGCCGAGATGCCGTGCATCACCGTCGCCCCGGGCAATCTTCAGCTCGAAACCCATAAGCGCTGGTCCAACCCTACGTCCGACGCGTACGTGCTCGGGGTCATCGAGGAGGCCTGCTGCCGCTATAACATCGACCCCGACCGCGTGTGCATCGGTGGGCAGTCGATGGGCGGCTTCGGAGCTTTCCATATCGTGCAGACACTGGGCGATCGCTTCGCCACAGTGGGCTGTCACGCCGGCGCGTGGTATTGGGGCTTCTGGGAAGGCATGCGCGGCACGGACTTTTACCTGATGCAGGGGATCAACGACTTCATCCCCGGTGAGCGCCCGCGCTTCACCGAAGTGGCTTTCGCGCGCATGGCCAGCGCCTGCCTGAGCGGCTTCCACATTCCGCACACCTACGACGAGCACCAGGGCACGCACTCATTCACTGACCCTCCGGCCCGCGAGAGTTTCCTCGGCTTCCTTGACCATGCTCGCGACCGGCGGCGCGAAGCATTCCCAACCGAGATCGCGACCTGCTCGCACAAGGGCGCGTTCCGCCTGTATGACTCGCCACACTGGTTCTGGCTGAGCGTGGGGCGGACGCACTACGGGACGTTTGAGATCGACCATCTCGAACCCACCGAGTCGCTGCCATCCTACTGCACCACGGACTTCCGCCACTACACCGCGCGCGTACCCGGCGGCATGGTGCATGCGACCAACGAGGGCGACAACTGCATCGCCATACGGGCGCACAACGTCGATGAGCTGACGGTCTGGTTGAACGGGAAGATGGTCGATTTCGTTCGACCGGTGCGAGTGACGATCAACGGTGAAGTGGTGCACGACGATGTGCCCCAGCCTTCGCTGAAGACACTCCTGCAGTCCTTCGATCGGCGCCGCGACCCGGGCATGCTCTTCCCGGCCCGGCTGGACTTTGACCTCAAGAAGAATGACTGGGAGTTGCAGAAGCAGTTCGTGCCCATTCAGCCCACGGAGTAAGCTCATGGGAACCAGCGATATCCGGATCGGCATCATCGGCTGCGGGCGCATCCTGCCGGCGCACCTGCGCGGGCTGAAAGCTCTGCGTGACGCGGGCTTCGATCGATTCCGCATCACGGCACTGCTTGCGCGCAAGCTCGATGACGCAGTGATGTTCCGCCGCCGGGGCGAGGGCCCCGAGCCGCGCCCGCCGGCGTCGGTCAACGCCGCCGATCCACTGGGCGCGCCGCACATGTATGTCTCCGACGTGCACGATGGCGAGGTGGGCGTCTACAGCGACCTCGACACCATGCTCGCCGAGGCCCCCATCGACGCTGTGGTGATTCTGACCACGCACCCGGTGCACCACAGCATCGCCATCCGGTGTCTGCAGGCGGGCAAGCATGTAGCGGTCGAGAAGCCCATGGCCATCACGGTGCTGGCGGCGCGGCGCATGATGGAAGCTGCCGAAGCCGCCGACCGTGTGCTGATGATCCTCGAGAGCGCGCGCTACGGCATCGCCAACCGCTCCGCAGTGTGGGCCGCGCAGACCGGGCTGATCGGCGCGCCGCAGATGCTACTGAGCATCGCCGTCGGCCTGCGCGAGTGGAGCCCGGACAAGATTCTCGGCCACACGCCATGGCGGCACGACCGCGTGGGCGGGGGCGGAGTGGCGGTGGACTTCGGCGTGCATCTGACCACCTGGGCGCGACGGGTGGCGGGCGAGTTCGTCGACGTCTCAGCCATCACGCGCGTGCTCGAACCGGTCCGCCGCGAGTATGCGGATGACGGCACAGTGCTCGATGAGATCGCAGCCGATGCGGAGGACACGTTCTTCGCGCACGCCAGCTTCGAGTCCGGCGCCATCGGCGAGTTTGGCTTCTGCTCGGCGGGCCACGGCGAGGGCATCGGCCTGGACGGTGGCCGCGCGATCTACGGTGACCGTGGCTGCATCAAGGGCGACGAGTTCGTCCTCGACGACGGCACGCGCGGGTCGCTGGCCGAACGTTTCAAGCAGACCGCCGACGCCGACCTGAAAGCCCGGCTTTTCCCGCTGGGGATTGACGATCGCTTTGCACTGGAGCATCATGACTTCCTGAGCGCAATCGCGGGTGGCGGCGAGCCGGAGATGAACGCCGAAGAGGGTCTGCGCGATCTCGCGTCCGCGATCGCCTTTCTCGAATCGGCCCACGCGGGGTGCACGGTCAGCGTCGCCGACGTACTGTCGGGTGAGCTGTCCGCGTATCAGGACGAGCTTGACGCCCACTGGAAATTGACCTGACGAAGGAGCCATTGCCATGCCACAGGACAGGCCGAATATCCTCTTCATCACCAGTGACCAGCAGCATTTCAACACGCTGGGCGCGCTCAACCCCGAGATCAGCACACCGAACCTCGACCGCCTCGCGGCGGATGGGATGCTCTTCGAGCGCGCCTACTGCCCGAACCCGACATGCACGCCCACGCGCGCCTCGCTGATCACCGGACGCTACCCGAGTCAGCACGGGGCCTACTCGCTGGGCACCAAGCTGCTGGAGGGCGAGCACACGATCGGCGAGGACCTGCGGGCGGCCGGCTACCAGTCTGCGCTGGTTGGTAAGGCGCACTTCCAGCCCCTGCATGGCACCGACGAGTACCCGTCGCTCGAGGCGTATCCGGTTCTGCAGGACCTGGATTTCTGGCGCAGTTTCCACGGACCGTTCTATGGCTTCGACCACGTCGAACTTGCCCGCAACCATACGGATGAGGCGCACGTGGGCCAGCACTACGCGATCTGGATGGAAGAGAACGGGCTCGACAACTGGCGCGACTATTTCCGCGAGCCCACGGGCAACAACAACGACCAGGAACGCACCTGGGAGATACCGGAGGAGTTCCACTACGACGCCTGGATCGCCGAGCGCACGAACGCGTTGATGCAACAATACACCGAAGCGGGCGAATCATTCTTCGCCTGGGCCAGCTTCTTCGACCCGCATCCGAAGTATCTGGTGCCCCGCCCGTGGGACACGATGTATGACCCGAGCCAGCTCACAGTCCCGCAGGTCACGCCCGGTGAGCATGATAAGAACCCACCGCACTTCCAGCTCACCCAGCAACGCAATCCGGACTTCTCGCCATGGCGGGTGACCGGCCAGAGCCTGCACGGTTTCCAGTGCCACCTGCGCAACCCCGAGGAACTGGCGAAGGACATCGCGATCTACTACGCGATGGTCAGCCTGATGGACAAGTATATTGGCTCGCTGCTCGACAAGCTCGACGAGTTGGGCCAGGCCGACAACACGCTGGTGGTCTTCACCACCGACCACGGCCACTTCTACGGCCAGCACGGACTGGTGGCGAAGCTACGAGGACATGATCAAGATCCCGCTCATCGCGCGCATGCCCGGTCGCATCCCGGCAGGTGCCCGCAGCCAGGCGCTGCAGACGCTCGTGGACCTGCCGCAGACCATGTTCAGCTTCGCCGGAGTGGACGCGCCGATGGGGATGACCGGCGTGGACCAGAGCCCGGTCTGGACCGGTGAGGCGGACGCCGCGCGCGACCATGTGGTGGTCGAGAACCGCCACGAGCCGGACACCATCCACGCGAAGACCTACGTGAACGAGCGCTACAAGCTGACGATCTACTTCAACCAGCCCTACGGCGAGTTGTTCGACCTGCAGGAGGACCCGGGCGAGATCAATAACCTGTGGGATGACCCGGCCTCGCAGGCGCTGCGGAGCGACTTGGTGATGAAGCTGCTCTTCGCGGAGATGGGCAAGGAGCCGCTGCCGATGCCGCGGATCTGGGGCGCGTGAAGCGCCGGACATCTGACACGGGAGGCCCACTCAATGAAAACCTACGACCGGATTATGCTGTTCTGCGCGCATCCCGATGACGAGATCATCATGGGCGGGACCATCGCCGCCCATGCAGATGCAGGCAGCGAAGTCGTCGTCGTTACCATCTCGCGCGGCGACGCCGGATACTGCCGCGTGGAGTGGGCCAACACGATCGCCGAGCAGCGCCGCGAAGAGGCCGCCGAGTGCGACCGCATACTCGGCATCACCGAGCGCGTCTTCCTCGGCTGGCCCGACCAGGGCGTACGCCATGACTGGAAACTCACCCGCGAGTTGATCCGCGTGTTGCGCAGACACCGCCCAGAGGCGATATTCACGCTCGGGCCCAATGACCGCAACCGCGATCACAGCGCGGTCTACGAGATGACCGATGAGGTGGTCTGGCAGGCCTCCGAGAATGTCCTCGCCGACCACGGGGAGCCGTGGGCGACGCCGCTGGTGTTCCTCTACCACGGCCACGAGGGCCTCGGGCCAGCGATCGAGGTGGACACGACACAGTATGCCCGGCGCAAGGCCGACGCGTGGCTGAGCCAGACCACGCAGATGGAGATGCTGCCGCGCATCCGCGAACGCATCGAAGCGCTCGGGCGCACCGCCGAAGAGGGCGGGCACGACACCGAGCGCTTCGTGATCTACGAGCGCGATACGTTCACGGACTTCCCGGAACTTCCAGAACCGGCGGAGGAGTGAGCCGCGGCTACTCGGCCGCCTTCACCTCGTGCTTGATGATCTCGTCAATCTCGGGCACGAATGGCGCGGGGCGATCGTGGAAATACAGTGACTCGAAGGCCTCGTGGCCGCGGTACGGAAGCATCGCGGCCACTGGGATGTACGCGTCAGTGTAGGAGCAATAGCCCAGGAAGACCGTGCGTGTATCGGCGAAGAGGTCCTTGACCATCCGCCCGACCTCGGCGGTCACCTCGCCCGAAAGCGCGATGAGCTGCAGGCCCTCGGCCAACTGCGCGCGCGTGACGTGCATGCGGAATCCCTCGTCCAGCGTGCCGGTGCGCGACCACTCGAGCATGTCGCGCGCCCACACGCGAGCAGCTCCGCCTGCGAGGGGAACTTGGTCATGTCATAGGGGATCTCGAACTCACGCTCGGCCACGCGCAGGTTCAGCGCAATGTCCGCCATCGCATCGGAGCGCACGAACGCCGCGATGTCAGCGGCGACCTCGGCCCAGTATCCCGCATATTCATCCTCATGGCCGCGCTCACTCATGCGCGTCATCACGCTCCCGCCTGCGCCCTGAGCGAAGAGCGTCATGACACCCTCGCCCAACTCGCGCTTTAGACCCATCGACACCTGCCCGGGCCAGTCGGCGCTGATTCCACGCGATGACTTCGAGGTCGCGTGACATGCGTACGAGTAAAGCACCGCCGCGAGCTCGTCGCCACGATACAGGGCGAACACCGGCAGTTCGGGGTCATAGTAGCCCTCGGGGTTCATGGCCATCTGGATTCGCCCGGGACGCTCGGGATGGGGTGCCCGACGGCTGACTCCGAAATGCGCCTGATGCATACCGAACCCCACGCGCACCGGCTGCAGGTCATCGAGCGCCGCCCGGATGCAATCGCGAATGGCCTGCTCGAACCGGCGGACATACTCGCGGTCGAGCGGCCAGTGCGGGTAGCAGCGCTGCAGGAAAAGGTTTGGCGCGGCGTGGGTGTGCGACAGGTTGATGATCACCGACGCGCTCGGCAACCCGAATTGCGCTTCGCACCACAGTTTGGTGCGCCAGGTCAGGTCGCGCGGCAGCTTGAGCAGGTCGCCGGTGACCAGCACCATTCGCCGGCCCGCATCGTCCTCCAGCGCGACCACCCGCAGGAACAGCGGATCATCGACACTGTTGCTCGGCTCATTGCGACTCGGGTATCCCGCGAGGTATACGCCGACCTCGGGGGTGACATCGCTCTGGGCAAATCCCGCCTTCATGGCAAGCCTCCGTGCCTGGTGTGGAGCGTCAGTCTGACGTGAGCGGCGCGGCGACCGCAGTTTCGCGGCCGGACGCAGGTTACCTGCGCGGAGGTGCGTGCGCCCGGTGGGCCGAATCTGCGGGAGCAATGGCCAAACCCACCGCCTTCACCAACGATATCGCCTTCAAGCACCCGTGGCGGAGCTATCAGCAGCGCGTGCTTGACGAACTCTCAGGCCACCTCGATGACAACCACCTGCACGTGGTCGCCGCGCCGGGGTCGGGCAAGACCGTCCTCGGGCTCGAAGTCATCCGGCGCCTGGGCAAGCCCGCGCTGGTCCTCGCGCCGACGCTGACCATCCGCAACCAGTGGGTCGACCGCTTCGTCGCGCTCTTCATGCCCGACGGTGCCGAGCGCCCCGACTGGATCTCGACGGACGTGCGCGCGCCGGGCCTGCTGACCGTCGTCACCTACCAGGCTCTGCACATGGCCCGCACCGGCGAGGATCGGACTGAAGAGCCCGAGCCAGAAGAGGAGAACGGCGCGTCCGCAGACGAAGAGAACGGCGAGGGCAGCGGTGATGAGCCGGTCTGTGAGGTGATCGCGGGCCTCTGCAGGCAGGAGATTGGCACCATCGTCGTCGATGAGGCGCACCACCTGCGGGCAGCGTGGTGGCGCACGCTGCAGGCTGTGCGGGACGCGCTGCCCGACGCGACGATCGTGGCACTGACTGCCACGCCACCCTACGACGTTTCGCCGCACGAGTGGCACCGATACACCCGCCTGTGCGGACCGGTGGACGCCGAAGTGAGCATCCCCGAACTGGTGGTCGAGCGCAACCTGTGCCCGCACCAGGACTACGTGCATTTCTCGCTGCCCACCGCCGAGGAAACCGATCTCATCCGACGCTTCCGCGCACAGGTCACGGCGATGCAGGGGGCGCTGGTGCGGGACGCCGCGTTCATCGAGGCCGTGCGCTCGCACGCGTGGATTGGTGACCCCGAGTACAATATGGAGGCCATCCTCGACGATCCCGAGCCGTTCTCGGCGATGGTCATCTTCCTCACCGAGGCCACCGGCGAGCCGCCCGAGGGCGCTCTGCGAATACTCGGTATGCCCGGCGAGATGCTGCAGCCACTGACGCCCGCGTGGCTTGAGACGCTGCTGACCCAGATGCGTGGACCGGCGGCGGGTGCGACTGACCCAGACCCGCGATATAGAGCGGTCGCTCGCCACCAGCATCAGCAAGCTCGAGGGCATCGTGCAGATCGCGCGCACTGAAAGCGGCGCGCTCGGCGATGACCTGCGCATGGTTGTGCTGACTGACTACATTCGCGCCGCCGACCTGCCCCGCTCAGCAGACGACGTCCGCCCGATGGCCCGCCTCGGAGTGGTCCCAATCTTCGAGCAACTGCGACGCTCAGGGCTGGGTGGGCCGGGACTGGCGGCCATCAGCGGGTCGCTGGTCATCATCCCGGAGGCGGCGCGCGAGCAGCTTGAGCGTCTCGCAGCCGACCTTGGTCTGGCGGCGGATCAGGTGCGCCTGTCGCCTCTCAATCACGACCCAAGCTATCTGCGTCTGCAGATGCCGGAGGCGAGCCGCAACCTGCTGGTCCGACTGATGACCGGGCTCTTCCGCGAGGGCGGCGTGCGCATTCTGGTCGGCACGAAATCGCTACTGGGCGAGGGCTGGGACGCGCCATCGATCAACACGCTGGTGCTGGCGAGCTTTGTCGGCTCATACATGCTCTCTAACCAGATGCGGGGCCGGGCCATCCGCACGCAGCCGGGCAATCCGACGAAGGCCGCAAACATCTGGCACCTGGTGTGCGTGGAGCCTGGTACACATGAGAGCGGTCCCGACCTGGAGACGCTCGCGCGCCGGTTCACGGCCTTCGCGGGCGTTGCGTTAGACCTGCCCGTGATCTGCAGCGGGATGCAGCGCCTGGATGTGGGGATGCCTCCATACGACGGGTCGGCCATCGCAGCGATTAATGCCCGCATGGACGCCCACGCTCTCGACCGGGGTGGGCTGCGACAGGCGTGGGATACAGCGCTGGTCGCCGCCGAACGCCAGCGCATCGTGCAGGAAGTGCAGACCTCACCCACCGTGCTGCCGCGAGGCTATGTCTTCGGCAACACAATTCGCGCGCTGGTGTATGAGGGGCTGGGCATCGGGGGCTTCGTGACCGCACAGATGCTGCGCGGCCTTCAGGGGATCGACAGTGGCTGGGCGGGCGTGCTCCTGTATACCGGCTTGACCTTCCTCGGGGGAGCCGCAATCGCGCTACCCAAACTCATCCGGGCGGGGTTGCTGGCGATCCGGCACGGTCCAGTGGCAGGCAGCATGCGCCAGATCGGGTGCGCCGTCGCCGACGCGCTGTGCGAGGCCAACCTGGTACGCAGCTCGCGCGAGGAACTCAAGATCATCACCGAAGGCGCTCCCGGCGGGCACGTCTACTGCTCACTCGATGGCGGCACCACGCGCGAGCGCACCGTCTTCCTCGATGCCATGGGCGAGCTGCTGGACCCCGTGGAGAACCCGCGCTACCTCATCATGCGCCGCAGCCCGTGGTGGGGCGTCGACCGAACTGATTACCACGCTGTGCCCACCGCGTTGGGCCGCAAGCGCGGGGATGCCGAGGCGCTGCTGCAGGCGTGGCGCAAGCATGTTGGCCCGGCGACGCTGGTCTACACGCGCGACGCGACGGGCCGCGCCGCGCTCTT
Organism: Candidatus Zipacnadia bacterium; assembly: GCA_029821735.1. Classification (GTDB taxonomy): domain Bacteria; phylum Armatimonadota; class Zipacnadia; order Zipacnadales; family UBA5352; genus JALGSU01. The sequence continues at coordinate 114,584 of JALGSU010000038.1, read as the reverse complement.
GCGGGCACGATCGCACTCACTGTCCTCCGCCTTCGTCCCCCGATCTGAACGGATCAGCCGCTGGAAGTAGTGCGGCAGGGACGACCACTCACGATGACGAAGTTCCTCACGCCGCTGCTCACTGTCAACCCGGGAGATGCCGCCATGTCTGACGCATACGCCGACCTGCTCCGCCACTCGATGGACCAACACGCCACCCGCCCGGCCATCACCTTCGCGGAGGAGTCTCTGACCTACGGGGACCTCGCGGGGCGTCTGGGCGGGATCATCGGCGAGTTCGAGAGGTCCGGAGTGGGCCCGGGCGATGTCGTCGCCATGTACACCGCCGACAAGCGCGCGATTCTGCTGGCCGATCTCGCCGCTATGCTCATGGGCGCGATCGCTCTCCCGCTGAACAATCGCTTCACCGAGCCGGAGATGCAGTACTACATGGAGGACGCCCAGCCCGCGCTGGTGGTCACCGACGAGGCCGGTCGCGACACGATCCAGTCAGTTGCCGATCAGCAGCCGGGCGACGTCGGCGGGCTGGTTGACGTTGCCGCGGTGCTAGACGCTGCGCCTGCGCGGCTACCGGAGGTGGAGATAGCGCCGGGCGCCCCGGCCTTCATGCTCTATTCATCGGGCACCACGGGCCGCCCGAAGGTTCTACCACATCCACGGGCTGTCTTTCGCCTCGCACATGATGCTGCTGTCGGGCTGCGAGATGGTTGTGGGGCCGACCTTCCACCCACGGCGCACGTTGCAGGCGCTGGCTGAGTGCACCGTGCTCTTCGCCATCCCGACCTTCTATTACTCGTGGATCGGCCACGACTTCTTCCGCGAAATGGTGCCCACGCTCTCGTCGGTGCGCCTCTTCACCTGCGGCTCGGCACCAATCCGGCCCGAGGTGCTTCCCGAACTCGAGGAGATCCTCGGCAAACCCATCACCAACCGGTACGGGATGACCGAATCACACGTGAACACCTCGCTGCCGGTGGGTGTGTCCTCGCAGGAGGGCTCGTGCGGGAAGGTGCTGCCCGGACTGGAACTGCGCATCGTCGATGACTCGGGCAAGGACCTGCCAGTCGACGAAGTCGGCCAGGTGTGGGTGAAGGGCCCGAACCTGTTCCGCGAGTACTGGCGCAAGCCCGACGCCACGGAGAAGGCATTCGAGGACGGCTGGTTCATCACCGGCGACCTGGGCCGAGTGGACGCCGACGGCTACATGTTCCACGCGGGCCGTTGCCAGGAGCTTGTCATCACCTCCGGCCACAACGTCTATCCGCCGATGGTGGAGAAGGTCATCAACGCCATGGAGGGCGTACGCGAATCGGCGGTGATCGGCCTTCCCCATGACCGCCGGGGCGAGATCGTCGCGGTGGCGATCGTGGCGGAGGAGGGCGCCGAACTCACCGAAGCGGACGTGCGCGGCTTCTGCGCCGAGAGCCTCGTTGATTATTGCGTGCCGGTGCAGGTGCACTTCGTCGACGAGCTGCCGCGCAACACCATGAGCAAGGTCCTCAAGCGCACGCTGGTCGAGCAGCTCGGCGGGTAGCGTTGACGTGCAGGTCCGCGGCTTACCTACGGTCAAGAACAGTGCGATGCGAGCGCTCAGAAGATGAAACGGGTGATGTCGATGCCGCGTGAAATCATCGTCCTGCTTGCCGGGTCACTGATGCTATTGACGGCCAGCCAGTGTTGGGGCCAGGCCGACCCTCGCGTTGCCTATGCCCCCGATATCATCGGGGTTGAGCGCATCTTCCTGGTTGCGCTGAATGTCCCGGCGGGCGCGCCGGAACTGGCCGTATCGGTGCCGGATTCGGTGGTGATGTTCGACCGCACGCCCCTCCCCACAACGAGCGAAGTGCGCAAATACTACTTCCGCTCGCTGACGGAGGCGGGGGACGTGGAGATCACTTTCGGCCACCCGGACGGGGACGTGGTCATCCCGATTGTGATCTGGGGCTACGAGGACCTGCTGGAGTTCCGCGAACTCAAGGGCACTCAGTTGCCGCGCCGCTGGCCACTGGGCGAGGAGCTTCCCGAGCTGAAGACCTCGCGGACGCTCACCACCGCCGAGCCGCCCGACGAGCCCAAGGCGGGTGGCGGCAGGTACACCGATCTGACCGATGACGAGATTTGGGACATGCAGCCCGACAGCACGATCCCGCGCTGGCACTGGGTCAACGTGACGTATGGCTGCCCGGTCCACGGGACGGAGATATATCAGACCCGCGCGTATTACCCGTGGGGCGAGGACACGACTCCGCCCTATAGTTGGAAGATCAAATGTCCGGTGGGCGATGAGTTGTATCCGTCCAACGACTTCGCGAACGGTGACATGACCTCAGGCGAGTTCCCCGACGACGGCATGGGCGGGGCCTGCGAGGTCGGCGGTAAGAAGTACGGCTTCATCGCCCAGATTTGCCAGGCCTACTGCCACAAGATGCTCAAAGTGCCGGCTGCCTGCGCGGGGGACTACATCAGCACCGGGTCCATAGAGTCGCTGCACAAATCCCTGGTCGGCTTCTCACGGCTGGCGTACGAATACGCGTATCTCGCCACGATGACTCACCACCGGCACCGCAACAGGCGCACTCAGGTGGACCGTCTCGGCCAGTCCCTCTTCAGCGAGGGGCCGTTCCTGGGCAGCTCGGGCTTCACGGTCTACTGCATCAACCAGCCCGGCTACCAGAACAGCCTCTCGAAGGCGTACGATCAGGTCTGGGCTTACGTGGACCGCGACCCGGAGATCATCCCGTATCTGCAGGGCAAGGGCATCCCGGTCGAAACCCCCGAGGACGTGCGGCGCTTCATCGAGCAGAACTTGTTCGCGGTGTGGATACAGGGCAGCATGGACCGAGCCTGCGCGTCCAACGAGCCTTACCAGCAATGGGGTATGTCGAAGATCGCCGAGATGCTCAACTACGAGCGCGGCGCCGACTTCATGGAAGCACTCTACTACGGCATCGGCTTCACGCCCATGATCATCTTCCCTCCCAATACCTACTTCCGGGACGGCGCGCCATATGAGGCGACCGGCGGCTACAACGGGATGCACGTGACCGCCATGGGGCCGATCGTGGAGGCCATCGAGCACCTGCGCGAGTTACGCCCGGAGCTGTACCCGGCCGAACGCTTCCCGTCGCTGATAGAGTCCCGCCGCTACCGCAACATCTTCGACTTCTCAATGGACTCGGTGACCATCGACCGCAGCTACCCGTGCGTGGGCGATGACGGTGGCTACACGGGCGGCGAAAGCGATTACACACGACTCGGACGCCGCACTTTCCAGAACGGCGGCTTCGGCGCGTTCGAGCACGCTTACAAGATGTTCCAGGAGCCCAAGTTTGCGTGGGCACTGGCCCGCGACCCGAAGTGGCGCCCGTCGGCCGAGTTCCCTTACACGCGCGAAGAGATCGAGACCGCGGCCGACAAGTGGCCCGACGACTGGAACGATGGCAGCGCCCTGCTTGATGGCTACGGGCTCGCGATATTGCGCGGCGGCCAGGGCGATGACAAGCGGTCTCTGTGGATGTTCTACGGCCGGGCGCGCAGCCATGTGCAAGACAACATCATGGACATCGGGCTGCAGTCGCATGAGGGCGTCATCCTCGGGCAGCTCGGCTATCCGCGCAACTGGGGCCAGTGGGAGGGGCTGTGGTCGAGCCATCACGTCGCGCGGCAGTTCCCCTACAAGAACCTCGTCGCTCGCGCTCAGTATCTGGCCGACGCGGGTCTCGCCCACGTGACCGAGGCCCTTGCGCGTGACCACACCGAGTTCGGCGACGACGGCCTGCGCTCCGAACCTGACCCGAGCTACTGGCAGCGGCGCACGCTGGCGCTGGTGGATGTCGGACCGGACCGCTACTACACCGTGGACCTGTATCGCATCGCCGGCGGCGACGACCAGTGGTGGTCGTTCTATTGTCAGGAGGGGGACTTCGCCACCGAGGGCGTCGACCTCACCGCCCAGGCGACCGGCACGCTCGCCGGGCCCGATGTTGAGTATGGCGACAAGGCCTGGATGGCCGCCAACGGGTGTTCGGAGCACGCAACTTACGGCTGGCGGGGCGTGAATTTCACCTTCCCGCACCTCTACAACGTCCAGCGCGGCAAGGCCGCCGGTCCGTGGACAGCCACGTGGGCCCTGCAGGGGGAGGACGCCCCGACGATGCGCATGCATGTGCTCGCCGCCACCACTGCTGACGGCCAGCCGATGGACGTGGCGATCACCGATGGCACCGCCCCGTCGGGTGGCAAGCCCTACGAGATGAAGTGGCTCATGCTCAATGCCACCGACGAGGCGCCCGTGCACTCGCAGGTGCTCAGCGTGATGCAGACGTTCGAGGGCGAGCCGACCGCGACCGATGTCCAGCCCGTCGCACTCTCAGGCGACGATGAAGAGGGTTTCGCGCCCGCCGCCTGCCGCGTCGAGTTGGGCGATCGCACCGACCATGTGTTCATCTCGGCTGACTCGTCCGTTGAGCGCGAGGCCGAGGGCGGCTTCACTTTCGCCGGGCGCTTTGGTTTGTGGGCCGAAGAGGCCGGCCAGCCCGTCGGTCTGACGCTTATCGGCGGGACGGTGCTCGAGAAGAATGGTCTCGGCATCCGCGTCGACCAGGCTGAATACAGCTCCGAGATCGTGGCCGTGGACCACGACGCGCACACCGTCACGATGTCGCCGGCGCCGCCGAGCCCCGACGCGCTGGTGGGTCGATTCATCTTCATCGCCAACGATGTGCGGCGAGTGGCCTATGAAGTGCTCGGGGTCGAAGTAGTGGCCGAGGGCGTCAAGCTCGCACTGGCCAACGACTCGCTTATTGGCACGGGCCGAGTCACCGGCGCGGCGGACTTCAAGGTCCTCACCGGCACGGACTTTGTGCTGCAGCGGTGGGACTACTACCACGGAGCGCGCATCCTCAACGAGGACGGTTCCGCCGACTACCGCATTAACGAGATGCGCAGCAAATCGGCGGCGATGATTGACCAGCACATGCACCCGGAGGCGACGGCCGCGCGCCTCGGCGAGCAGTTTGCCGAGGGCTCGTGGTTCCGCGTGTATGACTACGGCGTGGGCGACAAGGTCGTCTGGCCGAACGTGGTGAGCGTGATGGTCCGCGACGACCACCGCGTGGAGGTCACCGGCGCAGGCACGATCTCAGTCACCCTCCCGGAGGGCAGGCTGGCACAGGCCGGAGAGTGAGGGCAGAGCCGAGAAAATGGCAGGTGAACTTGCCGCAGAACCTTCCGCAGGGGTATACTGTCAATGGAGGAGGGAACTACACCAGCTATGAGAGGTCGGTTCGCATGGCGGTAGCTACGCCATCACTAGCGGGCATAGGGCTATACTCGGTCGCCGAAGCGGCCAAGCTTCTGCGTGCCTCCACAGCCAACGTGTCTCGCTGGGCGAACGGCTACAGCCGCACCTACCGAGGCGAACAGGCCCACTCCGAACCGCTATTGGTTGGACGGGATGATGGGCTGCGCCAGCGTGGGCTGGTCACGTTCCTAGATTTGATGGAACTACTCTTCATCGGAGCTTTCCGGCAACACGGCGTCAGCGTTCCGGTCATACGGACGGCAGCCCAGCGCGCAGCTGAGCTCTTCAATACGGATCACCCCTTCGCCGTCAAACTGCTTCAGACTGACGGGCAGTCGATCTTCGCCATTTTGGAGGCCGAGGACTCCTCGCTAACCAACTGCCTGATCGACGAGTTGGTTGAGGATCTTCAGGATCGTCAGCTCGTTATGCCGAGCCTAGTCCGGCCCTATTTCCACAAGATCGACTACGGGATGCTCGAGGCAGAGCGCTACTGGCCGATGGACAGGGAGAGTTCTGTCGTGCTGGACCCAATGCGCGGCTTCGGCAAGCCCATAGACAACTCAAGTGGTGTGCCCACCGCAGTTCTCCACCAAGCCTACTTGGCTGAAGAATCGGTGGAGGCCGCGGCCGACTGGTACGAAGTGGAAGAAGCGGCCGTGCATGACGCGATAGCGTACGAAACCTATCTGAGGGCCGGATGACATTCTTCTTTGACAACAATCTATCTCACCGCGTCCCACAGGTCCTCAAAATAGTTGGCCACCGCGGGGTCCGTCACGTTCGTGATGAGTTCCGCGAAGGCGATCCCGGGGATCCTGCCATATTGCGCCTTGCTGCCCAACATGACTGGATTATCGTTACCGCGGACTCACGCATGCGCTCGAACCCCGCCACAGCGGCTGCCTTCGAGCAAAAGACGGTCAGAGCGGTCTTCGTTGGGGGGCCCGTATTCAGGCGCAGCCGCCGAGAACAGGTGATATGGTTCCTGCGACGCTGGCCCGAGATTGAAGACGTAATGACAGGTGCGCCCGCCGGCACACTGATTGAGGCCCGTTACGGCAGACCACTTCGCGAAATGACTGTGTGACGGCTGGCTGAATCAGCGGAGCCTGGCCAAGCGTACTGCCGGGCCTGCCCGCCCAGCAGCCCTACTCCTCAATCGCGACCTCTGCGCCGGCGCTGGCGCGGAGGTCGACGACGTTCGGACCCGTGCGCTCAACCCACGCATGCCCGGGAATTGTGAATGACGCGCCCTCCTCGAAGTTGTAGGTATACCCCTTCGAGTAGTCATTGTTGTCCACGAACTGGCGCACGAAACTCACGTCGCCGAGGCTGACCATCGTCACTTCGCCATCGCGCTCGACGCGCTCGATGGTGTAACTGGCGTCGCGCGCGCCGTCGTTGTCGATGAAGATCTGCTGGCCGACCAGCGTCCCGTCGACCGGCAGTTCGGCGTCCACCCAGATGCGTCCGTCATCCTCCATGTCGTAGTCCATGCGCACGACGGTCCCCGTGGCCGCGGCCTCGGGCATCTGAAGACGGAAGCTGCCCAGCGACAGCGCCGTGCCGGCGATCATCGCCGCGCGCTCCACCTGCCCTTCGCGCACGCGGATGAAGCCCATCCGGCAGTCGAAACGCAACTCCTCAGCCGCCTCCACCATCTCCCCGCCCGTGCAACTGACGAGGTAGTCGACTGCGCCATCAGCAAGCTGCACGCGCACCGCCACCGCGTCGAAGCCCTCTGCGTCTGAACCGACCTCAAGCCGCTCCACCGAATCGATGAGCGGGTCGCCCTGGTAGGGCTCGTAGAGCGACACGAAGGTCGAGGCGAGGCCCTCGTCACCGGCGCGCTTGCTCAGCACGTAGCGGAGATTGCGCGGGTTGCCGGACTTGTTCTGAGGCGGGTCGCCATGGGCCAGCGCCACCTCGTCGGAGGGGGTCAGGTGGTGATACGCGATGTGCGTTTCGTCAGCGGCCTTCGCGCCCCGGTAGCCGTCCGGCACGAGCCAGTCTGCGAGCCAGCGGTCAGGCGGGGCGGCGTCGCGGGCCACGTCATAGAGCCAGCTGAAGCCGAGGGAATCGGCGTCGCTCTCGCGCTTACCGAAGGGCACGTCGGGCCCGGCGTAGGTGCCCTCTGTCTGCTCGACGAGCTGCAGGCCATCCACCGCGGGCGCTCCGGGCGTGGCGTGGAAGCTCAGGAGGTGTTCGGAGCCGCCGCGCACGCGGAAGACATCGAAGCCATACGCGTCCGCATCGCCGACGCTGATCTGCGCGATCGTCCGAGCGTAGGTATCACATTGCGCATAGACGTTGGGCGAACTGACTTCACCGGCGCTCATGCCGGGGAGGGCCTTGAAGAAGACGCCCTGCCCACCCCAGTTGGTGGTCTGCGGCTGACCGTCCACGATCACGGTATTGTGCGAGATCGTGTTGTCGGTCCACTCGGCGCGCTTGGGCCAGCGGCTGGCGAACTCGGGGTAGCCCAGGTCGGGCGAGAGCTTCAGGCCAAAACCGTATATGCCGATGTTGAGCCGGTCGTGATGGCCGTGGCCGAAGCTGCGGCCGTACATCATCCACAGCGCTCGGGCAGCAGCACCAGCGCCACGTTCGAGCGACATCAGACCGTAGCCGGACCGGTTGAAGCCACCGGCGATCGCGCCCGCGTCACTCGCCTCACCGAGCTGCTGGACCTCGCGGATCCACGCGTCGGGCTCCTCGGCCCAGATGTCGGGCTTCAGGCCCGCGACGGAATTGCCGTTGGCGCGCCAGACGGCGAGCCCGATGTCGGGGTCACGCAGGTAGCGGTAGCCGCGGGCGATGAAGTTCGGGGCGACGGAGACTTTGCCCGTTGAACCGGTCGAACCACAGTCGCCAATATTCGGAGTTGCCAACCCGGCCACGACCAGCCCGTAGCCGGCTGTGAAGGTCTTCTTGAAAGTGGGGTAGTCGCGGTAGATATCGTTCTTGTCGTAGGGAGCGTAGTCGGCCAGCATGTCGGCCAACTGGCCGATATTCGAGGCCCAGCCGAGCGAATAGCTGGGAGCGCCCTCGGCCCCCACCCCGTCACGGTCGATGGCGCCGACAATCACGCCGGGGATGCGCCCGCCATCCGCTGCGAAGATCCAGTCCATCCACTGCGTCATCTCCGGGTCACGCCCGAAGGCCATCGCCACCGCCGCCATCGCGCTCTGGTGCATGCCCTGGTTGCCGTGGATCTGGCCCGAAATCAGCGCCTCCGCGCCGGTCTGCAGAATGCCCGCCTCGATGTTCGCGTACAGGTCCTCGACCGAGCCCTTCTCGCCGGGCAGGTCATACTGCTGCGCCATCCCGGCGAGGAACTCCAGCAGCTCAGGGCTGTCGCCGAGACCGTCTGCAACCATGTCGTAAGCCCCCGCGAGGCCACGGATCGTCCCGGTCTCCCAGATGCGCCCCTGGATCTTCCCCTTGCCCGAGCCGCCATCGGAATGGAACCATCCACGCTCGGCATACGGCGCCCAATCCATCTCCGGGTAGACGTCGGCGATGCGGTCAAGCATCACACCCGCCTTGTGCGCGTAGACCGGGTCACCGGTATACAGATATGCGTTGGCCAGCGCGTTGAGCCCGCTCGTGACGGTTCGCCAGAACTTCCAGGTGTAGTAGGCGATGTAACGATGCTCATTGCCATCGCCATCGATGTAACCCCAGCCATCGTCCACGCCGAACTTGTGCAGCGGGTCATTCGCGTCGGGATGTTCGGCGTTGAAGAGCAGGCTCTGGTCGCCAAGCTCAGCGTTGAAGCAACCACGGTCATCGATGGCGCTCTCATAGAAAGCCGCGAAGTCATTGGTCGGGAAGATCGTGCCGCAAGATGGGCATTTGAGCTTCCACGGGAGCGTGAAATGGTTCGGCGAATACGGGTAGTTCCCGTGCTTGAAGACATCGTCACCGCAGACCAGGCAGCCCAGCTTGAGATTGCCGCCCTTGCGGGTAGTCATGGTCACGTCAATGCAGCGCGGCAGTGTCTGACAGGGGATCAGGTGCCAAAGCTCCTCGTCAGACATGTCGGCCCAGTGCTGAGCAGAGCTGACGTAGGCGTCCCGCTGCGACGCCGCCCAATCATACTTCTCGACGTTCGCGCGCAGGTTGGCGACACGTTCGGCGGAATACAGACCACCGCCATCGCGACCGCACCAGGCCGGCGCAGCGACGATCCAGATGAGGGCGGCGATGATTGCCAGGCGTGCAATTATGTCAGACATTTTCGGCCTCCGAAATCAGGGACTATGGCGCAGACTTACCTCAAATGGTTCTGCGAACCTGCCGCGCACCCAGACTACCAGATCACGGCCGTCACGCTCGCGCCCGGTCATGACCATGGCGTCCGAGCCAACTACTGAGACGTCCGCGTCCCCGTGCCACTTCTCGATGACAAAGGCCGGGTTGATCACCGGGTTCTCGGGCGATGCGGCGACCGTGATACGCGCGTCGCGCCGTCCGGGTTGGGCGGTCATCACCCAAGCCCGCTGGTCGCGATCGTAGCGGACGCCGAGCAGGCCCGTCGCAGCGATTTCCGGCGGATGCAGCCAAGAGTGGACCACCTCTCGCAGGCGCGCGTCCTCGGGCGCCAGACCGATCAGCCAGGTCCAGGTGCGGAACTTCTCCTCGCGCACGTCCGGGTCGTTAACGATGTTCACCAGATTCGAGTGCGTCGGGCGCTCGAAATCGCCCTCATCATCGATCCAGGTCGTGCGGATGCCCTGACTCACCGGCCAGTGCAGATATGAGTTCAGCAGCCCTGGCTTGTCCAGATACGGATCAGCCCAGACCTTGATCTGCGCGTAGTCGGACGCGATGGCCTGGAACGGGTCGGGCTGATCACGAAAGTTGACCTTCGCGATGTGGTCTGGCCAGTCGCCGGGCACGTCAAAGCGCGGGCAGGGCCAGACCGGCCTGATCTCATCGCCGGCAGTGTTCATGAAGGTGACGGCCTGCGGGTCGACGGCCTGCCACGGTCGGCCGCCCGGTCGGTTCAGAACAATGAACTCCTGGTTCTCGTGCCACGCCCACCCCTCCATCCACGCGACGAGCTTGCGCGTGCCGACGGCGTCAGGATAGAGGTAGAAGTATTCGTCCGCCCACTCGTCCTTGATGATCTTGCAGTTCAGGTCCGTGAGAGCGTAGCGCCAGTGGACGACCGCGCGCGCGGGACTGGACTCGATTATCTTCACCCGCGAGTACTTGCACTGCTTGTCCATGATCGGCTCAACGCAGCCCACCGCACCGTTGAAATCTGGCTCGGCCTCGAGCCACTCGTAGGTCAGCCAGGCGTTGGGCAGAGCCCAGCAGGGAACGTATGATGTGCCGCGCCAGAAGACGAAGCGCTGGTCGCGGTCAGGGAAGCTGACCACCACGTCGCGCAGCGGACTCTCGCCCCAGAGATTGTCCCAGCCGGTCGTCTGGTCGATGCTCGTGTAGACCGGAGCGGGATGCGCCAGTGAGCTGTATTGAGCGCCGAAGCGAACCGGCTCGGGCTCGGGACAGATGCGCAGCGTATACTCAAAGTGCTCGCGCAGCTTGAACATCGGGCCGACCTGGACCGCCAGGTCGTAGTCGCCCGGAGCCAGGCCATTGCAGTCCACGGAAACACTGGCTGCCGACGGGCCGGCTCGGGGCGAGAAGGTCGCTGCCTGCGCGAGCAGTTCCTCATCGCCGGCGTCAGTGACCACGGCGCGCACATCGATGTCATCTTCGTAGCCGAAAGCGACAGCGCCAGAGACGCGCAGGTGCCCGCCCTCCCGCACCAGGACCATCGAGTGCGGGTGCATCCCCAGGCCCTCGTCCACCGCCACGGGCTCGGGATCAGCAGTGACCTCAATCACGGCCCCCGGACTGGTCGACCCGAGTTCTGCCGAGCATTGCGCGCGAACGGTCGCTTCAGTCACGAGCTGGGCCTGGCAGGGCTCCTCGAGCGTCACCGGCCACCAGTAAGGGCGCATCTGCTGGTTGCCGCGCAGCCACCAGATGCTCTGGCGCCACAGCACATTGCATGACCGGGCCGCTGGCCTCAACCACCACGAGCCGCTCCATACCTGCCACGCCCACGCGGAAGCTCGGCTTCAGATGCACCGCGATCGCCCACTCACCCGTGGGCAGCGCGCTACTGCCGGGCCACTCGCCCTCAACGAGACGCGGCGAGCCGCTGCGTGGCAAGGTGTCGATGTAGCGCTGACCGATCGGCACCGACCGGTCCGAGTCCTGAGCGAAAGCCAAAGTCGCCAGCAGTGTCAGTGGGACAACCAGCGATAGCCAGCCACGCATGCCTCGGCACCTCCACAAGGCCTTAGTGGGACGCGCGTGTGCGCAGGCGTTAATTGTGCGCTCGGACACGCGGATACCTCCTCGTACGCAGGAGCCGGGGCGTGCGAGAGGGAAGTCGTGCCAGACGATCGCTACAACGGCAGGAGGCATCAACCGATGGAGTTTGCACAGGCAACGCGGGTGGCGACGGTCTCGGATGACCGACCTTGGTGCGGTATAGCCAGCATTGAGCGCACGGCGGCGGGTAGACTTTTCTGCGTGTTCTACACCGGCGGGCCCAAGGAGCCGGCCCCGGATAATCGCATCGTGCTGTGCTGGTCAGATGACGCCGGCGATACGTGGACCGAGCCGCTGACCATCGCCGAAAAGCCCGGGCCACTGGCCTGCATTGACCCATGCGTATGGTTCGACTCGGCCGGTCGGCTGGTGGTGCAGTACACGGTCTGCAGCCATGACCTCACCGAGCCGATGTCCATGCGCGAGACCCTCCGCTGCACCGACCCCGACGCCGCCGAGCCACGCTTCGACCACCTCGGGGTTTGCTGCCCGGAACTCGGCCTGGTCTTCCCGCTCAACCGCCCGACGGTGCTCAGCGACGGGCGACTGGTGCTGCCGATGACCGCGCTGCAGGATCCCACCGAGCCCGGCCAGTGGTACTTCGGCAGACCACAGAAGCTGGCGTGCGCGATCTCTGACGATGGTGGCGAGACCTGGCGCCCCTCGGCGCGAGTGGCTGCGCCCGACAACTGGAGCAATGAGAGCATGGTCGTGGAACTGCGCGACGGGCGACTGTGGATGCTCGCGCGCAGCCGAATTGGGCACCTGTGGCAGACGTTCTCAGACGATCGCGGCAAGACGTGGAGCGAGGTGACCGAGTCGGCGATCGCCAACTCGTCGGCCCGGTTCTTCATCGGGCGAATGGCGTCCGGGCGGCTGATGCTGATCAACAACCCCGGGCCGGGCCGCGACCCGATGACAGTGTCACTGTCGGAGGACGATGGCGCTACCTGGCCATACACCACGGAGTTGATGAGCGGCGCAACCATCGCCTACCCAGACGCAGTGCAGGACCCCGGCGGCCTCATCCACTGTGTCGTGGATGTCGACCGCAGACATATCGAGTACCGCGCCTACAGCGAGGACGCCGTCTCGGGGGCTTAGGGCTCACGGATCAAGGTTCGGATTATACTCGAAGCGCAGCATGGCGGTCGGCGGCGTGAGAGGCGACAGTCAGGCACAGCGCGGCGGCGCAGATGGACAGACGCATGCGATCACTCCGTGTCCGGGACATTGGGATCGGTGGCATTGATGAACTCCTCAATATTTGTGTAGCCGTCGCCATCGACGTCCCCGACGCCGTCGCTTGCGTCCTGCGGGTCAAGATCGTTTGCGGTCTCCCAGGCATCAGACATGCCATCTGCGTCAGTGTCGGGCGCGGCCTCGCCTGCGGAGTACTCGGGCCAGCCGCCTACCGCGTCCTGGGAGTTGATTATGGCGCCGGTGCCCGCGCAGATGTTCTCCATTACCCTCGCATCAACCGCGTCACGCGCGGGCAGCGTCGCGCCACATCCCTCGACGATGGCACCCAGCAGTTCCTCGGCTGGGTGCTGGTTAATCGGCGGGGCGGGGTACGCCTGACCGGCGTCCACGTCTTCGCGAGCGGCGTCCTTGGGCAGGCGGATCATCTGCCAGTTGTCAGCGGTCGCCTCGGGGCGACCATCGAGGATATTGCCCTCAGCGAAGAAGCTGGTGGCGACTCCGCCGATGTTGAAGGCGTAGCGAGCCGCGCTCTCGCGGGTGGACGGGCCCGGGCGCAGGAAGTTCGCGACGTAGTTGATCTTCTGCGGGAGGAGCCCGTTGTAGCCTGCAGCGCCTCCCCAGTTGTAGATCAGATTGTTGCGGAAGTCGAGGGTGAAGCCCGGCATGCCCTCTTTGCCTCCGGGCCTCGGGTTGCGGGAGTTGTTGTGAGCCCAGACGTTGTGGTGACAGGTGATGCCGCCCTCACCGTTGTAGCTGATCAGCGAACCATAGCCATGCGCGCCCTTGTTGTGGACCGAGTCATTGAGCGCCTCGGAGATGATGCACCACTGCATGGTCACGTCCTGCGAGTCGGTGATCGAGAAGGTTTCATCGATACCCCAGCTCGTGGAACAATGGTCGATGATCACCCGCCGGCAAAGATAAACCGTGATGGCGTCCAACTCTTTCTGGGCCGGGTCACCGGGGCGCACGCGCAGGTGACGGACGATGATGTCGTGCGTGTCGCGCAGGTAGAGGCCATAGTTTTTCAGGCAGATGCCGCCGCCGGGAGCGGTCTGGCCGGCGATAGTGCAGAATGGCTCGGAAAAGCGAATATAGGACTCAAGCTCGATGACGCCGCCCACGCGGAAGACGATGATGCGCGGGCCGGGCGTCAGACAGGCTTCGCGCAGACTGCCCGGGCCGGAGTCATTGAGGCTGGTCACCGCAATGACCTGGCCGCCCCGACCGCCGGGCGTGTTGGCGCCGAAGCCCTCTGCGCCGGGGAAGGCCGGGATATCGGCGGCGCAGGCGGTCGACACTGTCACAAGCACTACGGCCAGGATCGGGTAGAGGCGCATCGGGATCATCTCTCTCTTCTGATGCTGGCGGACGACGGACCGTTCGCTCAGCAGCATATCTTCACCTTCCCGCAGGAGTTTCGCGTGGAGGTCTCGCGGCAGTCCGGGCTCAATACTCCCGCGCCGCGCCAGGCGATCCGAGCGCATCCGGGAGGGCGACCATGACCAGTAGAGAGCGCGTGCTCAAGGCCGTCAACCACGAAGAGCCCGATCGAGTGCCACTGGACCTCGGCGGCAGTTTCGTCAACTCGATACACGCGCAGACGCTGCACCACTTGCGGGAGAAGATGGGCCTGGAACACCGGCCCGTCAAGCTGTACGACGCTGTGCAGATGCTGGGCGAGATCGAGATGGACATGCTCGAGCGCTTCGAGCTCGACGTGCTGCCAGTGGACAACCTGGGCCTGCGAACGGGCTCGCGAGCGAAGGGCTACAGGCCCTTCGAGCTTTTCGATGGCACCGAGATACTCGTGCCCGATGACTTCGACGTGGAACTGTCTGAGGACGGCGCGAACTGGCTGCTGCACCACGGTACGGGCGCGGATCGCGAAGCCTACATGCACATGCCGGTCGACGGGTTCTACTTCGACACCATCGGCTATGGGGAGTGGAACCCGGACTTCACGCCCCCGCCGATCGACACCGTGCGCGAAAGCTGCAAAAACGCGAGCGTCTCGGACGAGACGCTGCAGGTTCTGGCTGATCGGGCGAAGCTGCTGCGCCGCGAGACCGATAAGGCGCTGCATATGAATCCCTCGTGCCTCGGGCTGTCCTACGTGGGCCACCTGACCGATTTCCTGTGCCTGCTGGCCGCTGATACCGACTATGTCGCCGACCTGTTCATGGCCAGTGCCGAGCGCTCGTGCTTGAACATCGACCGGCTGTGGGATGCCGTCGGCGACAACGTCGATATCGTTTTCCTGACGGGCCTGGACTTCGGCAGTCAGCGCTGCGAGATCATGTCCCCGCTGACCTTCGACAAGACATACCTGCCCGCCCTGACGATGCAGTACGAATACATCCACGAGCACACCACCTGGCAGGTCTTCGAGCACTCGTGCGGAAGCATCGCCAATCTCATCGGCGGCATGGCAGACGGGGGCCTGGACATCCTCAACCCGATCCAGACGACCGCCGCCGGTATGGACCCGGCGTGGCTCAAAGAGCAGTTTGGCGACCAGATCACGTTCTGGGGCGGCGGCATCGAGACGCAGGGAGTGCTGCAGTATGGCACGCCCGATGAAGTCCGGGCGCAGGTGCGCGAGCGCATGGAGATCTTCAAGCCCGGCGGGGGCTTCGTCTTCAACCCCGACCACAACATCCAGCCAAACACGCCGCCGGAGAACGTCATCGCCGCTTACGAAGCCGCGCTCGAATACGGACAGTACTGATCGCGAGGGATCGCCATGGTCAGCGACGCGACGAAGAAGCAGATGCTGCGCGACATCTACCGCATCCGGCTCTTTGAGGAACGGCTCAAGGACCTCTACAGCTACACCGGCTTCTACGGCGACGGGACGATGGTCAGCGAAGCGCGCACCGTTGAGGACATGCTCACCTGCGTCATGTACGACTTCGAGAAGTCGGGCTTGATCGGCGGGGCGGTCCACCTCTATATCGGCGAGGAAGCCGTGGCGGTCGGCGTGTGCACCGCGCTGCGGGACACCGACTGGGTGACCAGCTACCATCGCGGGCACGGGCATGCGCTGGCCAAAGGCCTCGGCTTCGACGGAATGATGGCCGAGCTTCTGGGTCGCGAAGGGGGCTACTCGCGCGGCTGCGGCGGCTCGATGCATCTCTACGACGCTGAGCACGGAATGCTCGGCGGCAACGGGATTATCGGCGCGCAGTTACCGCTTGCACTGGGGCCGGCCTTCGCGGCCAGGTACCGAGGCGAGGATGGCGTCGCCGTGGCTTTCATGGGCGACGGGGCCGCCAACCAGGGGACCTTCAATGAGTCGATGAACCTGGCGGCGCTGTGGAAGCTGCCGGTGCTGTTCGTGTGCGAGAACAATCTGTGGGCCGCGTCGACGCCTGCCCCGATCGCACACTCGACCGAGGACCTCGCCCCACGCGCGGAGGGCTACGGGATGCCGTGGGCGATCGTCGACGGGCAGGACGTCATGGCCGTGCACGAGGCGGCGCAGGAGGCCGTGGATCGAGCGCGTGCAGGTGGCGGCCCGACGATGATCGAGGCCAAGACCTTCCGCTTCCAGGGCCACGCCGGCGCCGGTCAGCGAGATCACCAGGACCCCGAGGCGTGCGAAGCGTGGATGGAGCGCGACCCGGTCTGCCTGTTCGAGGCACAACTCATCGGCGAGGGTGTGATGAGCGCCGACGAGCAGGCGGCAATGCGCGAGGAGATCAGCGCGCAGGTCGAGCAGTCCGTCGTACGCGCCATGGCCAGCCCGTTTGCGGAACCCGAGATCCTCGAGGCCAGCTACCTGCCCTCGACGCACGCGCTGAGAGAACAGCGTGATGAGGACGCGATCACCGCGGCCCTGACCGATCCGGCAAACGTGGCCCTTGTGGTGGAGATAGCGCAGGAGTTTGAAGGGCGGACGAGCGTCAGCCTAGCTGAGAGGATTGAGGCGGGCATGGGCGGGCTGGCACGCGCGGCGGAGAAGTACAATCCCGGAATCTGCGACGACTTCACCAAGTACGCCCGGTGGTGGATCAGGCAGCAGATCACGGAGAGAATGGCACCAGGGGGCCCTTCGCCAGACGCGTCGGACATGAAGTGGACATGGGTGCCCGAGCCACCGGAAGAGCGCCCCGAGGCCACCCGCGAACTGAGTTTCCCGCAGGCGGTCAGCGAGGGGCTGCGCGAAGAGATGGACCGCGACGAACGCGTCTTCCTCATCGGCGAGGACATCGGCGGGGTGCGCGAGCGCGACGGGATGTGGGACGCCTACCGCGACCGGCGTGTGTGGCAGACGCCGATCTCCGAGTCGGCCTTCACCGGGCTGGCAACCGGCGCGGCAGCCGCTGGCCTGCGACCAGTCGTCGAGATCATGTACTGCGACTTCGTCACCGTCTGCTTCGACCAGATCGTCAACCAGGCGGGTAAGCTGCGGGGCATGTCGGGCTTCACCTTCGACGTGCCCATGGTCATCAAGACCCCGGCAGGTTCGGGCACACGCGAGGGCGGGCACCACTCCGGCTCGCACGAGGCGTGGTTCATGCACGCGCCCGGACTGAAGGTCGTCATGCCCTCCGACGCATGGGACGCCAAGGGGCTCATCAAGTCGGCCATTCGCGACGATGAACCGGTCATCTTCATCCAGCACCGGCTCCTGCACCGCGCATGCGCCGAGCCGATGCCGGAGGGCGAGTGGCTGGTGCCCATCGGCGAGGCCGCCGTCAAGCGCGCGGGCAGTGACATCACCGTGGTCGCCTACTCATACGCGGCGCAGAAGGCCCTGCGGGCTGCCGAAGCCCTCGAGGGCGAGATCAGCGTCGAGGTGGTCGACCCGCGTTCGCTCGTGCCGCTCGACCTGGACACCATCCTGGCCTCCGTCGCCAAGACCGGTCGGTTGCTCGTGGTGCATGACGCACCCCAGCGCGGCGGCGCGGGCGCGGAGATCGTCCGGCGCGTCACCGAGGCGGGCTTCGACCTGCTGCAGGCTCCACCGCGGGTGCTTGCCGGCGCGGACGTCGCCATGCCCTACGCACCGCCGCTCGAAGACGCGTGCATTCCCCAGCCGCTCGACATCGTGCGACTCATACGCGAAATGACGCGCTGACCGTAACCACACGCCATACTCCATCGGAGGACTCAGATGCGCATCGCAACAGGCGGGATATCGCACGAAACCAACACATTCGCCGACGGCCCCACCACCATCGAGCATTTCCTGCACGAGGGTGGCCACCCCGGTCTCCGCCGGGGTCACGAGGTCATCGAGACCTTCGCTCAGGCACGCATCGGCACCGGCGGATTCATCGCCGCCGCCGAGGACCTCGGGATGGAACTGGTGCCATTGATCTGGGCCTTTCCGCAGCCGTCGGGTATCGTCGCTCAGGACGCGTGGGACGAGCTTTCGGCGCTGCTGATCGAGCGCCTGCACAGTGCAGTGCCCGTCGACGGAGTGCTGCTGGACCTGCACGGAGCGATGGTCACCGAGGAGTTGGAGGACGCCGAGGGCGACCTGCTGGCGCGGGTTCGCGACGTGGTAGGACCGGATGTGCCGATCGCCAGCACGCTGGACCTGCACGCCAACATCACGCCCGCGATGGTGCGCAACGCCAACGCTCTGGTGGGCTACGACACCTACCCGCACGTGGACGCCTTCGAGCGCGGAGTGGAGGCGGCGCAGATCGTCGCCGGCGCGGTGGAGGGGCGGCACAAGCCAGTCGCGGCGCTCGCGCAGATACCGATGCTCATCGGCCCGCCGAAACAATGCACGCTCATCTCGCCCATGCAGGACATCATCGCGCTCGCCCACGAGATCGAGCAGCGACCGGGGATCATCTGCGTCACCGTATCGGGCGGTTTCCCCTTCTCCGACATCCATGACGTCGGGGCGTCTATCGTCGTCACCGCCGACGGCGACGCCGACCTTGCGCAGTCCACAGCCGACGAAATCGCCGCCACCATGTGGGATCGACGCGAGGAGTTCAGGCTCGACCTGGTCGCCGTGGAAGACGCCATCGCGCAGGCCATCGAGAGCGGAGAAGGGCCAGTCATTCTCGCCGATGGCTCCGACAACCCCGGCGGGGGCGCTCCCTGCGACGGCACCGTCATGCTCAAGGCACTCATCGACGCGAACGCGCCGCGCTCAACGGTCGCGATAATCGCCGACCCCGAGGCAGTCGCCGGAGCCATCGCGGCCGGCGTCGGCAACCAGGCCACGCTCACCGTCGGTGGGAAGACCGACAACCGCCACGGCGAGCCGCTCACCCTCACAGGCTACGTGCGCGCCATCACCGACGGCAACTACGCCAACCGAGGGCCCATGTACACCGGCATGCCCGTGGCCATGGGACGCACAGCGGTCTTCGTGGTCGGCGGCGTCGAAGTGATCATGACAGAACACCGCGCACAACCTTTCGATATGCAGGCCGTCCGTAGCGTGGGCATCGAGCCCACCGACCGGCTCATCATCGGCCTGAAATCAGCCGTGCATTTCCGCGCAGACTACCAGAACATCGCCACCAGCATCCACGACCTCAGTACTCCGGGCATCCATAACCCGGACGTCACCCTCTGCGACTACCAGCACGTCCGACGGCCCATCTGGCCGCTGGATTGATCCGCGCCCCACGCGACGCCAGCGGGACCGCCACGCGGTCCCGCGAACGCTCATGCAGACGCCCCGCCCGAACGGGCGGGGCGTCTGCATGAGCGAACGGTCCACCGCCCTGCGGGGCGGTGGACCTGGCGTCGCGGGCTTTCAGCGCTCGCGCACCAGAATGATGAAGTCCAGTCCCAGGCCATCGCCAAGGTTGGTCATCGTGATGGTGTGCTCGCCTGCCGAGAGGTCAAAGGCGATTTCGGCGCCATCGGCATCGGTGAGCGGGCGGAACTGCCAGTTGCTGGCTGCGTCACCGAAGCCGCCGGTCGGCTTGAACTCCATCTCCGCCAGAGCCGGATCAGGAACTTCGCCGTCGAGTTCGAACTTGCGCAGCGGCTTGGGACTCGAGGTAGCGTAGCGCAGCAGCACGCGGTAGCGTCCCGCCTCGGGCGCCTCGAAGGTCCACCGCAGCCAGTGGCCGGTGTCCTGGTGCCAGTAGGTGATCATCTTCCCCATGGTCGCCTGGCGGTCGTCCTTGATTTGCACTTCGCCGACGCCCTGGTCGGTGAAGTCCTCGGCCTGGATGATGATGTGGTCTGCCGGCTTGAGCTTCGCCATCCACTCGGGCGCTTTGAAGGGCACCCGCTGGGCCGTGAAGCCCTCCTGCATACCCAAGCCGCACGCCGCCAGATCAGCCAGCACGCGCGGCGCGCAGCGGTAATACATCGAGAAGCTCTTGCCGTAAGCACTGCCCTTGGCTCCTGCCGCGAGGGCGTTGGTGAGCACGTCGACGAACTTCTTGTCGCGTGTCCACATATACGCGCGCGCGATGCCCTCGACCATCAACGGCGACGCGCCGGCTCGGTGGCTCATGTTGGGGCATGATGTGTAGCGGAAACCATGGACCTCCTCGGAGTAAGTCTCGTCGATCAGGTTGTTCGCACCCATGATGATCGACTGCTTGACGGCTTCGTCGCCGGTGTAATCGTGGTAGTATTTCAGGCCCGAGAGCAGCACCGCGATCATGAAGCCGGCATTGCCGCGATGTCGCGGCTCGCAGTGGCAGTGGCCGGGCACCATCATGCGCGACCAGCCGCCGACCTGGTGAGTGCGGCCCGGCTCCTTCTGGTAATCGGGCAGTTCTCGCGGCTCAACGTCCTGCGTCTCCAGCACGCGATCCACGATGATGCGGGCGGCGTTGAGATAGTAAGGATCGTTGGTGGCAGCCAGCGCCGGGAGGGTCAGGATGAGCTGCCAGCCGGGCGTGCGGCAGCTTGACCAGTCGTAGGGTCGTCCGAAGCTCTTGCCGATGAAGAAATCGGCGACCGCCAGGCCCGTGTCCAGCGAACGTTCGTCGCCGGTCAGGAAGTAGTGGTCGAAGTGGCCCTCGGTCCATGCGTGGCTTACCGTGTAGCCGGCCTGAGGGAAGCCCAGCGTGCCCGGCACGGACTCGGTGTAGTAGCCGCCGACGTGCCCCATCTGGTGCACGTAGACCGCGCCCAGGTAGGCCGGGTCGGTCGACCAGTGGATCGTGTCAACGTCGCGGTTATGAAGTTCGGTGTCGTGGCCGAGGAAGAGATTGCTCTCGTCGCCGGTTCGGACGTATTGCAGGAAGAAGGCGTGCTGGGTGTCATACTCGATATTGCCCCAGTTGGCGCCACGCTCGGGATACCAATCGCCGAAGTTCATCAGCCCGAAGTCATGGGTCCGGTCACGGTAGTCGGGGTAGGCCGCAAAGTTGCGGTCGGCGGCTTCCTCGTAAGCTTTGAAGAGCTTGTCGTTGCGCGGCGCGACGCTGTAGAAGGCCATGCTGTCGCAATACCACTTCGGCTCAGCGGTCAGCAGCAGAGGTCGCTGGAAGAGCTGGCAAGCAGCAGCGCGCTGGTCAGGTTCGTCAAAGTTGAGCAGCAGTTCATGGGTCTTCGACATGCCACGCTTGTAGCGGTAGTGGCCGTCGAGCAGGTAGTAGTAGAGGTGATGCCCCTCTTTCTCGAAGGGGAATTCGTCATACATCCCCGCCTCGAAGTCCGGGCACAGATCGATGCTCAGTCCGTCATCGGCGGCGGCGAATCCCTTGGGGTAGTTCTCCCAGAAACTGCGCACCGCAACAGCGCATCCCGCCGGGTCGTCGGAGATCAGGCCACCCACGACGCGGGCTTCGCTGCGGTCCTCGCCAATGAAGACCTCTTTGTCGAAGAGCTGGCGGATGCCGTCGGCGTCGACAGCCATCGGCTCGCCCTCGACCAGCGGCGCGGACCAGTTGCCCGCCGACACGGGCACACCGTAGGTCATGCTCTCGATGTTGGTGAACGTCGGCTCAAGGTCATTGAGGAAGGTGTGGTGCACGCGCACTGAGGCCGAACCGCGGTAGGCCTCGATGCGCTGCTCGATGGCGAAGGAGGCGTTGCCCGCCTCGTCGGTGAGGTGGCCCAGTGTGCGGATGATTGCGCGGCAGGGACCGTTCTCCTCGATGGTGACCTCGGCGTCGCCGAGCGCGGTCGAGTATGTGACGCCATCTTCGCCGACCAGCGTGGTCGCGCAGGCCGAACCGTCCGCGAGGACGATCCCGCCGTGTGAGTCGATGGTGAAAGTCTTCGCGCCGGTATCGACGACAATCTGATCGCCGTCTTCACGAGCCATCGGCTCTGCGTCGGGCGCGCGGGAGATGTCACGCCCGTACTCGAGAGCGTAGTCGACCTCGCCACCAGCAGGCACGTCAGCGATGACCGTCACCAGCAGCCACTTGACGCTGCCATCCTGCCAGTTGCCCAGAAGCTTGAACTGAGCCGCGACCTCTCGGCCGCTGAGCGTCAGGCGTGCCTGCGCAACATCGGCCAACTCGCCGCTCGGGATCGGCACGCCCGAGGTGACCGGCCAACCGATCGCCGCAACATCGTGCGGGTTGCGGACCTTCAGCGGCACGCGGGTGATCCCGGCTTTTGTGGGCGGCGGAGACAGGCCAGCGGCGGTGAAGGTGAAGTCGGGACCGTAGTAGGCCTCGCCATCGGGCCTGATGCCAACGCCGCGTCCGTGCCAGGTTGAGTTGGGGTCAAGGCCGGACAGTTGCGCGCGATGAACCAGCGAGATGCTCTCGCCGGTCACCTCGCGACCATAGTCGGTCGTGCGCCCGTACTCAAAGCGCGTGATCGAGGGCCAGGAGGTGGTCCACGAGATGTTAACTCGTCCGCGCGACCCCACCGGCACCATCGCCTCGGAGTAATTGACCGTGTACTCGACGTCGCGCGTTGCGGGCGGCTCGGGCATGAACACGACGGCTGAGATCGGGTGCTTGCTGCCCGGGCCCGCCGCCTCCAGCGTGACGACATCATCGGGCGTCAGATCGCGGGGCTCGGTGAGCCAGTAGAGCCAGTAGCGGTAGTTCGCGCGGTTGGACACCGCGATCCCGCCGGTTTCACCGTTGATCTTGATGACCATCCGCTCGGCGTTTCCCGAGTCATACATGAGGAAGCCCACGTGGTAGCGGCCCGCTCGCTCGGGGGAGGTGGAGACGCTCGCCCCCTGGCGCGTGGACTTCACCTGCGGATAGCGGCTGGAGTGCTGCAGGTCGTTGATGTAGCCATCGAGTTCGAGTTCATCGTGGCGGACAATCAGGTTCGCCTCGTCACCCATCACCGGACGCACGCGATCAGGGCCGAAGGTGGCCGAGACGTTGTGGCTCTCGGTGTAGTCACCGACGCGAATGATCTTCTCGCGATCGGTGAGCGCGATGCCCTCAAAAGTCTGGTGGGGCGTAGTGTCGGTCATGGCGGCAGGGGTGCCGGCCGCGGTGGTGGTATGCACCAGCACGTCCATGGCGTAGCGCACGCCGTTCTCGTCCCGGTTCAGTTCCACGTCGGCGCACAGCAGCAGCGAGTTGCCCTCAGTGGCAAAGTAAACCGCGGGACCGGTCTGGCGCTCGCCCTCGGCCGTGTAGTGGCTGGAGTTGTAGCTGCCGCCGACAACGCTGAGCATGTAGTCAGTGCCGGTGCGACCCGTGCGACCAGTCTCCTCGTTCTCGTCACCGTTCACGTAGAGATGAAAGACCGTGTCCTCCAGCCGTGGCGCCTCGACAAAGGTGGCGCGCCACAGATACCGGTCCTCGGCGACGTGGCAGAACTCGACGGTGAGAACGTCTTTGGTGGGATCGTAGCCGTCGGCCGCGCGGCGCGTTTCCGACTCGACGCCGTCATCGATGATCGAGACCAGTTCCTCGGCAAGCGCCGGGTCGGTGCCAAGCTTCACCTCAAGTTCGTCTGAGATGCCGTCGCCGTCGGCGTCCTGCGCGAGGCAGGGCGCGGCAAGCAGCATGGAAAGTGCGGCAACAAAGACAATCGTGCGCGTAAGCAAGACAAACGCCTCCTCGGACCGTAGCGACTGGTGCAGCCTGTGACAGGGGAGGTATATTCGCCCCGAGGCCCCCCGGCTCCTTGTAGCCCGCGCGCAGGAGTCCGGCGCCGGCCAGCGAAGATACGTCGTGCCGTCCCGCACACCGCACAGGGAGCTGATCTGGTGAAGGTCGTCATCGCACTGGCACTGATTTCGGCGGCAACGTGCGCCCTCGCGGGCACTGTCAAGGTGGACATCAACTCGATGCCGCGAGTTCTCTTCACGGGGGACTCACAGACCTGCGGGCGAGTTGGCGCCTGGGACTATCCTCAGATGCTGTCATGGGAGATGCCGATACGGATCATCAACACCGGCGTCGGTGGCACCAACACCGACCACTTGCTGATCGATCGCGGAGGTGGCAGCGCGGAGGTCAAGGCCGGGGAGATGGTGGTCAAGGGCACCGAGGTGGGTTGGGCATCTGGCCCATACCCGGGCCAGACTATCCGGCTGGGCGAGCAGGAATACACGATCGACCACATCGAGGTCGTCGACCACCGCGCGCATCTGCACAACATCTGGATCACCGAACCCGCGCGCGAGGATTTCAGCGGGAGTGAGTACGCGATCGAGGCCGGCTGGCGGGTGCGCGTGGCGGAGCCCCAGCCCGACTACGCCTGCTTCATGTACACGGTCAATGACGCGCCCAAGACCTCCGAGGCTTTCATCGCCAATATAGAGGAACTCATCAGCCGCTGCGCTGAGATCGAGGCGCAACCGATCCTGCTCTCTGGCTTCCCGATGATGGTGGCAGACCGGGGCGGCTCGCACCCGAGCAACAACGTCAAGGCGAGCCTTCGAGCGGTCGAACTGGCGGGCATCGCCGAGCAGCACAACGTGCCCTACGGCGATGTGTTCAACACGCTGATGGAGCTGGACGAACAGTCCACATCGGTGTGGCGCGACACCGTGCACCCGACCTCGGATGGCTCAATTACCGCCATGAAAGCGCTCCGCCAGATCATGGCCGGACTGGGCCTGGCGAGCAATCCCTACTATGTGCGAGCGGCCAGGCAGGGACAGACGCCGGGGACCGGCCCGTATCCGCACAGGTACGATGGGCTGACGCCGATCAGCATCAGTCAGCCGGATTTCTCGGCGGCCGGCGCGCTGAACAAGACCGAATTCGATCGCGCGGCGGTGCACTCGCGGGATGAGTACGGGCTGCTGGCGGCTGAGGATGGCGAGTGTGTGGAGGCCGAGCGCGGGCTGCACGTGTGGTTCGGCGTGGGCGAACTTGAGCGCATCGAGCGGGTGACCGTCCGCGTGGTAGTGACGGGCGCGGACCGGATGAAGTACTTCGACAAGCGCACCTCGACGTGGCAGTCACTCGTGGGCGGCGATGGCGAGCTGACGGCAACGCTCGAGGGTGAGATGCTGGCCAACGCGTGGCAGGACGGCGAGATAGGCCTGTGGATCGCGGGTCCGGAGAAGGTCGCGGTGGACTACGTGTCGGCGACCATCGAGGGCGACGTGGCCGCCTGGGAGCCCGTGCGCAGCGCCGAGCCGATCGTCTGGCCACCGGCAGGCGATCTGGTCTGGGAGGACGGGGGCCTGATCGCCAATGGCAGCATCAGCGAGGGCGACACGGCGGCGCCGACCGGGTGGGAGAAGCGCGGCGAGGGCGCGGTCTGGGTCAGAGAGGAAGTCGTCGCAGAGGGCACGGGGGGCTTCGAGGGCCGCACCTTCTTCCTCGCCGGCGATGGCGACCTCGCCGCGAGCGTCCGACCGCTGGACATGATCACAATCGCCGATGGGCCGGAGGGGTGTGCCGGGAAGTTCCTAATCTCAGTTCTCCGCGAAGACGGCGCGGTGCAGATGCGGCGGCGCGTTCCCGAGGAGGCACAGGGACTGGCGTTCACCGTCACGCGATCATCCGGCTGCGCTGCGGTGCCGGGCGGGTGCAACGTGCAAGCCAGCGGCGCGAGTTACTGGCAGACGGTCGTCCGCGCCGACGAGGCGGGGCGCTACCGACTGGGCTTCTTCTACCGGGTGTACGACCCGGTGAGCATGCAGCCCAAGGGCGGCCCCGGTGAGATCGCCGAGGTGCAGGTGGGCATCGGACCGGCGAGCACGCTCGCGGCCACCGGGCCACTGGAGTGCAGCTACCAGTGGCAGCGGGGTTGGCTGGAGTTCGCGCTACCCGCCGCTGGCGAACTGAGTATCCAGGCGCGAGCGCTGAGCGAGACCGCCGTCGAGTTCACCGGCTTTTCTCTGACGAAGATATAACCTGGAGGCGCAATGATGCACGGGCTGATCTACTTCGATACCGAGGACTTCTGTTCCGCGCCGGACCAGCCGGTGCACCAGTTGCCGGGGCAGTTCGCCGAAATTATGACCCGACACGGACTGCCGGGCTGCTTCCACATCCACGGCGAGAAGGCGCGGTTCATGCAGCGCCACGGGCAGACGCAGGTGATCGAGGCGATCCGCCAGCATGACGTGAGCTTGCACTATGACCGCGGCTCGATCCCGCCCACCACCGCGAGCGAGGTATCTCGACTGGGATGGTTCGAGGGCGTAGAGCGCACGCTCTTCCGCGAACTGCCCGGCATCCAGGCCTTCGAACGCATCTTCGGCAAATGCAGCGGGCTCACCCAGCACGGCGGGACGTTCGCCGCGCCCATCGTCTACGCCATGGGCAAGCTCGGGAAACCGTTCCTCTACTCGCCCTTCCGCCTCCCCGGGCACAACGTGGTCTGGTACTGCAACAATCTGCTGATGGGCGGCTACCAGGCCGACTTCTACTTCGACACCAGGTACCGAGACACACCGGCGTTCGATCAGGAGCTGGCGAAGGTCGACGGCTACCTGACCGAGCGCGCGAAGAGCTTCGACTTTACTGCGATGTTCGGCTGCCACCCGGTCATCACCATTATGGAGCGCTTCCCCGACGCGATGAACTTCAACAACGGAGCCGCCCCGCCACCTGAGGAGTGGGAGCCGCCAGTGATGATCGAGGGCGTGTGCATCGAGACGGTGCTGGCGAACTTCGAGCGCCTGGTGGTCAAGCTGGTGGCGCACCCGGACGTGCAGTGGACCGACGTGGCCGGGATCGATGAGCTGTACGGCAC
Organism: Candidatus Zipacnadia bacterium; assembly: GCA_029821735.1. Taxonomy (GTDB): domain Bacteria; phylum Armatimonadota; class Zipacnadia; order Zipacnadales; family UBA5352; genus JALGSU01. The sequence goes on along the minus strand of JALGSU010000038.1, from coordinate 87,682 downwards.
GCGGCCGGTGCGGGTGAGCGACCAGGCGGTTCTCGCCGGCGCGCAGACTGTGCGAGACAACGGCGGGCCGACCTTCACCGATGAACTCAACGCGGCGGAGCTGCTCTACCTTCTGGCGCGCCGGACGCTCCGCGAGCAGGCGAGCTACGAGGTCCCGCAGGTGATGGGGCCGCTACAGGACGCGCCGGAGCCTCCCGCGCATGAGGCGTGGGATGCGCCTGCCGAGCAGGTGGCGGGCGAGATCGTGCGCACCTGCCAGAGTTCGGGTTATCTCCCAGACACGCTCAGCGGGGCATGCGAAGGCATCTGGCCCGAGCAGGCGATTCTGATTTTGGCCTGCCACGCGCTGGATCAGGAGCTGCCGCCCCGACCAGACCGCCGCCCGTTCGTTCGGGCCATCCCGGGCGTGGACGAGGCGATCGAGAACGTGGGCAAGCACGCGCAATGGCGCTGTCACCGAGGTTGGTACTACGAGCCCGGGATCATCGGACCATTCGTCCGGCAGTGCTGGACGCTCAAACCGGCGATGGTGGCGGAGGCATACGGCGCGGGTGTGGAACTGGGGCGATATCTCAACCCGATGTTCGACGGCCCGGAGGTGTGAGCCTGACTCGAATCGCGTCACTCCGGTGTGAAGAGGCGAAGCCCTCCGAGCAGCGCCGTCAGGACTCCGAAGATAATTGTGACCGTGCTCAGGGCACTCTCGGCGCTGGGCGACATCACTGATATCGAGGGCACGCGGAAGCTCTTGAGTTGCGCGATGGCGGCGAGGAACTGCGGCGAGGGAGCGGCCTCAGAGCTTGAAGTGCGCTGCAGGTTCTGGAAATGCGTTCGGAACGCCCCGAGACGTCCACCCACGGCGTACGCACGCCTGAAATCAGGCTCCTTGAAGATGAAAGCAAAGGCGAGGACGCGGTCACCGTGCGTCTGGAGGGCGAGACCGCAGGCGTTCAGATCTCTGACCACTTCTCCCGGCTCGAGTTGCCGCCGAGCATGCCGAACGTTGTTGACGATACTCCATCGGCTGGCCCATCCAGTGCCAACGGTGTAGACCGTCAAAGCGGCGAGGAAGACAGCGGCCGCAATCCACCAGAAGCGACTCATGTCGCACCACCCCGTTGCGAGACTTGCCGGGCCTCAGCCCATTCGTTCCAGCAAAACGAGCACCGCGCCAACGTAGTCGGCGCGTTTGTCGATAAAGATGGCACCCGCGTCACCGAGTCGCGCGAGATCTTCGGCAGACGTCGCTCGGCCGGTCACAGCGACGACCCGCATGTCTCGCATGGCGGCGTCCGCGCGGATCTCGCGGAGGACCTGCCAGCCGTCCACGCCGGGCATCGCGATGTCGAGCAGCAACACATCGAACGGGGTAGCGTCATCGACGGCCTGGCGCAGTTCGCGCAACGCCTCCGCGCCACTGGGAGCGCCCGTGACCGGGTAGCCATGCGCCTGCAGTGCGATGACCAGGACGGTGACGAGATCGGGCTCGTCGTCGACGACGAGAACGCGCTTCACGCGATCCCCTCCGACATGACGTGAGTTCGCTGCAAGCCTCGACTCGAAGTTCGCCGGCCCCCCCCGCACTTCCTGCACAGGCAGGAACGCGGGACGTGCCGGGGAATAGACGCCGGACCGAAGTGCAGATGCAGCGATCGACGGGAGGACGTCCCGTGCAGGAACTCACGATCCGTGTGCAGGACATCTCGGGCACGAACCGACCTCGACCAGTGAGCGGCGGCGTGCCGCTTGCAGAGGGAGCCGCGCCGGCTGGCAGCACCTTTGCGTTGCGCGACGCGACCGGCGAGGCGGTGCCAGTGCAAGCACAGGTGCTGGCCCCGTGGAAGGACGGGAGCGCGCGCTGGGTGGTCGTGGACTTCGTGGCGCAGCCGCCGGAGGGCGCCGAGGCGGAGTACACGTTGACCTGGGGGGACGCCGAGGATGCTCCGGCGACGCTCCCGGCGCCGGTGAGTCTGACAGCCGCGGAGGGCGCCCTGCTGGCGATCGCGGATCGCCTGAGCGTGGAACTGGAGATGACCGACGCGGACGGTGTGCGCTACACCGCGCAGGTGGAGGAGACCGAGGTCGAGACGAGCGGACCGATCCGCGCGACGCTTGCTCTGCGCGGGCAGATGCGCTCGCAGGACGGCGGGCGGGCGATCAGTTTCCGTCTGCGGGCGTCGACCTGGGCCGGCACTTCTCTGGTCAAGCTGGAGCCGATGATCATCGCGGACCCCGACGAGGGGATCATGTGCAACCTGCGCGAGCTGAGCCTGACTCTGACGCCGAAGGGCGAGATCGGGCCGGTGCGCCTCGGCGGCGAAGCGCCGGTAGCGGTGCCCGGCGGTCAGGCGGCGAGGCTGCTGCAGATCGATGACGAGAACTATCGGCTGGAGGGTATCGAGGGCGCGGGCGGCAAAGCACAGGGCTGGCTTGAGATTGAGGATGCGCAGGGCACGATTGCGCTGGCGCTTCGAGAGTTCTGGCAACAGTGGCCCAAGAGCCTGGAGGTCGGTGACGGGCGCGTAATGCTGGGTCTGTTCCCACGCTTCGCCGAGGGCGATTTCGACCATATGGAGCCCTGGTACAAATATCTGTATCTGTTCGAGGGCGACCACTACCGGCTGCGCACCGGGCAGGCGCGGCACTGGGAGGTATGGGTGGATCTGGAAGGTGACGGGGCGGCGCTGGCGCGAGATGCGGATGCGCCACTGGTGCCCGCGGCCGACCCGGCCCAGGCGATCGCCACCGGCGTCTGGGATGAGATAGCCCCCGCCGGCGTCGCCGAGATGACCGAGTACGACGCATGGGCGGAGCGACTCTTCGACGCATACTGTGGCTCCATCGAGGGGCAGCGCGACTATGGCGCGATGAACTGGGGGGACTGGTTCGGCGAACGCACCGTCAACTGGGGCAACCACGAGTACGACACCACCAACCAGCTCCTGATCCAGTTCGCGCGCACCGCTGACCCGCGCTACCTGCGCATAGCCGAGGCCGCTGGCCACCACTCAAGCGAAGTGGATACGATCCACTTCGTCAACGATGACCTGGCCGAATACTTCGAGGAGAACTTCGGGCATGCGAACTACCCCTCGCGTCCGGGGATGGTGCATGAGCACGCGGTCGGCCACGTCGGGTGCTTTTACCCGATCGAGACGGTGCGGGAACTGCTCGTGGCGGCCGGAGTGGGCGGCGGCAGAGCAAGACCCTACCTCTGCCTGGACCCCTACAATCTGGGCCACATTTCCTGACCGGCGACCCGTTCATGCGCGAGACAGTCGAGAAGATCGGCGACAATCTGGCCCAGCTTGTCGAGGACCGGCAGTTCCAGTTCATGGGCAGCACGCACTGCGGGCGGGTCACCGGCTGGACGATGCTGGCGCTCGCGGGGGCCTATGAGATCGCGTGGGATGAACGCTACCTACAGGCGATGAAGACACTGGCCGAGGACGCGATGGCCGATCAGGACCCGGTGTGCGGGGGCTGGCTGATCTACCCGATGGCCTACGATCATTGCACCTGCAAGACCGCGCGACATACCGGGATGGCAGGCTTCATCACCGCGGTGCTCATCAACGGTCTGAGCCGATACTACCAACTCTCCGGCGACGACAGACTGCCCGACTGCATCGACCGCGCAGTGACCTTCCTCGACAATGACACCTGGCGCGAGGAGCACCTGGCGTGGCGCTACACCTCGTGCCCGGCCAGTCCCGTGGGCGGGCAGCCAGGCGTGACCATGATGGCTCACGTGAACGGCGCGCGCTTCGGGTCAAGTCCGAACCACCTGCGCATTCTGGGCGTTGCGTGGCAGGCGAAGTTCGAGGGACTGCTCGCCGACCTGCCGAGCGGCCCGGGCTTCGGCAAATCGTACACGGCAACGATGTATGGCTGCGCGCAGACCGCGGGGATACTGGCGCGACGGTCCGAGGAGTAGACGCAGACCCACGGGCGTCCCGGGTTGGCTACCCGGGTCGCCCGTCTTCGCGGAAGAACTTCGCGAGCGCATTGTAGGCAATGACCAGCACTTCCGCGATGGTCTTGAGCAATAGCCAAACCAGCAGCAGCAACTCTCTGGGCACTACCCACAACGACAGCAGCAACTGCTTGACGATGGCTATCAGAGTACCGATAGCGGACACCGTGTCACCAGCACTTCCTCAGCGACGGCATCAGTGTTGTTTCCGGGTGCGATAGCCGCTCCCGGCCTACCCGGCGAGCTTGATCGCGGCCTCGGCCACTCGCCAGCGCCAGTAGTCCATCGTGGACTTGTCCCAGGCATTGGCCGGGTCCTTGTAGTCTATGCTGACGGCCTCGCGCAACTCATCGAGTACGCCGGCGGCCTCGCGCGCATCGGGCGTATCGCCCGCGGCCTCGATCATCTCCTCCAGAAGCTGCACATAGCGGTAGTCATCCACGCCCTCGCGCTGTACAAGCATGCCGATTGAGGGCAGGACCTCCCAGTCCGGCGTGTAGTGGCAGTCGCATGAGACGCGCGCTCCGGAAGGCAGCGCCGAGAAGGGATCGCGCGAGTCACCATCGTAGCTGAACGACCACTGCGCGCGAGTGTACGCATTCACGCGCCACGGGTAGAAGCCATAGCTGAAGCGGGTTGCGCCCATGTTGTACAGCCCCAGCGTGCACCCGTTGTCGCGCATCTCCGCGATCGTCTCCTCATTGACCGGGTACGCCTGGTTGGGCATCACGATGTCAGCTTCAGCGAGGTATTCGCGAGCGATGCTCACGCGCAATGTCGAGAGGCATGTGCGGAAGCCGCCGGGCGTGGCGTCGCGGCACTTGTTCAGTGCGCGCAGCATCTCGCGCCCCCAGCGCGCCCCCTTGGCCCCGTGGTTGCCCAACTCGTCGAAGACATAGAAGGTCATCTCAGGCAGGCCCTCAGAGCGCAGGGCCCCGTAGAGGTACTGCGTCATTGCGGTCATCTCGGCGACTGCCTCGTCGCTGAAGGTGATGTCGTCGATCGCCATCTTGTCCGCTTTGTTGATGCCCAGATAGTTCGGGCATTTCGGGAAGAGCTGAGGCCCGCCAAGGTAGTAGCTGAAGACACGGTCGCTGAAGTTCTCGAACTCGCCCGCAATCCTGAGCACCGTCAGGAACCAGTCCCATGAATCGCCGGGCACTACGTCGCCATCGTTGTACTCAAGCGGATACCAGGTAGGTGAGTCGAAGAACCCGGTGAAGCCGCAGTCAGCATAGAAGGCGGTTCGGGCGCGCTGGACCTGCTCGGCAAGTTCCCAGGGGAACTCGTCCATCTTGCTCATGCGGATGTGGCGGAAGACGGTGCTGGTCAGGTCGCCTGCGTAGACGCCGCTGCGGCAGCGCGACAGGGGCAGGTCGAGCGGGAGGATGCGCACCTCGATCGGGAGCGTGGCATCGAGCCCGCCGCCGGTGAGCGAGAGCGTACCCGCGTAGGTGCCGGGGGCGACGTCGTCGGGCACGATCAGATCGACCCAGAAGCCGCGGGTCAGACCCGCTTCCATGCGGTCAGGCATCCAGGGCACCAGGAAGTGCGGCTTCACAACGTAGCCGCCGGTGACCGGGTACTCACCGTACCGCAGGTAGCGCAGGTCGAAGGCGGAGGCGGGCAGCGTCCCCGCGTCGCCGGTCAGATCGGAGACGGAGAAGCTGATGTCGCCGGCCGCGTCCGCGAGCGGAGTGACTGCCACGCACGCCGCTTCACGCTCGCCAAATGACGCGAACATGCGTAGCGGCCTGCCGATATCGCGAGGCACCGGACGAGTGGAGGTCCGCAGGGCGACTGGAGTCTCATAGACATACATCGCGGCGCCCGCTGCCTGCACGTCCGCGGGCAACGAGGGCATGTCCCACGCCGGCTCATCGGCGCTGTAGGCGTACTGGCGATTGAAGAAGTCACGCTGCGCGGACCTGAACTCCTCAAGCACCGCGGCACCCACGTCCTCGGCGGCCATCTCATAGATCCACAGCGCGTTGATCGGCGCATACTGCGAGGCGGCGATCTCCAGCGCGCCCCCCGTGACCTTAACCTGCGCGGAGGACATCGGCACCCACGGCTCCACCATCACGTCGTACAGGTCCACGTCCAGGTGCCAGTCGCGGTAATAGTTGTGGAAGTAGCGGCCGTCGGGCGCGTAGAAGACCTCGGGCTCGTTGGCCTGTTCGTAGAGCGTGGCCTCGCCGGCGGTCACCGTGCCGTCGCTGTAGTGTGAGTAGGGGCGGTTGGCGCCGGGCTTGCTGTGTTCGCCGGCGAGCAGGACCACGGTGTACATGCCGTCGGGCAGTTCCACACGGAAGGGCGTGCCACCGTAGATGCCGTCGCGAGTGACGTCATCGAACTGCAGAACGTCGCGAATGATCCGGCGGTTCTGGTCGAAGGTGATGGCTCGCGCCTTGCCCTCGGTGTAGCCGAACCCGTCGGAATGACCCGGTAATAGCCCTCCCCCACGCCGCTTTCGGCAGCGCCGAAGTCGAACCGGTAGACCCCATCGTCAGGTGGGAAGACCGGCTGCTCGAAATCGTCAGGGACAGCCGGCTGCCCCCAGGCCATCGTGGCCGCGGCCAGCAGAGCCAGGGCAAAGAGACAGGTACGCGCGTGATGCAGGTTAGTGAGTTTCATATCACGATCCTCCGGTGGGCACGCCTACTGGCCCTCGAACGGCGATGCGGCAACCCGCAGTGTTTGTGCGGCTCGCCCGATGCGCTTGTCGTCCCTGCCCGCGACCAGTTCCAGCGTGTACGTTCCGGGCGCGAGTTCGTCTACTGGCATCCACGCATTGATGATCGATCCATGCGGCCGGCCCAGTTCATGGTCGGCGACAACGCGCCCGGCCTGATCCCTGAGCAGAGCAGTCACCGTGACACTCCGGGCAGTCATGGAGCCGAGCCCCAGGCGCGCTGCGACCGCGATCGGCCGACCGTCCGTGAAGGTCGCATGGCTGCCGAGGGTCAGTGAGAGCGGCTGCAGGAAGACCCCCTCGCGGCGCGCGGCGAAGGCCGAACGCCCGGCTGCATCCACGATCTCGATCTCCGCGCTCCACTCGCCCTGAGGCGAGCCATTGCCCCGCGGCTGGAAGGTGAGCATAGGGCGCTCCCTCTCGCCGGCGGGAAGCGAGAAGTCTTTCGTGGCACGCACGCTGCCTGCATCGGTGATCAGCGTCAGGGCAAGCGTGTAATCAGCATCAGCGCCGGTCAGGTCTTTGACGCGCGCGCTGAACATGTTGCTGCCAGCTCCGACGTTGCCGAGCGTCAGGTCGCTCACCGCCACGCGCGGCTGGCCCAGCACCAGCACTCCGAACTGCAGCGGATCGTGCCAGTCGCTGGTGGGTGACAGGCAGGTGTACTCCTCGGTGTCCCAGTCTGCCGAGGTGATGTTGAAGCCAAGCGAATGTCCCGCAGGCGCGCCGGTCAGGCCGAGGGACTGCAGCGGGACAGCCATCTCCGCGGTCCAGTAGTCATCCTCGATGGCGATCTCGCGCACCAGCCCGGACGCCCATGTATCGTCGCTCTCACGCTGCAGCTTCATGTCACCAGGGCCCGCGCCGCCGGGATCGGGGACGAGTCGGTAGTTGTGTTGCGCGTCGAAGAGGAAGCCCTCGGAGTTGATGATGAGCTGGAAGTACTCGGTGCCGGCATTGAACGGGTCGAGGAAGACCTCGATCTCGTCATCCTCCCAGATCGCCGAGTTCTCATCTTCTCGAGTGTTCACGCGCAACTCGGTGCCAGGCTCACGCTGCAGGCGCACCGCGAAATACAGATACTCCGCGTCCCAGGCGGCCCACGCTTCGCGCGTGTGGCGGGCGGGCACGGCCGAGAGCCCGAGCCGGAAGGTGCCGAGATGCGCGGCCGGATCGCTCCAGACCGCCTCATCGAGCCGACCGTCGATGCTCATCCCGGCGGCCTCGGCCAACTCGAAGCGCAGGCGTTCGACGCCCTCCACGCCCGAACGTGCGGCCTCGGGCTCGGAGTAGCGCACGGCCTCCAGCAACTCGGCGCAGGCCAGAGCGGGCACGAGGACCGCGACCAGCACCGGGAGGACCATACTCAGACGGACGGAACCGGCGTCTCTACTTCGCAAAGGGACCAGCCACCCTTCTCAGCGGCAAGAGGACCTCGGCGGCACGCTCGCCCGGCTCGGCGCCGAGCGCCAGTCGGGCGGAGTACTCGCCGTCGGGAAGATCAGGCAAGGCAAGCTCGACGATCTCAGTGCGCGCAGTGAGGGCCACGTCACCCTCGGCGTAACCGGTGAGACCGTCTGGGGAGGCGATGTTCCAGCGCAGTTGGCGCTTGCCCGCCTCCCACGCCTCCTCGGAGACATCGACGCGAACGGGCACGAGATCGTCGGGCTCGAAGAGCACGGTGCCGCAGGTCAACCGGGCCTGCAGATCAGCCTCGCCGAGGATCGCCAGGCTCACATCATCGACGTAGACAACCGGCGAGTCCCGCAGTTCGGGCACCTGGGAGGCGCTGACCGTCATGTCGGCGCGCGTGGTCTCACCGACGCGCAGAATGAACTCCTCAGAGCAGTAGTTCCACTCGTCAACGCTGCCGGAAAGGTAGATGCGACGGCTGCCTATGGGCGGTGCTCCCGGCGGACCCCAGTGGCGCATGCTCATCTGGCCCTGGTACCCAGCGGGGCCTCGGCCCAGAATGACCCATGCGGACATGCGCGCCAAGCGACCATCATAGGCCGCGAGCTTGTCCGCACCGAAGGCCTGTTGGCAGAGGAGGATGCGGTCCTCCTCGACAGTAGTGAGATCAAGCCCGAGCGCCCACTGTCCGCTGTGGGCGACGTCCTGTGTGCGGAAGATCGAGTCGGCAATCAGCGCCGCGCCGGTGTCGGGGCGAGGGGGCCAGTCTGTAAACTTCCAGGTGATCGGCTCGGACTCCTCAAAGCCACCGTTGAGGAGAATCTCCACGTTGGGCGTCTCCTGAACCTGCACCGGCGGCAGGTCGATGCCCTGCTGCGCCAGGCACGAGGACGCGAGCAGCACGAACATGATACAGACAGCTATGCGGACGAAACCGGTCATGCCTCCACGCTCCCGGTACGGCGCGATGCTCTGCGTCTGATGCTTCGCCGCCACGTTCCGAATGCCTCTGCGATCAGCGTGACGCCAGTGCGATCAGATCCAGATTCATTGACCCCTCGAGGCGGGTCATGCGCAGGACGTGCTCGCCCGCTTTGAGGTTCAGAACCAGTTGCTCACCCGCGACGTCGCGCACGCTGAACCAGCGCCAGTCATTGTCAGTGCGGCACCAGCCGCCCGTCGACTGAAAGCCCGCGATGCGCGCACCGGGCAGCGCCTCGCCATCGAGAAGCAGCTCACGATAGATGTCAGCGTAGATGCTCGCGCCACGGAAGAACAGTACATATTCGCCCGCCGCCGGCACGGTCAGCGTCCACTCGGCCCACATGCCATCGGTGTCCCAGCCCACGTGGCCCAGCCCACCGGAGGCGGCGACCTTCTCAGTGCGCGTCGCTTTGACCTTGCTCTCGGCGGATGGCTCCTCGGCCTCGAATGTCAGCGCGCCCTCGGGCAACTCCCAGTCGACGGGCAACATATCGGACTGCGCCACTTCATCACCGGTGCGCGTCAGCGACACGCGGGCCAGGTCGCCCTCGGCGCCGATAGTCAGGTGGTGCACTCCCTCGCCGACCCAGACCAGACTGGTGGCCTCCTCTGACAACTCGACCGCATGGCCGTCCCAGGTGACGCGCGTAGCGGCCGCGTCATTTCCGGTCAGTTCGAGCAGGTGGAAGCCCGGTTCGTCGACCTGCACCTGCCCCCACCAGTTACGCAGGAAGCCCTGCGCCACGCGCCGGGCGTAGCCCTGGATCGTGGTCTCAGTGCCGTTGACGATCATCGGCACGCCGACCAACGGGTGCGATCCTATGATCGCCGGGTCAACGCCGCAGCGGAGCGTGTGCTGCCCCGCCGGCACGCGCAGCCGGAGCGTCCGAGAATCAGCACCCCACGTCACGTCAGCGACCTCGTCATCACAGGCAACAGTCGCCGGGGCCGAAGGGCACAGCAGCGTGACCATGCCCGCCTCAGACAGTTCCAAGTCGGCGAGCAGACCCTCGGCAGTGATCAGCGCACCGACGCTGCCCCGACCGGAGTCGAACTTCACCAGCACCTGACCGGCGCGCTCGAGCGAACGTGCATCGGCGGCGAAGAAGCCCGTGACGCGACTGCCCTGCACGGTGACCGCAGCCGCCTCGGCGTCAGCGATCAGGTCGCCGGATGCCAGCGGGCGCGCCCCATCGCGATCGGGCAGCAGGACCGCCGTGCGGCGATCACCCTCGGTGAGCAACACGCCCACTCCCGACTGGGTGTTCAGCGGTCTCGCGAGAGTCTCGCCATCATCCTCGGTCCGACGCACATCGAACACGGTCAGGAAGTCTCGCTGCGTGGCGGGCTCGGTTGGCTGGACTTTCAGGTGCCACTCTTTCGCCAGCTTGTCCTCAGATACCGGAACGGTGCCGTACCCATCGTACGGATGCACCGGATAGCGATCGGTCACCTCGGCAGCTACATCGCCGGGCGCCAGCATTTGCGCGGTCATGCGAGCTGCACCGGACGTCACCGCGAAGCGCCGTGACGCCGCGTCCACCTCAATCGGCGCGACGGTATGCAGCAGCCAGTCGAAGCTCGACGACTCGGGCGCGTCGAGCAAGTCCTGCATCACGATGACCCCGGGCCGGACCATCAGCACGCGCCGATCGAAGCGGGTGAGCCGACCCTTGTAGACATCCGGGTCAGAAGCGTCGCCGACCATGTATGCGTAGCCGGGGCTCTCGAAATATGCCGCCATGCGGCCATCCGCGCCTTTGGTCACAGCGGCCTGGCCCTCGCCATCAACCAGCACGGAATTGTGGGCAACCGTCTGCAGTGAATACTCCTTGAAATGCGGGCTGCCATACCAGTCGTAGTAGCCAGAGTCGATGGCCAGCTTTTCGCCGTACGCATGGATGACGAACGCGTTCTGATCGGCGTGCTGATGGCCCGCGAAATACGGCCCCGAGTGCATCGCGAAAGTCACGCCCTCGCGCCCATCCAGTAGCGAGTCATTGACGATCCCCAAGCCGATGAAGCTGTAGTGGATCGACTGCGGCAGGTCCACCGGCGGCCGGGGATCGACGCCCTCGACGACCTCGCGGCGGCCCGCGTACCAGAGCGCATACGGGTCACCGGTATTTTCGCCGAGCAGCCCGACATAGTTGGTCGCGTACGGCCCGCGCCCACTGTGGTTCGGCTTGCCAGTGTCAGCGAATGAGACCCCCCAGGCGTTTGGCGGAGCGCAGTACATCGGGAAGCGGGCCGTCTGGTTCAGCCACGGTTGCTGGAACAGATCAAGCCCGGTGACCGTGCGCAGCATCTCAGCGTACTCGATGATGAAGCTCAGACCGTAAGACCAGTAGCTGATGCCCTCGTTATTCTCGCCCTGGTAGCCGAGGCCGCACAGATACTGGCCGATGAACTGCTGGCGGGAGTACTCGGCCCACTCGTACGCCTCCTCATGATCGCCGAGAAGCACCAGCCCAGCTTGGCCCACGACAAGCGTCTTGAGCCATGCGTGGTTGTTGTAGGGGTTGCCCCGCAGAGGGTTGATGTAAGCCCAGAAATCGGCGGTGCGGGCGAGGATCGCGCCCCGGATGGTCGCCAGTTCGTCCTCGCTGATCCTGTCGTGCAGCACATCGTACGCCGTGTTCAGACCGCGCAGAACATGATGGGCGCCGATGTCGCCGCGCCGCATGGCGCTACCGCCCGTCGGGTCCCACGCCGCCACGCCCAGCGCCATCTCCCGCGTCCATTCATACGCGTCGTCATCGCCGGTGATCGCCGCCCATGTGGCGACACGCTCCAGTCGGGCGCCCATCGCGGAAGTCGTGCGCCCGTGGATGTCGCGGTACCAGTCGATCCACGCCGGCCAGCGCTCGTCGCCGTCCTCCCATATGGGCGGATCATCCGGAACGCCCCGCGCGTAGTCGGACTTGGCGCGGCTGACCAGCGCCGCGATCCCTGCGTCGTCGAGCTTCGCGCGCTCAGCCTCTACGTTCACCAGCCACGGACGCGGTCGGGCCATGATCGCCTCGGCGTCAACGGGCGGAGTGGTGAAACGATGCGCCTCGGTGGGAATCTCCACCTGGTGGGTATCGGTCCAGCCATCGGTCAGTTCCGTCTCGACGCGCGCCCGCCAGTACCAGCGACCGGCTTCCAGCGACCGGTCAGGTGTGAGGAAGTTCAGCTCCGTATCAACGGTCGTGGTGGCATCGTCCGGGAAGTCCGGCGACCGCGAGTATTGCAGGCGGCTGGCACCAGTGGCTCGGGGCCAGTTGAGGAAGGGCGGGTTGCTCTGCGAGGTCTCGACGCGCTCAAGCACCCGACTGACTGGCTCCCGCACGGCAAGGCGGATGTTGTCGAACCAGACGGTCATGTCGGCGCCCTCATCGGGCCCGCGCCCGTACAGGTTGAGCCGGCTGAACTCCCGCCCGATCTCCAGCACGCCCTCGTTGCTGGTGCTCAACGAACTGAGGGTGACTTCGGTATGGATCCACTCGTCAGAGAACTTGTGGTCCCAGCGACCGAACTGCTTGGTGTCCGCGTAGAAGAACAGGATGCCGACATACTTGGCCGCCTGCCCCTCGGCAACGGTTGCGCGGTAGTCAAAAGAGAGGACCAGGTTCTTGACGACTTCAATCGGGCCGGCGATTGACACTTGACAGTACCGGGCGGCCTCGGGCGTGCTGATCTTCAAGCAGTGGCCCTCGCCATCGGCGCCGGGCGCGACGATCTCCGCGTCCGCACTCAACAGACTCAGGCCCTCATACGTTGCGAAGTCATCGCCCTGCTCGAAGTCATACAGGAAGACATCCTGCGCGGCGACCAGCATCGGGCACAGCAGAGCCAGGCAGACGGTGAGTGCTCTCACAGTAACGCTCCTCGGGCGCGTCCGTGTGCGTCCATGCACGGAGTCAGTTCGTCGCGCCGCCGGCGGTTCCCTGTGCGCGCGAAGGGACGTGCGTCGCCACGGCGAATAGGCGCGAGGACCGGCACCCGACGCGAAGGGGCAGCGATGATAGCAGGCACCGACATACGAGACGCTATGTACCAAGCCATGCGCCAGGCATCCACCCACATTCCGGGCGATGTCCAGGCGGCGCTCGAACGAGTTATGGCCGAGGAGAGCGACCCGCTGGCCCGCGAGCACCTGCGGGTGAGCATGGAGAACTTCCGGCTGGCCTCGGAGGGCAAGGGGCTGGTCTGCGGAGACACGGGCTTCCCGATGTACTTCGTCACAGCGGGCAGCGCCACGGCGATCGCGGGTGGCTTCGGCACGCTCTCGACGGCTGCTGAAGATGCCACGCGCCAACTCACTGCAGAGGGTTACCTGCGCCCGACGATGGTCGATCCTCTCACGCGCGAGAACCCCGGCGACAACATCGGGCCGGGCATGCCGCGCGTGGACCTGCGCCACGAGGGTGACGGTGACGGGCTGGCAATCGTGGCCGCGCCCAAGGGCGGCGGCTCGGAGATCTTCGGCACCTTCTACCGCATGCTCTTCCCGGCCGACGGCGAGGCTGGCATCAGCAAGTTCGTCATCGAGTCCATCCGCGCCGGCTGCTGGGCGGGCAAAATCTGCCCGCCGGCGATCGTGGGTGTGGGTATCGGTGGCACCGCCGACCTGTGCATGCACATGGCCAAGCGCGCGTCGGTGCTCCGCCCGGTGGGGCAGCCAAACCCGGAGCCGCGAGTGGCAGAGCTGGAGGCGCGGCTGCTCGCCGCCTCGCGCAAACTCGGCATCGGGCCGATGGGATCGCGCGGCACCAACGCGGTCATGGCGATCAACATTGAGACAGCCGTCACGCACACCGCGGCGCTGCCGGTGGCCGTGAACGCGCAGTGTCTGGTGGGTCGACGGTGGCGAGCGCATCTGTCGGCGGACGGCGAGATCGAACTCAGTGACTGACGGGAGACTGGCAATGGACGCACCGATACGACATCTGACGTTGCCGCTTTCGGAGCAGGAGGCGCGCGGTCTGAAGCTGGCCGAGATCGTGACCGTGACTGGCGCGGTTTTCACCGGCCGCAGTCGCCTGCACATCCGGGCCATCGAAGAGGGGATCGTCCCGCCGATTGATTTCGCGCAGGTAAACTGTTTCTTCCACGTCGGGCCAGTCATGCGACAGGCCAACGACGAGTGGGAGATCGTGTCCATCGAGCCCACCTCGTCCATCCGCTTCGAACGCTACGGGGCGGAGGTCGTGCGCAAGCTCGGCCTGCGGACGCTGATCGGCAAGACCACCATGGGCCCGGCCACGGCGGCCGCACTGGCGGAGGTGGGCGGCGTCTACCTGACCAAGATCGGCATCTGCGGCAACCAGCTCGCGCCGCAAGTCACGCGTGTGCGCGAGGTGCACTTCCTCGAGGAACTCGGCAAGACCGAGGCCACATGGGTGTTCGAGGTGGAGCGCTTCGGACCGTTCTTCGTCGCCATCGACGCCTGCGGCAACAGCTATTTCGAGGAGCTTGACGAGAGCGTGCGCGCGCAACTGCCGCAGGTCGAACGCCAACTGGGCGTCTCTGAGGACTTCCGATACACGAATGTCAACGCGGGCTGTGAGGACCAGTGAGCGAGGAGATCCGCTTCGCATCAATCTGCGGCATGCTGGGCTACGGGTACCCGCCCGAGAGCCTGCAGCGCGCCATGCAGTCTGAGCCTCACTTCCTCGGCGTGGACGCGGGTTCGACCGACCCCGGCCCCTACTATCTCGGCTCCGGCACGGGTTTCGTCAAGCCGATGCAGACCAGGCGGGACCTCGTGCCAGCGCTGCGAGCCGCGACGGCGGCCGGCGTGCCGCTGATCATCGGCAGCGCGGGCGGAGCGGGCGCCGCGCCACATCTCGACGAGACACTGGCGATGGTGCGCGAGATCGCGCGGACCGAGCGTCTGCATTTCCGGATGGCCAGCATCGCCGCCGACATTCCTGCGCAAACGGTTCTGCAGGCATTGCGCGAGGGCCGCATCGTGCAGGACGGACCGGCGGGCGAGCTGACCGAACAGGCGGCGCGGGACTGCACGCGGATCGTCGCGCAGATGGGAACCGGCCCGATGATCAGCGCGCTGGCCGACGGGGCGGACGTGGTGGTGGCAGGCCGCGCCTGTGACACCGCGATCTTCGCGGCCCTGCCGATCATGCGCGGCTATGACCCGGCGCTGGCACTGCACGCGGCCAAGATCGCCGAGTGCGGTACGCTGTGCGCGCGCCCGGGCGGAGCGAACGATGCGCTCATGGTCACGCTGCGCAAGGATCATTTCATCGTCGAACCCGCCAACCCCGCGAAGGCCTGCTACCCCGATTCGGTCGCAGCCCATTCGCTGTATGAGCAGCCGGACCCGAACTGCTTCTACGAGCCGGAGGGCAAGGTGGATCTGGCGGCCTGCGACTTCCAGCCAGTCGGCGAGCGCGCGGTGCGGATGAGCGGCACACGACTTGAGCCGACGCCACCGACCATCAAACTCGAGGGCGCA
This sequence comes from Candidatus Zipacnadia bacterium, assembly GCA_029821735.1. Taxonomy (GTDB): domain Bacteria; phylum Armatimonadota; class Zipacnadia; order Zipacnadales; family UBA5352; genus JALGSU01. Next base: position 72,151 of record JALGSU010000038.1, on the reverse strand, counting down.
GCGATGCGCGGCTACCGGGCGATATCGGTGGCTGGCGTGCGCGACCCGGCGGTTATCGAACACATCGACGAGATCGAGGCGGGCGTTCGCAGGGCGGTCACTGCCAACCTGACTGGGACGCTGTGCTGCAGCGATTACTCGCTGCGCATGCTCCGCTACGGCCTGGACGCGGTCACCGGCAAGCCGATCGGCACGCTCCCCGACGAGATCGGGGTCATCATCGAGGCGATCGCCCCCACGCAGGAGTTGGCCGACACGGTGGTAAGTCTGGCGCGCTCGACGGCCCTGCACCAGGCGTTTGAGGGCCGGAAGACGACTGCGGGGAATTTCGCGATGCCCTTCTCGCCGTCGGACCTGCAGGGCGGAGCGGTCTACGAGTTCGCGGTCTACCACCTCATGCGCACCGAGGACGCTGACGCGCTCTTCCCGATGACCTGTGAGGAGGTGTGAAGGTGCGATTGTATGATGTGGCGCAGGTCATGCGCAGCAAGAACGCGGGGCCCTTCACGCTGACCATTGACCTCATGTTCGCGACCCACGAGGAGTTCGAGCGCGTCCTCAACGCCTCCGGTTTCACTCCCGAGGGTGTCGGGCAGATGTATGGTGTTGACGCGACGCGCGTGCGCATTGTGCCCTTCGAGCGCGTGCTGACCATCAAGGTCAGCATGCCGCGCACAGGTGCGAGTTCGGGCGCGCCGGGCGACACAGACGTCTACGGATGCGGGCAGCATTTCCCGTTGGGTGAGTTGGGCGTATAAAGACACGATTGGAGCGATGAGCATGTCCGATCAGCCGAACATACTGATGATAATCTCCGACCAGCACGCATCCCAGGTGATGGCCAACGCCGGCAATCCGTACGTGCGCACGCCCAATCTGGACGCGCTCGCGAGCCGAGGCGTGACCTTCGACAACACCTACTGCGCCGCGCCGCTGTGCGTGCCCTCGCGCATGACCATGATGACCAGCCGGAACTGCTCGGATATCGACGTATGGACCAACCCCTGCTATCTACGGTCTGACATCCCGACCTTCTGCCACTCGCTGGGCGCGGGCGGCTATGACACCATACTCGGCGGCCGCATGCACTTCATGGGCCCCGATCAGCTTCACGGGTATCACGAGCGCATCGTCGGCGACATCGCCAGCTACACGCACCCCGGTGCCGGGGGCGGACCAAACTTCGTGAACATCGACCGTGCGGGCTGCGGGCAGGACGGTGCGTGCGTGCGAGTCGCCGGACCGGGCCACAGCAACTACAAGGCCTATGACGATCTGGTGCTCGAAGCCTGCAGCAACTGGCTCCTGGAGCGTGGCGCAGGCGAGCAGGAGCACCCGTTCCTGCTGACCGCCGGCTTCCTGCTGCCGCACTGTCCGTTCATCGCACCGAAGGCGCTCTACGATTACTACTACGAGAACCTGCCGCTGCCCGAGATGCCCGACGGCTACCTCGAGAACCTCCCCGAACCCATGAAGCACTGGCGCGAGACCCGCGGCGTCGAGGACCTCACCGAGGAGGAGATCCGACGCGCGCGAGCGGGGTACTACGGACTCGTCGAATACTTCGACGGGGTGGTTGGGCGACTCCTGGAGACGCTGCACGAATCCAGAATGGCTGACGACACCGTGGTCGTCTACACTTCAGACCACGGCGAGGGTGCCGGCGAGAATGGTCTGTGGTGGAAGAGTAACTTCTACGACCACTCAATGAGAGTACCCATGATCTGGTCAGCGCCCGGCCGCTTCCCCGAGGGCGAGCGCCACGACGAAGTGGTCAGCCTGCTCGACTTCGGGCCGACGCTGAGCGATATCGCGGGTGCGCCGGAACTGCCCGCCATCTCCGGTCGCAGCCTGCTGCCCTTGATTACCGGACAGCCCTGCGACTGGCCGAACGAGGCCATCGCCGAACTGATCGATCTGGGTGGCTACATCCCCGGCCGCATGATCCGCCGCGGCCCGTGGAAGCTCATCCACTACGAAGGCTATGCCCCGATGCTCTTCAACCTCGACGAGGACCCGGACGAGTTCGTCGACCGCGCTGCCGACCCGACATGTCGGGACATCCGCAACGTCCTGCACGACCGCGTGCGCGCGGGATGGGACCCCCACCGCGCACTCAGGGAGATCCACCGCTCGCGTCGCGATCGCTCCGCACTCGGCCAGTGGGGCCGGGCCTGGCGAGGCGCTCCGGCGGACGACCCGCACCACTGCCCCACCTCGGACGACGCGGTCATCTGGCCCGAGGAGTAGTCGGGCTTCGGCCTATTGCGTCGGGCGGAGTTCGATGTCGGCGAACCACGCGCGCGCGTCGGTGTTGGTGCAGTACAGGTAGACGTGAGAGGCGCGGAACTCGGGACCCGTCGTGAATGTGGTCTCGAAATGCTGCCACTCGTCCGCTGGCAGCGTTTCGTCGTCTCCCAGCATCTGCATGCGCAGGCCACGCTCGCCGATGTGCTCGGCCACGCCCATCGAGATAGTCTTGGTCTGCTCGGAGCGCTTGATGCGCCCGGCGAAGTAATACTCAGTGTTGGGCTGCAGTGGCACAGACTGGATGAAGAACTGGTATTCCTCTGGATCGCCTTGGAGCCACGCGCCCCCGTCCTCAAAGCCCGTCGCGAAGGTGCTCTTCGTTCCCGCGCGACCCCAGTAGTCCGGGACCCGATCGCCATCCTCGTCGATCTGCAGACTCGGGTTGACCAGCAAGGGCCGGGCGACGCTGGAACTGCTGCGCGCGCCACCAGGCCAGGATGCCGTCAGCGTGACGGAGGTCGGCAGCTCCATGCTCTGGTAGCCTTCGAGGGCCAGGTCGATGGCCTGCGTCGATCCCGCGGGCAGGTCGAGAGCTATCTCGGGGGCCGTCGAGACGAGCGGTGCCGCGGCATCCACGCGAAGCGTCGCCCTCACATCCTGCGCGCCGATGTTCACCGCATGCACCACGATCTTCCCGTCCAGCAGCGGGGCACCGACATCGGTCTGCCAGACATCCACAACGTTCGTGGGGGCAGTCTCATACAATACCAGGGCGGCTGAGATCAGGCTCGGCGGCACCCCTACCGACAGCGTGCCATCGGCGACTGCGGGAGCTCGCGAAGACACGTTGCCCTCGCGGTCGAAGAAGTAGACCGTCGGCGGCTGCTGCCAGCCTTCCGGCAGCGCCAGCGTGCAGGTTACGTCATCGAGCAGCTGTTCGTTCTCAAAGGCCATCACGATCGCCCGCTCACCGGGCTGGTCGCAGATGTTCCACCGCGCCAGCACGGCCTCATCGCTGACCGCCAGCCCGACCGTGTCCATGAACCGGGCCGGATACAGCCAGCGCTTGATCCGCTGGCGAAGCTGGGTGGCTATGAAGAACTCGGCGTTACCCACGCGAGTGTCGAAGCGATCACCGTTGATGAACGCACGGGTGGTGCGCTGGGAGCGCGTGAGCCCGGAGTTATTCGACAGACCACTGATGAGGATATGGTCGGGGAAGGTGTAGTGATACACCTCCGGGTGCGTGCACAGGCCGGAGATCAGGTGCAGGCTGGCGTACTGACCGAGCGCGTCGCCGGCTCCCTCGATCGACATCGTGAAGTCAGGATTGATGGCCCGCCCCTGCTCCACCGCATCCCTGAGCATTTCTGTGTTGCCCATGCCCCAGTCGCCGATATCGTCATGCCCGTGCGAGAGGTTGTAGCAGGGCTTGGCGAGAGTTGCACCCGTCTGGTCGACGTAGACCCCATCGGTGCCAAAGCGCTTGGCATACATGTCCACGATCCAGAACCGCAGGTGCTCGCGGAAAGCATCCGACGCCGGGCACATGATATGCCACGCGTTGTAGGGGATCGGCTTGCCGTTGAGCGGGAAGAGCCGAGCGCTCTCGAACCAGTCCAACCCGTGCAGCAGCGACCGCGCCTCGTCGGGCAGGTCGGCGCGCGGGGTCAAACGCAGGAACTCGTTCGTATGGGCATCGCGTGTCCACGTCTGGCAATTCATATAGGCGGTGACCTTACCGCCCATCGCATGGACCTGGTCGACGCCGCGCTTGAAGGCCTCGGCCCCGCCGAGCGAGGGCGCGGGCCAGTAGAAGTTGCCGCAACACTGGTCGATGCCGTCGGTCATCTGGCCCCAGTACTGCAGGTAGTCGTAGCCCTCGGCCATAGCGGAGCGCAGGTGGTCGTCCATGTGCTCGAAGGGAGTGGACATGGCCCCGGACCAACCGTCAATCCACTTCACCCACTCCGGGTCATCGGGGTGTTTCATCCACGAATAGGCCCACTCCCGGTAGCGATCCGCGCCCCAATGCCAGTCGCCCTCGTGAACGCCGACGCGGTACTGCCGCGTCTTGCTCTGCCCCGGAGCCACCATCGTGTGCGTCCGCATGGCGAGGTCAGCAGCCTGCCGACCGGCGGCAGGCGCGGCCTCGAGTTCAGTGCTGGTCAGGCGCTGGTCCATCCCCATCACGAACAGCCCTGCCGCCGGGTCGCACACATCCAGCCAGTTCATCGACCCGCCGCCCATGTAGGTGGTCATCCACGGCTTCTCCATCTCGGCGGTCCTCAGACGGTAGCCACCGGTCCGCGGGACTATGCACTCATCGTCACGGTAGTCGTCGATGGCGACGCCACCGATCAGCGGGAAGTCTATGCGAATGACCTCCAGATCGGAGTTGTTGGTCACCGCAATCTGCCAGTCGGCAAGAGCCGTGGCGTCGGCGGACATGTCCACCACAACCTGCACCCGGCCTTCGGCCGCCGAGTAACGCGCGGTCAGGCGGTCACCGTCCACGCCGGCCCCCTCGAAGCGCATCTCATCGGGCGCTACCACCGTCTGCTCCGTGGCTCCCGGCTCGCGCAGAGCCAGGCCGAGCATGTGCCGCTGCACATGCGGAGCGGTGCTCCACACGCCCGCAGCTTTGTTGTAGATTCCCGCCAGCGCACCAGTGTGCCGGGCCAGCGCGATACGGTAAAGATCGTTCTCCAGCACCTGCTCAGCGGACGCGTCGGGCACCCAGGAGACGGTCACCGAACGCACCAGCGGCGACGCGCCGTCGGGGGCAACGCCGATGGTCACGCGCGCCAGCAGCGAATCGGTGCCGTTACCCGCGACCGGTGCACCGGTCAAATCTCCCTCCGCGCTCACTGCCCGCCATGACTGCCCGCCGTCGGTCGAGATCTCAGTCGCCACCGTCCCACCGTTGGCGTCAGCATCCACGCTCAGTTGGCCCCAGCTCGCTACCCCCGAAGCCAGCACGGAAGAGGTGGTGATGGTGCCAGTGTCGGCGAGACCGGGGGCGCCGAAGAGCTTCGGGCGATCAGCGAAAGCGGCAATGTCCGCCTTGCCGAAGATGATCGCGTCCAGCTGCGCGCCACCCAGCCAGCCGTGCAGCGTGAAGGTATGCTCGCCCGCGCCAAGGTTGTAGTCACCCAGCTCCGTCCATATCCACTGGCCGAAGGTCCAGCGCGCGCTGTCGTTGATCGTCCGCGGGTTACCACCGTCCATCGACTCCTGGTGGTTCCAGCTCCCCGGGCGCGGCAGGAAGGTGTGCGCCCAAGCCTGGTATCTGCCGCCCTGGCCGGGGGCAACGGTGAACGCGAACTCCGCGTGCTTGACGTGGGCTATGCATTGCCCGCCGCCGCAACGCTCGTCCTCCAGCACTTCTTTGCCGGGAAGCAGTTCGAGAACCGTGGCCTCCTCCGCCTGCAGGAGAATCGCGCCGGCCTCGGGCCCCGGCACCAGCGACGACCACAGGCCCGCCCCCTCTTCGCTGATGTAACAGTCATGCCCGATGGCCAGATTCAGTTGGGCCGTCACGGGCTCCTGGGCATGCGCAAAGCAAGCTGCACTGAGAACGGCGATCACGGTCATTACGCGGCGCATGGCGTCTCCTCCGGAAAGAGCGGCTACCAGTAGAGCTTGAGGATGTCGGTGTCGAGCAAGGGCACTTCGGTCGTCAGCACGCCATCCTCTGCGCTGAACTGCAGCGGACCGTTGCGCACGCTCTCGAGCTTCGAGGGCACGCGCCCCGCGCGGACGGTAACGGACAGCTTCTCGATCGGCTGCAGCGAGTAGTTGGCCAGAGTCACCACGGCTCCCTGCTCGCCCGTCAGATAGAACGCTTCCACCAGCGGCCGATCCAGCTCAACAGGCGTAACGACGCCGGCGTGGCGGACCGGTTCGAGCAGGAACTCGCGTTCGGCCTCCGGGTATTCCCACGGGTTGTAGCTCATCTCGCCGGGCTTCACATTCGACCAGCTCCCCATGGTCGCGAAGACCAGCGGGCTGTCGGGATCAGGCGCAGGCGACCCGGCCGCATCGCGCGCAGCCAGGGCTCTGTGTATGTAGCTCAGGCCGGGCGCGAACCCGCAGGCGAAGACCGTGCCATCGCCACAGGCGACCCGCGCAGCCACCGGGCCCTCAGCGTCCGAGGCCAGCATCTCGCCCCCGGACACTTCCTGGCGCACGCCCAGAAGCTCAATCTCGCCACCAGCCGCGGCAACCGTGCCCGCCGCTTCGAGATTGCCCATGTATCTGCCCGCGGCGATGTGCGTGTGCAGCGTCGCCACCTCACCACGCGTCAGGCCAAGCGCGTCATCGAGCGCGCGCGCCGGCCGATTGTACTCGTCCGCGACCGCCGCTCCGCCGGCCAGATACATCGTGCCGCCAGAACGCACCCAGTCAGCAATCGGCGCGGCGGCGGAACTGTGCAGGTTGGGGCCGAAGACATAGAGCGCCTTATAGCCAGCCAGCTCGCCGCCAGCCACGTCCTCCTCGGAGACGAAATCCACCGGCACCTGCGCGTGGATGAGCGCGAGATAACTGTGCATGCGATCGAAGCCCGGCAGGTTGTCGACGCCGGTGGTCCAGATGTCTGAGGTGGTCGAGTAGAGGAATGCGACCTCGGACTTCAGCCGCTCGGCCTGCAGCAGCAGATCCTCTGCCCCGCCGATCTCGTGGGTGAGCTGGGTCATCGGATGGTACATGTTCTTCTGCAGATACCAGCCGGGCTCGTGCCCCGCATACTTCGGGCCGTACGAGAAACTGTGCAGCACACGCGCGCCACGCCCGAGCGACGAGTAGGCCTTCAGCTTGACGTCCAGCGGCGTGCGGCCGTAGCTGGTGATCACGTACATCCCGATCGGCTGATCGTGGTACTTGGATGCTGCGCGCAGCAGGTCGACATTGTAGCCCGCGCACTGGTAGGTGGAGGCGATGTTCGACCAGTCCTCACTCCACGCCATGGTCAGCGCACGCGACTCGAAGATGTGGAAGTAGTCAGCGCCACCGCCATACATGTTCGCGCTGTAGACGGCGCCATCGCTGAAGTTCACCGTCACCGGCGGGGAACCGGGGAAGAGCTCCTCTGAGGTCTCGGTCTGGAAGCGCAGGAAGTCGGCGAAAGCCTTGCTCCGGAAGCGCTGCGACCAGTAGTAGAGAGCGGGCGATCCGTCACGCTCGGCCTCCGTCACCGGCGCCACCGTCTCCCACGAGTCCGCTCCGAGATCCGCCAGCGGCACCGCCATCTCATCGCGCAGCCACGTGCGGAAGACTTCCCCGCACCGCTCGCAGGACGCCGCATGGGCAAGCGGTTTGGCCTGCGGCTCGTCCATGGTCATGACGAAGGTCGGCGGGTCGGGCCACTCGGCAGCATTCTGCGCAACTCGCTCGCGGGTCCTCTCGATCTCCGGCTGCAGGTAGCAGCCATTCTCCATATACCACGCGCCGCTGTGCCCGCGCGTATGGGTGAAGCCGAACTGCTCCAGGACCGGCCGATCATGGTCGTAGCTGCCATTGAAACCCACCTGCGCCGCGACGCTGTACTCAGCTTCCGCGATCCCCGGACGAAAGAGCCCGGGCCGGACGCGCAGCGACAGCAGGAAGGGGAAGCGCTCCGGGCGGCGGCCGAATTCCACCTGCGGGAGCGTCTTCGCCAGCGCCTCCAGCTCGGCGACATAGTCGACGTCGACTTTCACTTCATCCGCCGTCTCCGCGCTCAGCGCGCCGGGGACCATGATGACCAGACCCGCGCCCGGGCCCTCCCGATGGACGGACTTCACGATGGCGTCATCGCTTGGCGCGGTGGCAAAGTCGAAGGTCGCGTCCAGCGCGGGCAGCCACTCGTCGTACGAATACTTCTCCGCACCACGCAGTTCCAGCCGAGCGCCGGAGTCCTCGTGAATGGCTGGCGTGATGTCGCACCACGGCGTCGCCTCACCTGCAACGAGGAACACGCGCTTGCCGCTCGACGGGCTGACCCGCTCCTGATACCCGTCCTTGGACAGTGAGAAGTGCTTGTACCAAGGCGCGCGGAAGTGGTCAGCGAAGCAGTGGATGTAGATTGGCGGGGTCTCGGTCGCCCCGAGAGTCACGCGCAGCCAGGTCTTCGGCTGCATATCCGTGACGCGCGGGACGTACTCGAGGTCACTCGACAGAGCGAAGCAGTCAACATACCGCGTGTAGCCCGAGCAGACGAGCGGCTCCAGCTTGCTCAGCTCAAGTCGCACCTGGCCTGCGGGCAGTTCGGCGTCGAAGCTGCTCCAGACGTAGCCGTGGACGCGGACCGGGCTGTTCTCAGGCGGATTCTCATCGAGACGCCCCTCGGCGAGGATCTCGTCGCCGCGCTTGAGCGTGACCATGAAGGGCCCACGAGCGCCGCTCACGCCGGTGCGCGCGATCGTGTGGCGCACCCAGACGCGCCAGGTCCCGGCTTCGGGCAGCTCCAGATCGGTGGCGGCCACGCCCTGTCCTCCACGCGCCCCCCACAGGTGACGCCCGCGACTGTCGGGCGCGTAACGATCAGTCTGCTCGCGAGCCACCCAGGCCTCGCCATCGCAGTCAAGGTCCTCGGCCTGGATGAAGACTGGCTCGGCGCCACAGCAGACCACGAGCAGTAACGCGCATACGCTCATGCATATCGTTCGCAGCATAGTAGCCCTCCGCTCAAACTAATCTCCGGCACGCCATCAGGCAAGCGGCAGCCACGCGGACATCTCCCCCATGCCCCGGTTTGCCCAGGAGTACGCGGGGATGAGCCTGATGGACTGCGGCACCAGTTCGCTGCTGCCCATCGGCCTGAACGCCACGCCAGACCACTGCTCAGCATCGACGCGAAGCGCTTCGCCCTCAAGCACCGTCACGCCGCCGAGCAGGTCCGGGTCATGCCGGGCGGCCAACTGGATGTCGCTCGGGATGCGCACGTCAGGCACCGCCACCCCTTCGGGCAGATCGGGCCACTCGATGCAGTAGAGCAGCGGACCGCGCATGAACGCCACGCGCCCCTGGGTGGCGTCGATACGCGGATGTCCCTCCATCATGCGCACCGGCATCGGCAGTGTCAACCGCACCTCGTCACCGGCCGACCAGGTGCGCTCGACCCGCGCGTAGCTGCCCGGTGCGAGATCAACGCCCGCGTCCTCACCGTTGACAGTCAGCATGGCGCCCTCCGCCCAGCCCGGCACGCGCACCGCGAGCGCGAAGCTCTGCTCGGGCGCCTCGTCGATCCGCAATACGACGTCGCCGTCCCATGGGTACCCGGTCTGCTGCTCCAGCTTCAGCGCGCCCCCGGCGATCTCGCCCTCGAAGCGGCTCGCGCCGTAGTGATGCACCCAGAACGCGTCCGCCGAAATCCCATACAGGTAGCCGTGCAGCTCGGCGAAGGTCCGCAGCAAGTTCGACGGGCAGCAGACGTCGGCACGCCGGGGTGGCTGGCCGGGCAGGTGCCGCCGGTTTCGCGGCTTGCGCAGAGGCAGTTCGTCATGCGGCTTGCCGTAACTGCGCAGCGGGTTGGCGTAGTTCCACAGGTCCCCGTCCAGGCTGATACCCGAGAGGATGCTGTTGTAGAGCGTGATCTCCATCAGGTCGGCGAATCGCGCCTCGCCCGTGATCTGCAGCATCCGCCAGTTCCACATAAAGCTGCCGACCTGCCCGCAGGTCTCGTTGTAGGCGGTATCATTAGGCAGGAAGTAGTCGGGCCCCGCCGCCTCAATCACCGGATCGTCCCGGAACGATTTCCCCAGATGCAGGCCGCACGTGCCGCCGCTGAGATACATGCGCTTACTCGTCAAGTCATCCCAGAGACGATTGAGCGACTCGAGCAGCGTCGGATCGCCACCCTCGAGGTACGCGTCCGCGGCGCCCGCGAACAGATACGTGTAGAAGACCGCATGACCGACCACCCGCGTCTCCTCGCGCAATGGCACGCGGTCCTGGTTCTGGTCGCCGATGCCACCGGGCACGGTGCCTCGCCGGTCAATGAACGCGTTGGCTGCGGCCAGATACCTGCCCTCGCCGGTGGTGCGGTACAGATCGACCAGCCCCATGATGATCGACGGGTTGAGCGGCACGTGAGCGTGCTCGGGCCTCACCTGCATGAAATTCGCATGCACGAAGTCGCCCACACGCCGCGCGATCTCCACAAAGTTGGTCTTTCCTGTCACTCGGTGGTGGCGGCAGGCAGCGGTGAGCAGGTGCCCCATCACATACAGTTCGTGATGGATCAGTTCCGTGAAGCGCTCCCAGCCACGAACCGTGATCTGCGAGGCGACATAGCCGTCATCCTCTTGGGCCATGCCGATGATCGCGATGATCTCATCCATCTGCGCATCAAGGTCCGCGTCACGCGTCACCTCCCAGATCGCCGCAGCGGCCTGCAGCCACTTGTAGACCCATTCGTCCTGCCAGTGTGTGCCCGCGAACTCCCCCTCCTTGCTCGGGGTCGGCGAGCATCTCCCACAGGTAAGGCAGCGTGACCGCCGTCGTCTGCTCGAAGCGGTCGGCCCACAGGCCGTCCGTCCAGCGCACCGATCCCATGTCAACGCTGCGGACCGTGCAATGCGGACTTGCAGACGTGTCGTTAACGCCACCGTCGCGGCGGTCTTGCTCTCTCATAGCGTCTCTCCTCACTCATGTGAATGCAGACCGAACCCGCCTGCCGAGACGCTCCCCCCCGACAGGCGGTGTTGCGGTTGACCGGACTGGCCTCTTCAGCGTTCGAGTTGCACAGTGGTCAGGCTCTGAGCCTGAGCGCCAGCGTCATCGCGCACCATCAGGCGGATCAGGTAGCGGCCGGATGGCACCCGCAGGCCGGAGGAGTTCCGACCGTTCCAGCTCAGGGAGTTGGCACCGGCGGCCATCTCGCGGTCGGAGACAACCACCCGTACGCGCCGGCCCGCGATATTGAGCACCTCCGCGGTCACCATGCCGCGCGCTGACATCGTGAACGTCACCTGTGTCCCGCCCGAGCGAGTGGCCGACGCCACCGCACTCGTGACCATCAGCGGCGTCGATCCCGCATCTTCCGCAACACGCGGTCCGCGCATGTGCGTCTCCGCAGGCGGGCCGACCGCCGCATCGTCCTGATCAGCGGCCGCAAACCAGTAGGCGTACAACCCCGGCTGCCTCAGTTGCCGGGTGAAAGCGAACGTCACGCCCGCGGCCCAGTCCTCGCTCTCGCCGATCATGTCGAACGGGCTGCTCGCCAGCTCGACCTCGTCACCGCCCACCACGCGGGCGATATGCACACGGACGTGGCGCGGCCCATCGCCATCGGCATCAGTGTAACGGACCGCCCAGGTGAAGGTGTCCGCCGGCGAGCTCGGGTCACGGTCAACACCGTCGGCCTCATACCCATACGTACCCAGCCAGCTCAGTTCCGGCACGGTGTTCGCCGAGACGAGCGGACCCGGCATACGCTTCCAGGTGGGCACCCCAATCGCGTCCTTGATCCCGTCGCTCGCCGAGAACCTGTGGCGATACCGACCGCCCTGCGCAATCGGCACGTCACAGGCGAACTCGCAGTCTGTATAGTCATCGCCCACAGCAGTCATCGCGTATGGGCTCGCCGATGTCTCCACGTAGTCAGTGCCGTCCCAACGCAGCAGATGCAGCCTGACATGCACGGGCGCTACGCCCTCCGGGTGGCGGTAGCGGACCTTGAAGTGGAAGGTATCGCCCGCACGCCCGGCAGTCGGGCTGCACGCAGGCGCCTTGTCCGCGGCATCAGCGGTCGCCACTTCGTCCACCCAAGCCAGTGCCGGCGGCTGGTGGTATATCCACACCATGTTCCGATGCCACCAGGTGGGCGGACCTATGGCGTCCTGCGCGGTGTATCCCTCGGTGGGCACTTCGCGCGCCGAGAACCAGCATGCGTAGCGGCCCTCATCTGCCAACGTGTTGGTCAGCGCGTAGACCACTCCCTGCTTCGGGTCATCGCCTGACTCAACCGCCATCTCAAATGGGCTCCCAGCGACCTCCGTGTCGGTGACGGTACCATCCTCGGCCACAGTGCGAACTGCCAGGTGCAGCCGCACGAATTCAGCAGAGTTGCCCTCCGCGTCGGTATAGCGAATCTTCCAGGTGATCTCCGTGCCCGGCTCCTGCTTGCCCTCAGGATCGGCCGGGTCCGTCTCCCACGGCCCTTCCTCGCCGACCCAGTGAAGTCGCGGCCCGACGTTGCCGGCGAAGGGCCCGATGAAGGTCTCCGTCGGCCTGCCTGTCGCGGCGTCATGTCCATCGGACGCGGTGAAGTGGCAGGTATAGGCGCCCTGCACCAGCTTGCGCTTGAACCAGAAGACCTGGCCCGCGCCCAGGTTCCCGCCACCGGGCTTCATCCCGATGGGGCTGCCAAACACCTCGACCCCGTTGCGGAACAGGTGCAGACGCACGAACCGTGGCGCTGCGCCCCGGTAGCGCACCTTGAACAGGTAGAAGTCATCGGCCAGGCCCTGCATGGGATCCACCGGGCCATCTGCATACGGGCCATCGCCGACCCATGACAGTTCAGGCGCGTCGACGATCGCGGTATCGGCCAGCGCCGGCGTTCCGGTGTTGTCGCCATCGTCGGGCGTGCACACCACGCGGATGCGGTCTCCCGCCGCGAACGCGCTCGCGGCCAGCGTGGCCCCGTTGGCTCCCGGGATGTTCGTCCACACATCGGTGGCGTTTGGCTTCTGCCATTGATACCGGTAGCCGGCAGCGTCGCCATCAACGTCCACCCAACCTGCGGGCACAGCCGTCAGGTCATCGTGTGTCGACGGGAACTCGGGCGCGATGGCCACTGATGCAAGCAGTGGCGCCGTGTTGCCGACGGTTACCTGATCCTCATCACTCAACCCGTTGTCCGTGCCATCGCTCGGCGTGACTACGCACCGCCAGCTATCGCCCTTGGCAGTCGCCGAGGACGGGATAGTGGTCTGATTCTGATGGGCCGCCTGAACCTGACCGTTCCTGTACCACGTGTATGCGTAGGTGATCGCCTTGTCGGGGTCGGTGCTGCCGGACGCCGTGACGACAAGATCATCCGTGGTCTTCGGCGCATCGGGAGTGACGTCAACCGTCGGCTGCGTCGGAGCAGTGTTGCCAATCGTCACCTGGTCATGCCCAACAGGCCCATCGTCGGTCCCGTCGTTCGGCGTCACCTCGCACCGCCACGTCTCACCCTTGGCCGTCGCAGAGGCGGGCACGGTCGTCTGGTCATCCCACGCGGGCTGGTGAACCGTGTCTTTCAGCCATCTGTGGACGTACTTGACCGCGTCGCCATCCGCATCAGTGCTGCCAGACGCCGTGACGACAAGATCATCCGTGGTCTTCGGCGCATCGGGAGTGACGTCAACGGTCGGCTGCGTCGGCGCGGTGTTGCCTACCGTCACCTCGTCCGCAGCGGAGGGGCCATCCGCCGCACCATCACTCGGCGTCACCACACACTTCCATACGTTCCCGCCCCACGTGGCGCTGGCGGGGATCGTGGTGGCGTTCAGGTAGTCGCGCTGCGAGACGCCATCCTTCCACCACGTGTAGGTGTAAGCAACCGTGTCCCCGTCAGGATCAGTGCTGCCGCTGGCGGTGACGGTCAAGTCATCACCGGTGGTCGGGGTAGCTGGGCTGATAGTCACAGTGGGCGCAGTTGGCGGCCGGTTGGGGCCTTTGGACGCGTAGATTGTGTTCCCGTAGGCACCCACGTTTACGACGCCGCCATTGGGTGCGGGCTCAGTGGCCGCAGACAACGCCGGATCGCCCGCGTCGACACAGGGGCTGGTCACACTGTCCTTGACCCAGGTCTTCAGCCCAGGCTCCCAGCGGCCGCCCGTTGACTGCAGATGGTAGTCCAAGCCGTCTGGGTTGGCGAAGAGCGGATCGGCGATGAACTTGTCGATGCCTATCGACGGCGGAGAGACGCAGGTGTAGGTCGCGGCACCGCCGCTCAGATCCGGGCCACCCCTGTTGCCAACGAGAATGCTGTTGCTCACTTCTGCCACGGCAATCCCGTCCGTCGCGATGCCGCCACCACCAGTGTTGTGGCATACGGTGCAGAACCGTATCGGCCACAGGGCGGTTGACACGTCCTCTATGTAGATACCGCCGCCCACCGACCCATCGTTCTGGGCAACTACGCAGTTGTCAATCGCGAAGGTCGGTACTGCAGCCGTGTCGCGCGTGACCCAGATGCCGCCGCCCTTGCCGTTGACTGAGACGTTGAGGACGATGCGATTGCCCACCACCTGGAGATTCTGTAGCCAGTTCTGTACACGAAGGCCGGCTCCCCCCCCGGGCGCGACATTCGCGATAATCTCGTTGCCGGCGATGAAGGCGTCCATCCCGATGAAAGTCAGCCCGCCGCCGAGCGTTCCGGAAACATTGCTGCTGATGGTGTTACCCACCACCGTGGCGAGACCAGCCGAATCGCCATACACGCCTGCCCCGGCCGCGCTGTGGTTGCCGGCAATCGTGTTCCCTTCCAGCGTCGCTGAACTCCCGAGAAGGCGGACCCCTCCGCCCAAATCTTGGGCGTCGTTCCCTTGGATCAAGTTATTGCGCAAAGTGGGCGCGCCGCCATCGGCGTATACGCCGCCCCCCTCCGTACAATGTCCGTCCACCCCGTTGGCTTGGATGACATTGTTCTCAACCACAAGACTGCTGTTCAGAAGGTTGAGGCCAGAACCTTTCGCTGCTGAACCGTCGGTGATGGTGAAGCCCGACAGCGTTGAGGTGGCAGGGACATTGACGAGTTGGAAGCACTCGCCATCGCCCAGGGCCACTACTACGCAGACCTCTGCCCCGGCCCCGAGGATATCGAGATCCTTGTCATGCCAGATCAGGGCCTCTTGGTAGGTGCCCGCCCCGACCAGAATGGTGCTGCCGGAGTCGGCGTCATCGATGGCCGCCTGGATAGTCGAGTAAGTATCGGGCACCAGGAGTGTACCCGAGGCCTTCGAGCTGCTCGGCGAAGCGTTCGCCATCCCCACGGCGACAGCCAGTGCAAGCGCTAACCGGACGAGGAGCTTCGTGCGTCGCAGCATGGTATCGCCTCTCGGTGCGGTGAGATCGCTGCCCGCGGATCGGGAAGCCTGATGTGCAGCCCTAACCCCACTACTTGCCTATTCCATGTTGGCCGCCTCGCTCCTGCCATGGACGACCAGCAATAGCACCACCGCCTGTGCAGGGAGAAGCGCCATCGAGGCGGAACAGAGCGTTTGTAGGGCTGAATGCTGCCCGCACAAGGACATTTGGGGCGCACGCCCCAAATGTCGGCGAGGCGACCCTACGAGGAGGACACCCAATGCAGGTCAGGGGCTTGTACCTGGTTACCGGACTGGCCATCGCCATTTCGGCAGCGATGGTAGCGGCGGGGCCGACGCCCGCGGATGCGCAGAACGCCAAAGTCACCGCGCTGGTGCTCGACGTCACCCATCGGGTCGGCGCCAACGGCTCGTTCGTCAAGAGCACCATTGGCGCGCAACTGCCGCCGGGCAGCAGAGTCCGCACCGGCAGACGCTCCAAGTGTGAGATCAAGTTCCCGTCCGGTAGCGTCATCCGTGTTGGCGAGCGCAGTGACCTCGTCATCCAACAGGCCACCAATGTGCAGCTCGGCTACGGGCGAGTTTATGCCAAGATCATCGCTGGCACCGCCGCCACGGTCTCGGGCACCACGGCGACCGCTGCCGTCAAGGGCACCGAGTTCGAGTTCATCGGCATCAGCGAGGACGAACAGGACCTGCCCCCCAACGAGCGTCACGAGATTCTACGCGTCTACTCGGGCGAAGTGTTCCTGAGCAATGCGGCCGGCGAGCGCACACTGACCGCTGGCATGGCCTCGCAGATCGTAGGAGATTTCGAGCCTGCCGACCCCACATCCACCCCGCCCGCCCAGTTCCCCGGCGGCCAGCGCTCCCAGTGGTGGGGCGGTGTGCGTCCCGGCCTGGAGGTCGCGGCCAGCGTCGGCGGCGGTGTCGGTGCCGAAATCCAGCAGCAGCGCTTGACCACGACGTCAGTCGACACCCAGATCATCGAGCCGCCCGACGAGGGCGCGGTCGAGGTGGTCATCACCGGACTCGCCGACAGGAGTGACGGCTGGGGCGCGGGCCTGTGGCAGGCAACGAGCAGCCCCACCGCATGGGACCCGGCATATGACAAGATGCTGGCCTCACTGCCGCTGGGCAGTCTCGCTGCGGGCACGGCATTCGCAGGCGCGACCGGGCAGCTCGACGGTGGCGTCGACGTCTTCGGCAAACAATTCTTCGGCCCCGACTACGCCCTCGACGTGTTCGGTTTCTGGGCCGAGGGGGGCACCTATCTCGGAGCTCTGCCGCGCCTGAGCGGCGTCTGGGGCGAAGTCTACCTGCAAGTCAGCGGGCTGCTGGCCACGGACTTCCACGGCGACACTATTGAGTTCGCTGACACCTACGCCGCCGTCAGGCCCGAATGGGGCGAGGTAGTCGTCGGGCGACAGCGGTTCCTCGATGGCCCGATCAACAACACCCCGGTCGGTTCGCTGCTGCCCTTCGACGTGGCGGACGCAGTGCGAGTAGACTACCAGACTGATGACCGGCTCAAACTCACAGGTGCATACCTCGACGACTGGACGCCACTGATCGGCGACGATACCAGCGGCACGCTGCTGCGGGCGGAGTACGCGGCCCTCGGCGGCACGGTCGGCGCAAGCTGGCTGCATCGAGCCGGCGCGGGCAGCGAGGGCTGGACGGTCGACGCGGGCCTCCCGGCTCTCCCCGGAACGATTGACCTCTACGCCCAGGCCGGCGAGGACCCCGGAGGCCGCGCGCTCGGGACCGCAGGCGGGCGTCGACCTTTTCGCGGAATATGCGTGGCGCGACAAACTGCCCAGCGTCTGGTCGCTGCGGGCGTACCGCACCAGCGATGATTGGGACGCGGTTCTGATGATGCAAAGCGAGGTCGGCGGCGACACGACACTCGGCGTAGGCGCGGTCGCGCACTTCGGCGGCTGAGCACGCGCATGCAGTACCTGGGAGAGTGAACAGGATGAGAGCGCGCACAATCCTGGCAGTCGCGGTCATAGCGGCGACCGCCACGCTGCTGGTGGGATGCGGTGGCGGCGGCAGCGGGGACGAGGCCCGCAGCGCGGGGACTCTGACGCTGAACGTCATCTTCCCGCCCGAGACGGGCGCCGCTTCAGACAAGGTCATCCCCACGGGCACCAATAGCGTTCTGGTGCGCGTACTCGATCCGGTCAGCCTGACCGCGCTGGTGGCTGACACAGTCGTCGCGCGTCCGGCCACGGGCAACGAGGCCCGCGCCATAGTGGACCACATCCGTCCCGGCGCCGCACGCATTCTGGCTTCCGCGCACGCCTCCGCCGACGGTACCGGCCCGGCGCTGGCGCAGGCCGGGGTCGATATCGAGGTCCTCGGAGCGCAGACCGTGCAAGTAGGCCTGGCGCTCTTCGGCGTCGCCGCCCGCGTCGAAGTGACGCCCTCGGCCGTAGATCTGCTCACCACCAGGTCTGCCCAACTGCAGGCGACCGCCTATGACGCGATCGGCAATGTTGTGGTGGGCGCCGCCGTCACTTGGGCCTCATCCGCCGCCGGCGTAGCCAGCGTGGACGCCTCCGGCCTGCTTAGCGCAATCGCTGCGGGCAACGCCAACGTGACCGCCACCGACACCCGCGACAACGTCGTCGGCATCTGCGCAGCCACCATCACGAATCGCGAACCCCAGACGGTGGTCGTCACGCCGGCCGATACCGGTATCCGCGTGGGCGAGAGTGCACCCTTCGCCGCTCGTGCCTTCGATCGCGATGGTGATCAAATCACGGGCGCGGCCTTTGACTGGGACACCGAGGACCATGCAGTGGCAACGGTCAATGCTGCCGGAGTCGTGCAGGCAGTCGCCGGCGGCAACACCATCGTGACAGCCAGTACCCCCAACGGCACCGAAGGCAGCGCCGATGTGCAGGTCTATCTCTACCTGGTGACGCTGACTTGGCAGGGCGACGCCGACCTCGACCTGCATGCTTTCGGCCCGAACTGGGCCCACGCCAACGTGCGCCAACCGGTGATCCCGGCCGGTGAGGTCGTGGCGGGCGTCAACACCGAATACTTCGCCGGCCAGGCTCCGCTGCCGGGTGCCTACTACTTCGCCGTCAACTACTTCGCCGGCCAGAATCCGGTGGAGGCGGTCGTGACGGTCGAGGGCATCGGCAGCGCGCCTTTCGTCCAGCAGTACACGCTCCGCGGCGCGAACGGCGACGATGGCTACCCGGTGAGCCGCAACACGCCACACTGGTTCCGCCCCGCCGACGTGTACATCAGTGGCACTGACCTGAGAGTGGCGCCCGCCGACACGACCGTGGCGCTCTTTGACGCGCAGCCCTGAAGCTGCCTTCCGCTCCCGAGACCTCCCGACGCCCCGGCTGATCTGGCCGGGGCGTCTTGATTGGTGCAGGCATTCGCACAGTCACTGTCGAATCAGCGGGGGTTACTGATGCGAAGAAAGGGATGACTCAAGATGGCTGACCGACCAAATGTGCTGCTCATCACTGCCGACCACATGCGCAACGACGCCCTCGCGTGCAACGGCAACCCGTTCGTTGATACGCCGAACCTCGACGCCCTCGCGGCCCGCGGCGTGACCTTCGTCAATGGCTGCACGCCCAACCCAATCTGCGTGCCTGGCCGCGCCTGCATCACCACCGGCAACTACTCGCACGTGGCCACCGGCATCAAGAACAATTCCGGCTACATCCGCGATGACCAGACCAAGATCGCCGCACACTTCGCCGACGCCGGATATGCCACCACCGCCATCGGCAAGCTGCACTACGTCCCCTACTCGCCTCCGGGCAAGCCACGCCTGCTGCACGGTTTCGAGCACGCCGAACTGTGCGAGGAGGGCCGGATCATCGGAGCCTTCGATCCTCACGGGGAGATGAGCGGGCTCGAGGAATACCATGACTGGCTGCACGAACAGGGATGGGGCGGATACGAGCGCGCGCACGGCACCGGCAACAACGATGTGCACCCGGCGGCCTCGGCAGTGCCCGCTGAATTCCACGAGGAGAGTTGGGTCGCCACTCGCTCCATCGCCAATCTGCAGGAGCACCTTGACGCCAGCCCCGACCAGCCATTCTTCATGTGGTCGTCATTCACCAAGCCCCACGCGCCCTACGATCCGCCCCGCCCGTGGGACGCGATGTATGACCCGCGCGCGGTTGCTCCGCCGGTCGGCGACGTATCTATGCTCGATGACCGCGACCCGATGTACCGCAACTGGCAGGTGGCGTACGGTTGGGACAAGCTCTCGCCCGAGGGCGTCCAGAACGCGCGCGCACACTACTTCGGCATGGTCAGCTTCCAGGACCACAACATCGGCCGCATCGTCAGCTTCCTGCAGCAGCGCGGCCAACTCGACAACACCATCATCGTCTACTCCGCAGACCATGGCGATCTTCTCGGCGACTTCGGCTGCTTCTTCAAGTGCAACATGTTCCACGGTTCGGTGGGCGTCCCGTTGATCTTCGCCGGCCCGGGTGTGGCGGCGCAGGGACAAACGCAGGCGCTGGCCGGCCTACAGGACATCCTGCCCACTGTCGCCGAGGTGTCCGGCAACTCGCTGCCCCAGAGCGCTATGGGCATCAGCCAGGCGCCCGTTCTCAGCGGCGCCGCCGACGGCACTCGCGAGTATTACATCAGCCAGTGCATGGACTCGCCCAATCAGCGCTACATGGTGCTCACTGGCCAGTGGAAATACGTCTACCACGAACTGGGCGGCGTGCAGGAACTCTACGATGTCGTCGAGGACCATGATGAGCAGGTCAACTTGGCGCATACGCGCGGCGAGGTGGTCTCCGAGCTGCGCGGAGTGCTTATGGACTGGGCGCGCGAGAATGGCGACGAGCAGATATTCGAGGGCGGCGACCTGAAGGTCTCGCCCGAGGAACTGGCCGTAATCGATGGCTTCCAGGCCGGCCGCATGGGCTGGCGCTGGTACTGATCCCACCCGAATGAGGAGGGAGCGCCGATGCTCTACTTCGGCGACCTGCACACGCACAACTCGATCTCTTACGCCCATGGCTCGATCGAGCGGGGCTTCGAGATTGCGCGCGAGCACCTCGACTTCTTCTGCCTGACCGGCCAGAACGAGTGGCCGGATATGCCCACCATGCCTGGCGATCGCCACATGATTTGGGTGGAGGGCCACGAGAAGCACCGCGAGCGCTGGCCGGAGGGCTGCGCCGCCGCACGCGAGGCCTACCAGCCCGGCGAGTTCGTGACCTTCACCGGCTTCGAGTGGCATTCGCTCGACGGTGATTACACCGTCGTCTACCCGCACGATCAGGGCGAGCTCGTCTACGGTGACACCATCGAGCAGCTCGCCGAGCGCGTCCGCGCCACCGACGCCATCATGGTGCCCCACCACGTCGCGTACGCAAAGGGCTGGCGCGGCGTCGACTGGAGCCGCTTCCCCGCCGACCTGTGCCCCATCGTCGAGGTCTACTCCGAGCATGGCAATTGCATGGACGATCGCGGCCTGCACCCCATGATTCTGCACTCGCTCGGCGGCGCGGTGACCAAGGGCACCGTCTCGCACGCGCTGGCCTCAGGCCGGCGCTTTGGGCTGATCGCCAGCACCGACGACCACTTCGGCCACCCGGGCGCCTACCGCGAGGGCCTCGCGGCCATCTGGGCCGACGAACTGACGCGCGAGTCAATCTGGGAGGCCATCAACGCGCGCCGCACTTACGCCGTCACCGGCGACCGCATCGAGCTCGAGTTCCACCTGAACGACCGACCCATGGGTGCCGAACTGGACTTCGACTCCCGCCGCGAGATCCGCGTGCGCGTCGATGCGATGGACGAGATCGACAAGGTCGAAATCCTGCGCAACGGCCGCGTGATCCATCGCGAGAGCGTCCCCACCGTCCTCCCCTCGGACCCATTCCGCGGCGGACGCGCCAAAGTCTGCATCCGCTGGGGCTGGGGCCCATGGGGGCAGCTCACTCTGGACCGCGTCTGCGACTGGCAGGGCTCGATCCGCCTCGACGGACCTCGGCTGACCAGGGCCACGCCCATGTTCCAGTCCGGTCCCTTCGACGAGGACCGCCGCGACCGACTGACCGGCGTCACTGACGCGGGTCTGGACTTCCAGTCATTCACCACCCGTCAGGGCGCCTATGGCGAGGACGCGACCAAGGGCGTCATCCTCGACATCGAGGGCCGGCCCGAGGACCGCCTCACCATGCAATTCACGCAGCCCTCGGAGTTCACCGTGCAGCGCACGCTCGCGGAGATCATGGCCGCCGGCTCCAGCCACTTCGTCGGCGAGTTCACCTCCGAATCAGTCATGGTCCACCGGCTGCTGACGCCCGAGTCATTCGCGCTGGGCTTCACCTTCACTGATGAATCCGCCGACGCCTCAGCGGCCGACTACTACATGGTGCGCGTGCAGCAGATGAACGGGCAGATGGCGTGGAGCAGCCCGATCTGGGTCAACCGACGAGACGCGTAGCCGAGGTGCGAGATGGCCGGCGGCGACCTGCACATTCAGGCAAGCAGTGACGGCGATCTGATCATCAGCGACGGAACCGGGGCCGGTGTCTCACTCATTGAGCACACCGGCCTCGATGGTCACTGGCGAGATCCCGAGATCATCGACGGGCCCGACGGCGTGCCGTGGCTGGTCGCCATCAACGAGGACCGGCGCACGGTCTTCGTCTTCCGCGTGGTCGGCGGCGTCCTGCAGCAAGCCCACGAGGCACGCAGCATCTTCCACATCACCCCCGCCGAGCACGGTGGCTTCGAGGAGAACCTCGCGCCACTGCAGGATGCGAGCGCGAGTGCCAGTGGCGACGCCGTGCCGCTGTCGCTACGCTCGACGACCGACCTCGGCCTGTCAGGCTCCCACACATTCCCCGCCACCCGATCGCTGGACGCCGCGCCCGGCCTGCTCTTCGTCGACACATCCGCGATGGCCCACCTCGCAGGCGCGCGGCACGTGCACAACCGCCCGAGCAAGCACTCGGCCAACCCCATCATGCTCCCCGGCGAGCCCGGCGCGCCCGACGAATTGCGGGTCTTCAACCGCGGCACGGTGATGGTCGAGGGCGGAGTATTCCGCATGTGGTATGCCGGGGCGCAACACCCCGGGTCCCGCGAGGACCTGCGCGCGAACTTCGGTGGAGCCGCCTGGCAGAAACTCATGCACATCTGCTACGCCGAGAGCGAGGACGGGATACAGTGGCGCAGACCGGACCTCGGCCTGGTGGAGTTCGGCGGCGATAGCGCCAACAACCTGCTACCCGCGCTCTGGCGCATGCCCACCATCGTGAAGACCGACCGCTCGCCAGTCGCCGGCGAGCCCTATGTGTGCACCGAGCAGATGCTGGGCCTCGTGCCCGAGGAGGCGGTGCTGCACACCTCAGCCGACGGACTCGACTGGCACACTCACCCCGCCGAGCGCAGCTACCCCGGCTCGCGCCCTTTCTACTTCGAGTACGACAGCATGTTCTTTGACGAGAGCGCCGGACTGTGGCGGGCATACGGGAACTACGGCCCCGGCCCGACGCGCCGCACCGGCGGTATGGCCGTCAGCGAGGACCTGATCCACTGGGAGGGCCACCCGGAGAACCCCATCGTTGACCCGCTGCAGATCCCCGAGACCCGCGTACACGACTTCATCGTGTGGCAGGAGATGGGTTTGTGCATCGGTATGCTGGAGGTCGGCCCAGCGCCTGCGTCCTACGAGTTCGGGCTGATGATCAGCCACGACGGCGTGCATTTCTCGCGCCCGGATCCCACCGGCCTGTTTCTCGGCTGCGACCCCGAGAGCTGGGACCAGGGCATGCTGCTTATGGCCTCCGCTCCAGTCGCGGTCGGCAACGACTGGTGGCTGTATTACTCGTCACTGTGGCCGCGCATGACCCCCGGTGAGCCGCCCCACGCGATCCACTACCGGCACATGTCAGCCGGCTTGGCGACCATCCGCCGCGGCGGATACGCGCACTACCAGCCCCAGCGTCCGGACGCTGCCGCCGAGGTGCAGACCGTCGCCCTGACCTGCGCCACGCCCGGCACGTGGCGACTGAGCTGCAACGCGACCGTCGGCGATTCCCTGCGCGTCGCCGTCATCGACGCCGCGACCGGCGAACCGCTGCCCGGCCACGGAATCGATGAGGCCGTCCCCCTCGCGGGAGACGGCCTCGAGTTGCCTGTCGCCTGGCGCGGCGGCGACGTGTTGCTGGTCACCCCCGACCGGCCAATCGCGCTGCGGCTTGAGTTGCGCGGCACTGACACGCACTTGTACGGCGTATCTTGGCAGCGCGCCTGAGCCAGCCTAACGCGGAACATCCGCTCCGTACTTGTTCCCCACGTAATACATGTGCGCGGCGATCTCGTCCAGCGTCACCACGATGGTGTCGCCCGGATTCAGATCGCCGATCTTCTCGCCCGAATGCAGGTCCCACAGCTCCGAAGCCGCCGCGATGGGAGCCGTAATGCGCACCTTCGTCCCCGGCGCTGCGCCCTGGTAGTTCGACATCAGAATCGCCATCTCGCCGTCGGCCACCATGCCGCACAACTTCACGCCCTCGGCATCGCTCGACATCCCCTGGATCGGCACACCGTCCACGAAGATATCCTCGATCGGCGCGACGATGTCGATCGCTTCAGCGTGGTACTTGAAGTGCAGCGGGTCGAGCCTCCAGAATCATGTCCCGTGACCGAACCGGATCATACTCACCATACGTCCCCGGGCTCAGCCACGGGACGATGTTGTTCGAGTCCATCAGCTCGTGGTTCCCCGAGATGTTGTTGGCGACGCGCATCTGATCACCGGCGACGTACAGGCTGGGCATCGCCATGTCCAGCAGGTCTGGATACACTTTCTCCCACGCGAAGATTCCGTCATTGAGCTTGTTGATGGGCTGAGTGCGGTAGCTTCCGTAGATGATCGGGCACTCGATGCCCGCGTCGGCCAGCGCGCCCTCGATGGCGTCCCTCATGTCCTGGTGAATCTCTCTGCCCAGGTCGCCGCGCAGCTCATCCCAGTCGGTATAGTTGCCCTCCTCGTAACGCGCCAGGCACCGCTCGCAGCGCGGACCTTCCTGCGCCCCATGCCAGTATGCCTCGATGTCGTAGAAGATGTAGTCCGGCCGCACCCAGACTGCATGTTGGCCGAAAGTCGCGTGCTCATTCTCGTAGTACTGGCCGCGATAGGACGGACACACGTAGCTGCTCGGCCCATCGGGGAGCTGTGACTTCGTCTCCTCCTGCGCGCGATCGCGGCTGACCGCGCCGGCTGGTGACTCGTTGATGATGATCTTCATCCCGGCGGCCCTCGCCGCGGCAAGCGCCTCCTGCCTCGCAGCCACGTCCTCCTCTTTCCAGTAGCGCGGGAAGGTGCCGAGCGCGTTGAAGCCCATCTCCGCCATGTGCCGAATGCCCTCAGGCCACGCGGTGTACCACGAACCGGTGCCCATCCACGCCAGGCTCACGTGCAGCCTCTCGCACGAGCGCGCAACCGGAATATCCATCGACTCCCAGGCCACCTTGCGCTCGTTCTGCGGACCGGCTCCAGAATCGCCATACAGATACAGCGTGTCCGTCTCCCCCGCCGGCAGCGAGGTCTGCAGGTAGAAGTCACCGTACTTGCCGCGATTGACTGGCAGGACATAGCGTGTGAAGTCCCGCCCGTCATGCTGCACGGTGGTCATCTCGCTGGAGGTCCCGTCAAATTGCACCGAGTCCGGCAGGTCGATGAGCAGCTCGCACGGCCCCTTGTTCTCCTCACCGGACCGGGCGTCCATGATCGACAGTTTCGTGCGGATCGGTCGGTTGTGGCAGATCGGGTGGATCACGTGCAGAGGCTCGAAGGCCACGCCCTCGGTGACGATGGTGATTCGCGAAGCCGGGTCGGGCTGGAAATCCGGCAGGTCATCCGCGCCGCGCACCACCGCCAGCTCATCGGCACAGATAAACTGCTGCTGATGTCGAAGCTGAACCGCGACATAGCGCGCCCGCAACCCCACCGGGAGCTGGAAGTTGTGCACCCACGCCAGCTTCTCTTCCGGCAGGTCCCACGCGGTTGGCGACAGATCGTCGAGGCCGCGCTTGTGGCGCTCGCTCACTCGGTAGTATTCCTCGCCGTCCGCACTCATGAGCACGCGAATCTCGTCGGGGAAGAACAGGCTGCCCTGCTCGCCACCGCCGAGGCAGCGGATAACCACTGAGTCCACGGGCTGCTCTTCTCCCAGGTCGGCGAAGATCGTGACCAGCGTCGCGTGCTGCCAGCCCACCGCAGGCGGCTCGAACCAGATACGCTCGTCAGTGCGCTTGCCGAACTCCCCGTCGGTGAGGTCCCACGGATCGCCCTCATCGGTCGTCAGGCGGTAGTTGGGCTTGGGCACGTAGGCAAGCTCATTGCCCTCGATCAGGTTGCCTGCCGCGATCATCTCCTGATACTGCGCGTGGCGATCGAAGATGTTGTCGCGATACTCCGGCTCAGTCTCCGGCGCATCGGGCAGTGCCTTGACCTCGCCCTCGGCAGCCAGAACCGCGATCTCGTCCGCGACGAGGAACTTGTCGGTGACGAAATCCAGCCGCACGTACCGCGCGGCATAGCCCACCGACAGCACGAAAGCGTGCACCTGGCCACCGTCGGCCGGGGGCAGCGGCTCGAAGGTCAGCGCCGGGTTGTCCTCGGGATGGGTGCGCATGGTCAGGCTGCACGCCGGATGGAAGTGCTTGCCGTCACTGCTCAGCGCAATCTGAATATCGCGGGGCGTGGTGTCATCGCTGCCGATGCAGGTCTGCAGCCGCATGACCACCTGGCCCACGGGCTGCATCTGACCGAGATCGAGCGTCATCCGCACATGCTGGATGTTGGCCCAGCCGACTACACCGCGGTCAAACCAGATGCGGTTGTCCTCGCGTGCGCTCAGGACTCCGTCCGTCAGTTGCGCAGCATCGTCGGGGTCCTCGGTGGGGGCGTAGGCAGGCTCCGGCTGCAGAGCCAGCGCTTTCCCGAGCGCCAGATTCTCGCCAGCGATCAGCGCCTCCCAGTCACCCGCCCCGGCTTGCGAATTGATGCTCCACTCGTCGTCCTCACGGACCGGCTCGGCCTGCGTTACGGTCACCATCACTGCCAGCAGTGCCAGCAGTAGGAAAGGCAGCGTGCGGCGGCTTCTGATCATCGTCTCGCTCCTCGTATGTACGGCGACGTGACTTCGCGTGTAGAGGCGCTCATGCGTTTCTGTCGAGCGCATCTGCTTGTTTGCCCCCCGGCAAACCCGAATCCTCCACATCTCTCCCCGCCAGCCGGCGAGGAGATCGCCGGAGGCCAGAGCATGAGTCAGCCGCGCGTCTTTCTTGGTGAATACACCGCCACGGCATTCGCCGCCGCCCTCGCCGAGGGGAGCTTCGAGTTGGGCATCATCCCGGTTGGCGCAGTCGAGGACCACTACGAGCACTGCCCCCTGGACCACGATATCCGTTCGGCCACGCGCGTCGCGACCGAAGTCGCACAGCGCCTCTACCCGCGCGCACTTGTCCTCCCGCCAATGCCCGCTGGCCTCGGCGAGTGGAAGATCGACGTGCCCGGCACCGTGCGGCTGCAGCTCTCGACCATGCTCGCGTACCTGTATGACCTCGTCGAGAGCATGACCACCCACGGAATGTGCCGCTTCCTGGTGATTAACGGGCACCTCGGCAATCACACAATTCTGGAGTACGGCGGCGAACAACTCGTGCGACGCTACCCGGCCGGGTGGCGCGTAAGCACCTACTGGAACGTGCTCACCGATGACGAAGTCACCGCCCACCTCAGCACCGGACGCATGCCCGGACACGCCACCGAGTTCGAGACCTCGCTTGCGCTGGCGTGGTTCCCCGAACTGGTCGACACCGAGGCGATGATCAATGAGGAGGCGCTCGCCGCCAGCGCCGAAACCGGCCATGCCCTCGGCGAAATCATCATCGAGCGTAACGTGGCCATCGCTGAGGAGATGCTGGCCGAGGAAGCGCCAGCCTCATAGCCACTGCCGTTACCTGCTGCCCACATCACCAGCCAAAGAGGTGTGCTCAATGCGTTGGATCACCTGTGCAGTCGTCATCGTCGGGACATTGGCCGGAGCGTTCGCCGAGGACCCCGCGGAATTGACCCAGATCAAGGATATGCACCTCGCCACTCAGCTTGTGGCGGATGGCGCGCCAGCCTGCGTGATCGCGGTGCCTGACTCCGAGGCATACGTTGCTCTCGGACAACGCCTCGCACGCGGGATCGACGAAGCCCTTGGCGCTGCACCACCGGTGCTCAACGCCTCCGAGCTGACCGAGGACGCGCTTGCCAGCGTCAACGTCATCGCGCCCGGCGTCTTCGCGGTCAACGCGGTCGTCGAGCGCCTCTACCGGCGCGACCTGGTCCTGTGCGACTGGTCATGGCCGGAGGGCGAGGACGCGTGGGTCATCCGCACCGTGCACAATCCCTGGCTGAGTGGCACCAACGTAGTCTTCCTCGGCGGCCCGAGCATTGCCGGCTGCGAAGCGGCAGCGGACCGCTTCCTCGAGACACTCGCCGATGCCGACGACGGGGCGATCGGGCCAATGATCGAGGTCCATAGCGAGAGCCTGCCTGCGCCGCTGACTGCCGAAGAGGTCGCCGCGTATGAGGCGAAGATCGCGGGCGAGACTTCGTCGCGCTCAATGGGCGGAATGGCGGCGCTGTACTGCGACAGTTACTTCACCCGAGGGGATGCGGGTTGGGCTGGCCTGTTCCTCAGCGCCATGCGCCGCCTCGACGAACTCACCGAGGCCGAGGGCACGGCCGATGACGTGCGCTCCTGCCGCTTCATCTTCCACCAGTTCGACCGCGTGGAAGAAGCGCCGGCCTTCAGCGAGGCCGACCGCGCCGAACTGACCAACCTGTTCTACCGCTTCGCCCGGCGGCTGGGATACACCAAAGCAAAGGTCACAGCCTCGGTCACCCCGCACGGGAACAACTGGAATGCGATGGGCGCGTCATGGGCGGCCATGTACTTCTCGCGCTACTACCCCGACCTGGAGTTGGGCCAGGCACTGCTCGAGAAGATGGACCGCTACTATGAGCCGAACATGGCCAACTGGCGCGTGAACGAGGACTGCCCCGGCTACGGGAACATCACCCTCACTGGCAACTACCAGTGGGCCCTGCACCGCCCCGACCCACGCTACATAGAGGGCGACGGGCTCAGCCGCATGGCCGACCTGTTCATGATGATGACCAACAACCTTGGTCAGGTCTGCGGTTTCGGGGACTCGGGCACTGTCGGCCGCAAGTCCTTCGTCCAGGGCGTCCAGCAGTCGGGCTGGCTCTACCAGGACGGCCGGTACCTCTGGATGTGGGACAAGCTCGGCGGCGAACGCGGCCGCTACTGGGTCCCCCCGGACGTGCTCCCCCGCGAACTCCCCGAGGACTTGCTCGGCATCAGGACCATGGAGCTGACCGACTGGGTCTACAACCGGACCAACTACGAGGCGCAGCGGCACTTCCCTGTCGAGCAGGGCTTCGACAAAGTCACCTTCCGCTCCGGCTTCGAGCCCGATGATCAGTATCTCGCCATGGGCGGCTTCTGCTATGGGTTCCACTCCCACGCGGACGCCAACGCCATCCTCAACTATCAGGACAAGGGCAGCGTCTGCCTCTATGACGATGGCTACATGATCCCCGCGCTGAGCGAGCACAACACCGTCACCGTCCTGCGCGACGGCTGGGCCGGGCAGACCCCCGAACTCGCCCAGATCGTCGCGCGCGAAGACAGCAGCGATCTCGGCCTGTGGCGTTCCCGACTCGCCAACTACCATGGCGTCAACTGGGACCGCTGCGTCGTCTGGCCCAAGGGCCGCTACTTCCTCGTGGTGGACGAGATGCGCGCCGTCGAATCGGGCGCCTACAACTTCCAGTGCATCTGGCGCACCCTCGGGAATGCTGACCTCGACGGCCGCCGCTGGACCAGCACGCAGGACGGGCGCACCTTCAACCTCGTCGCCTGCTCGGACGCCGCGCTCTCGCAAAAGGAGTCCGCGGGCCTCAGTCTGAACTCGCCACCCATGGCGTTCAACAAGGCCCGCCGCCTGGTGCAGGCCAGTGGCGAACAGATGGGCCTCGGTGTCCGACAATGCCCCTCAGCGCGTCGACGTCCGCCGTATCGGCGAATCGACCACCTGGATCATCGACGATGATGGCGAGCTGGCAGTCGCGGGCATCAACCGCAGCCAGTCCATCGCGGGTCTGATCGTCGATGCCGAGGTCTTCCACATGGCCGGCAACGCCCTGACCGCCGCGGGGGCGCTCGAACTCCGCTCGACTTCAACGCAACTGTCGAGCAACCTGCGGCGCGCATTGGGTGCGACGAGGCGACCGAGGTCGTCTACACCGTCGCCGATGGCGAGCGCACCGTGCAGCTCGAGCAGGGCTGGCATGACCTGAAGCTCCGCCCCATGCCGAAGCGGCAACTGGCCGCCCTGACCGAGCGACTGCGCGCCGAGATGGCTGGACTGCCAAGTGTCGCTGCCGACGCCGACAGTCAGGTCCCCGGCACCGGAGATGGGTTGACCAAGCTGTGGGAATACGAGAACTTCGGGGCATACCGGAACTTCGCCGAAAGCGCTGACGCCGGATCAGTCGGGCTATCCGGTCGGCACGGCCCCCGACCTGCTGCACACGAGCGGTAACGTGATGTTCCCCGACGGCCAGACGGTCACGCTTGACGTCGACCTCGGCCAGCCCCAGAAGCTCTCGCGTGCCGTCATCCGCTCTCGGCAACTGAAGACCTTCAACGGTGGGTGCGGCATCAGCAAGCTGGCCGTCATGGTCGCCGACGAGGGCTTTGGCCCGGGCATGACTCAGGTGGGCGAGATGGACGTCACCGAGGGGCTCGTCGACAACATGGTTGCGCTGGAACTGCGCTTCCCCGATGGCACGACCGGCCGCTACGTGCGCATCGTGGCGACGCCCTGGACCCCTGACCACAACGTGTACATCGACTCTATCCTCATCGAGGGCCCCGCCGCCCGCCAGGACATGCAGCCGGGCGAGTTCCGCCTGAACGCG
The DNA here is from genome assembly GCA_029821735.1 of Candidatus Zipacnadia bacterium. GTDB lineage: Bacteria > Armatimonadota > Zipacnadia > Zipacnadales > UBA5352 > JALGSU01. The sequence goes on along the minus strand of JALGSU010000038.1, from coordinate 41,842 downwards.
CTGCGGGCTGTGGACCTCGACGCCGATGGCCTCCATGAAGTGCTCGCGGCCGGCACCGACCAGGCCATTCACGCAATCGCCGCCGACGGCGCGGAGCTCTGGCAATACCGCACCGGCTCGGTCATCAACGATCTCGCGGTTGCCGATGCTTCAGGGACCGGCAACTACCTGATCGCCGCTGCCTGTCAGAACATGAAGCTCTACACGACCACGGAGGATGGCCAGGAGGCCTGGACCCTGGCGCCGCCGCCCCGCACCTACGCGCGCGCGGGCTACCGTGGCGTGAAACCCTTCCAGAGTCGCCTGACCGTAGCCTTCGCCGCCGACCTGACCGGCGACGGTCCCGAGGAGATCATCGTCGGCTCGGCAAACTGGCGCACCTACGTCTATGACCGCGCCGGCGAACTGCTCTGGGACGAAGTCCTGTGGGCGCACACTCCCACCTGCGGCGCGGCGATCGACCTCGACGGCGATGGGGCCCGCGAAGTAGTCATGGGCAACAGCTACACAAGCACCGTGATCTATGATAGTGAGGGCACGATCCTCGGCAGCGGTCGCGGCAGCGGACACGCGGGCCCGACCGCCCTTGCCTGCGGCGACCTCGACGGCAACGGGCTCGGCGAGATGGTCGTCGGCGACCGAGCGGGCAAGCTCTGGTTCCAGGAATGGCAGGGCCGTGAGATGCCCAGTTGGTCCACCGGCAGCGACGTCACCGCAGTCAACTTCCTGCTCTACCTCTTCGACGCCGACGGCCAGCCGCTCTGGCAGACGAATCTGCTCGACGTATGTGGCGACGTCCAGATCGCCGACGTCATGGGCGACGAAGCGCTCGAACTCGTATGCGCCTGCGAGGACAACACCGTGAAGATTGTCAGCGGCTCGACCGGTGACGTGCTGGCGTGGTACCGCACCGGTGGCTGGATCAGAGAGGTCCGCGTCTGCGAACTCGATGGCGACGCGGCGACCCGCGAAATAGTCGCCTCGTGTGACGACGGTGCGATCTACGCGCTGCAGGTAACGGAGGACTGACGATGACCGCGTCCCGAGCGATGGTATGCATGTTGGCCGCACTGATCGCAGTGGCGAGCTGCGCCAACCGTGCGCCCAACCCCGGCTTCGAGGATGGTGCGGAGGGGCGGCCAACCGGTTGGTCGCCCAACATCGTCAAGGGCGAGGGCGCGACGCTCAAGTGGACCCAGAATCTCGCCACCGGCCGGTGCGTGTCGATCGTCACCACTCAGCCCGAGATCAAGGCCGGCTGGGCTGCTGATCGCATCCCGGTCATCGCAGGCGATGCGCTGCGCATCCGCATGCAGGTCAAGCTCGATGACCTCACTCCCGGCCCTGGTGGCGGCGAGGGCTTCATGATGACCTGTCACTTCTACGACGAGGCCGCCTATCTCACCTGGGCGCCCTCACCGGGCATTATGGAGTCGGGCGACTGGCGCGAACTGCGTTTCGAGTGCAAAGCGCCGCCCGGCGCCCTGTATGCAACCGTGGGCTTCCGGCTTTCCGGATGCACCGGCCGGGCGCTCGTGGACGATGTTGAGGTCCTCGCCCAGGCTCCCGAGCGTGAGCCCGACACCCAGCCCTACGGCCTGCAGCCCGGCGACCCCGCGGCGACCATGACTGTGGCGCTCATCACCGGCGACATCGTGACCACGCCTCGCTCGCACCAGATCACCGACCTGATCAACCACGAGGGCATCGCCGCCGTGGCCTTCGACCGCATCAACGCAGCCGACTTCCCCGCGACTGCCGACGACCTCAAGCAGTTCGCGGCGGTGCTCATCGGCGGGATCAACGGGCCGTCCGGCACGGGCATCCTCAGCGAGGCCCAGCAGGCGGCACTCGAGGGCTACCTCCGAGCAGGCGGCGGCCTGCTCGCGTGGTCGAAAGCCGTTGCCGGCACGCCACTGGCGCAGTGCCTGCCCGTCGATATCGGCGAACCCGTGCAGGACTGGCACTTCATTCCCGACACTATCCAGCCCGGCCACGAAGCCCTCAGCGGCATCGCCTTCCCCTGGACCGGCTTCGGCTTCAAGGCCAACGAGAACACCTGCCACCAGATGAGCGCGCACGACGGCGCCCAAGTCCTGGCCACCATCCCCGAGCAGGTCGCGGGCCCTGACGTGCCTTTCCTGGTATGCGGGACGATCGGCTCCGGACGCGCGGCGGTGCTCAACTCCACTTGGACCGGCAACGCCGCCAACGAGTTCGTGACCTGGCGCTACGCCCCGCGCCTGCTGGGCCAGCTCACTCGCTGGGCCGCGGGCATGCCTCAACTCACCGACAAACCCGACCTGCCTGACCCGCACGAACCCGTCATCTATGGTGGCCGCTGGCACGGTGCAGCAGCCGAGACGCCAATGGCCACGGTCGCCCCGGCTGCACTACCCGAGATCACCATGAGCCTGCCGCAGCCCGCACTCTTCACGTCGGCGGACGCCCCCGTGACCGCGGCGCCGGAAATCGACGAGCAGGCCGACCGCGCGACGGTGATCTTCGCCAACGGCGTGCGCGTGATCATGCACAAGAGCGCGCAGGTCGAGTTGATCGCCCCCGATGGCACGCGTCTCACCGCCGAGCCCGCCGACGAGCAGCCACTCATCGCCACCTCCGGCGACCTCGACACTGACCTGCTGGTCGACCTCGAGGAGGGCGCCTCCGAGCCGCAGATATTCAAGCAGCCCATCGAGAAAAGCACCATGCTTGCGCGCGCGTACACCTGGCGCGGCTGCGAGCCCACCGGCGCTGGCGTGACCTTCACCTTCGACATCGACACCGGCGGCGAGCCCGCCGTGCTGCGCTGGAGCTTCATGCCCCGCACCGTGCAGATCGAGGGCCGCACCTGGCACGGCGTGGGCGACTGCTACGAGATCGAGGCCGGCGCGCACTACATCGACAGCGTCCTCGGCCGCTACCCGTGGCGTATCGGCGACACCGTCACCGACGATCGCCTGATGCGCCTCGCCTGCTACGCCAGCCCGCGCGGCTACTTCGAGATGCCGCTGGACATCACGCAGGAATCCGGCCCGCACAACGCCTGGAGCTTCTTCGCCAGCGGCCAGCCCTTCCACGCTCTCGGCGCGGATGAGGGCACGCTGCTGCTCTACTACGACACCCCGACGCAGATCCGGGGGCGACAGGTCGTCAACGTCGGCCGCGACGCGGTCTACCTCGACAACCGCGTGGTCATCGGCCGCCGCCGAGGCACCGTCAGCACGCCCACGCAGTGGATGCTCTTCACGCCGACCCCGCTCGACGAGGGCCTCTGGCTCTCCGCATACGATCACATCAAGCGCGAATACGCCGACCGTTTCGGCTTGCAGCAGACCGAGCCGGTTCCCTGCGGGCAACTGCGCGCCGAGTCCCTCGGCACCGAGTTCGCCCATCGGGGGCGCACCGTCCGCATGGGCGCGCAGAGTTGGACCGCCGCCAATCTCCGCGACATGGCCGACTACTTCCTGCCGCTGGCCGCCGAACGCGGCATCCGTAGACTTGACGTCGGCAGCATCGCGAACGTCGAGAACCCGCTCGCACGCGACGCCAATCCCGAGAAGTTCGCGGCCACCAGGTACCTCATCGACCGCGCCCACGAGCTCGGCATCGAGTGCTTCATCTACTGGCGCATCACTTTCTGGAGCCGCAACGCCCCGCTGGTGCTCGAACACCCCGAGTGGTGGGAGCGCAAGCGCGACGGCACGCCCTTCGTCGTCGGCTCACTAATGAACCTGAGTCTTCGCTCGGGGTGGTATGACTGGTCGCTCGCGGAACTCACGCGCCTGAAGGATGAACTGGGCATCGACGGCATGTGGTTCGACTCGCTCGCGCCGGCGATGGACTGCGTGAACTACGCCGAGCCCGAGCCCCAGCCGGTGGTCATGCGCGGCATCGAGTATTTCCGGGACGTGCGCGCAGCCGGGCTTGACTACTGGGTCGAGGGCATGCACCCGCTGGCGCTGGACTCATTCTGGTATCGCGCCGCCAAGTATGCCGGGCCCTTCCAGGGCCGCGAATTCTCGCTCGCCAACTCGTCGATGTATTCGCACGGGCCCGACAGCGTCATCTACCTCGACCCGTTCCGGCTGGCGGCTTTCCGCGCGCCGATGATGGCCGACTTGCGTGAGCTGACGGTCGCCGAGGACCCGCTCACTCGCGCCCAATCTCGCGCCAACCGCATCTTCAACGCGGCGGCGGACGCGCTCGGCGAGATCTCTGCGGTACGCGCCACGGAGTTCGGCAGCGTATGGGTGGGCGAGAACGGGTGGGCGATATTCGCGCTTGAGAATGCCCGCGTAAACCTGACCGGTCTGGGGGATGCAGGGACGTTGACCATGCCCGAGGCGTGGGGCGGCTCGCTGACCGTGACCGATGGCCGCATCACCGGCCACATGCTCGCAGGCGAGGCCGCGATCATCACGCGCTGACCGCCGTCGTTACCGGGAGCACCGTCTTCCAGCCGGCATGCCGTGGTCGTGTGGCACGAGGGGGCCGGGCTCACGCCACCACTCGAAAAACGCGAACACGTTCTCGCGACCGGAACCATGTTCGGGATGCAGCGATTGCCGTAGCCGCAGGGCCGTGCCGTTCGGAGGGGCTGCGTTCCTTCGCAGCCCACCGACCCGAAGGGCCGGGTCGTTTCCGTTCAATCCCACGGGTAGGGCCGCAACTCGGAATGTGCCCAATCCTCCGGGTGTTCGCACAGGCCTTCGCGGACCGGGTTGTCCAGGACGTACGCGACAAGCTCGCCGACTGACTCGTCCTCGCGGACGTGCCGGTCCCAGTAGGTCCGCTGCCAAACCGGCTTGGGAATGCCCATCTCGCCCAAGCGCCGCGCCGTCCATTGCTTGAAGCCAGCCACGAAGGGCTGCAGGTCTCCACCCTCCTCCACCACGCACGCGATGAAGTGCAGGTGGTCCGGCATAACGCAGTAGCAGAACACCTCGCACCCGTGGTTCACCGCGCTCGTGTCGAGAGAGAAAATGAGCAGGTCCGGCACACCCCCGCTGATGAGGAAGCCCCGTCGATCCTTCGTGCAAATGGCGTAACCGACCGCCTGCCACGGGATGCGGTATTGGTCCGACTCGAGGCGGTTAGGGCACCATCGCGAGTGTTCGAGTTCGCTTCCTCTCACGTGCGTCCTCCGTGAACGACCCGGCCCTTCGGTCCGGTGGGTCGGGTAGGAACCCGACCCCTCCGAACGACCACGCCAGCGACATCCGGCCCCTGTTCAGGCACTCGTACCGTCATGCGCCGCGCCTACTCCCCCGCCACCATGATGTAGCCGATGGCAAGCTCGTGGCCGCCCGAGAACTCGTGCTGCTCCCCTGGCACCGTCAGCTTCAGAGTGCGCTTGCCCGGGTCCGGCTTCGCGGCAAGTTTCGCGGCCGGGAGCCGGTTACCTCCAGGGCAGGTGCCACAGGTTGTGGGCGGGAAAGTACCGCCCGCGATACGTGACCAGACGGTTGGATCGGGTGATCTGAAGTGAGCGAGAAAGTGCGTTGCGCGGTAATCGGCTACGGAGCGATGCACAACTTCGGCTGGGCCCACTCGGCGTGGATCGACCACACACCCGAACTTGAGCTCGTCGCCATCTGCGACCGCGATCCCGAGCGCACCGCGGCCGCGAACCAGGACTGGCCGCAGGTCGAGACCTACAACTCGATCGCCGAAATGTATGGCGCCTGCGACCTCGATCTCGTCTCCATCGTCACCCCGCACTTCACTCACTGCCCTCTCGCGGTCGAGGCCCTCGGCGCAGGCAAGCATGTGGTCGTCGAGAAGGCCATGTGCCTGACGGTCGACGAGGCCACGCAGATGGTTGACGCGGCCGACGCCGCCGGTCGCACGCTGGCCGTGCATCACAACCGCCGCCACGATGGCAACTACCGGCGCATCAAGCAGCTCGTGGACGAGGGCGCGATCGGCGAGGTCTTCCACATTGAGTTGAGCATCGGAAGCTTCGGCAGGTTCGACCACGGGTGGTATAGCGAGAAGGCCAAATCCGGCGGCAGCTTCTACTTCTGGGGACCGCACGCGGTCGACTGGATCCTCGACCTCGTGGGCGAGCCCATCGCCGGGGTCAACGGTTACTTCCACAAGTTGCTGTGGCCGGACGTGGACATGGCCGATCAGGTGCGCGCCATCATCCGCTTCGAGGGCGGCGCGGTCGCCGATGTCTGCCACTCCCGCATCGCGGCCCACTCGAAAACTCTCTGGCGCATCCTCGGCACTCGCGGGGCGATCAGCGATACCGGCCAGGGCGCCACCAGCGGTTACGAGCACCAGATATCGGCCCCCTCAGGTGGCGCGCTGACTCTCACGCGCGTCGATGAGAACGGCCACAACCGCACCTCCGAGGAAGTGCCCTACCTCGAGTGCGATTGGTACACCTACTGGCAGGAGATGGCCGACCACCTGCTGCACGGCGGACCAGTCCCGGTGTCGGGCGAGTTCGGGCGGCGAGTCATCGGCGTGTTCGAGGCAGCCGAGCGATCGTCCGCCAGTGGGCAGACCGAGCAGGTCCCGTACGAATAACCGCCGCCCGGCAGGACTCCGAGTGCGGGCGGCAAACTCTTCAGCAGGGCCGAACGGATCCGCGCGATGAGCATAGGGGGCGAAGGCGCAACATGCTGAGGACAGCGATTCTGATCGTTCTGCTGGTTGTCCTGATCGTGCCGTCCGTGTCGGCTGATGACCCACTCGAGATATACGTCAAGCGCTACGTCGAGAACGGTCGCATGCTCATCGAGATGCGCGCGATCTTCGAGTGGCTCGGATGGACCGTCGAGTGGGTTCCCGGCGAGCAGGGCATCGTGGCCTCCGGCGAGGGCTACCATCTGGCCATGTGGGTCAATGATCAGACAGCTTTCGTCAACGGCGCGGAATACTGGCTCGACGTCCCGCCGAGATTGCACTGGGGCAAAACCTACGTGCCTCTGCGCTTCGTGGGCGAGGCAACCGGCTGCCAGGTGGACTACTACGGCGACGCCGTCCAGATCATCGACGAGGGCAATGTGCTCAACATATACATCGTGGACTGACGTGGCTTAGCTATCACTGTCCAGTCAATTGGCATCATCCGGCGGAGGACGCCAATACGGACGCGAAGGGGTGCCACAGATGCCTACTGCCAAAGACCTGATGTCGACCAACGTCGTCACCATCGACGGTGACGCCATGGTGGCGGAAGCCATCAGCAAGATGCGTGAAGAGGGGGTAAGGTGCCTCATCGTTGAGCGTCGCTCCGAAGATGACGCCTACGGAATCGTCACTCAGCGCGACATCTGCTACGACGTTCTCGCCCACAGTATCGACCCCGAGCATGTCAAGGTCCATGAGATCATGAGCAAGCCGCTCGTGGTCGTGAACAAGGACCTCGACATCAGGCACGTCGCTCGCCTGCTGGCCAACGTGGGGCTCTCGCGTGCGCCGGTCATCTTCGACGGCAAGCTGCAGGGCATCGTGTCGGTCAGCGACATCGTCGACACCAGTTGACGGCGGCGGCGTTTGCCTGAGACTCATTCGGCACATCCGCGCGGCGCCCGCCGTGGCGGATGTGTATGTACGTCACGTCGCTGGCTCAGGCGACACACCCACATCGGTGATTGTGTTGCCCTCCACCGTCACCTCATCCGCGTAGCGCACATCGATCGGGTCGAGCACGCTCAACCCCTCTTTGAGGCCCGCGTCGGGCGCGTCGACGTACATGACGTTGCTGATGGTATTGCCGCGCGGGCCTCCTTCGCGGTAGGAGATTCTCGGGCCAGGTCGAATCATTCAGGTGGGGAGTGCAAACATGCCGGTGACAAGGGGTGGGTAGGATGCCGAGAGCCAGAGACATGATGACCGAGGCCGTTGTGACCATCGGCGAGGAAGAGACGGTGGCGACCGCGATTGCGACCATGAAGGAACGGGAGACCCGATGCCTGGTGGTCCAAGCCACGAGCGAGCATGACCCCTATGGGATCGTGACCCAGCGCGACATCTGCTACAAGGTTATCGCCAAGGACCTGGACCCAGATGAAGTCCAGGTCCGCGACATCATGAGCCAGCCGCTGGTGCTGGTCAGCCCCAACTTCCGAGTCAACCATGTCGCCAAGATGATGGCCAATACGGGCCTGTCGCGCCTGCCTGTCATCTTCGGCGGCGAGTTGCAGGGCATCGTGACTGTGACCGACGTCATCAACGCCGTCTGACGCACGCTGGCGAAGGAGGACGGAGTGCCCTCTCCGTTCGCCGCCCGGCCTCAACGGGCCACGTGGCGGCGAGCGAGAAAGGCCTCCGTCCGCCTTGTTCTTGCGAGGTCTCCCGACGCAGGCGCGGAATTGCTTATCTCAGTGCGCAGCGCCGAGCAAGCCCGCCTGTCGGGAGGAATGAACCATGACTGTCGTGACCCTCTGCATACTGATATTGCTGCCCGCAACCGCACTGGCGCAGGAAGTCGTCGGCGAGCGACCCTACGAGATGGACTGGGCCGGTCGCACCGAGGATGACCACCCGCCGCTGATCGACTTCGAGAGCCCCGGTGACTGGACCGTCGAGACCGAGAACTCCATTGCGGCCTTCGAGCGCACTCGCGAGCAGCAGATATTCGGCGATCACGTCGGCCGCTTCACCTACCGGTTCGAGCTTGGCGCGTCCACCCGTGAGGGCGCCAATACCGCGCCGATCGTGTACATTCGCCCGCCCGAGCCGGTCGCCATCACCGAGCCCTTCGATGCGGTGACCATGTGGATCTATGGCAACAACTGGGCGACCCGCAATGACGCGACCACTCCTCAGGTGACTGTCTATGCCCTCTTCACCGACGCCGACGATATCGAGTTCGGCGTCAACCTGATCCGCGTGCGCTGGGAGCAATGGTTCCTCTGCCATCGCCGCCTGGACGCCGAACAGATCGAGCGCGTGCGCACCGGCGCCACCTTCACCGGCTTCCGCGTCGACGGTGGCCGACAGCCCGCCGACCGCATGATCTACTTCGACAATCTGGCGGTCTTCACCGAGAAGTTCGAGCCGCTCACTTTCAGGCCGCGAGCATTGCGCGGCGTTGACGCCTTCCCCGGTCAGGACACCGGCCAGAATACCGGCCCTGGCCGCCTGACCTTCCCTGACCGTGAGCAGACCATTCTGCCCCCGAACCTGACCGGCGATTTCGAGACTTCCGTTCAGGTCAAGCAGCACTTGGTGGAACTGACGTACCGGGGCTCTGACGGCACACTCACCTATGCCGTAAGCGGCCAGACCGGGACTTGGAGCGACATCACAGCACGCTGGGACGGGCTTGGCGAGCCGTTCAGGCCCTGCGTTGACGGCGGCGTCTATCTGCAGACCGCCGACGGCCCCGTCGCCCCCGACAGCTTCGAGCTACTCGGCACCGAAGCCCTTGACGACGGGGCGCGCATGAAGTGGCGAGTGAGCGCGGGCGAGGTCAGCGCCGAGGTCGAGTATGTCTACCACCTGTGGGGCAAGTCGCTGGTCATCGACACCATCTGCCGCGGCGGCGTGGTCGGCGAGGTGCGCTACGGCGCCCTCGAAGGCCTCGACAACCCGCGTCTGGTCACCAATCCCTACTACCACTACTACCGCCTCGGACGTCCGGCGGTCGCGATCACCGGCCCCGAGGCCAGCCCTCTCTTCGTCGCCGGGAACACCGACTGGTACCTCTCCAGCGCCACCGAGCCCTTCGCGGTCACCGAGATCAAGGACGGGCAGGTCCTCTACAACGGTGGCGCGCGCTACCATGCGCTGACCAACGGTCAGCGCAATGACTGCTACGAGCGTTTCTTCCTGACCGTCACCCCGCGCTACGAGGAAGCCCTGCCCACCATCCCCAACCCCGTCTCCCCGTGGAAGCACATCACCGGTACCCGCTTCTGGCGGCCTCACGGCGCCGGCAATCGCGAGAACGACATGAACCACTGGCGCCGCTACCACCGCTACGGCGTTACCGAGATGGTTGTCACCGACCACGAGAGCATGTGGCGCGATGGCGGCGAGAGCTTCACCTTCCGCGTCAACGCCGCACCCAAGAAGGGCGGCGACCAGGGCGCCTACGACTACGCCCGCTTCATGCAGGATGAGCTCGGCTACATCTACGGGCCCTACAACAACTACACCGACTTCGCCCCGGTCAATGAGCACTGGTCGATAGACCGCGTTGCACGCGACCCGAGCAACCAGCTCCGCCACGCCTGGATGCGCTGCTACGCGCCCAAGTACGCATACGCAGTCGAGGCCTGCGAGGACCTCGCCCCCCAGATCGAGGAGAAGTTCCAGTTCTCGACCGCCTACTGCGACGTGCACACCGCGGTCTCGCCCTGGAGCCGCGTCGACTACGACCCCCGCACGCCCGGCGCCGGCACCTTCGCCGCGGTCCTCTACGCCTATGGCGAGATCATGATGCTGCAGAAGAAAGCCTGGGACGGCCCCGTCTATTCCGAGGGCAATATGCACTTCCCCTACTCGGGCCTGACCGACGGCAACTACGCTCAGGACCGCAGCTATAACCTGGTTGAGAACCCCTGGCTTGTCGACTTCGACCTGCGCCGCATGCATGACCTGTGCTGCAACTTCGGCATGGGCATGCCCAGCATGTACTACAGTCGCGACTACGACTACGGCACCACCGACGCGGAGGTCGATGCCAACATAGATCGATTCGTCGCCGCCACGGTTGCTTTCGGCCACCCCGGCTATCTGACCAGCGTCGGCGGCCAGCGGCGTTCGCTACGCGGCTACTTCATGCTCCAGCAACTCCACTCACGCTACTGCCTCGCCAGTGCAGACGAGATCCTCTACGCCGACGCGGCCGGCAACCTGCACCCGACCACCGAGGCCGTCGCCACCGGGGCATACAAGCGGTCGCAGGTGGCCACCCGGTACAGCGATGGCACGGTCACGGTCGTCAATGGCAGCAAGACCGAGCGCATGCGCGTCAACGCCTTCGGGCGCGACCTGGACCTCGCCCCCAATGGTTTCACGGGCTGGACCGCCGACGGTGAGATCGACGTGACCAGCTCCGACGAGCCCGGCCACCGAGCCGACTACGCGGTCACGCCCGCCTACATGTTCGCAGATGGCCGCGACACCTTCACGCGCTTTGGCGAAGCCGCGACTGCCGGCCTCGGCATCTTGCGCATTCTCGACGATGCCACCTGGGAGCTCATTCCCTACCAGGGCGCGGAATGCGGTTTCGCCATACCAGCCCAAAGCGCTATCGCGGTTGATGAAGAGGAGAACGAGCTTGGCCCCGCCGAGGTCCGCCACGCGCGTGGCTTGACCTACGTTGTGCCGGTCGAGAACGCTTTCAGCTACATCCTGCGCGCCGGCGAAGCTGCACCCGGAGACCTCGCCTGCGAGCGCGACATGGTCGTCCCCGGCGAGCGCATTGTCGTGCGCGGCCAGCAGGACCACGAGGTCCTGATCCCCGACCAGGCGAGCCCCGGCGACCGCATCTGGGAGCAGTTCGAGGATCGCTGGATCGACTTCACGGTCGTCCCGCTGGTATTCGCAGACGCCTCGATCGACCACAACAAGCTCATGCTCTCCGTTACCAGCAACGCCCCCCGCGAAGACGACCTGACCTTCACGCTGGGCGATGAAGACCGTACCGTCCATCTCAAGCCCGGCGAGAGCGCCACGGTCGACTTCGATCTCGGCGAGCCCGAATACGAGACGGTCGAGTACCTGGGCATCAGCGTCCGCGCCGGTGAACTGGCCGGCGAGTTCGAATACGGTATGCGCGTCATGGACACCATGATCGAACTCGCGGAGCTGCCCTCCAAGTGGACCGCCGGAATGCGCCTGCGCGACGCCGAGGAGACCACGGAGATGGGCACCACTCGCGCCGCGGTCGCCGACGGCGAACGGACCGCCGGCGGCATCGTCAAGCGGGGCTTCACGGGCCATCCGCCTTACGTCGACGGAGTGGGCTACACGTATGTCCTCTATGACCCGCTGGAGATTCCCGCCGACCCGCCAGCGGCCTTCCGCGCATCGGTCGGCAAGGGTGACGGTAGCGATCTGGGCGACGGCGTCTTCTACCGAATCGCGGTCGTCGACAACGAGGGCACCGAGACCGTCATCGGCGAGCAAGCCGTCCTCAAACACGAGTGGCTCGACATCGAGGGCGACCTCTCTCCCTGGGCGGGCCAAACCGTCCAGATCAAGCTCATCACCGATTGCGGGCCAGCCGATGACACCTCCGGCGACTGGGGCGTTTGGGCCGAAATGCGTGTCGAGGCCCTCGACCGCTCCCTGGTGCGCGTGCTTGACGAGGACCCCGAGCGCTATCGCCGCGAGGATGGACCCTTCATGATCGAGGGCCTGACCGTCGAGGACCTGCGCGCCGCCACCCAAGGGTGGCTGCACTACGATGGTATCGGCCTCTCCGGCAGCGGCGCGGCCTATGGGAGCTTTGCCGTAATCAACGAGATTGTGCTCGGCGAGATGGCCCCCGCAGGCGGCAACGAGACCCGCAACGAGTGGGAGGAGGCAGTGGCTGTTCCGCTCACACCCGAGGCCATCGCGACGCTCGATTTCCGCAACGTCTTCGTCCTGCGCAACCCGAAGAAAGACTGGTTCAAGGTCCGTCGCTTCTGGCTCGAACTGGAGTTGGCAGACGGCCGCCAGTGCTCCACATGGATCTCATCGGCGGCGTTCACCCAGCCGCCCAACTGGCCGTATGCCGAAGGCGTCGGCGTACCGCACACTCAAAGCATCACGCAGGATATCTGGTTCCCGCGATAGTCAGCGGAGCTATTGACACGAACGCAAGGGGGCCGGCAATCAGCCGGCCCCCCGATCGTTCCAGGCCACGAGCGCTCAGTGCGTTGCCCCGTCAGCCACGCTGCGCTGGGCGCGCGCGATGGCGTCCATCGCCGCGTAGCCTTCCGCAATGCCTGCGATATTGGGTTTCGTCCGCGCGATGACCTCGGTGTAGTACCGCACCACGTTTTCGTTCCATGGCGTGCTCACGGTCATCGGCATTTCCTCGACGCTCTTCTCCCCGGTCGTCACCCACAGGTGCCGTTCCGGTGCCACCAGAACCATCGCGCTGCCCGTCTCCCCGTAAAGCTCGATGCCCCGGTACAGGCCCGTCGGCCCGAACGATGAGAAGTTCGGCTCCAGCACGCTCGTGCCGTGCTCGTGAGTGAACACGTACAGCCCGCTGTCGTCCACCGCGCCCGCCACCACATAGTCATGCGCCCGCGCATACACCCCGGTCGCCGGACCCATCAGCCGCAGCGCCGTGTACACATGGTGGTAGCCCATGTCCAGCAGCGCCCCGGTCGCTTTGATCCCCGGACTCAGCGGGAGGCGATGCCCCAGCCTCATCCGCATCCAGTGCAGCCGCCCAAGGCTGCCCAGGTGCTCGCACAAGCTCATGAAGGGTGCCTCGAACAGCCAGCGGTGTTCGACCATGAACACCGGGCCGTCGGGCGATATCACCTCGCGCATCTCGTCGGCCTCGTCTATGTCCATGCACAGCGGCTTCTCGCACATTACGTGCTTGCCCGCCCGGTGAAACGCCATCGACATCTCGGCGTGCAGCTTCGTCGGCGTGCAGATATCCACCGCGTCGACGTCATCGCGGTCAAGTACATCGCGGTAGTCAGCGACGATCTCCGCGCCGGGGAAATGCTCCGCCTTCGCCTCCCGAGCGGCCTCCTCATTGACGTCCACCAGATACGCTACCTCGTGCTCGGGCAGCGCCAGCCAGCCATTGATGTGGGCGCCGGCGATACCTGATGTTCCGATCAACGCTACGCGCATGTTTCTCGATCCCTTCGCGGGCAACTGACTTCAGCGACGGAGGGTGCGGCGACTCATTCGCCATCGGCCGCCGCGTTCCTGTGCAGGTCGGCTCATGCCGGCAGGTGAACTCATACACCGACGTGCAATCAGATGGCCGTTCGGGAGGCCGACGCAATGCGATCGATCACAATCATCGTCTGCGCGATGCTCATCGCAGGCTGTTGCAGCGCCGCAGTGCAGATCGAGAACGCCGACTTCAACGCCGGACCGCCAGCCGTGGCCCCCCCCGGCTGGGACGCATCACACGCCGACGATACCATGACTGTCGACGACGCCGACGGCCATCCCGCGCCACCGTGTCTACGCTACAGCGCCGAGGATCAGGCCCCGTGGCGCTACCTCACACAAGTCATCTCGCTCGAGCCCCAGACCGACTACGTACTGTCCGCGTCATTCAAGTTCAGCGGCGCCGTCCGCCCGACGGTCGGGATACGCGAGCCGGGCGCGCCGCGCATGACCTTCTCCATCAACGGCGGTGCCGCCGATGGCTGGCTGCGGCAGCAGACCCGATTCAACTCCGGCGCTCTCCCCCAGGTCGAGTTGATCGTCTACGGTGATCGCGGCCCGGGCGACAACAGCCGCCCCGGCGAGGCCCGCATTGACAGCATTCGCATCGACGTGGCCAGCGATCTGGCAGCCAGCGCCCCGATAGTCGGCGGCTACGCCGGGCCGCCACCAGGCGAGAACCTCGCTCTGGGCAAGAGCTACTCATGGTCCGCCAAGCCGAGCTACCCACTGAGCATGGATGATGCCGACATCGTGCAACTCACCGACGGCGAGTTCACCGCCGGCTACTTCTGGGCCCAGAAGACCACCGTGGGCTGGAAGGTCCGCAAGCCGCTGAGCGTAGTCATCGACCTCGAAGAGCCCGCGCCCATCTGCGGCGTGTCCATGCGCACTGCGGCGGGCGTCGCCAGCGTCGGCTGGCCCGCGATGATCTTCGTCCTCACCAGCATGGATGGCGAAAACTTCGAATACCAGGGCGAACTTGTCTCACTCAGCGGCGAGTGGGGCCTGCCCCATCCGCAGCGTTACACCGCCCACCGCTACGTCACCGACCGGCTCGAAGCCGCCGGGCGCTACGTGAAGCTCGTCGTCTGCCCGGGCAGCCAGTTCATCTTCGCCGACGAGATCGAGGTCTTCCGTGGCGATTTCTCCATCGGCGACGTAGAGCCCGGTGAGCCGGTCGAGAGTGACGCAAGCATGGTTGCCGACCATCGCCTCCAGGGCATCGTCGGCGTCAGGCTGATGTATGACCTGCAGGATATGCGCGCCGTGCTTGCCGCCTCAGAGATCGCCGCCGCGCGCAAGTCGCCCATCGCCGCTGCCCTCGACGCTCTCGAGACCGAGGCCCTGGGCACCGAGTTCGAGCCCGTCGACCACTGGCGCGGTCTGCCCTACAACGATCTCGAGGCGCGCATCTGGGCCATCAACTCCCAGATACGACAGGCGGAAGGGCTCCCCGAACTGACGCTGTGGCAAAGCCCCCGCTGGGACATGCTCGACCCCTTCGCCCCGCCGACCGGCACCGGCGCGGCTGTCACCATGCCGATCATGAACGGTGAATACCGCTCCGCCGCATTCAACCTGACCAACTACGGCGACCGCGCCCGTAATGCGCGCATCTCCGTTGACCTCGGCGACGTCGACCCCAGTGTGGTCACCGTCCAGGAGGTCCAGTACGTGCAGACCCAGGATCGCCAGATCGTCGCCAACGCGCTGCCCGTAGCTGACCTCGACGCCGATGGTCGTGCGCGCATGGCCGTGCCCGCCGGCGCCACCCGCCAGGTCTGGCTGACAGTGCATCCGGTCGACGTCGCGCCCGGCACCCATACCGGCCAGATCACGGTCGAGATCGGTGGCGAGCAGATGTCCGTGCCCATCACGCTCGACGTCGCCCCCATGGACATGATCGAGCCGCCACTGTCTGTGTTCTGCTGGGACTACATAGGGGACACGGTCAGCTACGCACCCAACTTCGTGGATCCCGACGCAATGGCGGTGAACCTGGCCGACCACTTCGTCGATGCCCCCTGGCTCCAGGCAGGTTGGATGCCCTGGCCTCAGGAGGGCGAGATCGACGCGGCCGGTCACATCACCGCACCCATGGACTTTAGCGCACTGGATCGCTGGATGGCGCGCTTCCCGAGGGCCCGCCTCTACTGCATGTATATGTCGTACCACTCGATGCGCAACGCGCTTGCGGTCAACTCCGAACGCTGGAAGGTAGCCATGGGCGAGTGGGCCACCGCGGTGGTCGAGCACCTGCGCGAGAAGGGCATCGAGACTGATCGCTGGTGCGTACTGCCCGTCGACGAGCCGGGCGAGGCCAAGCGCGAGCAGCTCGCCATCGACGTGTCGAACGCCCTGCATGCCACTCAGCCCGAACTGCAGATATTCGAGGACCCGACCCGCAAGGACCCCGAGAATGCGATCCCTGAACTCTACGAAGTCTCCGCCATCCTCTGCCCGAACCTGCCGAGAATCGTAGCGCCTTTCGAGAAAGCCGGCGAGTACTACTCCGCGCTCGCTCGCGATGGCAAGCGGCTCTTCGTCTACCAGTGTTCGGGCCCGCACAAGCTGCTCGATCCGCACACCTACCACCGCCTGGAGGCCTGGCACGCGTGGAATCTCGGCGCCACCGGCGTCGGCTACTGGGGGTACGTGGACAGCAAGCCCACCGGCTCAAGCTGGGACAACTTCAAGTGCGGCGGCACCAGCTACTCGCTGGTCTACGCCGATGACATCCACCTCGCCGACAGCAAGCAGTGGGAGGCCGTCCGCGAGGGCGTCATCGACTACACCTACCTCGCCATGCTGCGAGATGCGGTCAACGCCAACGCTGGCGAGGACACGCCTGCGGTGCGCCACGCCCGCGAACTCCTCGAGACGCTGCCCGGCGAAGTCGCCGGCACGCTCAGTTCGGGGGCATACCGGTGGGTCGACCAGCGAGATCGCACCGCCGCCGACACCGCCCGCGATCAGATCCTCCAGGCGCTCATCGACCTGAACGAGTAGTATCTGCCCACAGAACCAGAGAGGGCGGCCCACACTCGGGCCGCCCTCTTTCACTTCCGCATGCGCACGCGGCTCAGTGCGCTTCGGGGTCAAACCACGCGTCCTCGCTCGGCGCCAGATAGGGCGGAATGCCCTCCACCGCCACGTTCAGGTCCATGCGTGTGTAGAGCACGATCGGCACCGCCCGACCGTCCGGGTTCGCGCCGATGTCGACCGCGAGGATTTGCTCGGTCTCCGTGTTTTCGGTCTGATTCGTGTCCTCGACCGCAACCACTTCTCCGTCAGGTACCACTCGCAGCGTGAACTCGCTCACCCCCGGCGGCGCGTACACCACCCAGCGGCTCGTACCGACACTACCCAGCGAAAGCCCATCAACGAGCTCGATGACGCGCTTGCCTTCTGACGAGTCCACATCCCAGATGGCGCGCATGTCGTCGGAGATTCGGACGGTATACACGCCCTCCGGAGCATCGGCGCCAAGGTCGACCTCGAACTCGTACTCATCATTCGTGTCGTAGTCGCCCTTCTTGAGGACCGCCCCATCCGGGCCGACGACCTCGATCGTGCCCCGCTCCATCTCGCGCGTTCGCGCACCGTATGGCGCGCGCAGAGCGGTCACCACAAACGCCTCGTCGCCATCGCGCAGCAGGTGCACCACCTTGTCGACGGGCCCGCGAATGCCCAGCGCGGTCGCCCACGGCGCGGTCTTGTACTGCTCCGCCCGCAGAACTTCGGGGTCCAGCGTGAGCGCAACATGGATCGCCTCGCGCGAGCTGTCCGCCCCATCCACCGCGCCCATCACATCTGGCGCGAAGAACAGTGCCTGCGCGAACGACTTACCCCACCCCGAACCCGTGTCGCGCAGCAGTCCAGCGTACGCGCGCCCCACGATGTCCATCAGTTCCTCGTCACCCGCCGCGCGGGCTGTGTATGCCATCGGCGGGATCGTCAGCATCGTCACACCGCTCGAAGACTTGAGCGGGTTGTTCAGATACCCGGGCGACGACGTGTAGTGGAAGTGCCATCGACTTGGTATCCACATCACGTCCGTCAGCCACCGGCAGCCCGCCTGCATCGACGCAAGCACCTCCGGGTCGCCTGTCGCCTCGTGGTAGTCCGCCATGCCGCTCATCAGAACCCCGATAAGGAAGCCCACATTCCCGACCGCACCCGGGTACCCCGCGGCGTGGTCGTTCGGCAGCACGTGCGGCCACGTGCCAGTGTCCTCGAGGTCCTGTTCCGCCAGCGCAACCTGCACGATCTTCTTCGCCGCGTCCAGATACACCGGGTCACCTGTCGCGCGGTAGAGGGCCATCACCGCATTCAGCGACCAACCCGCCGAGCGCTCATGCGTCCCGAGGTGGTCGAAGGTCGGCGCCATCGCGTACGCGATATGCTCGCCCAAGCCGATCGCCACTTCCATCACCCGCGCGTCACCGGTCAGGTAGTACGCGTCCACCATGCCATCCGCCCAGGTGTGACCGTTAGCCGCCGTGGTCATGCTCGTGTACTTGTAGCTCCACTGCGGCGCGGCCAGATGCTGCGACCACTCGCCCGTATGGCACACCGAGTGTGGCGCCATCGCGCCCACGTTCATGATGTCCGGATACGCGTGTACGCAGTCCACATCCGCCTGGTGGCGGGCAGCCGCCTGCGCCAGTCGGAAGTAGCGG
The DNA here is from genome assembly GCA_029821735.1 of Candidatus Zipacnadia bacterium. Classification (GTDB taxonomy): domain Bacteria; phylum Armatimonadota; class Zipacnadia; order Zipacnadales; family UBA5352; genus JALGSU01. The sequence continues at coordinate 23,330 of JALGSU010000038.1, read as the reverse complement.
CGCTCTCCCGTCCGCGCGAACTGCATGAACAGACCGTGCGGCAGATCATACTCGTTGTTGCCCCAGTTACGCCCGCGTTCGCCGTACCAGTCACCCCAGTTGAAGAAGCCGTACTCGCGCTCCTTCTCTTTATACGCCAGGTGCTCGTCGAATCGTCTCGAGATCTCCGCGTCCCATGCCTCAAAGCGCCCCTCGCGCACCGGAGCCATCGTCCCCAGCGCGCCCGTCGCCGCGTAATGCTCCGACGAGATCACCGGCACCAGCGCATGCTGCAGCGTGGCATACTGCCAAGGTATCTGGCTGTCGGCCTGCGCGCCGTGGAAATCCAGACTCATGCGCGTGGTCTTCGCCATCCCCCACTTCATCCGGTAACAGCCCTCGACAAACGGGAACCTCAGGTTGTCAGGCAGGTCCGCCCAGAAGTCTTCGCCCTCAAGCGCCGGCAGTATCTCCACTAGCCCGCGCTCGGCTCCAGCGCTCAGCGCCTTCGGATACTCCTGCCAGAAATCAAGCACCGCGACTCCGACGCCCGCGCCGATGTTGGACCTGTAGTCCATCGCGCCGTCGAGCCGCAGATCCGCCCGCTCCTCGCCACCCACCGCTGCCAGCGCGTCAGTCTTCTGCATCACTCGCGCCTGCGCGCCCAGCCCACCGTCGAACGGAACGCGCGCGCCATCACTGGTCTGAAGGAACCGCGAAGGCCCCGGCTGCACCGCTAGCTCGATCGGCATGGTCAGCGAGCGGATGTCGGTGAACTCCGTCTCGATGTAGTCGTTCACGTGCGTCGCGGCCACGCCCACCGTCGCCGATCCCGCCACGAAGCTCAGCCGCACGATCGCCCGCATGTACTCGTCACCGGCCTCGGAGACATACGGCATCTCCACCCGCACGGTCGCAGTCAACGGGCCCTGCTTCTCGATGCGCACCTCTGGCGTCGCATTGACCGTGGCGTAGACCGTCCCCGTCTCCCCCACCAGCACCAGGCCATCCGGCAGCGCTCCAATGGCCTCACCGTTCACCAGCACGTCCTCAAGAACCGTTCCCCGCGTCTTGCTGACGGTCGCCTGCAGCGGTCCGGTGCTGACCACGAGCGCGTCGGCGGTGTCGTCGATCACCAGCGCATCGGCTACGGCGGCGCGCGTCACTGCGCTCCCGTACTCAACCGCGTAGCCTGCCTCCTCGTGCGCATCTGCGTCTGCTAAGAACTCAACCAGTGCCCAGCGGATGCTGTCATCGCCCCAGAACGATGTGATCGTCACCTGGGCGACGGCCTCATCTCCCGCGCCGTCCAGCACTCGAATCATCGCCGGGTCGAAGATGACCCCCTGGCCGAAGGGCACGCCCGCGCTCACCAACTCATCCTCGCGCGCCATCCCGGCCTCTTCGGCCAGCCCAACCGTCACCGTCTCGCGCGCCACGGTCGCGCCTTTGGCGGGTGCGCGCCCCTCGGAAGCAAATGGCACCACGGGCTTGTCGCGCCGCTCGGGCAGGTTGTCACGCGCGCCCGGTCCGGGCTCCACGTCTGCCCGCTCCAGGCCCTTGTTCATCAGCGTGTCCAGCCCTGGCACCTCGGGCAACTCGCGTCCCTCGAAGACCGGCACGCTCACCTCGAACCAGTCGGTGCTGTCAGAGCCGCCCTTGCGCTGCACCAGCAGGCGCATGCGGATGACCGCGTTGCCGTCCTCACGCCTGATCAATATGTCGTCGCACACCCAGACCACATTGCCCTGCGTCCGACCGCGGGTGACCGTCTGCCCACCGTCGTAGATAGCCTTGTTGCCCACCGACGCGCCCACGTCCGCGCCCCCGCATGAGTATTGCACATCGGTGCCGATGACCTCCGGCTTGTCCTGTCGACCCACATACATAACCATCGTGTCGCCGGTCGTCGGGAAATCATCGGCGAACTCGATCTTCCACAGATACCGGTTCTCGGCCACGTGGCACATGTAGAACTGGCGCAGATCGGGGCCTTCATCCTTCGCCGGGCTCTCGCCCACGAGGATCAGCTCATCGGCATCGGCTGGTCGCGTGCCCAGTCGTATCTCAACGTCATCGGGTATCCCGTCACCATCCGCGTCCTGCGCCATGACCGGAATCACGAACCCGACCAGAACCACACTGGCGATGATGGTCAGAAGTAGTCCTCGATTGGCCCACATCAGCTACACGCACCTTTCAGTTACAGTGGACGAAGATGTTACCCCAAATGTGCGCTCAGGGGAAGGCCCCGCCGGCGTCTGTCCTCGCCGCCGAGGGAGGAAGTCGGGCCTCGCGCGGGCAACTATCTGTGTTACAGAGCTCCCGGCCACATGCGGCTGGCTGCTGCCAACCGAATCTCTTCAAAGAGGTTAGTGACCATGAGGACAACCATCGCCATTCTTCTCGTCTCATTGTGCGCAATCGCGTCCGCTCAAGAGGCGCAGGAGACGATGCTATTCGACTGTGAGACTGTCGACGGTGTCAGCATCACGGGCGGCGCCCAGTGGCCCGACACCAAGCTCGAGGTCAATGCCGACGCCGCTTTCATATCTCAGGGCAACGGCAGCCTGCACCTGTCGGGCATATCTCCTGCTGACGCAACTGGCAGTTCCTATCTTGACATCGCCATTGACCTGCCCGCCGTGGACCTGACCAAGCGCGCAATACTCTTCGATGCCTGGAGCAGCACACCTGAGGCCAGCAAGGCGCTCTATATGCGTGCCTACGCTGCAGGCAACGAGTGTGCTCTGAGCTTCCTCAACTGGAGCGGACCTCTCTCAACCGAGAAGGGGGCCTTCAGTCTCACACGCGGCTTCGGCGACACGCTCGCCTGGGAGCCGAAGATGGTAACCACTGACGACCAGACCGCTATCGTCAGGCTCCGCTTCTACGTCGGCACCCGTGAGCAGGGCGCGCCCTTCGATCTCTACCTCGATAACATCCGCAGCGCACCCAGTGTCCTGCAGACCTTCGAGGACGTCGCCGAGCCCAAAGAGCGCTTCCTCGACACCACGTTCGTCGAGGGCGGCCAGGCGCAGGCGGTCATGGTCATTCCGACCGAAGAGGGCTGGAGCGACGTCGCCGCCACGCTGGCGGACCAGATCCGCGCGGCCACTGGCGCCAACATCGCCGTCCGCACTGACGAGGAGATCACCGACGAGCAGCTCGCCGAGACCAACACCATCATCCTCGGCAGCGTCGCCTGCAATCCGCGCCTGCTCTACCTCTACTCCCACGGCTACATCTTCGCCGATGACATGTACCCCGGCGAGGGTGGCTACGAAGTGCGCATCGTCCATGACCCCTGGGGCTCCGGCAAGAACGCCCTCGTGATCGGCGCGTCCAGCCCCGAGGGCGCCGCGCTCGGCATCGAGGCCCTCGCTGACAGGATCACCCAGGGCCCCGACCTGACCATCGGCTCCTTGCTCCTCGTCGAGTTGACCGGCGACGCCCGGCGGCTGCACAGTGGCGCCCTCACGCTCGACCCGAGCGACAAATGGTGAACGGGGCCTCGCCACAGGCATGCACGGCGGCCTCTTCAGCATGGCTGCCTCGGTTGGCGCCAACTACCAGCGCTCACAGAAGGAAGGCTTCGCGAAGGCCTTCGTCTGGCTCATCCAGCGCGCCAAGTCACACCGCGACACCAATCCACCCACTTACGGCGGTCCGTGGGGCATGGACTCGGACTTCCGCGTCTACACTGTCCTGCCCGCGTGGGACGTCGTCGAGGAGTGCCCCGCGCTCACTGACGAGGAGCGCATGGACGTTACCCGGATCCTCTTCCAGTGGGTGTCCGAAGCCTGCACGCCCAAGGCCGCTGGCACCGTCGGCAGCACCCACGTGCGCCACAACCACCAGACCTTCCCCGCGCTGGGCTGCTACTACACCGGCGAATACTTCGACAAGTACTACCACGCGGGCGAGGCCACCGTCTGGCTCAAGATCGCCGACGCCTGTTTCAGCTTCCAGGCACAGGCCTTCAAGGGCCACGAGGACTGCAACGGCTACCAGTGGCTCACCCTCTACCACACCATGCGCTACGCGCTCGCCAAGCCAGACCTGACCTACTTCGAGAACGATAACGTCCGGCGCATCGCCGACTACGCGCTCATGTGCATGGACAACTTCGGCAACTCCGTCACCTATGGCGACACCGGCGCATACTACGGCTGGTGGTCCGAAATGCCCTTCCTGCGCGGTGCCGAATGGTTCTACCGCGACGGTCGATACGCCTGGGCCCTCGAACGCAAAATTGAGCGCTCGGGCCGTCATGGCCTGACCGAGTACACCACTATCGTCGACCCCATCGAACCCGTCGACCTGATCGGCGCGCAGGCCTTCCCGCTGGACCCCTACTACTACACATCCAACGCCGCCCAGAAGTACATCACCCCCGAGCAGGCCGTCGACAAAGTCGTCATGCGCGAGAGCTTCGACCCCGAAGACCAGTATCTGCTGCTCGACGGCCTCAATAACGGTGGTCACAAGCACTACGATGGCAACTCAATCTCGCGCATGGCTGACAACGGTCGCATCTGGATCGCCGACGCCTCCTACATGAACTCGCTGCCCAAATACCACAGCACCGTCATCGCACTCAAGGACGGTCGCTCGGCAACGCTCCCGCCCTTCTGCGAGATGGAGCACATGCGCGACACGCCCAAGACCGGCTTCTCCGAGACCACCTTGCGCGACTACGCCGGCGTCGACTGGCACCGCAACATCATCTGGCGCAAGGGCGAGTGGTTCGTGGTCGCCGACGAGATGCAGGCCAAAGAGGCCGGCGACTACAGCTTCCGCGTGCTCTGGCAGACCATCGGTAACGTCACCCTCGAAGCAGATGGTATCGACATCGAGCAAGCGGGCCAGCACTGCGCCATCCGCATGACCGAGGACCTGCGCTTCACCGTCCACAACGATCCCGTCTACGGAGCAAACTGGGGCGCGTACGAGTTCATCGACGACCCGGTCGTCCGCACACTCACCGGCATCTGGAACGGTCGCCTCGAGGCCGGCGAGCAGGTCACGCTCTTCACCCTCCTGCATGCATCCGGTGAGGAGCCCTCGCCGCTGCACCTCACCCGGCTGCAGGACAATGGTGTCGCCATCTCCGGCGGCCCCGACGCCACGGCAATCGTCGCCGTCGGCGGCGCCGAGGGCCTCATGGAGCTCGGCGACGTCGGCACCATTACCGGCAACGCCATGCTCATTGAGCCCGGATGCTTCGCCGGCTTCGACGTCAGCGAAGTCGAATACATGGGCATGATGATGCCGATGCCCGGGAACCAGGACATGGAGATGGCTCTGGGCAAGGGCGACATCCTCATGTGGGACGCGGGCCGCTCAGCCGAGGGACAGCCCAGCGGCTATCGCGACTACAGCGAAGAGGTAGCCATGCTCACCGATGTCGCGGTCGTCGGCATGATCGATCAGGCAATGGCCGCAACGCGACCGATCGAGCCACCCGCTGTCCCCGGCGGCGAGGCCCCGGCCCTCGCCGAACTGTGGAGCTACCGCGAGAACCTCGAGAACTACCTGCTGACCGGCAACCGCAGTGCCTTCGAGGCCGTGGAGGCAGGCCTGCAGATATCCTGCGACCCCGAGCCTATGGAACGCAACGTCTTCGGCGCCGCCGACGCTCCCACTAACACGCTCAACAACATCATCGACGGCGTGCTGCTCCAGACCGATGGCGGCGTGCAGTGGGACGATGACCAGCCCGTCACCATCGACCTGCACCTCGACGGCATCTACGACATCGATGCCGTCGTAGTCAAGGCCTGGTTCGCGACCTCATCGAGCAAGGACAAGCTCTTCCAGCTCGGCCGCGCAGTCATCGAGGCGTCCGACGACGGCTTCGCCGCTGACACCCGCCCCCTCGTCGACTTCGCCGACGAAGAGGTCTATGGCAACTGGGGCGCGCCCGGCCACGCTCCACACACCTATCGCTTCGACGAACTCGACACTCACGCGAAAGACTTCCGACTGACACTCACGCCCCGCCCGGGTACCGCCATCTACCTCGCCGAAGTCGAGGTATGGGGCGACCGCGAGGGCCTCGAGCTTGACGCCGCCACCATGGCCGAGCGCGGGCTGCCCGTGCACACCTTCACTGATATGTGGGCCTCTGACGTCGACGGCGACGGAGCCGACGAGGTCATCGCCGGTTCCTCCAACGGTAAAGTCTACCTCTTCGAGAGCGACGGGACCGTCGCTTGGAGCAGCCCGACCGCCGGCCCTGTCAACGTCGTCTGCGCCGCCGACCTGCGCGGCGACGGCGAGATCGCGATCATCGCTGGCACCAACGAAGCCACCGTCGAAGCCTTCGACGCCGCTGGCGAGCAACTGTGGGCCTACGAGATCGCCCAATACAAGGGTGCCGGCCGCGTGCGCGACGTCTTCCCCGCCGACCTCGGCGGAACCGGTGCCCAGTCCGTGATCGTCAGCGCGGACAGCTGGCGCTACTACGCGCTCGACGCCGCCGGCACGCTGCTCTGGCAGTATGAGTCGGTCCGCAAAGGCCGCGCCGGCACCGCCGCCGACCTCGACGGCGATGGCAAACAGGAGATCATCTGCGGGACCGAATACTACTGGTGGTCAGGCGTCGATGGCGAGGGCAATAAGCTCTTCGGATACTCGACCCGCACCGGCCCGGGCGCCAACGACGTCACCGTGGCCGACATCACCGGTGACGGTGAGCCCGAGGTGCTCTTCGGTGGTGAGGACGGCAACATCCACGTGGTCTCAACCGCTGGCAAGCTGCTCTGGCAGTTCGCGACCGGCGACGAGATCACCAGCGTCGCGACCGTCGGCCCCGAGGATGGAACCCAGACACTCATCGCCGGCTCGCGCATCTTCAACCTCTACGCCTTCGACGGTCAGGGCGAGGCGACGTGGGTCACCGACATGGGCTACCCGGTCATGGACATCGCGACCCTCCAGCGCACCGGCGCCCAGGCCATCGCAGCCACCATGGGCGACGGCGCAACCTGCATCGTTGACCCGACCGACGGAACCATCACCGGCAAGTTCGCCGCCGCCGGCGCGGGGATGGTCCTCATCGCCGCCGACCTCGACGGCGACGGGAACGATGAGATCGTGCTCAGCAGCAGAGACGGTAACCTGACCGCCATCCGCTGACGGTCGCTCATGGATAGCAAAGGACCCTATGCCCATCGACATCGGAGATAGTGCGGGGAGCCCCGACGCAGCCGACTGGCTGCGCTCAGAGCCCGTGCAACAACTCATGGCCGGGCACGTTGACCGGGTGCAGCTTGTCCGGGTGAAGTCGTACCACGGCAAGGCCTTCGTGCACCGCCGCCATCCTCGGCGCACCATACGTCTCAACGTGGCCGCCGATCCGAACCGGGCCGATCTCACGCTCGTGCTCTGCCACGAACTCGCCCACCACGTCGTCGGCGTCCGGCACCACCACGCCGCCCGCTGGCGGGAGGCCTACGCCGCACTGGTCCGCCGGGCGGGCGACCTCGGCCTGCTCAGCGAGGAGCGGGTGCACGACGGCGTCGACGCCGCACTGCACGGACCGGCGAGCGCCGGTGCAAACTGGCGCGACCGGCGCGCCGATCGCACCCGGGACCGCCGTGACGCCGCCCAGCGAAGTCGCCACGAACTCGAGGCGGCCGGCGTGGGCGTGGGAGCGCAGGTGAGCTTCGAGTACCGTGGGCGGCGCTGGCTCGGCGAAGTCACCCGCATGAATCGACTGACCGCCTCGGTCGACGCGGCCAGCAAAACCTACACACACTTCCGCGTGCCCTACCAGCGGCTGTGCCCGGAAACAGACCTGCAAACATGAGGTGACCGACCAGATGACATCCACACACGTGCTGATGATCGCGGCAACGCTGGCAACGGCTGCAACCGCGAGCGCTCAGGCACCGCCGCCGCAGGAGATCGTCTGCGATGGCGTCTACGAGATGCATGTACAGGGCACCGCCACCGACGGTGAAGCGGTGTACTGGAGCTTCACCAACGCCTTGGTCAAGACCGACATGGCCGGGCAGGTGCTCGCCAAAGTCGCCGTGCCCTACCACCACGGCGACCTGTGCTGCGCCAACGACAAGGTCTACGTTGCCTGCTCCAACTACTACAACCGCCCCGGCGCCGACTCGCGCGTCTACGTCTACGCGGCCGAGGACCTCGCGCTGCTGGAGATCGTGCCGGTGCCCGAGGCCATCTACGGCGCGGGCGGCGTCGAGTATCTCGACGGCCACTTCTTCGTGGTCACCGGCCTGCCCCAGACCGAGACGTGCAACTACATCTGTGAGTATGATGAGCAGTTCGCGCACGTGAAGACCCACGTCATCGCGTCCGGCTACACGCAGCTCGGTGTGCAGGCGGTGTGCTTCCACGATGACGCCTGGTGGCTCGGCTGCTACGGAAACCCCGGCCTCATCCGCCTGGATCGCGACTTCCAAGTCACCGGCCAGTGGAAACTCTCATCGGCCTACGGCATGATCCCTGCGGGCGAGGGCCGCGTGCTGGTTGCCAAGCACTTCGGTGAGAAGTGGCAGGCGAAACTCGTCCCCGCAAGACTCGATGCCGAACTCGGCCTGGTCTTCGACTGAGGCTGAGCCGCTGACCATCGACCCCTGACACAGGAAAGAGGGGCGCGACCCGATGGCCGCGCCCCTCTGCTCTTGCGGTGATCCGCCTCGCGCCTACTTCACCGTCAGCGTCGCCTCGGTTGCCACGCTGCTGGCCACGTCGCGCAGCGCCAGCCGCCACTGACCGGTCGCGTCGCTGAGCGCAAAGGGGATGGTCGTCTCCCCTGCACCGCCGTCGCAGCCGATGTTCTGCGAATACTGCCGGTGTGGCGTATCCGCTCCCGGAGCGTATACATCCAGCCGCACCACATGGTAGCCCGCTTCGCCGCCGGTCACGCCCACACTGGCCTTCACTGATACCGTCTCGCCCGCCGCTGCCTGCGCCGGCGCTTCGGCTGTCACCGCTGCCACCTCGTAGGGCAGCAGCGCATAGACCAGCGGGTTCCCGCGACCGAACGTCACGTCCCAACCGCTGACGAGCCCCGTGCCCACACGCTTGCCGGCACGCACATCGTAGACGATGCTCGGCTCGGGCAGTTCCACGCGCCCGACCTGGTCCGGCAGACGCTGGGCCAGCAGGTCCTGCTCGATGCACAGGTAGCGGGCCGCGCCATCGGCGAACTCCACCTGCATCAGGCACTGCGGCCGCTCGCCATCTTCGCGCGTGACCTCGCAGTATGCCTCCACTCCTGCCCCCGCCAGCGCCGCCTCAACGATCGTCCCGTATGGCTGGGCCCCACCCACGATGCGCTCTCCCAGCAGCGGATTCATCGCCAGGTTCAGCGTGATCGCTCGACCCTGACCGTAGGTGTTGCTGATCAGCACCGGCGCCCCCGCCACCTCGCCAGCCGCCTGACCGGTGGTCAGCTCGAGACCCGGCTCCAGCGCTTCGGCGTCGATGCCGTCGAGAGCCGCGATGTTGGCCATGCCCGCCATCTCGCCGCTTATGGCCAACTGGCCTTTCACGCTTGACTCGCTGAAGCCCTCGACGCCCGCCGCACCGATCACGCCCAGCACCTCGTCCAGCGCCCGCGTCTCCCGCATATTCCCGTCGCCGTCGAGATACCCGGCGCGCCCGTCTACCACCAGCGTCCCGCCCTCAGCCACGTACTCGCGGATGGCGTCCACCAGTTCATCCGACACGCAGCTCGCCAGCGACAGCATCAGCACCGGGTATGTCTCCGGCGTAATGCGCCCGCGCACGACGTCCTCGCCGATCACGTAGACGAACTGCCGACCGGCGTCATGGACGCCCTTGAGCAGCGCCTCATGTTCGGTCAGCAGGCCGGTGTCATCCATGAAGGATGACGCCTTCGCCAGCCGCGCCGCCATCGCCGCCGCGAAGGTGTCCATCTGGCTATACAGCACCGCCACGCCCGAGTCATCCCGCTCCGCATGCACCAGCAGCTTGCCCGGACCAGCGTTCACGTCACTCAGCGCCGCGAAGAACCACTCGCCGAACTTGCTCTGCGAAACGTCCGGGTTGAAGGGCACGTAATCGCAGCCCCACGACGTCCACCACCACGCCGAGTTGCACCCGTCGAACAGGCAGTGCCACGGGTACGCCGTCCAGCCGGCCTCATTGTCGGCCACCCGGTTTCCCCACTTGCCGATCAACGCGTCGTTGCCCGCGAACGAACGCACCAGCTCGCCCTGAATCCACCGGCCCACATAGACCTGATTCATGTCACAGTTCGCAGTCAGCTTCTGGAAGTCGTACCCTGCCTGCCAATGGTAGCGCAGTGTTCCGTCCCAGCCGACCTTCGCATCGGCGTCCTGCTCGCGAATGGTCTCACGCATCCAGTCATGCGTCCCTGTGAAGGCCTGGTCCATGAAGACCTTGTGGTCAAACCACGCGGACCAGTTGCCCGGCAACTTCACTGCCTCCGCGATCAGCGGCGGCGTAGCGTCATCGAAACTCCTCAAGTCCGTGCCCCACACCTCGTTCAGGCGTCAGCGTATGCGCCGAGTAGCATGGCTCGTTCGCGCTCTTGCGGTCCAAGTAATTCTCGTCACCGAGCGTGTAAGCCGCCGGCGCATAGGGCGCTCCCTGCCGACCATTCGCGGTCAGGATGTCCATCTTCGCCGCAACGTAGTTCGGGTCGTGCAGGCAGGGCTTTCGCTCGTTGTTCTCGTCAGCCTCGCCAGAAACGCGTGTGGCGTATGGGACCAGACGCATCCCCGACCGTGCCCGCAGGTTGAAAGCGCGCGCACACTGCGCGTCATCCGCGTTCACTGTGTTCGCCGGGTCGCACATGTCCGCGCCCCAGTCGTAGCAGAGCCGGTCGGTGATCAGCAGACCGGGGGCCTCAGTAACCGTATTCCACATCAGCCCGGTGAAATCGTCGTACGGATACGGCGGCGGGTTCGTGAAACGCTGCTGCTTGAAGTCCAGCGTCTGCTCGCCCGAGTGCAGACTAACGTTGAGCGTATGGCAGACCGTCATCGGGCGACTGATCGGCAGCGTCACCGCTACCTCCGCCGCCGCCGGCGTCTCGGCCCGGGCCAGCACTCGCCCGAACGCATCGCTGACCTCCCATCGCACGCTCGTCGGGTACTCCACCACCGCGCCCGCGATCGTCGCCGAGCACTGCAACTCGCCACCGTCCGGTAGCTTCACCCAAGGCACCGACAGCTCGTGCGTCAGCGTCGAGGGCTCAATCGCGATCTCGCCGATGGCAACCGTCTTCGCCCCCGGCAGCCCGGCGAACGTGAAGCCCAGCACGTCGCCCTGCGCATCATACGCCGCCACGTCCAGCCAGCACCGCCGACTGGGCGGCAGCACGGGCAAGCCCAAAGTCGCCACAGCGCCCGGGTCCTTCACGCTCCCGGAGGCAACGATCCTCTCCAGATCGTCCTGCACGCGCCAGCGCAATTCACTTCCCGCATCCGGTGCGGGGCTGATCGTGACCGCCCCGTCCGGCCCGACGCCGATCTCGCACTGCGGCTCGCGACCGGCGGCGAACATCGCCGCCCGCGCCACCAGCGCCAACATTCGGTCCATCGCCCCCATGAGCCCCTCGGTCTCCTCGTTGCGCGGTGAGAAGCATGCGAACTGGCTCGTCCTCATCGTCAGCACAACGACGCGTCCCTCTCCATACCGATAGGCCTGCACCGGCGGGAGATCAGCGTCCACGAGGCCCGCGCCCTCCTCTTCGAAGCCAGGAATCGCGCGCCAGTCCACCCCCGCCAGAATGCGCTCGGTCATCTCGGCGTCAGGCTCGGCCAGCAGCTCTTCGGGCCACCCCTGCCACGCCTGGTTCGGACCGGTGATGAGCAAGCCCTTGCCCCGCTCAACCTGCCGCATCATCTCCACTCGTGTCACGCCCGGTATCGCTCCGGTGTTCAGACCAGCGGAGATGAACAGTTCCGCGTCATCACGGGCGGCCAGTGAATTCGCCCGCACTGCTCCCACCCCGTACGGGATCGCGCCAATGCCGGTCGTCGATGAGTAGTACCACATGCGCGGATATGACAGCAGGTCCTTGGTGTCGAAATACAGGTGGTCCACAGCCAGCCCGACCCGCCGCGCCAGCTCCATCGTCTCCCACGCTCGCCAGCGCTCACAGAAAAGCACGGTCTCAATATCCTCGCCCGGAAGCGCCTTCGCCCAGGCGAAATCCAGTGGCTCGGGGTCCGGCCGCCATATCTCGGACGGCCGGTCAAACATCTCCAGGCCCCGTTCGAGGACGGTCGCGGCGCGCTGTTCGTCACGCGGCATCGGCCCGAGCGGCTGCTCCAAGTCGCCTGCCGCGATTTCCCCGAGCGCCTCCGCCTCAGCGTCGCCCATTCGCGCAAAATACTCGCGTGTCATCTCGTAGTCTGGCAAGGTCGGGAAATCATAGAACCCAAACGCGAACTCCGTCGCGCCCTCAGCGAGATATGCCTGCGTCTCAATGCCGTAGGCTCCAACGGGGACGATGATCTTGCTGAAAGCGTCCGGAGTCCCGATGAGCAGCCCAGCCGAGCCATCGCCCGCGCGCCCTTCGCTGGTGTCCTCGTACAGAACCCAACGTTCCTGCTCGAAATTGATGTCGATCGTCTCGCCCGGCCGGCGCGTGCCCAGCGCGGTCGTCACCGCGCGCTCCCGCGGCTCCGGGAAGAACGCCGGGTAGCAGTTCAGACGCACGTAGCTCTCCGCGATCGGCCTCTTCGGTTCGTAGTGCCCGAACATCAGCAGCTTGTCGCTGCCCTCCACCATCGCGAAGCGAAGCGTAGCTTTCACCGACGGCGTGTCCCACGCGAACTCCAGCATCGCGTCCTGACCATACCCCCGAATCACTCGCCACTTCGCGTTGTATGTGTGCAGAGATTCATCGTCGAAATGCCAGTTGAAGAACCCCTGGTAATACCAGTTCGGCTGACTGGGCGCTGACATTCCCATCGGCACATAGCCGGTCGTCCACGCCCACGTTGCATCCGCTATCTCGTTGGGGCGCTCGGGAGCAACTGTGGCTTCCCACACCAGCGTGTAGCTGTTGAGCGTGTTCGCGATGTGGAAGGGCTGGGTAGTCTGTTGGCCCGCCGGCTTCTTCGTCACCTCGCGACGCCCAAGGCTCAAGTCGACAGCCACGGCGGCCTGCACACACGTGGCAATAATCATGATCGTAGCAACGGCAACTCGCGCGCTGGTTCGTGTCATCATCGACCTCCACGTCATGAGACTGCATCGAAGTACATCCGTAGTTGCGCCCTCAGTGACGGAGAATCCTGCACCGCAAACGCACAAGGCCCGCCCCCAATCAACGAGGGCGGGCCCGATCACATCAATGTGCAGCAGCTCAGAACTTCACGAAATTCTTCTTCGGCGAACGACACACCGGGCACTTCTCCGGCGCCTCGCCCTCGATCGTCTGTCCGCAGAACGAGCACACCTGGATAGCCTCGAGCTGCGCATCGCCGCCCGCCTCGACGGCCTTCTGCGCGCGCACATACAAATCGTGGTGCTGCACCTCCGCCTTCAGCGCGTAGTCGAAGGCCTCGTATGCGTCGTCCTCGTCCTGAGCATCCGCGACGGCCATGAAAGCCGGATACATCTCCTCCACCTCGTGGTTCTCGCCCTCCATCGCTACGCCAAGGTTCTCGCTCGTCGAGCCAATCCCGCCAAGCACATCCAGGTGATGAGACGCATGGGCCTGCTCAGCGAACGACGTCGCCCGGAAGAGGCGCGCCACGTTCTCCTTGCCCTCCTTCGCAGCTTTCTTCGCGAAGTTCAGATACTTCATATGCGCCTGGCTCTCACCGGCGAACGCTGCCTGAAGATTCTCCTCGGTCATCTTGCGCATGCCACTCATCTCCTTTTCACGCTGGGGTTCCTCGACCGGCTCAGGCTCGGCTTCACTCTTGGCAGTTCGCACTGCGGTGGGTTCAGTGGGCGTCGCAACGGACTGCTCGCGGACCTGCTCCTCAATCTCGGCCGCTTCGCTCAGATCGCCCACCAGTGCAGCTCCCACCAGCTTCCCGTCACGGGTGACCAGCTTGCGGCATGTTCGCGCGGCCTCGTCGCTCTGCGTCTCGAACTCGAAATCCTCCGGGTTCGGCGGATTCGAGATCCCGATGGCGCAAAACGGTAGTCCGGCTGCGAGTTGGTAATTAGTCGCCATCGTGCCCGGGAATGACCCCGCGCCTCCGGCCATGTATATGCCCGCCATCTCGCCCTGCGCCTGTGCATTGCGCCACGACGTGACCACCCGACTGTCCCCCCACACGAAGTCATGCACTTGCGCCACATCGCCAGCCGCGTAGATGCCCGGCGCGCTCGTCGCGAAGTGCTCGTCAACGAGGATACCTCGCTCCATCTCAAGCCCGGCCGCCTCGGCCAGATCGGTCCGCGCCACCGCGCCCACGGCAACACCCACCACGTCGCACTCAATCGTGCGCCCCTTCGTCGTTACCACGCCCGTGACCGCGCCGTCAGCGCTCTCGAAGCTCTCGACCTCCTCGTCCAGCGCCACTTCCACGCCCCAGTCCTCCAGCGCCAGGCGAACGATCTCGCCCGTGTCGCGATCCAGCCCCGGGAAACCCACCACGTCTCCCCGGATCAGTAGTGTCGTCGACACACCTCGCGCGTGGAAGGCCCGCACGAACTCCAGCCCCAGCAGCCCGCCGCCGACCACCACCGCGTGCTCGCTGCTCTCTGTGGCCTTCGAGATAGCCAGCGCGTCGGCGTAGGTGCGGAAGTAGTGAATCCCTGCCGCTTCCGACCCCGGCCACGGAATCTGCCGAGGCCCCGAGCCGGTCGCCAGCAAAAGCGCGTCGTATCCCACCTCGGCTCCGCTCGCGCAGGTCACGGACTTGCCGGTCGGGTCGATCGCGGTCGCCGGGTCCACGAGCAACTCGAACGCGTCGACCGGATAGGCCTCGCCCACACCGAAGAGCGCGTCCGGCTCAGCGCCGCCAATCAGGTCCGGCAGCATCGGCCGCGCATACAGCTTGGCATCCTCTTCGGCGATAATCGTGACCGACCCGCCCGGGTCAAGCGCGCCGATAGCCCGCGCCGCCGAACGCGCCGCCGCGCTGTTGCCCACGATCACATACCGGAAGCCCTTGGCCCGCGCGTCCACGATCTCGATGTTCTTGAATTTCGCCAGCGGGTTGCGCTCACGTAGCTCGAAAGCCGTGAACGGCGCGCCGCACGAAGGACACTGTTGTGGCGGCGATGACCCCTTCTCAATAGTGCCACACACACTGCATATCCAGCGCTTTGCCATGACATGCCTCCCATCGCTGCATCCTGCTACTCAGGCGGCGACTGTCCATCGAAGGTGCAATCTGCTCCCCTTGCCATTGGTTGCGACCGACGTGACCGAGCCATAACCGCGATATCGATCAGCAGCTTCCGAACGCCAACGATCACCACGAAGAACTCCAGTCGGCCCAGGAACATCCCCAGGATTTCCGTCCACAGCACCAGTTTCGGGGCCGTGGGGGTCGTGACACCCACCGACAGCCCGACCGTTCCCAGCGCCGAGCCGAACTCGAACAGCGACTCGCGCATCGTGTAGCCATGCGCCGCGATGACAATCGAACCTATCGCGAACGCCAGCATGTAGATGAAAGCGAAAGTGCCCGCGCTGCGGATATGCTCGGCGGTGAAGTACCGCCGATGGTCGCCGCGCCACACATACGTTTCCATCACCGCGGTCCGAGGCAGGAAAGCCCGACGCACATCCCAGATGATCGACCGGATCAGCAGGTGGATGCGGTACTGCTTGATGCCGCCGGCCGTGGAACTGGCCGCGCCGCCGATGATCATCAGGCAGACAAGCACCATCAGCCCGTACCCGTTCCAGTCCGCATAGCTCGTTGCCGTGTATCCCGTCCCGGTCAGCGAGCTGATCGGCTCAAACACCGCAACGCGCACCGCGCTCTCAACCGTCGGCGCTACATCGAGGCATACGCCCCCGAACAATGCCAGCACACACAGGGGGATGAGCAGCATCACCAACCGGACCTCACCGTTGCGCACAAACGCCCGCAGCTTGCCGTGCAGCAAATCCCACGCGGTCAGGAAGTTCATCCCGCCCAGCAGCATCAGAGGGATCGTCACCATCTCGATCGCGGCTGAATCGAAGCCGGCGATACTATCGGGTCGCGTCGAGAACCCGCCCGTCGCCACTGCGGTGAACGCGTGGTTGATGGCCTCAAAAAGCGACATGCCCGCAATCCAGTACGCGATAACCCCGGCGATCGCGTAGCCACTATATAGCGTGAGAACCAGCCGCACCGATGCACGCACATGCGGCACCAGTTGCTCCGCCCGCCCCTCCGCAAGCGACAGCCCGGCCCCACCTGGACCTGCGATGGAGGCCAGCATGATAATCGCCAGCCCGGCCCCGCCCGCAAGCTGCATCAGTGACCGCCACAGCAGCGTCATGTGCGTCGCACGCGTCACATCCACCACCGACAGCCCGGTCGTCGTCCAGCCGCTCACCGACTCGAAGACCGCGTTGGTGAAACTCATATGTTCCACGGCCATAAAGGGCAGCGCTGATGCCAGACATGCCATCGCCCAGCCCAGCAGCACGATGACGCTGCCTTCCTGCAAGGTCAGCGGACGTCGACTCGGGCGCCCCACAAGCCGCCAGAAGACCGCCCCGAGCGCGATCACCAGCACCGCCGGCAGCACGAAGCCGCCCGCCAGATGCACCTCCGACGGCCAGCCCAGCGACGCCAGCGGCGGCACCAGCATCAGCCCGCCGCACACCAGCAGCAGCGACCCGGTGTACTGCATGATTACCCGGTAGCGCCGCAACAAGCGCGGGACAACGCGTACTCCGCGCTCAGTGCTCATACGTGTCACCGGTCAACAGGCGCATGACTTCCTCGTGGTTGTCCGGCAGCGTAATCGCGATGACGTGATCGCCGTCAAGCAGCGTCGTGGCGCCACGCGGAACCAGTGGCTCGCCCTGCCGCAGAATACACGCAATCAGCGAATTCTCCGGCAGCGGCACGGCGTGCAGCGCCTGGCCGATCACCGGACTGTCGTCCGCCAACTCCAACTCGGTGACATTCACCTTCCCCTCGCCGATGGGCATCAGGTTGGTGATGTCCTCGTAGGCGACCCGCTGCTCGATCAGGTTCGAGAGGATGCGCGTCGTCGATACCGCCGTTACGCCAAGCTTCCGGAAAGTCTCCTCGTGGTCCGGATCGTTCACCAGCGCCAGTGTCTGGGACACACCGAATCGCAGTTGCGCCAACTGACAGATGACGAGATTGTCCTCATCATTTGGCGTCACGGATACCACCGCGTCGGACGCGGCCGCTCCCGCCTCCTCCAGGATTCGCGGGTCACTGCCATCGCCGTACACAACCGTCGCATGCAGCCGCCGCGACAGCCATCGGCACTCCTCGTGATCGCGGTTGATCAGCGTCACCGAGTGCCCCTTATTCACGAACGACCGGCACATGAAGTAGATCAACTTGTCGCCGCCGACAACCAGTATGTTCATCGTCTCATCCCTGCTCCATATCCGGCGACATATCCGTGACCGAAGCCAGAACCTGCTCGCCGACCATCGTCACCGGGCACACCGTATCGATCCCCAAATCTCGGTACGTCATCTGCCGCTCCGGTTCGAACACACGCGCGACCACTCGCGGCACGTTGAACAGCCGCTTGGCGACCTGGCTCACCAGCAGATTGATGTTGTCGTTGTGCGTCGCCACGATCACCATGTCGGCGCTCGCGATGTTCGCCTGGCGCAGCACGTCGAACTCGGTCGCGTCGCCCTCCAGCCGAAAGCCGCTGAACTCCGGCGACAGCGCCTCGAAAGCCTGGTCCTGACTGTCGATCGCGACCACCTGGTGTCCGGCGCTGCTCAGCCGGTCCGCCAGGTACGATCCCAGCCGACCGCAGCCGACCACGATCACCCGCATACTCTTGTCCTTGGGCATCTCGCGTCTCTCCTCTGCACTACCACAGGCGCGAATCCGGCACCGCCACCCACGTCCCGCCCTCGGCGATCGATTTCTGACTCGCCAGCCCGGGCAGGCTCATGTCCATGGCGTGATGAATGCCGATGGGCGGCTCGCTACCGTTGCTGATTGCGTTGATGAAGTCCTGCAGTTCCCAGTAATCGCCGCCGCCGTGACCAGCCTGCAGCGCCTCCTCGGGCGGGTTGAGCCAGTGGGCCGGCAGGAACCGCTCCGCCAGTTCCTCCAGCGGTTGCCAGACCATCTCGTCGGGGTTGGTGTCTCGCAGCCAGATCTTGGGCTCATCGCCCAGACCTCGCGCTGCCTCGTAGCATCCGTCGGTTCCCTGCAGTGAATAGTAGGTCATATTATGAGGCCGATCGCTGATCATGTCCAGTCGCAGCTTGATCAATCCGCCCCCCGAAAGCCGGCACAGCACCAGAACGCTGTCCTCCAACTGATACTCATCACCGCGCGGATCCCGGTAGTGGTGTCCGCTGCCAGAGCACATCAAGCTCGTCACCCGCTGGCCCTCGAACCACTGCAGACACGGCCCGAGACTGTGCGTCGGGTACGTGTTGCCATTGATCCCCGTCTGCCATTTCCGCCGCCACGTGGTCGTCTCGTTGAGGGCCTTCAGCTCGTGGACATACTCGCCCTCGCCGAAGTAGACATCCCCGAACAGGCCCGCGCGCACGATCTCGCGCACGATCACATTCGGCCGCATGTAGCAGTAGTTCTCCGCCATCATGTAGCTGCCCGAACTCGCCTTTGCCGCCAGCACCAGGTCGCGCGCTTCCTCGATCGACACTGCCGCTGGCACTTCGCTCAGCACATGCAGATCGCGCTCGAGTGCCATGATCGACTGGGGCACATGCAGCGGCATCGGCGTCCCCACGATCACCGCGTCGATCTCCCCCGAATCGACCATCGCCTCTGCGTCGGTGAAGGTCAGCTCGACCTCCACCTCTGCCGCACGCTCAGCCAGCACATCTTCCTGGATATCGCACATCGCGACCAGGTCAGCGTCCGGATGCGCCCGCAGCGTGCGCACGAAACTCGACCCACGCCCCACCGCACCAATCACGCCGAAACGTATCATGTCATCGCCAGCCATAGTCAGGCTCCTCAGTCGGTAACGCTGATCGGGTATCGTCCCCACGTATCCCGGCATTCCTTCATCGCCATCAGGTTCTCGTACTTCGTCCCCACCGCCAGCGAGTGGCTCGCGCCGTAGATGAACCCGCCGCCCGGCGCCCCCCACTTGATCGCATACTTGCCCTCCCGCATGATGTCCGCCACCGTCCCGCCGATCAGGTGCTCATTCCACACCCCGCCCCACAGCACCAGCTTGTCCCCATACTCTTCCTTGAGCCGTTTCATGTCCATGCCGCCGCTGGCCTGGATGCCCTCGTAGCCCTCGAACCCGCCCTCGACGATGTAGTCCATCGCCTCCCAAATCGACCCGCAGCAGTGTTTGATGATCCGCAGTCCCAGCCGCTTCGCCTCGTCCGTGAACGCCCGCCACCAGTCCACCACGTGGTCGCGCAGGATATCCGGGCTGCACAATAGCCCCGTCGAAGTCCCCAGGTCCCCGCACGGCATGACCGAGTCGAACCCCTGCTCGGCGTATAGGGGCAGCGTCGCGATCGCCCGCCGGGCCTGCAGTTCCACGACCTTCGCGTGCAGTTCCGGGTGCAGCGCCAGGTTCAGGTACCTCACTTCGTCCGTCGGCCCCAGCATCGGGAAGCCGATGTCGCCGATGCACGTGTTGACCCAGTGCGTGCCCTGCATCTCGTCCATGACATGGCGCGCGACCTCCCACACCGAATCGTCCGGCCGCTCCACGCCCTCGCTGATCACCTGGTCTATCTGCTCCTGCAGCGCCTCCACCGTCGGCACTACGTAGTCATCGGTGCGAATTTCGTATGGCATCAGGTCATGGGTGGTCGCCGATATCCGGTACAGGTTCCCCCGCCCGTCGCGGTATGTCTCATGGTCAACCTGCTCCAACGGCGAGGGGTGGTGTCCCTTCTCCGGACAGCGCCCGACGGTCACGATGTCCATATCCAGTGCCCGGACCAGGTCCACCCGGTCACGCTTGTCAGACTCGACGATCTCGTCACGCCGCCCGTCCCACAGCGCCCGGTTGAGCTTGAACTTGCCCTGCACGAAGCTCGGGCGCCCCAGCACCATTTCGTATGTGGTGTAGTCGATCGAGTGCTCGCCCCACGGCACGAGGTCAGGCTCTTCGTGTGCCAGCGCGGCTTCTACCCGTTCACGTGGCAGCATCTCGTTCCTCCGTGGCTTGCTTCGGTACTCGTCACTATCCCCACCATCGTGTGCCGTGGCCGTTGCTCCCCCTCTCCGGCACGGAGAGGGGGTCGGGGGGTGAGGCGGCCGTTCGCCGCTGCCCGCCTCTACCATCACACTCTCACGAACCCCGCCCCAACCAGCTTCGCCATCTGCCTGAGCGTCTCCGCCTGGTCGCCCATCACCAGCGCCGAGTGATGCGTCCCACCGGCCTCCGAATACCGCCGGAGAAGACCGCGCAGCCCCCCGCCGCCAGCCCGAAGGGCTGGTCCCGCCCAACGGGCGGGATCGTCGCCATAGTTCCCCGCCTTTATCCAGTAGTGAGGTACGCTCGGGAAGCCCTCAGTCGGCCCCCGGTCGATCACCTCGACCGGCGCGGCAATGATGTCGAAGCTGTCGTCAGGCCCCGGCGCCAGGTTCACCAGCGTTGCGGGCCCGCGTCGCACCGCGAACACCGGCACCGCCGGGTTGCTCACATCTCCGAACGCGTAGTCCTTCTCGACCAGCCGCACCTCGCCCTCGGCAAGCGCCACATTGCACTCGCCCATGTGGCTCATGAACACCGAGTCGCCCTCCCAGTCCGGGCAGAACATCTCCGTGAACGTCGCGTCCCCGATCCCCCGCAGCAGTGCGCCCACGAACCCCGCCGTCATCCCGTCCGCCTCGCCCGCATACCCGACGTCGCTCGCCATCGCCTTCGACGCCTCTGGCGTGAATGACTGGAAGTTGAAGGTGAACGCCCCCGCTCCGGCCTCCCGCACCAGCCGCCGCACCGCCAGCCCGACGTGCGCGCTGGTTCGCAGCACGTCCTCCGGCACTCCCGAGCAGTCGAAGCGCGCGCGATCCGCTGCCATCTCGGAATCGATCTCATGCTCCTCGATCTCTGCCATCGCCCCCGCGATCTCGCTCACCGGCACGCGCTTGACCTTGATCCCCAGCGTCCGTTTCAGCACCTTCGGCTTGACCGCGAAATCGCCCATCCCAACAAACTTGTCGCCGAACACCAGCACAGTCATCTCGCGCAGCCGCGCCGCCGCCACCACCGCGCGCGCGAAGCCCACCGCCTCGGCCAGGAACTCCTCGCTGTCGACATGCCCGACCGCCAGCGCATACTCTCGCCCGCGCCGCCGCAGCATGCACGAGAGGTCCTGCACGCCGTGGATCCCGTGATTGCGCATCATATCCTCACCATCGGCGTCCTCCCCGAAGCTCGCCGACGGCGTCGTATCCAGCAGCAGCAGTGGCAGCGCCGAGTCCGCCAGCGCATCCACCGACTCCAGCGATGGCGAATACGCCAGGTGCACGGTCGCCAGCAGGTCCACGCCCGCCGCGGTCAGGTCGGCCACCGCCCGCTCGACCTCCTCCCGCACGCAGCAGACACGCGCGGCGACCACCTCCAAGCCACCCTCCTCGAGCCGCTCTGCGACCCGCGCCGCGAACGCCTCCATCACCGGCCGGCTGTCCGGCCGCACCTCGTCATACAGTGCTATGTAAAGCGGAATGAGTCCCACCTTGGGCGTGTCGGCCATCAATATCGCTCCCGTCGATCTCGCTTACTCCAGACCCAGCGCACCGGGGTACAGTCGCTGCATCGCATCCCGATACGCCGCATAGCCCGTGTCATACTCAGCCGCTCTCGCTTCATTCGGCTCGAACGTCTGGTCCGGCTGATAGAACGCCTCCGACCCCTCGCTGATCGAGCCAAACCGCCCCGCCGCAACTCCCGCGAATATCGCCGCACCCAGCACCGGCGCCTCACCACACTTCGGCACCCGCAGCGGCAGGCGCACCGTATCCGCCATCATCTGCATCCACATCGCCGACGCCGTCGCCCCACCGAGCATGCGCAGTTCCGCTGGCGCAGTCGCCTCGCGCTCGGTCAGCAGCAGCGCGTCCCTCGCTGCGAAGCACACCGCCTCAGCCACCGCGCGCACGAAATGCTCGCGCCCGTGCCTGAGTGTCAGCCCCACGAATCCCCCGCGCACATCGCTGCGGAAAGTCGGCGTCCCCGTCCCCGAAAAGTGAGGCAGGCAGACCAGCCCCTCGCTGCCCACCGGCACCCCCGCCGCCCCGGCCAGCAGCTCCCCATAGCTCTCGCCGGGTGCCAACAGGTCGCGCAGCCACGTCAGGATCATGCCCGTGCATTTCGCGTAGAACAGCTCGTAGGCCAGTCCCCGCACCGGATGCGGCGGCGCATCACCGTCCGCCGGCATCTCATATGTCGTGATTATCGCCATCGCCGTGCCGACCGTCCCTGACGCGATCCCCGGCCGCACGTTCCCCACACCCACCGCACCGTTGAGCTGGTCGTTGCTCCCCAGCGCCACCACCGCCCCCGCCGCGACCCCCAGCTCTGCCGCCGCCTCCGCACTCACCCGCCCCACCGGTTCCGCCGGCCACCCGAGCGGGCTCAGCCACTCTCGCGGAATCCCCGCCACCGCCAGCCCCTCGTCCCACCACGCCTCTGCCGCCCGATCAAGCAGATGCGTGCTCCCCGCGTTGTGCACATCCAGTCGCCGCTCGCCGGTCAGCAGCAGGCCGATCCAGTCGGGCAGCATCACCATGTAACGCGTCTGCTCCCAGACCTCCGGCTCATTCTCGCGGATCCACACCATCTTCGATGCGGACGCAACCGCGTTCGGCTCATCCGCACCGGTCCGCCTGCGAAATTCCCCCGCGTCAACCCGCTCGCGCAGCCACTGGGCCTGATCTTCCGCCCGCGTATCCAGCCACACGATCGCCGGCCGCAGCGGCTCATGCCCCGCCCCCAGCGGCACGAATGTCTGCCCCTGGCTGGACAGCCCGACGCCGATAACCTGCACCTCGCCTGCCGCCGCCACCGCCCGCCGCGTCGCACCGACCGTCGCCTGCCAGTAAACGTTCGCGTCCAGCTCCACCCACCCGGGCCGGGGCGATGCTGGCGTGTACTCACTGCGCTCAACTGCCAGCGTCTCGCCGCTGCTCGCGTCGAAAAGCCCCACTTTGACTGCCGTCGTCCCCAGGTCGATGCCCATCAGAGCTTCGCGCGCCACGGCTACCAGCCCGCCTTCGCCGCAA
>JALGSU010000070.1 GCA_029821735.1 Candidatus Zipacnadia bacterium | reverse complement strand
GCGACACCGCGTGAGATTGATCCTGGAGGATACGCGCTGATCCAGATCGGCGAGTGAGGAGCCGAGGGCGCGCGCCCTCTCTACGCAAGAGGCGGCTCCGGTCGAGGTAGAAAAAGGGTCATTGCGGTCTGGCGATCCCAGCCGGGGAGAAGCAATGATGCGAGTGGACATACGAGAACTCGTACTGGCATCGATGCTGTTCGGCTCTTTCCTGTGTGGCCCGGCCCGCGCTGATGGTGGGTATGCTTTGCTCCTGCTGGACGTTCCGGACGGTCTGACCGTCCCGCCCGCCGTGCAGGTGGACCTCATGCAGGTGGCGACAGCACTGGGCGTCGATACCATCGCGTCCGGGAGCCCTCCATGCTTCTTGGAGCGGCCTGACGGCACACTCACCCACGTGATCAGCCAGTTTGACCCGGACCCGGACTGTGACTGGGCAACCAACGCTACGGGAACGCTCTGCTTGTGTCTGCCCAGGGGTGTGAAGGGCGCTGTCCGCGTGCGCGTGTACCTCACGAGTGACCATCCGCCGACCGGCGATACCTCTCCCCTACCGAGTTATGGAGTGAGTGAGACAGACGGCAAGATCGTCATCAGCAATCGCCACTTCCAGGTCACTCATGACCCGCGAAAACAGGCCGGAATGCCCTGCCCGATTGAGTTCAGGCCAAGCGGCAAGGTGATCAAGGACTTCAACTGGAACGACCGCGTCTTCAAGCGCTCGATGGGGAGCGTCTACCTGCGGCAGGACCCGGAGCCCGAAGTTGAGCTGGTATCCTCGGGTCCCGTGCGCACCGTGGTGAGACTGCGGCTTGCCTATACGCAGGGCGCGACCCGGCCAGAATCCCGTCCCCGGGCAGTGTACGAATTCACCTACTATCCAGACCTCCCATTCATCGGTCTGCGCGGACACATCACCCAGGAGCGAGAGTTCCACTGGCCCGAGTTGAAGTGCGTGGAGATACACTTCCCGGCGCGGGACTTCACCCGATACGCCACGGACGCGACAGGAACCGCGGTCGACCTCGTCGCCGACAAGAAGGCGCATACCGGGCAGTGGGCGGCGCTGGTGGATGGCGACAACGTGCTGGGTGTCGTGACAGCGGCCGCGAGAGTGTATGACGGTCACGGCGGGTACGGCACGTATCTGCACGGGCCATGGGTGCAATGGTCGGACCTCGAGAAGCGATTCTCGGCGCACGTCTACGCCTCGGCGCAACCGGGGGCCCTCGATGACCTGCGCACCGGAGCGTCGGCCATCGGGCGCCGGGTGACATGCAGGACTACGACTCCCGGTCTGCTCGCAGCTCTGGATGACTTGAACGCGGCGATCGACGAAGTGGCCGCCGGCGAAGCGCAGAGCCGCTACCGATGGGCCGCCGCGCTGGTGGAGAGAGCGGGGCATGATGGCGGCCGGCTGGTGCGCGCGCAGGCTGCCGTGGAAGCCCTGCAGCCGGGCCTGGCGGCCGGGCAGGATGACCCCATGGACGTGGCGCAGCGTGCCTTGGAGGGCGGCAACGCCGTTAGCGTCAGTAATGGCCACCTCGGCCTCGCCTTTCTGCGAGGGCCGGACGGCACCATGCGGCTATCAAGCCTGTTCGATGTGGCAGCGGGACGCGAGTGCCTGTCAGCGAATATCCCACCCTTGTTCACCGTGGAGTTGTCAGACGAGACGGGGGCTCGGGCGTCCGTGAGTTCCCACGACTCCTGGCAGCGTGTGACTATCGATCAGAGCGCTCCCATCGACCGCCAGACCCAAGGGTGCAGCATCCGCTGGGAGAGCCCTGTAGACCGTCGTCTGCAGGGCCTGAGCGTGACGGTCACATCTCGCCTCATCGGCCCGCGAATCGAGTGGTCGATTGACGTGGAGAACCCGCCGACCGGTTGGGGTGTGCGGCGGACCGACTTCCCGTGCATCCGCATCAGGAAGCTGGACCGGGGAGACGATTACGCCCTTGTCCCCCTTGGCTCCGGGACAGCGACGAGGCATCCCATCCAGGAGTGGAAGGGCTACAGCAGCGGCTACCGCAGTGGCGAGGGCTTCACCGGGCGCTATCCGAGCGCCTGGTGCAGTATGCAGTTCGGCGGGTACTACGACGACGCGGGGGGCATCTACTTCGCGGCCCACGACCCGCTGGCATCGACGAAGGACCTGCGTTTCACTCCTGACGCGCGTGGCCTGTACTGTGAGTTCTCGTGGCCTGCTCCCAACGCGGGGGTGCCGGGTTCGGGGTTCAAGCAGCCAGGGCCGTGCGTCACCGAGTTGTTCCGCGGGGACTGGTTCGACGCCGCCCAAGTCTATAGGAATTGGGCTCGCGCTGAAGCTCAGTGGTGGCCGCGCGGCGATCTGGCGGGCCGTCCTGATATCCCCAAGTGGATGCGCGACACCGTCATGTGGGCGCATGAGATGGGCGACGCCGACAACGTCGTGGAGCCGGCCATCAAGTTGAGCAAGTATCTGGGCGTGCCCACCGCCGTCCACTGGTATAGCTGGCACCGGATCATCTTCGACAACGACTACCCTCACTTCTTCCCGGCCCGGCCAAGCTTCGCGGAAGGCGTGCGCACATTGCAGGAGAACGGCGTGCGCGTCATGCCCTACATCAACGGGCGGCTGTGGGACAGTGACACCCCGGACTTCCCGACCGTCGCGCTGCCTGCGGCCGCCAAGGACGAGAACGGTGATCACTACGTCGAGCAGTATGGCTCGGGGCAGGAGCTTGTGCCGATGTGCCCCGCCACGAAACTGTGGCAGGACAAGGTGCAGGAAATCGCTTTGCGGCTCACGGGGCCTGAGTTCAACGTCGACGGTGTGTACATCGACCAGGTATCAGCCACTGAGCCCTGTCTGTGCTTCGACAAGACCCACGGGCACCCGGTAGGCGGGGGACATTGGTGGACCGAGGGCGGCTACTGGCCCATGCTCCAGTCGCTGCAGGACAGGCTCCCGGCGAACAAGATGATCACCTCGGAATGCAATGCGGACGCGTACTGCCGGTGGCTCGACGGCTTCCTGAGCTGGCATTTCCAGTGTCCGGACCAGGTCCCCCTGTTCGCTGCGGTCTACGGGGGCACGGTGCAGGTCTTCGGCCGCGCCTACAAGGGGGACGATCCTGTGGCGCACCGGATGAAGACGGCGCAGGCCCTTGTCTACGGCGAGCAGCTCGGCTGGCTCAGCGCTCGCGCCGTGCTAAGCGACATGGATGTCCTCGCCCCGTTCTTCCGTCGCGTGGCCCGCCTGCGCCACGCGCTGTTGCCATACCTGTCCCGGGGAGAGATGGCCAGGCCTCCGGTGATCGAGGGCGAGATCCCGGCCGTCACCGCCGACTGGGCCTGGCATCACTACTGGCCGGTCACCGATAGCGTACTCCAGCGAGGCGCGTGGAAGGCCGGCGACGGCAGTCTCGCGCTCATCTTCGTCAACGTGGCCGACCAACCGATATCGGGCAGACTGGTGTTCGACGGCGCGCAGTACGGCTTCAATGAAGAGACCATCCTCTCCGTCAGTCAGCGCACTGAAGACGGCGTAGGCGAGGCTATCCAGCGACCCGCTGCCTTCGAGTTTGACCTGACCCTACCGGCCTACGGGGCCGTCGCTTACGAAATCGCCGCGCAGTGAGGAGTTGGTCGCGTGTCACGCAGACTGCTTTCACAGGACGATCTGGAGCGCATCTACAAGGCAGCCGTGCATATCCTGGCGGACATGGGGATGAAGGTGGACAGCCCCCGGTGCCTGGATGCGATGGCCGCCTTCGGGGCCACGGTCGACCCGGCGCAGCAGCGGGCCATCATGTCCCCCGAAGTCATCGACAGGATGCTGGAGATCGCGCGCGAAGACTGCGCCGGCTGGGAGAGGCGAACGCCGCGTCTCGCCCCGGAGTACAGCATCGGGGGCAGCGGAACCTGCCCATTCATCTTCGATGACGAAATCGCAGATCGCCGTCCGACCCGCGAAGCCGACTGCATCGAGGCCTTCAGAATTCTCGAGACCTCCCCGGCGACGAGTTGCGAGACGCCCGTGTACCCCTGTGATGTCCCCCCTCAGATGCAGTCGATCCGGGCCTTGGAACTGGGCATGCGAACGCTGAATCAAACGACACTCACAGGAATTGATCTGTTCTTCGCAAGCCAAGTACCCTTCGTCGCCGAGATGGGGCGGCTGTACTGTGACGATCCGGCGTGGTTCCTGCCGGCGGGGAACTGCCCCAACAGCCCTCTCCATGTCAGCAACACCATCGCCGAACTGGCCCTCCAACTGTATGCAGTCCCGACGATGCCCGTGATGGGGGCCAATGCGCCGATGACACCCGCCGGCACCGCAGTGATCGGCGTCGCCGAGATACTGGGCGGGTACGTGCTGGCTAAGCCGAAGTTCCCTTGGGTCTGGTACTCGGTTTTGGGCTTTGTGGGCTTGGGAGCGGCATCTGCGCTGAGTTTTGGCGCGAAATCGATGTCGCTATGTAGTCATGTCTTGAGGAACCTATGAGGCATTCTTGCGGGACATTGAGGCACATATATTGTATGATGGTAGCCATGCATATCGAGAGCGTTCCTAATCGCAAATCCAACCCCACCATCCTCATCCGCGAATCGTACCGCGAAGACGGCAAAGTCAAGAAACGCACCATCGCCAACATCACTCATCTGCCCCCCGAGGTCATTGACGGCATCCGCGTCCTCCTGCGCGGCGGCCTCGCCCTCGACGCCCTCGACGCCCTCGAAGACTTCGATGTGCTCCGCAGTCGCCCGCACGGTCATGTCGCCGCAGTCCTGGGCACCTTGCGTCGCATCGGCTTGCCGAACATCATCTCCTCTCGCCCTTCCCGAGAGCGCGACCTCACCGTCGCAATGATCGTCGCCCGGATCATTGAGCCCAGCTCG
>JALGSU010000004.1 GCA_029821735.1 Candidatus Zipacnadia bacterium | reverse complement strand
ATCAACCACAAGCCAGGCCTGCGCCACGCCGGTGCCCCCGTCCACGGCAGTGCCCGTGATCGCGACCGACACGGTGCGTCCGTCAGGCGGGGTCAGGGCTGCCGGTACAGGAGCGTCGAGAGTGACAGTCGGCAGAGTCTCGTCAGGTGGGGGACCGACCGGACGCTCGAGCACGGCACGCATCGCGATGGTCTCAGGGACGTCGTTCCAGACCCCGAGCGAGCAATGCACCGCGCCGAAGTCCTCTTCATGGTCCTCTCCAACGGCCCCGTCAGTGGGTGGGCTCCCCCATCTGGTGTAGTCGAAGGGCTCTCCGGTCACCCAGCCCCAGCCCTCAGCAGGCTCTTCAGCCAAGGGGTCTTGGACCAATCCGAACCAGTAGTACAGCTCGGTTGACTTACTTTCGAGGTAGTCGGCACGCGTGAAATTGCTGACGTAGGTCCTCTCTTCTGCGGAGGTGATCGTGGCCAGGTAAGCGCCATTGGCTTCGGCAATTGCCTGCTGGACAGCTCGAGGAGCTTCGGTCCTCACGACCGCATACTCGTGAAGTCCGTCCGCCTGCGCTACACCCAACTCAGACCACGTCAGTTCCTGTGCATACCCGGTGACGCACCCCATGAGCCCAGTGAGTATCCCCAACCACAGAACCCGTTGTGTCAACATCGCTTGCTGCCTCCCCATTTACTACCCAAGCGACCTTGCCGGCGGCTGTGTTACATATCTCGCTCGCAAGCTGTGGGACCAGGGCGCGGACAGCCGAGCGACTTACAGAGCTTTCCACGCATCTGGCCGGGCAGTGATAAGGAGCTGACTGTTATCATAATAATAACTCTTATCTGTGTCAAGTGCTATGAGAGATACTTAGTAGATATAATTCAGTATCTGGGTTAGCTCTGGTAATGCTCTTGAATTGCTCAACGCTCATGCAGGAATACAAGGAGGGGACGCGCGGTGACGGAGGTATGCGACACGTGGCGGAGGAACTTGCCCGCCGACCACCAGACCAGAGGCTCAGGGGAGAGCACACATGGACCGATCGAATTTGCGGATAGCGCTGCTTACCGATGGCGCAGGCGGCATACTCAACGCCGATCTCGGCCTGCTATACCCAGATCGAGTGACGGTGATCGACTTCACCGCAGATGATCACGATGCGGGAGCCCTCGGCCAATACACACACGTCATCACCGCTGTCACAGACGGTCAGCACCTCGACGCGCTGGACTACGGGGCGGTGCGCCAGTACGCGGAGGCCGGCGGGCAGGTAATCTCCTGCCTGTTCGAGTATGCCGCTGACCGGGGTTGGCAGTTCGCCAAGACCCATGTGCGTGACCGCGTCGAACCCGCGCTGCGCATCGCGGTCGAGTGCGACGTGACGGCAGGCTTTGCCGTCGGCGACAGCATCCCGTGGTATGGGAACGTCTCCAGCGCCCCCGACTGCTCCTACCACAACCAGATGTATCAGCGCCAGATCATGACGCCCATCGAAGACGAGACTACGACCATCCTCGCCAGGTCCAACCTCAACCAGGGAACCGTCATGCTCGAGGAGCGCGTGGGTAAGGGCCGCATCGTTGCGATGGATCTGATGTCACCGAACCGCCCGTTCTACAATTCCCACGGCTCGACGAACAAGTGGCTCTTTGCGGGTAATGTGATCGGACAGAGCGTGCGCTACGGCAAGCACTACCCCGACAAGCTCAGCTACGACGATTTCGTGGTCATGATGCGCGAGCTGGCCGACGCACATGAGAACATCGACATGGTCGCCGAGGGGCCATGCAGCGACGGGCGAGAGCTATACACGCTGCGCATCGGCAAGCCCTCCCTGCCCACCATCTACCTCGGTGGTGCCGTCCATGGCTGGGAGTGGGAGAACTGCTACGGGCTGGTGCGGCTGGCAGAACTGGTGGCCGAGAACAAGAAGCTCGATTGCGTTGACACCACCAAAGTGCAATGGGTCATCATGCCGGTACAGAACCCGCACGGCTTCGACCACTTCCTGCGCCAGAACGCCGATGGCGTGGACCTGAACCGCAACTTCGACTCGAACTGGGAAGATTTCCCAATGCCGCAGGACGTGGCGGTGCCGTGGGACTACAACTACAAGGGACCGCGCGCGGCTTCGGCGCTTGAGACCCAGACTATCCAGCGCCTCATCGATGAGCACGAGCCCGTTGGGCTGATCGATTTCCACACCGCGCACTACGTGCTGCTGCCCGCAGCGGGTGGCGACCTGAAGTTGATGGACGCGATCCACGAGGAAATGCAGGAGCGGTTGCTGGACCGCTTCATGTGTCAGGCGCCCTACAACGGAGCCTACCAGCAGGTGAACATGATCCCCAAGACCGACCCCGTGGCCTCCCCCTACGTGATCTGCTACGCGGCCGACCGAGGATGCAAGGCGCCCGTCTTGATCGAGATGTCCGGCAATCGCGACGGCATGCACGGTATGGTCATGACCACCGACACGGTGGTGGAGCTGTGCCTGGCGATGGCGAACCAGTGCATCAAGGCCACGCGCCCGAAGCGCCGCGCGCCGACCAAGAGGAAGTGAGCCTTGTGAGAAGCGACACGTGGATCAATGTGGCCGAGGTGGGCGGCATCCAGCAGGCCATCGACGCCTTGCCCGACCAGGGCGGGACGGTCTATCTGCCGACCGGCACGTGGGAGATCGATCAGACGCTCGAGATTGCCCTCAACGAAGGCCAGCATTTCTTCATGGTGGGTGACGGGCGCAGCAGCGTCATCGTCAACACGAGCACGTCGGGGGACCCGCTCATGCACCTGGTGGGCGTCGAGGACTCCTGGTGGCCGGACCTGAAGATCACGATCCGCGACCTGACCTTCGTGGGCAACCATCAGTCCGGCGATGCTCTGGCAATGGAGTGGCCGAATGACGCGATGGTGGACGCCTGCTTCTTCATCGGCCACGGCGGCACCGCTGTCAACTGCATGCGAAATTCCAGCAACGTGACCGTGCGCGACTGCTGGATGCGCGACTGCAAGCGCGCATTGGCCGCCGAGAACCTGCATCACCTGACCATGCACGGCTGCCAGACACGCAGCCTCAATGAAGGTCAGGAGCAGGACGAGCACGTCTACATCAACTGGAACTGCCGCGAGGTGCGCATCGTGGGCAACCACTTCGCCTACGGGCATGCCGAAGGCATCATCCTCGATGGCACTGCCCAGCAGGTGATCTCCGGCAACACGCTGGAAGGTTTCCGCGAGCAGATACTCGCCATCAACGCACGTGACATGGTCATCGCCGACAACTATCTGCACGGCACCAAGTCGGTGCATCTGCGCGGCGAATGCCACGGGTTCTCGATCACGGGCAACACGATGATCAATGCCACAGAGGGCGGCGTGGTCATCGAGGACGCGCAAGGCTCAGGAGGACACGTCATCGCGAATAACGTGATCCGCAAGAGCGTCTATAGGGACATCGACTACATCAAGGATAAGCGAATGGCCGGCATCGACCTCGGGGACGCAGCCAACTGCGTGGTCAACGCCAACGTCATCGAGGACGTCACCGAGCCTGTCGCGCTCAGCGCCGGACCGGGCGGCGGCGGGCATATCATTACCGGGAACCGCGTCATCCAGCAGGCTGCCGAGGCGCTGACTGTGGACTGCGTGACGCCGTGCGAAGTAAGCGGCAACCTCTTCGACTCAGTCTGACGGCGATGCCTGCAGCGGCCGCACACGAGATCCCGGGGGCGCCAACCTTGACTCTTGAGGAAAAAAAGAGCCAGTGTTGATACAACATTGATGCTGCCTTGATCGAGCCTTGACCTCAATCTGGTATTGTATCTCTACCGCCGGCTGCGGTAGCGACCAATCTCACACGTGGGATTGTGTCTACTGGCCGGTGGTTTTTGTTTGCGGGCGAGTTCTTCGCCGCGCCCCGGCCTCGGCACACCCCACGCACCCATCCCGGTGGTGAAAGAGATGCTAAAGGACGTCCTGAAACTGTGGCATGATGAGGCCGGCCTCGCAACTGTAGAGTGCGCGGTCCTCGTGGCGCTTGTCGCCCTTGGCGCAGTCTTCGCGTGGGAACAGCTGGGGACCAATGTTCGCGATGCGGTCGACCGGAACAATGCGGAACTCAGGGAGACTATCTGGCAGCAAGCGACGACTGCCGCCCGTGTTCCCTGATAGTTCCACGGCCCCGCCACCAGGCGCGTCACTGTCCCCATGGGATGGCGACGCGCTCGCTGCGTCTAATGGAGGTTTGAGCTAATCTTGAGGTGCGGTATACTGAAGGCACGGCTCGGACGCTCAAACAGCCAGTTCCGGCAGGAGCTGGCCGGAGAGATGTCCAATGGCGTGCTTGCAGGAGTTGTGGTGCGACAAGACTGGGATAGCCACACTTGAAACAGCGATACTGCTGGCCCTTGTGGCGCTCGCGGCCGTCAGTTCTTGGAGCAGTCTCGGGAATGTGATCGGGAGCAGCGCCGCGGAGAATACGACCTTGCTTGAGATGGCAGGCGGTTGACAGGCGCGAGAGCAATTCTCTGTTTTAGCTCTCGTTCTATTGACATATTATTGACATGTGATAAACTGCATAGGCTGACGTTGCATGGCGCGACCAGTGTCATTCGGGGAGGTCTCGGCTCGCATAGATTGCGATCCAGTTCGGGCGAGCCTGAAGAGCAAACAGAGGATGGTCATGATGCTGAAGACACTCCAAAGGCTATGGGCCGACGACAGGGGAGTGGCAGCGACCGACACCGCTCTCATCGTATTCCTCGTGGCACTGATCGCGATCGGGGCGTGGCAACACTTGGGCAGACATTCACAGGAGAGTGTTCAGGACGCCGGACGAGTGATCCAGTCGGTCGCTGATGGCGGAACGGCGGATGGCGTCTGAGGGTACATCCTGAGTAGGCGACAGACCATACAGCGCGACCAATGAGAGCGCCGCCTCGGCAAGGTGGCGCTTTTTCGTGTACCTGCGTCCGCGAGACGCGGTCACCGATGCAGGCGCCATTCGTCGATCATGGCCAATGTGCTCTCCCAGGGCATGATGCTGTGCGACGAGACTCCCTGCGACAGAATCAGCCCCGTGCGGCCGAAACACTCGAAGACATCGCTCACCGCCTGACGCGTCGCCTCGGGCCCTCGCCAGATGTGGTGCGTGCTGCTCGGACCGATCCAGAAGGCCTTGCGGTCCGCGAGCCTGTCGCGCACCTGCCGGATATCCATGTCCCCGAATGCAGTGTCAATCCCGATGATAGACTCCAGGCTCAGGTCGGCGAGGTAGTCGAGCATGGGCATGATGCCAGTGTGCGCGGTGTAGGCGGTCATCATCCCAGCCGCCCGCGCCGCGTCCGCCTCCGCATCGAGGCGGCGCTTCAGGAACCGCTCGAGCATCTCCGGGCTGTAGAAGTCCGAGGTCTCATAGAAGCCGTTGCGCCGCGCGATGTCCACGCCAAATTC
Organism: Candidatus Zipacnadia bacterium; assembly: GCA_029821735.1. Taxonomy (GTDB): domain Bacteria; phylum Armatimonadota; class Zipacnadia; order Zipacnadales; family UBA5352; genus JALGSU01. The sequence continues at coordinate 215,230 of JALGSU010000004.1, read as the reverse complement.
TCCCAACACTGCTATCGAGCGCAGGTTGATCTGGTGCTCGTGTTCGAGATACGAGTCCACCACATCGGGGGTGTCAATGACGGCCATGCACAGATCCGTCGCGCCAAAGAGGTGCTGCGCGCCGGTAAGCCCCATGCCCGCGCTACCAGAGGTCGCCAGCCCGAAGCGAGCGGCCAGCGCTTTGCTCGCCAATACGGAATCTCGCGCATCTGCAATGATCTCTTCTGTCGGCCGCAGCATCTGCAGTTGCCGCAGACAGTCCATATCCTGCTCACTCGCCAGCCAGGGCTCAACGAAGTGACCTATGTTGAAATCGCTGTAGAACGGGATGTCCTCACCGTGGGGCCATAGCTCGTTGTAGTGGACGGCGGCATGCAACTCCCCCGCCGGAGTGGTGTGGGTTTTGTGCAACACGTCGCCCTCCAGCCACACGGCGGACGCGCACCCGTCCGCCTGCTGGGTCGCCCTGACGCCCACCGTCACGATCTGATCCAGCCCAAGCGTCTCGACCTGGTATCGCAACTGCTCCTCGGCCGAAGCGTCGTCAGCCCAAGGGAAGTTCCAGGTGTGCCCCACACGCTGCACGGGATTGAGCGGGTTGAAGAACCCGCAGCAGGGCACATAGTCCACATCTTGGTGGCGCATCGCAGCCAGGATACGCTCGCGCGACTCCATCGTCGAACTCATTGCGTCTTCACCACGATCTGGGCGCTGGCGTCTCGCCGAAGAGTAGCGCGCGGGCCTGGCTGCTGCAGGTGCAACACAGTTTAGTGTTTCCGCCCCCCAGAGGGGAAGTCCTTTCGCCCCCGACGGCGAACATCCGCTCTGTTGCTTCCACCTCTCATGAAGGAAGGCGCGTACGATGCTCATAGACTGCCATGTTCACGCGGTGATGGAGAGGACAATCCCCGCTGCAAACGGTCGCCACTTTTCGACGCCGGACGAACTGATCGGCCAGCTCGATGACGACGGGATCGACATGGCGGTGGTGCTGCCCCTGTCAAGTCCCGAGGCACGTCAGGAATGGCCGACACCGGAGGAAGTGCTGAAGATATGCGCACTCTATCCCGAGCGGCTGATCCCGTTCTGTAACGTGGATCCACGGGCAGAGGCGAACTCCCCGAACGCCGATTTCACGCGGCACTTTGATTACTACACGGGAGCCGGCTGCAAGGGCGTCGGAGAAGTGACCGCCAACATGTACTTCGACGACCCTATGGTGTGGAACATGCTGCGCCACTGCGCCGACTACAATCTACCGGTCATCTTCCATATCTCACCGGCGCTCGGCTACTCCTACGGCCTCGCCGATGACCTCGGGCTGCCGCGGCTTGAGCGAACCCTCAAAGAGTTCCCCGACCTCAAGCTTGTCGGGCACTCGCAACCATTCTGGGCTGAGGTCACGGCCGGGCTGTCCGACACAACACGCGGCGGCTACCCCGAAGGCAAGGTTCTGCCCGGCGGCGCAACAGTCAGGCTGTTCGAGGAGTACGAAAACTTGTATGGCGATCTGTCGGCAGGAAGCGGCTTCAACGCCATCAGCCGCGACCCCGAATTCGGCTTCGCATTCCTTGACCAGTTCCAAGACCGACTGTGGTTCGGCACCGATATATGCGGCCCCGGCCAGGCGCTGCCCCAGCCGGACTGGTTCCGCGCGGCGCTCGCCGATGGGAACATCTCGGAGGAAGCGTACGAGAAGATCACCTGGCGGAACATCAATGACGCGCTCGACCTCGGCCTCGAAGGCTGATCGGCAACCCGAGATACCAGGGAGTGTTTACAGATGATCATCGACTGCCACGTGCACTGCACCAAGCGCAAGAGCGTCCAGCGTCGGGGCGGCTCGCACTATCCCACCGCCGATGAGATGCTCGACATGATGGACGCGGGCGGCATTGACATGGCCCTGATCATGTGCGGGATCGGCTGCGAATGCCGCAACCAGTTCGTGACCCCCGAGGACGTGCTGGAGATCTGCGCGCTGCACCCGAAACGGTTGATCCCCAGTTGCTGCATCGACCCGCGCAGTGGGGGCAACAACCCGGACTTCGACTTCACCCCGTTCTTCAAGTTCTACAAAGAGGCTGGCGCAAAGAGTATCGGGGAGCTTACGTCATGCCTCCCGTGGGGCGACCCACGCGTGCGCAACCTGCTCAAGTACGCCAGCGAGTGGCAGATGCCCATCACCTTCCACGTGGCGCCCGAGCCAGTCGGCTACTACGGGCTGGTGGACGAGGTGGGGCTGCCGGGCCTCGAGAAAACGCTCCAGGACTTCCCGGACGTGACCTTCTTCGGCCACTCGCAGCCGTTTTGGTCCAACATCACGGGTAGCGCCACCGAGGAGAACTGGAAGGGCTATCCTGAGGGCCCGGTAACGCCGGGCGGCCGACTGGTGGAGCTGTTCGAGAAGTACGATAATCTCTACGGGGACCTGTCGGCTGGCAGCGGGCACAACGCCATCAGCCGCGACGAGGAGTTCGGCTTCGCCTTCCTGGAGAAGTTTCAGGACCGGCTGATGTTCGGGACCGACATCTGCTTCCCGGGGCAGACGCTGATGCAGTGCGAGTGGTTCCCGGCGAACCTCGAGGCGGGCAATATCGCGCCCGATGTCTACGAGAAGATCACCTGGCGCAACATTGACCGAGTGCTGGGGCTCGGGCTGGCCTGAGAGAACGAAGGCTCACTTGGTGGGGCGCTTACGCGGGGGACGGAAGTTGTGGCTCAGGCCCAGAGATATGTATGACCGCGGACTGTCAGCGGCGTTGTCGTTGAGGTAGCGTGCGTACAGGCTCCAGTTCTTAATGAGCTGGTAGTAGATGGTGCCGTTGAGCACATAGACGGTGTCCGGGTAGGTCGCGCCGTCGCCGTTGAGAAGCGCCTCACCGCTGTGCCACATCAGGTCCGCCTTCGTAATCAGGCGCCACTGCTTGTTGAGGCGCTTGTTGTGGGTCATGCTCAGTTCAGCCATCGGCTCCCAGGCGTCATCAAAGCCAATGTTCCGCCCTAGGCCGGCAAGCAGACGCACATTGCCGGTCGGGTAGCGGTAGACCCCGCCGTACCCCACGCCCAGGTTCACGTCCTCGAACATGTTGGCGGAAAAGAACGTGGCCCCCAGGGCATGGTGCACCCCGTATTCGTACTTGTCTACGCCGTCGAAGACGTAGGTGACGTCCATATCGAAGAGATTGGTCAGCGGCTCATCGCCGTAGCGGGGATCGTCGTAGCTGCGGTCAAAGCGGTTAAGCAGCAGGTTGACGTCGAGGTAGTCGTCACCACTGAAGGCATAGTGCGCCTGGCCAGCAATGTAGACGCGCAGGTCCGTGTAATCGTAGTATTCATTGCTGCCCTGCGTGAATGCCAGCGAGACACGCATGTCGTCGCGGATGAGACCTCGCTCGTCGTAGGGTTTTTCCTCTTCTGCGTCAGCGGCGTCTCCCTCTGCAGCGATTGCGCAGACGGGGATGAACAGAGCGAGCGACATGAGTGCGAGCTTCCAGAATTTCACGATTATTGCGCCCTCCTGAGCAGAATGAAGCCCACCTCAGAATGCCTTTGGGGCAGGCTTCCAGTTGGCCAATGTCATAGATCTGGGTTCTGATGCGGCCCCCGCCGTTCTCGGCGGATGACTGGGTAGCCACACAGCAAAACTCGCGCCCGTATCCCGCCGAGCGCGCGCTATCCTGCACCCCCGCCTCCGAGCAATACAACACCTAAGACCCCGTCGGGTTCCGAAGAAAGGACCCACGTCCTTCGCAGCACGCTCGGTCCCTCACGACCTAGCCCAGATCCGGGGCTTGAGCCTGCGGGCCGGTGCGAAGGATGATCGCGCGCAACTCGACCGCGCCGCCATCTTCCGGAGCAATCAAGGTCAGCGTGTGCCAGCCCTGCTGCACAGTGCCCAATTGCACACTGTCGCCGGCCTCGATGGCCAGCGGGCCGATGCCGTCGAGATACGCCGTCAAGCGCGTCTCGCGCAGACCGGGCGTCACCCGCACCTGCGCCGTACCGTCGAGCAGATAGACCGGGATGCGCACAATATCGCCGGGGACCAGGCGCATCTTCTCGCGCCGAAGAGCGCCCTCAGATGGGGCTGCAGTCAGTTCGCTGCGACCGATATCAAGCGCGCCGGCGTAAAGGGTGATCTCCCCCTCGCCAGCCGCTTCCTTTATGGCCTGCCTATAGCCGTAGTAGAAATCGGCCGGTGACTCGCCGGGCGCTTTGGCGAACGTCGTGCGCAGCATGTTGTCGCCGTGCGCCGCCTGCACCCATGCCATCGCGCCGACCAGATACATGAACGCGTCCTCGCCGAGCCCCGCCTCCAGCTCAGAGTTCGGGCCCTCCTGCAGCCAGTAGTCCAGCGTCGCATGACGCATATCGCCCAGGTAGTCCGCGAGGTCCACGGTACCGGTACCCCAAAGCCCCTGTGCCGCGCGCTGCGCAGCGGCGGATGGCCACGGATCGCCGACGACCGCCCCGGCCTCCTCGGCGAGATACTGCGTGAAGAGCAGCTCGCCGAGCGCGCCCTCGGCGTATGCCTCAGGCTTGTCGAAACGCCCCATGCGCGGCAGGACCCGGTGGCCCCACTCGTGGGCGGCCTCACGGATCCACTCCATGGGCTGGCGCTCGCGCCCGACGTCGTAGAAGAAGATGTTGGTGAGATACTGCTCGGCGCCGGTGGGCCCCGCTTCGCAAAGCCACATCAGCGGCATCTCGTTACTCGCGGCGGAGGGCAGACCCAAGTGGAAGCGCGTGTAGCAGCGCAGGCGCAGCATGACGTGCATCAAGCGCCCGGCCAGTGAACTGTAGTCCTGCCCGCTCTGGCTCAGCAGTGGCGAGGGGTAGTACATGGCCAAGTTCACGGTAAGGTCATCGCTGCCCGGAGCGCTCGTGTAGCCGTAGCACACGCGGTTGAAGCTCGCACTGCCAACTGCGCCCTGTCCGCCAGCGGAAGGGATCTCTGTAACCACGGGTGCGCCGCCGTCAGCCATCTGGTCGGGGTAGAGCATGCCGGTGGTGTAGGCGATCCGACGCGTGACCTCGGCGACCGCGTCTGCTGCTCGCAGGCGACTTTCATCGGTGACGAAGGAGACCGGACTGAACTGGAGCAGGGACATGCGCAGGGCGCGCGGGAAGGTGCCGCCAAAGAATAGGTGCTTGACGCGAGCACGCCCGTACTCGTCATCAGGACGCAGTTCGAGCAGACGCGCGTAGCTGTCGAGCGCGCCCAGCGTGTCTTTCTCGCGCTCGTGCAGATAGCCGAGATTGGCGTGGACTGCCGGGTAATCAGGCGCGAGTCGAGCAGCCTCATCGAGCTTCGCCAGAGCCCCCGGTGCGTCACCTGCCTCAACCAGTTCCTGACTCTCGCGGATCAGTTCCAGGACCTCAGGGCTCGGGTCAGCGTCGGCCCACAGCAGGCAGTGCGCTGCCACGATTGAGACCACGACCAGCGGAATAATCCAGCGGCTTCGGGCTGCGTCAACCATCGCTACCCCCGTTTTCGCTTGCTGCTTGGGTCGTGGCAGGGCGTGCGCTCACAAATCTGGTCAACGAACACGACGTTATTGGCGTCAAAGAGGCCGCCAACGTAGAAGATCTTGTTGTCATCTTCGCAGTGCCAGAGCCGGCCGTTTATGGCCTCGGCAAAGGGCTTGCGCAGACAGTGCATGATGAAAACCTGAATGCGGGTGATCGGGCTGGTGTGCTCACCTGTGACCGTCAAAGCGGGGTGACCGAGATACTCGGAATCCTCATAGGTAAGCGTCACGCCCTTGTGCCTGCCGGCGATCTCAGACCGCGCCCAGGAGGCGAGTTCGCGAGACTTGAGAGCCACGTTCGCCATGCCCCACCGGCCGATGACGATGTCCTCGCCCTCACTCTCGAACTTGAATTCGATCAGGCCGGCCATAAGCTTCTGGTCAGTCAGAGCGAAGCGGTCCGGCACGGCAGTGTCAAGTCCGTACGCGCTCCAGCGCGTCCAGCCACCGCGCGAGTGATCCTCCATGTCGCCGATGATCTCGCGGGCCAGCGCCTCGCCGTCCTCGTCGGGCTTGGCCATGACCTGCACGAGCATCATGCGCTCACAGCGATCACAGTACCAGCCGGCGCCATGACCTGTGCTGTCAGATTTCCAGTCGAAACAGATTAGCGTCTTGGCCCGCATCTTGCGCTTGCTCAGCAGGTCCGTGTCGCGCCTGACCTCGACGGGCGACTCGCCCTTCTTGGTCTTCTTCTGCATCTCGCCGATGTACTTGTCGACGACCTGCGAGACGTCGATGAAGCCGGGCGAGTGCTGCCACTTGATCTCAATGCGCGGCATCTCGGCGCTGTCGATACGCATGTAGCCCTGGAGGCGATCGCCACCGATCGCGCCGATATTCCAGCCCTCGGGCACACGCAATGTGATGCCCTGCCATGCAATAGTCTGCCAGTCAGTAGTATCCAAGTTAGCCATCTATGTCTGTACACTCCCTGTGACCTGCGGCAGGCACGGAGCCTGCACCACGCGATATCCCCACAGACATGCCCTCAGAACACTATCGGGTCACGTCTCATGTAGATGCTCTGCAAAATGCCCACTGAAATCATGCTCGTTACCATCGAGCTGCCACCGTAGCTGAGGAAGGGTAACGCCATTCCCTTGACCGGTGCCATCCCGATCGTCATGCCAATGTTGGCCATCACCTGCAGCAGGAGCATTCCGGTGATCCCCATCGCGACGACGCGACCGAACATCCCCTGGGCCGTCGCGGCAACCATCAACCCACGCCATAGCAGCAGCCCATACAACATCACAACACTTACCGCCCCGACAAAACCCAACTCTTCGCCGACGACGGTGAAGATAAAATCAGTCTCCTGGTCAGGGATGAATGAGCCCTGACTCTGGGGCCCGTGAAAAAGGCCATGGCCCCACAAGTGCCCTGAGCCAATCGCGATGAGTGACTGTCGTAAGTGATAGCCCGCGCCGCGCGGGTCGGCCCCGGGGTCGATAAAGGAGATCATCCGCCGCTTCTGATGCGGCCGAATGATCCCGAATCCCCACGCACCCGCAAAGAGCAGAATCGCCGCCAGCGCGAACGCAACCAGGTGCACGGGATTTGCCCCAAAAGCGTACAGCATGGTCAGCCATACGAAGAACATCACGATGGGGGTGCCCAGGTCCGGCTGCAATAGAATCAGCACTGCCGGCCCGGCCACGTAGGCCAGCGCCCGCAGCAGGAAGACGAAATCCCAGCGCTCGTCCTCCGAACGCGCCAGAACCGTGCCAAGCATGATGATTACGGCGAGCTTGGCCAACTCCGCCGGCTGCAGGTTGATCGGCCCCAGCGATATCCACCGGGTCGTGCCCCGGATCGGCCCGACAACCAGCACTATCAGTAACAGACCCATACAAACAAAGTATATGGGCAGCGACAGCCGCCGAAGCTTGCTGGCATCGATCATCATCGTGCCCAGCAGTGCGCCCAGGCCAATCACGAGCCACACGAGTTGCAGCTTGAGCTTGGCCATGGGCGACTTGCCCAGCTTGACCATGTCGCTCTTCGTGCAGCTGTAGATGGCCACTGAGCCGATGACGCACAGCACCAGCACGATGGTCAGCATCTGGAAATCGGCGCGCCGCAAAAGCCGGGTCAACGGCATTACCTCACGGGTTTGTGGTGTCTGAGTATAGCACAATCACGCGCCCCGCAAAAGCCAGCGGGCACCTCGCCGGCAGGGGGCGTACACCGGCAGACCACCGACCTGATGGCCGGTGGCCCACACACTGTCTCAGGCGCGCGTCAGTCCTCGATTGACGGCCAGTCGCCGCCCTTTGAGGCCTTGCCCCAGTTGTAGCAGCAGCCAGGCCCGTCGAAAGTCGTGCTGCCCTGGCCTTCCCATGCGAAGGGACCAGCGCCGCCGGGCACGTACTTGGCGTGGCCATCGAGGAAGAGGAAGTTCTTGCCCTCAACGTGCCACATCTCAGCGTCGGCAATGGTGCAGACGTCCCCGTGATCCTGGTAGACGTTCTGGCCAAGCGCGTCGCCCCATGAGCCAGGAGCATTCTGCCCCTTCTCGAACAACAGCACCGTCTTCGTGGGCGCAGGGATGGAGTCCTTGTGCCCGCCAAAGGACTTCTCATTGGGTGCGGCGCCGTAGGGGCGCTGAGTGTACTGCGCGATCGCGTAGGCCCGAGCGTCAGCATCCATGGGGTTCGAGGGGCACTTGACCATGTCCTCGTTCCGGATGTAGCTCTGCAGGCTGGTGTCCCATGTGGCTACCGTGGGCCACGGCTCGTTCTCGTGACCCGAGGGCGGCGTCCAGCCAGCCGTGCCCGGATGGGTGACCGACCACGGAACGATGAAGTCATTGTGGTCGGAGCTGTACATCGTTGCGGCGCTTCCGAGCTGCTGCAGGTGCGACAGACAGGTGGTCTGCCTCGCCTTAGCTCGCGCCCGGCTGAAGACCGGGAAGAGAATGGCAGCCAGGACGGCGATTATGGCGATTACCGTCAGCAATTCGATCAGCGTGAAGCCTCGCTTGAGGCCGTGGGCTCGCATGAACATCACTGAGATCACACTCCCATGCTTCGCTGCTTATAGCTACATTATTGCGCAGATGGCCAGTCACCCGCGGGCCCCGGGAACGCAATTTCGCAAGTTCCCGGCTCTGCCCCCGTCCGAAAGGCGTCCGCGAATGGACCCGCACTTTTAGTATACCACTTAACGTGCCCATCCAAAAACGCAAAATTCTTCCCGTTCGTGTGAAAGGGCGATTCCGAGTATCCCGGTTGTCCTTTTGCGGTGTGCGACTGGTGGAAATTCTCGCCCGTCGCATCATCCCAGACGCCGAAACCGTACTGGCCTTTCTCGAAAAGCATCACGATCAGCGATGGACTGGGGAAGCGCGCGAACTGCACGCCGCTCACGTACCGGGGCAGCGCGTACGATCGGTAGGCGCCGCCAAAGGGGTTGTCAGGACAGACCAGTATCTGGTTGTTGCGCGTGTAAGGGTATATCTGCTCGTCCCAGGTGTAAGGGTGCCCACCCGGGTTGCCGCCCGTTGGACTGCCGCCGATCAGACTCCACATCGGCATGAACTCGCTTGCGTCGTCCATGTACATCGTGATTGCTGTGGCGAGTTGCTTCATATTCGATGCGCAGCTCGCTTGTCTCGCTTTCGAGCGCGCCCGTGCGAAGACCGGAAAAAGGATGGACGCCAGGATAGCGATAATGGCGATGACCACAAGCAACTCGATGAGCGTAAAGCCTCGCCGACGCTGCATCCGGCACCGAAAGACAGGTGTCATCGCTGAGCCCCTCCTCCGAGCGATCTGGCGGAATCCAGCGGGCTGCACGAGCGGCAGACGACCCGCGTCGTGCAGCCCTGATTTTACCACGTGATGGCGGTTACTGTCTATCGACGACGCCCTACTCCTCGGGCCAATCGGTACTGAACTCGCAATGACCGGGACCGTGGTCCTCCCACTGATCGCCGCTGTAACCGGCAGCCGGACAAGTATTCGAAGTAACGGCTGCGAACGGGCCCGAGGATTTCGCGTGCCACTTCGAATGGCCGTCGCAGTAGGCGAAGTTCTTGCCCTCGTTGTGCCACAGTTGCGTGGTGAGACCGTAGCCGGTGCACCCGTGGGTCTGGAAGAAGTTCTCGCCGGTGGCGTCGCCCCACTTGCCGAGCGCCTTCTCGCCCTTCTCGAAAAGGGCGACAGTGGACGTAGGCGCGGGTACCATGTCGACGTTAACGCGGCTGACGTAGCGGGGCAGTGCGTATGACCGGCAACGGTCGCCACCATCGTTGGCATCGTTCGATGGGCATGTCAGTATCTGCTCGTTCTTCATGTAGGGCATGAGGACGGTGTCCCAGGTGTAGGCACCGTCCGCGACCGTATCATCAGCATCGCTGCCGCCATATCCCCACATCGGGAAGATGCTGTCGTAGTCCTGCGAGTACATGATCAGTGACAGCCCAAGCTGCTTCATGTTCGACAAGCAGCTCGTCTGGCGCGCCTTCTCGCGAGCACGCGCAAAAACGGGGAACAGGATCGCTGCCAGTATCGCGATGATTGCTATGACGACGAGCAGCTCGATCAGTGTGAAGCCAGCCGTGCGACATCGCGTCCGTATCATCTGGATCCTCCCGTCGGGGCGCGCGGACTAGCCGCGGGCCGCCGGGTGCGATGGCCGTCAGAAGCAACGGTAAGATGCTCTGTTACGGTATAGAAACATCCCCGAAGACCTTTGGTTCCTCCAAGAGCAAACAAATCTTAACCGCGGGCGAGGCCGATTGGACAAGCCACAAAAAACAGCCGGCGTCCTCTTGAGAAGGACGCCGGCGGAGTTGCTTGATTGCCCCGTTGCGGGGATCAGTACGGCATTTGTGAGACTGCCTGTCCAATGAGCGCAAAGGCCACCGAACCCATCCCCACCAGGCCCATGCCGCAGGCGTAGCCCGCGCTGAGAACAGTCGCGTACTGCTTCCAGCGACGCATCCCGAACTTGGGCCCCAGGTAGAACTGGCTGAGCAGAGCCCCGATCATCTCGGGGAAGATGTGATGCGGTAAGTGCCCCATTCCTCGCACCACACCGTAGATGAGCAGCGTCGGCAGCTTCATCACTGCTAATAGGCTGTAGGACGAGATGCCGAACACGAACCCACCAATGACCAGCGGCCACTTGAAGGCGATATGGAAGAGGCTGCGGTCGGTGAGCGTGGCGGTGAGCCACAGGCCCTTGTTCAGAGCAGCAAGGTGCCACATCTTCTGAGCGTATGGGTAGTTGACCGACGGCACCGGTGCAAGCCGCCAGATGAACTGCCAGTACAGCAGGCTGCACAGGACGACGATCGGCAGGATCAGCAGTTCGGCCTTCACCAGACTGATGACCTTGTTGCCGGTCAGCTCCAGGACGCGGAACTGCTGCGCTCTAGCACCGTGGTCGAACTCTGGTATAGGCGCAAACCAGATGTCAATGCCCTTGTAGCCACTGAGGATGATTACGCCCTCTTTGACCATGGGGATGCTGACCCATTGGCCGGTGAGCCCCTTCATGCGCGCGTCAACGTAGGAGTTGATGGGCGTGAATATGAAGCCAAAGAAGATGATCCACCAGATAGAGAAATCGGGCACCAGGTGCCGGCACAGCGCAACGTAGCCGAAAGTGGAGACTATGAACAGACCGATTGCCACCGTCAGCGAGACGTCCCCGCGCCCGGGTACCCCCGCCATCGTCCCCTTCTCATGTTCAAGACCACTCTCCTCGGCTTTGCGGTTGCGGTACATGTGGGCGATGATGCCCACGATCCCTATAACCGCAACTGCGAACGAGATGCCGATATTGGTGCTGAAGTAGAAGTCCACGGAGTTGGCGAATTGGGTCTGGATAGTATCCATCCCCGGCTTCCATTCCTGCAGTACGCCCATCCGGTACAGCTGCGGGTTGAGGACAAAGGTCGCCGCTGCAGCAATGAAGCTGCCGACCACTGCCCAGAAGGGCACGACGAAGCCAGCGATGATTACGCCAAGGTCAGTTACCAGACCCGTGGCCACAGCTGGCAGAGCATGCTCAGTATTGCGCGTAAGCTCAACCCATGGAATGGGCAAGAGCTGCAGGGGTTTAGTCATGATAACGCCGGTGATCGTCGGTACCCCCACATAGAACGCGCCGAACACCAGCCCGGCCATCGCACCGATTGCGAAGACGCGCCAGCGCCAGGTCTCGCTCTTTGTGGTCGTCTCGGCGAGCGCCGTCGAGCCCTGCGCGGTGATGGCCGCGAAGGGGAAGGGGAGCCGCTCGTAGTCAGATGTGATTCTGAAGAGCAGATACCCCAGACCGAACCAGTTCATGCGGCTGAGGATGACACCGACCAACAGAATGGCGGTCGGGTAGTACCAGTCAGGATGGAAGAACGTGCGCTGCATGATCGCCTCAGAGTCTGGACTGGGGACGACCCAGTCCGGGATCTGGTGGGCGATGCCCAGACCGCGCGCCGCTGGCGACCGCACGAAGTACTGCTCGAACATCTTGCCCGCGAAGGCGCCGCCGGCGAGCTGCAGGCTGCCATGCGTGCTGGCCAGAGCTGCGGCGATGTAGAAGAGGATGTAGACTTCCTGCCGCTTGAGCGTGATGAACGACCGCCGAGCGACCTCAGTGAAGAGGATGATCGTCGTCCACTCAGCGGCTGGACCGAGACTGCGGCCCGCGACCAGACCGAGGTAGATGGCCCCCGGCATCATCACGAAGCCGATGAAGACAGCTCCGATGAGCGTCTTTACATCGAAGCCGTCTTCATACTCTTCAGGCTGGTCCATCAGCCCTCTATAAAGCTCAAGTTCGGGGTCCGTATGAGCCACTTGACACCTCCGGGCACGCCAGCACCTCGGCTATGGATCCCAGTGCTGGTCGTTGGGCTGTGCGTATGTACGCTCGCAGCGGCCTTACTCTGCCTCGAACGGCGCTTCTTCTCCGGCCAGGATCCTGCGGCCGCGCGCGCCGTAGTCGCCCTTCTGACTCACGGGCAGCGTGCGCCACAGCAGATACTGCTTCCGCAGCAGGTTCACAAAGTTGCGCGTGACGCGCATCCAAGAGGCCTCGTCGCCGCTCTCGCGAGTGATGATCGTGCGGATTTGGTAGGTCTCCGCGTCGTCAGTCGGCACGGTCTGGAGCGCCATCTGTTCGGATACACCCAGGTCGTAGGGCGCCAGCCAGACCATGACATTGAGTTCGAAGCCTTCGCCGAGTTCATATTCGGGGGCAGAGAGCCGTATATCGCCCGTAGAGAAGTTACCCAGCGAATAGTCTGCGTGCGCCGATAGATAATCCATCAGGAAGACGTTTACGCCCACCGCCTGGTCACCGGTAACAGTGAAGGGCAGGTCCATCGCTATCTGATCGTTCTCAGGCTCGGGCAGCGTCCAGCGGCGCTCGATCCCAGGCATGGCGATGTCGGAAGCCCTGCGGGCAGGATAGATCACCGACAGCAGCACCGTCACCATGATAATCAAGGTGCTGCCGACAGCCGCCAGCGAGGAATAGTTCAGGTACAGTCCAGGCATCCAGCCGGTGGCCAGGAGTATCTTCGCCGATACCTGCCCAACCAAGTAGCCAGCAACCGCGCCCATGACGGCATACACAGATGCTTCGGCAACGAACAGGGCGGCGATGTGAGTGGGGGCCAAGCCCAGCGAGCTGTAGATATGGATCTCGTTGACGCGCTCATAGACCGACCCAAGCATCGTGTTGAGGACGATGAGGGCCGCGATGAGGATCGGGATCGCCACGTCGCCCGCGCCCTGGAAGCCGGTGGTGCCGACCGCGCTGCACAGGTAGGTGACCCCGTCGATGCCGGCGTAGAGGTTCAGCTCGACGCGGGCCATCAGGTTCTCGAGGTCCTTGCGCACAGTGTCAGCGTCCGGGATGCCAATCGCCACGGAGCGCAGCGTGCCGCCACCGTTGATTACGAAGTCGTAGGGGACGAGCAGAACCGCGTCGGGAGTGAGGTGAATATATTCGCGCAGCTCATCCTCACTCATCTCCTCGTCGCCGGCCTGCATCGCCTGTCGCTGAGCCTGCTGCTCCTGCATGAGCAGATAGTCGACAGGCGTGATCTGCTCACCGTCAATGTCTTCGATGCGCTTAAACTTGTCGCTGTCGACGATGCCTATCACGCGCAGGTCGGTACCGAAGACCGACACCCATACGTTCCCGACGTCGGTTGCCGAGATGTTCAGCTTGTCGGCCATTTCCTGCGGGACAATACACGCGAGGTGGTCGTCATCCTTGAACCACCTGCCACCATCCAGCAAAGCTTCCTGAGGAGCGGTGATTCTCGCCTCTGCCGGGGTCATCCCAACGAGGGCCGTAGCCGCGTAGGACGCATCGGCGCGCGACACGGTCACGAAGGATTGCTCCCCGGGACGCGAGGAGAAATACCATGCGCGTGGAGCCACGGCGAACTCGGCGCCAAATTCGTTTTGCATGACGCGCTGGGTCGGCTCGCCCACGGGCGTCCAGGTCTTGTCGCGGATCATGATGCCGTTGTAGTCGGCAGTCTTCGGGAGCCTGATCTGGTTGGAGCGCATGGTCTGTTTGATGGACGTGCACGAGAGCACCGTAAACGTCAACAGGACCAAGGTCGAACAGGTCAGCACGGTTCTGGTCTTGCGGCGCCGCATGTTCGAGATGCCGAGGCCGAAAGCGGCCGCCGATACACCCATCCGGCTCACGTCCGCTTCACGCAGACCTGTCTGCTCGAAACGGACCTCCTTCATCTGCTCCTCGAATTTCTGCACGATGATCGCGACAACGATGATCGTGAGGGCCAGAATGATGAAGGCCAGTAGGATGATCATCGGAGTGAACGTGATCGCGAATGCCGGGTGCACCAACGCTATGAGGATGAAGATGCCTATGAAGAAGCTGACAACACCGATGATCTGCCGCTTGATCTCGCGACCGCCAAGGAACAGGCGCTCAGAGAAGTAGGCGAAGGGCATCAGCAGGGCCAGGTAGAAGAGCACGCCCTTGACGACGTCATCGGCAGTCTGGCGGATGTCGGGATAGGCTCGGGATTCGTAGCTCCACGCGGAGCGTGAGGCGGTGAAAAACTTGTCGTACTGGCGCTCGGCGAGATGCTGGCGGGCCTCTTCAAGGTACTCGGCAGCGCTCGCATGTGAGCTCTCGACGCGCTGGTTGGTGATGCCGTGTTTGGCCAGGTCCGTCATGCGGGTCTCGTCGATCTGCCACATGTCGTTGGCGACACGGTAGGGGGTCGCGTAGAGGGACGGGTTCGAATCTACAAGGTAGCCCTCACCCATCTCCTCGCGCTTCGTGGGATTAATCAGGAGGAAGCGCAACCCCAGCAAACTGGCGCCCATCGTGATCTTGGCTTTTGTCCCTGCCGGAGCGAAGACCACCGCTACTGGCTCATAGCTGGATGTGAACTGCTGCGGTGGCAGCGGCAAACAGAAGCCAAACTCGTAGGGCGGTGCGTCTGTGGCAGCGTCATAGAGGTTGAGCTCACGCAGGAGTTGGAAGAAGCGCTGGTCGACCATGTCGAAAATGGCCACGGGCATGCAATCAAAGAGGACCACGGTAACAGGCTTGATGTCCTGGTCCATGGGAACCTTATTCGGGTACGCCTCGGCGCCAGACACACCGAGGTCGGGGGCCATGCGGACACTACCGTTGGTTTCGTCGAGGATGTAGGCCTCGACCGTGGTGGTGCCGCCACGTGCGCGGGTGTTGGGCAGGCCCGGAAGGTAGAAGTGGCCGTCCGCGTCGACAATGTCGAAGATTTCGCTGCGCACACCCATGGCAGTCTTAGTGCCGGTCCGTGCGACAGCAACTGCTCCCACCATCGGCTCGTCAGGGAAGAGGCTGCGCTCGGGGTTGAACTCCACCGCGCGCCCCTTGATCTCAACGAAATCGTCGCTCAACTCAAGATCATACAGATCACTCGGGTCGTCCAGTGAAATCATGTCCAGCAGCAGACAACTGAGGAACGTTGTCTGGCTGACCACGTTGGCGAGATCAACACGCTCCATCGTGTCCATGGGCGTGTCAACCCACGGACGGGAGTCGTGGATGGTTGCGAATGCCAAACCGGGGATGCCTGAGAGCGTAGCGACTTCGTGGGACATGGCGAGCTTGCCTGCCATGTATGTCTGCCAGCTCTTGCCCTGGATGGCGTTGATACCGTCCACCAGCGCGTTGCCGGTGCCAAGCGCGGTGGCGATCAGAGACGAATACTCGCGCGCCTTCTTGCCGATGTCGGAGAACTTCCACTGGATGTTCTCGCGGAAGTTGTAGAAGTAGCCCTTGTAGAAAACACCGAAGGTGTCGTTGTGGCTTGAGAGATCGACGGAGAACCATAGGTACAGCTTCTCTTCCGAGAAGTCGAGGGCCTCGGCGAGCTTCCAGGCCGCTTCCTCCACGTTCGCGAGCATGCGCTTCTTCTCGTCGAGGGCGGCGTCACGAGGCGTGCGTCGCGCCTCGCGCAACACCGCGTAGGCGTTGTCTACGGCCGAGTGAATCCCAGGCGCCGCTGCGGTAAAGTCCGTGATCAGGCGTTGGCGTTCGGACAGTTCCTCGTCAGTGAGTCGACGCTCGAAGAGCTTGCCCTCGTTGGGATCCTCGTTCTTAGCGACGCGCAATACCTTATCAAGACCCTTCGCTCGCTTGGCGGCGAACTTCACGGCCTTGTAGATGCGCCCGAGCGCGCGCATGCGCTCGGCGACGATCTCGTCCTCAGTCTTGTCGACATCCGAGCGCTTGTCTTCTTCCCAGACGCGCGTGATGGCCTCTTCAAGCTCGCGCCGGCTATCGTCGGTGAGCCTGAACATCTGTCGCACGCGCTTTTCGCCCTTGGCGCCGCGGATGTAGTCGCGGATGAAGGCTTTGGTGCCTGACAGGGCCTGGAAGTGCCCGGAAGTGGCGAGGAACAGGACGGTGCGCTTGGGCGGCTGGTCCTTGAAAGACTTGGCCAGCTGGATGAGTGCCGCAATGGAGCATGTGTTCTCAGCGCCGGGCGCCTGCGCTGGCGTGACGGAGATCGAGTCATAGTAGGCTTGCAGAACAACTTGCTGACGAGCCAAGCGCTCGTCGGTGCCGCCAATGCGTGCGATAATGTTCTGTGCGGTGACCCGCTCCCAGCGCATGTCACAGTTGACGGTCACGTTGACCTGGTCCTGTGAGATGAGAAGGCCCTGCAGGTAATCGGCGGCCTCTTTGGGGATCCAGTAACGCGGAATATTGACCGGAATTGAGAGGAACTTCTGCTCTGCTTCCCCGCGAATGGTCTCGTTGGGCTCGACGAAGAGGACAGCTTTGGTGCCCAGAAGTGGACCGTTGAACCACTCGGTCTGGCAGTTGAAGTCCACCATCGTGATGGAATCCATCACGTCCAGGTTATTGAAGGAGCGAAGGGTGCCGGCATGGGCGTAGATGAGGTGACCCTTGGTGCCCTCGCGCGTGGTCATGGGGGTACGGACCAAGTTTGGCCACATCGGCTGCAGCGCAAAGGAGCGGCCCGAGCCGTCAACGTCGATGCTGGCGGGGCGGCCCTGAGCATCGTTGTGAGGTTTGGGCACGACCACCTCAAACTCCTCGGTGGTCACGTCCAGACCGAGGCGCCGGAACTCGTCGGCGACAATATCAGCGGCTTCCGAGCAGCCCTCATAGCCTGTCACCCGGCTATCGATGGCCGACAACCTCGTCATGAGGCCGCGCATCTCGGTCTCATCCACGGAGAAGGCCGCGCGCTCATAGTCCCACTGGGACTCGAGCACGATCTCCTCCTCGTGGCCGCCTTGGGCCCAGACTCCTGGTACGCAGGAGAGGACGAATGCGACTGCGAGTACAACGATGGTCAATGCCTTGAGTGGCCGAAGCAAGTTGCTCTCACCGCCTCAGCAGATGCAAGGCCAGTCGCCCGAGTGGGCACTGGCTCGTGCTGCTACACCTTGATAGCGCATGTGGCGCGCGGCCTCGCGGTCGCGCGCCAGCAATCTGACAAACCCCTTTGCACCCCGGTCAAGACTGCGTAGGTCACCCTCAGGGGCGTCGATCGGGCAGTCGGGCCGCCCGGCCGGGTACCATTGGGGGCTTACTCGCCCTCAGCGTGTTCGCTGCCGAGATCACCGATATTCAGGTCGAGGTCGGCGCGATGCTCAATCTTGTCGCAGACGCCGTCTCGGATGTGAACGATGCGGTCGGAGACGTCAATCATCTTCAGGTCGTGAGTCGCTGAGATGACGGTGACTCCACTCTCGGTGTTGAGTTCCTTGAGCAGGTCAATGATTTCCTTACCGGTCTGCAGGTCCAAGTTACCGGTCGGCTCGTCGGCGAGGATGATCGCCGGACTGTTGGCCAGCGAGCGTGCCACGGCGACACGCTGTTGCTGACCACCAGAGAGCTCGTAGGGCTTGTGGTGCAGGCGGTCGCCCAGGCCGACGAGATCAAGAAGCATCGCGCCTCGCTCCATCATCTCGTCGCTGCTCATGCCGGCGAAGATCATCGGCAGCGTAACGTTCTCCAGAGCGGTCATGACAGGGATGAGGTTGAAGCTCTGGAAAATGTAGCCGATCTTGCGGCAGCGCAGCCAGGCGAGCTCGAATGCGTCGAGCTGAGCCATGTCTACCTCTTCGATGTAGCACGTACCTTCGCTGGGCTTATCGAGTCCGCCCACCATGTTGAAGAGCGTGCTCTTGCCCGAGCCCGATGGGCCCATGATCGAGAGATATTCGCCACGGCGGACGTCGAGGTCAACGCCATTGAGCGCGCGCACGCGCACCTCGCCCATCACGTACTCCTTGACGAGGCCCTTGGTGCGGACGATGAACTCGTGTGTGGTCACCGAGTCGTCACGGGCCACCTCGCTCATCTTCGGGCGCGACGTACGCCCGACATCTTCCATGGCCTTTGTCATGTCGGCATTGCACTTCGGGCATACCGTGACGATGCCGTCAGTCTCAACTTCATAATCGCACTCGGGACACTTGATGACTGCCATCTTCTTCGCCTCCAGGCGGGGTCAAACGGTTTGTTCGTGCGCCCCTCTTCCTGATTTCCTAACTATACCTCAGTGGCCAGCGCGGCTGCGGGCGGGAGCTTGGCTGCGCGCATGGCCGGGGGCACAGCCGCGAACAGCGACAGCAGCGTGCCCAGACCGATCCCTATAAGGAGATACCTGAGCATTTCGGACCAGTTCATCAACGCGGGGACGGAGCTTCCCTCTTTGATGACATAGACCAGGAGCATGACCAGGAGTCCGATGATCGCGCCCACGATCGAGCCTAGAGTGCCCAATACTGCGGACTCTATCAGGAACAGGCGTACGATGAACTCGTCAACCGCCCCCAAGCACTTCATCGTCCCGATCTCGCGGAAGCGCTCAGTAACCGACATCAACATCGAGTTCGTGATCCCTACGCCACACACGAGAAGCGACATGACCACGAGCCATGTCATCCGCGCTGCTTTCGATTGCTGCTCCTGCGCAGCTTCCTGCATCTGCAGGGCGTCGGTATCGCCGCCAGCTGCCACCGATCGCGTGCTCTCCGCCTTATAGCGCTCGAGGCCTTCCGTGGCCACCTTCGATGTCCACACTGACATCAGAAAGGCTATACCGAGAATGACGCCAGCGGCGGTGATGGCGGCTCGCCCCAGCCGCATGAGGACGTTCTTAATGCTGATGCGGAATGCCTGGCCCCAAGGCAGCGATATCTGTCGCTGCACCTTGCCCCAGTCGTGATCGACCATCATTGCTTTCGTTGCCATTTCTTTGTTGATCATGGGTAAGCGACTCCGCCCCTCGGTGGGCTCTTCGATCGCCGGACGCAGGGCCCGGGCCTCAGCAAATGCCTGCTGGGTGGCCCGCTCCATGTGATCCGACGCGGTGCACCCTCAGATTGCGTACATACGACCTTGCCACCCGGTTATCCCCGGGCAGGACCATATGTTCCCTCGCCCCGCACTTTCTCCTCCCCCGCCCCAAAAAAACTCTTACCATCCCCGAAGCATTCGCTTCCCGGCGTTGACGCCGGCGCATGTGAACCGTAGAATCTCCAGCAACTCCGGACGTCATTTCGAGATCGCGTCTGGACATTCCTCCATCGGATTTTGCGCCGATGGCGAACCCCCGACGAGGCACATGCGTCATCAGAGACTAATCATGGCCCAGACAGACGACATTGCCAGCAGGTCCCGACCGTCCGCTCGCGCGATTCGCCTCACGGTTCGCGTAGTGATACCCGTGCTGTTCGCACTAACCATGTGGCAAGTGTTCACGCAGGTGGTGCGCTTCGGCTATGTGTTCAGCAGTTCCATGGAGCCCACACTTGCCGAAGGCGACTGGTATCTCCTGCGTCTGGACGCTTACAGTACCCAAGCTCCCGAGCGTGGCGAAATTGTCGTCTACGTTGGTCCCGACGGTGAGCCGTATGTCAAGCGGGTCATTGCCGTGGCCGGTGATCACGTGGCCATCATCCGCGGCGTGGTGTGGCTCAACCGACAAGCCCTGGAGGAGCCATATCTCAAGGAACGCGCTCAGAATGAGCGACCCATCCAGGGGGACGTGCCCCCCGAGCACCTCTGTGTCCTCGGCGACAACCGCAACTTCAGCGCAGACAGTCGTGACGTCGGGTTCGTTCCGGTCGAGACCGTCATGGGCCGCGTCACCGGTGTCGTCTGGCCCCGCGAAAGATCTCGGTCGCTGGTAGCGACCCGATGAAGCCTATTGTGCCGAATTCGCCAGCGCCTCGGCGGGTGTCCGCCTGCCGCTGATCGCGTAGTTGAGTGCGTCGGAAAGCTGGCGGCTCAGTAAGTCCCAGCCTTGCAGTGGCAGGCCACGCGCATCGGCCAACCCCTGCAGGTGCCCTGCCCAAGGCGTGGTTCCGCCCAACTCAGCGGCAAGCCTCTTGGTAGCGGGGACCCCGCCCAGCATGGCGAGTGCCAACTGACTGTCCTCCTCAGCCACGAAGCGCAGGAAGCGCAACGCCTGCTCACTGGCGTCCGTATTGCCAAACACGACCAGCCAGTCAACCGCCAGATGAGTTGCGCCACCTTCGGCCCGTGGCAATGGAGCCTGGCTCCACTCAATCTTCTGTGCCCGCAACTCGCGAGCGCGGCCCTCGCCGTCTTCGCCCATATCCACAGCTTCGGCCAGTTGGGTTTGCCGGTCTTCCTCGGCCTGGCGGAGGAGCGCGTCGACCCAGGGCCTGCCGACCATCATGGCCAGCCGTCCCTGCGCCATCAGTCGAGCCAACTCCACCTCGCTCCAGGTCAACACTTCCGGTTGTAGCCCGCCGCCGCTCTGCATCTGCACGAGCATCTGCAAAGCGTCGACGAAGGGCGACGCGGTCGGCTTCGTTGCCCCGTCGTCATCGGCGGTGACTCCGAGACCCGTCGCGAGCGCGTGCAGCGTGCCCTCGCCTCCCAGCCCCGGACCCGGCACGCCAAAACCGTAGCGGCTTGGCGGATCCGCCAGCTCGATGGCGCACTGCACCAGTCCCGCGGCTGACTTGGGCGGCGCGAGGCCGGCGTCACCGAGGAGGTCGGACCGATAGTAAAGCGCCTCTGTAGCCGCAACCCACGGCACGCCACACAGCGCGCCACCGTGCTTGCCCCGTGCCAGCACAGACCCGGGAATTCGGCGCGTCAGATCCGCCTGCATTTCGTCGGGAAGCGTGACCAGGTCGACGTAGTGAGACGCCAGCCATAGATCGGTGAAGAGCGCTATGTCGGGCGCGTGGTCGGCGTAGCTGCCGGTCCAGCGTCGCACCCAGTCTTCAGCGTACTCACTGGCACGCCAATCCGTGCATATGATCACGTCAGGGTTCTCGCGCTGGAAGTTCCGGACCAACGTGCTCATGCACTCGCGCTGGCCCTGGACGCCCGTATCCCAGAGAACAACCTGTAGGCTCGTTACCCGCTGCCCCCACGCCGGCAGCCCAGCCGCAATCGCGAGCAGTGCGGCGACGATCAGGGAAACGTGCCTGCGGGAAACATAAGCGGGGCCCGGCCCTGCCACCCGGTCTGGCCGGGCAGTCCGGGAGCCGCGTCCCGCCTTGTTTGGAGCGTTTGGTGTCAACGTTGGTCTCATGCCCCGTCCACTAGCGAAGGCCCTGTGCGTGAGGGACCTCCTCAATGCTGAGGGTCACGTTGATGCGGACCTTCATGGGTTCGGCTGGCTCCATCTGTTGGGTCATCATGCCTTCCATACCCATGCCGCCTGCCATGGCAGGATCAAAGCCGGGAGGCATAGCACCGGGGTCCATGCCCGGGGCCATGCCCGGGTCCATCGGGGGCGGGCCGCCGGGATCGACGGGCATCATACCCATGTCGGGCATGAACTCGCCGCCCATCATGCTCATGTCGCCACCAATCGCCGATCGCTCAATCTCGAGCGAGTGGGTGATGGTGTCGACGATGCGAACCGGCCGGTTGACGTCGAAGGCCCAGTAGGTCACGCGCTCGCCGGAGTAATCGCTCTCCAGCTCGGGCGCGCCGCCCATCCCACCCATTCCGCCTTCCATCCCCATCATGCCTTCCATCCCCATCATCGGGTCCATGCCCATCATGGCATCGGGCGGAGCCATCATCATCGGGTCCATCCCACCCATGTCGCCGGGCTCGCCGCCGAACATATCGCCCTGCTGGGCCTTGGGCTGCAGGCGGAGCTTGAGCTTCTCGCCCTTGACGCTGAAGGTGGAGCGAATGCGCAGGCACTTATGGCCGTTGACCCACTCGAAGCCCTCGACCCGGTGCTTAGCGTTGATGGTGTTGACCTCAGTGTCTGACTGGGGCACGGGCAGCATGCGCATCTGACTGGTCCAGGTATCGCCCTGCTTGAGCGGCTTGTCGGGGAGTTGGAGGAAGAGCTCGGCGTAGCGGAACGCGCTCGCGTCGTCGTGCTTGAGGCGCATCGTGCCGTCCGGCATGGCGAGGTAGGTGTGTGAGTCGCCAGCCTCGTCGAAGACGGATATGTCTTCAGCGCCCATCTGCTCACCAGCGCTGCCGACGACCACGTGCAGCACGGCTCGGCCGCCCGCTTCGGTCGGGCTCATAACCTTGTTCTTCCAGTTGGCCACCATCGCCCCGTTGGCGTCCTTGGCCATCTCGTAGACGTCGTCGGGTTCTTCCTCGTCGGCAGCGGGCTTGATCGTCCATGAGCCGCGCGCGGTGTAGTACACCTCGTCGTTGCGCTCATAGAGCAACCGGGGCTGCACAGATGAGGGGCGGTCCGAGGCGCTGATGGCGTTCTTGACCGTAACGGTCACGGTCGCCTCGCCAGCCTTGCGCCCACGTGGGCTCATCGCCACTGCGGTGATAGTGTACTGCCCATCGCCGTACAGAGGCTTGTCTTTGTCATCGCGAGCACGGGTATCCCACACGAAGACGAAGGGCTCAGTCACGGCGGCCACAAAGTCGCCGCTACCACCCTTCTCAACTTTGTACGAGATCCAGCCACTGTTGGGGCTGGGCTTGGTGGCCTCAAACCTCACCATGTCGCGGACGGTGTCGCCGTCCTGCGGGCTGATGAAGCGCACTCCCTGCGCGCATGCCGGCAACACACTGAGGAAAAGAGCTGCCACGGCACACATCAGCATCGGTCGCGCGATTCGCATGGCGGTTCCCCTTTCGGACGCTCATCCCACGGCGCTTGCTTCGTCTTATGGTCTGACGCGAGTCGATCAGGCACTGCCCAGTATTTCACCGGCCAGCTCTACCATCACCGGCTGAAGTTGCCGGTATGAATCTTCGAGACTCTGCGGCACCACGCGCGTCCCCGCGGTGGCTGTCATATAGTTGGTGTCACCATTCCACCGCGGCACCACGTGCAGATGCAGGTGATCGCCGATCCCCGCTCCCGCAGCGGCACCCATGTTGACGCCAATATTGACCCCTTGGCAGTACAATGCCCGCTTGAGTGTCTCGGTCGCGAGCAATGTCAACTGCCACATCTCAGCCCGTGCCTCGGGGGACAGATCCACCAGGTCCGGCACGTGCGCGTCGGGCACAACCATCAGGTGCCCACTGTTGTATGGATATGTGTTCAGCATCACCACGTTATGTTCCCCGCGCCAGAGAACGTGGTTATGCTCGTCGTCATCGTGTTCGATCTTCGTGCAGAAAACGCAGCCCTCGGGCTTGTCACCGACTATGTAGCCGATGCGCCAGGGCGCCCACAAACGGTCCAAAGGGTGCCTCCTTGCAGCTATCGGCCGCCCCTCGTGCGCAGGGCACGTAGGGACAGCCCGCATATGCCGAAGCATACGCTCGCCAGCCATTATATAGGTGCCCGTTCCCGGAGTCAACGAAACAGCCTTCGGGAGGGGCGTTGATGAAGGTTAAGGTGCCGTGGCAGTCGCGCCGTCGGCGCGCTCAGGCTTGAGCATGAGCGCCACGTCCGGCCGCGGGATCCGCAGTTGCCAGGAGTAGTGCGCTGCCAGCCATTCCATGGTCCGCACGCTGTAGTAACATATATGGGTCTCGTCAGTCGGGTAGTGCCAGCCTGCGAATCGCCCGGCATCCCAATCGCCCTCGGGCATGCTGGTCATGATCGCGAGCAGCCCGCCGGGGGCCAGTGCCGCGTCCATGCGATCGAACTCCATCAAAGGCCTGCGGAAGTGTTCGACCGTCTCCGAGCAGGTGATGAAGTCATGGACCGTGGCCAGCGCGCTCTCATCGGGCGCGAAGTACAGATCGTACCCCAACGCCTCAAAGCCAAACTCGCGCAGCATCCCGACTAATGCAGGCTCGGGTCCCGATCCGTAGTCAAGACCATGCGCCTCCGGTGGCACACGTGGCGTGACCTCATCGAGCAGTCGGCTCAGGAACTGGCGATAGCCTTCGTCGTCGGGATCATTATGGTGCAACTCGTAGCGGGCCCGCTCCTGCGCAGGACTGATGACGAACTCGTCGGGCACGAACACCATGTCGCAGTTCCGGCAGTGCAGGAAATCCCGCTGATGGGCCCGTCGGTGACCGCGCCAGAACAGGGCGGTATCCTGAGATGCACACAGTCGGCACGCCTCACACATGCTGCGGCCTTCCCTGTCCGGATGCAGGCCACCTCCGCCACGACCGCGAACTATTCAATTGAGAGACGCACTCACATTCCGGAGGCCATTGTATGCGCTGCCTGACCGCAATTCTCGCTTCACTTACTTTGCTCCCAGCCTGCGCACAAGACCAACCAGCCGCTGCCGGCCAGATCCCGCTGTGCATGATCGGCGACAGCGTGACTTGGGCCGGTGAGGGTGACTGGTGGCGCCATTACCTGCTCGCGCAGATTCCCACCATCGCGTTTGTGGGTACGCACTCGGCCGGTCTCGGATACGCGCACGCCGGCGAGGGCGGCAACCGGACGCAGTCGATCCTTGCGCGCATGGACGAAATCCCGGACTGTCCGTACTACCACCTGCTGGTGGGGATCAACGATTCGGCCTCGGCCCGCGAGGAAGCTCAGGTGGACGGCGTGGCCGCCGGTACCGCCGAACGCGTCGCGCAGATTGTGGATGGGCTGCTGCAGAAGCCCTCTGTGCAGCGGGTCTTCCTCGGAAGCATACTGCCCAGTAAGGTGGACGCGCCGCGCGACTTGGCTGGCTCCCGGACTAATGCCATCCTGCGCGCGCAGTTCGACGAGCTCTTCGGGGATGGGCGAGTTGTGTGGGTCGAGTACGAGCAAGTACTGCGACCAATGGAGAACTGGCTGGACATGATGTCAGGTGCGCACCTGCACAAAGCCGGCTACGAGATCATCGCGAAGCTGACAGCCGACGCCATGCGCACCGAACTGGACCTGCCCGACGCGATCGAGGCGCCCGCCTGCGTGGCGGGCTGTGGCGTGCAGATCATGAACCTGTGGGAGGGCGGAGTCGACGGGCAGACAAGTGTCAAGCCCATCGCGGGTTGGTATACGCTCTCGTTGCAGGTGGATGCTGTGGACGTGGCGGGCGGCACTGTCTCGCTGCGCAGTCAGGACCAGGAACTTAAGCACCAGTTAGCGTTGAGCTTCGCCGTACCAGCCGGCGCAGCCATCGGCGAGCGCCTGGTCTTC
This sequence comes from Candidatus Zipacnadia bacterium, assembly GCA_029821735.1. GTDB lineage: Bacteria > Armatimonadota > Zipacnadia > Zipacnadales > UBA5352 > JALGSU01. The sequence goes on along the minus strand of JALGSU010000004.1, from coordinate 189,676 downwards.
CAGTTCTTCACGGGCTACGAGGGCTACACCTACAATCAGTCAATACTGTCGGCGACGGCGGAGGGGTGCCGGGTGAGCAAGATCCTGCTGGAGAAGCTGCGACCACATTCCTCCGCATCGATCTACGGGGCCGGGAGCTATCTGGATGCGCAGACGACACCAGCGCCAGGTGAGTTGATGCAATGTCCGTGACGGCGACTGTCTAACAGTTGAGGAGTCGATCCTGTTGACTAAAGGAGATGGTGGATGATGTCAGGCGGCAAGTGGGTACCTGCAATAGGGACGCTTCTGGTGGTAGCAGCGGCGGTGGTCTGGGCGGCGGGAGGGACGACGCCAACCGTTAGGATGGGCACAGAAACCAAACCTGTGGCAACTCTGGACCCGCAGCTCGTAGAAGGGGTGGCCAACCACACGACGCAACTGTTCGGGCGCGTCACGCTGGTACAGGCCTATGACAGCGACATGTTTGTTGGCTGTCATGCGCTGCTGAAGTTGCGGGATGAGGACAAGACGATCGCGGTGATCAGCAGCGCTCCTCAAATGCAGACGCTAATGGAGAGTGCGCTGCTCGGCAACAAGCTGGTCTCCGTGCACGCGTTCCGCTACACGGTCCCGCCGGCGGTGTCGCCGGGCACGTGGAACGTCGAAGTCTATCTGCTCGAGCGCGCCATCATGTACAAGGCGCACTGAGTTCCCCAGAACCGAAAGGGCCCGCCCGATAGCTTCGATTTCGGGCGGGCCCTCAGATTCTGTTTTCTCGCGTCAGCGTTCTACATCCATACGCATCAGTCCCGGGATAGCGTCTGGTCCGTCATTGCGTCTGCCCGGGGACCGGGCGATTACAGTTCCGTATGTACCTTCACTAAGCATCAGTCCCCCGGAAATATCTCTTTTGCCATTGCGTCTGCCCGGGGACCGGGCAATTACAGTTCGGTGGCTACATTCACTAAGCATCAGTCCCGGTAGGTTCTTTCTCTGAGCTTTTCGCTCAGGCGCCGGGCTTCAGTTTCAGTGGGTCAATCATAGGCCTCACTCCCGGTATCTGATTTAGTCCGGGAACCATGATCGCCCTCACTCAGGCCATAGACACCACTCCCCTGTTTCGGCCACCCCATCTTCCAGGCCCGCCGCCACCTCACTCCAGTTCCTTCGGGTTGTTGCGCCATAGTCTTTATACCCACCGACCGACGCACGCAAACATTCGCTCCGCCTAGATAGAGAGCGGGCGAAAAACGTCACCAAACGTGGAGGATAACTTGAGGGGATGTCGAAAAGCGATTGGGCGGGGCATTACTGCCAGGTCTGAGCCTTCGGGGGGAGAAGGCCAGCGGCACGATGCCCCGCCCATACCATTATACCACCTCGCGCCTGCCACAAAACTGCAACACTGGCGTATCCACCGATCTTACCCCTCGTCCAGCCCAATTGACTTTGGGCCTGTGTTGTTGCTATACTTCCGCACGATGTGCACGCGTGTTCGCAGGCTCCCGGGCGCACGATCTGATCGCGCCGGGCGGGAGCCTGTCATAGTGTTTCCACGCCCACCAAACTCATCAGGGCGGGGACGGTAGATGATGGCACAAGCACCCCAGACAGAACTCGAAGAACTACACCAACACCTGATTATCCGGTGGGCGCTATGGGGTCTGCTGCCTCTCGCGCTGTGTACCATTGGCATGCTGGTGGCCTCAGCCACCTCCAGCCCCGGGCACATAGAGGGCAAGCAGGCGACACGCCTGGCGTTCGAGATCATCCTGGGCATCAGCGCCGCCTTCTTCCTTGGTGCCTTCTACATCGACGGCCACTGGACGGGCGCTGAACGGATCGCGCGGCGAATCTATAGAGCCGCTGGGGGGGACGAGGAGCGCGAGCCCAGCGTCTGGGCCAAGCGGGCGGAAAACCGCGCGCAACTGCGGGCCCACGGGGAGATAGCCATCCGCACCATCAAGGCCTCGGCCGACGCCATCACCCTCATGGGATCGGCGATCGGCATTGTCGCCATCGTCACCGTATTGATGGGGCTGGCGCTCAGCTACGGCGTGCAGATTATCTTGCTCGCGCTCTTCTACCAACTCTTCATCTACTCCCGTCATCCCTACTATGAGCGGGTGGCGGATGCCGCCAGCCGCGGCGAACTTCTTCCTCCCGATCCCGAGGAGGACCAGAAGGCCAAGAGCGACTAGCTCCGGGCCTCTGCCCCAGCCGCCTGCACACGTCCGTCCGCAACACATTGACCCATCTGAACGGTTGATTGCCATGAGATACCGCCGGCCCAAGGGAACCGCCGACATCCTCCCCGATGACGCTCCGCGCTGGCGCCATGTGGAAAGCACTTTCCGCGACATCTGCGCCCGCTTCGGCTACGGTGAGATTCGCACCCCGATCTTCGAGGACACCGACCTTTTCATCCGCTCGGTCGGCGAAGAGACTGACATCGTGTCCAAAGAGATGTACACCTTCGACGACAAGGGTGGCCGCTCGCAGACCTTGCGCGCCGAGGGCACCGCGCCCGCTGTGCGAGCCTTCATCGAAAACCAGATGCAGGGCCAGGACACCGAGCGGCTGGTGCGCCTGTTCTACCTCGCACCGATCTTCCGCTACGACCGGCCGCAGGCGGGGCGCTACCGCCAGCACCATCAGGCGGGCATGGAAGCGCTGGGCTCAATGGACCCGGCTGTCGACGCCGAGGTCATCGACCTCGCGCTGTCGTTCTACCGGGCCCTGGGTATCGAGGGCACGCGCCTGCTGGTCAACTCGGTCGGGTGCCCGGCGTGCGCGCCTCCATATGTGGACACGCTCAAGGACGCCATCCGCGACCGCGTCGACGAGCTGTGCGGCGACTGCCAGCGACGCTTCGACACGAACCCGCTGCGGGTACTCGACTGCAAGAAGGAAGCCTGCCGCGAAATCACCGCGGGTGCGCCGATCCTCCTCGACGAGCTATGCGAGGAGTGCGCCGATCACTTCGCAGGTTTCCGCGCAAGCCTCGACGCGCTGGGGATTTCCTACGAGATTGACCCGCGCATCGTGCGCGGTCTCGACTACTACACAAAGACCGCCTTCGAGTTGCGCCACGATGCGCTGGGCGCGCAGGACTCCATCGGCGGCGGCGGCCGCTACGACGGATTGGTCAAACAGTGCGGCGGCAAGGACATTCCGGGCGTCGGGCTGGGCATGGGCATCGAGCGCATCCTCCTGGTCCGCGAGGCGCTGAGCATCGAGGACGCAGGGCACGAGCGCGAAGGCGTCTTCGTGGTGACACTCGGCGACGCGGCGTGGACGCCGGGCTACAGGCTGCTGCACGAGCTGCGCGCAGCGGGCCTGCATACCGACATAGACTTCAGGCGCCGATCCATGCGCGCGCAGCTTCGCGCTGCCGACAAGGAGGGCTTCGCGCAGGCGGTGATCCTCGGCGAGGACGAGTTGGCCAGCGACGTCGCCACCGTGCGTGACATGGAGAGCGGCGAGCAGACCGAGATCGCGCTTGGCCAGCTGGCGGAGCATCTGCTGGAGAAATGATCTGCCCGCGTTGTCAGCAGGGAGTGCAGAATCTGCGCGAAGGGCGCTGCCCTTACTGTCAATACGCGTGCGCGGAGTTCCACCGCAAAGTCACCAGCGTCCAGGTAGTCCTCGGGGCGATCTTCGCGTCGACACTCATCTACGGAGCCTTGGTGATGATCTTTGAGTTGGCGGTGGACTACACCCCACCGGGCTCAGTCATCTCCACGAACGTGTTGGGGGCCGTGCTGCTCGGGACTTCCGTCACAGCGGCCCTCGTGCTGTGGAAGCTGGCGGGTGGCATGAATGATGACAGCGATCCAGACCGGATGCAGCGCGGTCTGATTATGATGGCCGCGGCATCCGAGATGCCGGCGGTCTGCGGAGTGGCCTCTTACCTGATAACTGGCAGCTTGATGTGGTTCGCGATCTTGTTGGGGGCAAGCTGGATGCTGTTCATGCGCCTCGGCATGAGCCTGCCAGCGTATCTGAACCGAATGAAGGAAGTCGTTGGGCGGGCCTAGCCCGGTCACGCGTTCATAGATAGGGGACGGTGCATGAAATGGAACAACTGAGCGAACTGAGTGCGGAGTTCAAACGCACAAACAACTGCGGCGAACTGCGGGCCGCCAACGTCGGCGACCGTGTTGTCCTCAACGCCTGGGTGAACCGGCGCCGCGATCACGGGAGCCTGATCTTCCTGGACCTGCGCGACCGCTCGGGCCTGGTGCAGGTGGTCCTCGACCCCGAGGTCAACGCCGACGCACACGCGCTTGGTCACGATGTGCGGTCTGAGTATGTACTGGCGGTGTGCGGCGAGGTCGTCGCGCGCGAGGGGGAGGCCATCAACCCGAACCTCCCGACCGGAGAGATCGAGATTCGCTGCGACAACATGGCGATCCTCAACACCGCCCAGACGCCGCCGTTCTCGATTACCGATGACACCGACACCGACGAACTGGTGCGACTGAAATATCGGTACATCGACCTGCGCGGCCCGAAGCTGCAGCGCAACCTCAGGATACGCCACGAGGCGGCCCAGACGGTGCGAGCATTCATGTCGGGCGAGGGCTTCCTGGAGATCGAGACGCCGATGCTCTTCCGACCGACCCCCGAGGGTGCCCGCGATTACCTCGTGCCGAGCCGCGTGAGCCCGGGCAACTTCTACGCCCTTCCCCAGTCGCCCCAGCTCATGAAGCAGCTTCTGATGATTGGCGGCTTTGAGAAATACTTCCAGCTCGCCCGCTGCATGCGCGACGAGGACCTGCGGGCCGACCGGCAGCCGGAGCACACGCAGATCGACATCGAGATGTCGTTCGTCGATCGCGAGGATATCTTCGAACTCACCGAGCGCCTCTATGACCACATGTTCAAGCAGGTCATCGACGTGGACTTGCGCGCTCCCTTCCGCCGAATGAGTTACGCCGAGGCTATGGACCAGTATGGCACGGACAAGCCCGACCTCCGCTTCGACCTGCCGCTGGTCAACCTTACCTCGATCGTGGCGGAGTGCGAGTTCAAGGTCTTCGCCGGCGTCGTGGCGTCCGGCGGCGTGGTCAAGGCGATCTGTGCGCCCGGCTGCGCAGACCTGCCGCGGGCTCAGATGGACAAGCTCATCGACTTCGTCAAAGAGCACAAGGCCAAGGGCCTCGCCTACTTCCCAGTGACCGCCGAAGGCATGGGTGGCCCGATCGCCAAGTTCTTCTCGCACGACGAGTTGGCCAGCATCAAGGATGCCACCAGCGCGTGTGAAGGCGACATGATCATGATCGTCGCCGACGAGACAGCCATCGCCAACGAGGCGCTGGACTGGCTGCGCCGCGAGATGGCCGCGCGCCTGGATCTGATCGACGAGGACGCGTGGGCGCCGCTGTGGGTCTACGACTTCCCGCTCTTTGGCTGGAACGAGGACGAGAAGCGCTGGGACGCTGAGCACCATCCGTTCTGCATGCCGCACCCGGAAGACTGGGACATGCTCGACACCGACCCGGGCAAGGTGCGTGCACTCTCCTACGACCTCGTGCTCAACGGCATCGAGCTGGCGTCTGGCTCGATCCGGATCCATCGGCGCGACATCCAGGAGAAGGTTTTCTCCGTGCTGGGCATCAGCATGGAGGATGCGCGAGACCGCTTCGGGTTCTTCCTCGAGGCCTTCGAATACGGCGCCCCGCCTCACGGCGGGATCGCCCCGGGCTTCGACCGCACGATCATGCTCATGTGCGGCGAACCGAACATCCGCGAAGTCATTGCGTTCCCGAAGACTCAGAAGGCGCAGGACCTGATGGCGGGTGCGCCCTCGACGGCGGACGCCGTGCAACTGCGCGACCTGCACATCAAGCTCGACCTGCCCCCGACGGGCGACGACGTGTGACGGGCAGTGGGAAGAGCACGAATACGTTCGCTAAAGCCCCGCAAACACGCGGGAATCTGACATTACCAAAGGGAGCATCAGTCACATGGCCAAGAAAGAAGCCGAGATCAAGACCGTCATGCCCTCAGCCAACGTGATCGTGTCGTGCCGTGGCGAAGACGGCCGAGACAACGCCCTCGTTGTGGGGTATGCCTCCAACTGCAGTTATGATCCGCCGATGATCATGGTCGGTATCGTTCCGTCGCGGTTCTCCTACGATCTGATGAAGCAGAACCCGAGCTTCGTGGTGCACTTCGCCCGCGAGGATCAGCGCGAGGCGTGGAAGTATCTGGGTTCGGAGAGCGGCCGGGACGGCGACAAGCTCGCGCACTTGGGCCTCACGGCGGTGGATGGTGACGTGGTCAACGCGCCCGTCATCACCGACTTCCCGGTGGCTATCGAGTGCAGTGTGATGGACTCGATGATGACCGGCTCGCACGAGATGTTCGCTGGCAAGATCGAGGCGATTCACGCGGACGAGGAGTTCGTGAACGACGAGGGGCAGCTCGACCTCAGCGCCGGCGACCTGATCTAAGCCGCGGCGCGATTGACGCCTGACACACACACGGGGGCCGAGCGATATCGCTCGGCCCCCGTTTACTGCTGGCCTGCAAACGCCGTTACCCGAACTTGCTCGCGAGCCCGCGCAGGAACTCGACGTTCCACGCGAACTTCTCCTCCAGCGAATCGAACTCCGCGAAGTCCTCGCAGGTCAGGTAGCCGTCGTAGCCGACGGCCGCCAACTCATCGGCGATCATGTCCCAGTCAAGCACGCCCGCATCCGCCTTGCAGTTGCCTCCGGGCAGACGTTCGTTGACCCCCGCTTCGCCCTCGCTCGTCATGCGGTTCTTGACGTGCACGTTCCTGATCCATGAGCCGAGCATGCGCACCTGCACCCAGGGGCGCTCGAAGCCCTCGCTCACCGCGTTGCCCGGGTCGAAGACGATCCCGAGATTCGGGTGCTCGAGCCCGCGGCACATGTCCAGGCACTGGCCCGCGCTGGCGATGTAGCGCCCGCCGTGCTGCTCGGGCGTGATGACGATGCCCATCTCGGCACCGAGCGCAGCCGCCGCTGTCATCTGCTCGCGGAAGGCCGCACGGCACACCTCGTACGAGTAGGCTTTGTCGTAGTCGCCAGAGGAGACGCGCACGAAACCCGCGCCCAAAACGTTGGCCGTGTGCATCGAGCGCTTGAGGGCGTCGAACTCGACGCGCGCAGCATCGCGGTCGACTTTGCCGATCTCCCAGTAGGTGGTCAGCCCGGACACTTCGAGACCAGCGTCCTCGACCTTGGTGCGAATGGCCGCGGCATCGGCGTCGGAAATGTCCGGCATGATGTGTACCCCGTCATCACGCTGGCGAATGTCGATGCCGTCGAACCCCGCGTTGGCAGTGAGCGTGATGGCCTCGTCCAGTGAGACTTTGTTGGCCAGGAGCGTATAGAGTGAAATCTTCAGAGCCATGGTGGTCCTCCCTGTGTCGTCCCTGCACATCGAGGGCCCTCTTCCACGGAGCCAGTCTGCCCTCCTCCCTCCCGAACCGGTCCGCCAGAAGTCACGTTGCAAAGCCCCTCGGATTTGATGTATAATTCGACCTCGCGGCGGGGCCCCGAGATGGGGCGTCGCTCGTTGGTGTTGCGTGCCTTCCTCAGTTGTTCGTGGGACCGCAAGGGGCGGGGAGAGCGCGTTCTTCGGCAAAAGCACGGAAAGCCCGACAATATATGGCTGATGGGGCGGACTACGTGTCGTGGCACGTCCGTTAACTGCGCCCGAGCAGGTGGTAGCGTGGGATCTGGGCTCTACAGGGGCGCGTGACAGAGAGGTTCTGTACGCATGTCTGAGGCCGGGAAGTACTACCTGGGAGTCGACGTTGGTTCAGTCAGTGTTGATGTGGCCGTGCTCGACAGCACGGGCGCAATAGTGGACGCGAAGTACACCCGTCACGGCGGCAGGCCGATTCTCGTGGCTGGCCAGGCGCTGCGCGAGACCGTCGAGAAGTTCGGCGCCGACAACATCGTCGGGGTTGCAGCCACCGGCAACGCCGGGCGCCTCGTGGCTGGGAGGGTCAACGCAGGCTTCGTCAATGAGGTGGTCTCACAGGCCACCGCCACCGGAGCGCTGCACCCCGAAGTGCGCACGATCATCGAGATCGGCGGCGAGGACTCCAAGCTGATCTTTCTGCGCGAGCGGGAGAGCGATGGCGCGGAGGCCGAAGTCGCGGACTTCGCAATGAACGCCATGTGCGCAGCCGGCACAGGCTCATTCCTCGACCAACAGGCCAACCGCATGAAACTGTCCATCGAGGACTTCGGCCAGATGGCGCTTGGTTCCGAGCACCCACCGCGAGTCGCCGGTCGCTGCTCCGTGTTCGCCAAGTCCGACATGATCCACCTGCAGCAGCTCGCAACACCGGTCGAGGATATCATCGCCGGCCTGTGCTATGCGCTGGTGCGCAACTTCAAGTCCACGGTGGGATCCGCCAAAGACCTGCTGGCTCCCGTCTCCTTCCAGGGCGGCGTGGCGGCGAACCCTGCGATCATTCGCGCGATCCAAGAGATATACGAACTCGATGGCGACGAACTCGTCATCCCCGAGCACTTTGGCTGCATGGGAGCGGTGGGCGCGGCCATGCGCGGCATGCGCGACGGTCTCCCTGAGCCCACACTCGATCGCATCAGCGAACTCGAGGGCCACGTCACCGACGAGGCCCGCCGGGCCCGCTTGGCACCGCTGGTACCTCAGAAGTCAGTCGTACATGAGTCCGGAATCTACAAACCCGAGCTTCAGCCCGGTGAGACTGTACCCGCCTATCTGGGCATTGACGTGGGCTCGATCAGCACCTGCCTCGTGCTCATGGACGCAGAGGGCCGCGTCCTGCACAAAGAGTACCTGATGACCTCCAGCCGACCGATCGCTGCGGTGCAGCAAGGCCTGAGGCTGTGCGGCGACGCCATCGGCGACATCGTCGACGTGCGCGGCGTCTGCACCACCGGCTCGGGTCGCTATCTGATCGCCGACTTCGTTGGCGCCGACGCCGTCAAGAACGAGATTACCGCCCAGGCAACAGGCGCCATCCACCTCGACCCGACCGTTGACACCATCTTCGAGATCGGCGGCCAGGACTCGAAGTACATCAGCATCGACAGCGGCGTGGTCGTCGACTTCACTATGAACAAAGTCTGCGCTGCGGGCACTGGCTCGTTCCTCGAAGAGCAGGCGGAGAAGCTGGGTATCTCCATCAAAGAGGAGTTCGCCGAACTCGCGCTGGCCTCGACTGCTCCGGCGGACATGGGCGAACGCTGCACCGTCTTCATGGAGTCAGAACTGCTCAAGCATCAGCAGGCTGGTGTGGAGACCCCCGACCTCGTGGCCGGGCTGGCCTACTCGATCGTCTACAACTACCTCAACCGCGTTGTCGAAGACCGGCGCGTGGGAGACAACATCTTCTTCCAGGGCGGCACCGCCTTCAACCGCGCCACCGTCGCCGCCTTCGAGATAGTCACCGGCAAGCGCATCACGGTTCCGCCGCACAACGAGAACACGGGAGCGCTCGGTTGCGCGATCATCGCCCACGAGCAGGATGAGGGCAACGGTAGCATCTTCAAGGGCTTCGATCTGAGCGAGGTCGAATACAAGATCGAGACCTTCGAGTGCACCGACTGCCCGAATAACTGCGAGATCAACAAGGTCATCATCGCGGGCGAGGAGCCGCTCTTCTACGGTGACCGCTGCGGCAAGTATGACGTGCGCGACAGCGGCGACGACTACTCGCACATCCCGGACCTGTTCCGCGAGCGCGAGAAGATGCTGCACGGTGCGTATGAGTTGGAGGGCGAGTTGCCCGAAGGCGCACCGCGCGTCGGCTTCCCGCGCGCGCTGCTGCACTTCGAACTGTTCCCCTTCTGGGAAGCGTTCTTCAGCGAGCTTGGCTGCGAGGTCGTCCTCTCGGCACCGACCAACAAGAGCATCGTCCACCAGGGCGCGGAGCGCTCGGTGGCCGAGACCTGCTTCCCGACCAAGGTCTTTCTGGGGCACACTCTCGATCTGCTTGAGAACAAGGAGATCGACTATATCTTCATGCCCAGCGTGATCAACCTGCATTGCCCGGACGAGCGAATGACCGACAGCTTCGTCTGCCCATACGTGCAGAGCACGCCATACCACACCCGCTCAGCGGTCAACTACGACGACTACGACGTCCCGGTCCTGGCCCCGGTGATCTACCTGGCGAAGGGTGAGAAGCACCGCGTCGAAGCCATGAGCGAAGTCACCAAGGCGCTGGGCAAGAGCCCCCGTGAAGCGCGCGCGGCTTTGCGCAAGGCTCAGGAGGCACTGGACAAGTTCCAGGACGGCATCAAGGAGCGCGGCCGTGAGGTGCTCGAAGCGCTCGGCGCTGACGAGCGCGCGATCGTTGTGGTCAGCCGCACCTACAACGGCTGTGACCCGGGCGCCAACCTGCAGATACCGCAGAAGCTGCGCAAGATGGGCATGCTGGCGATCCCGATGGACTTCCTGGATCTGGACGCTGCCGAGCTGCCCACCGACTGGTTCAACATGTACTGGCGCTACGGGCAAAAGATCATGTCCGCCGCCGAGATCATCGCCGAGGACGAGCGGCTTTTCCCACTCTACCTGACCAACTTCGGCTGCGGACCTGACTCGTTCATCATGCACTTCTTCCGCGAACGCATCGGCGCCAAGCCCACCCTCATCATCGAGGTGGACGAGCACTCCGCGGACGCAGGCATGGTGACGCGTTGCGAGGCATTCCTGGATTCGCTCGAAGCCACGCGAGGACGCAGCTTCGAGGCGGGCCGATACCTGCGACCGCTCAGCATCGACGAGGACAGCACCCGCACGATGCTGATCCCGAGCATGAGTGACCATGCCCAAGCCATCGCGTCGGCCTTCATCGCCTCTGGCATGCCTGCGGAGGTTCTGCCAGAGGCCGACGAAGAGACCCTGATGCTCGGCCGCCGCTACACCTCGGGCAAAGAGTGCTTCCCGGCGATCGTCACGACCGGCGACATGGTCAAGTTCACCATGCGCGAGGATTTCGATCGCGACAAGTATGCGTTCTTCATGGGCGGGTCCGGTGGGCCGTGCCGCTTCGGGCAATACAATACCTTGCAGCGCATGGTGCTGGATGATATCGGCTACCCGGACGTGCCGATCTACGCGCCGCACCAGGGCGCGAACTTCTTCAATGACCTCGGCCTGGTCGGGCGCGACTTCCTGCATCTGACCTGGAAGGGCATGGTTGGAGTCGACGTGCTGCAGAAGGCACTCTTCGAGACCCGGCCCTATGAGGTCGAGCCCGGCAGCACCGACGCGGTCTACAAAGAGAGCGTCCGCGACCTGATGGAAGAACTGGAGAAGAAGGGCGACCTCGTTGGGGCCATCGAACGTGCCCGGGCGCGCTTTGAGACAGTCGCCGTCGATCGCTCCGAAATGAGACCCGTCGTCGGCCTCGGCGGCGAGTTCTACGTGCGCGCGCACGATTACAGCAATCAGAACGTCATCCGCAAGCTCGAGGCGTTGGGCGCGGAGGTATGGACCGCTCCGGTTTTTGAGTGGTTCCTCTACCGGAACTTCCGCCGCGACATGCGTGCGAAGCTCGATGGTGACCTGCTCCTGCGCGTGAAGAACGCGGCGGAAGATAAGGTCATGACCCGCGACGAGCACATGCTGACCCGGCCCTTCGCGGGTTACCTGCGCAACGCCTACGAGCCGCCCACAAGCGAGGTGCTGGATATGGCCGCGCCATACGTGGACTGTTCGTTCGAGGGCGAGGCCATCATGACCATCGGCAAGACGATGGACTTCATCCGCAAGGGCCTGCACGGCGTGGTCAGTGTCATGCCGTTCACCTGCATGCCCGGCACAATCTCCAACGCCATCCACAAACGCGTGCGCACCGAGCACGGCGACTTCCCGTTCCTGAACATGGTCTACGACGGCAACGAGCAGGCCACCGATCAGACGCGGCTTGAGGCCTTCATCTACCAGGCCACGGAGTTCATGAAGCGCAATGGTCCGGTGAACGTCGAGGCGGCCGCCGGCCACTGAGGGCGGCGATCCACGAGACACAGCGAGGGCGAGGCCAATGGCCTCGCCCTCTTCGCGTTCTGGGGTCTGCGCACCTGTCAGCTGTCGGCCAGCGCCCGTCGCGCCACTTCAAGCGCCTGCTCTCGCGTGCGCACCCGGCCGGCCTCCTGGCCATCCGCGATCGCGTCAAGCAGCTCGCCGATGCGCGTGCCCGGCTGCAGGTCAAACTCGCGCATGAGATCATAGCCCGTCACCAGCCGCGGCAGGTCGCGCTGCTCCGCAGCCCAGGCCAGGTGCCGCGCCAGCATCGAGTCCAGCATCGCGATCGTCCGACGGCGATCCTCGAACTCCCCTGCCCTACCTCGACACGCCGACCGGTCCGCGGCGGCGAGAACCATCAGGCCAATGCCAGCAGGCTCGGCGTCGCGCAGTAGCCGGTTGATCGCCGACAGCGTCAGGGCTCTCACCTCTGGGAGTCCCTCGGCCATCTTCGTGAGCGTTTCGTTGATAAGTGGCAGAGGACGCAGATGCAACTTGATGATCGCGGAGACTTCGCGCCGCACCTCGCCCGGCAACGCCCAGCGCTTCGCCAGCCGCGAGAAGATGATCGCACCCTCCTCCTCATGGCCGATGAACCAGATGCGCCCCAGTTCGTCCTTCGTGCGGCATCGCGGTTTACCAATGTCGTGCAGGAGCGCGGCCATGCGCACAGCGGCCCGGCGCCGGGGGTCGGCCAGCGAGTGGCGGATGGCCTCAGCAGACTTCGGGAAGACGTCATCCGGGGCATTGAGCGTGCGTTCCACCTCGTGCAACACCAGGAGCGTGTGCCCCATCACGTCCAAATGATGGTGGCCGCCCTGAGTGACGCCGGGCATCGCGGCCATAGGTGGTATGAAGTGCTTCAGCGCGCCTAGATCGGCGGCCAGCTGGATTGCGTCGGCGGCGTGATCGGCGGCGAACAGCTTGAGCATCTCCTGGCCTATACGCTCGCCCGCCATCTCAGCAATCCGGGCGCCGCAGTCGGTCGCCCAGCGTGCGGTGTCCGCCTCCAGCGCAAAACCCAGTTCAGCGGCGATGCGAAAAGCCCGCAGCGTGCGCAGCGGATCGTCCTGCAGACAGGTGAGCGCCGGCGTGCGCACGAGCCCTCCACGCAGGTCCGCCAGACCCTCCGTCGGGTCAATAACCTGCTCCGCGCCACGAACATCCCAGGCGAGAGCGTTGATGGTGAAGTCACGTGCGCGCAGGTCGTCCTCGATCGTGGGAGCGCGCAGGTCGGCGAAGTCGAGGAAGCCGTTGGGTTCGCCAGGCTGAGTGATCACCCGCACTGTGGGCAAGTCTTCATGTAGCGTCACGGTGTGCAGATCATTATCGTCAGCCCACACGCGCGCCAGTTCCGTTGCGCCTGCACCCGCAAGATCCCAGTCGCCCACCTCTCGCCCGAGCGCGAGGTCGCGCACGGCCCCACCCACCAGATACAAAGGTCGGGCCAACTCGCGCGCGAAGGCCGACAGGCCGCGGCGCGTATCATCGCTGAGCCACGCCCGAGCGATCTCTCGCGCCAGGCGCCCAGTCTCGTCAGTCATCGGGGGTCTCGTCTGCGAGAGGAAGATTCACAGCTTCGCGCAACGCCATGAGCTGCGCCTCGCTCAGCTCGCGGGCCTCGCCCAGTGTCAGCTCGCCCAGTCGCAGCGGGCCCATCGCCACTCGCTTGAGCCGCCGCACGGGATGCTCGAGCATCTCGAACATTCGCCGCACCTGCCTGTTGCGCCCCTCGCCGATGATCACCCGCAGTCGGCTCTCGCCCTGACCGATGTCGAGCAGCGTCACCTCACAGGGCTGCGTGAAACCATCTTCGAGCTTCAGCCCGTGCCGCATGCTGTGCAGCTTGCCCTCACTCGGCGTACCATCCACGTCCACCACGTACTCTTTCATCACATGATGGCTGGGGTGAATGAGCCGCTGGCTGAGTTCGCCGTCATCGGTAAGCAGCAGCAGGCCCGTCGTATCAAGGTCCAGACGCCCCACGGGGAAGACGCGCATGCGCAACTCCTCGGGGATCAGGTCCATGACGGTTGCCCGGCCCTGAGGGTCGACACGCGTGGTGATGTAGCCGGGGGGCTTGTTCAGCATCAGGTGCACGTGCCCGACGAAGAGCTTGATACGCGTGCCATCAACACGGATATCGTCCTCTTCGGCAGCACGCGCTCCCATGCGAGTAACCGTCTCACCGTTGACGGTCACGCGCCCCGCCGTAATGATCTCCTCACACGCCCGGCGACTGCCCCAGCCGGCGCGCGCGAGTAGCTTCTGTAGCCGCTGCATATATCAACACTCCCACCGACACCGATATCAACGCGGCCAGTATCCAAAGGGCTTGCGGATGACTCCAGAGCATCGCCCAAGGCGAAGCTGGCACGGTGCTGACCGCCTTCATGGCCACCGTGCGCATCGCGCCGTCGGGCGTCGTGACGCTTACGTGAGCAATAGTGTCGCCTGCCGCGACCGGGGCATCGCACGTGAGCTTATCCAGCGCGAGTTCTCCGGGACGCTGCGCTCGGGGCAACACCGTGATGACGTCCTCGCTGGCCACGGCCTCAACATTGTCGGCCACTCCGCCGCGCACCGCGAGCGTCGCACGCGTCACGTCGGCCGCCACCAGTGCCACTTTGTAATGGTTGTCAAAACCCCACGTCAGCAAATTCTGCGCGTCCGTCCATGCGTCTTTGGACTTGAGTATGACAGCAATCAGCCGCCAGCCCTCGATGTAAGCACTCGCCGCCAGGCAGCGACCAGCCTGCCTCGTATAGCCAGTCTTGATGCCGTCGCAATAGTGCCAGCGTCCGAGAAGTCGATTGCGATTGGTGAGCGTGCGATCGCCCTCATGTCCCGCCCAGGGGGCCGTTGCTATCTGCATACGGACTATCGGCCGCAGCTCAGCTCGCCCCATCACCTGGATCCCGAGCGTGGCCAGATCGCGCGCGGTCGAGTAGTGCTCGTCGCTATGCAGGCCGCTCGGATTGCGGAAGTGCGTGCCGCTCATCTCCAGTTCCTCGGCCCGCCGGTTCATGTGAGCCACGAACTCCGTGACGCTGCCATCAACCACTTCCGCGCACGCCGTGGCCGCGTCGTTAGCCGAGTTAAGCATCGTGCCCAGCAGGAGGTGGCGCAGATGCAACTGCTCCCCAGCCGCCAGATGCATGGTGCTCTCGCCCACCGCTGCCGCCCGCGGGCTTATGGTGACTCGCTGCTCCAGGTCGGCGTTCTCAGCCACCAGCAGCGCGGTCATCATCTTCGTCAGACTCGCCGGGTACATTCGCTGGTCGGAGTGAAGATCGTAGAGCACTTGACGCGTCTCGGGGTCTATGAGGATTGCCGCCTCAGCCGTCAGCGTCGGCGGCGCGGCGGCCAGAACGGGGGCCGCCAGGGAGATCGCCACAATAGCCAGCAGGAGTCGAGCGCGCGCCATCATTGCTCCTGAGTAGCGGAGTCGTGCTCCTCATTCTGCAGGGGGGAGTCGTCGGCCGCCTCGTCGTCGGTTTCGTCCTCATCGCCATGGGCCTCGTCAGTCGCCTCGTCGTCCTCCCCCAACTCGCCGGCAGCCACTTTGGCCGCCAGTGCTTGAAGCAGTTCAGCGTCCGGCTCGGAGAGTTGCGGGAGTTCATCCAGATCGTTCAGACCGAAGGCCGACAGGAAGTGGGGAGTGCTGGAGAACATGAAGGGTCGCCCGGGCGCGGTCTTGCGCCCCGAGATGGCCACCAGCCCCTTACCCAACAGACTGTTGACGGCCCCCGATGAGTTGACGCCGCGGATCTCGTCGATTTCGGGCCGAGTGATCGGCTGGCGGTAGGCCACGATCGCAAGCGTCTCCATGGCCTGGCGCGAGAGCTTCTCAGGCTCGGGCTCGCGCAGACGCTGCACGTAGTCGGCGAACTGGGGGCGCGTCGCCAAGTGATAGCCACCCGCGAGGCGCACCAGGTGCAGGGCGCTGCTCTCCAGCAGCCTGTGCAGCTCGGCGATCAGCCCCTCCAGCTCCTCAAGCGATACTTCCAGAACGGTTGCGAGCCGGGCCTCATCGCACGGTTCGTCAGCGGCGAATATGATGGCCTCCAAGGCCTTTGTCGTGTGCAGTCTGTCCTCGCTCACTGCTGTGCCTCGTCTTCCGTGTCGTTCATGTATACCTCGATGCGGCCGAATAGTTGCTCCTGCCTCACTCGCAGTTGGCCGCGGCGGATCAACTCGAGGACCGCGAGGAAGGTGACCACGATGAACACGCGCGTCGTGCCCTCTGGACACAGATCGTCGAAGTAAGTCGCCTCGCCGCGCGCTCTCTGCAGTTGCCCGGCGATCTGGTCAATGCGCTCCGCCACCGAGATCCGCTCGCGGTGGATAGTCTGTGGCGGCAACTCTCTGGCCCGCGAAAGCATCTCCTGCATGGCCGCAACCATGTCAAAGACCGAGACGTCGTCCAGGGGGACCACCCCCGCGCCCACCTGATCGTCGTCGAGCAGTGGCCTCAGGTATATCTGCTTGCGGGCCTCCTGCGCACTGCCCAGAACCTCGGCCGCCTCTTTGAAGGTCCGGTACTCCGCCAGCCTGCGGGCCAATTGGACGCCCGGATCCTCCAGCGCGTCCTCCTCTTCCTCGACCGGCTCGTCGCGCGGCAAGAGGCTGCGGGACTTGAGCAGCAGAAGTGTGGCGGCCATCACGACGAACTCACCCGCGAACGTGATGTTGATCTGCTGCATCGTTCTCAGGTAGTCGAGGAAGCCCTGCGTAATGCGCGCGGTGTCGACCTCCGACGCCTCGACGTCCTCGCGCCTTACCAGATGAAGAAGCAGGTCCAGCGGGCCCTCGAAGATCTCGATCGCCACCCGGTGGCCCGTGAACTGCTCAAATTGCATGCCTATGCTCGATGGCGCCACAGCCCGCCGTCACTACCCCGGTGTATCAGCGATGGTCGTGTTGTCCTCCGCCAGAAGACACGTGTGCGGATCATCCCCGGTCACGTTGACGCAGACCTGCTGCCCGAGCACTGAGTCTACCAGCCCACCGGCCAACGCATCGATCCTGCAGCCAGCATCCAGAATGCTGCTGCGAACAACGCTGTCGGTGACTGTGCATCCAGCGCCCACGGTTACGTTGGGCCCGAGCTGACTGCCGGTGACTGTGCTGCCCGCGCACACCAGGCATGGGCCCTGCAACTGCGAGTCGCGAACCACTGCGCCCGGCCGGACCAACACCGCGCCGTCAATGACACAGCCGGTCACGTCACCGTCAATCTGCTGGCCCTCGCGTTGGATGTAGTACTCGTTCGCTCGGAGCAAGGCTTCCAGCGAACCCGCGTCCGCCCAGAAGCCTTCCGTCACATGGTAGTCGACGCGGCCGCCACTGACAAGCAGATCATGGATCGCGTCGGTAATCTCCAGTTCGCCGCGGGCGGATGGTTTGATCCGCCCGATCGCGTCGAAGATCTCGGGGCCGAAGCCGTAGACGCCGACAATCGCCAGATCACTCGGCGGATCGGCTGGCTTCTCGACCAGCCGCGTCACCTTACCGCCCTCGACGACGACCACCCCGAACTGGCGCGGGTCCTCAACGGGCTTGACGATCAGCGACGCCGAGGCGCCTGAACTCATGAACTCGCCCACGAAGTCAGTAACGCCATCGCCGAGCAGATCGTCGCCCAAGTAGACGATGAAGCGTTCGCCGACCACTTGGTCCTCTGCACAGCGCACCGCGTCCGCCAGCCCTCTCGGGCTTTCCTGAATGGCGAAATCAACACTCATGCCCCAGCGAGAACCGTCGGCGATGTACTCGCGAAGTTCCGGAGCGTTCGGGCTGACCACGAAGACGGCCTCGTCAATACCGGCCTCCGCGAGCGAGGCGAGCACGTGGTCAAGCACCGGCCTGCCGCCAACCGGCAGCAGATGCTTGGGGCGCGCATTCGTTAGCGGACGCAACCGCGTGCCTTCCCCGGCGCACAGTAGCACTGCTTTCATCCTGGTCTCCCTGCCAGACTATATGCCGCCGAGGTGCATCGCTCGGCGCACTTCGTCCATGCTGGCCGCAGCGACCTCGCGTGCCTTCTCCTTGCCTTCGGCCAACACGCCACGCACGTACCCAAGGTCACCGGCCAGCTCATGACGTTTCTGCATGACAGGCCCCAGTGCCTCCAGCGTCTTCTCGGTTGCTTCGCCCTTGCAGACCACGCAGCCGAGTTCCCCGGACTCGCAGCCCGCTTTGATCTCGGCGCAACGGGCCTCGTCACCGTACATCTGATGATAGCTGTAAACCGGGCACGCGTCCGGGTGTCCCGGATCGCCCATGCGTTGCTTCTCCGGGTCTGTGAACATCGACTTCATCTTCTTGGCGACCTCGTCGGGCGTGTCCGCGAGGTTGATGGCGTTCCCGTAGGACTTGCTCATCTTTCGGCCGTCAGTGCCCGGCACCATCGCGAAGGCGCTCAGGAGCGCTTCGGGCTCGGGGAAGATGTCGCCGAAGAAGTTGTTGAAGCGGCGCACAATCTCACGGGTCAGCTCCAGGTGAGGGAGCTGATCCTCCCCGACCGGCACCACGTTCGCCTTGTAGATGATGATGTCAGCGGCCTGCAGTACAGGGTAGCCCAGCAGACCGTGGCCCGGGCCCGCCCCGTCGCTGTCGCGCAGGTTCGCGATCTGGTCCTTGTAGGTCGGGCACCGCTCCAGCCATGAGACCGGCGTCACCATGCTAAGCAGCAGGTGCAGCTCGGCATGCTCCATCACCTGCGACTGCACGAAGAGCACACTGCGATCGGGGTCGAGCCCCGACGCCAGCCAGTCAACCGCAAGTTGCTCGATCCGCTCGGGCATCTGATCGGTCTCATCAAAGCCCGTGGTCAGGGCGTGCCAGTCAGCGATCTCGAAGAAGCACTCGTAGTCATCCTGCATCGCGGCCCAGTTACGCAGAGTGCCTTCGTAATGCCCGATGTGCAGCAGGCCCGTCGGTCGGTGCCCGCTGAGGATACGCCCTTTCTTGGCCATGCGACTCACTCCCGGTGCGTCAGAACATTCGTAGTCCGGTCAACAGGTAAAGCAGCAGCGACACCGGACCCCAGACGAGGGCCTGGCGCAGCGGGTAGATGATAATGACGGCGAGAAGCAACATCATTCCCCAGCGTGCGGAGAACTCGTCGAAGCGCCGGGCTTTGTCCGCTGGCAGCAGCCCTGATACCACGGACTGCCCGTCCAGCGGTCCGAAGGGAAGCAGGTTGAAACAACCCAGCAACAGATTCAGCATCACGATTATCATCAACGGCAGCACATACTCCCCCGCAAAGCCCGCGCGAAGTGGGATCGCGAAGATCGCTGCCGTGATGAAATTCGCCAGCGCCCCCCACAGCGCGACCATGATCCCGTCGCGGCGCGGCTTGCGGAATAGCATAGGGTTCACTGGAACCGGCCGGCCCCACCCCATGCCGAACAGCAGAATCATCGTGGTGCCGATAGGGTCGTAGTGGTCAAGCGGGTTGAGCGAAACGCGCCCGTTCATCCGCGGCGTCGGATCGCCCGCCATGTCCGCCCGCTTTGCGTGCGCAAACTCATGCACGGTCAGCGCGATAGTGATCGCCACCAGCCAACTGAGCAGGAAGGGAAGCTTGGTCGCAATTGAGTCGCTCGACAGAAGCACATCCAGCAGCATCGCGCGTCAGTTCACCCTTCTGTTTCGCCGATCGTGCTTAGTGCGGCGCGTAGTTGCGCATCCCGGTCGGCCCCGTGGTCAATCTTCGCGGACGCCGCAGCGCGCAACGCCGCGGAGAACTCCGGCCCTGGCTCGTGTCCGGCTTCGATCAGGTCGGCGCCAGTGATTTCGGCCCGGGTCCCACGTAACGCCCGCCAGTAATGCTCCAGGCGACTACGCTCAGCATCACCCGACGCCGCCCAGCAGGCCAGTGCGCCCGCCGCCCTGACACTCTCAAGTGCGAAGAACAGTTCACTGTCAGGCCCGCCGCCCAGCAACTGATCCGGCGGGGAGTGCACCAGCGCACACGCCTGCGCCATCCCGTCTTGTTCCGCGCCATCCAGCATCAGGCGCTCGGCGAGATCATCTGGTCCTACGCCAACTCCCTGCGCGTACAACCCCAGACACGCAGCCAACGCTGTCGGACCATCGATTGCCAGCCCGAGCGACTGCGCGGCTTGCTCGATCCGCCCACAACGCGTCATCACCGGCTCGTCAGCTGGCGGCAGACCCATGCCCTCAATCAGGCCGAGATTCTGAATAGCAGTCAGCGCGCCAGCGGGACTCAGGGCGAAGATTCGCCGCAACTCATTGCGTATCCTCGCGCCGGACACGGAGGCGAGCCGACCCTCGCCGACAGCGCGGGCCAGTAGGTCGGCCGTGCTCTCCTCAAGCCGAAGGTCAAGCCTCAGCATGAAACGCGCGGCGCGCAGCATGCGCGTCGGGTCGTCCTCGAAGCTTGCCGCGTGCAGGACGCGAAGCACGCCCTCGCTCAAGTCCTCGCGCCCGCCGTAGGGGTCGAGCAACTCACCGAAGACGTCCGGGTGCAATGCAAACGCCATGGCGTTGACGGTGAAATCTCGGCGCGCCAGGTCGTCCGGCAAAGCAGCTGCGGCAACCGTCGGCAGCGCCCCGGGTGACTCGTAGCGCTCGACGCGCGTGTGAGCGATGTCGATCTCGTCGCCGTCCGCCGTCACAACCGTGGTGGTCATGAACTGCGTGGTTTTGCGCACGCGTCCGCCAAGCTCGCATGCCACCGCCTCGGCGACTTCGCCCACCGGGCCCTCAATCGCCAGGTCAGTGTCAGGTCGGGGCAGGCCGAGCAACACGTCGCGCACGGGGCCGCCGACCAGCCAGGCTCTCGCACCCGCCGCAGCCGCGATCTCGCCCAGCCGCGCCAACCATTGCCGCTCGGGTCCCACCAGGAGTTCCATCGCGCCTCGCAATACTACTGCAGATGCGCAGGGATCACGTCATGCGACACAATGTCGTCGAGCGTCTCTCGCTTCACGATCAGCGCGGCCTCACCGTTGTTGCACAAGACGACTGCTGGCCGCGTGAAGCGGTTGTAGTTGGATGCCATCGCGTAGTTGTACGCGCCCGTCGCGAAGACCGCGAGCAGGTCACCGGGCTCTACATCCTGGATCAGGATGTCATCAATGAGCGTGTCCGTCTCGCAGTGTTTGCCCGCCACTCGCACCCACTGGCTCGGCTCTTGGTCGGCCTTGTTGGCCACGATGGCCTCATAGACCGCATCATAGAGCGCGGGCCGCGGGTTGTCGCTGAGCCCACCGTCAACCGACACGTAGGTGCGCAGGTCCGGGATCTGCTTCACGACGCCAACGCTGTAGACGGTCACACCCGCTTCGCCCACGATCGACCGGCCCGGCTCCAGTATCAGCCGCGGCTCCGGCAGTCCGTGCTCACTGAGCTTGGCGAGCAGGCGCGCGGACATGATCTCCGCCAGCTCGGTGACGCTCGGCGGATAGTCTTTCTCAGTATAGCGGATGCCGAGGCCACCGCCCAGGTCCAGGTCCTCGCACTCCCAGCCCATCTCGGACCGCAGGTGGCTGATGAACTCAAGCATCAGATCCACCGCGCGCTCGAAGCCATCGATCTCCAGGAGCTGCGAGCCGATGTGGCAGTGCAGCCCGTGGAGGACAAGGTTCTCGCCCACCAGCGCGCGGCGCACGGCCTCCTCAGCTTCCCCACCGTAAATGCCCATCCCGAACTTGCTGTCGACTTGCCCGGTCTGGATCAGTTCGTGTGTGTGTGTGTCGATGCCGGGGCGCACGCGAATGAGCAGGTTCGCGGGCTGGCCGATCTCGCTGGCAAGCGCGTTCAGTCGATCCAGTTCGTCCAGGCTGTCGACGACGATCCGGCCCACGCCGGACTCGATGGCCATGCGCATTTCCAGATCAGACTTGAAGTTCCCGTGCATCTTGATGCGATCGGCAGGGAAATTCGCCTGCAGAGCAGTATACAACTCGCCGGCGGAGGCGACGTCCAGCGCCATGCCCTCCTGGTCCATTATCCTGGCGATGGCACCGGTCAGCGCAGCCTTGCTTGCGTAGGCAATTTCCACTTTCGGGTAGCGCTTCCCGAACTCGTCGAGGTACTCCCGACAACGGTTGCGGATGAAGCCCTCGTCGAAGAGATACAGCGGAGTGCCGAACTCCGCAGCCAGGTCCACGACGTCGCACCCACCCACTGTGAGGTGGCCGGCGTCGTTGATGATCTTCATGGTGTTGGGAGACATGCCTCGTCCTGCTCTTCCCGGCGGAGCGCGCGCCCGCGGGTTCGCGTCCGGACTCCGCCTGCTAAGTATGACACCAGCCCCAAGCGCTCATTTGGGGCTGGTGTCGGTCTGCTTCGGGGCTTCACGCCACCGTCATGGTGGCCCGCGCCCCTAGAACTTGTTGCTGGTCAGGCAGATCTGACCCGTGTCCGGGTTGAAGGTCACCGTCACGTCGAGCGTGTCGGCGATGAACTGCAGCGGCACCATGGTCCGGCCCTGCTTGATATAGGGCGCGACCACGAGTGTCTGCGTCTGGTCGTTGACCTTCACCTGCGGATCGCCGATCTGCAGGCTGATATCGGTGTCAGCGTTGACAGCACGCACTCGCTTCTCAACCGGGTACCAGTAGAGCATGCCGTCGGTGTGCTCGAAGATTTCCCGAAGCGGCGCGATCGACAGACCGTCCTTGACCTCCGGGTCGGCCAGGAGCGCCAGGGCTTCGGCATCGAACAGAATCTTGATGTCGCCGAAGTCGGTCCGCGCAACCGGCGCGATGCGGACGCCAGACGGTGTCGTCATTCGGCCATTCGCGGGGATAGCAGCGCGCAGTGACTCAGTCGGCAGCACCGCGACCTCGAGCGTCTGCACCGCAGTGTCGCGAGCGGTGACATCAAGGTCGGTCGTGGTCCGCAGAAGCGCGGGTGTGCTGGTCCTCGCTCCCAGTGATGCGATCGTGGTCTCCGTAAGTTCACCGGGCCCGTGTATGAGGACGGTGCGCACGTCGCTCTCCAGCATCCCGGAGGAAACGAGGGTCTCTTTGGGGGTGAGCGTCGTCAGCGGCGATGTCACGCGCTGCTCGGGCGTCGCCATCGCACTGGGTGTAAGCTCCAATACGGGCTGCACGGTGAGCCAGCCATCTGCGCCGGCTGCGGCGATCTCTGTGTACTCAAGCTCCGGAATACTGCGCCGCGGCATCGTCAGCCGGGGTGCGATCTCCAGGGCTGCCATCTGTGTGTTGACCGTGGCAGCTTCCGGCAGGGCCGAGGGCGCGCTGTAGCTGGTTGCCGCCGGGTTCGTGTCTTCCACGACCGGCAGGGCCGCTATCCGCCGCTCTGGAGCGGAGGTGCGCACCGTGGCGTCGGAGGCACTGATCGCGGGGATGTAGCCAAAGCGCGAGGGCATGATCTGGCCGGGGGCCATCTCGATCTCGCGCGCACCGCTGACTGTCGCCTGCGGCGTGTCTTCCCCGAAGGTCCTCTGCGTCACCGGAGCAGTCGGAGCAGTCAGCGTCGGAGCTGCGGCCACCATGGTCGGCGGAACCGGCGTGCCCGGGTTGACCGCGACGCCCGGCATGCTCGGCTGCGCATCGGCTGGCGGCGTCGCTGCGAGGCCGGCCGCTAGCGTGGTGGTCATCGTGTGGTTCTCGACGAACACCGTCACCTCGGCCGAACTGGCGGAGTTCTCAGCTTCGTCCAGCGCTTTGACCTGCAGCACGTGCGGGCCATCGGTGGTGCGGGTGGTGTCCCACACGTCAGCGAAGGGCGGAGCGTTCATTATCATCTTATGCAGGTCGCCATCGATGTAGAAGAAAACGTACTTGACTCCCACGTTGTCGGTGGCCTCCGCACGGATCTCGATCTCGCCCGACACTTTCGCGCCCTGGGCGGGATAGTAGATATTGACCACCGGCGGCACTCGGTCAGCGCCCCCGGGGGTCTCCGCACGTGTTACCTCAACGGTGATCTGGGATGAGCCGACTTCTCCGGCCCCATCCACAGCACGAACGCTGATGGTGTGTGCGCTCGCCGAGGCCATGCTGAAGTCCCACGCGAAGGTCTGAACGCCGCTCGCTCGCGGCGTCGCCAAGGCATACTCGTGCCCGAGCGTGTCATCCACGTAGACTTCGAGACGCGTGATCGGCTGCGTGCTGTCGCTCTGGTACGCGACCTGAATCATAATCTGCCCGGTGACCATTTGGCCGTGAGTGGGCTGGGTGATGCGTACCAATGGAGTGGCTAGAGCCGGGCCAGCCGCCATAGAGACGATGACGACCGCCAGCGTGAGGCTCCACAGCATCGATGTCAGCCTGTCCATGTGTTACCCTCCCTGCACCTCGTGCGGCAGTTATTGCTGCGATGCGTGCAGGCACTTTGGCACTATGCGCGACGCACATCATGCCCTGTGGCGTACACCATCATACACCACTACATGTGCCCCGTCCCCCCGCAGTTGCGGCGGGGACGCAGGTTGATGGCAAAACGCGATCCGAGTCATGGTGGAAGCTACCACAATCCAAGGCGAGAGTCAAGACGGAACGCCTGAATCAGGCCCCCAGACCGCTCCTGCAGCCCGAATTCGCTCCCGAGACCCGAGAGACCTCTTTCTCGCCACGCGAAGTTCTCCGGCGACCAGATTTACTCGCCCAAGGCCACCAACGTTTCCAGCACTCTCCGGCGGGCGTCTGTGAGGGCCTCTGGCGTGCCGCTGGCGAGGACCTGGCCGGGCAGCTGCTCGATCAGCTCGCGCGCGGTCTCCCTCACCTGCGGTGTGCCGGCGTCCTGTTGCATCCTCTGTCGCAGCATCCACAGATATGTATAATCTTCCACGCCCTCGCGCCAGGCTTCCCAGCGGAGACTGGGTATCATTTCCCGTTCATCGCCTTCGTAGACGGGCGAGTAGTCCCCTCTCCCCTCGTCGCGCGGATCCCAGTTCGAACCATGCGCATCAGCGTAGCACCAGAAGCCCTGCCCAGTGAGGCCCTTCTGCCAGCAGTCCCAGAACGACAACCGGTGCTGCGCAAACGGGTCGGAGCCTTTGCCCAGAACCTGGTAGGTCCACAGTATGTCGGAACCCTCCCGGAAGAACTCCAGGTGCTCGGGATCGGTGAAGCTCAGGGACGGGCACCACAGATTCACGACCGGGTCCATCTGCCGCAGCAGGTCCCACGGCGCCGCCGGGTACGGGTTGGACATCACGAGCGATTCGGGCGATACTTCGTTCAGTATTGCGCCGGTCTGCACGGTGGCTTTGGCCTTGCCATACGAGATCGCCTCGTCTGTAAGATACCAGGCGACTCGGTCAGTGCCGAAGCCGCGCTCATCCAGACCATCCACCAGCGCTCGGAACCACAGGCGGGCAACGCGCTTCCACTCGGCCGACCCCGGCTCCAGCCCCAGCCGCAACTCCAGGTTGCCCTGCCACTCGAAGCCCGGCCATAGCAGCAGCCAGCGCATCGGCGGATGGCTCGCCACTCCCGCCTCGAACGTGGTCCAGTCAAGGGTTTGCAGGTTCCCGTCGTCATCGAGTTCAGGAAAGGGCACGTAGCGGCTTGGCCAGCAGTAAGCGTCGATGTGGTGAGCCGCCAGATCCGGCGCAGCCAAGTGCCATACCTCGGGCAGGATCCAGTAGTACTCATACGAGTAGCCCCAAGTGGTGATCGGCTTCTCCTCAGGCATTCTGAGAGGAAGCACCTCGATGCTCACCGGCACGCGCATCTCGTCGCCACCGTCAGGCGCTATGCGGACGGTGGTCGCGTATGTCCCGGCCGCAGCTCCGGCTGAGCTGATGTCCAGCCACACGCCGCCGAGTCGGCCTGGGGGCAGCGTAATTGTCCGAACGCCGCCGACCTCATCCAGCAGAGGCAGCGGGTCGGGCTTGAGGCCTCCGCCGCCTGGGTCGATGCAGCACATCTCGCGCAGCGTGATAGTGGGCGCGCCATCGCCGTCGAGACCGTCAACACTGATCTGCACGTCCACCGGTGCGTCGCCTATATTCGAGAGATTCACGCGACACTGGTCGCGCTCATCGAGGCCCATCAGGCAGCCCGCGGTCATCTCGCGCTCAGCGGGCACGGTCTGCAACGCGCCCATCGGTTCGAAGGGATCGCTCACCCATGCGGCCACTGGCCCAGCTGCGCCCGAGTATTCGCGGTTGAGAGCGGCCATCACCCCGAAGACTTCGGCATGCAGTGGGTAGTAAGGCGGGCCCGCGCGGTGATCCACATCGCTCGGCAGTTCGGTCCCCTTCGCCCGCTCAGCTATCGCATCGAGCGCGGCCTGGGCGTCGGCGTCGCCGAGTATCTCGGCCTCGGTGCGCACCTGATCGATGCCTTTGTTGAGCAGTTCGTAGACTTTCTCCTGCTCCAGCTCGTGCTCCAGATCAGGGGTGACCTTGACCATCTCAATGTCATCCACCCAGACGGTGCCCGTCGCGCGATGCAGATAGAACATCAGCGTGATCCGGCTCGCGCCTTTCATCTCGACCGGCCCGAGCCTGATCTGTTTCCACCCGAAGGTGCCCTCCTGTCGCCGGGTCGCGGTGTCGCCAGTCGGTTTCGCGACGTAGAGTCGCGCGCCCTGACTGCCGTCGCCGGGCAGCAGTTCCTCGCCCTTCACCCACACGTGGAATAGATACGAGGCATCCGGTTCGACCGCGATCTCCTGTTCCGCACGCGAATAGGCAACCGGGTTGGTCTGGCTTATGCGCAGTGATGCCCGCCCCGTGTGAGGCATGTTCTCATCTAGAGCCAGCACCGATCCCGCCGCAAGCGTGTCAGGCCATATCTCCCAACCGGCAGCCCAGCCAGCGTCGTCAACTTCCTCGAAACCTGGATTAAAGGCAAGCTGCTGTGCCTCGGCAAACGATGTGGCCACGATCAACGCAACGAGGGCCGGCAGGTATCGCATGGGATCATCCTTTGTCTTGCAGGTCTCTAGGCCAACATGTAGAATGCCCGGAACGTCATGTGGGGATTAAACCACGCACGGACAAGGGGCGCAAGCCATGAGCGATTTCGTCATGCCGTCCATTGACATAGAAGGACACAAGATCGGTCGCCTGGTCATCGGCACGAATTGGTTCCTGGGGTTCTCGCACCAGACCGCGGCCCGCAGCAACTGGATCCGCGACTACCAGACCCCCGAGCGCATCGCTGGCGTTCTCGCTGTATGCACAGCCAGCGGGATGAACACCATTGTGGCCCCGATCAATGACCTGCTCATCGAGGCTATGGCGATTCACGAGGCCGAGACCGGCCGCCACATCACCTCGATCCTCACACCCAGCGGCCCCAGCACAGATGAGCTGCTCACCAACATCGACCGGTGCGCCGAACTGGGGGCCGAGTTCTGCCTGCCG
The DNA here is from genome assembly GCA_029821735.1 of Candidatus Zipacnadia bacterium. Lineage (GTDB taxonomy): Bacteria > Armatimonadota > Zipacnadia > Zipacnadales > UBA5352 > JALGSU01. The sequence continues at coordinate 162,351 of JALGSU010000004.1, read as the reverse complement.
CACACCTCATGGACGGACTCGCGCCTGCACATCGTCAACACTGAGATCACTGACTATCCCCGCGTCGCCGCGCACATCCGCGACTGCGGGATGATCCCCGGCCTCAGCACCCACCGGCCGGAGGCGATCGTGGTGGGCGACAAGGCCGAATACGACATCGCGACCTACATCCAGCCCTACAACGCGCTGGGCTTCCTTTGCTCAGTGGAGACGGACTGGATCGCGAACGTGATCCGGCGGACGCCAAAGCCGGTCATCATTATCAAGTCACTTGCGGCCGGTCGTCTCAACCCCATCACCGGTCTGACCTTCGTCTTCAACACCTGCAAGGACACGGACGTGTGCTGCCTGGGTCTGCTGTGCGAGGAGGAAGCGCACGAGGATCTGGAGATCGCCCGCCAGCTCTTCGCGAGCGACAACGTTGAGGTCGAACTGCAATACACGCGCTCGAAGGCAGCGCTCGTTGACGACCGCCCGTGCAAGGGCGGAGGATAGTCCAGTCTGAGTAGACTCATCGAGCCAATTGCGCGCCACCCGGGGTAGGCTTCTGTTGATGAAGCAACAACTATTGCCCAAGGTGGTGGCCATATGTCCCGCACTATCGTTGTCGTCGCAGTTATCGCACTCGTGCTTGCCTCAGCCGCATTCGCGGCCGTCGCGCCCGTTGTCATTCCCGTCGAAGTGCAGCTCTCACCCGCCGCGCTGGTCCTCGATGGTCCCGGCGTATGGGTCACGGCCCATACCGACATCCGCTACAGCGCTGTGATTGGCGCTTCGGTTGAACTCAAGGGCATCTCGGCCACTTCGGTCTTCGCCGACGATCGCGGCTACCTGGTCGCCAAGTTCCGCCAGGCTGCGGTCGAGGCCATTGTGGCGCCGCCGTGCGACACGCTGACTCTGACCGGCCTGACCGTTGATGGTGTGCCCTTCGAGGGCTCCGACACCATCCGCGTGATGGTCTGCAAGAAGAAGTGACGCGCAGGCAGCCGCCCCTCAACCCGCCACGCGCACTCGGTCGCGTGGCGGGTCCGATTTCCTCAGCGCATTCGTGACCGCTACGCCCTCAGCGTCTCTGGCGTAATGGTCTTCGCGAACTCGCGCACCTCGGCGACCTTCTCGATGGGGCAACCCGGCGGCATCACCCCGGCACAGGTGTAGACCACACCGCGCATACCCCCGGCCGCCTGCAGATCGCGCACCATCTTCTCGCAGATAGCCTCGACCGGCTCGAGCCAAGTGTTCGCGCAGGTCCCACCAATGACCGCCATGGACGGAGCCAGCTCCGTGCGATCGACGAGCGGGGTGTCGCCGATGGGTGGCGAGGAATAAGCCTCGATGACCGTCGCAGGCAGCTCGTCTATCTTGGGCAGCAAATCGTGCAGCGTCCCGCACTGATGAAGCTGGTGCCCCTTGCCGTGGCCGACGATCACATCTCCGTAGTCCTTCAGGTGCCGCCAGCAATAGCGCTCGAATATCTCCGGTGATAGCAGCGTGGTCGAGGTGTTCTCGACCGAGACCACCCAGTCATACGGGCAGACGGGCAGCGTGCATGACCGCGATGAGTTCCTCCATCTCGTCGGGGTGATCCTGCAGGAAGTAGTAAGTGGTCTCGGGGCCGATGTAATGCTGGATGAGTTCCATGAGCGGCGAGATGCCCGCGCTGGTATGCACATTCCCTCGCTCACCGACCTGCTTGAGGCGCTCGTGCGCACGCTGCACCAGTTCCTCGTCCACCGCCCACTCATTTCCCTCGAACAAGTGGCGGGCAGTGAGGATGTCCTCGCGCGTCTTGATGGGGAACTCCACCGGATGCCACGAGCTGGCCGCGGTGAGCGTCCCGTCCGGGGTCTCGGAGCGAGTGACGCGCCGCCCGTCGGCCTCCTCGACGTGCTGCCTCACGCGCTGATTGGTGCAGCGCACGGGCACCCCGCCTCCCGCGTAGTGGTCCAGATCGAGGCGATCTGCCAACTCCAGTTCATCCATGGACCGCCACGGTTCTGGCTGGAGCATCTTGTACGATGCGCCGAAGATTTTGGCCCAGAAGGGCAGCCGGTCGACATCCTCTTGCCTGAGCGCGGCCTCGAACCGCTCCTTGCGTGTCATAGTTGGCCTCTCATTCCTCATCCTGTGTTTCCTGCATCTTCTCAAGCAGCGAAGTGGCCGCGTAGCGGACGTCCTCCGTGGGGTCAGTCTCTGCCATTCGCACGAGATGCTCCCGCGCTGCCTCACGAATCTGGTCGCCGTCGCTGCCGTCGGGCCCCAAAAGTGCCCACACGGCGTCCTCACGCACTTTGGGTGCCCCGTCCCTGAACATCTCGTCCAATATCTCGATGGCCTCGGGGCGCATGTGCTGACAGAACGCGTTGGCCACCTCGCTACGCACATGGGCGGCCGAGTCGTTGCGGGCCGCCAGCACCCTCTCCCATGCACACTCATCGCCCAACTCCGAGAGCGCGCCGATTGCGCCTGCTCTGACCTGCGCGTTCTGATCGTCCGCGGCGCGGAGCAGCGGCTGCAGCGCCCGGCCATCGGGAAGGCAGGCGAGGGCGCTGGCCACATGCTCCCTGACCCGCGGGTCCTCATCCTCGAGTGCGGTGATGAGCGCGGGCACGGCGGCGCGCATCATTTCAGAGTTGTCCTCAGCGGCGGCGCCTATACGGTCCTCGACGGCAGGTGCCACGATGAAGCTGCCCGATTGCGCCGCATGGCACAGGGCATACGCAACGGTTCGACGCACCCGCGGTTCGGCGTCAGAGAGTCCGGCCAGTACGCCTGGCAGGCTCGTCGCGCAGAGCGAGTGTAGTGCGTCCCATACGGCCTGCATGTCCTCATCAGGTCTCGCATGGCGAATCTGCTCCAGCGACGGCTCATAGGGTGGAGCGCGGCGAATCCGCTCCAGCAGCGGCACGACAGCGCGGCCTTCGGCGAACCATCCCAGGATCCAGGAAGCGGCGTTGCGCACTCGCTCCGCCGGGTCTTCCAGCATCGGTATCAGGACATCGACAGTCGCTGGGTCGCTGATGTTCTCCAACGCATAGACAGCCCCCACGCGCACCTCGGAGTCGGCATCCTTGAGCATGGCGACGGCGTGCGCGAAGTCACGCGAATCGCCGAGCATCTGCATGCTGCGGACGGCGAGGAACCGCACTCGGTCGTCCGGGCTGCGCAGGGCCTCTGGAATTGGGTCTTCGCCGCGTTCGCGCATCCGCTCCACGATCCGCGCGCCCCGATTCCACGCACGACTCGTATGCCCACTCAGATGGCCCAGCGCCGTCGCCAATTCCTCGCTGCCCAGAGCGCCCCACCTCTGGCGCGCGTAGTCGACGCTCGCCCAATCACTCTTGAGGATCGCGTGGATCTGCGTGTCGCGCATCTCTCCCCTCAGGCGGATGCGCCCACGCAGGACACCCTCGAACTGCATCCCGCACTTCTCCATGACCCGCGCTGAGCCGGCGTGATCCACATCGCACAGCGCTTCGATGCGATAGAGACCGCAGTAGAAGAACCCGTAGTCGATGATGCGCCGCACCGCCTCGGTCATCAGCCCCTGGCCCCAGTGATCTCGGCCGATGGCATGGCCCAGCTCCGCGCGCCATTCGTTCATTGTCCGCAGGGCGATGCCCCCAACCACGCGTCCGCTCTCGCGCAGCACGATGGCCCACGTCGCGTTCTTGGGCTCGTCATACTCCGCGATCGTGCGTCGCAGGAACTCGCACGAATCCTCGATGCTCTGGTGAGCGCCCCACCCGACGAAGCGTGTCATCTCCGGGTCGCTGGCGTAGGCGAAGACGTCCTCGGCGTCATCCATGGTGAACTTGCGCAGGACGAGCCTTTCAGTCTCCAGCGTCCGCATGTCCGGCAGCCGCGCGTCGTAGTTACGCATCAGTCTTCTCCCTCAGCGCTGGTCTCAGCCACCGGTTCGTCGTCGCTGAACCAGTCGGGTGCCGAGGTCAGCCGCCGAACGCGCACGCTGCGGTAGATGGCCGCGACCCCGCCCCAGTCCTCGTCCTCAGCCCCAATCCCGATCCGCGTGGGCTCCGAGAACGCGTCCGTATGGGGCATCGCCCGATTCTCAAACACGACGTCACCGTTGAGAACGCAGGTCAGTCGCTCGCCCCATACCTGAACCCGGAAGGTATTGTCGATCCTCGGGGGCGTCTCCGTCTTTTCCGGCTGCGCGATGCGCCACCCGACGAGATTGGTGTCGTAGAGGTGCCGGTAGACGGCGAACTGCGCGCAACCCCAGCACCCGACGTTAAAGCGCATGAAGTTGAACATGACGCCGGCCGATCCCTGGGGGCTCTGCTCGGGGATGGTCGCCTCCACGACCACTTCGAAGTTGCCCTCCACCGGCTCGTCGAAGACAAGTCTCGTGCCAAGTCGAGTGTGTATTGCCTCGATTGACCCATCATCCCGAGCCGTCCACTCGCCCTGGTGCTGCCACCAACCCGCCAGACCGAGGTCGGGCGTGATGTCGACCCAATCGTCTCCGGAAAGCGCCTGTCGGACCTTGAGGCGCAGAGCCCAGCCGCGGGCGTAGCTTCGCGCATCCGGATCAGTCTGCGCACGGGCGACCTGCTCGAACATGGCTTGGGCCCGCTTCGGGTCGCTCTCGGCGAGTGCCAAGGCCTCGGCCAGCTCCTGCGCATGCGGTCCGATGCGCAGGAGCGACTCGCCTCGCACGGCGCGCATATCAGCGCCGAACATGGCGTAGCTCGCGTTGGCCATACCGTCGTCGTCCAACTCATCCAGTACGCGCAGCATATCGGCGTAGTGCCCGCTGCGCCAAGCTGCCCCTGCCCAGGTTAGCCTTACGGACTCATCCGACCACGGGGACTGGGGCTCGCTCAACATGCCCTCGAACATCTGCACCAGCTTCTCGTAGACCTCTTCCTGCTGCCACACTTCGGGGCCTCGTTCGTGGATGTCCTCGCCAATCGCCGTCACTATCCCCCAGTACACTCCCGGCACCTCCGTGTCGAAGCACCCCGAGTCTACACACTCTGCCCCAAGCGCCAGCATCTCCTCGTGGCTCCCACCCCATCTGGGGGAAAGCGCACTCGCCAGGCGGGAGTAGGCGGGCGCGTAGTCGAACTGAATCTCGACCGCTCGGTCGAACCAGGTGCGTGGGGTCTCGCTCTGACCTCGTTCGCCGCCCATCGCTACCGGGATCATGGCCGCTGCCGCCTCGGGATACTCTGGCCTGAGTTCGCAGGCCCGCAGCAGGTGCTCACGGGCCTTCTTGAGGTGTTCGCCGAAGCCTTTCCAGCCCTGCTCCGTCACCTCAGAGGCCCAGCCTGAGCCCCTCACTGACCACGCCCATTGTGTCTCCGCCACACCCAGAAGCACTGATTTCAGCCACAGATCCAAACCTGGCTTGCGCTCCAACTTCGCCACTATGACGGGCGCGGCGGAACTCAGATCGCCACCGATTTCCGGAGCGAACCATGTGAAGAGCAAGCGTTCATCGCCCGGCTTCATACGCGGGTCGCTCACACCATCACAGAATGGGTCGACAACCTGCTCGGGACCGGCCAGCATCACCTTCACACATGAGGCCGGACGCACAGCCTGGACCTTGCGCATGTACAGCCGGTTGGCCCACACCATGGCCCCAGAATGCCTAGGCCCGTGCGTGAACTGGATTCGCGTACCGCCTCTCGGGTCAGGGCTCTCTATGCGCCCGTCAACGTCGTCTTGATAGAACCCGACCAGGCACTCATCGGCCTCCTCGAACCGCCCGGCGTCGAAGAGAGCGACCCCTGCCCCGAACATCGCCATGCCGTCCTCGCACTCTGTCGCCAGCACAGCCTCCGCTGCAGCCAGGAACGCGTCGCTGTCGAAGTCCCTCTTCTTGCCTGTAGGGACGAGATATTCAGCCAGCAGTTCCAGCAAGGCAAAGACGTGCTCGTCCCACTGCGGCGAACGCTGTCCTCTCTCACGGTATGACTCAACGGTCATGCGCTGGAAAAAGTCGAGCATTTGCGCATCCCGTTCGCGTTGAGTCGTGGCGACATCGACCGCGTCCAGTGGTCCGCGAACGCGCGCTTCCGCATCCAGTTCCTTCTCCAGCGCCTTCTTGTCCTCTCTCTGAATACTTCGTGCCCGTGCCGTCTTCGCCAGTTCCTTACGCATCGGGTCCGTCCACCACGAAACGCCGAAGCCTATCGCACCCACCACCACAACCACAATCACGACCATCGTCAACAGCTTCTTCATCGCCCACTACCTCCCCATCTCTACCTGTCTGCGGATCACGCCGCACACCGTCGCTGTTGTCTTTCGCCGCCTGCGACCCTACCCCCAGTATCCGTGCTCGTCATACCACTGCTGCTGACCGGTGGCCCAATCCTCCACGAAGTCGGTCAGCCCTTCGAGCATCTCCGGATATTCCTGCGCCAGGTTCGTCTGCTCAGACGGGTCATCGGCCAGGTTCGACAGGAACGGCGTGGGCGGCTTCTCGTCGCTGTCGCGGAGGGTCCCGTCCAGCACCAGCTTCCAGTCACCCCGCCGGATAGCCCGCTGGCCTCGGAAGTTCCAGCACACCTCATCGTGCGGGCTCTCAGCGCCCTCGGCGGCCATGGGCAGCACATCCAACCCGTCGATGTCATAGCTGCCCGCGTCGCCGCCGGCAGCATTGACCACCGTCGGGAAGACGTCCATCATCATCCCGACCTGGTTGCACACCTGTCGGGTTTCGATGCGCTCGGGCCAGCTCATGATGGCCGGCTCGCGCACTCCACCCTCCCAGGTAGTGCCCTTGTGGCCTTTGAAGCCGCCCGTGGTGCCGCCGTAGTAGGGATCCTTCGTCCCGTCCATCCAGTTGCGAGTCTCGCGCGATGGCCCATTGTCAGCCGAGAAGACGATCAGCGTGTTGTCGCGAATGTCGTTGCGCTCAAGTTCGGCCACGATCTCCCCCACACCGTCATCCACCGCCGAAATCATCGCCGCCATGATCGCTTTGTCCCAGGGCAGATGGTCGAAGCGCTTCACATACTTGTCCGGCGCGTGCATGGGATAGTGCGGAGCGTTGTAGGCTGTGTAGAGGAAGAACGGATCGCTCTCGGTCGCCGCCTCCTGGATGAAGTTCACCGACCGATCGGTGATCATCTCGGTCATGTACTCACCGTTGCGCCAGGTCTCGTCGCCGTTCTCCCACAGATCGTGCATGGGGTCGACGCCATTGCCCTGCTGGTAGTAGAACAGGTGTGAGTAGTAGTCGATGCAGCCCGCGAGGAAGCCGAACCACTCGTCGAAGCCAAAGTTGTGTGGCTGGCTGCGCTCGGTCAGACCCAGGTGCCACTTGCCAAACAGTGCCGTCCTGTAGCCCTCGGTCTTCAGGGCGCTGGCGATGGTCGGCTTGCCATCAGGCAGGCCCTCGGTATCGCGGGTCCCCCCCAGCACGCCGGTCACACCTGCCCGCTGGCAGTATTGGCCGGTCATCAGCGACGCACGCGACCCCGAACATACCGGGCAGTTGGAGTACCAGTCGGTGAAGCGCACACCCGAGTCGGCAAGCGCGTCGAGGTGCGGCGTGCGCACATGGGTGTCCCCCATGCACGACAGGTCCCCGTAGCCTTGGTCGTCGGTGTAGATCACGATGATATTTGGGCGGCTCTCGGCCATCGCGAACGTCCCCTCTCTCTGCATGAAGAACGTGATCAGACCCGGTCAACTTCTGCGACGCCTGGCGATTCCCTTCGCTGCCGAGCAGAACTGCGCGAGCCGGAGGCGCGTTGCCTCCGGCCCGCTACGTCAACTTCCGTCATTCTCCAGCCAGCAGCCCCCAGGCGCTACCTCGCCACATACGTCCGCGGCTCCACGGGCAATTCATGGCTCTCTCCCGGGCCGCCGAAGTCCTCGCGTGCCTGCAGCATCGCGAAATAGTTCTCCAGGGGCACGCCCTCGAAGATGCAGTTGCTGGTGCAGAACGCATATGCTCCGTTGTCCACGCCACCATGCGTCAGGCAGTAGATTGCGCTGTCATACGTCTCCTCGGGAGTGCCCGCATGCACCAGCGAACAGTCCACGTTCCCGCACAGGCACAACTCCGGCCCCACCAGCCGACGGACCTCCGCGATGTCCACACCCGCCATCGGATCCAGCGAGTGCAGAGCGTCGATACCGGTCGAGACGAGCTGGTCGAGGATGGGCATGATGTCACCGTCAGTGTGCTTGATCGCGTACATGTCGCGCTCGTGGATGTGCTCAACCAGGCGCGCCAGGTAGGGAGTGACATGCTCGGCAAACATGTCCGGCGACAGCCACGGTCCATCGTTGAAACAGTAATCGGTGCACATGAGGATGACCTCGGCGCCCATGTCGGCGAAGCGGTCGACGGTCTCCATGCCTTTGCGTAGCGTCTCCTCGTGCTGGATCATCAGTTCGTCGCGGCGGTCGAACATGTCGGCGACCATGTCCATCATGTTCGTGCCATTGGGCATGTGGTAGGTGCCATCGGCAAACCCCGCCAGCATGATCCGGTCGCCGATGGCTCCGCGGATGTAGCTGAAGGACCGCGCCTGGTCGGCCAGGTCCAGACCGTGGAAGCCGGTGCATACCGCCCAGTCAAGCCGCTCGTAGACCCGAGCCCACATCTTCGCGTTGTCGCGCAGCAGTCGCTGGCGCTCGTCGCCGTCCGTGCCCGCCAGATCGGCGGGCTCAAGCCTCTTGCGGCCGGCGAACTCCTCGCAGCGCTTGAAGACCAGCTCGAAGTGCGGCGGTAATCCTGGCGGCGTCCCACCCTCAAGCGCCATGATCATCTTCTCGCGCGGCGTCAGGTCCTCTGGCATCTGCCGACCCCGTCCCTTCCGTCGCTTGCTCACCGACTATGCCAGCTTCCCCCCGGGTTGGCGCCGAACCTGCAAGCCAACGAGGTCTGCGCCCCGGCGCGCAGAAGAATACGTCGCCGACCGACAAGAAAGGGGATACGAGCCATGCATTTCATCAACGCACGCGAGTTCCCGACCAGCCCGGTGAGCGCACCCGGAACCGAGTGCGCCGTTATCCAGTGGCTGATTGACGAGAGCCACGGCGCGCCGGGGTTCGCCATGCGGCGCTTCGTCGTCGAAGCCGGCGGCTGCACGCCGTCGCACCAGCACCCGTGGGAGCATGAGGCCTACATCCTCGCCGGGCAGGCCGAGATCATTTTGGCCGACGAGACGGTGACCGTCGGCCCGGACACGGCCATCCTGATCGCACCCGACGAGCTGCACCAGTTCCGCAGCGTCGGCGATGAGCCGCTGGTATTCCTCTGCCTGGTGCCCAACGGCCCTGCAACGGAGCACTAAAGTCCACGGAGGCCACCGATGAACATCATCGTCGTCGTGTCCGACAGCCTGCGCAAGGACCATCTGGGCGTGTACGGAAGTCAGTGGTGTCGCACGCCGAGGCTGGACGAGTTCGCCGAAGAGGCCATCGTCTTCGACATGGCCTTCCAGTCCTCGCACCCGACCATACCCATGCGCACGGACGCCTTCACCGGTCGCTACGGTTTCCCGTGGTACGGCTGGCAGCCACTTGATCGCGACATTCCGGTAATGAGCGAGATGTTCGGGGCTCAGGACTGGGTGACGATGCTGGTGGCCGACACCTATCACATGTTCAAGCAGGGGTTCTACTTCGATCGGGGCTTCCTCGGCTGGTGGTGGAATCGCGGGCAGGAGGGTGATCGGCGGACCACTGACGCGGATATCCCCATCGTCTTCCCCTGCGACCCAAGCAAGATCCGCCAGCCCTACCCAGATCGGTACCCGAACATCGTCCGCAACCGCGCGCATCGGCGAGTTGAGACGGACTGGTTTGCGCCGGGCACGATCAGCTACGCCATGGAATGGCTCGAGCACAACTACATGGCCGAGGATTTCCTGCTGTGGGTCGATCTCTTCGACCCGCACGAGCCGTGGGATCCGCCGCAGTACTACGTGGACATGTATGACCCGGGCTACGATCTGGACGAGGACTGCGACTACCCCGAGAACGCGGTGCAGGACTTCCTGTCGGAGCGTGAGCTGCACCACACTCGCGCCCGCTACTGCGGGGAAGTCACCATGGTGGACAAGTGGTTCGGCCTGTTGATGGACAAGGTCGGCGAAGTGGGCCTGGCCGACGACACCCTCGTGCTCTTCCTGTCTGACCACGGCCATTACTTCGACTACCCCGGAGATGGCGGCCTCATCGGCAAGCCCCAGAGCGCCGGCGGCCAGCAGTTCCCGATGTACCAATCACTGGTCCAGGTGCCCTTCATCTTGCGCCCGCCCGGCGGCTGCGACGCCCGGCGAACCGAGGCCATCGTCCAGGCGCCGGACCTGCTGCCTTCCCTCCTCGACCTGGCGGGCGTGCCCGCCGCCGAAGAGGCCGACTTCCACGGCAACTCCTTCGCGCCGGTTGTGCGTGGTGAAGCAGATGACCACCGTGAGTTCGCGGTCTCGGCTCGGAACAAGGGCGTGATGCACGCCACAGACGATCGCTACAGCTATGCGTGCTGGCCACGTCACCTGCACGAGCCAGTGCTCTTCGATCTGCAGGGGGACCCAAATCAGGAGACCAATGCGGCCCTGGACAAGCCGAAGGCGGCGGCCGAGTACCATCAGCGGCTGCTGGGCTTCCTGGGTGAGATCGGTGCGCCTGAGGATGTTGTCGACGTCTACCCGGCGCCATAGACAGTCGAGGGGAGATGACACCGACCGGGGGATCGCTCCCCCGGCCGACTTCGCAGGAGGTCAGATCACCTTGAACAGCATGAGTATGCCCATCGCAATGAAGAGCCCGGCGGCGACATAGCGGATGGTCTGTTCGGGGAAGCAAGCGCCCGCCCAGTTGCCCACCGCGACCCCGATACCACTCACGACTACCAGCGCCAGACTCGCGCCGATGAACACCATCCACGGCTTCCCAAACTTCGCCGCCTGGCACATTGCCGCGAGTTGAGTTTTGTCGCCAAGTTCGGCGATGAACACGAGCGCAAAAGTAGAAATGAGAGGCTTCAGGTCCACGTCTTCACTTCCCTTTGTCCCCGCGACAGTACGCGTCAGTTGATGTCGAGCAAGCGCTTCAGGTTCCCCGCCAGCACGCCCTCGAGAGTGGCGTCACTCAGCTCCAGCCGCATCAGCCCTTCGAGGGCCTCGGCCTGGCTCTGCCACGGGAAATCGCTGCCGAAGATGCAGCGCTCCCACCCGTGAGCCGAGCATATGCGCCGGATTACGTCGTCCGGCGCACGGTTGAATGTATATGACAGATCGAAGTGCACGTCCTCGCCGACGAGGTGCTCCCGCACTGCCTCCCACATCTCGTAGCCGCCCATATGCGCGACGACCATCCGCAGCTTCGGGAACTCACGATTCAGGTTCGCCAGCGCCAACGGGTGAGGGATCACATTGTCGATCTCGACTATTTCCTGGCCTCCATGCATCAGCACAGCGAACCGGTCGCCGATCAGGTCGAGCATGTCACGCGCGCGCTGGTCCGCGAAATCGTAGCCCTGGAAGTAGGGCTGCAGCTTCAGGCCACGCACACCCGCAGCCAGCAGGCGCGCCAGCTCGTCCTCGATGCCCTCAAACCAGGGATGCACGGTGCCAAAGGGGATGATCCGCTCATCACCAAGGCCCAGCACGAAATCGTTGATGGAGCGGACCTGCTCGGGCCTGGTCGCGATGGGTGCTATCACCGAACGGTCCACGCCGGACGCGGCCATCTCGGCCAGCAGTTCAGGCGCCACCGGCCGACGCACCGGCTCAGCGCCATAGGCATCGTGCAGCACCTCGACCGCGCGGTCCACGACCTGTTCGGGGAAGATGTGCGTGTGCGCGTCTATGATCTCTGGCATTGATTCGGCGCTCCATCAGAAGTGATCCGCGATCCCGCCCCGGTCACTACAGCCGGGCGACGGCGCTCTCGAGGATCAGCAGCACGAGTTCGTCGTAGCCCATCCCGGCGGCGGCAGCAGCGGCAGGCAGGTCAGAAGTCTCGGTCATGCCCGGCACCGAGTTGATCTCGTGCACCCAGCAGTTGCCCTCGCCATCTATGTGCATGTCAACTCGGCTGACGCCATCGCAGCCGAGTGAGCGGTGGGCTTCCAGAGCCAGCGCCTGGCTGGCGCGGGTCAGCTCATCGGAGATGCGAGCCGGTGCGATGAGTTCAGTCAAGCCTTTGGTGTACTTGGCCTCGTAGTCATAGAACTCGTTCTTGGGCACGAGCTCAAGCACGGGAAGCACGGTCGTCTTCGGCCCCGTACCGACCACGCCGATCGTCACTTCAGTGCCGTCTATGAATTTGTCAACCATGCAGCAGCCATACGCGTCGAGCAACTCGGCTATGGCCGCACTGAGATCCTCGCGCGTCTTGGGGATTGACACCCCGAGGCTGGAGCCCTCGTCAAGGGGTTTGACCACCGCGGGCAGTCCAAAGGCTTCGATGGCCCGATTGGCGGCTTCATCGGCGTCGGCGGGTGCATCAAAACAGATGTAGGGCGGCGTGGGGATGCCTGTCGCGGTGAAGATCCGTTTGCACTGCCGCTTGTCCATGGTCAGCGCGCTGGCCAGCACGCCGCACCCGGTGTAGGGAATGCCCGCTACTTCCAGCGCTCCCGGGATGGAGCCGTTCTCACCCGCGCCACCATGCAGCGCGTTGTAGACGACCTCGCCGCCGACCTCCGCCAGTTGCGTGACCAGGTCGGGCCGAGGGTCGATCACAACAGCGTCAAATCCCTGCCGAATCAGCGCACCGTGCACTCCCGCGCCGGTGCGCTGAGAGACTTCTCGCTCGCCCGACTGCCCACCGGCCAGGACGGCGATTCGCATTTCTCTGAGCATCTCAACCGACATCGTCACTCTCCTGCTTCTGTCCCTGCCGCATCGTCCGCTGCGTTGATTACCTCAAGCCCCATCTGATCATTCAGACGCGCCGTGAGCGTTATCGTTACATCCGCCCGCACTGCACCGCTGCTTAGCTGCAGAGCTTGCGGACGCTCGCCTCCCAGCAGGTCGGCCACGCCGTAGAACCCCAGCAGATCGCCCGGCGACGGCGCTGCGTCCTGTCCGGTAACGGCGCGCGCGTAGTAAACCGCCGACTCAATCGCCGCTACGAACAATCCGCTCTCGCTGGCCCTGAACTCCGCCACCACACCAGTCATGCGCTCGTCGGCGCATAGTTGGACAAACACGCTGCTGCCCTCCGGCACTTTCGGGCCAATCACGGTACCCACCGCAAGCGCAGGCATCCCCTCAGGGACCTCAGTTGTTGCCTGCTCGGCAGCCAACTCGCCGACGTCAGTCACCTGGTCAGCGGCGATCGCCACTGGCTGGGCGGTCGCCGACCGAAGCGTGCGCCAGGCGGGCGGCTGCGCTTGGCCCTGCGCGTCCACCCGGCTCCCATACCAGTAGAGGCCATACTGCCCTGCCTCGGCCTCAATCTCGAAGCTGCCATCGCCAACCACAAGCGCCGCGTACCCGCGTCGTGCTTCGGGGCCCTGCCACGCCATCACGAATGACGCCACGCCGTCAGCGCCGGTGACCTTCCCGCACACGCCGCCATCCCCCGGCGGGGCGTCGGGCAGCGGCGTGAGCCGGCCATCCTCGCCGATCGTCATCAGCACCGGGACCACGACCGCCGTCGCAACTTCATCGCCCACGACCAGCTTCTGGGGGCGCGAACTCGGGGCCAGGTCCTCGACACCATACCAGGCGACGCCGTCGCCCTTATCCAGCTTCCCGCTGCCGTCGACGTCCACCACAGCCATGATGTAGTACTCGCCCGGGCGCAGTGCCATTACGCCCGCGCCACCGGGACCGCCGGAGGGGAAGACGTCCACCAGACTCTTCAGTTCGGGGTCAGAGAAGACGCGGAAGCTCGCGTTCGTCAGGTCCTGGCCCGGCCAGATGACCTGCGCGACCACGATCACCCCGGTCGCCGTCTCGGCGCCTTCGCCTTGGGCAAACGTGACCGTCGACGCGGCCAGCACCAGGATCACCATCACCAATACCGCCCGCATCGCCATCTTAGTCCTCCGTGAGAGTGACCTCTTGCCCCGCCTGGTCCCGGTAAGACACAAGCTCAATCTCGATCGCTCCGAGCGTCCGCCCGGTTGCCAGCGACGCTCGCGCGTATGACACCTCATCAAGCGAACTGCTGTGCAACTGAATATGGCCAGCGTCAACGGTCATCTGCCCCCATGCCGGGTCCATCTCCACCCACCGGCCCACGTAGATCTCGGTCCAGGCGTGGTAGCCAAATCCCCCGCCCACCCAGGCCAGTCCGGTGCACATGCGCGTGGGCAGCCCCACCGCGCGCCCGAGCGCTGCAGTGAGCACCGCGTGCTCGGTGCAGTCGCCTGCCATCTCATCCAGACACTCGACCGCGCTGATCGGCTTCGGCTGACTGCTCATCTTGCGCATGTTTCGGTAAACCCACGATACTACCGCCTGCGCGGCCGTCCACGCATCCGTCTCATCTCCGACGATCTCACGGGCTTTCGCGACGATGTCCGGGTCATCTGACTGCGCGTGCGTGGTGGGCACGAGGCAGTCGGCAAGCGCCTCGTCGGTGATCGGCAACGTCGCAGCGGTGAGAGGTAGGCTCTCTGGCTCGATGGTCACGAGAGCATCGTCGCCCTCGACCACAATCTGCTGGCGTCGCGTCTCCGGTATCAGTTCAGCGGCCGCGCCCGCTCGCCGGGCTACCCGCAGCGTCAGGCTCTGCAGCCCGCGCGCGCTCGGCAATCGACCCTCAACGTCGATCTCGCTCGTGACCTCAAAGGGCGCAAGCTCAGCCAAAGCCTCTTCCTCAGGAACGCGCAGCAGCGTCAGGGACATCAGTCCTGGAATCTCCTGGCGCAGCAGCCGCCCCTCGCCATCAAGCCAACTGAACGCTTCCAGACCAAGCTTCTGACTGGTCATGCGCAGGACCGTCGCCTCGGTGCCATCGTCCATTGTCTCGCGCCGGTCGACGAGCACGTCGTGGCGGTCGAGCGCGTCCACTTCGGGGTCGTACGTCTCGAAGCTCAGACTATCGCCAACCGCCAGCGTGCCTTGCGCCAGTTGCCAGGCGACCATCATGTCTGAGGCGAAGTCGTCGGCCACCTGCAGCGTACGGACCTCCGCCACCATGCCATTGTCCGGGAAGCTTTTGCGGATCGTGATCCCCTGGTCATCGAGTTCGGTGGTGATCCGTTGCACTCGGCCAAGCTCGTCCTTGACCATCTCGATACTCACCTGTCGCAGCAGATCGTCGTACATCGTCACCTGAGACTTGCTCGCCTCCAGTTCCTGGTTGGCGAGACTGATGAGGATCTTCACGTCCTCTGTGACTTGCAGCCGGGGGCCATCGGGGGTGTCAACAAGTTCAGTCTGCATGCACGCATAGCCGCTGCGCTTGTCCAGAATCAGCACGCTATACCACTCAGTGCCGGTCAAGCTTCCCAGCTCCTCGGCGGTCAGCGGCTCGGTGGGCCCGGGCTGGGAGAGAGCCACCCCGAGGGCCGCCAGCGCAATGGCGATGGCCACGACCGGCAGGTAGCGCATTGCGTCACTCCTCGGCCAAGTCGGTAGAGGCATCCGGCGGGTCGACGCTGTCATCGGCGCCTCCGGCAATCTCATCCATCAAGTCGGTCAGACTCATGGCCTGAAGGTCTTCAGCGGAACATTCGCCCGCGTCCGCATCGCCAGCGGTCTCTTCCGCCGGGTCAGCAAGATCGTCGGCCTCGTCACCTTCGATCGAGCCTATCTCTTCGCGCATCACGCGCGCGAAGGCCGCCACGATCTCGGGGTCAAAGGTCTTGCCCGAACCGCGCAAAATCTCGCGCATGGCGTCGCGCGGACTCATCGGCGAGACGGTCTCTTGGGGGTTGACCAGACGCTCATACGTATCGACCACGCCTACCAGCCGTGGCAGGAACTCGGTCTGCTCCTCGACCAATCCCTCCGGGAAGCCGCTGCCGTCCCACCGCTCGTGGTGATGCACCACGATGGGCATGATCTCCTCGAGGAAGCGCACCGGCTGGAGGATCGACCGGCCAATAAGCGGATGCATCTGATAGAAGGCCATCTCCTCTTGAGTCGCGCCACCCATCACGGCTGGCCGCTCGTCGATGCCGATCCGACCGATGTCGTGCAGGATGCAGCCGAAGCGCAACATCTCGCGGTCGTGCTCACCCACACCCATCTCCACCGCGAGCTGGTCGGCGATTTCAGTCACGCGTTCCGAGTGGCTATAGGTTGCCGAATCCCGCGCCTCAATCGCGATGGTCAACGCCCGCACGGTCTCAAAGTAGTTCTGCCGCACGTCCTCGTAAAGCTGCGCGTTCTCAATCGCCACCGCCGCCGCATCCGCAAACGCCCGCAGCAATCGCACTTCGCGCTTGGCGAAATCCCGTTGCCGCCTGGCGTAGATGCGGATCACACCGAGGGTATTGCCTTTACTCGCAAGCGGGAGGCTGAGCACCGACGTGAGCCCCTCTGCGTGTGCCGCGTCGGGGTACTGGAAGAGCGGGTCGGTCTGCGCGTTGCGGATCATAACCGCCTCGCCCGCCAACACGCGCTGATCCAGCAGACTGTCCTGCACCGTGACCTTGCCCTTGCCCCAATACGCTCCGCTCAGCCCGGACGACCCGCCCGGCCTGAGTTCGCCGCTGTCGGCGTCCAGCAGACGGATGCTGCACGCGCGCGCATCGATGACGCTCACTGCCGACTCAGTGATGAGGCCGAGCACTTCATTGAGGCGCAGCGACTTGGCCACCGTGCTTGACACTTCGTACAGCGTACCCGACTCCATGGCCCGCCGGTGCAGCGCAGATGAGACTCGGGAGGCGAAGAAGCCCATGACGAGGAAGACGCCACCGCGCACGAGGATGTCGGCAGTCTGCTGCTGATGCCGAATGGTGTCCTCGCCCACGATCTCGATCGACGCAGGTACCCACGGGCCACACAGCAGCGCCGCGACCAACGTGGCCGCAAGCGCCCCCAGGTCGCCAAACGTAAACCCCGCGTACAGAATGGGGAGATAGTAGAAGTGCACCGCCACGGAATTGGTCCCGGACACGTACACCAGCATCGTGGTCGCGGCCATCGCCACCGCGATCATGCCTACTCTCAGCGCAAACCGTCGCTTGCGCCCGCGCTTTACAGTGCCATCTCGCTCTTCGTTCTTTGCCATATCCCGCAGTCTACCTGACCTTTTCCCCCGGCTCGCAGTCTCGATCCGGAATGATGAGCGCCTGTGGCACCTTGCCTCCGGCTGCCAAGACCATTCCCTGTGACTGCACGCCGCGGATTGTCGCTGGCTCCAGGTTTGCGACGACCACAACCTGCTCGCCGATGAGTTCGCGCACACTGAAGGCCTCCGCCAGTCCCGCCACGACTGTGCGCGGCTCGTCCTCGCCAACGTCTACGGTGAGTTGCAGCAATTTATCGGTTCCCTCGACCCGATCCGCGTCGAGCACCTTGCCGACGCGCAGATCGAGCTTCTGGAACTCGTCGAAGCTGATCATGCCGATCCCCTCGCTCTTCTTCTCCGGCTTGCTGGCCTCGCTGGCTTCCGCCGTCTCGGCCTCGCCGTTCTCTGCCGCGCGCTGACGCAGTTGCGCCATGTCAATGCGCGGGAAGATCGGCTGACCACGGTGGACGACGCAATCGGGGGGCAAACTGCCGGCCTCACAGTCCTCCCATCGCATCTGAGTACCGTTCTCCGTCAGTCCAAGCTGCTGCCATATCTCCTCAGCCACCGAGGGCATCACAGGCGCGAGCATGATCGCGGCGACCCGTATGGTATCCGCCAGATCGTAGAGCACTGCCGTGAGTTCCACGTGCTTGCCCTGCTTGTGAAGGTCCCAGGGGGCGCGCTCGTCCACGAATTTGTTGCCCGCGGCCAGCAACTCCCAAACCGCCTCCAGCATTCCCCGGAAATCCAGCGCTGCCCAGCAGGCCTCTGCGCGCTGCACAGTGTCCTCTACCTGCTCAGCGAGGCCGCCGCCACCGGGGCCAGCAGCCTTGATAGTGCCGTCCACGTATCGCTCGATCAGCGGCAAGGTGCGGTTGAGCAGGTTACCCAGATCGTTGGCCAGGTCGGAGTTGAAACGCCCCAACAGGCCCTCGGACGAGAACGCCCCGTCCAGACCAAATGTCACCTCGCGCAGCATGTAATACCGCACTGCGTCGACCGCCACGTCGGTCGTGCACCCGGACTCCTCAACAACCAGGTCCACCTCGGCGTTTGGGTCCACGACGTTACCCTTGGACTTGCTGATCTTATCGCCTGTGGCGCTCATCCACCAGCCGTGACCGAACAGCGTCCGCGGCAGTTCCAGCCCGAGCGCGAGCAGCATCGCCGGCCAGAGCGTCCCGTGAAAACGCGGCATTATGTCTTTGCCCATCAGTTGCAGATCAGGGGGCCAGAGCTGTGCCATCTTACCGTCATCAAGCCCGTAGCCCGCAACTGTCAGGTAGTTGATCAGCGCGTCAAACCATACATATACGGTCTGGCTCGGGTCTCCCGGGATTTCCACACCCCAGCCGGGGTTGGCCCGACTTACGCAGGTGTCCTGCAGGCCCTGGCGCAGGAAGCTGAGCACCTCGTTGCGCCGACTCTCAGGAGCGATCAACTCAGGCCGACTCTCGATCTCGCGCATGACCTCATTGCTGTATGCTGAGGCGCGGAAGAAATACGCCTCCTGCCCCAGCGTCGACACCTCGCGCGCGCAGTCGGGGCAGGTGTTGCCCTCGCCGAGTTCGTCCTCACGCAGATAGGTCTCGCACGGAACGCAGTACCAGCCCTCGTACGTGTCCTTGTAGATATCTCCGCTCTCAAGCAACTTTGCGAAGACCGCCGATACCACCTGTCGGTGTTCGTCCTCGCTGGTGCGGATGAACCGGTCGTAACCGATGTGCATTCGCTCCCACGCGCCCAGGTATGCCTCCACCATCTGGTCGCAGAAAGCCTGCGGCCCCAGGCCGGATTCCTCCGCCACCTGCATGACCTTCTGAGCGTGCTCATCCGAGCCGGTGACGAAGAGCACGTCCTCGCCACGCATGCGCCAGTATCTCGCGATGCAGTCGGCGGCCACGGTCGTGTAGGTGGTGCCGATGTGCGGGCTGGCGTTCACGTAGTAGATGGGTGTCGTGATGTAGCGTGTCTTCTGTTTCAAGCTTGAGGTCGCCATCGGTTCTGTCTCCACGCTCTGTCGTAGGATATCTCTAAAGCTTACAGCTTGCGCAACTGCTGGCCGTGCACCCCGCGCACGCCGAGCCAACGCTTTGCGTCTCGCCCCCCGAGCCGCTCCTGCCGAAAAACCCCGACATCACCAGCTCAGTCTTCTTGCATCCGCATGCCTCGCACGCCGGTGTCTTTGTCCGTTGCGAGGCTGGTCGGAGTATCTCGCAGCGCTCGCCGCACCTCGCGCATTCGTATTCGTAGATTGGCATGGTCTCTCTGCTCTCCCCGTCAGTTCTGGCTCTCGGGCTTGCTGCCGGTCTGGCCGCCGCCGGTCTGCTCACCGGCAGGCTTGCGTGATCGGCGCCTGCCCCTGCGACCTCGAGATCGCCGCGGGCGTCCGCTGGGCTTGTCGCCCGTCTTCTCGGGCTGCCCGCCACCGGGCTTGCTGTCCGGCTTTGCCTTCTCGGCCGGCTTGCTGCCACTATCGGCGCTCGCCCCGGCATCTCCCCGGGCTGCGGCGTCCTTCTTTCGACGGGAGCGCGGCTTGCGCCTGCGCCTCCGGGGCCGCCCTGCCTTCTTCTCGCTGCCGTCCTCGGTCTCAGAAGGCTCGTTGCCTTCGCTCTTCTCGGGGACCTGAGGAGGATCCGGTCGCGCAGCCGGCTCGGGACGTTCGCGACGCCCAGAGCGATCAGCGCGATCCCGCAGTCGCGGCAATGGTGGACTTACCGGGATCGCGGCTTCTTGGTCGGGTCCGGCCTGCTCGGCTGTTGCCACCGGTGCGGGCATCTCGCCATCGCGCAGTACGCGCACTTCGTCGTTGGACACCGTCACGTCCCGCCCCTCGCTCAGACGCACGGTCAGCTCTTCCTGGAGGACATGGACGGTCCTGACCTCGCCGACCGCGTCACCCACCTGCACGCGCGTGCCCTTGCGGGGCAGCTTCTTCTTGTTCGTGACGTAGGTTTCGTGCTCGAAACGCAAGCAGCACATCAGCCGGTCGCACAAGCCGCTGAGTTTGCTCGGATTCAGCGCGAGCCCCTGGTCCTTGGCGATCCTGATACCGACGGGCTCAAAGTTGCGCATGAACATTTTGCAGCACAGTTGCCGGCCGCACGGGCCTATCCCGCCGAGAAGCTTGGCCTCGTCTCGCACACCAACTTGTCGCAGCTCGATGCGCATACGGAAAGTCTTCGCCAGATCGCGCACGAGTTCGCGGAAGTCCACGCGCCCCTCAGCGGCGAACAGGAACACCAATCGCGTGTTGTCGAAACTCAAGTGCGCGTCGATGAGCTTCATGGGCAGATCGTGCTCGGTTATCTTCTCGTCGCACACCTGCAGGGCCCGGCGCTCGCGCTCCTCTTGCTCAGCGACGTGCGCGAGGTCCTCCGCCGTGGCTATGCGGACGACCGCCGTCAGTTCCTCAGCCGCCTCGGGCGTCAGCCGTCCTTTAATCTTCACGACATCGCCCAGGTCCACGCCCTTGTCAGTGCGTACCAGGACCTTGTCGCCGATCTGCGCCCTCAGTCCCCCAGAGGCAAAACTGTAGGCCTTCGCGTTGTGCGGAAAGGCCACGCCCAGCTCCAGCTGCGGCCCGGTGCCCCTGCTCCGCTCAGCGATGCTCGGGTAGCGCGGCACAGGTGGTTCGTCAGGATCTCCCACCTCAGCCACTTCCGACGCCACACCCTCGCTTTGTGGGCATGTCTCGCAGCCACGCTGCCCATCGCCGTTGGCGGCCGTACACCCGCACCCGGTCGCCTCAGCCTCCGCCTGCTCCTCATTTGCCTCCGCCACAGGCTCAGACGCATCCCCCGTCCCCTGCTCAGGCGCTGCCGCATCATCGCTGACCACTTCGGGGTCTGGCGAATCCTCGGCGGGATCCTCGGCTACGGGCTGGTCAGTTGTCACGGGCTCAGGCACGTCGCCTGCCGCCTGCTCCGGCGGCTCGACGACTTCTTCGCCGTCTACGATGCGGCCCTCGTCATCCATATCTATTCACCTGAAGCTTTGCGCTGCAAAGCCGGATGCGTTCGGTTGCGTTCGCGCAGTCGTCCTATGAGCTCTTCGAGACCGGCCACCACACCTTCGGGTTGCTGCGCACTGTAGGCAAAGGTGATCGTTGTGGCCTCGAACGTTGGTCGCCGCAGCACTGGCTTCGTCTCTCGGCGCTTGCCTCTCACCGTGTCGCGGTACAGCTCCTGAAACACCAGACGCTCGCGCCTGCCAAGCGCGATCTTCCTGGCGAGTTTCACGTGTATCCGCCCCGTTCGCGGGCTGACGTCCACGATCCCCACCTCGCGACACCCCATCTTCAGACGCGCCAGCGTCAACAGGTTCTGTACTACCTGAGGCACCGGTCCGAAGCGATCGCGCATCTCTTCGGCCAGGCCCTCCAACTCCGGCTCTTCGCGCACCGACGCCAATCGCCGGTAAAGCCCGATGCGCGCGTTCTCGCCAGGCACGTAGTCGGCCGGGATGACCGCCTCGAGAGGCAGGTCCATTCCCGGATATCCTTCTTCCTCCTCGGCCACCAGTTCGCCCTTCAGCGCCCGGACCGAATCCGCCAGCATGTGGCAGTACAGATCAAGCCCTACTGCGGAGAGATGGCCGCTCTGTTCGGCCCCGAGCACATCTCCCGCGCCACGGATCTCAAGGTCGCGCAGCGCCACCTTGAAGCCGCTGCCCAACTCGCTGAACTCCTCGATCGCTTTGAGCCGCTGTTCGGCCTCTTCGGTCATCCGCTCCGGATATCGGTAGAGCAGATAGGCGTACGCCTGCCGGTTGGACCTGCCCACACGCCCGCGCAGCTGGTAGAGCTGCGACAATCCCAGCCGGTCGGCGTCGTCCATGATAATCGTGTTGGCGTTAGGAACGTCCAGACCGTTCTCGATGATGGTCGTGCAGACGAGCACATCGAAATCGCCGGCGTAGAACGCCATCATCACCTGTTCGAGTTCGTCCTCATCCATCTGCCCGTGCCCGATCGCCACCGTGGCTTCAGGCACCAGCCGCTGCACCTGGGCCGCGATGTGCTCGATCGACTTGACCCGGTTGTGGACGAAGTAGACCTGGCCACCACGCTCGACCTCGCGCTTGATCGCCTCGCGGATCAGGTCGTCGTCGCTCTCGCGCACGTATGTCCGGATCGGTAATCGCCCGGGTGGCGGGTCGTGGATCAGCGAAATGTCGCGGATCCCCGAAAGCGCCATGTTCAGCGTGCGCGGGATCGGCGTCGCGGTCAGCGTCAGCACATCCACGTTGGTGCGCAGCTGCTTGAGCTTCTCTTTCTGCCCAACCCCGAAGCGCTGCTCCTCGTCGATGATGAGCAGACCCAGGTCCTTGAACCGGATATCGCCCATGATCAGCCGATGCGTACCAATGACTATATCACAGGTGCCGTCCTTAATCTGCGCGGCGATCGCACGTTGCTCGGCCTGCGTGCGGAACCGGCTAAGCATACGGACCTGCACCGGGTACTGGCCCAGGCGCTCATTGAAGGTGTTCAGGTGCTGGTGGGCCAGGACCGTCGTCGGGCAGAGCACGGCCACCTGCTTGCCGTCCAGCACGGCTTTGAACGCCGCGCGGATCGCCACCTCTGTCTTGCCGTAGCCCACATCGCCGCACACCAGCCGGTCAGCGGCCTTGGGCAGTTGCATGTCGGCTTTGACGTCCTGAATGGCCTGCCACTGGTCGGGCGTCTCCTCGTACCGGAAGGAGGCCTCGAGTTCCTTCATCCACGCCGAATCCTCGCCAAAAGCGAAGCCCTCGGCACCCTCTCGCTCAGAATACAGCTTCATCAGTTCCCGAGCGAGTAGCCGCGCTGAAGACCGTGCCTTGGACTTGGCGCGCTCCCACCGCTTGCCGCCCAGTGTGTCCACCGATGCCGCCGGGCCTTCGGACCCGATGTACTTCTGCACACGGTCGAGCTGGGTGACCGGAACATAGATCCGGTCGTCATCCGCGTAGTCGATCACCAGGTAATCGCGCTCGACGTCCCCGATTGTCTCTTTGGACAGTCCTGCGTACCGACCGATGCCGTGGTTGATGTGAACCACGAGGTCGCCCTCGGACAGTTCACGCATGTCCAGCAGAGCAAAGCCCTGACTGTAGCGCTTCTCTTTGGGTCGCCTGAGCTTGCGCCAGCCGTAGATCTCGTGTGCGGTCAAGCAGATCAGGTCTGCCGACGGCAGCTTGAAGCCTCCGGACAACTCCAGCTCGCACACTGTCACATGGCCCGGCGTCAGCCCGCAGCCGTTGCCGGTCACCGTCACGTTCTTGAGGCCTCGGCCGCGTAGCGCATCCGCGCTCTTGTCCGGCTCGGATGAGCAGATCAGCAGATACTTACCCTCTCGCTGCCACTCGTGCAGCCCCTCGACCAGCAACTCGAACTTGCCACCGAAGCTGTCTACCGGGGGCGTGTCGAAGGGGAGCGTCTGCTCGTCTGCCAGCCAGGGCGTCTCCCGCCCCAGCATGCTCAGCGTCACCAGCCGTCGCTCGAAATCGCCCTCGGCGGGCAGACTCAGATGCGTGGCCGCGAGCTGCTCAAAGGACATCAGCGCGGTCTCGGGCAAGCGCAGGTGTCGCCCAAGCTTCACCCCGCTCTTATAGCTCTCCTGCACGCTCCGCTCAAAGGTTTCCGCATGCGCCTTCAGGCGCACGGGCTCATCGACCACGACCAGGCACTTGTCGGGCAGGTAGTCCCCAAGTGTCTCCCGCTCGGGATACAGGTAGGGCATGTAGTGGATCAGGTCCTCGGTCGGCCTGAGCTGCTCGATCAGTTCCAAGTCCTCATCCAGCCGCTCGCGCAGCCGCTCGGCCTCACGCCGCTTCTCGTCGGCGTTAAGCTTGTCCAGTTCCCGGTGGAAGGCCCGCTTAATCTGCGCCAGCGCCGTAGCGACCGTCTGCTCGTCCAGCAGGACCTCGCCGGCCGGACCAAAGCCCGCCCACTCGACCTCCTGCAGCGACACTTGCGTCTCGGTATTGAAGAGGCGGATAGACTCGACCTCGTCGCCAAACAGCTCGATGCGTACCGCTCCGGGCATCGTCGGGGCGTAGACGTCTATTATCCCCCCCCGCACCGAGAACTGCCCCACACCGTCCACCAGATCCACACGCTCATAGCCCAGGCCCAACAGCGCCATCGCCATGTCATCACGGTCAATCTGGTCGCCGAAATGCACCTCGCGCCGCGCCGCCATCATCCGCTCGCGCGGGATCGTCTGCAGCAGCAGCGCAGGTACGCTGGCAACGATGACAACCGGCTCGCCCGCGCAGAGGCGATCGAGTACAGTAAGCCGGTCCGCTATCTCCTGACGGGATGGCGTAACCCCGTCGTAAAGTGCCGAAGCAATCGACGGGTAGACCAGGACCCGCCCATCGTCGGAGCCATTCTCCTCGCGCAGCAGCGCCCGCAGATCGTCTGCCAGCCGCCGCGCTCGTTCATCGTTGTAGGTCGCCACCAGCACAGGACCGTCATCCAGCAGCCCGGCGATAAGCAGCGCCGAGCCTCCGCCACTGACCCCATGCACGCAGACAGGCGCGCCATCCGCAGACTTTCGCCGCACCTCGGCGAATTCCGCGGAAGACCCCACCCGCTCCTCAAGTCCTGGTATCAGCGCACTCATGCCAAATTGCCCGTCTGCTTAGACTCCAACGGCCCGAGAGGTCATCTCGGGCTGGTAACAAGGTCATCTCTTCGCTGTTTTCCCACTGCCAGGTGTGCGGCGGCGCCTGCCAACTAACCCCCGGTGCCTTCCCAGGCAAGCGCGGCGGCTCCATACATGCCGGCCTCACTGCCGAGCTCGGCCGCCACGATCTTTGTTGTGTCGAACCCGCTTATCATGCTGCGGCGACGAACGGTGCTCCTGATTGGCTCGAAGAGCAGGTCGCCTGCAGCAGCAATGCCCCCGCCTATCACGATCAGGTCTGGATCACACAGCACGATGCAGTCGCACAATGCGATCCCGACGTAGTAGCCAGTCTCCTCAATCACTTCGCAGGCCACCGCGTCGCCCGCTTCTGCCGCCTCCGAGACCATTTTCGGCGTCAAAAGCCCGTGGCCCTCGCCCGACATCTCGGCCAGACTGCTCGCCCGGCCCTCCCGCATCAGCAGAGCGACTCGGCCCACGATCCCGTCACGCCCCACTATGGCCTCGAGGCACCCGTAGCTGCCGCACCCACAGGGCGGGCCATCGGGGTCCACGATGATATGCCCGACCTCGCCCATGATCTGTCTGGGCCCACGCTGAACACTGTCACCAAGCGCGATGCCTCCGCCTACTCCCGTACCCAGCGTGAACATCACCAAGCGCTCGACATCGCGACCGGCCCCGTACCTAAGCTCGGCGAGCGTTGCGCAGTAGGCGTCGTTGCCGATGAACGCTGGCGCGCCCACGCCCTCGCCAACAAGCTCAACTACATTGACCCCATCCAGCTCATGCATGTTCGGACATTGTTTGATTGTCCCGGCTTCGGGGTCAACAGGGCCGGGAATACCCACGCCCACCGCCGCCAACTCGTGGGGCTTGACGGTGGCGCTTTCCATAGTCCCCGACACGGCTGCGACGATCGCCTCAAGCGACAGCGGCTCGCCATCGGACCGGGGGGTATCATACTGCTGGTGGGCAACCACTTCGCCTTCGCGGGTCAACAGACCCACGGAGAAGGTCGTGCCCCCCAGGTCGACACCTGCGGCTATCTGATTCTTCACTCTGGCCATTGAGGATGCGCCTCCCGCGCAGCGCACAATCCGGCTCCGGGCATGGTGAACTCAGGACCTGTCCACGTCGCGTCACCTGCACCAGCGCACTGCACGCCGGACCGGTCCATGCCTACTGATCGCCGAACGGGTCCTGGTCGTCCTCACCTGGCCAGTCGTCGTTGGATGGTGGCGCGGCCTGCTGGGGCGCGGCCTGCTGGGGCGCCTGCTGCTGGGGCGCCTGCTGCGGAGGACGCCCGCCGCCACCACCGGCGCGGCGCGCCTCGGCCTGACTCCTGCTCTCCAAGAAGTCCACGCGCTGCGCATTGATGTCCACACCGTACGCTTTTGAGCCATCCTGCCGCTCCCAGGTGCGCGACTGCACCCGCCCCTCAACGCCCACCAGCGAGCCCTTGTCGAGGTACTGCGCAGCGGTCTCGGCCACGCGCCCCCAGCAGGTGATGTCCAGCCAGTCAGTCTCCTCTTCGCCCCTGCCGCCGTCGTCACTTCGGCGCGGCGGCCGCGTCACCCCGAGTCGGAACTTACACAGCGCAGTTCCGCTGGCCGTGTACGTCAACTCCGGATCGTTCCCCAACCTGCCCACGAGCACCACGTTGTTAATCACTGTACCAGACGCCTCCCTGCGGCTGCAGCCCGGCAGGCATGGCAGCCCCATTATGACGCAACGGAGGGCCGGAGCCCTCCGCTATCGTCCGTCACGCTGTGCAACTTGTGTGCGCGCTTCATGGCGAAGCGCGACGTAGTTCAAGCTTTGGCTCGCGTCAGTACCACTGTCTTTTTCGCACTACTGCTCATCGGCCTCAGGCTCAGCAGTCTCGGCCTCAGGCTCAGCAGTCTCGGCCTCGGGCTCAGCAGTCTCAGCCTCGGGCTCAGCAGTCTCGGCCTCAGGCTCAGCAGTCTCGGCCTCAGGCTCAGCAGTCTCGGCCTCAGGCTCAGCAGTCTCAGCCTCGGGCTCAGCAGTCTCAGCCTCGGGCTCATCGCCACGGACCAGGGCATCGGAATTCGCCGCAAACACCCGAGCCCGCACGACGGTCTGGTTTACTGCCATCTCGTGCTTGAGGGACTCGATCGCCTCTTTGTTGCCGTAGAAATACAGCAGCTTGTAGACGCCAGCCACGTGCCCATCTATCTCATAGGCCAGACGGCGGGATCCGAAGTCTCGCGTACCGACGACTTCGCCGCCAGCATCCGTCACGGCCCCTTCGGTGATCGCTGCGATCTGTGCCACCTGCTCCTCGGATGTGTTCACATCCATTATGTAGCAGGCCTCGTACAGGGTTCGCTCCTCGCTCATTCTCACTCACCTCCTTCCCATGGACTAGATGGCTGCGCACCTTTTGGCGCGGCGCACAGCAGGAAGGGCCGAACGCGCCACGTTGATTCATTCAGGGGAATGAACAAGGGGCTCCCGGCCATCGAGCGCGATTATAGCATACTAGCGCCTCGCAGCGCAACCAGAGCGGGCCCGCAATGCAGGGCTCTGCCCACCTATGGGGAACCTGCACTACGCTGACACGTCGCCGCTCAAGGAGTGGTCCGCCATGCTCATTGATTTCCACATGCACGGGGGCAATTGCTTCCGCCATGAATACCCGCCCGGCCGCGCCACATTGACCGCACATCAGGCCGTCGACTGGATGGACCGCAACAACGTCGATATGGCTTGCCTGCTGCCGCTGGAGAGCCCGGAAGTGTGCCAGGGCTACTTCCTGTCCGAAGAGGTCATCGAGTGGCGGGACATGTACCCCGAGCGCTTCATCGCGTTCTGCTGCTTCGATCCACGTATGCGCGAGATCGACAAGCTCATCGAGAAGTTCGTCAACGATTACGGCTGCAAGGGCTTCGGAGAAGCCCTCAACGGTCTCGCGTTCGATGATCCGCTGAACGTCGAGACCTACCGCATCTGTTCGGACCTCGGCATCCCCTTCGTCTTCGAGATCAACACGGGCTTTTGCTGGGACGAGGTCGGCCTGCCGCGGCTCGAATCGTGCCTCAAGCAGTTCCCCGATCTGCCCTTTGTCGGACATGGCCCGGCTTTCTGGAGCGCCATCTCCGGCGACGATCCGCGCGCCGGTTACCCCGAGGGCCCCATCACCCCCGGCGGCGCACTCGACCGGCTGCTGGACGCGTACGACAACCTCTGGCTGGACCTGTCGGCCGGCTCGGGCCACAACGCGCTCACCCGCGATCTCGAGTTCGCCGAGGGCTTCGTGGAACGCCACTGGAACCGGATGCTGTGGGCAACTGATTACTTCATAGCGAACCAACCGATTCCGCATATGCAATGGATCCGCGACCTGGATGTGTCCGAAGAGGTCCGCGAGACTATCAGTTCCGGCAACGCGAAGAAACTCCTCAAGATGGACTGACCCAGGAGGCACTCATGGCACGTTTCGCGACTATAGCCGCTCTGCTTCTGCTGACCCTCGGCGTCTGTTCCGCCCAGGAGCAGATCATCGTCATCTCTGACGAACTCAGCATCCCCGGTGCGGGCGAGCAGACCTTCACCGTCACTGCACCCGAGATACCCGCGGGCAAGCTCGCGGTCATCCACTTCCGCGCGCGTATGGACAATGAGGCGCAGGCCGGACACTCACCCGGGGTCCGCGTGTGGCTGGGCGACATCGAGCTCAAGGGCGATCGTCTGGTCAACAAGGCCGATCAGATGCAGTGGGGCGCGGGCAAGATCTCGCCGTGGTGGGGCCTCGGATTCAGGCTCATGTATTCTCCTGACTTCGAGGGCAACAACCAGCCGACCAACAAGTACTACATCCCGAGCGGGCAGGCCTATACCTTTGACCTGGATGTCACCGACCTGCTCGTGGCGGGCGAGAACACGCTCAAGCTCGCCCACGCTCAGCTCGACCCCGCGTTCCCGCGGGCCACGATCGTCGCAGAGCTGAGCCTGCGGTTCCAGGAGCCGGGCGAGGGTACCGCGATCGATCCCGGCCCGCCCACCGGCCCACTGCCCTTCATCGCCCCGGACGACACACACGCGGTCGAATACACCGCTTCGTGTACCCCGCTGGGCGGCATTATCGTCAATGTCGGCGGGCGCGAGTGGCAGGTGCGCTCAGCCTTCAGCGACGAAAGTGGCCGCTGGAACGAGCTGGCCACGCGCGGCCCCACTCATAGCGCCGACGGCTGGCAGGTGGCGATGGTTCCCGACGGCGGGGGCTTCCGCGTCGAGGCCCAAGGTCGCGACTACACAGTCAGCCGCACGGTCACGCCTCATCCGGAACATATCCGCATCGAGGACACGGTGACGAACACCTCCGGCCGCGATATCGCATTGCTCCAGCGTCACGAGACGCCCACCGCGGGCATTGACGACCTCTACCTGGCGGGTCTGCACCCACCTTCGAAGACCGGCTTTGTCAACGAACGGTCCAATCCCACGACGCTGGTCTGCGCGGAGGGCTCACAGATCGGCATCACCCCCGCAGACGACGTGCTGCATGCACACGCCAACAACTACGCTGATGCTGAGTGGGCCGGCGTCACGGATCGCCACGGGGCACTCGCGGCGGGGGCCTCGCAGACCTACGCATGGGAGATATACCCGGCGGCCACGGTCGACTACTACGCGATGATCAACGCCATCCGGCGCGTCTGGGGTGTCAACTTCACCATTCCCGGAGGCTTCGCATTCTCCGACGCGCGCGAACCATTCCTCTCCATGACCGACGATGAGCTTGGCGCCTGGCTCGACAGCAAGAATGCCAAGACCATCGGCCTCAACATTTTCGAACCCGCACACAGGGGCCGGCATACGCACGGAACAGCCTTCCTGCTGGCTGACCACACCCCCAAGCGCGAATTCACCGAACGCGTCCACCGCGTCAGACCCGGCACCAAGGTGATCGTCTACTTCCACTGCTTCATCAGCACCGAGGAAGCGGCTCCGGAGAAGTACGCCGATGCCCGCCTTCTCGCGGCGGATGGAACCGGCCAGGAATACCCCACGGGCCGCCCCTCCGAGAAGGGCCTCTTCCCGATGTTCCTGCCCCTCGAGGACAACGAGTATGGCCAGAAGATGCGCGAATACGTCGAGATGATTGTGGATGAATGCGGCGCAGATGGAGTCTACTGGGACGAGCTGGGCCAGAGTCACTGGCAGTTCCACTACGGCAATCCCTGGGACGGCGTTAGTGCCGACGTTGATCCCGAGACCCTCACCATCGTACAGAAGAAGTCTGCGGTGACGCTTGTCACGCAGCCCTTCCGCAAGTCACTCATCGACCGGATCATGGGTGACAATCTTGCCTTTGTGGGCAATGGCGTACCCATCACGGCCACCATGTCGCAATACCACTTCCCTCGCTTTAACGAGACGGCCTCGGTGACCAACCTCCTGCGCTCGCACCTTTACACACCCATCGGTCTGGGAGACCACCGCTCCGAAGCCACCGGCCGCGATTGCGTCAACAACATGCGCCGATACCTCAACTACGGTGCACTGTATTACTTCTACGAATACCGAGTGACCGGGGTCCATCCGTCCATCACCGCGCAGATGTTCCCGGCCACCCCGCTTGAGCTTCATGAGGGCTACATGCTCGCCGAGGAGCGCATCCTCACCAACAGGTCCGGCAACTTCGGCTGGGGTGATGACTCAGACTTCGAGGTCCACGTCTACGGCGTGGACGGGCGTGAGATCGCCGACTTCGCCGCGCCGGTGGTTGAGCACGAGGGCGCTCGCTACGTGGAACTGCGCCTGCCGCGCAACTACATGGCCGCCATCGTTCGCAAGTAGTTGATCCACCGCCAGAACTACACGGGCCCGCAGCCACGAGGGTTGCGGGCCCGTTTCCGCGTGTGGGGATGCGTCTACGGATTCTGGATGGTCACGGTCGTGTCCTGAGGCTTGGGCTGGATGATCATCGCGGGCCTGAGGTCCACGCACCACAGATGACGGGTGTGCGGGTTGATGATGATGGTTACCGCCATCCCTGCGGAGAGGCCGTGCAGAGATGCATAATGTCCACTTTCGTCTATGACAGGCGGACTGCCGCCAAGCCCCATCGCCTGCGGACCGAAAGTGTAGCGCCCCTCCTGCACCAGCGTCGCCGACCCCGGCGTTGTTGGCGCTGTGTGGCGCAGCACCATGTTGTCCGCGCTCACACTCACTATGGTGCCGCGGATGGCCTGGTACTCGGCCTCAAACTTCCACACGTTGCCCCCCGGAGTTCGGTGGGCTTTGATGTGATCGCCCTGCTGGATCTCTGTCATCGCCACCTCGGAGCACTGCCCGGTGGTCAGATTGGTGCGGGTGATGAAAGGAGGCGGCATTGACTCCAAGTAAAGAGAGGCCTGGGCATCCCCAACATACGTATGGATGTTGATCATGTCCATCCCTTGAGGGTAGTAAGCGAGGAAGCTCCCTTCCACAATCTCTTTTGTCGGAGTTACCAGATTGATCGTCTTGTTGGGCGTGTTCCACTTGAGCTTGTAGCCGAACGCCTGAGCGCATGGCTTGAGCGGAATGTATGGTGATGTGCCAACCAGACGAGCCTTCGGTCGCGCAGCTTTGCGGACCGGGCCTGCCGGCAGGCTGATCTTGAACTTGTCCGCGCCCATCGTGAACCAGGCAGTTCGGGTCCACTTGGAGCCTGAGATGGTCTGCGTGGGCGCATGCCACTGGGGCTCTATGCCCAAGTGTTGGAAGAACTCCACCGCGATGACCAGATACCCCTGGCCCGAGACGAACTTCAGTGGCGCAGGGAGCTGCATCGGTCTGCCATCGACGGTCAGCGTTGGCGGTGCCGCCCAAGCAAGTCCGGTCAGACACACGAGCGCGAGAATGCACAACGTCCATCGCCGCGTCAGTTGACCCACCGTGAACACCTCCGAGCTGATGTTGGCGCTCTTCCCCGCTCGTTCTTCGCACGATCTACCCAATTCGTTACCGAACCGCGAACCCCTGCTGCACCATCTCACGGGTCCCGTCACGCATTGCCAACACGATCTTCGCTTCATCATACAGCACCGAGATATCGGCCAGCGGATCGCCGTCCACGACTATGATGTCAGCCTTCTTCCCCGCGTGCAGCGTACCCGTCATCTCGTCGATGCCCAGCACTCGCGCGGCGTTGAGCGTCCCTGCCACGATGGTGTCCATGGGCGAGAGCCCGCAGGTCACCATCTCCATCATCTCGTGCATAGCGTCCCCCGCTTTGCCATCGGTACCCACAGCCATCGGGATGCCCATCTCATGCGCCTTGCGCACGCCCTCGCGATGGATCGGACTGGCCTGCTCCATGCGGTCAGTCATATGCGGCATGGACCTCTTCCAGTGCTCGTTGTTGTATGAGGCCTCGGAGGTAATGTGCAGAGTCGGCACGTACCACAGCCCACTGTCCGCCAGCCGCTGGAGGCCCTCGTCATCGATCAGCGCACAGTGGTGAATCGAATCGCAGCCAGCCTCGATGGAGTTGTTGATCCCCGGCTGAATATGTGCGTGCACCATCACTCGCCTGTGCCAGGCGTGGGCCTCGTCGACCAGAGCCTGCAGTTCCTCGAGCGTGTAGTTGCGGAACGTCAGGGCTTCGTCGCCCCACTGGAAGCCCCCCGATGCAGAGGTCTTGATAAAGTCGGCGCCCGCCTGCACCATCTGACGCACACCGCGGCGCACCTCCCACGGACCGTCGGCGAGCACGCCTTCGACATTGCCGTCTGCGCGCCGAAGATGCCCGAAAGTGCAACTCACCACCATCCCCACATGGTAGCGCGCGCAGCCACCCACGATACCACTCTCGATGGCGTCCCGCAGCTTCGCGGCTTCGGGCCCGCCGGTGACCTGCGCGAGAGTCGTCACGCCTCGGCGCAGCGACTCCTGCAGCCGTTTGATCGGCGCATACCCGGTGCCAACATGCTGGTGGCAGTCGATAACGCCCGGCATGACGGTCATGCCGCTGGCGTCGATGACCTGAACATCCTCGGGTACGGCCACCTCGCCCACTGCGCCCGCCGCCGCGATGCACTCGTCCTCGACGAGCACCACTCCCACTTCGAGGGGATCGACGCCGGTTCCATCAATGATCTTCCCGCCTGTGATCGCGATGCTACTCACGCGCATAATCCCTCGCTTGGTCAATCAACGCCAGCACGTTATCCAGAGGCACATCTTCCTGGACGGTGATCCCCGGCTCCAGAATGTACCCGCCTCCCTCGCCCAGTCGCTGAGCCTTCTCGCACACCTCCGCGCGCACCTCTTCGGGAGTTCCCCGCGGCAGAGTCCGCTGGGTGCTGATCCCTCCCCACAGCGTCAGGTCACGCCCAAACTCGCGCTTGAGCGCGAAAACATCCATGGCCTCCGGCTGGATGGGGTGCAGCACATCCAGCCCGATCTCGATCAGGTCGGGAATGATCTCCGTCACGCACCCGCACGAGTGCAGCATCGTGTTGAGACCGCCCGATCGCGCCAGATCGAGTATGCGCGCCAGGCGAGGCCTCACAAACTCTCGCCAGTGGTCGGGGGACATCATCAGTTGGCGCTGATTGCCGTAGTCATCGGAGATGAAGACCGCGTCGATGGGCAGCTCCATCAGCCTCGTGAGAGTACGCAGATTGATCTCGCAGAGCTCGTCCAGCAGTTCATGCACGAACCCCGGATTGACGTACAGGTCGACCAGCAGCGCATCAAGCGGCCGCATGAAGCTGGCCCGCTCCCACAAGTCCCCTGATACCCCGGCGACGAACATGTCCGCATGTCGGGCCACGGCCTCCGCCAGTCCGTCGAAACGCCCGGGGGCATCGGGATCCGGGAACTGGTAGCCACTCAATCTCGGCTCATTGAGCGGATACTCCAGCACGTGACCCCGGTCCCGCCGGGTGGTCTCCCAGACGACCCCAAAGTCATCGATGATGGTCGGCCCATGCTTGGCAGGATCGGCGTACAGGGGCTTCTTCGCAGCGCCACCGACAATGTACACGTGGTTGCTCACAGCATCGTGCAGATGCGTCGTGCCGTAGTGTTCGGCAAGTTGATTGCCGATGGCAGGCACCCACATGATCCCGTAGGGAATGCGCTCGGTCTCCTCGTGCCCGATCGCCGCCAGTACGCGTTCTTTGCGGGTAAGGGTGACTCCCATAGTCATGCAAGAGTTCGCTTTGAGCCCCGCCTGCTCCTGCGCGAGGTGTCTGCGAGCTTGCCCCGCGCACTCGCGCGGGCTATAATGCCTCCAGCATTGCTCTTGCGCATCGCAGCCTTTCATCGCAGACGCAGGTGAGGCACCATGCCAGCCTCCCGCAAGATCACCAGGCGACCCCGAGCGGGTTCCTCCCCGGGACCGGTTCACTATCAGGACGTGCTTGATCGCTTCCTCGCGTCTAAAGACAGTGCCAACACTCGTGAGCAGTACCGCCGCCAGGTCCATGACTTCTTTGACCGCGTTGGCTTGACCGATGTGACCGCCATAGATGGCGACACTATCATCGCCTACAATGAATCCCTCCTCGCGGCGAGGGCCGCACACGAAGCGGGAGAGGGCGGGATGGCCCCCGACACCATCCGCGCGCGCATCTACTCGGTGCGCTCCTTCCTGCGCTTCTGCTACGCGTATGGCCTGACGCCCCACATGCCTCCCGAGCGCGTCAGCGAGTTCCTGACTTTGCCCGGCCGGCGCGAGCTCACTCAGAAAGACATCCTCGACCGCGAGGAAGCCGACGATCTGCTGCGCGCCGCCTGGCACATACCCCGCGATCGAGGTATCATCCTGCTGTTGCTCCAAAGTGGCCTGCGCGTGAGTGAACTCGCGGCCCTGCGCCGCGGCGACATCTACGAGGCGGGCGGGCGCTTCTGGCTGGAGGTCAATCGCGGAAAAGGGGACAAGCAACGGGAGGTCGAAATTCCCGGCTCGGCATATGGAGTCATCAATGCATGGCGCGAGGAGAGCGCCCAGGGACGCGGCGATGACGATCCGCTTTTCCCGTCACGCAAGGGCGGCTTCCTCGGCCGAATGCAGATATACCGTCTGGTGCGCGAGTATGCCCTTCGAGCTGGGATAGGCCGCGCCATCAGCCCGCACAACCTGCGCCACACGTACGCGAACCAGCAGCGTCTCTTGGGCGAGCGTCTTGAGGTGCTCGCGCTGCAGCTCGGACACGCGCAGATCGAGACTACGCGCCGCTATACTCAGCCGGCCAGACTGCGGGTGCGCACACCAGTGCGCGACTGGCTCGCCGATCCCGAGGCCGACGCCGTGCCTGCGGGTACTCTGACCGACGAGGAGACACTATGAAATACCCCACACCCGAGGAACTGCAGGCCCTGCGCGACCAGCTTGCCGAATGTCTGACTGACCGCAAGGTGGTCGTGGTAGGCGTCGGCAATGCGTTGCGCGGTGATGATGCACTTGGCGTCGTCCTCGCCGAACGCCTCGAGGGCAAGGTGGGCGCGACGGTGTTCCACGCGTACGACGTGCCGGAGAACTACGCCGTGCGCGCCTCGGCGCTCAAGCCTGATGTGATCCTGCTGCTTGACGCCGCGAACGCACTTCTGCCGCCCGGCAGTGTGCGCCTGGCGGTGGCTGAAGATCTCCCACCCGTGCCGGGGGTCTCACACAGACCGTCGCTGGAGATGTTCGCGGCGTATGTCAGACTCGACTCCGGCGCCGAGACCTACCTAGTGGGTGTGCAGCCCAACCTCAATCAGATCGGGATGGGCGACGATATGAGCGAAGAGGCGCTGCACGCTATTGACCTGATCGAGCAGGTGCTCCTCGACGTCCTGCCACCCGCAGACGCATAGTAGTTAACGAGCCAACTCATCTATTGCCAGACAGGCAGGCCATCATGATCAGACACGATGAAGGCCCGTTCGACGTCGTCGTGGCCGGCGGAGGCATTTCCGGCACGATGGCAGCAATCGCCGCTGGCCGCGAGGGTGCACGGGTGCTCCTGGTCGAGCGCTACGCGGCGCTCGGCGGCATGGCGACGCTCGGTCTTGTGCAGCCCATCACAACCTGGGGCATCAATGGCACCTACGTGATCGGCGGGACGGCCAGGCGCATCCTCGAGGGCATGATCGAGCGCGAGCCAGACAGTGCCACCGAACTCACTCACTACGGGCCCACCTGCGACGCCGAGTATCTCAAGCGAGAGCTCGAGCAAGCGGCTCTCGACCACGGCGTCTCTCTGCTTTACCACTCCTGGATCAGCGGCGTGGATCGTGACGGAGACCGCATCACCGCGCTCCGGGCTGTGTCCAAGTCTGGCGAACTCGAGCTTCGCGGCGATCTGTTCGTCGATGCCACCGGCGACGGTGACCTCGCGGTCGCTGCCGGCGTGCCGATCGAGGAAGGTTCGCAGGGCATCACTCTGATGTTCCTGCTCTCAGGCGTCGAGCGCGAGCGCTGCCCGGAATACCAGGAGATGCGCGAACTCTACCGGCAGGCTGGCCCGCTGAGCTACCGCCTGCTGTGCATCTTCTGGGCCCAGCGCCCCGACAGCGTCTACGTCAACATGACCGAAGTTGAGGATCTGGATGGCTGCGACGTCGGCGACCTCACCTACGCAACTATTGAGTGCCGGCGCCAAGCGTGGGGGATCCTGGACGCGTTCCGCGGGAGCATTCCCGGCTTCGAGAACGCATACATCGCCCAGACGGCGCCCGCTCTGGGAGTGCGCGAGAGCCGCCACGTGCAGGGCCGCTACATCCTGACCAGCGAAGATGTGGTTACTGGCAAGAGCTTCGAGGACACTATTGCGCGCGCCGCCTGTCCGGTCGATATCCACGGCAGCCAAAACGCGGGCCTCGGCGAGTACTCAGGGGTGAAGCGAAGCTACGGGGTCCCGTGGCGTTGCCTGGTGACCGAGCAGATGTCGAACCTGATCGTCACCGGCCGATGCATCTCCGCCGACCACGTGGCCCACTCATCGGTGCGCCGCATGGCGCCAGGCTCTGCCTTGGGCGAGGCCGCCGGCCTCGGCGCGGCAATGTCGCTGGCTCACGGCGATGTGCGGACGCTGCCGGTCGAGCCCCTGCAGGAGAAGTTGCGTTCGTATGGGGCCATCCTCGACCCGGAGTAGGACGCTCCGCGCTCAGCCGGGAAGCTGCTCGGCGATAAATGCGTCCAGGACTTCCAGCGCGCGGCGGCCCTGCTCCTCACGCTTCTCGCGCCGCTTCCTGCGCCCGCCCTCGACCCTCGGCAAGAGCCCGAAGTTCGCGTTCATCGGCTGGAAGCGCCCGCCCTGAGGACCGGTGATGTGCGCGGTCAGCGCCCCCATGATCGTGCCTGCGGGCAGCGTGATCAACTCGAGGCCCTGCATCAACCGCGCCGCATTCATCCCCGCCATCAGCCCCGACCCGGTCGACTCGATGTAGCCCTCCACGCCCGTGAGCTGCCCGGCGAAGAACAGGTCGTCG
This sequence comes from Candidatus Zipacnadia bacterium, assembly GCA_029821735.1. Lineage (GTDB taxonomy): Bacteria > Armatimonadota > Zipacnadia > Zipacnadales > UBA5352 > JALGSU01. Next base: position 125,128 of record JALGSU010000004.1, on the reverse strand, counting down.
CGAGCCTGCGCCTGCCACGTGGGCCGCAGCAGACTGGGCGCATCCAGGTAGGTGTTGCGATGCACGGCACCGTAGCGGAGGAACTCCGCGTTCGCCAGCCCGGGGATCATTCTGAAAACGCGACGCTGCTCGCCGTATTTGAGCGACGTCTGAAAGCCCACCAGGTTGTACATGGTCAGGTCCTGGTTCTCGGCGCGGAGTTGCAGCACCGCCCACGGCCGATGGCCTGTTCGCGGATCTTGGAGCCCGACAGGTTTCATCGGCCCAAAGCGCAGTGCATCGCGCCCGCGTGAGGCGATGATCTCCACCGGCAGGCAGCCCTCGAAAAGTTCGGCGGGATCGTAGTCAGCATGAAGCGTGCGTTCTGCTGAGATCAGCGCGTCGTAGAACGCGTCGTATTGCTCGGCGTCCATCGGGCAGTTGATGTAGGCCGCCTCGCCCTTCCCGTAGCGCGAGCCCATGAACGCCACATCCATGTCCACGCTTTCGGTGGACAGGATCGGTGACAACGCATCGTAGAAGTACAGACGGCTATCGCCAGTCATCTCCGCCAGCGACGCAGACAGCCCGGGCGACGTCAGCGGCCCGGTGGCGATGATCGTCGGGCCGACCTCAGGGATCGCGGTCACTTCTTCGCGCCGCAGTTCAATGAGCGGATGATCCTCGATGGCCCCGGTGATGGTCTCCGCGAAACGCGTGCGGTCCACAGCGAGGGCCTGGCCGGCGGGCACACGAGTCTCCTCGGCGCAGCGCAGGATGAGCGACCCCAGCCGCCGCAGTTCGGCCTTGAGGATACCGTGCGCCGTGCCGGGGGCGTCTGCTTTGAGGGAGTTGCTGCACACCAGTTCAGCCAGCAGATCGGTCCTATGCGCTGGCGTCTGCACATCCGGGCGCATTTCGTACAGGGCCACTGGCACACCGCGTTCAGCAGCTTGCCACGCAGCTTCAGCTCCTGCCAGCCCGCCGCCGACAATGGTGATGGTTGTATCAGATCGTTTCGCGTCCATGGGCGGAATTATACCACACGCTCGCCCGACCCGCCTCAGGGCATCAGTGGCGCTGGCGCCACCTGCAGGCTGAACGGGAACTGGCTCGCATCGTAGAGCCGGATCAGATGCACCTCGCTCTTCTCCTGGCCATCCCCGTTGCGCACGAAATCGTGTTCCCCGTCCGCGTTGTCGAACGAGCCGCTGTCCATCAGCTCGAAGTCATGCGTCTTGTCCAGCAGGTAGTGCTCATACTTTGGCTGCTGCCAGCCCTGGGGCACGTTGCCCGTCTGGACGGTGAACGTGGGTCCATCGCCCTCCCAGAAGCTGATCAGGATGTTGATCACTGTCCGACCTTGATCCGTGGTCGCCATGATCGCCCGACCGGACGTTGTGTTGCCCGTCGTAGCCAGCATGTACATCTCCCGGCGGAAGACCGTGTTCTGTTGCGGGAAGAGGTATGAGTAGGCTCTGAACGCGTACCCGGGCTTCTTGATGTCCCCGTGCGTGTCCACCAGTCCGTACCCGTGGTCTCCGCTGTGGATGTCGCCCCGGTAGCGGAAGGCGTAGCGCACGTCCGAATACGTGTTCAGGTAGATCAGCGCGGAGGCGGTGAAGGCCGCGCCATCCATGTTCCACAGCATGTTACGCCTGTCCAGGTCCGCCTGCGATGGATTGTTGCCGCCAATCCGAGCGCTGCATGCGTTCCACTCGCCCAAGATGCTGATCGCGTTCGGGTAGCCACGACTGCTCAGTGCCTGCCTGACCATGTTTAGGAATGCCACGAGTAGAAGTCCAGCGGTGCGTTCTTGATCTTGATGCTCTTGCAGAACTTGCGGCAGAAGTCCGCGATGCCCTGACTGGCGTCCCCCGCCGCACCCGGCCCACCGACCATGATCCCCGGGAACTTGTCCTTAAGTCCTTGCGCCACCCAGGCGTACAGCCCGAAGAAAGGCTCGAGCGCCGCGTTCTGGTTCGCGTATCCCCCCTGGTCCCAGAACATGTCGTGATTGGGCTCGTTCCAGACCTCCCACATCGTCACCCGCCCGGTATCGGCGCCGTAGTGCTTGGCGATATGGCGTGACACGTGGGCGACGGTCCCATACTTGTTCTTCGGCGGGTGCCAGTTCTGGGGGTCAGCAGTATTCCAGCTCTCCCCCAGGCGGAACATGACCTGCGCGCCGACCGCCTCGATCTCCTCAATGGCAGCGTCGGACTCGGCAAAGTGGTAGCTGCTGTCGGCGTATGCATCTGCGGCCCAGGGGTCGTTGGCGTTGTATGAACTGGGGAAGATCGTCGAGTAGTCACACGGTCCGTAGTAATCGTGCGTGCGGACCATGCTGATGCCCATCTCGCGGTACTGGTCTGATACGTCCGAGATGCCGCCACGCACACGCCCGGGACCGGCATTCACCCCGTTGAGCGGCCAGGCGTGCGCGGTCAAATCGTTAGCGTCCACCGTGAAATCCACGGCCCAGGTCCCACTTGCCACAAGGACGGTCGCCATCACTGTGATGAACCGCTTCATCGTGCCTGCCTCCCGATCAGCCCTGTGCGGTCAGTTATCCATAGTTTACTTCACACACACTTCCAGTTACACACGCGGCATCAGGTTCCTTCCTCAGAACTGCCCCCCTCAGGTCCGCAGGCAGGAGAACCGCGCTCTGCACGCGAACAGGCGCACGCAACAACGCAAGGCCAATGGAGGCGCCAGCCCATGTCATGGACGAGCCTGAGCGAGAACCTGCACTGCTGGACCGACACCTGCAACGTCTACGCCATCACCCACGAGGGGCGCGCGCTCCTGATCGACTGCGGGTCGGGTGATGTGCTTGACCACCTCGACGAGATCGGGGTCGATAGCGTTGACTGGGTCCTCTACACCCACCACCATCGAGAACAGTGCCAGGGCCACGCTCGGCTCACCGCCGCCGGCGTGAAGACAGCTGCGCCCGCGGGCGAGGTGGCGCTCATGCGCGACCCAGCCTCTATCTGGGATGACCTCGGCGCCAACACCGTGTATGGGGCCACCCACGCCCGACCGCCACGCGAGCCGGTCGATGTGGATCAAGTCGTCGCGCCGCTGGACACATTCGAGTGGGGGCCTTACGCCATCCAGGTACACGCCACGCCCGGCAACACGCAATGGGCGGTGAGCTACCGCATGGAGGTAGACGGGCACTGGTTCGTCATGAGCGGTGATCTGCTGCTCGACGGCGGGACGATGCACACGTTCTACGATAACGAGTGGGACTACGGTCACTCGCTGGGCCCCAAAACCATGTGCCAGTCGCTGACCTACCTGCGCACCCTCCTGCCCGCGACCGTCTGCCCGAGCCACGGCCCCGTCATCGAGGACGCGGAGCCACAGATCCGCAGGCTGCATGACACGCTGGACCGCTTCGACAAGGAGTGGTACACGCGCGCCTGGGACTGGAACGATGGCATCGGCGGAGCCATGGACTGGTTCAGCCAGCCGACGGAGATCACCGGCGTGCGCAAGTTCACCGACAACCTGTACAAATTCGGGCGCATGGGATCGAACTGCTACCTGCTGATCGGCAAGACCGGACGAGGCATGTTCATCGACTGCGGCGGCCAAGTCCCCGGGCACCTTGAGCATGCTCTCGGGAAGCTGCAGCAGAGCGCCGGTCTCAAGACGGTCGAGGTGCTCATGCCGACTCACGCGCACGGCGACCACTACAACAATCTCGGCTACCTGCGCGAACGCTGGGGCACGGAGGTCTGGTGCCTCGACCCCATGGCGGATTCGATGGAGGAGCCCTACCGCTTCAACTCATCGGCCCTCGTGCCATACTACGGGCTGGACTTCGACGCCATACCCATCGCGCGGCGACTGGCCGATCGAGAGCAGTTCGAGTGGGACGGCTTCCAGTTCACCGCCCACGAACTCCAAGGGCAGACCTGTTACGCGACGGGCCTGGAGCTGGAAATGGAGGGGAAGCGCGTGATGTTCACCGGCGACAACATTTTCTACTCGCCGCGCGAGGGCATGTCAGGACATGAGGCCATTGTCGCCCGCAACGGTGCGCAAATTGACCTGCAGTATCTGCAAGGGGCCGAGCGTCTGGCGGAGATCGACCCGGACTGGGTTCTCGCCGGGCACTCATCGGAGATGAGCGACCCGGGGCGGCAGATCCCGCTCTTCCTCGAATGGGCCCGCCGCATCCCTGAGGAGTTCGCGAAACTCTCATTCTTCGAGCCCTACAACCTGTTCCTGGACCCATACTGGTTCCGCTTCGACCCCTACATCCAGAAACTGGCGCCGGGCGATCCGGGCACCGTGGAGATCATCGTCCACAACCACTTCCCCGAGGCCACGCGCTTCGTCGTCCGCCCGGCGCTCCCCGGGAACTGGGCGGCGACTCCGGTAGAGTGGTCAGGCACGCTGCAGCCCGGCGAGAAGACCAGCTTCGAGGTGCGCTTCGTCGTGCCGAAAGACGAGTCGAGTGCCACACATATCATCAGCGCCGACCTGACGGCGGGCGACCAGCGATGGGGCGAGTTCTTCGATGGCCGCGTGGATGTCATCGGCGACGATGTTGAGCCGCCGCGAGGCTACGCGCGCGTCAAGTGAGCCCGCGGGTGCTAGGCTCGCGCGCCGCCGCGTGTGGACTTAGGGCCGAGGTAGCCGCACCAGCGGTCCCAGAACCCGTCGCGGTCCGGCGGCGAGACGAGTTGGCGTATCTCCTCGCGCGGACAGCCCTCGTCGACCAGGCGCTTGCATTCCTTGCCAGCCCGGATGAAGGCATGCACCTGCTCAACACGCTCGGGGTTGCACATGGTCTCAGCCACGTTAGTGGTCACGCCACTGGCCCCGTCGGCGCACGAAAGGTAGACGAAGTCCTCAACTTCCTGCACGGACATCTCAGCGTAGTGAAAGCTCACGAGTCGCCAGAAGAACGGGATGCGGCAGCCCGCCACGAGTATCGGGGGCGTGAGCTTCGGCGACACCGACGGGTCGAAGCTACGCAGGCCAATCTCCTCGAGGAAGGGCAGTTGCTCGGCGCGCAAGTCCTCGACGTGTGCGCTACGACTGCCGGTGGTGATGCCCTGGTAGTACTGCTCCCAGTAGGCAATGACGAACTCCCCAAACATGCGCGGCGGGATGAAGCTGGCGAGATCATCGACCATCCCCCCGCCAATGGGGCTCGGGAACTCGCCACCGCCAAGTGCCGCCTGCCACCTCTTGTAGTCGATGATGCTGTCGACGGTCAGCCGCATGAACTCGTGGGCCAGCGGCGCGTCCTCGAAGATGTCTGCGAAGAAGTCCTCGCCGCGCAATTCGTAGGCGGTCGTGAGCGGCCCCTCGCTGCCGAACGACAGGCCGACCGGATCATCGGGGAATGTCTGCCGCATCTGCGCCTGGAAGTCGAAGTAGAACGGGGCCATACCGGTGGTCGCGAAGTCAACCGGCTCCCGCAGCGCCTCGATGCCCTCCTGCAGTGAGTCGTAGATGTGCGTCTGGCCGACCTCGCCGCCCTCCGGGAATATCAGTTCAGAGCCAAGGCAGTTCACATGCCCATAGCTGATCGCTGGCGTCGACGGCGTCGGCATACGCACGTCCTCACCAAACATCTCGACCAGCAGCGGCCGTCCCGCGCGGTAAGCGTGGATACATGCTTCGGGCTCGAGGTTGAACTCGCGGATGGGCGTGGCGGTGATCTCGCGAAGTGCTCCCTGGGTGGCTGCTACCGACCACCCGAAGCCTGCGTCCGCCCGTAGCGTGCTATAGTCCGGCCTCATGTAACCGTCACCCTCACATGATCGTATTCTCCACCGACCGGGTGAGGTTCGCTCAGGAGGGCAGATGTCCCTCCGCGGCGCGCACAGGTCTCGCGACCAGCGGCAGGGAACTCACGGGAGGCCTCCCGAGTGGAACAGCCGTCAGTGAACGGGGATGATCGTGATGTCGATGCGCCTGCTGATACTGACCGTTACCTGTCTGTGCGTGATGGCGGCACCGGCGCTGGCAGAGGGCTACCCGACCCAGGACCAAGTTCTCGTCAACCCGGGCTTCGACCTCGATGAGGACGGTGATGGTCTGCCCGATGGCTGGACCACCGATACCGACCGCATGCTGCTCCGCGAGCAGGTGTTCATGGGCGGCGACCGGGAGATCGTCTCCGTTGGCACAACCTACGTGCTCACGACCCAGGACATCACGCTCGAGCCTGGCGAGACCTACACGATTAGTTTCCGCGCGAAGGGCCAGGGCAAGGCGCTCGGGGGCGCCCTGCTCGTGCACGGGCCCGAGCGCCCCTCCCAGGAGAAGCCGGTCCTCTGGCGGGTTCCGCTGGAGGAGGACTATCTCACTTATAGCGTGTCCTTCAAGGCGCCCAACCCGGTCGCGCGACTCTACATCTACAACTGCGCGCGCGAAGGCCAAGTGTCCTACGATTGGGTCTCGCTGATCAAGGGCAAGTCTGACCGCGCCTCCATCCGCCAGTTTGCGTTCCCTGAAGTCGACGTGCCCGTCACCGAGCCGGTCGTGACCGAGCACACTCGATGGGCGACGCCCCTTGCCGGCGGTCCTATCAAGACCTTCGTGTCGCTGTACACATATCGCCCCGTGCGCGAGCTGGTCGAGTTGGCCCAACGGATCGAGCTGGACTATGACGTGATGGAGGGCGGCTACACCGGCACTTCCATGACCGCGCCCAACGGCAACCGCATGATGCAGCGGGTGACCGACCAGGAGTACGAAGTCTATATCGTGGCCAGCAGGCTCGAGGAGTCGATGGAGAAGGAGATTCGGCGCAACGTGGAGGCGGGGGCAGGCCTGGTGGTGCTCGCAGGCTTCGGGCGACTGGGTAACTACTGCGAGGCGGAGAGCCTGGAGGTCGCCGACCGCGACCACCCGCTGCTGCAGGCCATCCCATGGGACTACATGCCCGCCCATATCCTCAATGAGGTCCGCGTCGGCACACTGGGCGAGGGTCGCGTGGTCTGGATGAACTTCCCGCTCGACGTCGGGCGCGTGTGGGGCGTGTGGCCGGTGGAGAACAGCCACGAGGCCTACATGGCGCGCGAACTGCGTTACTGGGAATACTGGCACGCGCTAATCGCGCGGGCCATTCAGTGGGCGGCGGGCGGCGACTCGAGCATTGAGGTGAGTCCAGCTGACGGCGACGGCCCCGCGCTGCGCATCACAGGCGCACCGGCCGGGGCGACCGTGGACATCACCCCCCGACACACCCGCGAGTTACGCTGGGGCGAGCCGGACCGCATGTGCGCGACTCATACCTCCCCCGTCGGCGATGGTGTGGTGGCTGTCGAGATGCCCGCCGACGACATCCCGGGCGGTACCGCGCTCATCGACGTGACCGTGCGCGATGCCGAGGGCGGGGCGCTGTGGTGGGGCTGCCCGGTGCACATCGAGCGGCCGCAGGAGGCCACTATCGCCGACATCGCTCAGCCCCAGCCGTCGTGGGAGCCTGGCGACACGGTGAGCGCGAGCGTCACTATCGAGCCGGGACCGGTGCCGGCCGAGTTCACCGTCAATGCCCGACTGGTGGACGCATACGGGCGACTGGTGGCAGAGACCAGCAGTCCGGCGGCCGGGGAAGTAACCGTAGAACTGGGCGCGCCCGCGCACCATATCCTGTGCACGGGTCACAAGCTGTTCGTGACCTTGCTCGACGGAGAGCACGAGGTGGACAGCGCCTGGACGGACGTGTACTTCCCGCGCCGCAACTACGATGTGCCCGCCGAGCGCTGGCACATCAGCACTTGGGGCGACGGCTTCACTAACGCGATAATCACCGGCCAGTATTCGAAGATGCTCACTGAGCTTGGCTTCGACGGCAAGTTCTGTAGCTGGTCCTACGCTACCGTGGAGACAGGCCTCGCGCCAGGCGCACATCCCGGAGCGGGGCATGTCTTCTGGCCTGGCAAGAAGTCCGACGACGGGGCCCGCAACCCCTGCTTGAGCGACCCGGCCACGATAGAGAAGTACACCACCGAGGCCCGTGAGGACGTCGAGGAGTATGAGCCCTACGGGCTGCTCGGCATCAACATCCAGGATGAGGCCACGCTCGCCAACCGCCACGAGCGCTACGAGGTCTGCTTCTCCGAGCACTGCCAGGGGCGCTACCGCCTGTGGCTCACAGACATGTACGGAGACATCGCCACCCTCAACGCCGAATGGGACACAGACTATGCGGGCTTCGATGAAGTCACCGGCGCGCGCACAGAGGACGTTCGCGGGACGGGGAACTTCGCGCCCTTTATCGACTTCCGCGCATTCATGACCGACGTCTGGATCGACGGCATGAGCAACATTGTCGAAGCCTACAAATCTGGACTGCCCACCGCCCGCGTGGGTCACACCAACACCTTCGGAAGCTGCGTCACCAACGGCGCTGACTACTACAAGCTCGTCACTGAGTGCGGCTTCGAGTGGGCGCAGGAATACTCAGAAGCCATCAAGGGCACCGCACAGAAGGCGGTCTTCGAGCTCTGGCGCAGCTTCTGCCCCAAGGACTTCCCCAACTACGGATGGATTGGTTACGATCACCGGCCGGCCGCAGTGAAATACGAGCCATGGTGGCTGGCGCTGCACAACAGCCGTGGCGTGACCTACTTCGCGACCAACGCCTCCTCGGCCGAGCAGGGCAAATCGTGGGCTCTCATATACCCGACGCAGGCCTTCACCGAATACTCCTACCAGGTGCAGGAGACCATCCGCGACCTGCGCGAGGGCGTTGGCAAGCTCCTGATGGAGTACGAGCGCGAAGACCCGGAGATAGCGCTGCTGTGGTCGCACCCGAGCATGTTTGCGGCCTGGTGTGAGTCCGAAGCGACCGAGCCCATCCCCTCCGAGGGCTGGGTCGAGGACGCATATGGCAGCTACTTCAAGAGCGCCTTCTACTTCCGTCTGGCGCTCAGCGAACTGCAACTCACCTGCAACTACGTGGCGCCGCCACAGATCGTCGCAGGCGAGTTGAGCAAGTACCGCGTGCTCTTCCTGCCATTCACCATGGCGATCTCCGACGAGACTGCCGACGCGATCATGCAGTGGGTCGAGGCGGGCGGGACGCTCATCGCCGACATGCGCCTTGCACGCACGGATGAGCATGGCAAGTGGCGAGACAATGCCCTGCTCGAGCGACTGATGGGCGTCAGGCGCACAGCAGTGGAGGCGACCTATCAGCTGGCGTCAGTAACCGTCGACGGTGCGTTCAGCTTCGACGTCTCCGCACGCGAAGCCATCGAGGTCGTCGGCGACGCGCAGGTCATCGGGCAGTTCGCCGACAGCTCGCCGGCGATAGTGCGTCACTCCGTCGGCGAGGGGCGCACGGTCTACCTGAACTTCCTGCTGCCGAAGAACGATCCCCGCGCCATCGAGACGATCGGGGCTCTACTGGAGCAGGCGGAGATTGCCCGCGATGTCACAGTCACCTCCGCCGATCCCGAAGCGCCAGCGCTCGCGTGGGAGTGCAATCTGTTCAGCCGCGGTGACAACCGCATAGTCGGGCTCATCCGCGACCATCGCTTGGTCGAGGAAGCCCAGACCTGCACGGTGGACTTCGGGCGCGAGGCCAACGTTCTTGACCTGCGCGCACGCCAGGCGCTGGGGCGCACGCGGACCATCCAGGCGACCTGTGAGCCCGGCGAGGCAAAGGTCTACGCGCTGCTGCCCTACAGCGTCACTGGCGCGAACCTGAGCTTCGGCGCGGACCAGAGCTTCGAAGTCGCGCTGGGAGCCGACGGGCAGATTGGCGACCACGTTCTGCAGATCACGTGGACCGACCCGCAGGGCAACGTCCCGCGTCATTACGAGCAGGCGGTGGCCGCGCCGGGCGGCAAATACAGCGGTCACATTCCCCTGGCCGCCAACGACCAGCAGGGCCAGTGGACGCTGACCGTGCGCGACGTACTCACAAGCGTTACCGCCCAGGCCTCGATGTCGTGGCCGGGCGAGTGACGCCAGACTGGGAACAGGTGAGACGATGCTCGATACTGTAACTGTCGTGTGCATGGCGATAGCCGCAGTCCTGACGTTGCTTGTGGTGCCCGGAGACGCGCGGGCCGCTGAAGGCATCCCCTGGCAGCAGGCCAGGGAAATGGCCGCGCCCAAGCCAGTGGACACGCGTACCTGGCTGGCGCGTGACGGTCAGCCCGCAGCGGTCATCGGCGTCCCCGATGACGCGGAGATGCGAAGCGCTGCTCAGAATCTTGCCGCGGCGGTCCGCGATCGAACTGGGGTGGATGTGCCTGTCGTCGACGCAGCGTCGCTGGTCACTGGTGCGGTGATGCAGTGGACAGACGACGTGGCGCAGCCCGCGACGGATGGCGGGCGTGACCTCATCCTCCTCGGCGATCTCACCTCCAACCCCGCGATCGCGCGCCTCTACGTGGAGTACTACGCATTCGAGGACCGCGGCTTTCCGGGTGTGGGCGGGCATGTTGTGCGCACGATCGTCGACCCCGAGGGTCTGGGCTGGAACGCAGTGGTTCTCGGTGCCACCGACGCGGGAGGCGTGCAGGCGGCTGCCGAGGAGTTCGTCGGCATGCTGCAGGGCGACGGCGGCGACTGCTTCGCTGACTACTCGCTCGCCGTGACCTTCGGCGAGGGCCGGTTCCTCGAATCAACGCGCAGTCGCAGCAACACCGCACGCGCCTGGCCGGAGGCCTGGACGGAATGGTTGATGACTCCGGAGGACGCGGGCTTCGCAGCGAAGTTCGGCGGCGCCAATCCCGTCGTTCATCTGTATACCGTGCTGGAACGGTACCTGATGTATGGAGGTCTGCACTACGCGGTATCGGGCGAGGACGAGTTCGCGCTGGCCGCCGGGCGTGGCATCGATGCAGCATGGGGCCTGCTGGAGTGGGTCGAAGCCAACCGCCGGCAGACCTATGACGCCCACTACCAGATCGAGATGATCCTGCGCGGCTGGCAACAGGTCGCCAACTGTCCGCTGCTCACTGAGAGCCAGCGCACGCGCGGCCACCAGCTCATGGCATTTCTCGCCGGGCAGATGGCCTGCTACCGGGGTACCGGCGCAGCCGTCGAGTACCGCATCCTCTCGCGCCACCAGTATTCCGGCGTCTTCAGCAGCGATTTCCTGTGCCGGAACGTGCAGATGCATTGCACGCTGGCGCCCGGACTCGCGCAGGTGATCGCCGATAACCGTGTCGGCTTCGACCTGGTCATCGACAACATGCTGCAGACCTACACAACAGGCTTCGACCACAAGTGGGGCTTCGATGGCAACTGGCACCTGCTGCAGGCGGCGGTTGAACGATCGCAGCCGGAGTATGTGGATAGTGGGATGGCGCGGCTCAACGCCGACTTCACTACCATGTGCATCAACAACGCGGGAGACTTCGTCAACTTCGGTGCCGAGAACATTGGCGCGGACGAAGGCTATGATGCATGGCAGATAATCGGGCGGGCGGCCACCCTCACCCGCGGCACCGGCTACCAGTGGTGGCTGGACGAGCGGATGAGCCACCGTCCCTACAAGACCTTCATTATGAGCGTCGGCTGGCTTGGGCATTGGCACGAGACCGCGCTGCAGGCCCAGATGCCCGAGCACATGATTGGCATCAATCGCATCCTGCTGCCTGAGCCGCTGCGTGAGGACACGCGGGAACGCCGGTCGTCAACGACGTGCCCGCCGACGAATGCTTCAACAAGATCACCCTCCGCGACGGACTTGAGAAGGATGACCAGTACCTGATGCTGGACGGTCTCGGAGGGACCACGTACTCGGGCAATGACGCCAACGCGATCTGCGAATACTCCCGCTACGGCACGCCCTTGCTGGTCCAGTACACTCTCAAGCACGAGCCTTTCTACCAGAACCTGGTGTCAGCGTCCCGGGGCAATGAGGGCGACCCTACCGGCACGTTCGCACAGGTGCTGCACATGGCCGACATGGGCGAGCTGCTTTACACCTGCACGGAAGTCGATCCGCTCAGCGGCACCGACCAGACGCGGCATTTGTTCATGGAGAAGGGCGGCCACGTCGTGGTGCTCGACGACGCCCGGCCCCTGGTGCCCGGCGAGTACTCGCTCTGCTGCACTTTCCGAGGCTTCGGCGAGCAACGGCTTGACCAGCAGACCGCCACCTGGTCGCTGAGCAACGAGAGCGCGGACCTGCAGCTGCAGAGCGTCGCTCTCCCGGGCATGTCTCCGCCATCACTGGCGACAAGCACTCGCGTGGTGTCCGTGGACAGAGCAGGACGCGAGGTGCAGGTGCGCGTGCTGCGCGAGACGACGGCGCGAGCCTTCGCCGAGGGTGAGAGCTACCGATACGCGAACCTCTTCTGCGGCCTGCCCGCCGGCGAGGCCCCGAGCAAAGACGCGGTCGCACTCAACGACGATGCGATCGCGGTGCGCGGCGACGAGACAGTCATCTACGGGGCGCCGATCGGCGACCGCGCGCAACTCGGCCCGATGGCCATCTCCGCGGCAGCCTTCAGACTGGCGCGGACGAGCGTGCAACTTATCGCCTGCAGCCGCCTGGACGTGGGCGAGAAACTGCTGATGGACCTCGCCACGCCCGTCTCGCTCGCACTGGATTTCGCGGATCAGACCTGCGTCCTGCAGTCACCCGAGTCCGAGTGCGCTGGCACCATCGCGTGGCGACCCACGTGGCTCGTTGAGCCCAGCTTCGCCGAGCTGGCGCAGGGCGTGCTCCTGCCCACCGGCGAGACCGTGATGATGGCCGCCGCCGAGTTGCGTCAGGCGATCAGCGGCGTTCTGGCGGAGGCAGAGGCGATGCCGCGCCCCGAGCGCGGCGCGCCCACGTCGGCCCATCCCGAGCTTTCCCTGACAGCCACGCAGATGCTGCCACCAGGAGCCGAGATCAATGCGACCGCGTGGCTGGACGTGAACGGCGACGGTGTCAGCGACCTGATCTGCGCCCGGGACGATGGGAGCCTTGTGGCCACAGGTATGGACGGTCAGGTGCACTTCGACATCCCCACTGCCGACAGCCCGCTGCTGTGCGTGTGGGCGGGCGAGTTGGGTGGCGAGCGCACGATCATCTCCGGTGCCCGCGACGGCATGGTCCGCTGCTACGATCCCACTGGCATCCTCCGCTGGGAACACAGGAACGTGAACTGGGGATATGGCTCCCGCCCGTCCGTCTACAGCCTGGCCGTCGGCGACTTCGATGGCGACGGCGCGGACGAACTTGTACTCGGCTGCCACGGCGGCGTAACCCTCATGGACCTGAGCGCCCAGCCAACCGTCGTACGCTTCACCGAGGTCTACTCGCACGTGATCGACCTGATGCTGCCCGTGAGGCCCATGGACGACGGCCAGGACTGGCTGGCGCTGAACGCGTCAGGCGGCGGCCTGAAGTTGGTCGATCCGGTCGCCGGCGTGGTCGTCGACAGCTTCGCGCAGTTCTGGGGCGGCGAGGCCAGTTACGCGGCGCCGCACACGTTCAACGGGGACGAGACGTGGTTCGTGCACGCCGGCGCCAACGGCGTCGGCGCCGGACAGTTGCTGCGGGAACCGTGGATGGCGGGCGAACGAGCGAAGGCCGCGCTCTGGAGCGAGAGCTCCTGGTACCGCCGCACCGATGGCGAGACCCGCGCCGTCCTGGTGCGCGACCCGGACGCGGACGGTGCGCCCGAAATCATCACTGGCAACGAGACGGGCTTTGTCGTGGCGTACGATCATCTGGGTCAGCGGCTCTGGGAGAAGCTGATCGACACGCCAGTCAACGCGGTCGCCTCGGCCGATCTGACTGGTGACGGGCAGAAAGAACTGGTGGTGGCAGGCGATGGGCCGGGGTTGACTCTCATCGATGCCGAGCGCCGCGTTCTGGGGATATGGTCACCCGCCGGCGAGACCGCGATCGTGCGGCTTGCACCCACGAAGGCCGGTCTGGTCGCCGTCACTCGCGACGGCCGGGCTCTGCTGCTCAAGCCCTGAGCGCGTGTCGAGAGAAACGATGACGGGGCGCGGCCACGATGGCCGCGCCCCGTTTCTGTTCGTGCACACAACCAGTGCCAGCTACAACTCCACGACGACGCCGGTCTCGATGGACTGCGCCTCAGCCATAATCATCGCGACCGAGTCTCGCGCCGACTGCGGCGTGACCCGCGTCGGCGTCTCACCGTTCTCGACGCAGGCCATGAAGTAGGGCAACTCATTCTCATAGCCTGTGCCCGGCGTGAACTCAGGAGTAACCGGCTCGCCGTCCATCGGGAAGAACTGCAGCGCCGGATCCTTGGCCAGGCTGAACTCCAGCAGACCCTTCTCGCCGAGCACCTGGTAGCCCATCTCGAAGGGAAAAGTGCCTGGCATGCTCCAGCCGCCTTCAGCGGTGCACACCACGTCGTCATACAGGTAAGTGCTCTCCACGTGGTTCAGACCATTGGCCGCCCGCGCCAACACTCCGGAGGGCCGCCCCAGCACGGACAGGATGAAGTCCACATCGTGGATGTGCAGGTCCAGCAGCGCGCCACCCGACAGCGCTTCGTCAGACAGCCATCCCTCGCTGGCCCACGTCGGCGGCGGCGACTGCGCCGAGATCACCCGCCTCCACCATCTTCGCCAGCACCTCATACTCCGGCCAGAAGCGGATGCACTGCGCGATGAAAAGCAGCTTGCCCGCGGCCTCGGCGGCCGCGATCATCTGATCGCACTGCTCGACCGTTCGAGCCATCGGCTTCTCACACACAACGTTGAGCCCAGCGCCAAACGCCTCGACGGTCAGGTCGGCGTGCGTGTGGGTGGGCGTGCAGATGTCCACCACGTCCAGCTCTTCGCTCGCGAGCATCTCCGAGAGCGAGGTGTAGCGCGCTTGCGCACTCAAGTCCAGTTCGGCGGCATCGCCGAGGTTGCCACCGATGCTTGCTGCTGTCTCTGCAACACGCTCGGGGATCTTGTCGCAGACGGCGACCAACTCAACACCGTCCATGTCGTTATAGATGCTGAAGTGTTGCTGCCCCATGAAACCAACGCCAACCAGTCCGACGCGTACCATCTTGAGTCTCTCCCTTGAGCCGGGCCATATCCGCCGCCCGGACATTACTTGTCTTGAGGCTTGCCCGACTTCTGCGTGGCCAACCAGTTTTCCTTCCCCGAGGGCGCGGAGGTCGATTGCTGGGCCTTACGCACCGAGTCCATGTCCGTCATCTGCAGCCCCCGCTCAAGTGACACCTCATTCCGTCATCTGCAGCCCCCGCTCAAGTGACACCTCATACACCAGATCCTCGCCACTGAAGTAGCGATCCAGCTCGTCAAGCATCACGGCCATGTATTTCGCGTCGCGCGCCGAGCCCGCATTGTGCGGCTGCAGTATCACATTCGGCAGATCGTTGAGCGGGTTGTCCTCGGGAAGTGGCTCCTTCTCGAACACATCGAAGATGCCGGTGATCCGCCCGCGCTGCAGTTCGGCCACCACGGCGTCGGGCTGGATCAGTGGCGCGCGCCCGACATTGATGATCATCGAGCCATCCGGCATCGCCGCAAGCTGCTCGGCGCCCACGCGACCGGTGTTCGCCACGGTCATGCCCGCCAGCGTGAAGACCACGTCCGACTGCGGGAAGAGCTCATCGAACTCCACTTTGCGCATGCCGCCAGCTGCGGCGTCCGCCTCGCTCAGGTGCCCGCTGACCACGACAATCTCGCGCGGCTCGAAGGGCTGCAGCAGCCGGACCACCCATGAGGCGATATCGCCGAATCCCCAGATGCCGATCACGCAGTCTTCTATCGGCCGGATGTCAGCGTCCTTGCCCCAACTCATATTCTCAGAGCGCGTTCCCAGCTTCACATGTGCGTGCGCTCGGCGCAGTCCCATGAGCAGAAGCATCATGCATGACTCCGCCACCGATCGCGCCATGAGATCATTGGCCGTCGACACCCGGATGCCGCGCTCAAAGACGTGGCTGCTGATGTATGGTGCCACCGAACCGCCCACGTGACCGATGATCCCGAGCTTCTCGTTGCGCGAGAGGATCATCTCGTCAACTTTGGGCGAGCCCCAGGTCGTCAAGATCGCGTCGGCATCGGCGACGATGTCGGCCCATTCCTCTGGCTCCATCTTCTCATCGCGCTCGTTCATCCAGATGTCCCAGCCAAGCTCCTCGGCGCGCGCCATGGAAGGGCCACGGTAGAACCAGTCGATGGATGATTGGTTCTGATTCATGAAGACGACTTTCGGTGATGTGGCCATTGCGGCTCACCTCGCGTTACGGATTCTCCGTCAGAGAATACTTCCGCGCCTGCCGAGTGCAGACCTGCTCGGAGAAGGTCCCCACGTTGGCGCAGGTGAAGACTTGTTCTACCACGCTACGGGAGGTCCGGCCATGCGGCTCGCACTTGTGATCGTGTTCGCAGCTCTCACCTGCCTCGCGCCCGCCACCGCCGCCGAGATGCTCGTCAACGCCGGCTTCGAGCAGGCAAACGAAGGCGCGCTCCCCACGGGATGGATAGAGCTCGGCCCAACTGAGCGGTGGGAGCTATCCGCGAACGCGGCGCATTCGGGCGAAGTCGGCCTGCGCCTGCTGCCGGTCGATGAGGACCGGTGGCTGCGCCAGGAGATCGACGCCCCGGGGACCGGTCCCTGGACAGTATCCGGCTGGTTCAGAGGCGTCGGACTGAAGGTCGATGACACGGCCAAAGAGGCGGTGCGCTTCTACATACACGTCCTCTACAAGGACCACCCCTACAAAGACACCACCCATGTCTACCGCGATCTGCCTGCCGGCGACTGGGATTGGCGAAGGTTCGCGATCCGGGTCACGCCTCGCCCCGACTGGCCGGTCGAGCAGATGTGGGTCACGATCTACGGCAAGTTCGGCGCGGGCGAGTTGTGGGCGGACGATCTGGAGGTAGGCCCCGCCCCGCCCATGGGAGGCGTGACTGCTTCTGACTGGCAGCGGAATGACGAGGCCACAGTGATCACGGACATGACCCGCTGCCAGCCACAGGATGCGCTCAGCGACCGGCGCGAACAAGGCAAGTGGACCATGTTCGAATATGAGATCGGCCCACACACGGGCACGCTCGTGTCAGCAGCAGCGGAGGCCGGCGCGCCAGCTCTGACGCTGCCGCTGGACGCTCAGGGATGGCATGCGGTCTACCTTGGCTTCATGGGCACCAAGATGCGTGCAAAGCTCTCCTCGGATCCGACCTACGTCTGCCGCACACGCAAGGGCGGGCCTGTGGAAGAGATACTGGTCAAGGTCGCCGATCTGACTGGTGAGCAACTGCAGATCGCGCAGTACCAGCCGCCCGCCCCCGCCGAATGCACGGTGGCCTGGGTGAAACTCGTTCCTTTGAGCGAGGGTGAGGTGACCAAGCTTCTCGCCGACCGCGCTGATCCCTCAACCCGCCGACTTGCTATCACCATCGACGGGTACAGCTACATCGGCGCCGAGGGCCTGTGCACACGCGAGGATCTGCTCAGTGACATCGAGGAGTTGCGCTACTCCGATTTTGGCACACTCTACGCATGCGTGAGCGGCGCCGATCTGCTCAACTACCCATCCGAGTTCGGCAACATGCCCGGGCTGGGGCCCGATGGCATACAGTCTGCGTACAGCAGGGCCGTGGACCGGCAGTTCGCCGAAGCCGTCACCACGATGGCCCGCACCGGCGTCAACCCCACGCAGGTCTACATCGAGGGCGCTAAGTCGATCGGGATGAAAGTGCACGTGAGCATTCGGCCGGCGGCGTGGGTCTACCCGTGGCCACTTGAGAACGTCTTCCGCAGCAGCTTCTACGACGCGCACCCCGACTGGCGTTGCGTTGACCGCGATGGCACACCCGTCGCCCGCATGAGTTTTGCGGTGCCCCAGGTGCGCGCCCATTTGGTCGATGTGTTGCGTGAAGCGGTGGGCTTCGGCGCCGATGGCGCGAACCTGAGCTTCAACCGCGGCGCGCCCTGCGTGCTCTACGAGCAACCGTTCTGCACGCTCTTTGAGGAGCGCCACGGCGAGGACCCGCGCGCGCTGCCCGAGACCGACGAGCGTATCATGGCTCTGCGCGCCGAACTGATGACCGAGTTCATGCGCGAGATTCGGCAGATGCTCGACGAGGAGCAGGCGCGGCGTGGCGACGGGGAGCGGCTGGCAATCAGCGCATTCGTCTACGCCAACGAGGCCGACAACCTGCGCTTCGGTATAGACGTGCGCGGCTGGGTGCAGGCTGGCCTGCTCGACGAGATCTCCCCATACATGGGAGCTGGCGGCGCGAAGGCCAAAGCCTATGACATGGAGTTCTTCCGCGAGGTCTGCGGCGAGCGGGGGATCCCCTGGCGCCCGACCATCATCGGATGGCGCGCGCCGCCGCTCGATGACATGATGCGACAGGTGCTGGACTGGTATGATGCGGGCGCGTCGGGTGTCACTTTCTGGGACGGCAACTCGCTGGCCTCACGCACCGCGTGGTGGGGCGTCGTCTCACGCCTCGGCCATGTTGAGGAGCTTCGCGAGCGCGCCGACCAGGGGGCGCCAGCCGCGGCAACGCTGCGCCCCCACCGCATCGGCGAGTTCGTCCTCGACGGACCTTACGCAGCGACGTCGGGGTTCTGACGCGCTATCCTCGCAGCAGGCGAAATGACTTCGCGCCCACGGTGACACTGACCACGCCGCCGGGCGCGGCCACGGTTTCGCCTGTCATGACGTCCGCGAAACCACCGCTCGCCGACTGCGCGACGCCGCTCAGAGTCGCGCTGACCTGCTGGTCCTCGTCGGTGAAGTTCGCGATGACCAGCATCACTTTGCCGTCCCGCTCATAGAAGCTGGCCACGATGCCGGGGTCTTCCGGCGACAGCCCCACCAGACTCCCGTTCGCCCAGTAACCGTGGAAGTTCGCGTCCCCGATACCGAAGTCGCTCTGAGCCGACCAGATGGTGTCAATCTGCTCGTTGCTCAGATGCCCGCGGCGCGCGAACGGCGTCCCGTGCACCAGCAGCAGCGCCCACGTGTCCATCTGCTGCCGAAGCCGCATCTCCTCGTCCGCGCGAGCCGTCGTCACCAGCCACATCGGCACCGGCCCCCACTGGGTCGCCTGCATGTATGCGCGCCACCAGTCCAGTGGCTGCATATCCGACAGGAACGCATCGCCGGTGCGCAGCGGGCCCTGCACCATCTCACCGATCCAGTTCGCCGTGGTGAACGAGAAGCAGGGGATCGGCATCTTGCCGTCCGCGTGCGTCCAGACTATCGGGTCATCGACGCGCTCGGACAGGATGATCCACAGCCGCTTGTAGAACTCCCGCAGACCGAAGATAGGGAATTCGATGTGCCGCGCGCCATCGGTGGTGGACCAGCCGTGGTGATGCAGCGTGTTCCCGCATTCCACAGGCGGGCCCGCGCCGTCGAAGTAGACACCGTCCGCACCATACTTCTCTGCCCACTGAGCGATGCCGTAGAGCAGGTAGTCGCCGAAGCTGCTGGACGGGCACGCCCCCATGATGACGCGCTCGCCGCCGCCGATCTGCCGCGGCGAAGTGATCTGCCAGATCGGATAGTAGCGCTCATATCCGGTGGCCCCAGCGCTCACACCGTGCAGATACAGGTAGGGCACGACCCGGGTGCCCCGCTCATGCACGCCATCGACCCAGTCGGTGAACTCATCCATCACGTCCAGAGGCGCGGTGTGCAGGTTGCAGTAAAGCGGCACGCGACCGTCGCAGAACCACAGGAGACGCCAGGCCAGTGGCACATCACGGTCCTCGAGACTCAGCTCCATCTTGGCGAGCTGCCGTTTGACCCACACGCGGTCCACACGCCACGACCGCCAGTCATCAGGCGCGGGCTTTGCGGGCGTGGCCTGCAGCCCGAAGGTCAGGGACGTGCCCTGCATCAGCGTCTTGCCACCCACGAAGTCAATCACCAGTTCGGTGGCCTCCGGCGTGCGACGCACCTGGATCGGTTCCTCGCCCTCCGCCCAGCCACGCGTCGACTCCGCAAACCACATCAGCCCGCGTTCGTCGTCACCCAGCCACACGAACGGTCGGAAGCCGAGACTCAGGCCCTCCTCCGGCAGCAGCCCGGCGTATCCGCGCGCATAGTAGGACGAGCAATGGTGATAGTAGATCGCGCGCTCAGGCCTCAGCGGCACGACCAGGCGCAGACCGTCGACGATCGTCTCAGCCTCAGACTTCAGCTCAAGATCGAAGCGCAGCCCAAGGGTGCCGGTGGTCTCGTAGCTGCCCTTCGCATCCGACTGCGCCAGCGAACGGCGCCGCATCCCGGTCACCGCCACGTTCTGGCCGCCAACAGTCGCCTCCAGGCGAACGGGCCCGGCCAGCAGGTCTTCACCAGCCGCGCTCACTTGCTCGAGCACTGCCTCGCCGCCGAGAGTGTACGTCCGCCCCAACACACCGACCGCGTCGTCGCCACACTGCACTGGCGTCCAGGGCTTCGGCACGATGTCGCCGAGACCCATCTTGGTGCCTTCGGTGTACCAGATGGGCTGCGCGACTCGCTCATACACGAAGCTGTCCTCGAGAATCACCTCGTCGGTGCCGCTCTTCAGCACACGGTGTTCGCAGTCATAGCTCGCTGCCGCCCGCCGGCGAGGCCCTCCCACTCGAGAATGCCTCGGTAGGGCCCACCGCGTTGCTGGGCTTTGATATACAGATCGAAGGTCTCGCCTGCAGCCTGGGTGCGCAGGTCGACCGCCACATACGCCTGGCGCTCGGATGGGTGGGCCAGCAACTGCACCCAGGTGGGACGCTTGATGACCAGCGGCACAACCTGATGATGCAGCACGTTCCCGCGGTCATCGGCAGCGCCCAGATACAGCAGCCGGCGACCTTCGTCTTGAGCCGCCAACGTGAAGTTGAAGCTGTTCACAGCTCCGCCGCTGGTCAGCGGATTCGACTTCCTCTGCCAATCCGGATTGTTTGGGGCGGGCAGACTCTTCTCCTGAGCGGGTCCAAACGGCTGCAGGTCCGCGCCAGCCGACACGCGCAAGGTGTCCGGAGTCGTGGTGCTCAGCGTCCCGTCCACGGTCAGGCTGCCCGGCAGCGATGTATCCAGTGCAAGAAAACGCGCCATGCCCGTCTCGCCGGCGAACTTCAGGTGACCCCACAGCGGCGGGTTGTTGTACCCTTTCACCGTGTATGCCCACGCCGTGAAGACCCCGGCCGAGCGCGCGAACTGCGCCCGCCACGTCTGCCCCGTCGGTTCAGTCGTACCGAGTTCGCGCCACGCGATTGACAGCTCCGCAGTCCACAGCCCGCGCTCGACCCGGTTCACGAATTGCCAGTCGCCGTCCCAGGACTTGTCGCCACCGCGCTGGTCGAAGATGGCGCCCGCGCTGTTGCCCACGAGTTGGTAGATATTGCCGTCGCCGCCGCCCTCGCCGAGGAGATAAACCTCGATCGAGTCATCCGCCCACACGCCGGTGTCGCGAGCGGTTGCCGTGGTGCGCGGCAGTTCCTCGGGGCCGATGGGCAAGTCGAAGCCCATGTAGAGCCGCTCAGAGTCGTAGCACAGGTGCACGACCGTCTGCACCTCGGCAAGATTCGCGTCCGCCAGATTGATGAAGGCAGTGGTAGACGCTGCCTGACGCCACTCGCCCGGCTCGATGGTCCCGTCGATGACAGGCGGGCGCGTGGTGGCTGGCGCCACCATCATCGGCGGGGGAATCTCCGCCAAGGGAACGTCCTGCGCAGACGCGGCAGTACCGGCCAGCAGCGCAACGACGAGCACGAGCAGTTGCCTGTCCATCGTGCGATCCTCCAGCGACCAACTTGACGCACCCCTCGCCTTTTCCCGCTCAACCGATCAGAGGCCTGCAACGCTCGTAGGAGGATTCAGGTGGCCGAACCTGAATCTGAGATAGCACATCCATCGCGCAGTTCGAGAGGCGCCAGATATGAGAACGATCACCATCGTCGCACTGCTGCTCATGACCGGAGCGGGGACCGCCCTTCACGCATACACGGATCTGGATGATCCGACTGATCCGTGGCTCACGTCGCGCACGGGAATCAGCACCGATGTGCCCTCGCCCTTTGAGCCGCTGTCGGTCGATGGCTCGAATGTCTCATGCTGGGGCCGCACCTACGGGCTCGCGGCGCCGCTGCCCACCACGATTACCTCCGATGGTGAGGCGCTGCTGGCCGGACCGATGCGCGTGATCGCCACCGTCGGTGGACAGGAGACAGTCCTGTCGGGTCTCGACACCGAACTGACCGCCGTCGCCGGCGACCGTGTCGAGTTTGCGGGTCAGTGCCCGGCGGGCGCTGCCACCATTCAGTCGACCGGCTGGCTGGAGTATGACGGAGCCATGCAGGTCCGGCTGACTGTCCAAGGCAACGTCTCTCTCGAGCGCCTCGCCATCGAGATACCCATGCGCCCGGAGATCGCCAAGCTCTTTTACGTGGGACACCAGTGGGGCGAGACCAACTATGAGCGCGTCGGCGATGAGGCCGACTGGGGCTGGGAGACCGGCTGGCAGGGCAATGTCTGGCTGGGCGATGACTACCGGGGCCTCACCTTCATCACCGAAAGCTACCAGGACTGGGTCGGCGAGAACGACGGCCGCCTGCGTATCGAGCGCGCTGAGAATGCCGTGCTTTTCCGCGCGACCATCGTGAGCGAAGCGGTGCAGATCGAGGGCGAGCGCACCTGGACGATGGGCCTGCAGGCCACGCCGGGCAAGTCGCTGCCGACCGGCTGGCATGGCCGCCACGTGGGGCACTTCAGGATAACCGACACCCCGGAAGAAGCCCAGGCGCGGGCGGACATGGGAGTGCGGGTCTCGCTGATCTGGAACGACAACACCAAGTGGTTCAGCTTCCCGGAGGCCAGAGACCCCGAGCAGTTCACCGCTGCGGTCAAGGCCTACCATGATGCGGGCATACGGGTCGTCGTCTACGTGAACTTCTCGGCTCTGGGCCTCGCCTCCGAGGTCTTCAAGCGCCACTACGATGAGTGGTTGCTATCCAACAAGGGCGAGCCGCTCTACGCCTCAACTTCCCCCGACGCGCGCGAGATATACACCAGCGCATGCGCGGGCGGCGGATACACCGACTGGTTGGTATGGGCCGTGGACCGCGCCATGGAAGACTACGACATAGACGGCATCTACGTCGACAATACCGGCCCCTACTACTGCGACAACGTCAGCCACGGTTGCGGGCCCGAGCGAAGCTGGCCGTTCTTTGATACCCGCGACCTGCACAAGCGCCTGTGGACGGTCATCCATACCCGCAAGCCCGAAGACGGCATCATCTGGGAGCACAACTCACGGACCTCCAACAGCTTCAATCTCACCTTTGTCGACATCTATTCCGACGGGGAGCACTTCCGCGTCAAGTCCAAGGGCCGCCCGGAGGAGATCACGCGCACGCTTCTGGACATCACGGGCACTGGTCGGCAGTGGGGCTCGCAGGCGTGCTTCCTGGCCTCGGCGCTGAACGCGCGTGAAGAGTACACCGACTGGCTGCTGGCCCGACTGCTGCCCTTCGGCAACGTGCTCTTGCTGAACCCGAAGTACATGGACTTCTCGCGGATATCGCCGGTGCTGGCCGCTCGCATCGACTTCGGTCTGGACCGCGACCCGGTCGAGTGGTATACACCCGAGAAGCTGCCTGACTGGTTGCCACTGACGCCGGAAGAGCTGTTGTATGGCGCGTATGTCCGCGAAGATGGCAGCGTGCTACTGACCATCGGGAACCCCACGGACACTTTCGTGGCCATGCGCATGGATATGCGCCCGGTCTGGGCGAAGATGGGCGAGGACATGGCCATCACCGACGCGACTACGGGCTTCGCGTGCCCACCCATCGGCAAGACGCTGATGCTCTCAGTCCCCTCCAACTCGTTCCGGGTGATCCTGTTCGAGCCCCCGGTGGCGGCTGAATAGCCCACCAGCAGGCCGAAGCGTCGCAGCCATCGTTTCGCGAGGAGTGGCACCACCATGGCCGACCAAATGAACGTTGTAGCCTTCATCACTGACGGGCATCGCCGGGACCTCCTCGGATGCTACGGCAACGAGTTGCTCGAGACCCCGAACATCGACGCGTTCGCTGACAGCGGCGCGCGCTTCAATCACGCTTTCTGCACGCACTCGGTCTGCATGCCCACGCGCGCGTCCATCTACACCGGGCGCTACCCGCACGCGCATGGCGTATGGGCAAACGGTGTCGAGTTGCCCGGAAGCGAGATCACCATCCCTCAGGTCCTGGGCGAGGCCGGGTATGCGACCTGCGCGTCCGGGAAGATACACTTCGAGGTCCAGCAAAAGCACCGCCCCCCGAAAGAGCCAGGGCATGTGGAGTTCACGCCCGGGCGCTCGCACCCGGGGAGCTTGCCCATCGTTGAGGGCCCATACTATGGCTTCGATGAGGTGCACATCTGCGAGAACACGCTGGGCGAGGAGTATCTGCAGTATATCGACCGCGAGTACCCCGACCTGTCCGCGACCGCCCGCGGGCGAGTGGGTATGCCCGAGGAAGCGCACGAGTTGACTTGGATCACCGACCAGGCCATCGACTTCATCGGTCGGCAGGCGCAGGCGAGCACGCCCTTCTTCAGTCACTGCTCCTACCACGAACTCTCGCCGCCGTGCTCGCCGCCCCTGGAATATGCCGGCTACTATGATCCGGCCGACATGCCCATACCCGAGTTGCGCGAGGAGGACCTCGACGGGAAGCCGTGGTATTACCGCGCCTGCTACGAAGGATACCTCGAGCGAGGCCGCCAGCCCGACGAGGAGAAGCTTCGCACATTCATCGCCAGCTGCTACGACCAGATGCGCTTCATCGACCACCAGTTCGGTCGGCTCATGGGTACGCTCGATGACCTGAGCATCGCCGACGATACCATCGTGCTCTTCGTCGCCGACCACGGTCTTTCGCTCACGGACCACTGGCAGTGGCGGCACGGACCCTTCCTGTTCGACCAGGTCACGAACGTGCCCATGCTCTGGCGGGTGCCGGGCGAGGGCAGCGCGGGCGTCGTGACCGACGAACTCGTCGAGCAGGTGGACATCATGCCCACGGTCCTCGACATCTGCGGAGTGGACTGCCCGGCGGGCGTTCAGGGCCAGTCGCTGATGCCGCTCATCCGCGACGACGAGGGAGCGCGTGGCAGAGAATCGGTGCTGCTTCAGGAGCGCGAGGCGCCCGACCTGTCCGCTCGCGGCCTGCAGCCCGATGATGTGAACCAGTGGGGCCTGCGCACTCAGGACTGGAAGCTAATCCACTACCCGGGCGAGGACTATGGGGAGCTGTATGACCTGCGCAGCGACCCCGGCGAGTTCGACAATCTCTGGGCTGACGAGACCCACCGGGCCCAGCGCCGCGAGATGGAGCGGATGCTCCTCGACCGCCTGATGCTTGCCCAGGACCCGCTCCCCGAGCGCCACTACGAGTGGTAAAACTCTGCGCCAGGAGGCCCGACATGGCTGACGGCACGCAGCTCAACCCCAATATCATATTCATCATGGCCGATGACATGGGCTACGGCGACCCAGGCTGTTACGGAGCCACCAAAATCCGCACGCCCAATATGGACCGACTCGCCGGGGAGGGCATGCGCTTCACCGACGCCCACTCCGCCTCCGCGGTGTGCACGCCCAGTCGCTACGCGGTGATGACCGGGCGCTACGCATGGCGCACGCGACTGCAGACCGGTGTCCTGTGGGGGCACTCCGAGCCGCTCATCGAGCCCGGCCGCCTGACCGTGCCCGGGATGCTCCGCAATGCCGGCTACGCGACCGGCGCGTTCGGCAAATGGCACCTCGGTCTCGGATGGCACCGCACCGGGCCCATCGATAACGAGCGCGATGAGGACGGCTCGAACATCGACTACACGGTGCCCACCACCGACAACCCGACCACTCACGGGTTCGACTACTACTGGGGCATCGCCGCCTCGCTGGACATGCCGCCTTACTGCTTCATCGAGAACGATCACACCGTTGGCATCCCGTCGCTCGACAAAGACCCCTACATGCCCCAGCAGCGCAAGGGGTTCATGACGCCCGACTGGCGCGACGATATCGTCGACGTGGTGCATGCGCAGAAGGCCTGCGAGTTCATCGACCGCTGCCAGACCGACGATCCCGACCAGCCATTCTTTGTCTACCTGCCGACCTCTGCCCCGCATCGCCCCTGCGTACCGCCCGACTTCCTCGAGGGCGCGAGCGAAGCGGGCCTGCGCGGTGACATGGTGGCCTGCTACGACTGGGTGGTCGGCCAAATCATGGAGGCCCTCGACCGGCACGGGATCGCCGACAACACGCTGCTGATCGTGACCAGCGACAACGGCGCGCGCGCAACCTGCTTCGACGGCAATGATTACGGCCACAAATCCTGCGGCGCTCTTCGCGGGCAGAAAGCCGACATCTGGGACGGCGGCCACCGCGAGCCTTACCTGGTGCGCTGGCCCGATCAGGTCCGCGCCGGCTCGGTATGCGATGAGACCGTCGGGCTCATGGACCTGATGGGCACATGCGCGGAGGTCGTCGGCTGCGACCTGCCCGCCGATGCCGCCGAAGACAGCTACTCCATGCTCCCGGCTCTGCGTGGCGAGGCACTCGACCACTCGGTCCGCGAAGCCACCGTGCATCACTCGATCAATGGCACTTTCTCGCTGCGCCAGGGCCCATGGAAGATGATCGGGGGCCTCGGTTCGGGCGGCTTCACCAAGCCCCAGACCATCGAGCCAGAGCCAGGTGGCCCGGTCGGTCAGCTATACAACATGGACACCGACCCGGCAGAGACCACCAACCTGTGGCAGGACGAGCCGGGCGTCGTGAGCAGGCTCAGTGAGCTGCTCGATCAGTACATTCACGAAGACCGAAGCGTCGACCGCACCTGCTGATACCAGACGGACATCGGAGTGAAGCCCCGTGAAGCGTGCCTGCATGGCGCCAGCGTTAGTGACCGTCCTTGTCCTCGCGAGCGTCCCCGTTCTCGCCGAGCCATTTGGCGAAGACTGGGACCAGTCGTGGACGGTCGTCCAGGAGACCCACGAGAGTGAGGTCCGTCGTCTGCCAGACGGATCGCTGGACCTCGACTGCACCCCGAGCAAGCACATCTACTGGTATGGCGGCGAGCCGATGCACGATTTCGCCGTCACCGCGCGCGTGAAGTTCCTGCGTGCCGATGACAAGTACTCAGGCTTCAGTTTGTTCATCCGCTGGAACGGCGAGGTGTGGAACGAGCGCGATGGCTTCTGGCTCTACCTGCGACCCAAGTTCCGCAGCCTCTACATGTCGAAGGTCATGGATGGCAAGCTCGACTCGGCGTTCGACGACAGCATCGAAGCCCTGCGCCCCAAAGCGACTCCCGTGAACGAGTGGATGACCCTCCGCTGCGAAGTCGTCGGGCAGCAGATCCGCGTCTACCTCAACGACGAACTGCATCTGACCGCCACCGACGAGGGGCTCTTCGCCATCCTGAGCGGACGCATCGGCTTCGGCGCCGGCGATGCGCACGTGATTGTCGCCGACATCGCGCAGACCAACCTTGAGCAGGCGGGGCGCATCGAGGGCCTGACCTACAGCTACCTCAACAAGCCCACGCGCGGTGATGCCGACGCCAACATCCTTACCGACGGGCAGGTGAACCCTCGCGAGGACCAGGCTTTCTGGCGCATGCTCGGCCAGCGCCCGGAGATCGTGTTCGATCTTGGCGGCGAGTACTTCGTCACCAACGCGATCCTCCGTGCCATCTCCTCGCCGGCGCTGAACATCGCCTCAGCCGAGGTGCTGGGCAGCGACGATGGGCAGACGTGGCGCATACTGAGCATGCTGCGCAACACCGACTCGCGCCGGGCTGACGGCGAACACGAAGTCGCCGGCGATGTGCGCGGCGTGGCGCGCTACATCAAGCTGATGCTCAATCGACCGGCCGCCGATCAGGACGTGGAGTTGGCGGAGGTCGAGTTCTATGGGCGGCCGCCGACCGATGAGGACCGGCAGGCGTCAGCCGCGACGGTCTATGACACCGGCCCCGCGATGCCGCCCACCACCGACGCCGAAGCTGGCGACGCGAACTACTTCTACCTGACCAGCGACACCATGCGCGTGGCCATCGACCGCCAGCACGGCCTCGTCGGTGGTTTGTGGAACCGCGAGCATGACACTCCCTGCCTCGAGCGCCAGTCCGACAATTATTATCTGGCTACACGTGATGGCGACACCGAGGCCGACGAGTACGCAGACCAGGTGGCCGAGGTGCTGGCCGACGGCGCGGGCGGCACGGTGCGCCTCCGCTGCACCAACCCCAAACTGCCGGACATCACCATCGAGAAATCATGGTCACTCAGCGCCGACGGCCGCCGCCTGATCAAGCGCGTGGCCTTCACAAACACCTCCGAGGCTCCCGACCGCTTCCTGACCCACATCACTGGCGCCATCGCGGTGGAGGACTTCCGGCGTGGCGGCGTGTACATGGGCTGCGACCGCGGTCTGGGGGCGCGATTGTTCGCCGACGAAGTGACGGTCCCCCGCCAGATTGGGGCGCTTGGAGCGCGCAACTCCAAGGTCGTCATACTGCATCGCTACGACCTCGGCTGGGGCGTGGGCCAGTTCCGACACAAGATCAATGACACCTGGTGTCGTCCGATGACTGCTCGTTACTATGAGAAGGAGAACCACCCGCCGATATACATGCCCAACGGTTGGGAGGTCGGCGTGTGCACACTGCACCTGTCGCCGGGCGAGGAGCAGTCCACCGAACTGCACACCGCGCTCTACAACGGCCGACAGACCGACTTCTACGGCATGTGGCGTAACTTGCCGGATGTCAAAGCAGCTTGGGACGCCGTCTCCCGGCCCACCTGGCAGCTTGACGCGAAGACTTCCGCCAATATGTCACCGCCCCAGATGACCGCCCTTCAGGACAACAACATGCTGCCGATCACGCGCTCACTGGCGGTCGCGGACAGCGGGGACCTGTGGTATCTGACCAACATCCACGGTGTCTGGGGTGAGTGGTTCAGCGACGGCGTGGTCGAGAGCGGCTCGGGCGCGAAGATAGACACTCAGTGGCTCAAGGGCTTTGTTGATCGCATGCACGCGGCCTCGCCACGCATCCGCACGGGCGTCTACACCTGGGCATGGGCGGTCCATCCCCGCTCGAAGGTCTTCCGCGAGCACCCCGACTGGTTCATCTCCAGGGACCGCGATGGCCAAGTCTTCAACGCCTACTCAAACATGGTCCTCAACCACCTGCGCCTGATGAGCGTCCCCGAAAGCATGGACGAACTCATGGACCAGTTCGGGCACGTGATAGCTGACTTCGACGGCGACTACTTCTACCTCGACGGTGGTGGTGGCGGCGCCAACCTGATCGACTGGGAGCACCTGACCATCGACCAGGATTACCACTGGGAGGAACTCTACCGGCGCATCCTACAGGTAACCCGCGCCTGCGGCGATGACAAGGCCGTCTTCTTCAACGCCCGCACCGGCCCTCACTTCGACATCGGCTACTACGAAGGCATCGACCGTATGCTCCATGCGGCCACCTGGCGGGACTCAGCCGACGGCCTTTCCATCTGCAAGATCCGCCAGGCGTATGATCCTGACCAGATCATCATCCCCCTCTACTGGCGCACGCCCACCCTCCCGTTCTACAGCAACTACATGATCGGCCTCGGGATCACCCCATCCGGCCCGCTCGGGGCGGCCGACCTGCTCCTCAAGCTCCCCTACATCGAAGCCGCCTATGAGACGCGCCGCATGACCTGGCTGGAGGCCGACCTGCAGCCAGACTGGCGCGTCGACTCCGAGACCAAGATCGAGGCCTACGCACTCGCTCATGGTCCAGCCGCAGTCGTCTCAGTCATCGACCATCGCGAGGCCCCCGACGGTCCGGCGGTCGTCTCGGCGGACACCCGCAAGCTCGGCCTCGACCCGGCCAAGCCCGTCTACGCGTTCATCTTCGGCAACCGCGACATCCGCGAGGGCTGGGAGGCCCTGCCTGAGGCGGTGCGCAAGCAGCTCTACCGCGACAGCGGCTGGGCTCTGGATACGGTCGGGCGCATGCTCGACGTGCGTGTGATCGACCAACCCGGCGAGCGCATTGAACTGGCGATCCCCACCGAGACCAGCCTACTGCGCATGGCAGTGCTGACCAACTCGCCCGCAGCGGTCTTCTCGGTCGATGGCCTGCGTATCAACTACTGGGCGCCCGAGGTGCTCGGCGCGTCAGTCGCTGCCGAGCTGGCTGGCGACACCATGACGCTGAGCGCCACAGCTCCCGAGGGTGGCGCCGAGGCCATCGTCTGCGCTCCTGCTGGCAAGCGACTCACCGGCGATGGCGTCCGCCCGTTCATCGTCGGCGACGCCCACTTGGCCATCGTCCCGGTACCGGCTGGCGAGAGCACGGTCGTCCTCGCGCTCACCGACGCCCCGGCGGCGGGTGACGAACTCACCGTCACCTGCCCCGAGCTCGTCAACTCGGGCGACGCCCTGACCGTCAGTCTCCAGCCCGCTCCCGCAAAGGCCATCGTGTCCATCACCCGCAACGATGTGCCAGTATACGCAGGCGAGCTGCCTGTCACCGAGGGCACATTGACGCTGCCGGTGCCTGTTCAGGCACGCGAGGGCGACTGGAAGCTGCGCGTCTCAACGCTGGCCCCTGACGGTCGCCTGCTGACCGGCACTGCCAGCTTCCAGACCAAGGGGACGTTCGCACCCGACATCCCGCCGTACCGGCCGCCCCAGCTCGCCCCAACGCGACAGATCGCCGAGGTGGACGTAACGGCCCGTGGCCTGCACGTGATTGGCACCGCCATCGACACCCACGATGGGCGTGACAGCACTCAGATCGCGGTCGTCAACGCCGAAGCCCTGACGTTTGAGGGTGGCAGCCGCGACGCGCCGAAGACACGCTGGGGCTATGGTTTCGCTGGCCTCGAGTTCGAGCGGGCTCGCGTACTCACGCTCAAAGTCGCCAATACCTTCTACAACGCGTGGACCTTCAGCCGTGGCGTCGAGTCGTTCAAGCCCCAGTACACCTCGACATTCGCCGGTCTTATGGTTGACTACCACACCCCTGACGGCTACACCAAGCGCGTGGCGCTGGGGATGGGTCTGCTCAACCCCAAACGCACGGGTGGGCGGCCCAACTGGGGCAAAGCCGCCAAGCCCGATGAGTTCGTCATGCTCTCCGACGCGATCCATGAGAGCCCGGAAACGAGCTTCACCATCGACCTCGCGCACTGGGCGCCGCCCGACTGGGATGGGCGCTGCTGGGTGGGCACGGGCGCCGAGAACGTCTACCCGTCACGCCGCTTGACGGTGGAGGTTCTCGAGAACTCTGACTCTCGCGAGGGCAAGGAGATCCTCGAGGGCGAGGCCCTCGGCGAACTCTACAAGATCAAGACCTACCGGATCGTCCGCGCACTGGAGGCGCCGAAGGTCGATGGCACTCTCGATGACGCAGCATGGGCTGCCCTGGAAGCGGCCGACGGTTTCTTCATGCTGGGGCGGGCCGCCGAGGCCCCCCAGCCCACCCGCGCGTGGCTGACATACGATGACGCGAACCTGTACATCGCTTTCGACTGCACCGAGAACGCGCGCGACCTGAACATCTCGTCGGAGAAGCTGTGGGGCCGCGACGCGGTCGATATCGCGCTCAACCCGTCCGGCGATCGCACGCGCTTCCTGCAGGTCATCGCCGACGCCACGGGGGACTGGGATCAGTTCACACACACTGCTGACGGCAGCAGGTTCACCTGGGATGGAATACAAGTCGCCGCGGGCAAACACGAGGGCGGCTACGCGGTGGAGATGGCCATCCCACTGACCTCGATGCAACTGCGACCGCGCAGCGGCCTGAAATGGGCCGGCAATTTCGCCCGCTACCGCGCCAACGATGAAATGACCACGTGGGCCTACATGCCCGGGCCGGCCATCAACGATCCCGAGCGCTTCGCGGAATTCATCTTCGACTAGTCAACCGGAGCGTGGTCGAGAATGGGCGGCGGGTGAACTTGCCCGCCGCCCTGAACGTCTCTCCACAAGAGAACAGGCGCACCATGCGCTGCGGGACGAAAGGAAGCAGGCACATGACTCGTTTCGCCCTTGTGTGCGTCGCACTCGCGATGGCATCGTGCGTGGTAACCTGCGATGATGCCCAGGAAGGCGCCACCCACGAAGAGACCGGCGTCATCGACCTCGACTTCCAAGACCTCGTTTCTCTGACCCTGGACGCCGAGGGGCGGGTGCTCGCCTGCGACGCCCGGGCCCAGCAGATCCTGGTCATCGACCCAGATGGCACGCTGGTGGACACCTGGCAACTGGCAGATGCGCCCTATTCAGCCCATGTACACGACGATGGCACGATCTACGTCGGCGGTCGCGGAACGCTCACCAGGCTGAGCGCCGACGGACAGGTGCTGGCGACCGTGGCGGCGGCAGACGGAGGCTTCCCCGTTGCACGCGCTTCCGGTATGGCGACGATGGGCGACGAGTTGTTCGTGAGCTTCGGCTCTGGCGGAAGCGTGAGCGCCAAAGCGGTGATCATCCGCTTCGCCCTCGACTTCAGCGGCGCGACGCAGATCGCCGAGGGCCTGCGCGGATGTTGCCAGCGACTGGACATGGTCGCGCGCGGGGCCGTCCTCTACGTGGCCGAAAACGCGCGCCACCATGTGCTCAAGATGGACCGCGACGGCCAGATACTCGAGAGTTGGGGGCAGCGTGACCGCCTCGGCCTGGAGGGCTTCGGCTCCTGCTGCAACCCCATGAACTTGTTCTTCGGTGCCAGCGGCGATCTCTACACCGCCGAGTCGGGTCTGGGTCGCATTAAGCGCTACACCGCCGACGGGCAATATCTCGGTCTCGTCGGCTACACAGGGACCAATCGCTTCACCAATGCCAGCGGCCTGGCGGCGTCATGCAGCAACATCGCCCTCGCGGCAACCGCTGACGAGAGCCGCGTCTTGGTGCTCGACTACAAGAACAATCTCATTAGAATCCTCGACCGCATCCCGGCCGAGCAGTGAGAGCCGCAGCGGCCGTTGCATTGCTGATCGGCCTCACCTTCGCGCCGGCGTCCGCCGAGGACGCTCCCCTGGTCATGGTGATCATGGACCCGCTGGCTGTGCAGCTCGCCTGCGAGTGCGTCGAGGGCTACGCCCAGCGCGACTACCTGCAGCTGGAGACACTCCTCGAAGCGCGCCTGGGGCGCGAGGTCCAGACCATCTTCGCTGAGAGCATCCCCGAGGCAATGACACGCGCGGCGGCGCCCCCACATCTCGTCATCGGCAAGCGATCGGTAGTGGAGTTCGATGCCTCGGCGGCGGGCCTGGCCCTGCGTCCATTGGCGATGCTGACCGGCAAACAGGGCGAGACCACGCTGACGGGCCTGTTCGTGGTGCGACGAGACGATCCGGCGCAGACGATCGAGGATATCGCGGACCGTCGCATTGTA
This sequence comes from Candidatus Zipacnadia bacterium, assembly GCA_029821735.1. GTDB lineage: Bacteria > Armatimonadota > Zipacnadia > Zipacnadales > UBA5352 > JALGSU01. Next base: position 91,794 of record JALGSU010000004.1, on the reverse strand, counting down.
CTGGGGCCGCGCGAGGCCACGGAGAAGCATGCCGCAGCCATGGAGGCCCTCGGCGGCAGCTTTGCGCTTGCGCCGGATCGTCTTGAGACCAGGGCCACCTGCAACAGCGCGGCAGTGGCACTTCTGGACGGCGATGCGGATGCGGCGGTTATCTCCAGCTACGCCCTCCCGTTGTTTGAGGGCTGCGATATCGTGGACCGCGGCGACCTGCGCGTGGTAGGCAGCACCGCTCCTGTGCCCTTCGTGACGGCCTTCGTGACCGAGCACCTGCCGACCGCTGAAGACCACCGCGTGTTGGATGCCCTGATGGCAGCGACCAGTGACGTCGCGCTTCTGCACGCCCTCGAGTCGCGCGACGGCTTCGTGCCCGTCGCGGCCTCGTGGGCCGACTGGCGCGGCCCGAGCCGCGATGCGATCAGTCCTTACGTCCCCGACTCGCTCCCCGACGAGGCCCGCTTCCTGTGGCGGACTCCGCTGCAAAGCATCACGCTGTCCGGCGTCGCCGTTGCGGACGGGCGGGTCGTCGTCGCCGACAAGAGTGCCGACCAGAGCGAGGACATCTTCATCTGCCTCGACGCCGAAACAGGCGCAGAGATCTGGCGCCTGAGCTACGTGGCTACCGAGGACATGGATTACACGAACTCTTCGCGCGCTGCCCCGGTCATCAGCGGTGAACGCGCTTGGCTGCTGGGCGCATTCGGCGACCTGCATTGCGTCGACATGGGCGATGGCGAAGTTATCTGGAAGCGCAACATCTTCGCCGACTTCGGTGCCGAGACGCTGCAGTGGGGTTCGTGCGCCACGCCGCTGCTCGTGGGCGGTCGGCTGATCGTCAACCCCGGTGCGCCCGAGGCGTCACTAGTGGCGTTGGACGCTGCCTCGGGCAAAGTGATCTGGCAGACCCCGGGGCCCGGTGCGGCTTACTCGAGCTTCATCGTGGGCGTCTTCGGCGGCACGCCTCAGATCGTCGGGTACGACGCCGTCTCGCTGGGTGGCTGGGACATCGCCACCGGCACTCGCTTGTGGCAGTTGCGCCCGGACTTCCAAGGCGACTTCAATGTGCCGACCCCGGTGGACCTGGGTGGCCGATTGCTGGTGGCGACCGAGAACAACGGGACGCGCATCTACGCGTTCGACGATGGCGGCACCATCATCGCGGACCCAGTTGCGCGCAACGAGGAGTTCGCCCCCGACACCGTTTCGCCAGTGGTCGTGGACGGACTCGTCTTCGGCGCGTTCAGCGGGCTGATGTGCCTCGACACGGCCGATGAACTCAAGACCGTCTGGCGGCTGGATGAGGATGCCCTGCGCGATCACGTGAGTCTGATCGGCGGCAACGGCCGCGTGCTGGCCATCACTGAGGGTGGGGAGCTGCTCCTGCTGCCCGCGCAACGCGGGGCCCCCGCGGACCTCGACCGACTGCAGGTGTGGGACAAGGCCGAGGTGTGGTCACACCCGGCGCTGCTGGACGGGCGCCTCTACATCCGCAACCACGACGAGTTGGCCTGTCTGCTGCTGGACTGAGTCGGCACGCAGGTGCTGACAGAACGAAGACGGCCGTCCTGAAACACGAAGCACGATGTCTGTGCGGGCTCGTCAGAACTCGGCCACGACCACCGCCATGTACCCGAAGGTCGGCACGGTCACGCGCACGCCTCCGTCGACCTGCGTGAACCCCAACTCCTCACCCGTGACCGCGTCGAACACTCGCGAGGGCATCCCTCGGTCTCGGACCATCACGCTTACGCCCTCACAGTCTGGCGGGGGCTTGGGCAGGTCCTCGGGCGCGGGCGGGTTGCGGCCCGTGAAGACCCACGTGAACTCGTTGCAGAGCGCTACCGTGAGCCGGTCGCCTGCGCGATTTACGTAGCTGTCCACGTGCATGTCCGCCGGGCCGCCCGTCGCCTGCACCGACGCCTTGGCGGGCTCGTCGCCGAGCGCCTGGATGAAGCTGTCGATCGCTGCCTGCTGCCCGTCCGGCGAGTGCCAGGCCCACTCGTCCCGGTTGCGGATCACCACGCCACCGGCGGCTTCGAACTCGGCGATCACCTCAGCCATCCGCTCGGTGAGATGTTCAGGCGCAGGCACAGCGAGCGCCCGGTAGCCACCGAGCAGCCCTTCCTCCAACTGGCTGTCAGTGATCATCCCTACAGGCACGCGCGCGCGGAACAGCGCCGCATAGCTCCCGTAGACCGGGAAGAGAACCTCGCGCCACGCTTCTTCACCATCGAGCTTGTACTGGTCGCGCGCGAGTTCCGAGTAGTGCACCGCCGCCCAGCGCAGGGGTTTGGTTTGATGCAGATACGGCGACACGCGGTCGCCGAGTTCGAACGCCGCCTTGTAGGTCATGTTCGGTATGGTCTGTTCGCGGACGTCGATGTTCGCGATGCAGCCATGTGTCATCATGCCTGCGGCGGCATATAGCGCGGAGGCCTCGTCCTGGAGATTGAAGGTCCAGATGTGTGCCGGTCGTCCATCACATGCATCACGCGAGAGCGCATATCCGAGCGCCAGTTTCACCTCCGGGTCGAACGGTTCTGCATCAGGCCCAGGCGGCAGGATCCGCCCGTTCATGCGCAGCGCCAGCGTGTACTCGCTCTTCATCGAGTCAGCTATGCGAAACAGGCGGTTCGTCATGTGTCGGTCGGCCATCGTCGGCCACGTGTTGCTACCGATCAGCATCACACACTCGGGGTTACGCTCGTGAATAGCGGCCCGCCACTTTCGGAAGACACGCTCGATCGTCGCGTTGTTGAAATCAATCAGCTTGTGCCAGATGGGATTGCTCGGGTCATAGAACTCGGGGTGATCTAGCCCCGTCTGCTCTTTGAACAGGCGCTTGCAGTTCTCGCACCAGCAACCGATCTTGGGCATATGGACTTCGTCGAAGTAGAACCCGTCCACGCCCATATCTACCAGTTCCAGCAGGCGCGTCTGCATGAAGTCATCATACGGGGAGTTGAAGCATATCTTCTCGCGTCGCGCCTGCAGGGCCTCGCCACGGTCGTCCCGTGCCGCCCATTCGGGGTGTTCCCAGAAGAGCGCGTGGTCCTCCATGTGCCGGCTGTAAGCGATGATGCGACAGCCATTGGCGTGCGCGTCGTCGATGATCTCCTGGGCCAGATTGCGCTCCTCGCAGCCGGGGAAGATCGCTCCCACCGCGCTCGGCCACCACGCCCCCTCGCCGCCTGACTTGATGTGGCGCACGAAGGTGCGCACGCCCATCGACCTCAGCGCAGCAGCCGTGGGGAGGAATATCGGCAGCTTCATATGCCCCGGCCCCAGACGCGTGTGAAGCTGCACACGATGCTCGTCATACCACGCGGGGAGTTCGTAGCCCTCTACCTCATCCAGCCAATCGGGCCGCACCTCGGTCAGCGGCCGGTCGATCAGGGCCCATGTCTCCGCATCCAGCGACTTCGCCCAGTCCGTGATCACTAACTCGTCAGTCGGCTCGTCGTCGCCCGGCGTGATGTATAGACAGTCGGGCCTGAACGCTGCGCCGCCGATGACAAGCTCATGCTCACCTGCCGCCAACTCAGCCTGGAAGACCCGGGCCCAGCCCCAGATGCCCTTACCCGAGTATCCGCCGGTTGGCTCCAGTTCTGCAGTCTGGAACTCCGGCTCGCCCTCAGGGTCAACCGCCACGCGCAAGCTGATCGGGTTCAGGGCGCCATAGCGCATCCATCCGGTGTACGTCCCCGCTTGGGCTGCGGTGAATCGGTAGAGGGCTCGGCCGTCAACATAGAACCTGACCAGCACACGGCGCCCGCTTGCATACACATCGTCCGCGGTGCCCGCAAAGCTGTCGTCGTCGGGAACCCGCTCGGCGAAATCCTCCGCCTCGATGACGATGCCGACCGCTTCCTCCTGAGCAAGTGCAGTCACGAGGCACATCAGCACTGTCGCTGCTGCCACTGCCCACCGGATCATGAAGCCACCTCCACGTCGGGAATGCGCCCTAAGGTGATAGTCCCGCCAACCATTCGGTGACGAGGCGGCTAACCGCCTGAGGATGTTCCAGGTTCACGAAGTGCGCTGCGCCGGGCACGACCGCCACGGTCACTGGCCCGGCAATGCGATCCAGCATCAGCTCGGCACGGAGCCTTTCGCCATCGCCCTCAGCCATGATCCCGCGCCCCCCGTAGACGCCAAGCACGGGGCACCGGATCTCGCTCAGCCGGTCGGTGACATCGAACTCCCGCACGCTCGGCCAGATCGTGTCGTACACGGGCTGGGTCATGCGTGCGAGAATGCCCGCGCGCTCACTCTCGACCCACTCACGCACATCCGAATCCTGCCCCTCCACAAACAGCCCCGGCAGCACTCGCCCGTTCAGCGCCAGTGACGGATACGAGTCGATCAATGCCAGCCCCGCGCCCCGCTCCGGCCAGCAAAGCGCGATCTCCAACCCCATCATCCCGCCCAGCGAGTGGCCGACGATCGCCGCCGGCCACACATCGGCCAGATCCGCGACCCAAGCCGCCATCCCCTGCAGCGATGGCGTCACCCCGGCGGTTGGCCCGCCGTGCCAGGGCAGGTCCGGCGCGATCACCTCGACCCCTGCCGCCTGCAACGCCGCCACCTGCGGCGCCCAGAAGCTGCTGTCACAGCACATGCCGTGGATGAGAATCGCCCGCTGGCTCACTAGTGTTTCGCCCTCAGATTGATCGGCTGGTGCGTCCTCGCTGACTCATACGCCGCGCTCAAGAATGCGTCGAACTCCAGGGCATCGTCCACGCTCAACTCCGGATCGCGGTCGTCGAGAATGGCCCGTACGAAGTCCTCACAGTACAGCTCATACGATGGCGGGCTGAAGTTGACCATGTCGAGGCCGCCTCGGTTGTACTCATCGTCGTCTCGGTAGTCTCCCCACACGAACATCCGGTCACCGTGCGCGAAGTCCACGTGCAGCACGCCGTCGCTGCCGATGACCTCATAGCGGCTGTCGGCGTTGGGCAGCGACTTGGTGGTAGTGCGGCCCACGGTCGCAGTACCGATGACGCCGTTCTCGAACTCGATGCTCACCAATGCCATGTCGTCGATCCCGGCGATCTGGTAGCTCTCGTAGAAGAACGCGTCGGTCTCGGCGTAAACGCTGCGAGCTTTGGCGCCCGCGAAAGCGCGCATCGCCAAGAATGCGTACCCGCCGTGGTTGGCGAGTTCGCCCACCGATGGCTCCCCGGAGGTCTTGCGCCGCTTGGCCTCTTCCACCGATATGGTGTAGCGAGGCCCGCGGCTTTGCAGCATCATCGCATTGAGCACACGCACTTCGCCGACCGCTCCCGAACGCACCTGCCCCAGAGCGCGCGCCACTGGCCGGGTGAAGCGCGCCGCGTGGAAGCCGAAGGTGAACTTGACGCCAGACGCCCGCACCGCGACCGCTATGCGCTCGGTCCCGGCCGTATCGGCGGCGATGGGCTTCTCGCTCATGACATGGATACCTCGTCCGCACATCTCCTCGACCACATCCGGGTTCCGCTCGGGCGCGATGCAAAGCGAGACCATATCTATCGCCTGCGCCGCCAGCAGTTCAGCGTAGTTGTCGAAGTAGGCCACTTCGGTCCGCTCAGCGAAATCCCGCCCGCGCGCACGCGCCTCGTCTGAGGCATTCGGCAGGTCCGCCACGCCCACGATTGTCACCTCAGGCATCTTCACGAATGAGCCCGCGAACGCGCCCTGATGCCCAAAGTCAAACCCAATAACGGCACACCTCAGGGCTTCGCTCATGACCGCACCTCCACCGCTTCGCCCGTTGCCAGCGACTGAGCCGCAGCCAGCAGCCCCCGTAGCACCTCGAGCGAGAACTCCAGAGGCACCGGCAGGTCGCCCCCCGTTCGCACCGCCCGCACGAACTCGCGAATCTCGCAGGCGAATGGCATGTTCGGTTGCTCGGGCGACCACGTCGTGTGCGCGCCCACCAGATTGTAGCCGTCTCGGTTGTAGACACTGACCGCATGCGTCAGTCGGTCGCTCAGGTCCAGCGTCCCCTCCGTGCCCACCACATAAATCTCACAATGGAACGGGTAGCCCGATGGCTGCATGATCCGGTTCTCTTCGGTCTGCGCGATCGCCCCGTTGCCGAACCGGATCGAGCAGGTAACATACTCGTGCACCGGCAGCCACTGCTGCCCCGGATGCGAGCGCGCATGCACCCGAACCGGCGAGCTGTCCAGCAACCACGAGAGCAGGTCGAAGCTGTGCATGCCGTTGTGCACCAGCAGCCAGTCAGCAGGTCGACTGGCGTACGCCTCCGCCTGGTCTTCGCGCCAGAACGGAGAGGACGGCATGCATAGCCGCACATAGACTGGCTCGCCGATGCTCCCCGAATCAAGGGCCTCTTTGAGTGCGAGGTTCTTCGGCGCCCAGCGCAGGCTTTGCGCACACATCGCCCGCCGTCCGGTTTCGCGCGCTGTCTGAACGATCGCCTCGCCCTCCTCTACGGTCATGGCGAAGGGCTTCTCGATGAGTGCGTGCTTGCCTGAGCGCAGGGCTGCGATGGCGATCTCGGCGTGCACCTCATCGATGGCGCAGATGTCCACCATGTCGATGTCGTCGCGCACCATGACGTCCCGGTAGTCCGTGTAGACTTCCGAGATTCCTGCGCGCCCGGCGAACTCCTGGGCCTTCTCCTCAAGCACATCGCAGCAGGCCACCAGCTCGGCCTCGGGAACGTGCCGATAGCCGGCCAGATGGTTGCCCGATATCCCGCCGCAGCCGATCAGGGCGACGCGGGTCGGCGCATCAGGTGATGCCATACTTCTTCTTCACTCCTCGGCGCTGAGTAGCACCAGCCGGTAATCTCTCGGCCCCACTGGCCCGCGCAGATGCCCGTCCTCAAGCGCGAACTCGACGCCGTCGATCACTTCGGTCGCCGTCAAGCCCGCCACATCTGCCAGACCGAGCGCTGCGAGGTCCAGCGTCAGGTCGACTTCAGCCGCCTCGGTCGACCAGTTGCCGATGATCAGCATGGCCTTGCCCGGTCGTATGTGAGCGCTGACCACCAGCTCATCGCTCTGGCCGTCGATCGCCCCAGCCGCCTCCCAATATGGCAGGAACCGGTTGTCGGACTCACCGATCCGGAAGTCGTGCTGCAACGGCTTGAGGGCCGCGTTTACCGTCTTGGGGTCACACCAGCCGCGCCAGAAATATACGTCATGCGGCAGGAAGTATGCGAGAAACTGGCGCGTCGGCTGAGCCAGTTCAGGTTTGCTTGACCCCAGCTCAGGCAGCAGGAATGGCGCCACGCCCCACTGGTACCCCATATACTGCGCCTTGAGTTCCGCCAGTGGCAGCACTTCGAGATACTGGTCCTGCTCCGGGCCAAGTTTCAGATTCAGGTGCTCGCCATTGACGAAGCTGTCGCAGAACACGTAGAAGGGCAGCATCAGTTGACCAGACATGTGAATGTCGATCCACGGCCAGTCGGAGTTCTCCTGCGAGATCGCCCGCATGCGCCGGAAATACTCGCGAAGGCCCAGCATCCCGTAGCTCGGATGCACTCGCCCGTCCTCCCCGTGCACCGCGCCGCCTGTCCGGTCGTTGTAGCTCGGCCAGATGTAGGGGTCGTCGATGTACATGCCGTCGAGCCCGAGCTTCTGGAACTCGTTGATCTGCCATATCCACCAGTCCACGATGTTCGTGTTCCAGTCCACGCGCCCGCCCGTCGGTGCCTCGAGCGTGATTCTGTCGAGCAGGTCAGCGGTGGACGTGCTGGACCAGTCGCCGTACCACGTGGCCGAGATCGGCTTACCTGGCGTCACCGCATTCGGGTAGTGATGCTGGATGTCAGCTACTCCGTCCCCGAAGGTCCAGCTCCGACGCAGTTCCTCCTCCGGCTGGTTGGCGACCGGATACGCGTGGTCCTGAGTCATGCCCGGATTGTGCGACCACCACACGCGGAAGCGCACCGGCTCCTCGACACCACTGTCAATGACCGGCCGCTCGTCTGGCCCACACACCACGCCGTCGCGCACCAATCCGCGCCACCCCTCGGGCAACGGCCGAACCGGCGTCGCCAGCAGGCAGAAGTTCAGCGTGATGGGCTCCGAGCGCTCGACGGGGCCAGGACAGAAGTTCAGTCGCAGCGTGCCCGCGTCGGCCTCGCGGATGATCTGGATCCGGCCCTGCTGCATGGTGTCCCCGAACCAGCCATCATCGCGGTCGTTGAACCAGCACAGCCCGCGGTACTCGTCACCCAGCCAGATCAGCGGCAGCCAGGTGTTCTCCCACACGATCCCCGTCCCGTCGGGGACGGCGCCCGCGAAACTGGTCATCTTCGACCCGTCCACCGAGTTGAAGTTCATCAGTTCCAGCAACTCGGGGTCGAGCGGGATATCGATAGACATGCCCTCGAAGGTCTGCGTACCCTTCGGGCTGATGGTCAGGCCGATCTGCACCAGTCCGTCGTAGTCCAGGCGGATGCGGCTCTCCATGGTCACGCGCTCGTCTTCACTCTTCGCGCGCAGCATCACGTGCGTGTCGCTGGCCTCGGTGACCTCGCCGGTCGCGTTCTCCCATGAAGTCAGACCGTCGCCCACATTCCCGCGCACAGCCACCGGGCCGGCCAGTAGCGGGAAGTCGCGGTGAAAGTCCGTCGCCAGTGACGATATCTGCGCGTTGGGATCCGGATGAGTAGTCACTTGACGCAGCATCAGCGCGCCGGTGAAATCATAGTCACGCCCCCACGGGCTGGCGACCATCCCGCCAGTCTCGATTGCCGTATAGGGCGGGAGCACCACGTCTGCCTCGCCCAACGTGTTCCCCCACCACTCCGGCTTCTCGGGCACGGTATGCGACGCGCTGACCGTCCAGCTCTGCCCATCCGGCCCCGTCAGCTCAGCGTTGAGCAAGTAGTCGCCCGGCGGAACATCATCCGTCGGGATCCAGACGAACGCCTCCTGTGCTGCGTTCAGCTCGGGGAGAGCAACCACTTTCACTCGCGCTCCGCCCGCCGCCGGCGCCACCGATATCTCGCCCGTGATCTGCGCTGGGTCGACCGGCGCCCCCGCCGCGCTCACGTATGCTGCGATGCGCTGCTCAGTGGGGAAACCCATGACTTTGATCGCGACCAGCGCGCGCGGCAGTTCCTCAGGCACCCGCGCGGCAAGTTGCTGCAGACCTCGCGCGAAACTCGCTCGGATCTCGTCCGCGTCCAGCGGTCGACTGTAGATGCGCGCCTCGTCGATGGCAGTGCGCCGGTTCCCCGGGTCGCCCCAAGGCTCACCGATCTTCACCAGACTGAAGTCTCCCATCGGCACCGAGCCCCCCGCGCCCTCGCGCACCATCGCCCCGTCGATGAACAGCCTCGCGCTGCCCTTCTCCCACGTGCCCGCAACGTGATGCCATATCCCCGGCCGCCAGTCCACATGCACGTAGGGCACGGTCACCTTCGTCAGCCGCTCCTCCCCCGGGTCGCCCTGCACAAAGAAGCCCAGCGCCCGTGAGATCCCCGTGTCCTTCTCGGTCCTGAGATACTTGTAGAGGATGAGCCAGCCGGGCTCCTTGGAGGTCGTGAAGAAGACGTGGAACATATCATCATCGCCGGTCCAGTCCAGTGGTTTGACCCACATCTCCACCGTGCCCGCCGCCTCGTTGATGTTCTCACCGCCAGCGTATTCGAGATACTTCATCTCAGTGACAATCGCCTGGCCAGTGACGCCGTCGGTCATCTCAATGCTGTCATGGACGGGGCGCTCAGTCTCATTGGGCACGACTTCGCGAATAGTCGCGGTCGCGTCACCCGCCGCCACCTCGGCCGTCAGGCCATCATCGAAGTCGCTATACAGCAGCAGCCCCTCGTCCTGAGCGTAGGTGCCCGAAACTGCGACCACGCAAATGACCAGCGCCAGACCAACGGTCCTCATTATCTGCCTCCGTCTCGATCTCATCTACCCGTCCTGTTCAAGCGTCATCTCTGCCGAAGACGGGATGGCGATCCGGTCGCCTGCACCGATTGCCACAACAGTGAAGCGACGTCGCCCATCGCCGTCAGCGTCGACAAAGTCCTCCGCCACGTGCTTGGGCTGCAGCATGAAAGCCGCCGGGCTGCTGGCGCCCACTCGCCCCATGGCGGTGCCTGCTTCATCGAGCACGACCATGCCCTCGTTCATGAAATACATCGCGCGGTCATGCAGCACGTTGCCCGCTTCGTCCATCTCGGCGGCGCTGGCGATCCCACAGCGCAAGTCCTGATCGCCCAGCGAGAACCGGCGTGCGCTCAGCACTTCGTCAATCCGCACCGCCGCCACGTGCCCGCCAGTATTCACCGTCACCCACCGGCCCACCATGCTCTCGTCCAGCACGTCGGCGTCCAGCTCCACCACGTTCGCCTCGTAGTCGATATCGGCGATCGTCGCCTCCACCACACCCGGGCCCACGATGCTGCATGGCCCCGTCAGCGACGTGCCGTCCATCAGCCGCGCGTTCGTGACCTCGCCACCTCGGGTCCGCACGCATGCCGCCCGGCCGACGACCGTCCAGTCTCCGAAGCGATGCTCCTTCCCCGGTTCAGGCGTCCAGAACAGGAGGTCCTCGGCATCGCCCCATGCCACGCGGACGACCACCGAGCCATCGTCAGGCGACACCGCCAGCCGCTCGACCGTCTCGATGACGGGCGTTCCCTCGTTGAAGGGCTCGAAGACGCTCGCGAAGGTCGATGCCAGGTCCTCCCCCGTACGCCGACGCAGCACCCACTTCAGCGTCTCAGGGAAGTCCTTGCGCCGCTGCGGAATCCCATCGCACACGAAGAGTGTCTCGTCTTCGCCCATCATGTGCACGCGCAGGCCCACTCCATCAGTCTGCTTGAAGGGATACAGCTCCGGGTCTCGGTTCAGCCGCCACGTCACCGCGCCCGTCCCCTCCAGCGCTGCCTCCTGCACATTGAACAGCCACTGGAACGCGCTCCCGAGGTAGCCGTGATATCGCGTCCCTGGCTTGCCCTCGATCAGATTCGGGTCATCGTAGAATTGCCCATACGGTACATCCGCCCCCGCCAGCGTTCCCTCGGTGCGCGGCTCGGGCAGCGGCATTTCGCTGGCGAAAGCTGCTGGCGGCCCATGAATGATCCAGTCATGCTGCGAGCCACCCGCGATCCGGAACAGGTCCACCGCGTACGAGTGCGTGTCGTCGATACTCACCAGCATACAGGCCCGCCGGTAGTCCTCGACCACGTCCGGGTATGCATTCGGCGTGCGCGCCTCCACCAGTTGTACCCACCCCTCCGGGTGGAACGTCACCGGCTCGCCGAAGCCCGACTGTTGCCTGTTCGCGTCCACCATGACCACGTTGTGTACGGCCGAATGCGCCAGCCAGCCGAAGCGCCGCGGGTCATACGTGTCGGCGGTCTCGGGATACCCAAGGTCCGGTATCAGCGGATGGTTGTAGCCATACACCTCCAGATTCAGCCGCTCGTAGTGCAGGTGTCCGGGGTAGTATCCGTAGTTCAGCGCCAGCGCGAAGCGCGCTTCGGGGCCACCATTTTGCAGCGTGGCGTAGCCCAGCCCGGGAAGCAGTTCGCTGGTGATGCCCACGTCCTCGCCATACTCCTCGGCTGCGGCGCGGATATCCTCTTCCATGCTCTTCTGGAACAGATCGGTGCGGAAAGTCCGGTCGCGCTGCACCATCGCGCGCGCTTGTCGCGGGTCCTGCATGCGCTGATAGGCCCGCTCAATATACGTCGGCGTCACGCCCAACCCGCCCGCGAACATGTTATTCGAGTCGCCCATCGGCTGGGTCATCGTCCCGCACACCAGCATCTTCAGCGGCCACTCATACAGCCCCTGGAAGCGCGGCTCGTCCCATAGGTCAATACCGTTGAGCGCCAGCAGCTCCGCCACGTCCTCAAGCTCCACCATCCACCCGCAGTTGTAGCTCGGTGACTCGAAGGGCACGCCGTCGCGGTGGAAGAGATTGATCAGCGCGTCCATGATCGGCGTGTCCGTGTACAGCGACACGTCTTCGGGCCCGGTCATGAGCCAGTCGACCATGTCCGCGCTCGTCGGCTCGCCCTCGTCGGTGTTCAGCACCAACGCAATCCGCAGCAGCGCCGACTGGTGCATGCCGTAGTTACCCGCGATCCGGTGCGAACCGTCGGTGATATCCGTCGCCGCCACGCGCAGCATGCGCTCCTCGATGTCACTGCGGATCCCGGCCGCGTCCGCGCCGCAAAATGCCGCCAGTTCCTCGTCACCCTCAATCGCTGGCCAGATCGCGTCATATGCCAGCGTCACGTCCTGAATGGTGAAAGTCTCCCAGGTGTGGTACTGCAGCCGCCCGTTGTACCAGGGCTGGAACTCCAGCCCGTAACGCGACTGGGTCTCGTAGTTGTAGTCCGGGTAATACTCCGCCAGTTTGTGCAGCAGCACCGCGGTTTTGTGGGCGTAGCGCTGATCGCCGGTGATCAGATACGCGCGCGACATGTCATTGATCGCCGGCAGCAGCCAGCGCCGAACCATCTGGCCTGCGTAGTAACCCACGAACCAGAACTTCTTCTCATGGCCCTCAAGCTGACAACCCCAGCCATCGTCGGCATACTCACCAGTCAGCAGTGACTTGTCCTCACAACCGCTGTCGAGATATGCCTGGAAATCGTTGGAGGGATACCATTCGCCATCTACGGGGCACTGGATCTGCCACAGTCTGTCGAAGGACATTTTCCAGCTCTTCTTGCCGCCGGGGAACTTGAGAATCTCATTACCATGGACGGGGCAGCCGGAGTTATGCACGGTGCCGCAACGCGGGACCTCCAGCGGCGGCACCAGCCGCGCCAGTTCCGCGTCGTCACGGACCACCCAGGTGTCCGCGCGCTTGATGATGTTGTCGCGCTCAGTCTGCGCCCACTCGTATTTCTCGAGGTTCTCGGCCATCCACCCGAGCCGCTCCTCGGTGTAGTATGTCCGCCCGTCCTTAGCCCACGCGCTCGCCGCAATCAGCAGCGTCAACGCGAGTGCAATCGTGCGAAGTTCCATAGTGCACTCCTTCGGCCCCGCGGGGACGACGAATGATCACAACACACGCTTAACGGCAGCCAACCACCCGGCGTAGTTGCGCTGCACCATCTCGGCGTCCATCGATGGCGAGTAGCCGACCGATTCCTGCGGCAGGCGCCCCAGTTCCTCCAGCGTCCCGTAGACGCCCATGCCGACCGCGCCGGCCAGCGCTGCGCCAAGCGCCGTCACGTCCTGCATCCTCGACGCCTGCACGCGCAGGCCGTTGATGTCCGCCACGAACTGCATCAGGAAGCTGTTCAACACGCTGCCCCCATCCGCCCGGATCGTCTCGAGCGGCACCCGACCGTCGGACCGCATCACCTCGAGCACGTCCCGAATCTGATACGCGATCGCCTCCAGCGCCGCCCGCGCAATGTGTCGGCGGTCGCTGTGCAGCGTCAGGCCCGTGATCGCCGCGCGCGCTTCCTGCTCCCAATGCGGCGCGCCAAGTCCGGCAAAAGCCGGCACCAGATACACGCCCCCGTTATCGGGCAGCGCAGTCGCCAGTGCCTCGCTCGCCGCCGGGTCAGCCATCAGCCCGAGCTGGTCCTGCAGCCACGAGATGATCGCCCCCGCGCAGTTGATCGACCCCTCGAACGCGTAGGTCGCCTCTCCCCCATGCACCCAGCCGATCGTGGTCAGGATGCCCTTCTCCGAAAGCCGGAACTCGCTCCCGGCGTTCAGCAGGATGAACGCTCCTGTACCCAGCGTCACCTTCGCCTCACCAGGCGCGAAGCACCGCTGCGCGAAGAGCGCCGCCTGCTGATCGCCCATCACCCCGCACACCGGAACCGGCGCCCCAAGCAGCCCGCCCGCGTTCGTCTCGCCATATCTCGCGGTGCTCTCCCGCACCTCCGGCAAGGCCTCCGCAGGCACCCCGAACTCGTCCAGCAGCCGGTCGCTCCACTGTAGCTTCCCAACGTCATACAGCAGCGTGCGACTGGCGTTCGTGTGGTCAGTCGCCAGCACCTCGCCGTCAGTCAGCAGGTAGATCAGGTAGCTGTCGATGGTGCCAATAGCTGCCTCACCCGACTGCACCGCGCGCCTGATGCCCGGCTCGCGCTCGAGTAACCACTTGATCTTCGACGCGGAGAAGTAGGTGTCAACCTGCAGCCCGGTGATGCCCCGGATCTCGTCCTCGCAACCGCGCTCGATCAGGTCCCGACACACGTCGCTGCCCCGCCGGCACTGCCAGACGATGGCGTTGTGCAACGGGCGACCGGTGGCCCGGTCGAACACCACGAAGGTCTCGCGCTGGTTGGCGATGCTCACACACAGCAGGTCCTCGGCATCGGACCCCGCGCTGCGGAGCGTATCACCGATGGCCACCAGCGTGTTCTGGTATATTTCCTCAGCATCATGCTCCACCCAACCGGGCTGCGGGTAGTGCTGTTGATGCGCGACCGAAGCCGACGCGACGACCGTCCCCGCGGTGTCAAAGACCAGCGCTTTGGTCGCCGACGTACTCTGATCAATCGCAAGAATGTGCCGCATTGCGCGCCCTTTCCCGTCGAGCTCGATCCGCTACTGCAGCGTCATCAGATACGCCCGTGCGCGTGTGTCGTCGAGCGTCACTGACAGCACCCCATCCACCACAGCCGCCTCTCGCTGACCGTCCGGCGTCAGTTCATGCACCACGCCGGTCGCGCCCTCAGGGAGCTGGACCGAGCACTCGATATCCGTCGGCGTCTCATACTCAGACACCAGCAGCACCGCCTGGTCGCCGGACTGGATACCGCCCAGCCGCACTCCCTCGCAACCGCAGTGGAACTCGTCCACGTCCAGAAGCTGCCCGTCGATGATCATGTCTTCGATTGGCTGCGCAATCGCGACGGCTTCGGAGATCGCCCGCAGATCAGCCCCGTCGATGCCCTTGTTCGTGTAATACGCGACGCCGCGCCCGCCGTTGAACAGCACCTCAAGCACGATCGCCCGGATGTGCTCGGCCGGCATCTCGCCCAGGTCTCCCGGCTGCACCCACGGGATGATGTCACTGGCGGCGATCAGCCCACGCAGTCTGCGCACCTCATCGCCGACCGGCTCGGGTCGGAAGCTGTAGAGCGAGGGCATGGAAAACTGGTGCACATCCGGGTAGAGAATGTCCCAGTCCCAGACGCCGTGATACACCTCGCCGGGCTGCACACCATACGCGCCCGCCTCGAACTGCGCGCCCGGAGCCAGTTCCTGGATGCGCGCATGCACAGCTCGGTAGAAATCCGCGCCCTGCTGCGCGATGAACTTCTCCCACTCCCCTCCACGCTCCGCGAAGGCTGCCTGGCACCGCAGGCACTGTTTCCCTTGCTCGGCGCGATATCCATAGCCGCTGAACGCCTCGCAGTCATAGAGAAGCCACTCCGCCTGCGTCCACGCATACCGCTGCGCCACGACCTCCACTTCCGCATCCCACAGCTCGCCCCGGTACGAGGGACAGGGCAGCTCAGACGGACCGTCCTCGAACTGGCACATCACCTCGGGATGATCCTTCTTCTGAGCCATGATCGCGTGGATCGGGCTGGAGTTATTGACGATCTGCAAGCCTGCCTCGCGACACTCGGCGACGGCATCAAGGTAATCCCGGAAGCCATCCGCCTCAGGCTTCGGTGCATAGCGCGGGACGAGCGGCACGCCGTTCAGCCCACACGCGCGATAGGTCTCGATGAAGTCCGGCCAGTCCTGCCAGAACATCTGCGTCATCCAGGCAATGGACATATGCAGGCGCGCTGGCGGCGTCACCGGATAGATGTGCACCGCCTCGATGGTGTATTCCTCGGGTGCCTGCTCGCCGCCCTCCCACCGACACCCGAGCCGCATCGTGCCGCTGCGCCCGTCCTCCCACTCGGTCTGGAAGAACAGCGTCCCCCAACTCTTGATGTAGATCCCGCGCGTGGGGACGATGTAGCGCGTGAACGCCTGCTCTCCGTCCTCAATCTGCTCGGTCTCGAATTCATCAACCAGCGCCCCACCAAACCGTTGATTGAGCTTCCAGCGCCGGAGGGTCACTCCGTCGGGCAGGTCCACGATCAGTTCCGCCGGCTGGCTCTTGGGCTCTGGGCGGTTGTCGAAACCGTGCAGCGTCTGGTAGCTCTGCACGTTGTCGCAAGCATAAACGCGCGCTTTGGGGAAGAACGCCGTCACGCCACCGGCCTGGAAGCTGTGCACCACGAAGTCACCGTCATACTGCGTGCCAGGCTCGGCCTCCGCCACGGCGTGCTCGCCCTTGAAGACCCACATCTCATCCGAGGCGATGAACGCCGCGTCACCCGCGATCATGAATGCCACGTAGCGCCCCGCGGCGTTCAGGCCCGCGAAGCGCAACGGGTAGGTGTATGCGACGCCATCCTCAGCGGGCATGCCGAACGGGTCAGCCGCCTCCTCACCCGCGACTGGCTTGACAAAGCGCCCCACTTGGCCCCACGACTGCCCGTCGTCGCTGACCATCGCCACGACCTCGGCGGGGAACTTCAGCCCGCCCTGCTCAGCGCCGCCGAGCAGACGGATGCCGATCTCCTTGATCGGCTGTATCTCGCCGAGGTCCAGCCGGATGTTCACCTGCGCGTCCCCGTGCCACGCGCAGGCGTTGGCCTCGAACCATATCTTGTCATCGGGGCGACGGGTGATCATCCCGTCCGTCAGGTCATACAGATCGGTCTCATTATTCGTCAGCCGATAGGAGGGGATGGCCGAGAACAGATAGCTCTGATCCAGCGCCAGATTCTCCTCGGTGTCATCCAGCTCGAACGGTCGCAGCTCCTGCTGCGTGTGCGCAACGCCCACAATGAGCGCGAGTGCTACGATGAACGTGGTGGTTCTCATAGCTAGACCTCCTGGCACATCAGCGCGCCGTGGTCGTGGTCGTTCGAAGGGCGGGTCTTTAGACCCGCCGGCCGTTGTCGTTCTCCGTCACAGCGCCGGGAGCACCAGTTCCTCGCCCTCACTGACGATGGTCATGCTCCCGTCAGCGCGCACACGACACTCGAACTGCGGCGTCCCATAGAACGCGGCCAAAGCCGGCCACATCTCCGTCGACGACCTGACCACCACTTCGTCTCCCTGTATCTCAGCGGCAATGGCCGAGTCGCCGGGGATGATGGCGGGCCCAATCTTCGCAGCGCCGACCGCGGTATCTGCGATCACCAGCGGCGCCCACTCAAGCTCGAGTCGCGGCACGGGCTGCTTGGACAGCGACGGCCAGACCGGCCGAGGCGCCGATATCAGCAGATCGCCGATGGTCAGCGACGTCGCTCCCTGAGCGGCACTCGCCATCGGCCTCGGGTCCAGCAGCCACGGCTTCCCATCGCGCCATTGCACCATCGGCGACGGCATGCTGATACCGCTTTCCGTATACCCGACAGCCACGCCAAGCAGATAAAGGCACGAGCCGTCCGTCAAGTAGACGCTCGCGAACTTCACGCCGACCGGCAGCGCTATCATCCAGCGCCGCAACGCGAACCGGCCCAACTGGTAGTTAGTCACCGTGGCTGGCGCCGGGCTCGCCTGGGCTTCACCGTGCGAGAAAAGCACGTCGCCCACGCGCCACGAGGCGCCCACATCCCCCTCGCCAAACGCTATCGCGGCGTCGCCCAAAACCACGTCCCCCTCGCCGGGCTGACCAGTCAGAAGCCTGCTCGCAGTCGCTGGCAGCTTGCCCCGGATCATGCAGCACCGCCGTGTCCCAGCCCAACCCGCGCGAGTCGACATTCGTCAGCGTCAATGTGTGCGCTCCCGGCGTCAGCGCCAGCCGCACTCGCCCGCCCTCGGGACTGGGGAGGGTGATGGCACCGAAGTAGTCCCAGCCGCCCGTGCCTGGCAGCGTCACATCCTCCAAACCAGCCACCACCTCACCGTCCAGCGCCACCTGCCGCCGGGTGTCGTCCCAGTTCAGCGAGTACTGCAGCGTCAGGCAATAGTCGCCGGCCTCAGCCACCTCGAAGGGCACCGTCACCGCCACTCCCGGGTCTTCCCAATAGCTCACATGCTTGCCACCCGAGGCGGCTTCGCGGCTGAGTATCCGCACGGTCCCTCCCGTCACCTCGGTGTAGCTCTCCGCCTCCACCGTGATGGTCGGCAACTCCGCACAGGCAAGGCTCCCCACAAGCGCCAGCATACAGATCGCTGTGACCCTCATTGCGCCACCACCTTTAACACAACATGCTGTAGTGGCCCGATCGCCACGCCCTCACGCACGCGTCGCGCCTCAAGTTCGCGACCTTCGCCGGCGTCGAGCCCCCGGAAGATCACACAAGCAGCGTCCATGGGCGCCTCAACACGCCACGTCCGCTTCTTTTCGCCCAAGTTATGCACGACGTACCATGTCACATCGCCCTCGCGGAAAGTCAGCCCGCGCAGGTCGCCCTCCTCGATCGCCGCGAAGTCGTCCGCCATCTCCGAAGTGTACGGGAAGACCTCCGCCAGGAACCAGTGGTCGGTGCCAGCCGGATAAGTAGTCTGCTCGGGGTCCTCAACAGTGGCACTGTCGGCATCGCGCAAGACGATTTCGGCGCCCTTGAACTTCTCGGGCACGTCGAGGTAGAAGACCTCGGACGGCTGGGTGCTGACGGTCTCGTAGTTGTGGTCATGGATGCGTGCGAGCAGCGGCCCATACTTGTAGAACTCGCCCTCGCTCTTCTCGATCTCGAGATTCTGGCCGAAGCGCAGCCGCCCCCAGATGCCTGCGCAGGTGAACTCCTCCAGCGCCGTGATGTGCAGCAGGCCCACCAGTCGGTTGGGCGAGGCGAACCATTGCTGGGTCCCCTCCCACGGCTGATCTGCGCTATTGCCGCCGTGGCTCGGCGCTGTGACGGTATACTTCACCGCCTGCGAGAAGAAGTCCGGCGCCATGACCTGGCTGATCTGCTCCCCGCCCGACACATACCGCGCGTTGCGCCAGTGAATGCCCTCAGGCTTGAGCCTGAACTCGCTCGCGGCGATCAGCAGACTGGCCTCATCCTCAGGCGCGCCCTCCACGGGGCTGAACAGGCATCCGACGAATGTGTCTTTGCCGATCTGGCCGGGACCGAAATCGCGGGCGTTGGCCGCGAACGAGAATGGTCCGAAGCGCGCACGCGGCGCCTGGGTATTCTCGTCGAAGATGACGTAGTTGTCCGCCAACGGTTCGTCGGCCATCTCCTGCCACCACGGAGCCGCGAAGATGCAGTGCAGGTGCGCCCCCGGTCGCCCTCGGGCCAGCCCAATGTTCGCACACCGCTTGTTGCGCGCGTCACCGGTGATGCTCGCCACGATGTCCGGCGCATGCGGCGCCACTCGCGGCTGGTAGTGCTTCCAGGATGGGTCGGTGTATCCCTCAATGCGCCCCGAGGGCTCCACCATCAGCGGGTAGAAATCCACCGTCTTCTCGATGATCCGCCTCGCCTGCTCGCTGCCAGTGTACTCCAGATATCGCGCCACGAAAGCGATGTTCAGGTTGTGGTAACTGTAGCACTCGTTCTGCGTGCCGTGGTATATCATCCCGCCCATCGGGTATATTGTGTCTTCGAGGAAATCCAGGAACATGTCGCGATGCTGCGCCCACTTCTCGTCACCCCACGTCCGGTGCGCCAGCTCGCAAAGCAGGATGTAGTAGACGTCCTGGTTCGGGTAGTTGCCCGCTCCATAGGCCCCGGTGGTGAAGTTCATCAGCCCATACGTCTCATACTGATGCTCGACGCAGGTGCGCAGCTCTGCCACCCACTCGTCGCGCTTGGCCGGAAGAACCAGCCACGGGCAGGCCTGCGTCAACTGGTAGTAGGCGTCGAAGGTCGGCCCGAGCGTAAAGCGCGGGATATTCGGGTCGGCTCCGTAGATGGCCTGGCGGCCGGGGTTCCAGTCCCCGTCGCGGTGGTTCTGCAGTACGCACTGAATGGTGGCGAACAGGTTCTTGACCAGCGACGGGTCCATGTACAGGTTGCTCCGCGGGTCCGTGAGCCCCCACGTCATGATCGCGCAGTGGCCGCCCAGCGAGCTGAACTGCCACGCGTTGTCTATCTGCGCGTAACCCTCTTCGCCCTTCTTATACACGATCGGCTCTTTCGCGAACCCGGGTACTGCCAGGTTCATTTCGGCGATGTAGGGACTCGCGTCAGCCTCCGGATCGCCCCTCGGCGGAGTGTTGGCGCGCGCCTGGGCGATGATCTCATCCGCGCGCGAGGTGTAGTCGAGCACGCTGGCGACGGTCGCCTTGGCGTTAGTGCCCAGGCCAGCCTCGATGGCCAGCCCGGCGTCATCGAGCGCCCACTCCAGCATCGCGATCAGCATCCTCGCCTGCAGGAACTCCTCGATCGGGCTCACGCGTCGCCCCAGCTTGCTGACCTCGTTTCGCGCCTGGACGATCATGGGCCGCACCGCCTCCAGGTCCACGAGGTTCTGGAGCCGCTCGTTCTCGCGCCGCTCGACCTTCGCCACATCCCACACCAGGCTCACGTCATCCCACTGCACCGTTCCCTGCGCGAAGTAGTTGAACAGGTGCACCTGGACCTGCGAAGTATCCGGCTGGATCTCGATCTGCTCCTCGATCCGCTGCCACCCGGTCTTCCTCGGATCAGCCGCGTAGTGCTTGCTGATACTGCCTTTGCCCTCAGCAGCGATGAAGCTCAGGCGCACAACCGGCCCGTTGCCATCGTCAGCGTCGGGCGTCCTCGTACGCACCCATGCCGAAAACACGTATGGCCCCGGCTCAGGGCTCACGTTGAAGCTCCAGGCGCCCCGCTCGCTCTTCTCCGCACACCGCACGCGGACCGATGCATCGCTCTCGTGCCCATCATCAGTCAGATACTCAACCACACTGTTGGTCGCCCACTGATTCGGCTTCCAGAACAGCGGCTGCTCCCCGCTCACGCTCACCTCGAAGTCGGCATTCGGCAGGATGTTGCTACCATCTCTGGGCATGTCCCCGGCCAGTGCCGCCAGCGTCTCGCGGTATTGATTGAGCGCCGCCACCTCGTCACCCTCCGCAGGCACTGCGCGTATGTCGTCGAACGCCAGCGTGCTGCTCTCCGCCTCAAGCGCGGTGACCATGAACTGCACGAACGCGACGCGCGCAAAATCGCCGAACAAATCGCTCTCGGCATTCGGTTCTATCCGGTACAAGCGCATTCTGCACTTGCGCCAGCCGGTGAAGTCCACGATCACTGTATCGGGGATCGCACTGTAATAGAGGGTGCCCTCGCCCGGGCGCAGTATCCCGAGCGTCGCGCGCACGCGGCAGCCCGAAGCGTCGCCGCGTATCATGAACTCCAGCGCCGCGATCTGCGTGAAGTCCATCGTCCCACCGGGCCGGTTCGTGGTCCACGAAAACCCGAATTCACCGTAGTCGGTGGCGAACTCCATTGCCTTCCCGCGCTCGCCGCCCTCCTCCACCACCTCGATGCTGGCATTGTTCTTGCACTGCCAGGTCGAGATATCGCCGTCCTCGAAGCTCCATTGCACGGCCTCCGCCGCTGGCACCGATTCCTGTGCCGGCGCACCGGCACTGAACACCATGGCGATCGCGATCGCGCACATCCCTGAGAATACCTTCATACCTGACCCCCTGCTCGGAAGTAATGCCGCGCCATACTTCGCTCACGACCCTCGCTGGGCCTTCCCGCAAGAGGCCTGCCCGGCCTGCGCGTAGAAGCTCACTTCGCACACCAGTCGGCCTGCCCTCGAGAGGAGACGTTCGATGGCCCGGACCATCCGATGCATCATCGCACTCACAATGCTGGTGCGCCTGACGCCGTGCTGCGCCCAGGAGTTGACCAACCACGCGCTGGGGCACGAATATGTTGTCACCCCTGAGCCTGCGGCCAGGTACGCTGACGATACTGGCCCTCAGCCATTCACTCAAGGCGCGGCCTATGCTGGCGAACTGACCGACGGCATGACCGGCCCGGCAAACTACAAATCACCCGAGTGGGTCGGCTGGCGCGATACCAGCTACGCCGATCCGGTGCAACGGCATCGAGCCACCTCCGCGCATTGATGTCTGGGTCACAACGCCCGGCTTCCCTCACGCCACCCCGGTCCAGATCGGGCAGATACTCGCGGACCGGACCTACGATCCCGCTGCGGCCGGCATCTACCACTACGACCTGGACTTGCCGGGGCTGAACGCCTCGCACATTCGGCTCGACCTCCAGGAGCGCACTTGGCAGTATCTCTTCGTCGACGAGATTCGCCTGCTCGGCGGCGCGCCAGATCAAACTGGCGTACTCCCGGTGCAGGATGTCACACTCGACATTACCGATGCCGACGGCAACGCAGCTCTGCTGGAACAGCCCGGCGACGCCCTCGATGTGACACTGCCCCTGACTGCTGGCGATTATACGATCCGCGCTCACTCGTGCGCCGTCGAGCTGGACACTTTCAGCGAACTCGCGGTGAGCGCAAACGGGACGCCCGCGCGTGCTCACCCCGTCACCAATGCCTTCTTCACCTGGCAGCGCTCGCACTTCACCCAGGACGCCGATGGGCCCGCGACTATCGCACTCGCACTCATCGAGGGTCCCGGCATCCGTGTCGACCAAGTCCGGGTACACCGCCTCGATCTCAACGAGCCGATTGCCACGCTGCGCGAGTTCACCCCCGACACGGTCCTCGTGGCCGACGGTGAGTCGCGCTGCCTGATCGCGCACGACGATGAGGGCGACTACGCCGACCAGGCAAGCGCCCTGGCCGACCTCATGGAGCAACGCGCCGGCCTCCGGCCCGCCGTGGTCTCCGGCGCCGCAGTCACCGCTGACGATCTCCGCGAGCGACACGTGATCGGGCTCGGTGATCGCACCACCAACTTCGCGCTTCTGCGGGCTCGCCCGAACCTGTGGAACTTCATTCCTGTCCCGCCCGAAGATGGCTCGGCGCAAATCTACGTGGCCGTCGAGCCCCTCGGCACGGGCACCAATGTCATCGCTCTCGGTGGCACCACGGCAGACCAGGTCGCGGCCAGCGTGGCCGAATTTACCGGGCGGCTTCAGGGCGACACGACCCTCGTCTACCCGTTCGAACTCGTCCCGCCCCCAGGCCTCACCGCCGACCGCGAGCGCTACCGGCAACTCGCGATCGACAGCGGGAAGTGGCTCCGGGAAGGCGCGCTACGCACCATCTTCAATCGCTGGAAGGCTTTCAGCGATGACCTCTTCATCATGTTCGGCTACCGCTACCTCGAGTATCTCGACTCGTCAGACACGATCCAGCGCGCCTCGGACGCCGGCTTCATCGAGGCTGAGACCTACAAGATCATCTCGCGCTTCGATCGCTCGCAGCACAACGGCGCCATGGACCAGCGCCAGTTGCTGCAGATGACGAACGTAATGCTGCGCATGGCTCGGGAGTGCGAGAACGCCTTCGACTGGAACTGCTGCCAGGAGCCGGGGGTAAAGAAGCGCCACCACACGCCAGAGGAGTGCGACCGTATTCTCTCTGAGCGTACGCCAGCTATCGCCAACAACCATCAGACATTCCCCTCCTACAGCATCCTCACGTGCGGCGACTGGTTCGCGAAATACTACGATCTTCCCGAGGCCCGACGGTGGATTGACTGGGCCTCGACGTTCATGCTCGGGCAACTCCTCTCGGCCAAGCCCCAGTGCGACTGCTGGGGTTACCAGGACATAACCATGCTCCACACCGCCCGACATGCCGCGATCGTCGGCGACTGGGACTACTTCAGCCGCGAACCTGTCTATGGCTTCCTGCGCCTGCGCGCCATGAGCCATGACAACATGGGAGCGCCGGTGGGCTACGGTGACGTCGGGGGCTATTCTCCTGGCGGCGGCCCAGATTACCTGGCCGCCAACGCAGCCAAATGGACCAACGCTTCTGCCGGCCGCCTCGACACGACTCGCATCACTGCCGAAAGTCTGCTCGGCCTGTACGTCCATCCGGTCGAGCCCATGTGGTATGAGCGCAACGGTGCGGATGCCACTGCGCCTCTCGATCGCTGCTTTGATAAGCTCAGCTTCCGCGAAGCGCTCGATGCGGACCGCGCATACCTGCTCCTCGACGGGATATCTCGCGGTTACCACGGCCACTGGGACGGCAACTCAATACTGCGTTTCACCGATGATGGCCGCGTCTGGCTGTGCGAGGGCGACTATCTCAAGGGTGCCCTCAAAGACCACAACACGCTCACCGTCATGCGCGACGCGCAGAGCGCGCTGCCGACCACGTTCTCGTCACTTGAGTTCAGCTTCGCGTCCCCCACCTGGGCCAGCACAATCACCCGCACGCCCGATTACTGCGGCCTCGACTGGGACCGCCACATTATCTGGCACCGCCCGACCGACACCTTCGTTCTCATCGACGAAGTCACCGCTCGCGAGCCCGGCCTCTTCGACCTGAATGCTCGCTTCCGCAGCCTCGGCGAGACCACGCTCACCGACGGTCTCTGGACCGTTCACCAGCAGGGCGACCGGAGCTTCTCTCTGCATGCCCCCGGTGCCGGTCGACTCACCGAGGCCACGGAATCGGCTGACGCGAAGAACTGGCAGCGCTACGAGTTCGTCGACGACCACGCGCCCAAGCTCCTCAGCCGCCGCCTCGCTCGGCAACTCGCCGCAGGCGAACGCCAGTCGCTGCCCTGCATCTTCTACGCCGGCGGCGATCAACCCCGACTATCTGTCCGCGCGCTGGGCAGCGCACTGGTCACCGACGGCTCGCTGGCACTGGTCACCGGCGCGGGCGACCTGGACACCGAGCACCTCGTGGCCAGCGCCGCCCACTACGCCATCGGCTCCGATGCCCTCCTGCTGGCAGGCGCCACTTCGCTTGCCGCTGGCCGCCCATTGATGCAGGCCGATCAACCGGTTCACTTGAGCCTCGACCTGAAGACCGGGCGTGGCGTCGTGCAGACCGCCCAGGCCGTCAGCTTCAGCATCACCTGCGATCACGCCACCGTGCTGACGGTTGATGGCCGGCCTGCAGGCGTGGGCGAAGGCGTTCCGCTGGTGGTCCAACTTGCTGCTGGCCGCCACGAGCTCACCGGTGAGTTTGGCGCGATGGCCCGCGATTTGGGGGCGGCCATCGTCCGCCTCTATGATGCAGCCCCAGCAGCCGGCACTGCTGTCAAGCCCGAACCCACCGCGGGGATCGAGCCCGAAGCCCTGCAGCACCAGTTGCCCGACGCAATCACTGCCCTCGAGGTCGGCGACCTCACCGGCGATGACGCTGACGAAATCGTCGCTGGCTGCGCGGATGGTTCCCTAGTGGTGTTCGACGCCGCCGGCACCGAGCTGTGGTCGCACAAGTTCGCCGGGAAGATCAATGACGTTGAGTTGGCCGACCTCGATGGCGATGGTCGAGCGGACGTCGTCTGCGGCGTCGAGGACGCGCTCCTGCATGCGTTCGCGGGAGACGGCACCGGACTGCTGCATCGGGAATTTGAGACGCGCACTGCGTCGGGAGGCGGGCCGGGGCATGTTCGCGCGCTCCACGTCGCCGACTTCGACGGGGACGGTCAGCCCGAGATCGCGGTGGCCTGCGCGAACACCAGGTGTTACGTGGTCGATACGCTGGGGCAGGTGAAGACCTCTGACGGCCGCGCCTGGGAGTGGGGTTGGCGGCACAAGGCTTCGGCGGTGCATTCCGCCGATGTGACCGGCGACGGCCACCTTGAGCTGCTTGCGGGGTGGACTTACGGTACGCGTTGGATCGTGGACTTCACCGACACCAGCAAGCGCCGGAACACGGCCGTGCCCGGCTCAATCGCCGGTTGCAGATCGATTACTGCGGCCGATCTCGATGGTGATGGCATTGACGAGGCCATCTTCGCGGATGGCGACGGGCAGGTCACGGTCTGCCGCAAAGCTCCCGCCGTCGACCGCAAGGCCGATGTCCTCTGGAGCCAACTCATCGGCGATGACGCCCACGAGCGCGTGCTCGCGGCCGACCTCGACGGCGACGGCGCACCGGAGATTGCGCTCGCATCACGCAGCGGCTTCCTGGCACTGGTTGGAGCCGACGGCACCGTCCGCTGGGCCCGCTATGCGGACAATCAGGTGACCGACGTTGCGCTGATGTCAGCAGGAGGTCGCTCACTGCTCGCCCGGTCCTCGTTGGACGGCTCGGTGGCAGTGCACGATGCGTCAGGAGATGAGGTGGCCCGCTGGCTGATCGGTTCCCCGGTGCAGCTCATCCGCGCGCATGGCGATGCGATCGTGGCCGCGGCGGGTGACACGCTCCTCGTCGCCACTCTCGCCAAGCCCTGATCAGCAGCTACCGCAGCCAGTCCCAGCGCGTGATGTAGAGTGTCTTTGGGCTGATCTTCTGGCTAAGGACATACGCACGATTGCGGTTGGGCATGACCAGATCATGTACTATGTGCCCTGTGAGCTTCAGGGAAGCGTGGTCGGCCCCGTCATCATCCGTCTCGAAGCCCACAAGCCAGCCCTGAATTGCCTGATTGTCCATGAAGCCTCGGGCCAGAGTCCAAGCGTCGGGGCGAGCAACGTCCACCAGGCAGTCCGTCGAATCGAATGTGGCCGCAACCTGCAGCCCCAACTTGTCCCACGTCGCGCCTCGGTCGTGACTGATGCTCAGCGTCCACGCCAGATTGTCCAGTTGCACGCCCTCGCGCCAGAGTACGTACACGTCGTTGTTCGTGGGCGCATCGATGTCGACCACTCCGTGGAAGTTCTGCACGAACACAGGCATCGTAGTCGCGACCCCATTCGGCTCGATCCGGACGAACTCCTCGTGGGTCCAGCCCCACACTGTGTTGTCGGGTGCAATGTCGCCCACGTTCATGTTCACGCGTCAGCCATCGTCAAGAGTGGTGGCCTCGTTCTTCGGGGAGATCAGGTCCCACAAAGTGGCGGCGGCGCCGCTGCGGGTGGGCGGGGCGGCGGTAGCTGAGCCGCCGATGATGCCCCCATTGACGTCACACAGCGGCATCCACGTCTGGGCATGGTCCTCACTGCGCCACAGTTGCGCATGCGACGCGCCAGCCGTGACCTCCGCCCCCGCTGCGTAGATCAGTGAGTAGTCGGCGTTCGCGACGACGCTGCTCACCGTTCGCTTCGTCGTGCCTGGGATGCCGCCCGCGCAGGTGGCCTGCCGCCACCCGTTCGTGCCATCAGTCAGCCACACGGGCATCTCTGTGATGTTGTACGCGGCAGTCTGAATGGTCCCATAGAGCGCCATAGACCGACTGGGCAGCCCGAAGCCATCGAAATGCATGGTCCCGGCCATGCTTCGCGGTGCGATCTGGATCAGATGCTCCCACGTCTCTCCCTCGTCGGTACTGCGCACGAAGGCAATCTCCGGCGTGGGATTGGGCGTCCGCGCGACCACGAGCAGGCTGGCGTCAGGAAGCGCGTGCAGCTTGGGGGTGACCAGGCTCCCGTCCGAGACCACCAGTTCGGTGGCCCGGGATTTGGGCTTGGCGGTGATATCCGCCGTCAGAGTTGCCCTATCCCAGCGCACCGTGAAGCCGAACTCCCGAGCAAAGACCCCAACCGGGACATATGGCAGCCCGTTGATGACTCCCACCCCGCGCTTGACTTCCACTGTTGCGCCGTTCACGGTCACGCGGACCGGGATGTCCTCGGAGATCGCGCTCATGACCACACCCGCGCCGGTCGCTGCGAGCGTCGGAGAATCCCAGTAGACCGTCGCGCCAAGGGCTGTGAGGAATCGCTCGGCCGGGGCCATCAGACTGCCCTCGTGGAAGTAGGCCGGCGCTCCCATCGCCAGAGAGCTGTCTTCAAGCACCAGCGTAGCCTTCGGGGCGTTGAAGGGCTTGCGTGTCAGAGTGAGGGTGAGATTCGCCTTGTCCTACTGAGCCTTGTAGCCCATGAGGTCAGCGAAGAAACGCATCGGTCCGTACAGCGTGGTGCCCTCTTTGGCGGGGGTGCCCGGGAGCGTCAGGATCCGGCCTCCCCAGAGCCCCTCCTTCTCGCCGCCGAAGACGACCAGCAGCAGCCCCCACTTGGAGGCCTGCACCCATTGCCCGTTGGGGTCAGCCAGTATGCGTGCTCCCAGGTCGGCGAGGTAGTATTCGAGGGGACAGGTGATCGACTTGTTCACGAGGGAGGCTGGGCTGGGCCACGTCACCGTCTTGCCGTCAACGATCACCTTAACCGCGTCCGGAGCAGCCCCAGCCGCGAACTGCGAAATCACGAGTAGTGCGAGCCCCGCAGATACTAGAAGCCTGCTGTGTCTCACGCCAAACACCTCCACGGACTCGCGGGTCGACCCGATGCGGCAGCCCCGGGCGGGTAGTGGCGATGTTGATTACTTCAGCGGGCAACTCGACTTTCCTGCTTCCCGGGCGCCTCAATCGTTGTTGTCTCTGGACGTGGGAGAGGTTACTGGCCCTGACGAGAGCCCGAGCTACAGGCCCTTCGCCAGTCGGATCACGATGCCGCGCACTACGTTGCCGATCAGCGTGTGGCCAAGGAACAGGCCCAACCAGAAAGGCACCGCCCGGCGATACGCTGGCAGGCTGCCGTAGCGCAGCGCCAGCCGTTGCGCAAGCCACGCGAATAAGAACGGCCCCCAGTATGGTGACCAGTCGTTGTACAGAGTCCCGAGCACCATCCCCAGCGGATGCAGTGGGAAGTTGGCGATGGTCATTCGCCCCCACGTAATGAGCAAGGTGGCGAGGAACCCCGCTACGTAGGCCCCGATGTATGTCCCATCCGGCCCCGTCGGGTTCTCCAGGCCGCGGTCCAGGAACCTGTAATGCCCGCGCGACCAGTTCGCCGGCCACGTGCGGTGCTCGCGGCCCTCACCCGCGAAATAGAATGCCTGTCCATAGCGGTAGCCCAGATCCAGGTGTGTCCAGAACGCCAGAGCACCCGCTATCAGAGCGCATATCAACATCACCTTGATGATTGCGCTGCGCTTGACCTTGCCGTGGTCCCCCAGCTTCAGCCCATCCACGAAATACTGGCCAGCGGAGTGCGCGAACACCGTGCGCCCTATGTAGAACAGCGAATAGTACAGCACCATCGGTTGCGCCGAGCCGTAGCCGCGAATGAACTTGTTGCCGAACAGGTGAACCGCGACTTGTGTATCATACCCATACGGATGCGTCCACGTCACCGGAGGCCCGGCCTCCGCCCTGATACGCGCGGTTACCAGAACAAACATATACAGCGTCGCGAAGTAGATCAGCAGCAGGTCTATCCGGTGACCGGCATATGCCATCATCCAGATCATCGCCGCCGTGACTATCAGCAGCACAATCGCTAGGTTCCGGTATGACATCGGTTCATTTGTGTCGTAGGGGCTTCGCCCCCTGATGATACTCTCTGCCACCTGGCGGAAATGCCCGCGCGCGGTGTAGAACATATACAGCGTGAGCGCAATGCACGCGCCCGAGCTCACCTCCTGGTAGAACGGGAAGCGGCTCTTGCGATACCCCGCCTGCAGCCCCACGATCTTGACCGTCTTCATCGTGAAGTAAACCAGGAACGAGGACAGCAACACCTCGCCCGACATCAGGTACGACAGCCCCCACACGTCCAGCGAAAAGAACAGATTCAACGGACGTATCCACCGCCACGGCGGGTCGGATATCCCCTGCGCCAAGCGAACGTATATCTTCAATTCAGGCACCGAGGGCCACAATTCATGCCCCAGACGCATGAGGTTAAAGAGCGCCGCGAGGATGAAGCCGACCCACATGACCGGGTCCCGGAAGAACCCCTGCCCCACCGCCGAGCCCTCGAAGCCTCCGGTGATCTCCAGCGGCAGGTACAGCAGCGGGAAGCTCAGCCGCTCTGATTGTACCCACTGCCTGCGGAAGAAGGAGACCAGGCACATGACCGCGACCATGATGAGCATGTTGAAGCTCATCCACCAGACCAGTGGCAGCCAAAGGGCGTCCCAGGGGATGAGCCCCGTCTGCGAGCCCTCCCAGAATCCGTTCGCGATCCGCGGGTCCTCGGGGATAAAGAAGTTCGGGTAGTATTGGGCGAACTCTTGCCACTGGTTGACATCGTTACCGTAGTAGACCGGGTAGAAGAGGTAGTGCAGGATGTAGACGCCGCGGTCCATCACCGGAGCGATGCACACGGCCATATAGATGAGGAACATCTCGCCCCGGCTCAGTGGCCGCAGCAGCCAATGCTCGCCCGAGCGATGGTACGCCACCCGCAGCGCCGCATTCAGCCCCACCAGTACCAGCAGAATCAGCAGCGCCGGCACGGGAGGTACCATGTGCATGAAGCCCAGGCGGTTGATGACCAGGTAAGTGATGAGCGTGAAGACGATCGATAGAACGAGGGCCCGCGCGGTCAGCCCGACAAGCTGCGTCGTGGCCTCACTGGGACCTGCAATCTCTTCAGAAACACGCTCAACGCTGTCGCTCATGCCTCAATCCCGTGATGCGGCTGAAGTGGGCTGGCGCGGAACAGACGGCTTGCCGGAAGCCAAGCGGCGGCCTGCCAGCGAAAGTTCGTGAGAGTTTAGCACACAAGGACTTATCGGGGAAGGGGGCGAAGTTCTCCGGGCCCCATCCAACCCCTCGGCGAGGTGACAATGGTATGCGCATGATGATGGCGATGACTGTGACGATCGTGCTGGCGACGCTTGCGTCCGGCACATGCTTCGCGCAGGCGCTCACTGACGTAGTGGCCGTGACAGAGTTCCGTGCTCTGGCGCTGGATGTCGGCGGCGAGCAGGAGGACTGGCAACCAGCCTTCCAGGCGGCCATCGCTCGAGCACGCGAGACTCGCCAGTCTGTCTACGTCCCCGCCGGCACATACCGCATCCGCCAGGCTATCGAGATCGTGCCACCGCCCCGGGGCGAGAAGAACCCCTTTGGCGCCGACAACGTCCGACTAATCGGCGCGGGTGCCTACAAGTCGGTGATCAAGCAGGAGGTCGAGACCGAGAACTGCATCAACTGGACCGGCCTGACCTACGAGGAGTCCGCCAAGAACGGGCAGATCTCCCACCTCTCCCTTCGCGGCGGCGCGATCGGCCTCAACATCAAGTGGCACAACCACTTCGAGATGGACTCATGCTACATCGAGGCTGCTCTGGAGTATGGCGTCTACGCCGAGGGCTGGTCCAGCCGTTTCACCAATTCCACCATCCGCTGGTGCAAGAAAGCCGGCTTCTACGGTGGCGCCCACTTCAACAACTGCGTCATCCGCGACTGCTACTTCTCGCGCGACGGCATAGGCATACTGCTCACGGGTGTGCACGGCTCACGTATTGAGGGCTGCGGTCTGGAAAGCTGCGCCACTGCCGCCGTCTTTGTCCGCAGTACCCGTGGACTGACCATCAACAACTCATACTTCGAGGGCAACGGCTACAAGACGCTCGACGTCCTGCCGGTCGAGGGCTCCGCCAACACCATCCATCTGGACATGAACAACATGGGGATCAAGATCCACGACAACATCCTGCGTGTCAACATGGACCCCGAGGGCGGCATGCTGTCCATTGCGGACTGCAACGGCGGCCACATCTACGACAATCTCTTCTACTGCTACAGCCCCGCGCAGTATGGGATCAGGCTGCGCCCGGGGGCGGACACGCGTGACGACTGGGACACGATCATCTCCGGCCTGATCGTCGAGAACAACCAGTTCCACAACGTCGCGGTGCCACTGAGCGAGACAGCCCCCGACGTCCACGCGGAGGCCTTGGCGAACGGCTGCACCTTCGACCTGCCACTGAGCGATCAATAGGGCCCCGCCGCCTTTCTCACGGGCCCTGATAGCCCTTGCCCTTGAGCATCCCGGCGATTGCGGTGCCCACCGCTGCTGGCTGCTTTGTGGCCACCTCCACACTCACCAGCGCTTCTGCGTCCACGCCATACGGCAAGTGGGCAGCCACCTCGCCGCCCGGCCCCACAGCCAGCGACCGGCCGATACACTTGCGCCCGTCCCACGGGCCACCGCTGATCCAGCCCACGTTGCTCACGCCGATCACGTACATGTCGTACAGGCGCGCCAACTCGCCGTAAGCGCCCAGCCACGTCTGCCCGTACGGCTCATCATCGTTGTCATGCTCGGCAGGCATCGCCCATGCACATGGCGACAGAATCATCTGCGCACCCATGCGCGCCAACGAATGTCCGAGCGCCAGCGACGCCGAGAAGTTGTCCGCGCAGATGGTGATACCGATCGTGCCTAGTGGCGTTTCCGCCACAGCCAGTCGATCGCCGATGCTGTACAGGTCTTGGGCGATGTCGAGGATGTTGATCTTCCGGTGCTTGAGCAGAATCTCTCCTGCAGGCGAGATGAGCACGGACGCGTTGTAGATGCGCTCGCCGGCTCGCTCGGTCAGCCCGGCCACCACGTGCACGTTCGCGGCGATGGCCGCCACCGCCAACGCTTCGCTGCGCGGCCCCGGAATGTCTTCCGCCAGTTCACGCGCCGACGGATGGGTCCACCCCACGTCGAACGCCTCAGGCAACACGACCACTGCCGCGCCATCACTCGCACTCCGGCAGATCATCTCGACCGCCCGCGCCATGTTGCCCTCGGGCTGCCCGCCCTCGACCAGCATCTGCGCCATGGCGACTGTGAATCGCGGATCGCCCATCGCTGACACTCCCTAACAGGCCGTCTACATGGACTTCGGCCTCTGCTTCGCCATCACGAGAGCCCTCCCCTGCAGCCGCCCCCACACACACGAAGCGGCCCCGCCTCTGAGAGACGGGACCGCTTCATGCGCATACCTCAGGGCGTCGCGAGGCTTAGTTGACAGTGTCGTTGGGCCAGTAGAGCGGGTAGCTGTGCTGAACGTTCGTGTCCTTGTCGAGCGACGACCAGCTCAGCCACTTGCAGTGGCCGTCCGCGAACGCGAAGTTGTTGCCGTCGTTATGCCGCGCGGTGCTCACCGGCAACTGCGAGTCCCAGTCATACGAGGTGCTCAGCGCCGTGATGCTTGGGTACAGGTAGACCCAGCTATTGTTGTCGTCCGAGATCATGTACAGGCTTGCCGGTTGTTTGATGTCCGCCAACATTACGCGGTTGAGCCGCATATTGGCACCGTAGCCCATGATGGGCACTTGTGGGAACTGGGGCCAGTCGTTGAGGGCCGACGAGAATCCGGCCCTGTAGCTCGGACACACGAAGACCTGCCCGTTCATCACGTAAGGGTAGATGTTGCGCACCCAGGGACCATCTCGGCGACCTGCGCCGGGTGCCACCTGGTAAGGCGTCCAGTAGCCGATTCCGGCCGGTAGCCTCTCGTCGTAGTCCTGCGCATAGGCCAGGAAGGCAAGCGAGAGCTGCTTCAGGTTGCTCAGACAACTCGTCTGCCGCGCCTTCTCACGCGCCCTGGCGAATACCGGGAATAGGATCGCCGCCAGAATGGCGATGATGGCGATCACAACCAACAACTCGATCAGCGTAAAACCCTTTCTCACTGCAGTCTCCTCCTTGCGTCCATTTGAAGTTGCCGCTGGCAACTGTACATTCGCCACCGGGCGCGCGCCGCCTGCACGCTACGTACAAATCTGTGGCGACTAGTTCCTCGCCTAATCCACCAGCGTCCCCGTTACCTGCAGTGTCTGGATATCATTCGAGCGACCGGTCTTTACACCGCTCGTGTTCACCATGGTGAAGTGCACCCAAAGCTCAGTCGCGCCGGCAAATCGCTCGTCCGCGCTGATGTCCATCTCGATCTCGCCAACATAGCGGCCAGTCGCGTTCTCTCTACCGGAGGTCGTCTCGCTCACCAGGGCGTTTTCGCCGTCCAGTGACAGGCCAATCTCGTTGTGCGCCCCCAGTTGCTGGTGCGAGTAGCTCTCTATCAGCACCCGCACATCGGTCATCGGCTTCTCCGCAACCAGGTGCCACCTCAGCGTGGAGTTGACCTTGATTCCCGGCGTTCCATACACCTGCACTTTCCCGCGCACCCACTCAAGCAGTTCACCACCGTCGATCTCCGCCACATGCAGCGCCCGCGTGGCCTCAAAGTCATCCTCATACTCGAACTTGCCGCGCCGATTCAGCGGAGCGATGCGCACTATCCTCTCGGCGGGCGGCACACTCTCGCCCTGCACTGCCAGGTCGCTCAGCCAGCCGCCCACTGCCTCCGCTTCGCCACCGGCCATCTCCAGCCGCACCCACAGGTTCTGCCCCGCGAACGCCGTCAGCGCTTCGCCTGCCGCCAACTCCGCGAACTTCTCGCCGTCGGTCGAGTAGCTGAGCCCCAGTACCGCGCCAGACGCTCCCACAGGCTCAAAGGTCGCCGCCACGGTTGGCGCTCGCATCTCGAACTCGCTCAGGAAATGGTACGTGAGTGTCGCCTCCCCGCCCCCCAACACACCGAGCTTCTCCGCCTCACCGTCCCAGCGCAGTGAGCCAAAGCCTGCTATTGTCGCGTCGTCGATGAACTTCAGCGTCAGCAGATCATCAGCGTACTCGAAGCGGTTGTCTTCACCGCCCGCGACCTCAATCCCCTGCCCTGGCGAGAACTCTGAGCTCGCCAGCGGCAGACGCGAAATGTCCGTGTCGTGGCACATCTCCCGGATGCGAAAGAACCATCCGCGCCACTCGGCAAGGCGCGGCTTGTCCGTGAGCATCCACACGAACGGACTGCCCTGCAGACCGTCCACCGCGTAAAAGAACATCGGCACATTGAACTCTCGGCACACATCCACCTGATCTTGCGACGAGGACCACGCGTCAATCTCCGGGCTGGCGTTGACGCAGTTGATAACCGGCAGTCCGGTGACAACGTACTTCATCAGGTACTTGCGGAAATCTTGCGTCTGCAGCCTGTATGGATCGATGATCCACCCGTCGGCCCGACACTTCGCGTTCGGCACGTCGTAGGGCGTGAACCACTGGTAGACGGTCAAATCCCACTTTGCCTTCACGTGGTCGTAGAGCTGGTTCTGTATCGCCAGCCCATTGTTCCAGACGATGTTCTCCTCCGACAGGACCACCGCGTCCACCAGCTCAAGCGGCAGGTTCGCCAGCAGGTCGTCGGTGTTGGCGATGTACTCCTCCACCGGCTTAGCGAGCGCAACCCGATCGTAGGTGTACAGCCCTATCAGCACGTATTGCCCGCGCTCATGCGCAGCCCTGATCAAGTCGGCGTACTTTGCGTAGGTCTCGGCATCTCTGGGCCCGTAGAGCTTGAGGCAGGTGAAGTCGCAGCACTCGAAGTCCCGCCCGTAGATGCCGACTTTCGAGAAGTCCAGGTCTGCCCCATGGGCGGCGCAGGCCAGTGCAATAGCCAGCGCAACCAGCGCGGTCCGTGTGTTCATGGCAAGGCTCCTTCACTCGTTACGGATGATCGCGGCCGACCAGTCTTCGGCGATGCGAAGCTCTGTGAACGTCGCTCCGTCCTTCGTGATCAGCGGCGCGTTGAAGTCTTCCACCTCGCGACCCGTCTCGTCGTACACGTGCACCTCATGCTCGGACTGATCGCCCCAGCCGAAGTTGCCGCTCCTGTTGGTGACGATCCGCTCGGCTCCGATGATGTACCCCTCGTGCAGCTCCATCGGGGTGATCGGGAACATGTGCGATGCCAGCGTCGGGTACCCGGTCGCCACACTCTCGCTGTACCAGTTATACACGCAGCCGTAGTTGAGCGCTTTGAGCATCCACCGGTAAGCGTCCTGACCGTTCTTCTCCGCGATGTGATCGCCCAGCGCGATGGGCGAATACAGAATCGCACGCAGGCAGTTGCTGATCGACGCGGTCTCGACGAACCGCTGGAACTTCAGTCGCGCAATCGTCCGCGTATGTGGCTGACCGTTCGCGATGAACGGCCCATACTCCATGCACCGCTGCAGCTCGCGCACCCGCCACAGCTGGCTGAGGAGCGTCACCGACGATCGCAGTCGCGTGAGCTGATG
This sequence comes from Candidatus Zipacnadia bacterium, assembly GCA_029821735.1. GTDB lineage: Bacteria > Armatimonadota > Zipacnadia > Zipacnadales > UBA5352 > JALGSU01. The sequence goes on along the minus strand of JALGSU010000004.1, from coordinate 56,055 downwards.
TGTGCTCGGATCGATGTCGCCGCTGCACCCGTCCCACGGTTCGCCATAGTGGTACTCCCAGTAGACCCCGTCGGCCGCGCACTGATCCCAGATGTAGTCGATGTTGCGCGCAGTATCCCGCCCAAACGTGTTCTCGAGTGTCGGGAAGAATATCTTGTCATAGGGCCTGCCGTACGTCGCCTGCGTGCCATCGGGTCGCAGCGTGCGCGCGTCCGCGTAAGTCGTCTCTCCGTCGTCGATGACGTCAAGGAAGCAGTGGTAGTAGACGGACGTCTTGACCTCGGGGAACATCTCCTCGATCCGCGCGTTGTGGCGTACGTAGTACGAGTGGTCCACGTGCTGGAAGGCCGTCCCGTGCGCGTAGACCCCGTTGTAGCGTGGGTAGCCGATGCTCGCGCACACCAGATCGGGCGTCTTGTGTTCCATGAATCGGCGCAGGAAGTCCTCGTCGTGCTCGCGCGCGCTGAGAAATGCGAACTGGTAGGGAAGCGTGAAGTTCGCGTCCCGCAATCTTCGAGCAGCGTTAATGAAATCCCAGAAGTCGGTGCCCGCAAGCGGCACGATCGTCCACTCGGCGGTGTAGCTCGCGCCCGGCCCCAGCACGAACGAATTGTCCGCCACCCCCAGCGTCCCACTCAGGCTGTAGTTGACCACATGCACCTGGAACACGTCGTTCTCGGGCATCAGCCCGATACCCGCCGACTCCGTCACCCCGAACGTCGTTGGGTTCGCGTGCTGGGAGATCGACACATCGTCCGAATACGGTGATTGCCCAGCCAGCCACTTCTGCTTCAGCCGCTCACCCAGCACACACTCATGCCGCTGCATCAGCGGCAGATTCTCCTCGGTCAGGTTGGTGAAGGTGTCGAAGACGGTGATGCCCTCCGGCTTCTCTTCGATGCGCCGCTCGTGCCCGAAGAAGTCGTTGCCGCTCTGCTTCCACTCCCCATCCGGCGTCGAGAACCGGCTCTGCACATCGAAGGTCTCACCGCCAACGCTCACCCGCAAAAGCCCGGGCCCGGGCTCCTCAACGTTATACTGCTTGCTGAACTCCGCACGCGGGGCGATCCACGGGATGTCGCCGGTCGGCGCCGGGCGCCTCTCCGCCTCGGGAGGTGGTGGCGCCTTGAACAACAGCGCCAGATCAGCTAAGTGGAAGTGCCACGCGTCACGTTTGTCTGGCCTGGTCACCATCTCCAGCGTGTTGGTGCCCTCGACCAGCAGGTCAGTCACGAGGAACTCGTAATCGCACGCGCGCGGTGTATCCACCAGCCCGTAGGTGCTGTGGGCGTCCGTCGCATCAAAATCCGGACCGTAGCACAGCGCAATCAGCCCGTCGCCAGTGACGAAGTTCATCGTCTTGCCGTACCGGTAGGTCGAGGTCATTGGCCGGTTGATCAGACGTGCGCCCTCGATGCGCTGGCCATTCAGGGCCAGTTCCAGCGCCGGAGCGTAACCCGCCGGCACATCGAATGCGATGCGCCCGCTGAAGAACAGTGAGCCGGCCTTCCCCTCAGGCACGGCCGGCGCCTCGAACTCAATCGTCTGGGTTTCCCCGTGACCCATGTCCATCTCATCACGGATGACAACCTTCCTGGCGGGAGGGCTGGCTGCGCCGTCGGCGTCTCCCAGCAACATCGGCTGCAGGCGCTCGCGGGAATGCCGCCACCGCTCGGTGCCGATGGTCATGTAACCCTCCTGCGCGGGCTCCTGAGAATCGCAGTCGGAGAGCGCCACCTCGATGGAGATGGGCAAGTTTTGGCGCGGCGCAACCCCCATAGTACTCCACGGCATCAGCGCTTCGAGATCGTACCCGCCCTCGGTGCGTGTCGAGACCACGCGCACCTCTCCCGCGTCCAGTCCGGGAGGCAGATATCCGTAGGCCTCGGCAGCCACGTCGCTGATCGGGTCGCCGGTCTTCCTGAAGTTCCCCGGGCTGATCCCGAACTGGTATTGGCCTTCGCCCCAGTTCGTGCGCGCCAGGTCCGCGTCCGGGGTGACGTCCAGGAAGACCTCGATGTGGTCGCCCTTGTAGATCATCGCGGCGCGCTCGCTCTGGAAAAGCTGCGTGTCGGTGATGTGCGCTCCCAGGTACAGCCCCTCGCTGCGCCACGCCAGCGTGATCCGCCCTCCCAGATCCTCCGGACCGCTCCACTTGCTCGGACCCACGTGCACCTGCTCGGCGCTGTCGTACATGATCGCGCCGGGTACATCCACCCAGTCGCTCAAGTCTCCGTCCAGCGCGAACGCCGGATCGGGCTTGAAGGCGATGACCCGATATTCCTCCTGAGCGAAGCTGCATGTGGCGCTCACGACAAGTGTGAGGTAGACGAAAGCGATGCGCATCAGGACCTCCTGGTCAGCGGCTGATTCTGATCAGTGTCATTCGACGGGCCGGCAGCTCGATGCTGAAGCTGCCCTCCTGCATGGTTACGGCGTCTCCGCTACGCATGTCCACAGCCGTCGGAGTCGCTCCGCCGACCAGACGCTGCAGGTCCACTGTCACCGTGCCCGTCGCGTCCTCGTAAGACGGGTTGGCGACCACCAGTAGATTGTCGCCATCGCGGTGGTAGAGACTGACCTTGACCGCCTCCGGTTCGGCACTGACCCAACCCTCCGCCTGGTAGTATGGCACCCACTGCGCATGCTGCGTGTCGAACTCGCGGTAGATGCGCCAGACCTGCTTGATCTCTTCGCTCTCCGTGCCCACGTCCGTCGGGATCGTGTCATGCAGCAGCGTGAAAGAGAGCAGTTCCTCCATCGGGTGGATGGGCTTGGCCCGCCACTGATTGAGCGCAGGGAAGAAGTGATACGGAACACCATACTGGCGCACATCGTACTCTGCCCGCATCCGCTCCAGCGTCAGCGGCTCGTAGCTGTGGATGCCCAGCCAGTATTCCCCGTACGTCGCGACATCGGTCCACGGGTGCGAATAGCCCTCGAACACGCTCGCCTGGTGGGCGAAGATCAGCCCGCCCTCAATCCGCTCATGCACCAGCGCGTATAGCCGCTTGTACATCGCCCGCAGTTCCAGCACCGGGTGCTCTGGTTGGCGCACACCGTTCTCGTCGACCCAGCCATGCCCGTGCAACTCGTTGGTGCATCCGACTGCGTGTGACACGTCGTAGTAGAGGCCCCCGATCGCGTACTTGTCGATCGCTTTGTTGACGAGCCACAGTTGCAGGTCTGCCCACGCCGTGCCCGGACAGACTCGGAACATCGTGTAGCCTTTGTGCGCCTGCCTCCCACCGGGCAGAGCTTCCCACTCGACGGCGTAGGGCTCCACCTCGGGCGCCTCCAAGGTCGTGCTGCACTGCGATGTGTAGGGCAGCAGACCGATGCCCGTCTGCTCAGAAGCGCGCGCCCTGGCGACCATGTACTTCTCGCGCTCGAGCGTCGTGTCCAGATATCCGAACTTGTCGCCCCACGTCACCCACCACACGCTGTAGAAATCCGCGCCTGCCTCCTTGAGCGTATCGTCGAGGGTACCGTGCCACGACACGTGCACTCGCCGATCGCGTTCGAAGGACGGTTTCACCGGAGTCGCCTGCAGGAACCAGTCGTACGAGATCGGACCGGTGACGGTCGTCGGCTCATTAATCACGTGAATCAGTAGACTCGTCCGATCGTCGCGCCGGTCGAACTCAATGACCTTGCTCCCCGGCGTGTTGTGCCAATGCTGCAGCGAGTTCGTCTCCCACATCAGCCCGCGGTCATCGTCCCCGATCCACACCGCCGACAGCGGCCCGTTCTGCCACTGCCATTCCTTGTCCGGCCAGCCCATATTCCATATCTCGCCATTGACGTATCCATAGAACGCGTGCTTCCCATAGCTATGGTGATACAGGTCCAGTCCCCGGACGAACACGGCCCGCTCGGGCGCGAACGGGATGTCCAGGTCGAGCGCCTCGATGACCATCGCGTCGCCCTGCGGATCGAGCGTCACTTCGTAGTGGATGAAGCCGTCATACTCAATGCTCGCCGACATCCGACAGTCCATCCCGGCCAGGCTGCCCAACCCCGTGAACTCCACCCGGTTGGCATCTCGCCGAGTCCATTCGCCGCCAGTGTTGCCGAGTTGCCCGCGCGTGCCGTTTACCCGCGCCGACAGACCTATCGGCCCTGCCAGCAGCTCCTCTCCTGCCGCCTGGATGGACCGGGGCAGACCGAAGCCGCTCAGGTCATGCGTCCGCCCCCAGCACGACACCCGCTCGCCATCCACCTCGATCGGCGTCCACGGCGCCAGCACCTCGTCCGTCACGCCGAGCTCGTTGCCCACCCACTCGGGGGCCTCCGGCACCCGCAGGCGGCCCAATTGCGTAGCCAGCGCACTCCCGTCCGATCGCAGCAGCCGACAACTCACCGTGCAGGCTCCCGCCTCGACATCCGCAAGACTCAGTTCAGTGCCCGCGAGGCCGTCGGCCAGTTCCTCAGCCGACACCGCCGCCTCGGCGAGCGCCTCGCCCTGGATCAGTTGCAGGCGCGCCGTCGCTCCGCGGGGCACTCCCGCCAGCCGCGTCACATCGATATCAGCCAATAGCTTCTGCGCAAAGAACGCGGGGGTCAACGTCAACTCGAATGCCGGCCTGACACGCACCGCGCTCGTCTGGCGCAACACTGCCGCACCGCTCGCCGGGTCGGCCACAGTCACCTGCACCGTCACGTCGCTCGTCTCCGCCACGCCCGACAGGTCCAGCTCAAATCCCGTCTCCTCACCAGCCAGCAACGCACCCGAAAGCGAACCGACCTCCCCTGCCTGCTTCGTATCGGCCACGACCTCAACCGCGAACGCTTCGGTCGCGCCCCGCGCCTGAATGGTCAGCGTCGCCTCCCGCTCGACCTCGAAGGGCACGTCCACGATCCCTGCCACCGGGCCGTCGCCGACGAAACGCAGGTCCGCGAATCGCTCCGGCGCGTGATACCCGCTCATCGTCGGCGCAAAGCTGATGTACCGTTCCGGCCCATGCCCCTCCTCGACGAACTTCCAGAACCACGTCCGGCACACGTTGAATCGCCACGCGTCGCCATCCGCCGGAGCCACTGCCCCCAGCGTCTCGAAGGGCACCGCGATCTCGATGGTCCACAATCCCCGGCCGCCCGCCAACTCTTCCACCACACTACTGCTCAGCCACTCGCCATTCCACGACGAATCCTTGGCGCCGACGCCGTCGTAGTGTGTGTCTATGGAGTTGGTCACCAGATGGAAATACTCCGCGGGCCTCGTCGGATCTGGATCGAGGAATATCTCGTAGCAGTCGTCGCTGAAGGCCGCACCATCCCGCTCGGTGGCACTCGCGCGCAAGATCGACAGGTCTGGGATTTCGCTCACGGCCTGGATGTAGATGCCCGCGTCATCGTACATCATCGCAGCGCGGAAGGTCAGCCGCGCAGGCTTCCCGTTTGTCAGCGCCGCCCCGCCGATGATCGTCGCCGAGGCCCATTCGTCCGCGCCCAAGTTACCGTCAATCACCGGTGCCGTCTCACACCGCCCGATAGACAGCAGCGAGCGCTCCTGCGCGTGGCAGATCCCAGCGAGGAAGAGTGCGGAAGCGATCACGCACGCGACTCGGGCGCGGGTCATCTCGACGACCTCCTCGTGTCAGTCCTGGCTACTGGGCCAACTCAACGATCGCGAGTTGCACGCCTCGCCCCGGCAGCGACCACAGCAGCTTGCCGCCCTGCCATGTCATCGCCTCGCCACTGACCGCGTCACGCGCTGGCGCATCAGTCATCGCCACCAGCCGTCCCCGCAACCCAACCGACACCGTCATTGGCCCTTCGGCCCCCTGCGCGATGAGCAGCAGCGCCTTCCCATCCGCGCGGAGATACGCGCTGACTGCGGCGTCAGTCGAAGACAGGCCAATCTCCTCTGCATTGCTCCAGTATGGCAGGAACTCCGCGTCTCCCACGCCGAAGGCCACCATCGTCTTCCGAATCTCCCGCAGCAGGTCCCGGGACTCACCCAGCATCCACTGCGGCAGGCAGATGACGTCATGCAGCAGCGGGAAGGCCAGGAACTCCGCCCCCGGCATCTTCTCTTCGCCCTTCTTCTGGAACTTCACCAGTGTCGGCAGCAGCATCTGCGGCACTCCAGTGTTGGTGGGCAGAAACTCCGCGCGGAACTTGGCCCGGTCGAGAGTCGCCAGGTCCTTCTTGTTGTATTGCTCGCCGTTGAGCACGCAATCGCTGAACGAATATGTCGTCATCATCACGCTCTCGGAGACGTGACTGTAGACGAAGCCTTCCTCGCCCCGCTTGCTGCGCACCAGGTTGTAGATGCGCTTTTGCAGCTCGCGCGTCCCAAGCAGCGGGTACCTGCCATGTCCGCATTCATGCTGATCGCTCTTGCAGTAGCGCGGGTTCGAGCAGTCCAGGTACACGCCGTCGGTCCCGGTCTGCTCCATAGTCTGGTCGATGATCCACAGCAGCATGTCGGACCACACGCTCGCCTGACAAGTGGTGCCGTAGTTGCCGATACTCATGGTCGCCTCGGAATACGGGTCCCGTCGTATCTCCTCCTCGACCAGGAGACAATCGGGCGTTCCCACCTGCGTGCAGTTCGTTGCGTAATACGAGACCATCGGGTCCCATCCGCCGTCGCGTAACACACCGACCTTGCGCTTCATTTCGGCTGGATCGGCAGGCAGGTAGCTGAAGCTGCCCACGTGGTTGTTCCACAGCATCCCGATGTTGCGCATACCATCGTACCGCCAGTATGCGCCTTCTGCGAAGCTCTCGATGTTCAGCGCGCTGATGAACATGGCATTCCAGTTACGCCAGCCCTCCGGCAGAGGCTTGACCGGCGTTGCCATGAACCCGAAGGTCACGGTCATGGGCTCAGTCAGAGCGGTCTCGCCATCGATCATGCGCACCACCAGGTCCGTGCCATCGGTCACCCGCACAATCTCGATGGCACGCTCGGCGTCAGTGCTGCGCCAGTTCCAGTTGCTCTCACACCACCACACCATCCCGCGCTCCTCGTTCCCAAGCCACACGTAGGGCAAGAAGGGCAGCGCCTTGCTCCATCCCTGCTCCCCCACCGCGCCTGCGTCGGACTGGTTCGTCCACTCGCCATCGCAGTGGTGATACAGCGTCCCCGTATCGGCCCGCATCGGCATACGCAGCTCCAGCGAGGAAACCGTCGTCGCCTCAGCGGGCGTGATCGTCAGGTCCACTCTCATGAAGCCGTCATACTCAACCTGTGTGGTTGCACTGGCCGTTAGCGCCCCGAGCGTACCCGCCCATTCCTGGGTCGCCACCTGCTCCGTGCCACCGGGCTCCCCCGCTGGCTGCGCAGACAGCGGCTGGCCGTCCACTCGCATCGCGATAGGCCCTCGCAGCAGTTCGTGTTCACCGCTGACCACCTGGGCGGGCAGCGGCGACCCGCCGAAGCTATATGTGCGCCCCCACACCTCGACGCTCCCAACGGTGGCCTTTACCGGTGTCCACGGCTCCGGCACCTCGTCCGTCTTCCCCAGATCGTTGTTGACCCATTCCGGCGTCACAGGCACGGTCCACGCGAGCGCGCCCTCTCGTAGCAGCGTCCCCGCGCCGTCTCGCAGCGTCGCCTCGATCGTCACCGGTCCCGGCCCGATCCGCTTGAGGTCGAACGCGATCCGGTTGGTGCCAGCTGGTACCGTCGCCGCCTGGCCCTCCTCATTCAGATCGTCACGTGTGGTCGCCACCTGAATCGTCCCCGCCTGTTCGCCGAGGTCACGCCGCGCGCCACGGTAATCCGCCAGCACGACCAACTGGTCGCGCCCAAAGAGCAGATACGGCTTCAGACCCAGTTCGCGACTGGACACGAACGGCAGCTCACCGGCGGCAGCGATCTGCTCATTGCCATACGCGTCATAGACGCCCTTGATCTCCGGAGCCATCAGCGGCCGCCCGAGGACCATCACGTCATCCACCCACGTCTCCCCAGAGCCCTCCGGCCCACCGATCTCGAAGTTTACCGGTGCCTCATCGGGCACAAACACCTGCCCCCCGCCAGCCGCGATGCGTTCACCGTCGAAGTAGAGATTCAACTCAATATTCTCAAGCGTGGCGCTCCAGGTCACTGCCGCATGGTGCCACGTCCCCGGCTCCCACACCATCTCCTCTTTGTAGGCCATCGAACGCCCGCTCTGGGGTCCATTGAGCTGGCCGTCAGAGGTATACAACAGCAGCCGAGACCATCTGGGGTATTTGTAGAGCATGATCGCATTGAGCGCCTTGCCCCGGTCGTTGCCGGTCGAAGCGCGGAACAGGTTGTGGAACTTGTCGTCATCAGCCGCCCACTGGGGCTTGAACCACATCATCACAGTGCCCTCAGTGGGCACCACATTGTCCTTGAAGAGGTAGCTCAGCAATGCGTCGGCATCCAGCACCGCTGCCCTGCCACGCACGCCCTCATCGAACCGGGGCGTACCGGTCGCCTCAGCGGCGCCTCCCCCACCGGCCAATACGGCATCGACGCTGTCTTCGTAGGGCGCGAAGAACAGCACGTCCCCGTCCTCCACAGCCAGCGCTCCCGAAACGATGCCGATCAGTGAAATGGCCACCAGTGTCCAGCGCATGAGCGTTGCCTCCTGCTAGTCCGACTGTCAAGCATCGGGTGACGTCACAGCCACCGTCGCGATCTGCCACGGCCCGAGTTGCACGATCACGCACGCGCCGTCTGCACGGACGCCGCCGCCTGACATCTCGCCTGCGTTCAGGTCCACCAGCCTCGCGGATGTGGCAGCAAAGGGCAGATGGATCCGCGCGGTCGTCGCCTCGCCCGCCGTCTCGAACACCCGGACCAGCGTCTGCCCGTCCTGCAGATAGCATGCCGACATCTGCACGTTCTCCGGCTCCACTGAGATCAGCGACTGCGTCGCGGGCAACTCCCCGCCCGGCAGCGGCCAGCAGACCTTCGCGGGCGTGCGCAGACTCTCCGCCACCCGCCACAGCCCCGCCTCCCGCCAGTCCCCCTCATGCGGCACGACGCTGAAGGCGAACTCCTGCGAGCCCTCGCCCCGCATCTGCTGGTTCACGCTCTCCTCCCACTCAGCGTAGGTCGAGCGCACCGAGTTCACCAGGATGTGCGCAAGCGTATCGCTCTCATGGTCGAAAATGTAGTACCGATCGCCATCATGCGACACATAGGCCACTGACCCATCCTCACCCACGCGGTCCACGAAGCTTCGCGTGATAAACATGCCCTCACGCCGGCGCTCGATCCCCACGTAGGGCTCGGCCGCCAGTTCCTTCGCCTCCACGCAGAATGGCATGTCGCCCCAAGTCTCGCCCGACATCGGCCACGGCAGGTGCGCGGCAATGAAGCCGTCGCGCCCGTCCCAGTCGACTTCGACGTGACACTCCACGCGCCGCTCCCCGCGATGCAGCCGCACCTCCAGCACCGCCCGGCACCCGCCGACCGCTCCCTCTGATCGCATCGTCCAGCGCACCGGCCCGGCCTCGGTCACCTGCCACGAATCCCACTGCGCATCGTGCGTCGCCAGGATTTCACCGACATGCAGTTGTGCCGTCGCGTCCACATCGTACGCCCGCAGTTGCCCGAAGGGCATCGCGCCCGGCGCACGCAGTTCCTGCCCCGAAGTCAGGTCCAAGATCGTCTTCAGTGCCCCGTCCACGAATTCCAGTCGCAGCACCCCGTTGTCGATGGCCACTGGCTCAGGCTCACTGGCGGTCTCCGAGGGCTCGGCCTGTTCCCAGCAGATAGTGTTCCAGCCACCTGCGGGCAGAGGCATCTGCACCAGCGCCTCGATCTCCCAACGCACACCTGCGTGGTTCAGTTCGCGCGTCACCTGATACGCCAGTTCCTCACCCGCCGCGTCCACGAGGCGCATCGGCTCAGGCACCCCGCCCTTGTCGCCCTCCATGAACGTGATGCGCAGGGGCACCGTCACGGTCCGCGCAAATGCCAGCGCGTTGTGCACGAGCGCCACCGCGTTCGCGGGCGTCGCCACCTCAGCGGCCAGCGTCTGCAGATCATCGTCCAGCATTTGCCGAGCGCGGTAGACAGTGTTCGTGGCCAGCGCATGCAACTCGTCAAAGTCATCCTGGAAGAGCCACTGCGTCGCATGCGCCGAACACAGCAGGGCGTCGCGCCACAGCCCTTCGGTCACCTGCTGGCTTTCCGCCGGATCGAGGTCCGTGATGCCAGCCCCGTGCAACAACACATCCAAGGCCTCCGCCTGCCCGATCTCCCGCGCACAGTCCACCCGCAATCTCCACAGCCCACCCGAGCCGCCCCAAGCGGCGTTGAAGCCCACGTCGCACGGGTCCAGTGTGCCCGCCACCACCGGCAGTTCATCGCGACGCGCCGCCAGCTCAGCGAACAGCTCCGGCAGCGCCGCGAAGCGCATCTGCGATTCCTCGCGCGCATTCCACTCCTCGATCAGGCCCACGAAATCCAGCGGCTTGTCCTGATTGAAGTGCGAGCGCAGTGGCCGACTGTCGTCGGCGCCCTGGTAGACCATCAGAATGTCCACCGCTGTGCGGTCTCGCTTCTCCGCAAGCTGTCCCTCCCACCACGCACCCACCACATCGTCCCACCGCTCGCGGAAATCCTCCGGCGCGTAGGAGTCCACGACCACCCCGCCATAGCTACCGCGCTGCGCGATCACCTGCGAGCCGTCCAGACCCTCCCACACAAACTGGTGCGGGATGCCCTTCTCGTTTAGTGCGTCGTGCGGGCGCCAGAACCTCAGCGCCTCATACCCAGCCAGCCGCAGCAGTTGGGGCATCTGCGGATGCCCCACCGCCACGTCCACGGTATCCGCATGCACGCTCAGGTCCGCCTCTGGGAAGAGCCACTGCAGCTCGCGCCGCCCAAGTGTCATGCTCCGCACGAAGGTCTCGCCCGGCACATGGTTGATCCGCACATTGGAGTACCCACCGCAAACAGCCACGCGCCCCTCGACGACACGACGCTGCAGTTCCTCGATTCGCTCGGGATGAGCAACGAGGAATGGCGCCAGTTCGGTGCGCCAGCAATCCAGATACCACCTGAAAGCGTGCGGGGCGTCGGCTGGCACTCCGGCCGCATCCTGCTCGTTGAGGGTATCCAGCACTTCGCTGATGACCAGCACGTACCGCGCCCGGTGCCACCGGCGCGAGTGAGTCCATGCCCAATCCGCATGACAGTATGGCACCACCACTATCTGCGTGCCGCGCAATCGCTCACGCACCATGCTCATGTCGAGCGTCTCGTTCATCGGTTCCGCCACCGCTTTACTTTCTCGGGCGTGATCGAGTGGATCTCGTCCGGATCGTCGATGTAGACGCCCTCGGGGTGTGGCACCGGCCCGTCCAGCAAGGGGTCGCAACTCTCGTGCATCCACTGGTCGAGCCGCCCACGCATCTCCACCAACGCGTCGGCACACGCGGCGTCAGTCGCCACGTTGCATGACTCGGTGGGGTCAAAGACCAGGTCGTAGAGCTGCTCGGCGTCCACGCCTCGCGCGGGCCAATCGTGATCCAGCCACACGTCTTTCGACAGTCCATCGTCGCAGTTGGGTAGCAGCGGCCCGTCGCGGTCGAGGAACCGTCGGATGTACTTCCAGCGCCTGGTCCGCACACACCGTTGCGGCTCATACGTATCGTGGTAGTTCACTTGGGCGAAGATCGCCTCATTGACCTCTGCGGCCTCCCCACGGACCAACGGCATCAGCGATCGACCGACCAGCCCCTCCCGCGGCTCGATCTCCGCGAGGTCGCACAGCGTCGGGAACACGTCCACGTGCGATACCAGCGACTCCAGCACTCGCCCCCCCCCGAACCCGCCGGGCCCCCGCATGATCAGCATCACGCCGGTCCCGTGATCAGTGCTCTCCCGCAGACCTGCCGCATCCAACGCCCGAAGCACCACGCCCATGCGCTCGTCAAGCTCACGAGCGCTGGCCTTGAATCCCGCCATATCCTGGCGCGTTGCGGGAGTGTCAGGCAGCGGCGCTGGCGGCGCCACCCAGCGCGGGTCCTCGGCAGGCCCAGGTTTCGGGAAAGGCCGATGCGTCTGCGTGAACCCCACATCCAGGAAGAAGGGCTCCTCGGGGACATCCGCGAGGAACTCGGCCGACACGCCTTCGGCCTCGTCGAGCTTCTTCGTCAGAATCACCGTCTGATAGCCCGCGCCACGCAGCGTGTGCACGATATGCTCGCCGTAATCGCTCAGCGACCAGCCCAAGTTCACCAGCCCGGTCATCCCACACTGGTGCGGCCAGCGCCCGGTCAGCAGCGCCGCCCGGCTCGGCGAACAGGTCGGGTTCGCACAGTGCGCCTGCCGGAAGACCACGCCCTCCTCCGCCAGTTGCTGGATGTTCGGCGTCGGGATGGCGTATCCGTACGGTTGCACGTACCGCCCGGTGTCGTGTGAGTGGATGTAGAGAATGTTCGGGCGCTGGCTCATGATCTACTCCTCGTCATCATCGAGCGGGGACATCCTGACCTCTATGCTGTGTATGCGAATGGTTGGCGCGTTGAACTGGCCCAGCACATTGAACCCCGGATTGTTCCGCCCATAGTTGGCTGTGGCCTCCGCGAAGATATCGCGGCTGACCGTCCACGTATCGGTGCGCCACTGCTCCCCGGCCTCCATCTCCCCCACGTCGTGGTACTTCTCACCGTCGAAGACCTGCACGCGCCCCCCCTCAGGCGCGATGCAGGTAATCCGCATCAACAGGTCGCGAGCAGCGTTGTCGGTCCGGTCCGGGTCATTGATCCAGAAGTTCGGACCGCCCATCCCCAGCGCGATGTATTCAGCGTACCGCGCGATCTTCCCCATGTGCTCCCGCGCATTCGCCCATTCGCCGGGGTAGAAGCACACGCCGGGCCGATGCGCCGCCACCGCATTGTCGCCCGGCTCGCCGGCGGTGACCTTCAGCCACTCGTCGCCGATGGGTCCCGTCGGCCCGGCCTCAACGGGCGGGCGCTGCATCGCCAGCGGGCCCTCACGTTCGGTGATGACCTGCGCGGCTCCGTCTTCAGGGAAGACGATCACGCGCTGCGTCACTTCGCCCACCGTCAGCTTCACGAAGTAAGGTCGACGCTGTGCCTCTGCGGGCACCGTCACCGCCAGCTCAAAGCGCGCCTCCTCACCCAGATCAAGCGCATACTCAAGCTGACCTCCCCGAGTCACGCTCCACCCTTCCGGTGCTGCCGCCCCCAACTCGCCCGTCACACGACCACCCGTGGCATTGAGCAGCGACGCCGCTACCGTGACTGTCTCCCCCACCGTGGACCGGATCGTCCGCGCCTCCGGTCTGAGTACCGCCCTCGGGCACTCTCCCAGGACCACGAGGGCGAAGCTGTCGCCCAGGCGCTTGATGAGCACGCTCTGCTGCCCTGTGTCAGCGTCCACGCTCGTCGGAAGCTGCGACGCCTGCTCCCCCTCGATCAGCCACGCTCCGCGATGCGCCTCGCCCGCCGGCAACGCGATCCGCACGTCGCGGGCCTCCAAGCCCTTCTCGATACCGAAGATCAGCAGCATCTCAGTTTCACCCTTGCGCCACCGCTCGACGACGTAGCCTGCGGGTAGGTTCGTCACCCGCCAGCCATCGTCCAGCGCCTCGCTGACGACGGCCGCCAGGTGCTCCTCCGCCCATTCCACCGCCCCCGGCAGCACACTCACCGTGCCCTTCCCATACGGTGTGTTGCGCGGCTGCGTTACTGCCGCGAGGCCCTCGTCGCCAAATCCGAGCGCGCCCGCGAAGCCCTCAGTCAGATCCCGGACTGCCAAATCCGGGCGGTCCCACAGGTCCAGCACATCCCGCATGTGTGGTGTGATCGGCCCGGCCGCAAGCACCCGGGCATAGCGCTCCTCCGCGGGTGCCAGGCCGCCGAAGGTCAATAGCCTCCCGCCCTCGCGCACGAAGCGCTGCAGCAGCAGGCCCTGCTCGCGGCCGCACTGCGTCAGCGCCGGCACAATGACCACACGCGCTTCGGGCGCCATGTTCTCCTCGGTCACGCAAAACGATGCCGGGATATGCTCGCGTGCCAGTGGCAGCCAGCATTGCCGCAAAATGTCCTGCGCCCCCTGCAGCGTGCCAGTCGGCACCATCACCTGCACCCGATCGGCGGGCATGGCGTTCGCGTAATATGGCACCAGCCGCTGCACGCCCACGATGCCCTCATACCACTTCAGCCGCCGCCACATCGCCTCGCCGCCCGGGTCAGAGCTCTGCTCCCCCCAGCACGCGTGCAGGAAGCTGAATATCGATGTCCCGTGAGGTGTCGCCGTCATCAGGGCGCTCTGCGTCACGTCCCACGCACGCTCGGGCGGCAGCCATATTGACGGTTTCTGCGGGGTGTTCACCCCGTTCTTGTAGTGCGCATGGATGATCGTCCGCGTTCCCGGGCACACGCCGATAGTCAGAAGCGTCAGCCCACGCGCCTCGCGCAAGTCTGCCAGCCTGTCGTCGCAGGCGTGGAACTGCACGTTCTCAACATCCACCTGCCCCGATGCCGCCAGCCGCATCAGCCACTGCATCGCCTGAGGGACATACGGGGACGAGGGGTAGTCCATAATCTGAAGGTCCGGCCGCGCTTGCTTGACGTGCCTGCTCAGTGCCGCGAAGCTCTCCGCGTTCACCCCGGTGTATCGCGCCTCGATCGGCGGCACCAGCCCCGTCAGCGCCGGATGCTCGCCGAAATTGCGGACGATGTCGTCCAACGCATGCTCGGCCAGCAGCGGGTACCCGCCCTGTCCCAGATGCACGCCGAGCCACGCCTCAACACCAAATTGCTCGCACGCGGCCAGGAAATCGTCAACCGGCCGAGCCTCCTCCGGCCAGAGCCATGAGCGTTTGAGCAGCGGATCGGCGGTCGGATAGAGCGCACCGTCGCTGCCGTACACGGAGTGGTAGCTCAGCGCATTGATCCCCAGTTCGCTCAGTTCCCCCACGACGTCCATCACGCGCTCGCGAGTGGAGATGTCCGCCACGCATTTCCCCTGTCGGTACGCCGTCGGCCGCAGCCCCACGTAGTAGATCGTGTGCATGTACTCCGGCTCGTCCTGCGCAAACACAGCGCACACACTCGCCAAAGCAATACAGATCATCGCCGCCACATTCTGCCAATTGACCACGGTCACGCGGATCGTCATCAGCCTCAGCCCTCGGAAAAGCCACGGTTGCACCTGAGCGACGGGCTAAACACCATCCGCTCGCCCATCTCACGCTCCCTGCAGTTTGGCCACCGACCTGCCGCTTTCCTGCAGCGGCGCATCATGGGAGGAGTCGGATACGCCATCGTGAAATGATGGTTGAGCGCCCAGTCGCGCGAGGAGGTCGTGTCATGCTCAGGAATCTGGCAGTCGTCGTGCTTCTTACGCTGTGTCTGGCCGCAGCCCAGGCCGACCCCGGACTGCTCTTTCACGCCAGCTTCGACGACACTGTGGTAGGACAGGGAATGTGCGGCCCGGTCAGCCCGGACCACACTCTCGGCCCCGAGCCGGAGTTCGCCCCCGGGCGCTTCGGGCAGGCGCTGGTATGCGGCCACACGCTGCCGATCATCCACTACCCCACCGAAGGCAATCTGCTCCCTGAATCAGGCACCGTAAGCTTGTGGGTATGTCCCCAGAACTGGGCCGGCACCGACGGAAACTTCCACTCGTTCTTTGAGTCCGGCGGCCAGGACTCCAACACCGGCTGGCTGGTGCTCTACAAGTACTACCAGTTCTCCTGGCTGCTGCTGCGCTACGCGGTCGGCAACTCAGACGTGGGTATGGCCAAGGCCGCCGCAACCGACTGGCAGCCCGGCCAGTGGCACCACCTCGCCGCCACCTGGTCACGCGATGCCATGGCCGTCTACGTCGATGGCGAACTCGCGGGAGAAGCACTTGATCCACACGTCTTCCCAGCCGTCGCGGAGACCTTCAAGCTCGGCGACGATGGTTGGCATCTGCCCCATGAGGGCGCGCGCACGCTGCTCGACGAGGTGCGCATCTACGCCTACCCGCTCGACGCCGAGCGCATCAGCAACCTGGCCGCACGCTGGCGACTGACCGTTGCACGCGCTCCCGAGCAGGGAAACTGGGTGGCGCAGATGGACCTGGGAAGCCGCGACGTCGGGGGCGTTCGGCTGCAGGTTGTCCCCCGCGATGGTGGCGAAGCTCTGGCGAGCGCGGAGGCGATCATCAATGATGAGACAGCAATCGCCGAACTCGATGTCGCCGAACTGCCCCCGGGCGAATACACCATCGCTGCGCAGATCCTCGATGAGGCAGATGCTGTCATAGGCGATGCCACCGCGCCCATGCGCCGCCTCCAGCAGCAAACGCTTGTGCTCGAAAACCGGCACATCCGCGTCAGCTTCGATGGCGGCACAGGCGCTATCTCAAAGATCGAGGCGCCCGCCCTCGGCTGGACGGCGGCCCTGCCTGCGGTTCCCACATCTCTGCTTGAGCTGGGGAGTACCAGCTTCTCCGAACATGCGCGCTTCTACCAGCCCGGCGACGTCACCACTCTGAGGGCCGACGAAAGCAGCGCGCGCTCCATCACCATCGAGCCGGTCGAGGGCGGCCAACGCTTGACCGCCCTGTATGAATGGGAGCCGGGCGTCATCGCCACGGTCACTGCCGATCTGCCAGATGACTCCGCGGTAATGAGCCTGCGGGCGACCGTCAAGTGCCCGCGACCGCTGTGGCCCAGCGCCGCCGTGCGCCTGCCCACCGTCAACTTCCCACAAATCGCAGGCCTGCGCATCGGCGACGATCCCGCCGACGACATGCTCGCCACCGGCTACATCCAGGGCGAACTGCTCGCCAATCCCGCCGAAAATCTGCCACGCGACCGAGTCGCCCCGTACCCCGGCCGCGCCTGCGTTCCCTGGCAGGATCTGTATGACCCGTCGGGCGGTTTGTCCCTGACCCCGCAGGCCGACGGTAGCTGCCAGCTCGGGTTGCTCACCGGCCACGATGACGGTCTTCTCCGCATGACCAATCGCTGGCACTCACTGCTCGAGCCCGGCGAGAGCTGGCAGTCCCCGGTCATCGAACTGGGCGTACATGAGGGCGCATGGCATGGCACCGCTGACCGATTCCGCGAATGGTCGCTCGCTAACACTCCGCCACGCGAGCAGCCCGACTGGCTCGCAACCTGCGATGGCTGGACCGGCGCTGGCGGCGAAAGCTACACCTTCGCCCAGCTCCCGGAGATGCTCGCCAAGGGCAAGGAGTATGGCTTGAGCTACCTGCAACTGTGGGCGCAGATGATCGGGGGCGGCGTCTACTACTGCTTCTTCTACCCCAACCCCAAGATGGGTACGCCCGACGAGTTGCGCGATGCCCTCCAGGCCGTCGAAGACGCTGGCGGCCACGCGGGCTTCTACAGCAACGCGATCACCTTCGACGGGGCGATCGACCAGAACCCCTGGATCAAGCAGATCGCCGAGGACCACGCGGTGACCGACATGCCGCCCTTCCCCAAGTTCTACGAAGAGGCGTCCAAGGCCGTCTTCGTCGGGCCGGGAGGCGCAATGAAGTCTGGCACCGCCGCCGGCCACAGTCTCGCCGGCTACCTCGATGGCTACTGGCCCATGGACCCGAACTCCACGTGGTGGCAGGACTACCTGGCTGACTGGATCAAGACGTGGGGCGACGACTACGGGGCGGACGTGTGGTATCTCGACAGCTTCCCTGTCCCCGGCTACGGTCTCGGCCCCGCCTCATACGCTCTGCATATGGACCACCCCCGCGGCTTGAGCGAAGGTCAGATCGCGCTGATGGAGCGCATCCGCGAGGGCTTCGACGGTCCCATGCTCTACGAGGGTGTGGCCTGCGCGGCTTTCATGCCCTGGACCAACTGGTGCCTCGGCACCGAATTCTCCTTCGGGTCAGGCACCTGGTCGCGACCCGAGATATTCGTTTACAGCTTCGGCGACATCTACCCGGTCTTCTCAGGCACCTGCAACCGCTGGACGGGCATCGGCCAGATATTCCCCGACATCGCCGAACCCCGCCAGGAGGACACCATGAACATGGTCTTCCTCCTCGGCGAACGGTTTGACGCCCTCAACCTGTGGCAGGTGCCGCAGGACGAGCCCTACGGCGCGCACATGAAGCAGCTCATCGCCCTGCGCTCCAAGTTGCGCGACGTCGTCTATAAGGGCCGCATGCTGGACGTGCGCGGTCTGTCGGGGATGCCCGATGGCGTGGAGGCGCGCGTCTTCGTCAGCCAGAGCCAGCCAGGCGCGGTCGTGACCGTCTGGGACCGCCGCCCGGAGCGCGACGCGTGGCAGCTTCGCCTTGACCCGTCAGCGCTTCCCTGGCCCGATGGCCTAGCCAGCGTAAGCATCCTGCACATGGACGGGAGTGAGCAGCCAGCAGGAATCGCGATCGATGGCGGCGTGATTTCTGTTGATGTCGGTGCAGCCGAAGTCTGCGCGATCCGCTTCGCGCCGTAGGGGCAGAGCTTACTCAGCCTCGAGTCGCACCAACCTGAAATCTCGCGCGGGCACAGTCACGGTCAGCTTCGACCCAGTGACGTCGACCGTGCCCTGATCCATCATCAGGCTGCCAGCGACTGCGTCCGGCAACCCGAGCGCGTCCAGATCCAGCGTCACCGTCACCGCCCGCTCCTCGTCGGCGAAGTTCGACACAACCACCAGCACCCCGTTCTCAGGATGCTGCCACGCACTCACGATGACCTCATCGCCCTCTGGCCGGACCACCTCACCGTTGCTCCAGTATGGCAGGAACTCCGCCTCAGCCATCCCGAACTCGTCCAGCGCGTCGAGCGCAGCGGTGAGGGTCTCCCGATGGCAGGCGCCAATCCAGAACCGCGTCTCATGCGGCAAGAGCAGCGCGAGCAACTCCCGCGTGCTCGTGGGCGTGCGCTGGAGCGGACCGCTCAGTTCGGGCAGAAAGAGCGGGATTAGCCCCCAGTTGCGCCCGATGAACTCCGCACGCACACGAGCCAGGCTGGTCAGACCCATGTAGTTGCCGTCGAATTTCTCCAACGCCCAGTGATACTGCTCACCGTCCACATATGCGTCGCAGAAGCTCAGCACCGGGATGCACAAGCGCGTGGACATATGGCAGACCATCACGTTGCTCGGATCGTTGAGCTTGGTGATCGCGTAGAAGCGTTTCATCAGTTCGCGACAGGCGAAGATATGCGTGCGGTCGTGGTGCTCCTCAGGATGCGCGGAGTTCTGGCAACGTCCCGGGATCGAGTTGTCCAGGTAGAACCCGTCCCAGTCATACTCCTCCAGGAACTGCTGATATTTCCAGCTGATGAAGTCCTCCCAGCTCTCGGTCGCAGGGCAAGAGCGGATGTTCACGATGCCCATGGCGAGCACGTCTGCCGCGGTGCCCCGCCCGGCATGCGCATCCCACTCCGCCCCGAAGTACTCCCACGCCTCACCGGTGTCGCTCTGCATGTTGAAGTTCGTATACGGGACGATTCGCTGACCCGCTGCGTGGGCCGCCTCCCGCTGCTGGTGGTATTTCTCCGGCTCGATCGGCACCGGGAAGGAGTGCCAGCGGCTGAGGCTCTTGACCGACCACTGCACCGCCACGTTCGCGCCATGGATCGGGCTGCCGAACCGCCACTGCCGCCAATCGTCGGGCATCGGCTTGACTGGCGTGGCCATCATCCCCCAGGTGAAGCTGCGCTCCTGCGCCAGCCTGCCCGTCTGGTTCGCCAGCCACACCTGCATGATCGTGCGGTCACCCTCCGGGACCAGCGAGACTCCCGGTAGATCCGGCCCCAGCCCCCACGCCGCCTGATCTTCGGCAAACCAGCACAGCCCGCGTTTCTCATCCCCCGTCCAGAGCCAAACCGTGTTGGGCGCCTCCCATCCCTCTGCTGGCACCGCCCCGGCGCACGTCTCATCTTCGAACCAGTTGCCCGGGTGGTTCATCAACGAAGCATGGTCCGAGATCAACGATACTCGCAGCGCCAGTTCGCCCGGACCGGCCGCTCCATCGACGGGGGTCACCGTCAGGTCGAACCGCACCATGCCGTCAAACTCCGTAGTCGTGCGCAGCTGCAGTGTCAGCCCAGCGCCCGTCCCCGCGCGAGTCATGGTCACGTGGTTGTCGGCTGCCTCGACCACGATCGGCGCGTCCCACGCCACCGGGCTCCCGTCCGCCAGCAACTCGCACGGTCCGCCCAGAAGCTCCGCCTGTGCGCTGATCAACCCGTCGAGTATGCCCGCGCCACCGAAGTCATACCGCCGGCCCCAGCACGCCACCGAGTTCCCGGCCACCTCAAGCGGCGTCCACGGCGGCAGGACCTGATCGGTTACGCCGGCCTTCGCCTCTTGCCACGCAGCGGCGTCAGGCACGATCACACTCGTCTGGGCCTCAGCCAACTCCTCGCCACCTGCCCCCGTCGCCGCCACCACCACCTGATACTCGCCTGGCTCGAGAGCCTCCATCTGCATGCGCGCCACCCCGACGTTGCGCGCGAGATCGTCGACTTGGAAGCTCAGGAGGGGCTCCTCGGCTCCCACTCGCTGCACCGTGCCCGACAGCCCGGTCACTACAGTCTCCAGCCCCCGTGCGTTAACGCTCAGCAGCCAGAACCCCTGCGTCGGGTGCGGCTCAACCAGCACCGCCAGTGGCGGGCGTTCCGTGCGCAGGCGGCTGGATACGTGCACCTCGGCGATCCTGGCCCGGCCCCATGCGGCTCCGCACACTCTCGTTGCCATTGATGTAGACCACGGCCTCGAAGCCGTCGAACTCCGCCCGCAGGTGCGTCCACTGCCGCAGCGGCACATCGTCCATCGTCACGACATGGTGCCAGTCGCCGTCAGTCGTCTTGAAGAAGAAGTCGACCACGCCGGTGCGGGTGATCCACACCCCCCACGTCCAGTCCGACTTCTCCACCACCCGCGCGTAGGGGCTGCGCTCCCGCTGGAACACCCACGCGTCGATGCACAGTTCCTCGCTGATATCCAGCGTGGCATTGTCCGCTACGCGCACCCAGCCATCACCATTGAACCGCAGAGCCTTGCCGATCTTCCCCTCCACAACCTGCGCGTTGACCACTTCCGCAGCTGTTTGTCGCCCGGACGCATCCGTCGCCTGCAGGTCCTCAAGATGCCACAGCCCGATCGTGTCTTCATCCGGTTCTGCAGCCTGCATCGCCGGCGGCGGCTCCCAACCCACATTCCACAGCTTAACCTCATCAATCAGCCCGGCGAAAGGGCGCCCCAGCGAAGCCGAGCCTATATACAGGTCGTGGTGGCTGTCCGTCACCGCCTCGGTGTATGCTCGCTCAGCCACGACCTCGCCATTGACCAGCAGTCGCATCTTCCCACCATACACCTCGCCACGCAAGCTGACCCACTCGTCAAGCGGCACCGGCTTCGGGCTGCGCACTCCGTGCGCCTCAGCGCCCAGCAGCCTGAAGGACGCCTGACCGTTGTCATGCACGTAGAGGTCAAAGGTCAGCCCCTTGTCCACCACTCGACCGAACTTCGTCCGCGCGCTCTGCTTGATCCACGCTTCCACGATGATCCCCTCGACCGGGCCCATCGGGGCTCCGTGCGGCACGCACACGCTGTCGCCCACGCCGTCAAATCGCAGGCAGCCGCCGTCGTGTCCCTCCCCCGCCCAGGTCGGATCGTCCTCGTCCGCGTCGACCGAGCCGCCCAGATACCCGCCATGCGCAAATCGCGTGCTGTCCTCAACCCACAAACCCTCGCCCTCGTCGAAATCCCACTGGCCCACCAGAAGCGCGCCCGCCGGAAGCTCCTGGCCGAACGCCAGCGCACCCGTGGCCATCGACAACAGAATGCTGGCGGAGAAGATATGCAGGCTCATACGCATCGATATCAGACCCTTCTACACTGGTCGCGCTCGCCGTGCCTTTCCCTGTTCGCCACCGCCTCCCCTTCCGCATACAGGCCCCCACGCCATGCGCGGCGAATACTCCCAGACGCTCATCCCTGCCACGCCAAGCCCGGGTGTCCGCCTATGCGTTGGTGCTCAACAATCGCCTTGGTATTGCTGGCCGCTCTGCCCGCAGCGGCGCAAGGCAACGTGGTCGTGAATGGCGACTTCACGGATGGCCTCAGCGGCTGGGCAACGTCACGCGGCGGCACGGTTCCCGAGCTGGATGGTCAGGAGTACCATTCAGCACCGGCCTCCCTGCGCATGACGGCGACCGAGGCGCGCATCGGCGTGGTCACGCCCAACCACAACTTCGAAGCGCCGCTGCCCACCGCCCTGTCGGTCTCCGGGTGGCTGCGCGCGACCGACATGCCGGCGACTGCCCGCATTGGCCTGGATCTCAAGATCATCCTCGACGATGGCTCAACTACCTGGTTCTTCCCGGACTCGCTCACACTCGCCCGAGGCGAAGATGGGCGCTGGGTGGAGAAGATGGCGGGCTATCTGGCCCCACCAGGCCGGCGCATCGCCGCCATCGCGGTCTTCTGCCTCGCCTACGATGCCCGGGGCGCAACCGCCTGGTATGACGATATCCAGGTCAACTCGCAGGTCATCACTGCTCCCACTCACGATGTCGCCGTACTCTACGCGCGCTCAGCCGATGAGCCCGCCTCCCGCGCAGTCTCCGACGCGCTCACGGCCGCCGGCATAGACCACGACCTCGTCCCAGCCGCAGTTGACCTTGCCGCCGTCAAGCTCATCGTCCGCCCCACCTGGACGGAGGACGAGACCGTCTTCTTCCGCCTGAAAGTCCACCACTACCTGGGCGGCCGCCTGCTCCTGTGTGACCTGCCTGCGGCCAAGTGGGCTCGCGCCATCAGCCGGTACATGTGGGACGCTCAGCCAGAGGAACTGGCCGATCCAGTGACTCTAGCCGCTGATGGCCGCGCCGCACATGTCCGCCTCGCGGACACCAGGCCCGACGAGTTAGCCGCACTCGCGGCAAGTCTGCTCGCGACCGAGATGAAGTTGCCTGAGTCAATCCCCGCGCTGGACCTGGGCCCCAAGGCGCCGATCACTCTGCGCGACGGAGCACTCTTCATCGCCGACGAGCCGCTGCTCTTCCGGGCCATGGGAACGTGGCGCGTGGATGGTACCAAGCCCATCGAGTGGCATCACGCCAGCTTCGCCCACTTCCGCGAGATGCGGCTCAACGGCCTCGTCCTCTACCTGAGCCACGCGACGCCACTTGAGCACACACGTGCGGTGCTGGATGCCGCCTGGGAAGAGGACCTGCGGGTGATGATCTGGCTCTACGGACCGCCGGCCAGTCCCTACACCGAGAAGCCCCTCAAGGACGACTGGATTCTCAAGTTCCTGCCTCTGCGAAGCCACCCGGCCTGGCTGGCGTGGATCATGTGTGATGACACTTTCCACAAGTACTATCCATTCGTGTCCCGCACCGCCGAAGTCCTGCGCCGGTACGATGATCAAAACTTGATCACCACCACGATCATGGACTTGCGCAACCCGAGCAACGTGCCCGCTGAGGGCTGGGCACAGTGGAAGCAGGCGCTTGACTTCCCACTGACCTACCTCTATCCACTCCAGAAGGGGCGCACGTTCAGCGGCAGCGTCGACATCGAGGGCGGTCTTGAGGACGTGCAGCGCCTCTCCGAGCACGCCCGGACCATCTGGGGTGAGCCCGTCTATGTCCAGCAATGGTCCCAGGCGCACATGCAGGGCCACGCCACCCGCCTGCTCGGCATCCCGGGCCGAGCGCTCTTCGTGCCCACCTGCGCTCAGCAACGTCTTCTCACTTACATGATGCTCACATCGGGCACGCGCGGCATCCTCTACTTCAGCAGCTACGGCCTCTCAGACGAGCGCCTGGGCATGGGCAGACGCGCCGAACTGGGCCTGCTCTGGGGCGAACTCCAGCCAGTGGAGGACATCCTCGCATCCTGCACCATCACCGAGTGCCAGACCTCCGATCCGACCGTGGAGGCAGCCGCTTTCACTCGCGGCGCGGAGACCGTGATCCTTGCCGTCAAGCATGGCGAGGACTACAACCGTTACGTGGATGAGAGCGCGCTCGTGTCGGACCTGACCATCACGCTCCCCGAGCAGATCCCCGCCAACGCGCGGTGCCTCAGACTCGACGGGCCCTCGGCTGCGCGGCTTGAGACACCCGAGGACGGGCGGACCATCGCGCTCCACGAACTGGACGTGACCGCCGCAGTGCTCATCACTACTGATCCCGAGCGCGAGTCCGCCCTGCGCGCCCACCGTCAGGGCTGGGCCGATCTTGCCGCGCGTCTCGCCTTAACCGCTGCTGCTGATACCCAGGCCAAGACTCAAGCTGTCGCCGACCGCATCGGCGGGCTGGTTGGCGAAGACTTCACACTCGGATGCACCGCCGCCGACCGCAGCTTCACCAGCGCGATCGAGAACTATCACGCTGGCGAGAGCTTTGCCGCTCACACTGACGCCCGCCTGGCCATGCGTCACTGGCGCCAGGCGCAGGCGATGGCAATGCGGTGGGCAGAGGCCGAGCACCAGCGCCAGGGCCTCGGCGCCGACGCGCTCATCTGGCTGAACATCTACCCGGTGCTGCCGAAGTTCGCCGAGCTGTATTGTGGCGGCCCCGAGTATGACCCATCGGCGATGCGTCAGGATGTCCTCGACCGTCTGGCCGAGCATGACTTCCTCACACGCGAGCCCGCAACTCAGTAGAGCCCCACTTGACGTTCCATCCAGGAGAGGTGCCACCATGCGCAACCTGATGATCGCCTGTCTCGTCCTGACCTGCGCCTTCGCATGGGCCAAGGACGGTCGGACCTTCTATACTGAAGAGAAACTACAGCGCGCGCTCGACACCATTGACCAGTTCGGATGGGCGAGCGATGAGGTGCAATCGGCCCGCAACGCGTGCCAGTGGGCCATCGAGATGTCCGACCAGGAACTCTGGGACTTCATCCCACCGCCCGAGCAGTCCCGTGCGCTCAACGTCAACTTCGGCGTCGGCTGCCCGGTGCACGGGGCCAGTGTTTTCCGCGAGAAGGGTCACTACGCGTGGATAACCAGCAGCGATCTGCCCTTTAAGGTCAAATGCCCCATTGGGGGCGAGGTGTATCCTTCCAACGATTTCGAGCCGTGGAACACCGAGGGCGTCGACGGTGAGCCCGAGACCGGCGCCGAGATCATCGACAAGGGCCTCGGCTGGCGGGACGATAACGGCCAGCGCTACTGGTTCGTCGACTACTACATCTTCTGGCATCGCTGGCAGAAGGAGATTCTGCCCGCCGTTGCCAACCTGGGCAAGGTTTACCTCCTCACCGGCGACCCCATCTACGGTCACAAGTGCGCGGTGATGCTGTGCAAGATCGCCTCCGAATATGAGCGCTTCGACTACCCGACTCAGGCCTACCACAATGGCAGTTGGCCCGCGCGCATCAACGGACGCATCCTCGACTACATCTGGTCGACCGGCGTCACCAGCAATTTTGCTCTGGCCTGCGATTCGGTCTGGCCCGTCTTCGACGATGACCCCGAGTTGGTGGACTTCATGGCCGCCAAGGGCATCGACGACAGCCACACGCTGCTGGAGAAGAAGCTGCTCAACGTGATGGCCGAGGACATTATGCGCGGCTTCGTACGGGGCAATACAGGGATGCACCAGCAGGCCCTGACCAAGGTCGCCATCGTCCTCGACAATGACGATCCCAAGGAGGGCCCCACCACCGAGCAGATGCGCGACTGGCTCCTCATGGGCGACGGCGACGTGAACTACCTGCTGTGGAATGGTTTCTATCGCGATGGGCACGGCGGCGAAAGCTCGCCCGGATACTCTTCGGGTTGGTGCGTCAACTTCTACCGAATGGCCGAACTGCTCCCCGAGATCGGCGCCGACATCTGGGACAACCCCAAGGTCAAGAAGATGGCTGACATCGGCATCGACCTCACTGTCGCCGGGGAGTTCTGCCCATCCATCGGCGACTCCGGGTCGATCCTTGGCTCGCGCCGAGTCGGCTGGTCCGCGGGATTGCAGGGCACCGCTTTCCGTCACTACGCTGACCCCCGCCACGCGCAAGTCCTGTCCCTGCTTGGCGCACGCACCGAGAGTCTGTGGGAGGAGTCCATCGACGATCAGGTCGCTGCGGTCGTCGCCGAAACTGGCACCGACCTCGGGCTGCGAACCCGCGACCTCGGCGGCTACGGTCTGGCAGTGCTCGAGGCCGGCGAGGCCCCCGATCGCCGCGGCGTCTCGATGTACTACGGACACTCCGGCGGCGGGCACGGCCAGCGCGACCGCCTCACCCTCGAGATGTTCGCGTTCGGTCGACCCATGCTCAACGACATGGGCTACCCGGCTCACTGGCTCAAGAAGAATGCATATTGGACCGGCAACACCATCAGCCACTACCTCGTCGTGGTGGACGAGGGTTGGCAGCGCACCCTCAACAAGGGCTACCTGAACACTCTCGTCGGCACCGATGACGTCCAGCTCATGGACGCGCACGCCGAGGACGCCGCCTACAGCGGCACCGTTTCCCTCTACCGGCGCACGAGCGCGCTGGTCGATATCTCCCCGAGCGACTCATACTTGCTCGACATCTTCCGCGTGCGCGGCGGTGCCCAGCACGACTGGTCCTTCCACGGGCCTCCCTTCCCCGAATTCACCGTCGCTGGCGGCGAGCCCGGACCGCTGCAGGAGACCGGCACGCTCGCCGGACCGCTGGTCCCCTTCGGCGAGGACCCGCGCAGACATGTTCAGGTCGATGGCTCCGCTGCGCTCAACCCTCGAGACGCCGAAGGCGTCATAACCGGGGACACGCCGTACGCCGATCGCTCTCTCGAGGGCTGGGCGTCCTACTCAAGCAACTCCGTGCTGACCCGTGTGCCCGATGCGGAGATGGTCTTCGACATCCCAAAGATGGGCCCGGGGAAGATCAAAGTGCTCGTAAACATGCATGACTACAACTCAGGGGTCAACGAGGTCGCCCTCGATTTGGGCGGCGCAACGGGCCTCATTACTGCGGAGCCCTCCGGCACAGTCGGCGCGCGCTGGGTCTCCACCGTCCTCGATCTCCCCAATGAGGCCGAGACCCTCACCGTCCGCTCCGTCACTGCCGGCCAGTCCTACATTCTCATCAGTTCTCTGGCGCTCACGACCGACCTGGAGGCCGAAGGCCCCAGCGTCCGCGACATCTCCGCCGCAGGCTTCCAGTATCTCTTCAACATCCGCCGCATGGCTCCCGCTGACCAGTGGTCGGCCACCTGGCGCGATCCAGACGAGGATATTGCCCTGACGATGACCATGCCCGGCGGCTGCGCGAACGAGATCATCCTCGCCGACGCCGAGCCCGAACTCAAGCCGGGCCATCCGGACACGTTGCAGTACGTCCTCGGCCGGAACACGCTCGGCGACGGTGCCGCGCCTGACGACGGTCTGCTCTCGACCTACATCGCCGTGGCCGAACCCCACCGAGGCGAGGCGAAGGTCAGCGCAGTCAATCGCCTGGCAGCCGATGGCGCGCCCGACACCTCCGCAGCGGTGGAAGTCGTCCGCGCCGGTGAGCGCGACTTGATTCACAGTGCAACCGACGCTGCCGCTCCGCACTCATGGACCGGCGCCGATCGTTCCTTTGAGGTCACCGGCGAGTTCGCTCTGGTGACCCTCGACGAGGCGGGCGTCAGCCGCGCCATGTTGGTAGGCGGCACGTCCCTGCGCTGCGGCGATTTCGAACTCACCGCCGATCCGATGCCCGAGGCCGTGGTCGCAGCCATCGATCACGAGGCCAACACGATCACGCTCGATGTCGAAATCCCCTCACCCGACGCATGGCTTGGCCGCGTGGTGGTTCTCGGCAACGACCCGCACTCCACCAGCTACACGATCCGCGAAATCGCTGTCGCTGATGGCCGCACGACTATCGGCTTTGGCGACGTGCTCATGCTCGTCGGAATGGGCAATGCGACCGAGGTCGACCCGGACGCCGGGACGGTGACCACCGACACGCAGATGACGGGCTACGGTCGCGTAGACGGGGGCATACACACTGGACGCTGGCTCTACAACGAGGATCGCAGCGAGGGCTTCCGCATCGCGGCCTTCACCGGATCGATCTTCACTCTCGAGGACATAGAGGGCGACCTGGACGCGATCTTCACGGACGCTGACGGCGACGGTCGCATCCAGTTCTGGATCAGCGACATCGGCCCCGGCAACTGGTGCCGGATGGTCAACGTCGTTCACGTCCGTCGCGGCGGCAATGACACCTACGAGGTCACCACAAACGGTCAGGCGGCGATCGCCGTCCCGAAGGCCGAACTCATCGCCGCCCGTTAGCAATTCGCTCCTGATACACGGCGAGCCAGGCGACTCTCCGCCTGGCTCGCCACCTTTACTGCAAGCCCTCGATCTTATAGATGTGGACGCCGAGGCCGTCGAAGTTGTCCATCATCATACCGGCATGCAGCGGCAGCACTCGTGGCCGGTCAGGGTTCTCCTCGGTCGCCGACTCAAACAGCGCCGTCGCCTCCATCGCCGCTTCCGGCAGGCCCGAAATCGTCGCCGTGACGGCGCGCTCTGCCGAGTTCACCGCCAGCACGTACAGGTTCCCGTTCCACTTCATCGCCCGCACATTCAGCGACGGATAGCGCATCTCGGTCTGGTAGCCGTTGGGCTGGAAAGGCGCCCCCAGCGTCGGGCCCTTGGTAACCGCGAAGCTCACGCCCGTGTCTTGTTCGCCGAACAGGAAGACCTGCCCGAGCTGCTCCTCACCCGCTATCTGCCCGGCGGCCCTCGCGTACTCCTGATAGCTTAGCTCCAGGATCTCAGTGTCCCGTTTGTGCCAATACGAGAAAATCAGTACGCCTTGGGCGCCCGCACATATCGAAGACCAGAAATCGTGACGCGCTTCGAGCGGGGAGAGGACATCGGCTTTCTTGCCATCGCCGAAGAGCATCAGCACCCCGATTGGCGTACGCTCCCCGTTCTGGTAGTCCCGCCCGACCTCGTGGCCCGCCAGGTGGATGGCCTCTATCTCGCTCTCTATTCGCCAGCGAACCCACGGTCGCGGCTGGTGTGCATACTCGGTGTAGCACCCCACCCCGACGATGTCGAGATAGTCCACATACTTCGCGATCGCCGCAGGCGTGTAGTGGCCGGCGATGTACATGAAATTGGGCCGCTTAAGCGGGTCTACCTCGCGCGTCAGGGCGCTGAGGTTCTTCACCTTGTCGTACTCATCGGCTCGCCAGTAGCGCATTTCCTCCGGCAGGTCCCACCACAGCACACTCTCCCGCGCTGCCATGTCAGCGACCAGCGCCGTGGTCTTGGCGCCATCAGCGTCGTCCTCTACCACATCAATGTGCGCCAGACTGAACATCTCCGCCGCCGCGGCCGCGTCCAGGTACTCAGCCTCAAAGCTGTAGCGATGCCCGAAGTTCCACCCCGCCTCGGCCACTTCTTCCAAGCCATCACCTGCGTGCACCGAGTAAAGCCCCAACGGGAAGCGATCTCCCTGTGGGTACGGGCGCGCGGCGGGGTCGAGCTGTGCGCTTGCGGCGATCGTCACTGCCACTGCCGCCACCACTGCTACCCATCTGATGCGCATATGAGCCACCTCCGGTTGATGCTGCCCGACAACTGCTGGTCACCCCGCCAATGATCATCATGCTCTTCGCCCGTTGCCGCCCTCATCCCTGTCGGCCACTCTCGGCGCTCTTTGCTTCCCGCGAACAGGTATGCCAACCACGCGCGGCGAATTGCGCGAGACATGCCCGACGAGGCGGCAGCGTCTCATATCCCGGACACATGTGACGGAGTGGCGTAGTGCAAGCGAAGACCGATGGCGGGGCGCTCTCATTCAGGTCGCTGCTTCTCGCAGCGATCTTCATGATCGTCGGCGCGCTATGGATCCGCAAGGCCTCCCTCATCGCCTTCACCATCCTGGTAGGCGAGGGGACCCCGCCTGTGCCTGCGCTCACGGCACTCGTCCTGCTCACAGCCCTCGGCTTCGTGATACATTCGCTCACACGGACCAGCCGCTGGCGGCGCGAAGCCCTGCTCATCTACATAATCCTCAGCGCTTCATTCATCACTATCGACGCCAATGGCATCCGCCAGCTGCTCGCCACCATCTCCAGCCCAATCTACTTCGCCGCGCCGACCAATGACTACGGGCTCATCGCCAAACAGCTTCCCGTGTGGATCATGCCCGATGACGTCGACGCCATCCAGGGCTTCTACGAGGGTAATGAGCACGGGTCGGTGCCGTGGGGCGCATGGACGCCCGCCCTTGTGGCTTGGGGCGGCGCATTCATGCTCCTCTCGCTCTCGCTGATCTGCCTGGTCTCGCTCTTCCGCCGTCCCTGGGCCGAACATGAGCGATTGACCTTCCCGCTCGCCGAACTGGTCCTGCGAATGGGCCCCGATCCGGCGGAAGACAGCCGCGAACCCCAACTATTGCGCTCGCCGGTCTTCTGGATCGGCATCGGCATCGCCGCACTATACAATGGCTCGAACATCGCCCACGCCTTCTCGCCCTCGGTGAACGCCATCGGCCAGAGCTACGATCTCGGCCGGCTGCTGACCGAGCGCCCGTGGAGCGCCCTGCGTCCGCTCAACCTGACCTTCCGACCCGAGATGGTTGGCCTCGGCTACCTCGTGCCCCTGGACGTGCTCTTTTCGGTCTGGTTCTTCTACCTGCTCTTCCGGTTCGAGAACTTCGGCGCGACCCTCATGGGCTACCAGCTTCGCGGCTTCCCGCACGAGCGCCCCCAGGGCATGGGCAGCTACCTCGGCCTCGCTATCTTCGTCATCTACGCGGCCCGCAAGCACCTCGCCGTGGTCGTCCGCGCCGCTTTCGGCGGACCTGCTCCGGAGGGTGATGCCGAGGAAGCAATTCCCGCGAGTGTGGCGTTCTGGGGCGTATGGATCGGTGTAGCAGGCTTGACGATCTTCATGGTCGCGGCGGGCATGAACGTCTGGACGGCTCTCGGCTACGTGCTCCTCATCTTCATCTGCTCGCTGGTCTACGCCCGCATCCGCGCCCAGACTGGCCTGCCCATCACCTATGGCATTCCGCGCGAGGAGATCGCCGTGACCCTCCTCGACGTGCAGGCCACCAGCGGCCACCCGTCCGGATTGGTCTTTCGTCAGGAGACCGCGTTCGCCGTCTTCCGCGTGCTCATACGCATGGTCTTCGGCCAGCTCGGCTCCTACGGTATGGAGGGCATCCGCATCGCCCGCCGGGCCCGAATTACGCGCAGCCACCTGCTCATCGGTTTGACGCTGGGTCTGCTCGGGGGACTGTTTCTGGCTACCTATTTGCACGTGGAGACCGCATACAACTATGGCTGGAACGTGCTGGACGGAGGCACCACCAGCGCGGGCTATCGCACCACGCAGGCGCGCGTGCAGTACAACGTCCTGCAGGACCGCATGAGCGGCCCGACAACCGTGCGCGCGGACCGCACGATCGCCCGCGGCGTGGGTGTTGCGCTGACGGTCGGCATGATGTGGATGCGGGGGCAGTATCTGCGCTTCCCGCTCAACCCCATGGGCCTGGCGCTGGCTGGCACTTTCGGCGGCCCAATCTGGTTCCCCATATTCCTGGCGTGGCTGTCAAAGACGCTCATTCTGCGCCTTGGTGGACCACACACCTACCGCACACTCACGCCGATGTTCCTCGGCATCACGATGGGACACTTCCTCATCGCTGGCGGCATCTGGGGCCTGGTGGGCGCCTTCAACGAAGAGGTCGCCCGCCGCTACCTGCTCTGGTTCGCCTGACGCCACCTACCCGCCGTAGTCCTTGACCAGCGTCACCGACATCCTGAACTCGTCTGGCGATTCGGCCCCGACCGAGAACCCCACTTCGTTAAGCCCCGGGCGCAGCTTGATCGCTCTGCCGGCCGTCCGCACTTCCTCCGGCACCGTGGTGCCTTTGCGATACACCTGGCAGTCCTTCGGCCCTCGGTACACCAGCCGATCGCCCATGTTCAGCGTCAACGGGAACACGATCTCCCGGTCACCGACCGTGATCGACGGTTCCACGACGCCTTCGGTGTCCGGCAGAGCTCGCAGATCATCCATCTGGCAGACCACAGTCTCACCGCCCGGTATGCCGTTGAAGAAGATCAGCATGTACTCGATCTTGCTCAGGTCCAGGTTGGCGCCGGTGATATCGAACTCAATGTACCGCCAGCCCATGAAGTCCACGCGGGTCACCATGTCGTGCCACGCGCCATCCGGGTCCCGCAACTGCAGCTTGAACGACTCTCCCTTGCCGTCCCCATGCAGCCAGAACCCCAGCCCGCGGTATTTGGACAGGTCGAGCAGTTCAGCGAAGCGTCGCCCGCGCGCTGCCCAGCCACCATTGGCTTCCAGAGTGCTTGTCGCGGTGAAATGCACGCTGGCCTCCCCGACTTTCACCACATCAGTGCTGCGCGTCAGTTCCTGGGTTACTCCGGGCTTCGTCGAGATCCCCTCATGTTGACCGTCGTAGACATACTTGGCGAACTCGTTGTCGGCAGTCTCGGCGAAGTACGCCAGGTCATCGAAACTCTCGATGGTCATCACTTCGGCGGCCTCGTAGGCCTCTCCAGTTGCTCCTATCCCCGCCACGTGCATCTCCACCCCCACCGTCGGCGCCTTGCCCTGGCTTCGGCACGGCACCGTCCACTGGTTCCGCTCACCCTCGCGTCCCTCCAGGATGCGCGGCATCTCGTACTCGTACCGCATCGCCCGCCAGTTGATCTGCCCGTCTGGCCGCCGCCCGCGAATGACCTGGTCTTCGCTGATGACCACCACATCCGCGCGCGCGGCGCCCACTTCCGGCACGGCGCAGGCGAAGCTCACCTCGTTCGCGCCCGTCCCCAGTTCAGGCATCTCGCCGACCACCCGCGTGCGCTCCCGCAACTCGCAGCGCCAGTCATACACCCGGCACTCACCGTCTGCGTCGACCTCAGCGAACGCCCCGCTCTGCAGCGTCGCCGGAATGGTCACCGTCTGCCCGTTCACGGTTACCGTCGGCTCGACCAGTTCGACACCCACGGTGGGCACGGCCATGATCGGGCTGATATACACGGTTGCGGTCTCACCTGGTGGCAGGTTGTTCAGATACAGGTTCAGCTCACTCACGTGCTGTTGGTTCAGGAAGGTCCGGTAGATCCCATGCTGACTGTAGTACGGCCACTTGTAGTCTCGATGCCCATCGGCGCTGCGCTCGCGCAGGAGTAGCTCGAAGTACCGCCAGCCCTCGAAGTCCACCACTACATAGTGCTCCGAGTAGGCGTGCATGTACTGCGTCGGGCAACTGAGCTGGATGTTGAGCACCTCGCCCTTGCCGTCGCCATGCACCCACACGCCCATCGCGTTCTTGCCCTGGATGTTCAGATGCGGATCGAAGCGCATACCCGCGTGTGCCCACGCGCCGACCGGGCTCTCGCCGGTATTCGTCGCTGAGTAGCGCAGACTGGCCTCCCCGACCTTCACCGTATCCGTCACCCGTTCCACAGTATGCGAGACTCCGCCCGCGTCCCGACTCACACTCAACGCCGTCGGGTCCGCAAAGTCCGTCACCGGCACGCCCGAGTCACTGTCGTAGGGCAGGGCCGCGAACAGCGCCTCAACTCGCAGCACTGTCGGCTGCGCCTCAAAGTCGTTGGTCACCGTCCACTGCTCAGTACCGGCCGCCACTGACGACACCCGATGCGAACCGTAGCGCCTCGGCGCGAACTCCCACTCACCATCGTCCGCCTGCTGCAGATGGAAATCCGCCCCCGGCTCAGCCACCTGCTCGGTCACATCATCGCTGAAGTACTTCGCCAGCCGCAGCCGCTCGTACCGACCGGTCATGGTGATGTACTCATCCGCGCGCGCGTTTGCAGGCCTACCAGCAGCACCGACCCCCTGGATCGACATCGGCGCGTCATTCGCGAAGGTCTTGGCGTTGAAATACTCCATCTCGTCGGGCATCTCCGCGCGGTTCATATGGCTCGGCCCCAGAATCACCCACCACCCCAGTTGCGCCTGAAGCTGCGCGCCTCCCGGGCCGGTGCGGTAGTAGGGGATCCCCTCGCAGTGCATATCCACGAAGTCCTTGAGCGCCCACTTCGGGTGGTCCCACGCCCCGATACGCGAGTGGTAGTACCAGCTCCACGTGTCCCACGCGCTCGCCTCGATCAGCGCCGGCCTCTTCAACCGCCGGTAGATGGCGTCGCGAATGACCCACATCCCGTGCGCGGTGCCCATCCCCTCCGTGCCGTCCATGTATATCTCGTCCATCTCGCACTCGTTGTACACCCGGGCGATGCAGTCAGCCAGTTCACCCACCAGTGTCGAGTTCTCATCCGGATAGAAGGCCATGTACCGCTGTCGCAGGTGGTTGGCATCCTCGCCGACCGCATGAGCGCCAGCCGTGGTCCCGAGCGCGCCGCGCGTGCAGTTGAGGAAGCCGTATGGTTCCTCGAACGATATCGCGGAGTACTGGATCAGTTCCTCGCCGATGCGGATCACATTTCCTGAACTCGAATATGACAAGATCACGTCGTGGTTCTGCGGCTTCTCGACGGTCACGATAGTGTCCGAGGTCTCGTCCATCTCCGCCGCCAGCGTGTAAACTGAGTCGGCCATCAGCCTCGGGTCCGGCACCGGGGTCACCCATGAGTCTCGCAGGGAGATGCACCCCGTCAGCGTGTGCATCCCGGCCTTCAGACCCGCCGCATGCACCTTGCGCACGCACTCCTTGATGCCCTCCAGCCCGTTCGGGAACGCTGATGCCCGCGGCTCGTAGTGCCCCAGCGTCTCCTGCCAGCCCGAGAAGTGCACGTGCGTGAAGCCGCCCCGGAGCGCCAGGTTGATCCACCAGTCAATGTTGCTCTCAGTCACGTTCGAGAACAGGTATGACCCCCGGTTCCCTTCCGCCTCGTTCGCCCACGGCCCACCCAACTCCGACTTCGGCAACCCCTCCCGCTCAACCATCCGCCGCAAGGTTGGCAGAAGCTGCGGCATTGGGCAGCCCACCAGCGCCACGCCGCAACCGATGATCCCGTGCTCACTTCGCGCGTTGGCGGTCAACTGCCGAGCGCCACTGCCCCCCAATGCGAAGGTATCGATGTTCAGCGCACGCAGGCACACGCCAAACTCTTCCGTCGCCGCCACCCCAGACATGGCGTTGACCGCGTGCTCCATCGTGAACTTCAGGTCGAGGAATGTCAGTGACGTCACGTCCTCGCCCCGCACCGTCGCCACCTCGAAGGTCAGATAGTCCTCGCCTTCAGTGACCGCGATGACCGCTTCTGCCTCGTCGCGCCCAAAGGTGTATATCAGCCTGCCATCCTCATACGCGCAGCGCGTCCGACCAATCCTCCGCCCGCCCGCCACCATCGCAGCCATCGGCGCGACATCTCGCAGCAGATTCTCGCCCGTGCGCCTGTTCGTCAGCGATAGGCAGCGCCCACGAGAATCGATCTCCATCGCCAGATGTTTCGTACGCAGCGTGATCAGCGGGTCCACAACCATGCTGTCGGGAATCACCTCGTAGCTCACCTCCCCCGAACGTCCTTCCGACTGCGCCGCGTAGCTCGCACCGATCTCCTCCGCAGTCAGTGCCCTGTTGTAGAGCTTGAACTCATCGATCAGTCCCTGGTGGCTGACGCCCCCGTGCCAGTTGCCCAGCACGATGTCGCCTGAATAGCCCACGGCGTAGTCCCAGTTCGCCTGCCCCACCTGCTGCCCGTCCAGGTAAGTGGTGATCTGCGGCCTGCTGAAGGTCGCCGCCAGATGATACCAGCGCCCGGTCTCAAAACCGTTAATCAGCATGCTGCTGGTCTCGCCCCACTTGCCGCTGCCATCGTTGGCGGCAGCGTCCGGCGTGCCCATGCGGAACTGGCAGACCTGATTGGTGACGAAGAACAGGAAGCCCCCCGGGCTCCACCGTCCGCCGGAGACAATGTTCGGGTACTGGCCCCCGCCTTCCCACATGACCCAGGCCTCCATCGTCATCTCCTGCGACCCATCCAGCCCCTCAATCTGCGGGATACGCACTTGACAGTCGCTGCCATCGAATTGAAGCGCGGTGCCAAAGCTCCCCCGCGCCCACTGCGCCCCGATGATGTCGCCATCGTTCTGGTTCGCCGAACTGTCGGTCACCATGTCGTCGCTGCCCTCGTCCATCTTCCAGTATCCCAGCAGCCCGTCCTGGCACCATCCAACCGTCGCGCCCAGTGTCAAAATCACCGCACATGCCGCCACTATCAGTAGACTGCGCCTCATCGGTGTCTCGCTCCTTAAGACGACTATCGCGCCAGTTCGAGTACCAACACGTCATGCACGTCTATCTGCGGTACCACATATCGTCCCTGTGCATCAGGCTCAATCACCGTTCCCGACACCCCGAGCCGTGCGCTCGCCACCTTCAGACCAGCCGCCGTAACCACGATATCTTCGGCAGGCGCGCTCACACGCTTGACCTTGCCTCCCAGCATAATCTGGGCGTCGCTGGCGACGTCCCCGGCGTACACCGGCTCCTGCCCAAGTCCTCGGAAGCCCGTGTCGCCCAGCGGGTAGAACGCCGAGACATTGAGCATGTGCAGCCACACCGCATTTCGCCCCGGCGCCCACGAGCCCGACACACAAAGCGACCGTGGCGCCTGCACCTGCCACGGGGCCCGCGCCTGCCCGATCGCCGCCATCAGTGTCCGCGCCGCTGCCTCATCGCGCTCACGCACCCACGCCAGTGCCGGTGTGCCCTCAAGCTGCACGATCCCATCCACACCCGCCAGCGCATTTCGCTCACGCGGGTCGCCCCACTCATCGAACGTACCCGTCACACCAGTCGCGATCAGCACGCCGCCCTCCGCGACATATGCCTGCAACTGCTGCGCCATCTCATCGGACACGCACGCCATGTTCGGCAGATACAGCGCCGCATAGTCCCCGAGTTCGCCCGCCTCAATCTGGTTGTCGAACACAAACCTGAAGGGCACATGGTTTTCCGTCAGCAGCAGCCAGGCGCCCAGAATGGTGTCCTGGTAGTCGGCAAGATTATCGGTCTCCGGGATATGCCCCCATAAATCGTGCGTATTCTGCGAGACCACTACGCCCAGGTGTCGCACTTCGTCCTGACTGAAGAACCTCTCGCGCTCGCGCACACACTCCGCGATGCGGATGCCCGCATCCGCCGGACTTATGTTCCCTCCGTGCCACGGCGTGGTCCCGTTGATCAGGCCACTGAGCATGAAGGTGCGCATGTTCAGTTCCTGTCGCGCATTGTCCTCCGGCGAACCGTCCGCCTTCCACGTGAAGCGCGAACTGCGCCACATGTCCGAGTGTTGTGGGTTCAGATCATGGCTGATGCGCGACTTGAACCCCGGCATCAGCCACTCAAGATCCAGACGCCCCGAGTAGCCATGCTGCGAGACCCCGAACTCGCTGGTCGACCACATCGGGATCCCGGTGTCCCAGTCCTTGTTCCCGAACGGCCAGATGTTGTAGTTGCAGGTAACCTGCAGATCGGGGTTGGCCTCGCGCATGCGATCGCGGAAGTAGATCGCCGTCTCGACGAGTTGGTGATTGCGCCAGCGCACCCAGCGCTTGAAGGTCGGATCAGTCCAGTCCACCCGCGACGGCGTCTCCAGACCCGTCTCGCGTCTGAACTTCTCCTGACACCACTGGCACACGCACCCCGGCGCGGTCGGGTGAGGCACGCCACCGAGGTAGAAGCCGTCAAAGAACACCCCGTCCAGCCCCAGCGCCGCAGCTTCGCTCAGAATCCCCGCGTGCGTCTCCCTCCACGGCGACGACGTAACACACATACCCACCTTGTTCTCCGAACTGCGCCCCTCCCAGTCGATGAACTTCATCGTCCAGTCCGGGAACTTGCGGGCGGCCTGGCAATCCTCGACCGCCCGGGTATCCTGGACATTGAAGGGCAGCCAGCCGATGGCCGCGATACCCCATTCGTGCAATGCTGCGATCTGGCGCGGAATGAAGTCTGGCTCCATCCTCGGGTATGCCCGTTCATCGGACCGATGGTCATCACATTGTTGCGCATCATCCGCGCCTGCAGCACGTAGCTGTCCACGTCCGTGACCAGCGGCCTGATCTCGCTCCCGCGCAGCCGGAATCGGAGTGGCAGATCCGGCTCCGTCTCACTGGGAAGCTGCTGCATCGCCATGATATCCTCATCCACTTCGGCCACGGGCCGCACCCGGAACCAGTCGATGGTGATGACCAGCTCACTCCCCAACCGCATCGGCCGGCAGCACGATCCGGTACTCGTTGTTCGCCGGTTTGGGCGCGATATACACGTCTTCGAGAATGCCCGGCAGTGACATCCGCAGCATCCGCGAGCTCTGCCCTCGGAACACGATCTCGTTGTTCTCACCGGCGTAAACCGGCAGCGTCACGGTCCACTCGTTGCCAAACCAGCGGAAGTTGCACCAG
This sequence comes from Candidatus Zipacnadia bacterium, assembly GCA_029821735.1. Classification (GTDB taxonomy): domain Bacteria; phylum Armatimonadota; class Zipacnadia; order Zipacnadales; family UBA5352; genus JALGSU01. The sequence goes on along the minus strand of JALGSU010000004.1, from coordinate 17,767 downwards.
CGGTAGAACGCACCCTTGGAGTTTGCGTTGTAGCCCTCAGGATAGTACGCGCCTTCGACAATAGCCGCCTCATCGAGAGCGTCACCGTCAGCGTCGATCGCGCCGACATTGATGAAGTGCTCCTCGGGCCACTGCGGCGGCGCGGCGGAGATGGCCACCACCACCCCCTCGGGACGCTCATCGACCGGCCGGACGCGCACCCAGTCCACCGCCCAGGCCCGCTCGCGCCGGTCGCGGTCGGTCGACTCGAACAGCGGGTCGGCGACACCGCTCACTGGCAGCGTCTCGTAGTACCCGACCGCTTCGGCGGGTACCACCACCGAATACTCCAGCCCCTCCGCACCGGCGCTGCTGATCCGAGCCTCGAATCCCTGCCCGAAGCTCAAATCAATGGACCGCTCGAGCTTGGCCCGGAAGGTCACGAGGTTATCGCGTTCGGGGAAAGCGGGCAGCGTCATCCTCCACCGGTTCGCGAACCAGCGGAACGAACAACTGTGGAAGAATGCATGATAGGTGTCGCCCGGGCCGGGGTTCTCTGCCCGGTGGATGCCCTCACCGATGATGCTCTCGTCCAGCTCCCCGCCAATGTCGACCAGATGCTCATCTGGTGGGGCCGACCGGCAGATCGCCGCCGGAACCAGCATCACCGCCACGAGGCCTGCCACACGCCACATCGCCGCACTCCCACGCATGGTCCACGTCTCCTCTGCTCTACAATGCCCGCAGCCACCGGAAGAGTATTCCGCACAGCCACCCATCGCGCCTGCCCTGACAGGACTCAGTGCCTGCCGCAACGAACCTGCCCTATACGAATGGTGCTCTTTCAGGCGTCACTGCCATGACGGGGGCTGCTGCCATGACCCGACCGCTCACCGGTGCTGCAATCTTCCTGCTCATCACCGTCGCCTGTCATGCACAAGCGCCGGCCAACGACTTGGTGGTCGACGACTTCGAAACTGACACGCTGGCCCTGTGGCAAAACTCCGCCTCCCCCGAATACTACCGTGGCGGCGAGGGTAACGAGGCGCTCTCCTTCGTCGATGACCCTGACCGTGGCCGGGTCATGAGCGCCGCCATCGGCTTCGGCGACGAGAACAAGACCGAGCCAATCTGGATCACCCGACAGCTTGACGACGCTCTCCCCCTCGCCCGCATCCTCTCAGTCTCCTTCTCTTACAAGATCACGGGCGCCGCCCAGCCGCCTATCAACAGCTTCATTCTGCGCCTGCGCACCAGCCCGACCGCTCACACCAACTACGAGGTGCTCCCTGAGGAGGGCGTGCCGCTCGACACCTGGACCCAAGTGACCGTCGACGTCCGTGCGAATACCTCGAACATCCGCAACATCTACAGCTCCATCTTCGCTCACGTGCAGCAGCTTACGCTGCGCCTCGACGATGTCGATGACCTCAACACGCAGTTCTCGCTGCTCGTGGACGACATCCGCGTCACCCTCGACCAGCCACGCCTGCAGGAGTACCAGCCCACGCGCTACGATCTGCGCCGCGACGACCGCCTCGACGTGCTGGTGATCCAGCACTCCGCCGCAGGCTACTACGACATCGAGGCTGCGGCCCGCGCCCTCGACCCCGAGGCCCGCGTTGACACCTACCTCTTCCGCGGTCTGCACTTCCCGCTCTGGGGTTTCCCCGAGCGCATCGAGGACCTGCTCGGCTACGACGCCATCGTGATGGTCGACGTGGACCCGTGGTGCATGACCGCCGAGCAGGCCACCTGGATCGCTGACATTACTTTCTCTGGCGCAGGCCTGATCGTGTTCGGCGGCCCGAACACCCTCACCCACGCCCGCGACTTCAAGCTCCCGCTCCGCGATGCTCTGCCAGTCACCTTCGAGCCTGGCGCCAAACAACTCAGCGGCGGCACGCCCGTGCCCGGCGACCATCCGGTGGCGACGGCGCTACCGCCGGAGGGCCTGGGGACGGTGCCCGCTATGCACGACCTGGCGCTGCGCGAGGGAGCGCAGGCGGCCTTCACGGTTGGCGACCGCCCGCTGGTCATCTGTGGAGACTTCGGTGAGGGGCGCACCTCGGTCGTCAATGCGTGGGCCAGCTACGCCCTGCCGCTGCACACGCGCTTCCTCACCAGCGACCTCGCCGATGACCTGACGCGCGCGCTCATGCGCTGGTCCACAGACCGCATGCCCTCGGACCGGATGACCCACCTTGAGCTGCCGCCGCGCACGATCGTGTCTCCCACTCAAGTAGAGATCAACGCCGACGGGGAGGGGGTGGACGGGATGCATGTTCGCCTCACATCTGACCCGCCCGACAAGCAGCTCAGCGAGCAGACCCTCACTCACCGGATCGAGGTCATCGACGCGAATGGTGAGGTGACCGACTGGCGCGACTTCGCCATCGAGAGGCTCGCGCCGCTGGGGGTCAAGGTCGCCTGGGCCGCGCACCAATACACCTTCGCTCCCCAAAGCCCGTTCGATTTCTCAGTCACCCTTGCCCAACGTGGCCTGCCCGCTCTGACCGCCAGTGATTCGAGTCTCAACATCTCACTCGCCGGGGGCGCACTGCCCGTCGCCGTCTCCGGCCTCGCAGACATGTGGGTCATCCCGCCGGGCTCGGACGTGCCACTGCACGACAAGTCCGGCCCTGCCGAGATCCAGGCCACCGAGAATCGCGAGGGCCTGCTGCCCAGAGTCACCACCACCGGCATCACGCGCGCCCGTCGACCCGAGATAGCCTTTGCCGATGATGATCGCATCCAGCGCGTCGAACGCGTGGCCAGCGTCCAACCCGACGGCGGCGTGAAGATCACGAGCAGCTACGAATTCCTGCAGGACGTTCAGGTGGACCGCATCACCACGATGCTCGTGCTGCCGACCTCAGTCTACGCAGGGCTCCCCTTCGTCGCCGAGCAGCAGGACCGAACCACCGATGGCAGCCTCCCGATCGCCGACGGCAAACACGTCTTCGATGGCACGGGCCTGGCCCTCACCGTCGAGACTCCTGCCGGCCCTCTGCGGATCGAGGTCCTCGACCCGTCGCTGCACGTCTGGATGCAGGACCTGCGTCGCTATGGCAGCGACGCCTTCCGGATCGAGATCGAGTCCCCATTCGAGGGCAAGCTCGCGAACGCTGGCGACACCTACGACATCCCGATCCTCATCACGGGACCGCCCGCTCAGGGCGCCACAATCCCGCCCCTCGCCGACCTGTCAGTGGCCTGCGATCTGCGCGATCCCGTGACTGACCAGTCCGTCATGACCTGGCCCACGCAACCCGCAGCCGGCAGTCTCGACTTCTCCGAGACGCTCCCCGACCTGCGCTCCGGCGAATACCAACTGGCCGTCCAGGTCACTGCGGGCGATCGCATCGTCTCCTCCACGACCGAGCCCTGCTACGTGGTGGACCCACTCGACCGCGCCGATTTCTTCCCCATCATGACCATACTCGGCGAACGCGGCGGCGGCCACGAAATGGACCCCGAGATGGCGTTTGAACGCCTCGATGACCTCATCGCTCACGGATTCAACGCCATCACCGCTGGCAACGCGCGCTCCCTCGCGCGGCCCACGCTCTCACACGTCAACGCACTCACCAATGCCGCCGCCAGCCGCGCTCAGCGCCAGGGCCTCGCAACTTTCTTCGAGTATCACAGCCTCACGCTCGTCGGCCGCGAACCCGTTCAGCCTTGCATCTATGACCCGGCCCATCGCGAACGCCTGCGCGCGAAGATCGAGCCGCAGTTCGACGCCTGCCGTCGCATACCGCGCCTGCTCAGCATCAAGATTATTGACGAGCCTTCCATGGCCGCCGCGAACATCGACATGTGCGACCGCTGCCGCGAACGCTTCCGCGAACTCTACGGGGCCGAGCCAATCGCCCCTGCCGACCTCGGCCAGGACATCGCGGCCCGCTGGCGCCTGGGCGACTTCCTCGGTGAGTACCTGCGCGACGCCTATGAGATGACTCGCGAGATCAAGCAAGAGGGCGGCGGCGACTATGAGCTGCTGCTGACCTTCAACTCCCCCGGTCTGGGCTACGGGCGCGGCCACACCTCTCGCCAGGACATCCTCTCCTGGGGCGGCGAGGTGGGCATGATGGACTTCGACATCTACCCCTACTTCTACCCGCGCTCGCAGAAGGTCCGCATGGTGCAGTGCGACTTCGGCCTGAGCATGATGCGCGAGTTCGCCCGCTCCCTCGACATGCCGTGGGGCTTTTACGTCGAACTCGATGACCGCAACTGGCCCTACCAGCAGAACCCGCCCGAGGCCAGTGCCGAGTGCGCCTGGACGGCGGTGGCTCAGGGCGCCGACTACCTCAATAGCTTCATCCACACCGGTTTTGGCACGGGCACCAGTTCGCGCCCCGAGCGCTGGGAGTTCCTCGGCCAGGAGTTGCCCAAGATCCGGCGCATCGGCCCGCTGCTCACTCGCATGAGCCGACCGCGAGCTGACATCGCCATGGTTTACCCGATGGGCCAGGCGCTGGTCAACGACGGTCACCCGCCCGCCGACTACGCGCTCGAGTGTCTGCGCGGCGGTTTCGGTATGACCGACGTGGTCAGCTCCGAGGTCATCGCCGCCACCGAGGGCCCCCTCGGGCGTGACTGTTATGTCCTGCTCGGCTGCGACATCCTCGAACGCGTGGTCGCTGACAAGCTCGCGACCTTCTGCGCGGCTGGGGGTAGACTCATCCTCGACAAGGTACCCACCACCGACACCGACGGCCGGCCGCTCGACCTGCCATGGGACTTCGACGGCACGCGTCCGCGCGCACTGGCCGACCTTGAGGACTGCGCGTTCGGCTCACTGGACGGTGTCACCATACTGGACTTCGACCTGAACGACATCTATCGCACTGCTGTCGAGGAGGACCAGTTCGAGCGTGCCGCCGCACTGCGCCGGGGCATTGGCTCACTCCTCGCGGCCCCCTCCTCCTGCTTCGCCGACGATGCTCCCGGCCAGATGGAGGCGGGCGTGCGCACCTGCAAGGACGCGGCCGTCGTCATCGCGGTCAACCACTTGGCCGAAGAGAATAGTGCGACGCTTCGGCTCAGAGACCTCGGCTTCGAACCCGCCTGGGCCTGCGATCTGGCGACGATGCAGCCGATTGCCATCGAGGTGGGTAGCACCATCCCAGTCACGCTCGCCGGGCGGCACTCGATGGCCATTGCGCTGCTGCCCGAAGCCCCGGTGGGCGTTGACCTGACAGTCCAGAACGCGGTTCTCAAGCCCGGCGATACGCTGGACTATCGGGTCCGTGTGCTCAACGCCGACGGCCGCCCCGCGCGCGGCTGCCACCTGCTCGAGATCGAGGTCACCGGACCCGACGGCGAGACGGTCTCGCGCTTCGGCGGCTCCACCGCCACCGAGGACGGCGTGGTCACTCGCGTGATCCCGGTGCCCATCAATTCCCTGCCCGGTGCATACCGGATCACCGCCCATGCCCCGCAGGCCAGCGCCTCGGCGCGGGCTAGCTTCACCGTCACTCCATGATGTCACCGCATGCGAAGGGACGTGACCTGTCCATGAATCTGATCGCCATTGCCGCCATCATCCTCGCGGGCTCGATGCTGCTCACCACTATCGCTGAGGCTGACGATCCGCCTGACCCCGCCCGCGTGCGCAAAGTCGCCGCAATGCTTCCTGCCACTCCCACCGGTCTCGGCCAACCCATCACTGACCGCGATGCCTGGGATGCGCTCGCGGCTACGGATGGCATTCAGTCTGTAATCCGCCGCGCCGAGGGTGCGCTCGACGAGCCTATTGCCGATCAGCCCGATGACCTATACCTCGACTTCTCCCGCACCGGCAACCGTACCCGTTGGCAGAACGTCGCCAGCAAACGCCGCCCGCGAGTGCGGACCTTCACGCTCGCTGAGTGCGCCGAGAATCAGGGCCGCTTCCTCGCTGCGCTGGAGGAGACAATCGCTGCGCTCTGCGCCGAGCCCACCTGGGTGATGCCCGCGCACGACCGCAGCTTGGCCAACTTCAACGGTGAGACGGTCGACATCGACCTCGCCTCAGCGGCTCTGGGCTGGGAGTTGGCAACCGTCGACTGGCTTCTCGGCGACCGCCTCTCGGCGGACACCCGCGCGCTCATCGACGAGAACCTGCGCACCCGCATCCTCGACCCCTACCGCGACATGTTCACCGGCGTCCGCGCCCCGAACTGGTGGACGCGCACCACCAACAACTGGAACGCGGTCTGCCTCGCAGGCGTTACTGGCACAGGTCTCGCGCGCCTCGCTTCACCCGAGGAGCGCGCCGAGTTCGTCGTCGCCGCCGAGCGCTACTCGCTCAATTTCCTCGCTGGCTTCACTCCCGACGGTTACTGCTCCGAGGGCCTCGGGTACTGGAACTATGGCTTCGGTCACTATGTACTCCTGGCCGAAACCGTCCGCCAAGCGACCGATGGCGGCGTCGACATGCTGCTGCGCCCCGAAGTGCGGGCGCCGGCCATGTTCGGCGCCAACATCCAGATCATCGGCGGCGTCGCGCCAGCCTTCGCTGACTGTGCCGTCAACGCCCGCCCTGATACGCCCACCATGTATTTCGTCAACCGCGTCCTGGGCCTCGGCTTGGCTGGCTACGACTACCTCGAGCCCGGCCGGGTCACCGGCAACCTTTTCTCGGCCATGATCTTCTCATTCCCCAATGCCGCCTCCGCGACAGATCCGGTCGCCGCTGACGATGCTGGCCCCGCCCTGCGCTCGTCATTTAGTGATGCCGGAATACTGATCAGTCGCCCAGCGTCCAGCACGGATTGCGTGATGGGCGTCGCGCTCAAGGCCGGCCACAATGCCGAGCACCACAACCACAATGATGTCGGCTCGTACGTGGTCGTCGTCGGCTCTCGGCCCGTGCTGCTCGACCCGGGTTCTGAGACCTACACCGCCCGCACTTTCAGTGCCCAACGCTACGAGAGCAAGCTGCTCAACTCCTTCGGCCACCCGGTCCCGGTCGTCGCCGGCACCCTCCAGCACACTGGCCGCGATGCCCGTGGTGAAGTGCTTGTGTCTGACTTCACTGATCAGGCCGATACGCTAACGCTCGACCTGCGCGCCGCATACGATGTCCCCGAACTGCAGATGCTCGAGCGCACCTTTGTCTACTCCCGTGAGAACGCCGGATCGCTGACAGTTACCGACCGCGTGCGCTTAGACTCACTGCAAGACTTCGGTACAGCTTTCCTCCTGCAGGGGCAGTGGCAGCTCGAGGAGGATGGCGCGATCACCGTCTACGACCTCGACCAGGCCGTGCGCATCACCATGGAAGCCACCGGCGGCGAAATCGCCATCGCCGACGAACTCATCGAGGAGGACGCGCGCGTGCATCCCACGCGGGTCGGCATCAGCTTCGTGCAGCCGGTGCAGGAAGCGTCGATCTCGCTCACAATCACGCCTCTCGACCCGACCGAGATCGGCGGAGACTGGGGCCTGATCCGCAACGGCGGCTTCGAGATGGGCGCATGGGGCTGGTCGCTGCCCGCGAACTGCCTCGGCGAAATCTCTACCGAACTCGCCACCACCGGCGAGGCCTCTCTCAAGATTACTGACCACGAGACCAACCGTGGCTCGAACATCTCTTCCGCGCGCATGACGGTCGATGGCGAGGGCTCATACGTCCTCTCCGGCTCTGTGCGTCACGTCAGCGGCAGCGGAATCGGCATGTATGTGAAGGTCTACGACGCCGGTGGCAAGCTGCTCAACCCCACTGACGAGCGAGGCTGGTTGGACGCTATCGCTACGCTTGAGGGCGAGCCGGGCGAGTGGACGGCATTCGAATTGCCATTCTCGACCTACCCCGGCGCGACCACGATGGCGCTATGGATCCACTCCATGAACGCTGCCGATGTCGAGGCCTATCTGGACGACCTGCGCGTCACGCCGACTACTGACGAATAGCATCACGGAGGTAGCGCCATGCACATCAAGATCCCGCAGATCGCCGTCCCCAACTTCTGGCTGGGCAATCTGGGCGGCGTCGACAACTACCTGCGCCACCGTCTGCACAAGGGCGCTCTCGGGCAGTTCGGCGCCTCATCGCTCGGCTACCCGCTGCACGTAGTCGAGTACCCCCACGAGGGCGCGGCCAAATTCATGGTCATCGGCGGCACCCATGGCCACGAACCAGGCGGCGTCGCAAGCGTGATGAACCTGATCCATCTGCTCGAGACCGGGCGCGACCTGGCAGGTCAGCCACACGACCGCCTGCTGGAGTTGGCCGGAAGCCTCCACCTGTATCTCGTGCCCTGCCTCAATCCCGACGGACGCTCGGTCTGTCCTGACAGCTTCTACTGCCAGGGCCTCGACACTACTTCCGCCTACGCCTCCGGCATCCAGAAGAACGGCGATCTCGTCCCTTACGACGCCGATTCGGAGGAACCGTGCTACTACTTCGACCCCGCCGATGCGCTCTTCGTCGGCGGACAGTTCAACGGTGCGGGCTGGGCCATCAACCGCCGCCTCTCGGACGACCACTCCGAGGCGGTCGAGGTCCAATCGCTGCTGGAGTTCGTCCAGGGCCCCGGCGTGCAGGCGGCAATCGACCTGCATGCCTGCGGCTACAACTTTGCTTTCCAGGTGCGCTCACACGAAGCGCCCTACTGGCCGATCATGCGCGAGTGGCAGTCGCGGGCCGAATTCCTCTTCCGCTCGAAGGATCGGGTCCTCGGCAAGCTGCACGGGGACGGTGACCCGCCGACGCCACCGAGCTTCTTCTTCAATTCCGCGCTCCTGCACCAGCACGCGCAACTGATGTATATGGCCTACGAGGGTAGACAGGGCTACCTCGGCCGCACATCATTCATGCCGCTGCCCACCGAGTGGGAGATCATCGATGACTATCTCACCGCGATCCAGGTCTTCCTCGAACTCGGAGTGGAGGAGCACTACGCTCGTGCCAACGAGGAGGTCTTCGGATGAGATGCGTGCTCGTCATCCTGTTGCTGGCCGGGTCAGTGGCTCACGCCGCCGACTACTTCGTCGCGCCCACCGGTGACGATGCGGCGCCCGGCACTCGCGACCAGCCGTGGCGCACGCCCAACCACGCGGTCGACAGCGCCCGCGATGGCGACGGCATCGTCCTCCGCGCCGGGGAGTATAATCTCGCCGGGCCGCTGATCATCACCCCCAAGCTCTCACGGCTGACGCTGGCGTCCGCTCCCGGCGAGGAGGTCACGCTGCGCGGTTCGCACCCCATCACAGGCTGGCAGATATGGCGCGATGGCATCTACCGCGCGGACCTGTCCGCACAGAGCCTGACGGGGGCGCGCTTCCACCAGCTCTTCTACGAAGGAGTCCGGCAGCCGCTCGCCCGCCACCCGAACCTTGACGCCGAACATCCGCGCACTGGCGGCTTTGTCTACGTCTATGACAAAGCCCCGCGCCCTTTCGAGCAGTTCATCTACGCCGATGGCGACATCCCGTTTGATGACTGGCCCGACATCTCCCAGGCCGAGATCCGATCGGTCTTCGGCCTCGGGTGGAACTTCGCGCTCACACCCATCACCGAGGTCGACCGCGAGCGGCGCATCATCACGGTGCACCGTGTCCGCCGACACTTCGAGCGCATGAACCGCTACTTCGTCCAGAACGTGCTCGGCGCCCTCGACGCCCCCGGCGAGTGGTTCCTCGACTACGCCACCGACGCGCTCTACTTCTACCCGCCCGACGGTCCTCCCACCGATGACGCGGTGCGCGTGCCGGTGCTCGACAACATCATCGAGGTGCGAGGATCGCAGCCCTACCCGCACGAGTACCTGCACACCAGGTATCAGGGGATCCGCGCCGAAGCCACACTCCCCGAGGACGCGCCCGCACAAGACCTCGTCGAGGACATCACCATCGAGGGCTTGCGCATCCAGCACGCCCGCCAGAGCGGCATCGTCTTGCGCGGGGCCGACGATGCGCGGGTGGTTCGCTGCACGGTTTCTGGCATCGGCAATGTGGGCATCAACCTCGGCGGCGTCGCCAACGCCCACGAGGAAGTTGGCAATCCGCGCGTGGTTCCGGCCGAGGGCTTCTCCGGTGGAGTGGGTGGCGGCGGCCAGAACATCTTCTTCAATGACCCGTGCTCCTGGTCGGTTGTCGAGGGTTGCGATGTCTTCGACTGCGGCGCCGACGGCATCTTCATCTACGGCGATTTCAACGTTGCCAGCAACAACCACGTGCATTCCATCGGCCTGCTGGACAAGGACTCGGCGGCCATCAACCTGTGGGGCGAGGGCAATCGAGCGGGCCGCAACTCACTGCACGATGTCCCGCGCAACGCGATCTACCTCAAGGGCATCGGCAACATGGTCGAACTCAATGACCTGCGCTACACCATGCTCGAGACCTGCGACGGCGGCGCCATCCGCATGTGCCAGCGTAACCTGACTCTGCGCGGCAACGTCATCCGCCACAATCGCATCGTGGACACCGTCGGCTATGGCTACCCCCGCAACTCACGCACTTTCCAGTCCCCCTACTACACCTGGGGCGTGTACCTCGACGACTTCACCTGCGGCACCACAGTAGAGGGCAACATCATCGCCCGCACCGCGCGAGGCGGCGTCATGCTCCACGGGGCCTCTACCAGCTCGAACACGCGCCCATCCGCGATGACCCCGTGACCGGCAACGTCTTTGCCTCCAACGTTCTCGTCTTCGATGGCGACAGCGCGTCGGCGTATCGCTGCACGAAGTGGCTCGACAACGCGCTGGCAATCACCAGCAATCTCGTCTGGCCCGGCGAAGCCCCCGCACATGTCGACACCGGATACGGCGGCCAGCTCTTCGAGGACTGGGAATCGTGGCTGGCCTTCGGCGTGGATGATGGCTCACTTGTGCGCGATCCCATATTGATCGATCCCCAGAACGGCAACTGGTTGCCCGCGCCCGAATCCTCAGCCTGGGAGCTGGGCTTTGAGCGAATTCCCGTCGACTACATAGGCTGCTACGCAGCTCCCGAGCGCGCTTCATGGCCGGTCGACATGGACGCAGGCATGGTGCGCGAGCAACCCGTGCTCTACACCCAGCCGGTCCGGCCCTTGCGCGAGGACTTCGAGATCGACGCGGCGGGCCGCGCGCCGCGTCACGGTGACGCGATGGCCGACGGGCAGGCGAAGATCATCGTGACCGACGAGCAGGCATCGAGCGGCGATCATTCCCTGAAGCTCCTCGACGCCCCCGACCTGCGCGCAGCATGGCTGCCTCGCATCTTCTACCCGCTGGATCATCCCGAGGGCCGCGTTCGCCTATCGTTCGACTTGTTCCTCGACGGCCAGCACCCGCCGCGCCTCTACGTTGACCCGCGCCAGTACTCCGACGCTGGCGACGCCGAATACCTCTCCGGTCCGATGCTCACCGTTACCGAGACCGGCGAACTGCGTGCGCGAGAGGCCAAGCTCGCCGACCTGCCCTTCGACACCTGGATCACGCTGGAGCTGACCATGGCGCTCGGCGATGGCGCACCCGCCGAGACGCCACTGATCCTGACCATGCGCGGCGGCGACCCGGTAACGCTGGCCGTCCCGCACGTATCGCCGGGCTTCCGGCATCTGGAGCGCATCGTCTTCGCCAGCCTTAGCGACGAGGAGTCTGTCTTCTACCTGGACAACATCATCATCGAGCCACTCGCCGAATAAATCGGTCAGCCACTCACGTCTCGCGGAGGTCGGACATGATCGCACGATATGCCCTGACAATGCTCGCGCTCGCAGCCTGCGCTCTTGCCTGCGCCCATACCACTCTCTACGTCTCGCCCACCGGCGATGACGCATGGTCCGGCACGCTGCCCGAAGCCAACGCTGCTGGCGATGATGGCCCTCTCGCATCACTGATTGGCGCCCGCGATGCCATCCGAAGCCTGCGCGTCGACGGCGCTCTGCCCGGCCCGCTTACCGTGCAACTGCGCGGCGGCGCCTACTACCTCACCGAGACGCTGGCTCTCGGCCCCGAGGACTCCGGCACCAAGGACGCGCCCATCACCTGGACCGCATATCCCGGCGAGACTCCCGAACTCGTCGGCGGCCCGCGCATCGATGGACCATGGATAGCTGACGAGGCCGGTGTACTCTCGACCACCATTGACGATCCCTGGCTCTTCCGCCAACTCTTCGTGGACGGCGAGCGCCAGATCCGCGCCCGCTTCCCCAACTATGACCCGGAGAACCCATATCGAGGCGGCTTCGCATACGTCGCCCGCGGCATCGGCGGCTTCGGCGGCACGGTCGGGCGTATCCACAACAAGGGCGACCGCATGGACTGGGACGTCGTCGTTCCCGCCGATGGCGACTACCACGTCTGGGTCCTCTACGGTCACAACATGACTGCCTTCGACTGCCCCGACATGGGTGGACGCACCGTCCTGATCGTCGACGGTGGCGAGCCGGTACCGCTGATGAACCTGCCCGACACCGGCGGCTGGGGTGCTGACACGTGGAACCGCTCGGCCACGCTCTCCCTCACCGCTGGGGAACACCGCATTCGCTGGGAGAACCAGGTGGGCGGGGGACTCGACCTCGACGCCTTCGCGCTATGCACCGACGATGACTGGGCGCCGGTCGACTACGATCTCGCCGACCCCGCTGCGGGTGAGCATCTCTTCATCATTCAGGCTGAGGACTTCGTCGATTTCCAGGGCCCGCAGCTGTACGCCATGGGCGGCGACAAGAACCGCTTCTACTCCGACCCCGGGCAGATCGATCCCGCCTGGGTCAATGCCCCCGGTGCCGAACTTCACATCTTTCCGTCCGGCCGGACTTCCTGCCGAGCCTTCAAGGAAATCCTCACCCTCGAGGCCCTCGACGAGCGCACGGGAGTCGTAACGGTCGGCGGTGCAGAGTGTCGATCCAATCTCCGCAAAGGCGATCGCTACTTCGTCGAGAACGCTCGCGTGCTGCTAGACGCTCCCGGCGAGTGGTATCTCGATCCGGACACAGGCCTGCTCAGCATCATCCCGCCCGAAGGCTTCGCCGACACCTCCGAGGTCGTGGCTCCTGCACTTGAACGGATCATCGAGGTGATCGCCACCGAGGATGCGCCCGTCTCCCACCTGCGCTTCGAGGGCCTCGCCTTCCGCTGCACTGACTACTCGCCCGAGGACACAAATGCGGGCTACGGCATGGGCAGCGACGGCGTGATCCGCCTCGAGGGCGCTACTGACTGCGCCGTCTCAGGCAGCACTTTCACCGCTCTGGGCAAGTACGCAGTCTGCGCCAGTGGTGGCGGCGGCCACTCCGTCACCGGAAACAGCATCGGCTACAGCGCCTCCGGCGGCGTGCTGCTGCTCGACAGCGCGGGCAACGAGATCTCCGGCAACCATATCCACGATTGCGGTCTGGTCTACAAGCACATCGGTGGCGTGGCGATGCAGGGCTCTGAGACCAGCGATAACCTGGTCTCCCGCAACACCATCCAGAACATGTCCCGCTACGGGATCACCATGAAGAACGCTGGGGTGAGCAACGTCATCGAGTTCAACCACGTCGCCCGCACGAACACCGAGACCTATGACACGGGTGCCATTGAGGTGACCCAGGGCGGCGGCGTCCGCGGGCAACTCTCTGGCTCGGTGATCCGCAACAATATCGTGGCAGACTCCGTCGGGTACTCATCCGAATTCGAGGAGCCACGCTACTGTGGATGGGGGATATACCTCGACTCATACGCCAGTGGCTACACGGTCGAAAACAACATCTGCTACCGGTCCTCACACGGCGGCATCATGTTCCAGGGCGGCCACGGTAACGTGGTGGTGAACAATATCTTCGTCGAGGGCCGAGACCGCCAGGCGACGCTTAGCAACTTCCAGAATGGCTTCGCCGACAACGTGCTTGAGCGCAACATCTTCTACTACACCGACCCCGCGAGCTTCCTCATCAGCGGCGGTGTGCTCAGCCCCGACATCATCACCGTCGACAACAATCTCTACTGGTGCCCAGGCATGGACGAGCCCGCGATCCGAGCCCGCGACATCTCCACATGGGAACAATGGCTGGCTCTGGGCTTCGATGCGAACTCGATCTTCCAGGACCCGCTCTTCGTCGATCCGGACAACGATGACTACGCGCTCCAGCCCGGATCACCGGCGTTCGGCCTCGGCTTCAAGCCCATCGACGTCAGCCACGTCGGCGCCGACTGAATCCGCTCGCCCTTAACGCCAGACGGGCGGGTCCTTGGACCCGCCCGTCTGGCGTTCTGTCGATCGCGGAAGTGCGCGCCGTTCAGCGCACTTCCGCCACATCCACCAGCGCCTTGCCCCGCAGCAGCTTCACGCACATCGGCGACGCGCCTTCTGCCATCTGCGCCAGGTCCAGTGTGTTGACACCGGTCTTTGCCTCCTGCGCAAGCAGCTCGCCTCCGTTGATATCAGCCACACTCAGCGTCATCCCCGCCGCCTCGCCGGCCACCGTCACGCTCAAGGCGTTCCCATCGCGGGTCACGCTCAGCCGCCGCTGCAGTTGCGCGATGCATGCTACATCATCGCGCCCCAGATAGAAGCTGACGTAAGCCAGACCGTTGCGCATCTCCGGTGTCACCTCAGCACATTCCAGCAGGTCGAACAGGTGCTCACTCTCACGGAGCCCGACGCTTAGCGCAGTGCCCTCGAAAGTGTACCCAGTCGCGTTGTAGAGATGATACAGCACCTTGCCGTCGCCGCTGAACCGGTTGACGTAGACGTCGGTGGCTCGCCCCGACGTCACCAGCAGCGGATACGCTTCACCCAGCCAATACACGTCCTCGCTTTGATCGAGGATCGTGTAGAACTTCTGCGGGTAGTAGCGCCCGAAGCTCTCGACGGCGTTCCAGAACTTCTTGTGGTCCTTCACATCGGCCCCGCGGTGGTCCAGCTCGTAGGGCTTACACTCTCGGAAGTAGAAGCGCTGCGCATTGCACTCCAGTGGGCGCAGCGGGCTGGCCTGCACCGTGTAATCGTACGTGATGCACCCCTCGAGATACTGCAGCATGTAATCATACCCCGGGTGCTCGGTGGTCAGCACCAGGTCCGGGCGGACCTTGTCCATCTCCTCGTGTACCATCCGACAGGTCTCGGCGACCGCCTTGTTCCACTGAGTGATTCCGGACTCGGCGTAGGTGTGCTCGTGCGTCTCGTCATAGCACGCCCACCCGCGGTGCCCGTACTCATCCAGACGGATGCCGTCCGCGCCGGTCTCGCGCATCACCCGCCCCATCGCCTCTGCCACCCACTCGCGCACTGCCGGCAGATCGTGGCACGGGTTCCACACGTAGTAGTTCGTCGTCTTCTCCCCATCGTCGCCGACCACGCCCCACTGCTCGCCGTGGGCCTGCCCCAGTTCGCACGCATCATCCAGCCTGAACGGGTCGGTGTAGAGCGTTACCAGGTCAGAGCCCAGTTCGTGGTAGGTCTCTATGGCCTCCCGGAACGCCGGGAGCCCGCCAAAGCGCTCGTTGTATCCAGTGTAGTCATTCGGCTGATTGTTCCACATCGTCTCCCCCGTCACCGGGTCCGGCACGATGTAGCCCTTCCAGCGCTCGATGGCGGCTGCGTCCATGATTGTGTCGAGTTGATCCAGCGGCGTGCCGAACGGCCCGACGTTCGACCAGTCCCACCAACTCATCAGCTCAATGCAGTTGGTTCTCGGCTTGATGATATCGGTCCGGTATGCCCCGTCGCGGAACAGATACCCCGTGGCCCAGCCCGCCGCTATCATATTGCGCGCGGTGTGCAGCTTCGACGGGTAAGGGCGGAACTGCCAGACCTCATGCGCCCAGTCCGCGTACCGCTGCATCGCCACATGCCAGTCGCCTGGATGCCCTGCCACCACCACTTCCGCTGGTGCGAAGCTCTCGCCCGGCTCGCGCGTGCGCCGCTGGTACTCGTACGCGACCGCCATGCCCTCGACCTCCTGCGTCAGCGAGTTGGTCCACTTGAACTCGGGGCGCCCCCGCATGCCCAGACGGTCCGCGTTCTCCTCACTGACGCCCGGCACGTGCTTGCGCATCGCGAGGACCTTGTGCCAGCCCTCCGCGTCATCCGCCCTGAGGTATAGCCCCGCGCCCTTCGCAGGGCTGAAAATGTCCATGACCTGGTAGATCGCCTCGTGGTCACCATACCCCCGCCGAATTATCGCCGGCCGGCTCGCGATGATCCCCCCACCCCACGGGAAGAAGTAGTAGTCGTCCGCCAGATCATCCGATGCGGCCAGACCGGCGAGGTGCGGGAATGCCACCTTGAAGTCCACAGACGCCTCACCCGCGTTGCTCATAACCATCCCCAACCGCAGGCCCTCGTCATCCACGCGCGCGGTCAGTTCCGCGCGCAGCGCAGGCTCCGCCATCGTCAGCGTCGCCACAAACCCATCCTCGACAGGCTTGACGTCCTCGCACACGAAGTCCTGACTTCCCGCGTAGCGTGTCTCAGCCACCTCAACCAGAAACAGCAGCACATCCTCCGGCGACCGCAGCATCTCAGTCCTCAAATACTCGTTGAACAGCGACGTCATCCGCAGCTTCCCATCAGTCTTGAACGTGCAGCGGACCGACGGGCTGGTCAGTGTCGCGGTGTTACCCTCAATCACACACGACGCCGGCTGCGGCGGCCCCATGGGAGGACAGAGCTTGACTACCGGTGCCATGTCGATCGGCTCCGGCCTCGGGTGGAAATTCCGAGTCCCCCTGAGCGTCACGCCCTTGATCGTGGCCACTTCCGTCGCCGTCAGAAC
Source organism: Candidatus Zipacnadia bacterium (assembly GCA_029821735.1). Lineage (GTDB taxonomy): Bacteria > Armatimonadota > Zipacnadia > Zipacnadales > UBA5352 > JALGSU01. Next base: position 1,098 of record JALGSU010000004.1, on the reverse strand, counting down.
CAAGCCGCCAACCATCTCGCTCCGGTCTGCTTCCAGCGTCTGACTCAGTCCCTCGACCGCGTCTTGCGCCACTCCTGTCTCGTCCAACCACGCGAAGGTCACCGCCCCGTCGGCCTGCACGGTAACCTGTGCGGGCTCGAACCTGTCGAGCGCATCCGGATGCCACTCAACCCGCGCGCTCTGCCCAGCCGCCAGCTTCACACCCTCGGGGGTCTGCTCACCGCCATGCGCACCCGCGTAATCAATGACGTCGGCCGGATCGGTCAGCGATGGCGTGGCCGCTGGCGTCCACGTCGCCTCAAGCGAGGTGTCGCCGGTGATGACGTAGAGGCGAACCATATACTCGCCAGCGCCGCCGGGCACGGTCAGCATATCGCTTTGCCACTTCTCACCCTTCAGGTTCACCTCGCTGTTCCCTCGCGAGGTCCCGTTGTTGATGCCCACATAGAAATAGTCGTCGGTCTTGTCTCCCTCGGCCTTGTGGAAGATGATCTCGTTGACGCCGCGCACGAACTCATCCTTCGGTATCGCGAAGTCATACCACTCCGGATAAGCCACTCCGGTCACTCGTTCCATCACCGGTACGCCGCAGTTGGTCGCGAACCGGTGCACCTCCCCGTTGACGATCACCTCGAACTCCTCGTCCAGCCCATTCGCCTCGGCCAGCATGCTCCACGAGTAGTCGTGCACAGACATATAGACCGATAGCCGCACCTCGCGCGCCTGCTCCCAGGTCTCTTCGGGCAGATTGCTCAGGTCGAGAATCTTCTTCGCCATGTACGGCGCCGAGTTCATATGCGCGACGCCCATCGACCACCCACCCCAGTTCCCACCGTCCTCATCGCGCACCACGTACACGCCCTCGGCGAGTTCCTCCACGATCGACGGCACCGCCATGGCGGCGCTCGCCGCTACCATGCCCACGCAGACGACTGCTATCAGACGTTTCATCCTCACATCATCCTTGTCTCAGATTGCTGCTAGTACCTACTTGATCAAGTCCTTGAGTTGTTCTGTGGGTTTGTTATGTCGCACATCTTGCTTGGTCCATTCGAACGGTTGGGCATTTGCGTTGTGCACTTTGATGTAGTCGTCTAT
>JALGSU010000037.1 GCA_029821735.1 Candidatus Zipacnadia bacterium | reverse complement strand
ATTCTCATGCGCTTCGAGCGCCGATAGATGCATGCCTCTCGCCTGCTTGCGACCGGGACGAATGTTTTGCACGCCTTGACTAGCGCGCCATTTTCATAGATGTCGTTTCTGCCGCTTCCCCTACCCAAACAACTCCGCATCCAACTCCAGCAGCGTCGCCACCAACTCGTCGTGTATCTTCGCCATCGGCAGCGTCCCGGTCATCAGCGGCACCTGGTCCGCGGCGTAGCCTCCGCGTTCCGCCGCGGTGCGGTCTGGCGCATATCCCACCTCGTCGTTCGTCAGCCCCATCACCACTGGCACCGGCGCCTGCGCTGCCTCCACCACATCGTTTTTGATTGCCTGGAAGATCTCGAAGGGCGCGCCGTACAGCCCGATCGGCCCGACCCGCACGCCCTGCACGATCGTCGGCTGCGTCACCGGACGCCCCTCCCTCAGCGCCACCATGAACCGCCGGTAGGCGATCGCTTTCACGGTCGCCAGCCGCACCCCTTGGTCCGTATCGCTGGCCCCGGGCGCGTGGATGATCGCCTCTTGTTCGGCAAGCAGACCCTCGAAGTCCTCCAACCCGAACTCCCGCCGCGTGAACTCCACCTCGCGCCGCACGCTCTCCAGCCGGTCCACCTCAACCGGTTCCGCCGCCGCCAGCCCCGCCCGCACCGCTCGCGCATATCGCCCCGCGATCACATCCAGCGCCAGCATCGACTCTGGCTCTGGCTCATGCACCACGCAGGTGTTCACATCGCCCTGCGCGCCCTGCAGAAACAGCCCCACCGCCCCGGGATGCTCCCGCTCGATCAGGTTCGTCGCCACCCCCGCGTAGTCCCCGTGAATGTATCTCGTCTGCGCGCAGCACACCACCGGGTGGCAGCCGAAGTAGCTCGCGAAGCCTATCATCTGCCCACTCTCGTCCCGCGCCACCAGCACATGCGCCGTCGTGTCGGTCAACTCCGGGCGCGCCGGTCGCCAGTCGTCCCGCAACGCCTCCTCCAGGGTCGGCGCCTCGTCATACTCCCGGTTCACGCCCACGCCCTCACACGCCACCTCCGCGTGTGCAAGCGTCGCCGGTTGCAGCGCCGCCACGGCATCGATCGCCGCCGCCGCGATCCGCCCCGGCAGCAGTTCCACGTATGGCGGGTCCGGCTCGCCCCACCCGATGAGCGGGCCGCCCGTCCCCGGCCCGCTGTGAGTATGCGTGCAGTGCACCGCCACCCGCTCGGCCGGAACGCCCGTCGCCTCCTCCACCAGCGCCCCCACTTGCTCGGTCGTCTCCCGATATAGCACGCACAGGTCGCAGCTCACAATCACCACCGGCGCGCCATCCAGTTCGATGGCCATCGCGCGCGCCCACAGACGGTCGCGCACCCCGATGCTGTGCCGGTTGATGAACGCCCCAAAGCCCACCAGTTCCACGCCCACGCGCGGCGTCACATCCGATCGCCCCAGCCCGATCCTCATGATCCCGCCGCCTCCTGTGCCGCGAAATGCTCTCGGACTTCGCCGAGTTTCCCGTTCACCTTATCCACTGCCGTCACCATCTCGTCCATCAGTTCCGGCTCCGATAGCAGTACCCGGTGCATCAGCACCATGCCCGTCTCGTCGCATATCTGCTCCACGTTCGGCAGATGCAGGTTCGCGTAATTCTGCACCGCCGCCGCGTCGCGATATGGCACCGGGCTGGTCTCGTGATACAGTCCCAGCAGCGGGTGCCGGTGCAGCGGCTCGTACGGGTTCCCGATGCCCATCCCCTCTGCCGCCAGCGCCGCCGCATACTGCGCGCGCGTCAGTCCCTCTGCCTGCTCCGGGTCAAAGTGCATCGTCACCGCGTAGTAGGCCTGCCGCGTGATCCGCTCGTCCCGCCGCGCCACTCGCAGCGGTCCGCCGATACGCGCCAGACCCTCGCTCAGCCGGGCTGCGTTCTCCTCGCGAATGCGCGTCTGCTCAACGATCCGGCTCAGACCCCCGCGCAGCAGAACCGCCTGCATTTCGGTCATTCGGTAGTTATGCCCATACAGCCCTGCGGCCGTAAGCCCCTCGGTCTCCGTCGGCGGCGCCCATCCCACATGCTTGATGGCGAACGCCGTCCGGTAGACCTCCTCGTCGTTGCACGTGATCGCGCCGCCCTCACCGGACGTGAGCACTTTCGATTGCTGGAACGAGAAGCTCCCCGCGTCCCCGATGCTGCCCGCTCCCTGGTCCCGCCACCGGCTGCCATGCTGATGGGCGGTATCCTCCACCACCTTCAGCCCATGCCGCCCGGCCACGTCCATGATCCCGTCCATATCTGCCATGCACCCGAAGATATGCACCGGGATGATCGCGCTCGTGCGCTCGGTGATAGCGGCTTCAGCGGCAGCCGGGTCGATGCAGAATGTCTCGGGGTCAATGTCCACCAGCACGACGTTCGCGCCGATGTCGATGGCCGCTTGCATCGTTGCCACCCATGTCAGCCCCGGCACGATCACCTCGTCGCCGGGCCGCACGCCCACTGCCTGCAGCGCGGTCTGGATCGTCACGGTCCCGTTCGACGCGCCCAGGGCGTACTTGGCCCCGATGAACTCCGCGAACTCTTCGCAGAAGGCGCGCTCATGCTGCCCCATCCACGACCACACCCCCGACCGCACCACCTCTTCCATCCACCGCACTTCCTGCTCTCCGGTCACAGGCCACGGGGAATGCCCGAGGGTAACGGTTGCTGCCCCGCCGGTCAGTGCCAGTTGGCTCTTCGATGCGCAACTCATCACACACATCCTCACTCAGATATTTGGTTGTCGACCGTCAGCGCGTTGCCCCCGGCCACTCATCCTCAATATACTCCGTCGCCTCTTCACCGGGCTCGATCTGTACCGCGTCGAGCCAGTATGTCCCCTCTTCATCCTCGCACCGGATGTCCGCCCAGATCGCCTCCGGGTCGCCGCGCCAGTTGGCCCCCCGGAACTCCTCGGTCATGCTGTACCGAGCCCACTCTTCGGTAAGCTCGAACCGCTTCCCGTGCCCGCCCAGCACCAGCATCATCGTCCGCCCCGCCTGATCCGCGCGCGCGTACACCGACAGCGTATACGTCTGCCCCGGCACGGACTCGTTCGCGTAGTTCTGCGTCGAATACACGCGCCCGTTCACCGACCCCGGCCGCGTGATGCGCATACACCGCTCGCCATGCCACGCGTCCTCGTCGGTGCTGCCCCATGCCCCGTCCGGCGCTCCGATGCGCGGCTTGATCGACGCGTCCGGCCACCACAGATCCGGCCACCCGTCCAGCACTGACTTCTCGAAGCTCGAGTTGTGCATCAGATTCCCCACGCGCTTAACCGGCCCGATCTCCTCGAGAAACACGTTGTCGAACCATGCCACGCCGCCCACCCGATACTGACTCGCCCACACCCGGAACTTCGGCGGCGCGTCCCCAGTCGCCGTCTCCTGCACCATCGACACCCACCCCGTGCTCGACGCCCGCAGCGTCACCGATGGCCAGCCAATCCCGTGCCCACTCTCGTCTACCAGCATCATGCTGAAGCGCCCCGTCCCCCGCGTCAGTTCGCCCTTAATCTGCGCCCCGTAGCGATACCGCGTATTCGGCTTGGGCTGGAACCATTCCTTTGCGATCACGCAGGCGTTCCCGTAGTCGTTATCCCGCTCAATCCGCAGCGCCTTCCCGCCGGTCTCCGGGCTGTCAGGGAAAGTGATCTCCGCCGGCTCCCGACCCGCCCCCCCGCCCGGCACAACGTCCCACGCATCCAGTGCCTCGAAGTCCCCATCGCCGATCAGGTTGCGCTCCCCCGGCGGCATCGGATGATCCGCTCGCGGCGCCACCAGTTCGTCCAGCGCCTCCCCCGACACCGTCACCCGCAGCCGCGCCGGACCGTCATCCGGCAGACGCCAGCCGCTGATGCGATACGCCTGCGTACCGTACCGCCCCAACGCATCCGCGAACGCCCCGTCCGCCACTGCCACCTGCCCCTCCCCGAACATCCGCGTCACGCGCGCGTTCTTCGGCAGGCCCTCCAGTGCGAAGCTCACGTCCATCGGTCGCGGCTCGGAATTCGCCGCCATCACGATCGCGTCCCCGCCCGGTTCCGTCAGCACACACGCGTGCAGGATCGGGAAATCCCAACGCACTGCCCGCTCCGGTTCCACACTCACTTCCTGCGCAGGCAGCCGGTTGACCAGCGCCGCCTCCAGCTTCTTGACATCTGCCACCAGCGTCCCGAAATTCTCCCAGCTCGCCGAGTGGTACACGGGGTTGCGGAACCACAGCAGCCCCCGCCCGCCATAGATCAGTCCCATCCACGTCTGGCAGCGCTGCTCGTCGGGCAGCAGCGGCCGCACCGATCCCGAATAGAACTCGCTCTGCGGCACGATCCACAGCGTGGTCTGCATCTCGTCCGCCTGCTTGCGCGCCAGGCTCGTCGACGCCGCCATATGCTGCAGCGTATACCGCTGCTCATCGGCGGTCGGGTGCCCCATCCGCATGTACGGGTCGACGCCCGGGATGTCCATCACCTGCGTCCAGTCCTGATCGCCCCCGATCCAGCTCGAGAACAGCACATACACCGGATGATACGGGTCATGCTCCCGGACGCCGTTGTACAGCGCCTCGCAGCCGGTGAATATCGTGTCCCCGAAGGGCTCGTCCACGCTGTAGTACCCGATCAGCGACTCCTGATCGCGAGCATGCTCCACGATCCCCGGCAGCGTATTCTCAACCACCCAGCCCATCCGCTCCACGAAGTCCGGCTCCATCTTCCGCACCCGCCGACCCTCCGCGTCCCGCAGCAGTCGTGGGAGATATTCCACGCACGTCAGCCCGTGCTCTGTCGCCGCTGCGAGCGTGTCATTCGCGTCCATCTCGTCCGGCCGCCACGGCAGTGCGAACGAGCTGCACGAGGTCATCCCATGCGCCGCGTGCTCAGCCACATCCTCCGCAGGCACCGTCAGAAACCCGATCGGGAAATGCGGCTCGCCGTCGCGCAGCAGCACCTGATTCACTCGGTCGATCTTCGCCTCATGCGCCGCCGGCGGCAGCTTCACCAGTTCCACGCGGCTCTCGGCGATGAGCGTTCCCGTCCTGTCACGCAACTGCACCGTAATCTCATGCGACCCGTTCGCCATCTTCTTCAGGTCGATCCCGAACGCGCTCTCGCCGCCCGTCACCCGCTTGCGTTCCGCGATCGTCTCCCCGTCCGCGTCCAGCGCCACCAGCCGCCACCCCGCCAGTCTCCCGCTCGGCATCTGCAGTTCGCACACCGCCTGCGCGCTGGCCTCCGTCGTATAGTATGACCGGTCGAGATACACGCTCAGCGGACTCAGCGGCGACGTATCCGCCACCTGCAGCCACTGGCGCTGCTCGCCGCTCACCGGGTCGTTCATCACCACCGTTACCTCGCGCAGCCCCGGCGACGCCACCGGCACGAACACCGCCTGGTCCCGCTCCTCAACCGGCCCGAGCTTCAGCGCCGCGCTCACGCTGCTCGCCTCGCCCAGCATCGGCGTGTCGGTGATCGTCAACGCCAGCTCGCCCGCCTCCCCGGTAACATTCCCCGTCTGCAGCACCACCTCGTAGCCCCACTGCTCCCCCTCGGTGATGTACTCCGTCACGCGCGCGTCTCGGATGCACGGGGCGTATGGCGCCCCCTCAATCTTGATTGGCGTCACTGCCAGGAAATGCTCCAGTTCTCGGAAGCCGCGCTGCACCGGGGCCAGCGAGATATACTGCGCCGGTTCGGTCCGCTTGTTCCTGCACACGTTCAGCAGCCACTGGTCACCCGACCCGCCGCCGATCACCGCAAGCGGCAGCGCCATCTCCGCATACCACCCGTCGTCCCCGACGGTCGTTGCCGACCGCCACCCCGGGTCCCATGATCGCGTCGGCGTCCCGGTTGGCCGCCCGACCTGCTCGGCCCGCGTGTTGGTCACGCTCAGCAGGAAGTGGTAGTAGATCGCGCCACCTGCGTGTGGCGACACGAACACTTCCACTGAGTCATCGAGATTCACTGAACCGTCTCGCACCATACGCTTGGCCACGATCGCGTCCGGCTCCGCTTCGCCGCACCTCACCCCCACGTAGAGCCACACCCCGTCGTGACACATCCGCGCCTCGGTGTCGGCGGCCTGGTCTTCTGATCCCATCACTCCGAAATCGCCGAGCACGGTCGCCTCTGCCCAGCATCCGTCGGAAAGTGCGCCATCGATTGTGGGCGGCGCGTCAACCCGCGGGACATCGATCGGCGCCGCTGCAGCGCACATCACGCACACCCCGCACAGCAATCCCACGACCGTCAGTCGGTTAACCATCCAGACCCTCTCCCTCACCGTCCGGGCGTTGGCCTCAGTTCCCGAGCACTTCGCCGCTGCTCAAACGCTGCCCTGCCGAGAGCAGGAGGGCACAATCCCCGCCGTTAAACCAAAGACCCGCAGGGAGGCGTTCCTCCCTGCGGGTCTGGTGGTCAAATGTCAGCGAGACTCTACAGCGTGTAGTGCCCCACCATCGGCGCATCGGCGGGCATGAGGTCGCCGCGCGGATAGCGCTGCTTGAGCCACTTGGCGTGCCCATCAGCGAAACCGGCGTTGTAGCCGTCGTTGTGCCGGTCCATGCTCCACTCGTAGTGTAAGGTGTCTGGGGGAGGCGTGATCCGCCAGTAGTTGTTCAGACCGTCAACGATGACGCCCAGACGCGACGGCGACTTGAAGTAGGCGATCGGAACAGAGCTCAGATAGGTGTTGTAGCCGTAGTGAACACCGGTCGGGAAGTCCGGATGCGGTGCGGTCTCGCCACCCGAAGTGACGGTTGGGCGCCGGATGCTCGGGCAACTGAAAATCTGCGAGTTCATGGCGTAGGGGTACAGGTGCTCGAACCAGTAGGACAGACCACCTGGGGGGATGACAATCGATGGGGCCGTGTAGCCGGCGTACCGATTCGTCAGTTCATCATAGTCCTGCGCGTACATCAGCCACGAGGTCATGATCTGCTTGACGTTGCTCAGACACGAACTCTGGCGTGCCTTCTCACGCGCGCGGGCGAAGACCGGGAACAGAATTGCGGCGAGGATTGCGATGATCGCAATGACCACCAGCAGTTCAATGAGAGTGAATCCTTTGCGTCTCACGTTCTCACCTCTCCAATCTGGACCACCATATTGAGTAGATACAAACTCGTGCGATGATAGCCCAAACTGCCTAAGGTGTCAACCGCGCCCGCCGCTTGTCCCCCGACTTGTGGGCCGAAGCTTTAGCGAAGGTCCAAGCTTCAGCGAAGGGGGATCGCCGTTCGCCGTAGCCGTACGTTGTTCCCCTTTGCCCTTTCCCAATTCCCCTTTCCCCGCCGTTAAACCAAAAACCCGCAGGGAGGTCTCCCTCCCTGCGGGCCTGGTGGTCAAATGTCAGCGAGACTCTACAGCGAGTAGTGCCCCACGATCGGTGAATCGGCGGGCATCACTTCGCCGCGCGTCATCTTGTATCGCAGCCACTTGGCGTGCCCATCAGCGAAACCGGCGTTGTAACCGTCGTTGTGCCGAGTCATGGACCCCCAGTAGTGGTTGGTGTCTGGCGGAGCCTGTAGCCGCCAGTAGTTGTTCAGACCATCAATGATGACGCCGAGGCGCGCCGGCGACTTGAAGTAGGCGATCGGGATTGAGCTCAGATACGTGTTGTAAGCGTAGTGAACACCCGTCGGGAAGTCCGGATGCGGCGCGGTCACGCCACCGGAAGTGACGGTTGGGCGCCGGATGCTCGGGCAACTGAAAATCTGCGAGTTCATGGTGTAGGGGTACAGGTGCTCGAACCAGTAGGACAGGCCGCCTGGAGGGATGACAATCGCTGGAGCCGTGTAGCCGGCGTATCGGTTCGTCAACTCGTCGTAGTCCTGCGCATACATCAACCACGAGGTCATGATCTGTTTGACGTTGCTCAGACAGGAGCTCTGGCGCGCTTTCTCTCTCGCGCGGGCAAAGACCGGGAACAGAATTGCCGCCAGGATTGCGATGATCGCGATGACCACCAACAACTCAATCAGAGTGAACCCTTTCCTTCTCACGTTCTCACCTTCCCAGTTCGTCTGTTGTCGCGGACACACACACTCGTGCGATGTTAGCCCAAATTACTTAAGGTGTCAACCGCCAGACAAAGGCCATCTCGGACCATTCTCGCCTCTAACCGGGCCATCCGCCCCGACGCACATGCCGCAGCCTGATCCGTAACATGTGTTGTCGCGCGCAGGCAATTCAGTGTAAGCTTAGCCCTGCGGGCGAACAACTGCCGACGACACGCATCTGCTGGAGGCGATGATGATGAGAAGCGCCCGGCTGTTCGTGGCTGTCTCCCTCTTGGTCATCACACTTGGCTCAGCCTGCGCCCAGTACCCAGACGGCATTGGCATCATCTACTACGCAGACATCCCGCTCGCGATCGAGGTCTCACCCAGCGGGCACCGCCTTGGCACCATCCAGGGCGACATGCTCAGATCCAACCTCCTCCGCGACGACGGCTACCACGCCACCCCTCCCAGACTGCCCACCGAGGTCGAAATCCCCCGCATGCTGCAGATGCGCTTTGTACCCGGCGGCAACAAAATCGTCTGCGCCGACACCGCCGGGCAGATACACATCGTTCGACGCTCGGACTGGTCCGTCACCACTTTGCAGAGCGAGAGCGGACAGATACCCGTTGGTATCGACGTCATCGCCGACCCCCACCGAGCCTTCATCTCGTACCGTGACACCGGCCGCACCGTCGTCGTCGACTACGGTGATGAGGACATCGTCTACCACGCCGATACCTGGAACATGTTCTACACGGCCCCCTATCGCGCCCGCGACATCTGCGTCAGCCGTGACGGCTATGAGATGTACCGAATATTCGCCCGCGGCGAGCCCGAGGACGCCGCCGTGCTCGAAGCCCGAAGCTACCGTCACGACGTCCGACCTACCGAGTCCGAGACTCTCTGGACCTGCTCGATGAGCTCCGCCGCTGCCTGCTGCATCGGCCCCGACGATGACCATCTCATGGCCATGGAGCGCTTCGGCGGACAGCTCTATCTCTTCGATCGCAGAACCGGTTACGTCTACCCGCGCGTCGACCTCGACACGCGGGAGGCCGTCGATGTCGACTTCTCCGACGACGGCCGCTGGGTCGTCGTCACCAGCGCCATTCCCGCGAAGATCATCATCCTCTGGGCCGAGGACCTCCGCCAGATGATGGCCGGCGAGATCGAGCCCGAGGACGTTCGACGCAGCCACTTTGGTCTCATGACCAGGCCACGCAAGTCCTGCCTGCATCCTACGCTGAACGTCGCCTACGCGATGAGCGCCGCCGGTCGGTCCACGCGCGTCATCGAGATCAACATCCCCAACCTTGGTCAGGAGTGACGCACATGCGCATCGTCCCATCGGTTCTGTCGATACTGGTCGCCACGCTGCTGTGCACCGTTATTTCCGCCCAGCCGCCCAAGCTCGAAGTACTTTTTGAGGAGGGCTTCGAGGACACCGCCCTTGGCGAGCTCCCTGAGGGCTGGAAGCCGTTCAGCGCTGCCGCCGGTGGCGGTGAGGTCTCCGCCGACCGCGCTCGCACCGGTGATCGCTCGCTTCTCATCGTTGACGACAGTGACGCCGGCGCCCCCGGGCCGCGCAGCACCCGCGTCGACGTGATCACCGGCGAATGGTACTGCGTCGAGGGCTGGTATTGGGCCGAAGAGGGCAACCGCATGTCACTCTACATGGAGTTCTGGGATGCCGCCGGCGAACGCATGAATGACTACACCCGCACCTTCGGCGTCTCAGGCTGCGCCGCCTGGGTGAAGGCGAGCGGCACCGAACTCGCCCCCGAGGGAGCCGTCAGCGTCTCCGTCCTTCCCTACAGCCACTCTCAGAACATCGCCACCGGCTACTGGGATGACCTCTTCATCGCCCGCGGCATCCCCGTACTCTTCGACCGCACCCCTCGGCCGCCCGCCCCGGTCGAGCATCCCTGCGGCCTCTACGATGACGATGACATCGAGCGCGCCAAGCAGAATGTCGAGCGCCATGACTGGGCTCGCGAGCGCCTCGACTCAATGCAGGGCGGCGCGCAGTTCTGGGTCGATCTCACCGACGACCAGCTCGTCGAGTGGATCCCCGAGGGCACGCCCTTCCGCGTCTGCGACTGCCCGAACTGTGGCGCAAGCTGGGGCGTCGGACCCTTCGCCAGCGCCGGCGAAGGTCGCTTCAAGTGCCGCCGCTGCGACACCGTCTACCCCAACGCCGACTTCCCCGAAAATGGCGTCGAGAAGCTGCTCACTCCTCTCGGCACTGAGCAGATCAACACGTTCTACGAGGATGACCAGGGGAAGAAGTATCGCCTCAGCGGCCACGCGCGTTACCGTCGCGTCCTCAAGCTCAGCAGTCTCGGCTCGGCCGGTCGCATGTTCGCTCTCACCGGCGAGGCGCAGTACGCCGACGCCGTGCGCCGCGCCCTGCTGCGCCTTGCTGCGGTCTATCCCGGCTACGTCCCCCATGACTGGTACAAGGTCTACCCTCACTACAACAACCTGCAGTCCGGCAAACTCTCTGGCTGGAAGCTTCACGATGCCGGCGCCATGATCGAGATGTGCGTCGCCTACGATCTCACCGCCGAAAGCGACGTCTACTCTGACGAGGATCGCTCCATCATCGAAGAGGGTGTCTTCCGCGAGGCCGCTCGACTCATCACCAGCACTGCGCCGCAGGGATGCTGCATCAACGATGGGCCCTACCTAATGGGCGCGGGCGCATACTTCGCCAAGCTCCTCGGCGAGCACCAGTACATGGCATGGGCCCTCGAGCCCCCGAACGGGTTCTTCGGTTTCATCGAGCACAATTTCTGGCGCGACGGTCACTGGGAGGACGGCTCTCCTGCATACGAGTCCATGGCCCTGAGCAAGTTCCATGTCCTCCCCGAGATCGCTCACGGATACACGGACCCGCCCGAATACACCGGTCTCGACCGCTACGATGACCTCGACATGTTCTCGCACCCGCTCATGTCCAAGGTCTACACCGCGGGCCTGTACAACACTCTGCCCAACGGGCGCTCACCCGCCAACAATGACTCCCACTACCGGAACGTCCACGCGCCGCGCTTCACCGAAACCAACTACCAGTGGTTCCCCACCGAGCGAAATCTGCGACTCCTGAGCCACGCTTACGGCGGCCGTTCCGACCTCGGCGGCGACAGCCACATGCTCTTCCGCCGAGATCCTGACCTCGACCTCAGCGCCGTTGAGCCACTCGATCTCTCCGCCACCAGCATGGTCCGCCCGGCTCTTGGCTGGGCCATCATGCGCAACGGCCAGCGGCCCGCCAGCACCATGCTTCTCTTCGACTTCGGCCTGGTCCGCGGTCATGCCCATCCCGACAAGCTCAACGTCCAGCTCTACGCCCGCGGCCGCGAGATCGTCCCTGATCAGGGATACCTCTCCGCCCGCCACCACTACCAGCCATGGCTGCGCTCCACCGCCTGCCACAACGTCGTCCTCGTCGATGGCGAGGCCCAGCGCCTCTCCCCTGGCGAGCTGCTCTCCTTCATCGACGGCGGCATTGCCCAGAGCGCCACCGCCCAAGCGCCCGGCGCCTATCCCGGCGTCGTCAGCCGTTACGAGCGCACCGTCGTCCTCATGACTCCCGAGCCGGACCCGCCGTACATGGTCGACGTCTTCCGCGTCTCCGGTGGCGAGCGACACGTCATGGCCTTCCACGGGGATGGCCAGACCTTCGCCAGCCCGCTCTCCTTCGCCGCATGGGACGGCCAGCTTGTCAGCGACGCGGCCGGCGCGAAGTGGCTCCGCGACCTGCAGCGCGCCGATGCCGCCGCTCCGTTCACCGCCTCCTGGGGGATGGACGAGGACCAGCCTGCACACACGCGCCTGACCGTCCTTGATCCTGCGGTCACTGCTGCCTGGCACGCCACCGCGCCCGGCCAGCGCGACCACAAGAAGCCCTGGGACGAGCTCACCATGCACATGCTGTATCGCGAGCAGCCCGGCCCCGATTCGGTCTTCGTTTCGGTGACCGAGGCCGTGGTCGACCAGCCCGCCCTGTCGGCCATCGAGCGCCTCGACTGCTCAGACCCGTCGGTCATCGGCGTGCGCGTTACCAGGCCCGGCGGCGTCGATTACCTCTTCATCGGCGACGAGGCCTCTGCTGCCTCTGAGGTCACCTGCTCAGCCCTTCCGGGCCTGCGCTTCACTGGTCGCCAGGCCGTCGTCACCATCGCCGATGGCCAGGTCGCCTTCGCCCAGCTCGTTGATGGCACGAGCCTCGTGCTTGACGATTTCTCTCTTGAATCCGCCGGCCCCATCCGCGGCACCATTGTCGCGTTCGATGACGAGGCCGACACCTTCACGCTGGACGCGCCGCTGCCCGCCGGCGAAGCTCTGGCCGGTCGGCAGTTGCTTGTCTCGGGCCGCACGGACGGTGCCTATCAGATAGCTCGGGTATCTGCGGCTGATGGCCGGTCGCTGGTACACTTGGCCGAGGAGCCCATCATGCATGTAGCGGAGGGTGACACTTTTGTGGTGCCTTCAGTCGTGCAGGCCCGTCGCCTTGACGACGGCACCTTCGCCCACCGCGCCGACTAAGCCCCACTGGCCCGTGCCGTTGCTGTGGACGTGAGCCGTTTTGTGGGGCGGGGTCCTGTGCCCCGCCGCCCGTCGTCGCGTGCCGTTACGCCGTCGCCGTCCGCCTTCGCCGTGGTCGTACGGAGGGCGGGTCTTTCCCTGGGCACCATAGCTTCAGCGAAGGAGGATCGCCTTACCCCGCCGTTACACCATTGCCCATTCCCCATTGCCAATTGCCGCCGTCGCCGTACCCACCAGCCGCGCCGCCTCCGCCACCAGTTCGTTATGGTCCACGATCGGCTTCGCGAGATACCCGTCTGCGCCGCTCGCCTGCAGCAACCGCTCCCTGTCGCCTCGCATCGCGTGCGCCGTCAGCAGCAGCACTGGTGGCGAAGGCGCCGGCACCAGCTCGCGTATCAGTCGCGTGAGCGCCAGCCCGTCCACGGTCTTCCCCAGGTAGCGCGTGTTGCACAGCGACACATCCATCACCACCAAGTCGACGCACCCGCCCGTGCAAGCCTCCAGCACTTCCTCCGCATCTTCGGTCACGCTCACCTCATGCCCGCCCATGTGTGACAGCACTCGTCCTATGACGCGTGCGTTGGTCTCATCGTCTTCGACGATCATTATGCGGGCCATCGTCCGGTTCCTCCAGTGTCGCGGATAGGTATTGGGAAATGCGCGAGCACAGTGCGTTGGGATCGACCATCGTCTCTTCTTTTGTCAGCAGACTGATGACCCCGCCGCTGGTCATTGCCATGTGCTCGTCCGGGGTGCGCGGTTCCGAGTAGGCGGTAAGCACGAGCACTGGCGCCCGCTTCGCGCGCGGCAGCGTCTTCATCTGTCGCAACACGTCGTACCCGCTCACCTGCGGCATCATCAGGTCCAGCAGGACCAGCCCCACTTCCTCGCCCCGCTCCCGCAGATACTCCAGGCACTCCGCCCCGCCGCCCACCCGCGCCACGTCATGCCCCTGCGCCTCCAGCAGGCGGTGCACCACTCGCGCGAAATGCGGGTCGTCATCCACCAGCAGGATCCGACCGCCATCCTCCACAGCTCCGCCCAGCACATACTCCATCGTCTCGCTCAGTTGCTCGTTCACGTCGCCCTTGTCCAGACACACCACCTGCCGAGGCAACCCCTCCGCCTGAAGCCGCCGGTCGAACACCTCCTGGTCACCGGTCACCACCACCACCGCCGTGTCAGCCAGACGCTCGTCGCCCAGCATCTCCACCAGCACATCCCAACCGGTATTCAGCCGCGCCCCCTCGCGCGACGGCAAGCTGTAGTCCAGCGTCACCGCTGCCGGCTTATGTTCACGCAATGCCGCCACAGCGTCGTCGGCCGTCGCCGCCCATATCGTGCTGCGCCCCTGTTTGCGCATCAGATCGCACAGATACCGCCGATACACCGGATCATCCTCAACCACCAGCACCAGCGGGTCATTCGGATCACCCGCCACCTCCAGCCCCTGACGTGCTGTTTCCTCACTTCGCCACAACGCTTGCTCGCCGCTGCGGTAGACCGGCAGCGTGAAGTGGAAGGTCGAGCCCTTGCCCTCACCCTCGCTCTCCAGCCCCATCGCGCCGCCCATCATCTCCACCAGACGCCGGCTGATTGTCAGCCCCAGCCCCGAGCCACCTCGCGAACGCGTCGTGCTCCCGTCCACCTGCACGAACTTGTCGAAGACGACATCGCGCTTCTCAGGCGGAATGCCAATCCCCGTGTCCGCGACCATCACGCGCAGTGCGCCTTCGCTCTCACGGCGATGCACCGACACGGTCACCGACCCGCCCCGGGGCGTGAACTTCAGCGCGTTGCCCACCAGGTTCAGCAGCACTTGTTTCAGCCGCGCCTCGTCACACCAGGCCACCAGCTCATCGTCCACGGGCGGGAAGACCAACTCCAGCCCCGCCTGGTCCGCCTGCACTCGAACCAGCGAGTGCACTTCGGCGAGTACCGTCGCGATCAGCACCGGTTCGGGGTCGATATTCATCTTCCCCGCCTCGATCCGCGCCACGTCCAGAACGTCGTTGATCAGCCCCAGCAGGTGCATCCCGCTGTCCATCGCGCCCCGTAGAAACTCCTGCTCCTCATCGCGATTGTCGCACAGACCGTTGAGCACCAGTTGCAGATACCCGATGATCCCGTTCAGCGGTGTCCGAATCTCGTGCGACGTATTCGCCAGAAACTCGCTTTTGAGTCGGTTGGCCTCTTCAGCCTGCTGGCGCGCCAGTTCCATCTCGCGGTTCACGATCTTCAGTTCCGCCAGCGCTTCCTCGCGCGCCCGACGATCCGCCAGCCGCTCCCACGACGCCACCAGCATCTCCGCGATCACACCCAGAGTCTGCGCATCATCCTCGTCCCAATGTCGCCGGCGCTGCAGGTCGTCCAGCCCGATGAACCCCAGCACCTCTCCCCCCAAACCCAGCAGCGGCGCCATCAGCGTCGAGTGCACATCCTGCTCTCTCAACAGCCCTGCCTCTGCCGCTGCTGCTTCCGGAAGATCGTCCACACTCCGCACGATGGCTGCTTCCCGAGCGCGCAGCCGTTCCATGAGCCACGGCAATGGCCAGCTGCTCAGGTCCCATACTTCATCTAGCCGCGACGCCACGCCCGGCGCGCACCACTCCTCCGTGCTCCTCATGTCACCGCCCTCGCCACTCAGCTCGCAGATGTAGGCTCTGTGCACTCCTGCTGCCTCGCCCACGGTCCGCAGCACTGACGCGGTGTCTGGTTCTTTCTGGCAGATGAGCAGTCGCGACGCGGACGCCAGCGCCTGCTCCATGATCAGTCTGTGCCGTAGCCGATGCTCAATCGGCGACGCCGGCGGGCAACTATTGTCGCATGTCGAGCCCACGCCTGCTGCGCAACTGCTGTCCTCGCGCGCCGCGCTCATTGATTAGTCCCTCGCGTTCCCTGCATCTGCTTGCTCAATCACGCCGCCGTCGCCGTCCGCCGTTCCCCTTTGCCCTTTGCCAATTCCCCTTTGCCGCCCTCCGCCGTTGCCGTCGCCGTCTGCCGTTCCCCTTTGCCCTTTGCCAATTCCCTTTTGCCGCCGTTGCCTTCCGCCGTCCGCCGTTGCCGTCGCCGTCGCCGTCCGCCGTCGCCGTCCGCCGTTGCCGTCCGCCGTTGCCGTCGCCGTCCGCCGTTCCCCTTTGCCCTTTGCCAATTCCCTTTTGCCGCCGTTGCCTTCCGCCGTTGCCGTCGCCGTCCGCCGTTCCCCTTTGCCCTTTGCCAATTCCCTTTTGCCGCCGTTGCCTTCCGCCGTTCCCCCATTCACGCCGCCACTCGGTTGCGCCCGGCGTGCTTGGCTTGATAGAGGCGCATGTCGGCCTCCTCTATCAATGCCGTCACCGGGTCGTCTGCGCCGAGGATCTGGGCGGTCAGCGCCGCGGTGCCGATGCTCACTGTCACCGAGATCAGGTGGTCTGCTGTCTTCACGCGCACCTGCGCTACATGCCGCAAAATCCGTTCCGCCAAGATGCTCGCGCCCACCACCAGCGTGCCTGGTGCGATGACTGCCAGCTCGTCGCCACCGTAGCGCGCGACGGTATCCAGCCGACCCCGCACCTGCCCCGCCACTGCGTCCGCGATCTTCCTGAGCACCTCGTCGCCAACATGGTGCCCGTAGACATCGTTGACTTGCTTGAAGTGGTCCACGTCCAGCATTAGCAGTGACAGCGCGCCCTCGGTTACTCGCGCTCCCTCAACGGCTTCGCTCAGCGCGTCGTCGAAGTGCCGACGGTTGTGCAGACCCGTCAACGAATCGCGGCAGGCCCGGCCGCTGATCTCCCGATACGCGGAGGTAAGCGATACTTCGCGCTCCGCTATGCGTTCGGCGGCTCGCACGCGTGCGAGCAGTTCGTCATGGTCGACCGGCTTGCTCATATAGTCATCCGCGCCCGCGGCCAACGCGGCCACCAAGTCCGCCTTCTCGGCCTTCGCCGTCACCATGATCGCGTAGGTGCACGCTGTTTCCGGAGTTGACTTGATCCGTCGGCACAGTGCCAGTCCATCCATCCCCGGCATCATCCAGTCCAGCACTGCCACGCGCACTTCGCCTGTCATCAATTCTGCTGCTTCGGCCCCATCCCTGGCAGCCAGCACTCGGTACCCCGATCGCTGCAGCAGTCGACCCATGATTTCTCTCGAAGCGGTGTCGTCTTCAGCAACGAGCACTGTCGTCTGATCGGCCATAACTGACCCCTTGTCATGGTCGCCTGCGCACTCACGATCCTTCAGTGGTCCCCCGGTGCCCACGGCGGTTCCTGTTCGACATCCCTATCAGTATCGGCGCCCCGCCACTACTTCTTAAGCCATCACTGCCCCGCTCCTCAACACATGGGTGAATACTTGCCCGGCGGCCGCACAGAAGTTTCTGCCTGGCGTACTTAACATGTCCGGGCCGTTGACCTATACTGTTCCTGATTACCGGCGCACGCTGCGCCGGGACACGCAAACCATACAGGAAGGGGTGCGCCAGGTGACTGTACGAGTGGAAGTCAACATCGTGATGATCCGCACTCGGATCTCCCCGCACGGGGATCATAACGACTACTCGTGGAGGGCGCACTCCCTACCGGAAGACGCCCTGGGGTAAGACAAGCTACCTCCCGCACAGCAAAGAGCGGCCACGAGAGACGCACACACCTCGTGGCCGTTTTTCTTTGTTGGACCGATACGTGGGAGATAGCGATGAGAACGCTTATAGAACAAGCAAAACGAGGAGACCGGGCGGCACGCGATGAGCTCGCGATAGCCCTCTGGCCGCGCCTCTTGAGCATGGCCAAATACTACGCCAGGACGTCGGGCGACGACCCCGATGACCTTTTGGGCGAGGGTTGGTGCGCGCTCTTTGCGGCCCTCGAGGACGTCGATCTCAGCATCGGCCAGCCCGAGTGTTTCCTGATCGAGCGCGCGCGTTGGCGCATGCTCGACTACCTCAAGTGGCACAAGCGTCGCCGCGACACTGACCCCGAGGCCGAGCACGCTCAGGCGGCCCCGACTGACGTCGCCGCAACCGTCGCCGGCGCCACGCTGGTCGACGAGTTGCAGGCCGATCTCACGCAGACTCAGCGCCGCGTCCTCGCTGGTGTCATGCAGGGACGCACCTGCCGCGAACTCGCGGCGCACCTGGGGTGCAGTGGCGCGAACGTCGCCTACCACGTCCGCAAGATCCGCGAGAAGTGGACGGCTCTGGCTGGCGATGACGCCGCCTTCGTGGACTGAAGCCTGACCACCCGGCCCTGCTCGCAAGGCAGGGCCGGGCGCAGCCGCCCGCCGTTGCTGTTGTCGTTGTCGTCTTCTGTCCCTACCGTTTCTTCCCTTTCCTTCGTTCCTGTCTTTTCTGCCCTATGCAGGTATTTCCCGCCCCAGAGCGATACTGTAAGCTTAAGGGTACACTTAAGCGCAGCGGGTAACGGAGGGCATCGTGCGCAAGGCCGATTACAGCGAGATCGCCGCGTCGTATGACCGAACGCGCCAGATGCGTGAGGAGAACCTGCAACTGTGGGCGGACGTCATCCAGAGATTGGGCCAGGCGCCGCCGGACGCCCGCGCACTCGACCTGGGCTGTGGCACGGGGCGCTTTGCGCTGCTGATGTTCGAGCGCCTGGGTTGGGACACCACCGGCCTCGACGCGTCGCCCGAGATGCTGGCCAGGGCCCGCGACAATGACCCCGAATGTGCTGTGCGCTGGCTGCAGGGGGATGCCCAGGCGCCCGCCTGCCCCGACCGCGTCTACGATCTGATCATCATGTCCCACCTGCTCCACCACGTCGACGACCCCAGGGCGGTGCTGCGCCACAGCTACCGCATGCTGGACACGCCCGGCACGGTCCTCATCCGCTACGGGCCCATCGAGCATGTGCGCAAAAGCGCCATCTGGCGGTTCTTCCCCGAGACCCGCGAGCTCGACGAGGAGCGCACCCCGAGCATCGCCGATGTCGAGGCCTGGCTGACCGAGTGCGCATTCGAGGCCGTGGTCACCGACGAAGTCCGGCAGCAGACGTGGCAGACCGCGCAGGACTTGCTGAAGACCGTGCGGGGCAAAGCCACCTCCGCCCTCACCATGGTCCCCGAGGACGCCTTCGAACGCGGGTTGCGCGCTCTCGAGGACCACGTCGCGAGCAGCCCTGACGACCCTTCGCTGCTCCACGACATCATCGCCGTCACCGCAGGCTACAAGGTGTGAACTCATGACCCACGCAATCTTCTTCGATCTCTACGGCACGCTGCTGGTCTACGGCGACATGCACGCCGCCTGGCAGCGCTGGCTCGAGGCCTTCCACGACTCCCTGCAAGACGCCGGACTCGAAATGCCCGAAGACGAGTTCGCCCAAGCCTGCGAGGGGTTCTTCTCCCGTCCCGAGCCGCCCCACTCAGACGAGGGCCTGTCAGTTTTCGAGCGCCGCATTGCCCATCAGTGCGATCTGCTCGGCGTCAACCCCACCCGCCTGCACATTGCCCGGGCCGCCGAGGCCACCGTCGCTGCGTGGGATACCGAGGTCCGCCTCGACCCCGAGGCCATCCCCGTCCTGCGCGAGCTGTCCGCCGGCTACCGACTGGCGCTGATCTCCAACTACGATCACCCCACCCACGCGCAGCGCCGCCTCGAGGACTGTGGCCTGGCCGAGTGGTTCGAAGTCGTCGTCATCTCCGGCGCCGTCGGTGTCGCCAAGCCCGACCCGCGCATCTTCGACTTCGCACTTGGCCCGATGGTATTGACTGTTGACGATGTCGTATTCGTCGGCGACTCTCGCGAGGATATGCAGGCTGCATGGGCCGCTGACATCCGACCCATTCTCATCCGCCGCGACGCCCACGGTGGCAGCCGCCTCCCGCTTGATTTCCAGCTTGACCGCGACCCCGAGGAGGACTTGGGCGACGCCTGCCCTGACGGTGTCACGGTCATCACGGCCCTCGCCGACCTGCCTGCTGTGCTGACCGAATGCTGACTCACCACTTCCCGCCTGGACCGGTGCCGCCGCTCACGACGCCGAGGTCCGGTCGCAGACCCGATCGCTGCATGAACTGATGGGACACGCTGCAGGAGGCACCAGATGTCTGAAGAACTGCTGCGAGGACTGGCTGTCGCTTTGCACACACATCTCGCCGGCGTCCGCCGCCGCTGCGACGACCCCGCCGCGGAAGGCCTGCGCGATGACCTCGCGCTTGTCGCCGCCATGGTCGATCGAGTCCGCGACGCCATCGGCGAGCAAGCCATCGCCCAGCACGCCGACGAGGCCGCCCGCCGCGTGACAGAGCGCGTCTGCATCGAGGTCGATCCGGACGAGGGCTACCGTCTGTGGTCCGCCAACTACGATACCGAGCGCAACGTGGTGATCGAGGTCGCCCGACCGGCCATCGACCGTCTTATCGGCGACGTCGCTGGCAAGCTCGTCCTCGATGTCGGCTGCGGCACTGGCCGTTTCGCGGTGGAGTTAGCGGCCCGCGGCGCGGGCGTCACCGGCGTCGACCCCTCGCCAGCAATGCTCAAGAAAGCCCGCACCTGGTCCTCGATTCGCGGGGTGCCCGCCGAACTCATCGACGGAGCTTTCGGCAGCCTGCCCACCCACGAGCAGTTCGACTTCGTCACCTGCAACCTTGTCCTCTGCCACTTGCCCGAGGTCGCCGGCCCCATCGCCGAGATGGCCCGCTGCCTCGCCCCCGGTGGCCGCCTGATCATCAGCGATTTCCACTACATCTGCCTCGTCCTCGGCTGGCGCACCGCCTTCACCTGCGACGACCAGCGCTACCACATCGAGAACTACGTGCACGATTTCGGGGAATACTCCCGCGCTCTCACCGACGCCGGCCTGACCATCGTCGAGATGAGTGACGCGTGCGTGGATGACTCGCTCCGCGACGGCCACTGGGATGGCCTCGTCGAGCGTTGGCAGGGCTTCCCGCTCTC
>JALGSU010000069.1 GCA_029821735.1 Candidatus Zipacnadia bacterium | reverse complement strand
CGCTCGCGGCAGACGTTCATGCCCCAGACATCGCCGATCCCGGGCGGCTCGGCATCGAGCGACGCGAAGGGGATCGCGACCTCCAGCAGCCACGCGTCGGCCTCGGTCGTGGCCGCCGCCTCCCACTCGGTGTCCCACGTGCTCGACCCGGTCTTCGAATCGAAGCGCGTGGCCAGCGAGTTGGCCATGAGCTGGTAGAAGTCGTTGTGGTCGTGGTCCGGGTCGAGGAAGAACTCGACGTCGTCATCGTGCCAGACGGGGCCGTCGCGCATCGTGACGGTCGCCAGGACGCCCGCCATGTTCTCCTCATGGCAGCGCACGCCGAAGTAGAGCGTGTCGGCGTCGCGCAGCACCATGAACTCCGTCTGGTTCGGCGCCAGCGTCTCCAGCGCCGAGATGCGGAAGCCGCTCACCACCGGCGCCTGCTGCCAGGCGGCGTCGGAGAGGTCTCCATCGATCGTGATCGGCCGGTCGGTCGTGAGGCAGACCGCCCCGACCGCGGGCTGCACCGAGTGTATCTCTTCCGCGGCGCAGGCGCAGGATGCCAGTGACGCGGCAATGAACACGAGAGCGATCGCTCTATCCATGATTGTCGATCATCCCTTCTACGGAAACGACCGCAGGCTGGAAAGTCTGCGCCACGAACGGCATGGATGAATGGTGCTCGCCATGCGCCGCTACCCCGTCGTCCTCAGCAGCGCCTCGATCTTCAGCTCCCAGCGCAGCGCTTCCAGCTCCGTGAGCATCTCCGGCGTCCGCGTTTCATCGGCCATCCAGTCGAGCACGGGGCGCTGCTGCTCCTGCGTGGCCGCGCGGCTGATCCGCGCCTGCTCGGCCAGCAGGTCCGTCGCGCGGGTGCGTAGTTCGAGGCCCTCGGGCACATTCGGGAGTGCCGCCTCGATCTCCGCGCGGATCGCGTCCGCGTCGGCTTCGTCCATCGCGCCGAGGATGCGCTCACGCGCCATCGAGGCGTAGTCCACGCGGTAGAGGCCCAGCCCGTCGTAGTAGCCGATCCCGCTCCAGTTGTAGGCGAGCGCCCAGACCTTGAGGTAGCGCGCGTTCGCGGGGATCTCGTTCGCGGCGAATTTCCCGTCATCCGGCGTCGGGTCCGGCAGCAGCAGTTGCTGCGTGAAGCCCCACTCGCCCGGCGGCACATCGGGCTTCGCGAGGTAGTTGTAGCTGCGCGTATGCTCCTGATCCGCGCCCTGCTGATCGGCGTCGAACCACTGGCGACCGTAGGGCATGCCGAAGCCGACGGAGTTCGCATCGACCTTCTGCCAGCCGAACTGGATGTACGCCTGCGTGGGGTCGATCTCGATGAAGGGGCCGTGCAGGCCGGACTTGTTGTTGTCCGGGGTGTTGGTGATCTGCAGGGATTTGCTGCCCTCGCCCGGCGCGGCGTCCTCGACGATGGTGAGTTGCCCATCGGCCCCGTAGGCTTCGTCCGACCAGCCCTCCGGGACCTCGCCCGGCGCGACCGGGCCCACCGGGCTCAGCTCAAAGGAGCCGTTCACGATGAGGTTCTCGCCCAGCAGGGGCACGTCGATCTGAGGCATCTCCTGCGCGGGGAGCGCGGTGGCAGTGGTCAGGAGCACAAGCGCGACCAGCAGTTGCGTTCGCATGGTTTCTGGTCCCTCCTTGCGGCGTCCTTCGTGCGAAGCGCGCCGAGGACCTCCCCGCCTGAGGGCCGGGAGTACATCGCGAGTACATGCAAGGGCCGCGCCGTCCGTGAGGGGGCGCGGCCCGCGAAAGAAGCGCATCGCCGTGGCTAGTTCACGGTGTCGTTTGGCCAATAGAGGGGGTAGCTGCCGTCCACGTTTGTATCCATATCGAGGGAGCCCCACGACAGCCACTTCGCGTGGCCGTCGGTGAAGCCGAAGTTGACACCGTCATTGTGCCGAGCCGCCGCCGCGGGAAGCTGGGAATTCCAGTCGTAACTGGTGCTCAGCGTCGTGATCGACGGGTACAGATACACGTAGGAGTTGGTGTCGGCGGAGATCATGTAGACTGACTCGTGCTCCTTGATATCCGCGATTGCGTAGCGGTTCAGCCGCATATTGATGCCGTAGCTCATTCGCGGGATCTCGGGGAAAGCGGGCCAGTCGTTAATTGCTGACGAGAAGCCTGCGTGGCTGGGGCAGCGGAAGACCTGCCCGTTGTTGACGTACGGGTAGCAGCTCCTCCACCACGGCGTGTCGCCCCGACCCGCTCCTGGCGGCGTCACATACGGAGTCCAGTAGCCCATCCCCGCAGGCATGCACTCATCATAGTCCTGAACGTACTGCATTATTGCCAGGGTGATCTGCTTCACATTGCTCAGACAACTGGTCTGTCTAGCCTTCTCCCGCGC
Source organism: Candidatus Zipacnadia bacterium (assembly GCA_029821735.1). Classification (GTDB taxonomy): domain Bacteria; phylum Armatimonadota; class Zipacnadia; order Zipacnadales; family UBA5352; genus JALGSU01. The sequence goes on along the minus strand of JALGSU010000069.1, from coordinate 2,126 downwards.
CTTGGCGAAAACCGGGAAGAGGATCGCCGCTAGGATGGCGATGATCGCAATGACCACCAGTAGCTCGATGAGCGTGAAACCCTTCTTCATGTCCACACGCCCCTTTCATGCTTCATGTGACAATATGATACATCAACGAGTAGACATGGGCAAGTAGTAAGTCGGTGTCATAGGATGTCTGTATCGTGAGGCCGGGATCTTTTCCCGATGCGCTCGTGCGGGCCCTGGCGCAGCGTGAGGTCGCGCATCAGACCGAGGTCCTGCGCGAGAGCGCCTGAGTGGCGCGGAACCTGCCGTGCGAACTGAAACGGCCGCGGCCCCGATCGAGGCCGCGGCCGTCACATGTGCGTGAGGCGTGCTCGCCTGCTAGTAGAGGTCCCAGGGCGCGCTGCCCCCGGGAACAACCTGCTGGCAGTAGAGTTCGTTACAGTTCAGCCACTTCGCATGGCCGTCTACGAATGCGAGGTTGCCGCCGCCATTGTGGCGGTCCACAGTGCGGTAGCGGCTATTCTCATGCAGGATGACGAGGCGGTCCTGGCAGTCGGCCCACACGCCGGTCTCGGCGGGCTTGTCGATGTCCGCGAGGATGTAGGCGTTCAGATGCTGGTTGTAGCCGTAGGAGCCCTTGATCTCCGCCGGAGCACCGACCCAGCCGCTGTCCCAGTAGTAGTGGAAGAGCGCCGAACCCGAAGGGCAGACCCAGAGCTGTTCGTTCTTCATGTACGGCTGGAGCGAGGTCTGGGCGGTGAAGTTGATAGGCGTCGCGTGATAGTAGCGCGGCATCGTCTCGTCGTAGTCCTGCGCGTACATGAGCGTCGCGGTGGCGATCTGCTTGAGATTGCTCAGACACGAGGTCTGGCGGGCCTTCTCCCGCGCCTTGGCGAAGACGGGGAAGAGGATCGCCGCCAGGATCGCGATGATCGCGATGACGACCAGAAGCTCGATCAGCGTGAAACCACGGTTGCGCAAGCGACTCATCTCCTATTCTGATGCGGTTGAGGAAGGCTATGAGAAAGTATACGGCGCGCCGCCGCAACCGTCCACAACCGGCAGGTTAAGCTTCTCGGAACCCCCCCTGCTACGCGATGGAGGCTTCGCCCCAGTTGCAGCCGAGGAACGGGCACGTGCGCCGAACCGCTTCGCCTCAATCAGACAATGGCGCGAGGTCCTGACCGCGCAGCCAGAACCACACCGTACCCAGAATACCGAAGCCGAAGGCGACCAACAGGTTCACGCCTGGGTGGATAGCCCACAGGAATGCACCGCCGAAGGCGGCCACGGACACGACCACGTCGCGGATGAGGTAGTAGAGGCCGAACATGGCGGCTTTGCGGTCCTCGGGCGCCAGATCCATGATCAGGGCCTTCCGGGTTGGCTCGCCGAACTCCTTGAGCCCGCGCACCACGAAGGCGAGTGCCAGCAGCCCGAAGGAATGCGAGAACATGAGGACGAGGGGGAAGGCTGAGAAGAACAGGAACGTGATCACCACGTAGGGCTTCTTGTGCCCTCGGTCGGCCAGATAGGCGACCGGGATATAGACCAGGATAGCCGTCGCCATCTCGATGCTGCGCAGGACGCCGAATTGAAGCGCCGTGACGGGCCCGGGCTGCGCGGTGGTCCCGACGGCCCACAGCACGACGAAGGCGTAGGGGATCTGCTCGCAGAAGCGCACGAGGATGTCGGCCACGAGTAACCGGCGCAGGCTCGGACTCATCTCACGCCACAGGCGCATCGGGTTGCGCTCGCCGGTGGGGGCTGATCGCCCTGAACTCGCGTCGGGCGCATCGTTCTCGATCAGCACCTGCTGCGCGACCGCCGCCACCAGAGCCATCACCAGCGCGCCCGCGAACGCGATGCGCACTCCCAGTTCGACGCCCCAGATGCCGATGAAGGCTCCGCCTACCATCGGCCCGAGCGCCATGGGCACACGCCGTACGAGCGAGTGCACGGATACGCCCATGGTGCGCTTGCTCTTCGGCAACACGCGCGCGACCAGGCTCATGGTGGCGGGCAGTGAGATGGCCGTCCATGACAGGAAGAGCACCGCCCCGCCCAACACGGCCTGCCAGGCGGGGATGAGCGCGACCACGCCGAAGCCCACCATCGACAGCACGTTGAACAGCAAC
>JALGSU010000036.1 GCA_029821735.1 Candidatus Zipacnadia bacterium | reverse complement strand
GTTCATCCGTGCCGTCTGGAGGGCGGGTCTTCAGACCCGCCGGTCGTTTGCCGTTCGCCGTATGGAGGGCCGATTCGCGAGAATCGGCCGGCCGTGGCGTTGCGGTGGTGCCGTTAACCGTAGGCCGGGCTCCCAGCCCGACAATCAGTCCGTATCCTTGGCCTTGCCTTCCCTCGCACCACCACAAGCAAATTCTACTCCCCAATTCCCTCCAGCGTCACCAGCGGCTGCAGCACTTCCGCCATGCTCACTGCCCCGTAGCACAGGTACCGCCTCGCTCACCATCTCGTAGATTCCCCGCATGACCTGCGCCTGCGCCACGGGGTCCGCCTCGATCTGCGTCGCGTAGTAGTTCAGCGCCGACAGCGTTACCCCGGCTCTGCCGCCGCTCGCATACCACCACGACCGCGAGTCCGGCATCCACGGGACCAGCGTCTTCTTCATGCGCTGTGCGAACTCCCCGCGCAGTCCCTCGTCGGGCGTGAAGTAATGTGCCCACTGCGCAGCTTCGGCCATCACGCTCGTCGTCTTGATGCCGTCGTCGAGGAACCACCGCGAGTCATGCACCACCATCGCCCGGTCCGCCGCCTCCCCGGTGACGTGCGCGAAAGCCGCCGCCGACGCCAGCGTACAGCCCACCACGAACCCCCGGGACACATCGGACCGCATCGCTTTCTCAAGCTTCGAGTCGTCCGGGTAGTCGCGCATCCACATCCCCGTAATGACCCAGCCCACCGAAATCGTCCCATCGTCCAGACGGAAACTCTCGCGGTAGTCGAAGTAGCGCTGCAGCGATTCCGCGAACGCCGCCCGCCGATCCTCTGGCACATAGTTCAGCAGTCGCACCATGCCGATCGCGATCTCGCCCCCGTCAGCCACGTAGCACGCCTCCCCCTGCGTCCCTATCCCGTAGCCCATCCGGTAGCCGCCGTCCTCGCGCTGGATATCAATCTCGTGCTCACCCCAGCGGATTGCCGCGTCGCGGTACCGTTCGTCGCCGGTGATGTCGTACATCGCCAGCAGCCCTCGCGCGGCTCGCTCGTCCACAAACCCCGATCCCGTGAACGTCCCCTCCTCCGTCTGCCGCTCCACCAGGAAATCACACAGGTCGCCCATCACCCCGCGGACATCGACCGTGAATTCTGCCGTGTCTGACAACTCGTCATCGACCCAGACCGCAGCGCTCGCGCGGTATTGCGACGTGGAGAACAGCGGGCCCGTAGGAAGGCGCTCCGAGATATGTATCCGTTCCCTCGGTGCCAGCGTCGCCGCGTGCGTGCTCTGCGGCACCCCCGTCATAGCCAGCGTCTGTGGCACCTGCTCAGGCGCCAGCTCGTTCAGGCCCGGCGAGTAGGTCAGCGCGCACCACACTTCGTCCGCGCCCAGCGCCGGCCCCGCCACCGTCGCCGTCAGCGTCATCTCTGGCTTGCCGTCCTCGACGCCGAAGCTCGGCTCCAGCGCCACTATGCGCGGGCAGCGAAGCAGATAACTCAGCGTCTCCAGCAGCGTCTTCTGCGGCAGCGGCTGGTCCAGCAATTCCGTCTCGTTCAGCGTAATCGCCGCCAGCGACGCCCCCGCCAGATCCCCGTCATGGAAGTTCGCCACCATCCCCGGGATCGCGTTCCCGTCCTCCACCGACAGCCCTCGCACTCGCCCCACCCGCCGCCGCCCGAGCGACCCGTCCTTCTCCAGAGGCGGACTCAGGTCCGACACCGTGACAGACCACCCACCGTCTGCCGCCTCAACTGCATCGGCGAACAGCGTCGCCAGCGGGTCGGACTCGCCCGGCGTCTTCACCAGGTCCCCGTAAGCATCGACCGTCGCCGCGATCATCCTTGTCGACCACGAGATAGCTTCGGGCTTCGAGCTCGCGAAGCGCCAGCGCTGCACATCATCCAGATCGATCCGGTGCGCCCCTCCGCCCACCATGCCCTTCGTGAAGCCCAGCGACACTCGCAGCAGCTTGCTCGGGTGCAACTGGTCGCCCTCATCGCCACGATCTTCGGTGGCGTAGGAGAGCATGTGCGGTATGAAGATGGTGTAGTCTCGCCACTCTGTCGACAGCGGCAGCACCATCTTCCACCGCGACTCGTCGCTCTCGTTCATCTCCATCCCGAGCGTCGCCGAATTCTCGTCGCCCCGCGCGCGGAAATGCAGGATGCTGAAGCTGTCATCCCCCGTGTCCGCCAGGTTGATGCGCACGTACTCATACTGCCCCAGTTCGCTCACGCTTGCCCGCAGATACTTGCCCGCCTCACCCTCGTGATCTACCACCTCGAACCCGAAGTCCTCGCCTTCGCCGCCCTGAACCGTCAACAGCCCCTCCGGAATCCCCGCTTCGAAGTCGGCGATGGCGCGCACCTCGTCGGTCGGGTCATCGGGCAGCATCAGCGCCTGCCACTGACCGTCCGACTTCTGCAGCCGCCGGTCGAATGGCACGCCCCCCATAGACACCATCGTCCCGCCTGCCTGCAGATACTCGCGCAGCACGGGCACTCCTTCGGGGGGATACACGCCGATCGTCGGGATCAGCACCATGTGCAGTTCGGCGGGGGAGAGCGTCGTGGCGTCGAGCAGTTCGTCGGTGCTCAGCTTCCGCACCTCATAGCCCTCCGCGGTCAGCAGCGCGGTCAGCGCATCGCTGTTCGCCGCCAGCAACTCGCCCGGCACTGGCGCATCCCACACGCCGATCGTCTGCGCGTGCGCAACTGCTGCGACGCTGATCAGAATCATGACGAGCAGTTCGCGTGTTCGCATGTCGGCCTCCAGCACTACCGCAGTCAGGGAGCAACCCTCACCGTAATCTCCATCGCGTCCTCGCCCACGCCCTCGATGCTCGCCGTCACGGTCGCCGCAAACTCGCCCGCGTCCGGCGGCGTGCCCGTCAGCGCCCCGCTCTCGGCGTCGATCGTCAGCCAATCCGGCCCACCCGCGAGTGCATACACCGGGTGCTCGACTTCCCAGAACGCGGCGTTGTAGATCTTCTGCGGGTCATCGAGCGTCCGGCACGCCAGATCTTGCATCGACCAGATCGTCCCCACACTCGCCGCCAGCGGTTCGCCGACCTTCCCCTCGATGGCCGCGGCGGTGCATATCAGCGGCCGCGGCATCTCGACGTAGTCCGACGGTCCGCTCTCGATCCCGTTCGCGTCCACCGCCACCACCCGGTAATACCCCCGGTTCGCGTTCGCCGCATCCAGCCCCGCCCCGACCACCTGGATCGATCGCGCCGCTGTCGTCTCCATCAGGTTCGCCGGCGTCGGTACCCAGCCGCTCACCTGGTTCTCTTGATTGCCCATCCACACCTCATACTCCACATCCGACACCGTGAAGCCCCGCTCGTTCGACCCATAGACCTTGTATGCCACCGGCTTCTCGCCCACCGGATTGTCGCGCCACGAAATCATCACTGTGCGCGCTTCTTCGTCCACTCTCATCGCCAGATTCGTCGGCACACCCGGCCCCCCCGGCTGGAAGCTCCACACTTCGCTCCACGCCCCCCACAGCCCCTGCGCGTCGCGCGCTCGCACCTGCCAGTAATACGTCGTCTCCGGATTCAGCAGCCCGCGGTAGGGGAGAGTGAAGTGCTCTGTCCCCTTCTCCGCCGTCCGCGACAGCAGCTTGAAGAAGTTCGGCGACATCGGCCAGCGCATGTCCTCGTACCGTGAGAGCTGGAACTGGTAGTCGGCGATCGCGTCGCCGTCGGGGTCCGTGGCTGCCGGCCACTCGAAGCGGACCTGTGTGTGATCCAGCCTCGCGCCGTTGGCGGGGAAGATCGGTCGCGGGGGCGTACTCGGCGGCTGGTTATCCGAGCGCTCCACCCACTCGTGCGTCAGCTCGACCTGCCGCGCGCCTTCCGTCTCATCCGTATACTGCACCCGGTTTTCGCCAAGCTCCAGGTAGGGCATACACAGCGGCGCCATCTGCAGGTCATTCGCGATGCGCAGCGACCGCAGCGCTCCCCCCGCCGCCACTCTCACGCGCAGCAGATACGTATATCGCGCCGGGCCTTCGAGGGGGAAATGCTCGTCGATATCTTCGCCTGCCAGTTCGATCCATTCCTCCCCATCCCATGACAGGTCAAGCCCCAGTGCCTCCCCGTCCACCTCCACGCTGCCGCCGACCATCACATATGGCGCCCGCACTCGATACACCAGCGCTCCCTCGCCGCGAACGCCGTCCGCTCCCGCCACGATGCCCTCGGCACTCTCGGCGTCGGCCGCGATGCGCGCCTCAGTCAGCCGTGGCGCATACTCCCACCAGCCGTTCGCCAGCGGCTTCTTGCCCTCGCGCATCGTCTCGTCTTGCCCGTGCGCTTTCAGCCGGTTCTCCCAGCCCCACACCAGCGCCTCGCCCGGCCGCAGCGTGAACTTCATCTCATGCCCGAGCCGCGTCCGCAGCCCCTGCTTCTGCTTCGGTTGATCCTCATGCACGTAGAGGCTGGCCGAGAATTCGTCGACCCTCCTGCTGTCCGAGCCCAGAATTCCGTAGCAGTGTGTGCGCTTGATCAGGTCATGGTCCCGCCGGATGTCGGCCTCATTCGCGCCCGTCTCGTTGTCCCGCAGCAGCGTGAGGATATTCTCATCGCCGTCGATCAGGTTCCATCGTCCCCCCGCATACACTTCGCTGATGGCGTGTCCCTGGATGCGCGGGTAGTGGATCTCGAAGCCCGCCGTGCGCCACACGTCGGCCATCACTTGCGCATCGTTCCCGCACAGCGTATGCCCGTAGACGTTCCAGACCTTCACCGCGTCGGTGTTCTCAGCGTCGCCCGTGTAGGTATGGAACCGATGCCGCGTCTCCCACCACCACAGCGCGACTGCGCGTTCCACCTCATCCTCATACGGTGCCCCGACCCAGTCCGTCATCTCTTTGCAGGTCCGCCAGTGCCCGCGGTCGTTGGTGAAGACCCACGGGTTGACCACTGGTGTATCGCCGACGTTCGCCATCCGCACGGTCCGCATCGGCTCATAGTTCTGCCGCCAGTACCCGTACCCGATCGGTTCACGCGTGGCGGGACCGTCCATAGTCCCGCCCATCTCGATGGTGTACTCGTGGTCTGCTGAGGTGATCGTTTCGGAGTGGTTCTTCGGTGTTCCGGGCTCCTGTGCCGAGGCGCAGGCGATGCATGTGGCCAGACACGCGGCGACGGCGAGCGGCGTCAAGTCGTTGAGAAGACCCATCGGGGTACCTCCGTACAACTTTGATGCACGGTCACGCTTCCTTATCCGCCCCCGCGCCGTCGAAGCCCGGCTGATGCCGGGCGGAGATCCCCCATAGCTCGGCGTCGTTTGCCGAGCAACGGGGGATGCCGCTGTTCATCCATGTCGTATGGAGGGCCGATTCGTCAGAATCGGCCGGTCGTTGCCGTCCGCCGTTCTGTAGGGCGGGGTCCTGTGCCCCGCCGGCCGTCTGCCGTTGCTGCGGCTGTATGGTGAGGCCTGATCCTATCCGGCCCGCCCCTATATCGTCAACGTCAGCCCCTCGTCCGGCACGAACTGCTTGAGGTAGTCGGCCGAGATCGTCAGTTCCTCCACCAGCTTCTCCTCGGTCCGGGGATGATCTCTGCGATCAGCCACGTCTTCTCAACTGGCGGCAGCACTTCGGCCAGCGGCGAGTTGGCGTAGTTGAAATGCGACTCCTCGAGCGCTTCGAGGATCGCCGGGATCATCACATCGCCCTTCTCGTTGTACTCTTCGGTGAACGGCCAGTGGTGGCTGGCGTCCGGGGTGGTCTGTTGCAGGTGCACGATCTCGGCGACCGCGCCGAAGCGTCGGCACCATTCCACGTAGTCCAGTTCGTCGCCCTCGAGCCCGTAGTACATCCCCGCCTGGTGTCCCACGTCCACGGTCACGTACACCGGGCATCCGTCCGCGTTGTCGCTATTGACTGCCAGCAGGAAGTCCTCGGTCTGCTGCAGAGTCCACGGAATCTCGCTCGGGGTGTACATCTGCTCGTTGTAGATCGCCGCCATGCCTTTAGCCTTGGCCGCGCGCGACAGTTCGCGGAAGATGCTCTGCACGCGCCCGACTGCGCTGTCGTATGAGGCCTTGTCGGCCATCACCTCGACCGAGATCGCGTCCCAGTGCCCGCCGATGCGGTCGGTCCCCATCGCGAGGCACAGGTCGCAGCAGTCCAGGATCCATTCCTTCACGTGATGTACACACCGTATCTCTCTGCTTCGGCTCGCACCTGCCGCGCTGTCTCAAGCTGGAACTCCCGGTCGCCTGAGAAGAACGGGTCGATGACATCGCCGCAGAACTCATGATTCTTGAAGCCGATTTCGCGTGTGAGTTTCATCCAGTTACCGGGCCGCTCCCAGCGTCTGGTCAGGAAAGCTCCGTTGATCCCGAGCTCATACTGCACTTGCCTTGCCATGGTCTCACTCCGTTCGTCATTTCGGGGGACGGGTTACGTCTTGGCCCGCTGTTGTGTCCTACGAGCCGAAATCACTGACTTGCCACACGCTCCCGTTCCACTGCAGGTCGATCCCGTAGCTGCTGTAGAATGGTGCGCCTGTCTCCCAGTCGCTATGCGTTTCCGTGACCTCATAGTGCCACTTGGCATCGCTGATCTTCTGCTGACTGTCAATCGTCCACGCCTTGTGGTCGTAGTCGCCCTGCCCCCACATCTCCGCGAGCTGCCCGAAATCGCTCCGAGCCTGTCCGGTCATGAAGCCCGCCATGCCCGAGCCATCGCCATTGCCTGCTGCCTTCAGGAACGCATTCAGTGCCCCCATCGGACTCGGCACCGCCGCCGCCCCGCCCCCTGAACTGCTCTGCCCGCCACCCGTGTTCGATGGCGGCGTCACCGGCGGCGTCACCGGTGGTGGCGTCACAACCGGCGTATTGCTGCCGCTGCTGCTCTGCCCGCCACCTGACGAGCCCTGATTGCCTCCGCCCTGATTGCCCGACGGTGGCTGCGTCATCCCGCCTGATCCGGACGTGTTTGGGTTACTCGGTGTAGCGTTCCAGTTGTCCGGATTCAGCAGTTCCGGCAGCGTCATGCCCTGCGCCGTCGGCCCAATCTTCGCCTTCACATACTGCAGTCCGAAGTATCCGCCCACCGCCCCCAGCAGTGTCAGCACCAGCACCACGATACACCCGATCAGCCAGCAGCTCGCGCCCTTGCGCGTGGGTGCTGGCGCCTGTCCGTAACCAGCCGGCTGCACCGGTGGCGCGTACCCAGCCGGTGCCTGCGGGGGATAGGCGGGCGGCGCCGGTTGCGCCGGTTGTTGCGACGTCGGCTGCGGCTGTGTTCCCTGGTTCATCGGGGTCCCGCACGATCCGCAGAACGTCGCGCCGTCGGGCACCTGCTTACCACATTTAGTGCATTGCACTCGGGGCCGTCCTCTCGCCGCTTACTTGCCGGTCTCTTCGCTGATATTCACGATCTCCCACGACTGAATTCGCCAGTCGCTCCCGTCTTGCACCAGATGAATCGTCGATCTGTCCGTGCTCGTACCGCCCACAGTGTTGGCGAAGGTCTCCTCAGCCACAACCCGGTACTGGCCCTCGCCAGCCGCGCTCATCTCGACGATACTCACCGCGTCCTGCGTGTAGCCGTCGCCGAGACTCTCCGCGCTCAGCGTCCCCGCGTGCGCTGCAGTTGACAGTACCCGTGCCGTCTGCACATCTCCCGCCGCCCACGCCGCGTAGAACGCCACCACCACATCCCCCACTGCTCGTTCTTCGTCGCTCGCGGCGACCGTCGATACCTCGGTCCGGCTCGTCCCACCGCCAGTCAGTTGCTGCAGTGTCGACACATCTCGGCCGGCGAGATACTGTCCGCCGTAGAGGATTCCGAGGCCAACCACCACGATGATGTCCACTACCAGGCAGCCGATGAACCAGCACGACTTACGCCGTTTGGCGGGTTGACTGCTCGCGATCGGAGGGGGGGCTTGCGCCGGGGCTGGCGGAGCCGCTTGCGGCGGAGCGGGTGCTGGCGGCTGAGTAGCACCCGCCACTGCTGTCGCGGGCGCCACCGCCTGGGCTGGCGCCGCTCCCACGCGCCGACCGCAGCCGCCGCAGAAGTCGGCGTCTTCGGCCAACTCCCTGCCGCAGTTGGCGCAGTACATGGCGTTGCCCCTCGCCGTCAGTCCAGCACCTCGATCTCGCTCACCAGCCACTCGCCGTCGGATTTCACCATCCGAATCCGTCGGCGTTCCTTCGTCTGGTCCCCGCCGCTCTTGGGCATCACGTTCTCGCGCATCACGTATTCCCACTCGGTCTCCGAGACTTGCGTCTGTTCCTCAAGCTCCAGACCCACCTGCATCTTGTCGCCCTTGGGCAGGTACGTGCTCAGCTTCGCAGCCACCTCATCGGTCACCAGGTCCCCGAGCGTATCTTCGTCACCCGCGCGCAGCGCGAAGAAGAACTGATACGCTGCCACGGTCGGAGCCGCCGCGGCCATGTTGTCCATGGCCTCCTGCCACTCTTCGCTCTCGGCCATCTCGCCCATCTGTGCCATGGCGCCTTCCAGCGCCTCGCGGGCCTCGTCACTGAGCCCTTCCATCTCGCCCCAGTCCATGTTGCTCAGGTCCGGCATCTCGATCTCGCCGGCCCCGTCTCCGTCTTCCTCGTCCGCGTGGTGCGCCCCGTCCCCATCATCCGTGTCGTCCTCGTGCGCGGAGTCACCGTCGTCGTCAGGACCCTCGCCCGCTCGCCCGCCGGCTTCGCCCGGTTCCTCAAACTGCTGCATGGCGTCCTGCATTACTCCGTAGCCCCGCCACAGCGAATATGTGCTGGTCAGACACGTGCCGATCCCGCCGAGAATCACCACCACCGCGAGGATCGCGCAGCCGATGATCCAGCACTTGCTGCCGCCCTTCTTGGGCGCAGCTTCACCCGCTCCGGCCACGGGCGCCGATCCGGTCGGCGGGACGCCCGTGGGCGGTGTCGTGGCTGGTGGAGGAGCGCTGGCGTCCGCCGCTGGCACAGCCGTCGCCGCTGGCGCTTCCGGCTCCGGCGTAGGTACCGCCGTTGGCGCTGGCGCTGCAGGTTCCGGCGTGGGCACTGCCGTTGGCGCTTCCGGCTCCGTCACCGGCTGCTCTGCGGCGACCTCGTCCGGCTCATCAGCCCGGGCTCCGCAGTTCGAGCAGAACTCAGCATCGTCCGCGATTTTCTTGCCGCACTTGGCGCAAAACACGATGACGCACCTCCCCGTCAGTCTGGCCGATCATGCCCCTCAGTTCTCCTCATCTTCCGCGTCATTCGACATGTCACCAATGAGCCATTGACCCATTTCCTTCACCACAAGCATGTGGTACGTCTCGGTGTACACCTCGTCATCCCCGAAGTTCCGGAACTGCTCTTCGATGACGAAAGCCCATTCGTTCGACGAGATCTGGTCCGAGATCGTGAAGTCCAGGCTGACCTGTTTGTAGCCGGTCTCGAACGAGTCATCGAGCCTGTCGCCGAGAGCGTCCACCAGCTCGCCGGTCATGCGCGCCTTCACTCCGCTCATGTCGCCGTCTGCCCAGTCCGTGAACATGCCCGTCACCAGCGATATCACTGCACGGGGAGCGTCGTCGGCGTCCGAAACGTCCACGTCGCTTCCGCCGCTGGTCCCAGAGTCGTCGTCGCCCTCATTGATGACCAGACCGCGTGAACCAGACCCGCTCTGCTCGATCTCCACGCCCATTTGCTCCAGTTGCTGGACACCTTCGCTGACCTTCTCCTTCGCGTACTTGCCTGCGAAGTAGATGCCGATGCCACCCAGAATCGCCAGAACCAGCACGATCCCGCAGCCGATAAGCCAGCACTTGCTGCCACCCTTCTTCGGGGCCTCGCCTGCCGACGCTGGCGGGACGGTCCCCGCGGGTGGCGCATAGCCGGGCTGAGCCGGTGGGGGTGTCGCCGCTGGCTGAGGTGGCACCGCGCTCGGAGTGGCCGACGGGACGGCCGTGGGCGTCGGTGTTGGGGCTGCCGGTGTGGGTTGAGGCGTTGGCACCGGTGCAGGCTGAGGTGGCACCGCGCTCGGCGTCGCCGGCGGGACGGCTGGCGGGACGGTCGCCGGTGGTGGAGGAGTGGCGGCCGCCGGTGGCGCCTCTGCCTTTTCGGCTCCGGATCCACAATGCGGGCAGAACTTCGCGTCGTCCTCCATTTGCTTCCCACAGCTTGGACAATACATCGCGATGCCCCCTTCTCGTCGGTTCCATCAACGTGATCCGGGCCCTCTCCCGCGAGGACCCGCCCTGCCATCCTGACCAGGAACATAATGATTATGCCAATCACCCAGAGCACTGCAAGGATCGCGCATCCCCATCCGCAGAATGAGCCCAGCTTCTTTGTGTCGACCTCGATCTCCTCTGAGCTGATCGGTGCCTCTCGCGCGACCTCCGCCTCCTGTGCGCGCTCCATCTCCCACCGCACCCGCTCGTCTACCGGGGGCGGCGGTGGGGGAGAGGCCGTGTCCGCGAAATACTCCGCCGTCGTCTGAATATGCTCCGGATCGGCTTCCGTCTGGGTCGGCTCGGCTTCCGTCTGGGTCGGCTCAGCTTCCGTCTGTTCCGCGAGCGACGCCGTGATTTCCTCGATGCTCAGCGGCTCCGGCACCTTATATGGCTCGGGTGTCTCGATCGGCTGGGTCCTTACTTCTTCGAGCTTGCGCTCCGCCGCCTCGGCCATCATCCGCATGGCCCGTACCCGCTCCGCCTCGCTTTGCGCCATGCCCTCTTCGCTCTGGTTGGCGCTGCTCGCCAACGCAGATCCGCTCCCCAGGCCCGCGATCACCGCCGCTGTCGACCCGCTGCCCGTCCCCGCGATCGGTGCCGCCTCCGGGATGTCCGGCACCCCCGTCGCTGCCTCGGCAGCAGCCGGAATCTCGCTTGGCCGGGCCGCTCGCAGCCCCGACGCCAGCCCCACAGTCGCCTGCAGGGGCTCGCCACATCCGCTGCAGAACCGCGCCTCGGACATGTTCTCACGCCCGCACGCGGTGCAGCGAACGTCGCTCCGACCGGTTGAACCGCCGCCGTATCTCATCATCAGTACATTATCTGCCCACCCGTAACATTAATCGCCTGGCCGGTCATGTAGCTCGACTCGTCCGAGGCGAGGAACACCACCACATTCGCGACATCCTCGTACCCGCACCCGCGCTTCATCGGCACCTGATCCACGTACTTCTGCCGCACCTCGTCCTCCGTGATGCCCCAGCGCTCCGCATACTGCGCATACAGGCTGTCGACCCACAGCGGCGAGTCCAGCAGGTTCCCCGGGCACACCGAGTTCACCCGGATGCCCTCCTCCGCGAACTCCAGCGCCAGACTCTGGGTCAGGCCGATGCCCCCGAACTTGCTCGCCGCATACGCCGAGTTGCGGAACGAGCCCTTCTTCCCCGACTTCGAGTTGATCTGGATGATCGAGCCAGTTCCGCCGCACTTGCGCATCGCGATCGACGCCTGCTTGGCCACCACGAAATACCCCACCAGGTTCACCGCCATCACCTTCTGCCAGTCCGCCACCTCAAACTCAGCCGTCTCCCCGGCGATCAGGATCCCGGCATTACTCACCACCGTATCGAGGCCTCCCAGCGTCGCCACGCACTCCGCCATGGCCGCCGCCACTGACGCCTCGTCGGTCACATCCATGCCCACGCCCAGTGTCCGGGCGCCGGTCTCCGCGCCGATCCGCTCGGCGGTCGCCTCCGCGCCCTCGACATTGATGTCCGCCACGCACACCGCGCAGCCCTCGCACGCCAGCCGTTCCGCCAGCGCCTCTCCCAGTCCCTGCGCCGAGCCAGTCACCATCGCCACCTTCCCCCCGAGCCGCTCGCAGCCTCCGCTCGGAGCCGGGCAGCCGTGCGCGTACTTGGCCAGCAGTGCGTCTTCGGCCTCACGCGTCCACGCTCCACTCTCGTCCAGCAGCGCCGCGATATCCGGCTCCACCTCCGCCAGTTTCTCGAGCGTCGTCAGCGGCAGATCCGCGATTTGCGGATAGATGACCGCCTTGCCCGACAGCGCTGCATCCTGCACCGCCTTCAGCCCGTCCCATGCCGCGTTCATCCCGCCCACTGCTGCCAGCGCGCGGTTCGGTGCCAGCGTGCCCTCTCGTGCCATGTTCACTGTCGCCCGCAGGTCGTCGATTGCCGACCCGCTCGTGCCGGTGTACCGCACGCGGCGCAGCGCCACGTCCGACAGGTCCAGCGTCGCCATCGTCCCGCGAGCCACGCCCGCGAAGATGTTGTACATGGCCCCGTCGCCCAACAGTGGCGCGGTCATCGAAATCACCGGCGCCGCGGGCACCAGTATCACGATGTCGTCAAAGCCATTCGGCGCCAGTTCCTCAATGCGCTCGCCATAGGCGTCGCCCATCTCCGCCGGGTTCAGGCAGATCAGTTCCCGCCCGTTGCCCTTTGCCAGTGCTCCGAAGCGCGATACCACCGTCTCCAGCCGTTCGCTGTCGAGGTCCGTCCCCACCACCACCGCCGGCCCGTTCGGCACCTCCAGCGCGCGCTGCACATGCATCTGGCCCATCGGCCCCGCCGCTCCGGCGATCAGCATCGTCCCGCCCGGCGTCAGTTGCACCGACCGCGTCTCCGCCCACGCCTCCGAGATATCCAGCCCGCTCGCGCCGATGTATCGTGTGTAGTCGTAGTGAATGCGCCCCGCGTCGATCTCCACTGCCCGCTCCAGCGGCTCCGCGATCATCACGCACAGGTGCCCGTTCTCACCCAGCAGTGCCCCCGCAGCCTCGGCGGTATCCGCGTCCGTGTCCAGCAAAATCAGGTCGTCGATCCCTCCGGTCGGTGACTCCGCCGCGATCGACTCCATGTCGCTTTCGCCGGGCAGTTCGGTGTACTCGCACCCCCACGCCTGCGCGGCGGCCTTCAGTTCCTCGCTCAGACCCGCCGGCGGATCCAGTGCCACGATCGCGCCCGGAGCCGGGCCGTCCACCAGTGCCCCCAGCGTGAAGCCCTCGCGGCAGCCGGTCGCCGCGTTAATCAGCGTCACGCCGCCCTCCTTGAGTTCCTTGCGGTGCTCCACTCGGAACGAGCACACCACGCACGCCCACGGCTCAGCCAGCGCCGCCTCCGAATACCCGATCTTCTCGTCGATCGGGATCAGGTAGCAGCCGTCATCTCCGTCCAGCACTGGTGGTCCGAGGACTGCGTACTGTTCCAGACCGCCGTGCAGCATGTAGCCGAAAGCCAGCCCCTCGCCCTTGTAGGAGATTTCCGCCTGGATGACGAAGCGGTCGCCCACCTGGTAATCGTCCCCGCGCTCCTTGCCCACCGCGACGATCGTCATCGACACTTCATGCCCGAGCACCACTGGGTCCGCTTGCAGATCGCGGCCCGAGATCCGCGGGTGTCTGTGTCCGAGCTTGAGCACCTTGATATCGGAGAAGCACAATCCACACGCGTCGACGCGCGCGATCAGTTCATCCGCCCCGCACTCTGGCAGGTCCCAGGTTACCGGGTGCTGGTTCTCGCCCAGGTTATCGAGGCCCACGCCGTACAGTGGCCAGGCCTCGTATTTGTCAGGAAGTGCGCATACGCCCTTTACGTAGCTTTCGTAGTCTTGTCCCATCTGGTCCTCCCGAACCGTCTTGTCGGCCCTCGCCGTCACCGTTGCCGTATGGAGGGCGGGTCTTTAGACCCGCCGGTCGTTGTCGTATGCCCTCGCCTTTGCCGTCCGCCGTCACTGTCGTTTCTTCTGTTTCTTTTGTTTCTGCCCTTACCCGCCCAGCTTCCGCTGCCGGTAGTGCTCGTCCGGCCGCGTGAAGATCCGGTCCACCTGCTCGGACGAGAGCGTGTGCATGGGCCCGAAGGTCTGCGTGTCGATACGTACGCGCGCGGCCTTCACCGCCATCGCCGTGGCCCCGAGCACATCCGCGACCGTCTCCGCCAGCGCGATCATCCCGTGGTTCTGCATCATGATCACGCGCGGCGGCATATTCCACTTCTCTATGAATTCGTCGACCGCGGCCATCGTGGCCTGCGCCAGCGGCAGCCCCGGGTCGGTGTAAGGAACCCACGCTGACTCCGGTCCGCAGCACACGATTTCGTCGGGGAACAGCCGTCCCGCCACTGCTTCTTCGGCGCGCTCTGAGCACAGCAGGGCATTGATCGGCGTCGGGTGGGTGTGAGCGATGAACTCGATACCGGGCAGAGCCAGCAGTCCTGCGTGCAGGAAGGTCTCCACTGACGGGCGCATGCCTTCGCCGTCGACGGTCGCCGCTTCCAGCCCGTCCTTCACTTCGTCGTCGGTCATGCTCTCTTTGCCGAGCATTGCTCGCACGGGCGCGAACGCCACGCGCACGAATCCGTTCTCGTCGATGGTTGGCAGTTGCGTCCCGGAGGCCTTCACATAGAATCCCTCGTCATCCACTCGCGCGGAGGTATTCCCCTCGCCGAGGATGACGTAGTCGTTGCTCGGGTCGCCAATCTGAAGTGACATGGCGACGAGTTGTGACAACACCGTGCCCTGATCTGGCATGGTTGGCTTCATCTCTTTCCGCGGAAGACGTGTATACAGTGGTTACTTCGCGCTGCGGGGGTGTTTCACCTCTCCGGCCCGGGCGGTGTAGCTGGCCGCCCACCGCTGCCTTTCAGGGGGGGCCGGATGGTGTGTATCCGGCCCGGTCGTTGCCCCGGACGTTGATCCGTACGCCCCGGGCGACGGGCGTCCTCGCCCGTCGCCCGTTTCCATCGCCGTTGCCGTATGCTGCTACTGTCGTCTCTGTCGTTTCTTCCGTTTCTGTCTCTTCTGCCCTAAGGCGGGGCTCGGAATAGCCTTGCCTCTGACCGACACGCCTCAGCCGAGGGGCACCATCGAGAAGTCGTGCTCAACCCGGGTATTTGGCTCTACGCTGACGGTCGCCTCATAGTCTGCGTATCCGGCCTTGGTTGCCCGCACGGTGACCTCCACCGCACTGGTCTCGCCAGACAGCGCGTCCAGATCAACTAAGTAAGAGCCTTTTGAGTCGGTCTGTGCTGTCACGGTGATTGGTGGGGGGCCTCCCCACGACACACTGATGTTCACTCCTGCGAGCGGCAGGCTTGCCGCGCCGCACAGCACGTCGCCACTGAGGGCTGTATCTGGCTCCTCATCGTACAAGGCCGTGTTAGTACTGCAGCCAGCGACCACCACAATCAGGACCAACAGGCCGATCATACTCCCTGCCACTGAAAATCTCATACCACGTTCCATGCTCAACACTCCCCTCCATGAATAGGCTTTCCCATTCCTGACTTCACCGTGGCAGTGCAGATTCCTGCCCCAACTTCTGCCGTAAGGCGGGACCCCGTTCCGGCCTGTGTCGTCGCCGTCCAGGTGGGGCCGGATGATGTGTATCCGGCCCGGCCGTTGGTCTCTCCGATCGCCATTCTCTCAGTCCCAAGCCTGTCCCCCGCGCCAGCTTGTCGAGCCGGGCGAAGCCCGGCGAAGATCGTCCGTAGCTCGGCGTCGTTTGCCGAGCGAAGGAGGACGCCCGCTTCCCCCTCATGGCACCTTGGTTTCCCACACCAAATCGCCATTCCTTGGCACCCCCTTCACTCCGCCGTCGTCGTCCCGATCCACTCCAAAGCTGTAGAGCAAGAACCCGTCTCCCCGCCGTTGATACGTCATCGCCGCGCCCGCGAAGAAATCCTCCGGCAGTTTCCAGTTGAGCGTCGCCTGCAGTTCGTCCAGCGTCGCCGGGTACTCGCCGCGCTCAATCTTGTAGAGGGTCAACGCCAGCGCCACGCGGCCGATGTTGTTCTCCATGATCGCTACATCGCGCATCTCCAGCAGGTCGTCCAGCGCGCCAAGGAACTCCACGAACTGCAGCATATGATCGAGACCGAACGGGACCCAGCGCCGGGGCAGGCGTCTTGGCGGTCGCGGCGGAGTGGGCTGCGCTGATGGTAGCGTGGCTCGATGCATTACCTCTTCCATGCGCGTCAGATACTTGCTCAGATCGGCGTTGTAGAGAGGGCGAAAGAGCCCAAACCGATAGCAGTAGAGGAGCCTCGTTGGTGCGAAGCGCGGCGAGGGCGGATAGACAGACTGCGGGGGAGGGTACCGCAGCCGCGTGTAGCTGTCGATGCCCTCTGCGCGCTCGCCCGGCAGCGCTTGATCGAACCGCACCTTGATGTCCAGTCGTTCCAGACAGTCGAGCACGTCCCGCGTCGACTTGGCCGAGGGAGTTGTCTGCGAAAGTGTCCTCTCAAGTTGCTCCAAGCCGGTCCGTTGGAGGGCAGCCGCAATGTACTGAGCATTGATAGTCGGTCCCCGGGAGCAATGGTCTGACATCCGGAAGACCACGCCGAGCCAGCGCAGGGCCTCATCGGGGTCTCCATCTATCGTGCACAGCCTGGCCTTCGCGGACAGCCACTGCGCGGCCCGTAGCAGCCGTATCAGGTGAGGTAATGGAACTGGCATGCGACTTTCCCAGCGAATGGGGAAGGCACACTCAGGCCGCAGCGAAGCCTGTTCCAGCGTCTCGAGAATGTCGACAATGGCCGGGTCGTTCAGCACCGCCTGAGCTCGGTCGGCATTCGACCCATCCTTGCCGAACTCGCTCACGATCAGCTTACTGTGCCCGGTCGCCTCAAGCAGAGAGTCCGTGCTTTGGCGTCGGTGATTGAAATCCACCCGGAGGATTTGCTGATAGAGGACGGCGGCGTTCTGGTCGTCGGGGACAGGCGGGGGCGCGGCTTCGCTGATAGTCACGGGCTGACCGGCGTTCCGTATCGCCTGCAACTTACGCTCAACTCTGCGTCCGTTGATTGTGTCCAGCGTCACCCACAAGGTGACCTGAGGCACCACAAGGATCAGCAGCAGAGAGACGGTCCAGCGAATCGCGCCGCTCCTCCGCCAGAGGCTGGTCCCTTCCGCCTGCTCCCGCATCTGCGCTTCACCCCGTCACCAGTCAGCTACATCGCCGGCCTCTTGGTGTGCCAGTCCGTCGCCTGCTGATACGCGTGGCCCACGCGCAGCAGCACGTCTTCCTCGAAGGGCCTGCCCATGAGCTGCATCCCCACCGGCAGATCGTCGACGAACCCGCACGGGACGTTCAGCCCCGCGATGCCCGCCAGGTTGATCGGGATCGTGCAGATATCCGCCAGCTTCATCTGCAGCGGATCGTCGGCTTTCTCGCCGACCTTGAAGGCAACCGTCGGCGAAGTGGGGGAGATCAGGAAATCGTGGTCCGCGAAGGCGTTCTCGAAGTCCTGCACGATCAGCGTGCGCACCTTCTGCGCCTTCAGGTAGTACGCATCGTAGTAGCCGGCGCTCAGCGCGAAAGTCCCCAGCATGATTCGCAGCCGCACCTCTGGCCCGAACCCCTCGCCGCGAGACTTCGCGAAAAGATCGTAGATGTCGTCCACCGCTCGATCGGTCCGATGCCCGTACCGCACTCCATCGTAGCGCGCGAGATTGCTCGCCGCCTCGGCGGTCGCGATCAGGTAGTAGACCGGGAGCGAGTAATCGATGTTCGGCATTTCGACTTCTTCGCAGGTGATACCCATCTCTTCGTACTGCTTCACCGCGGCCAGCACGCAGTCGCGCACCTCCGGCTCAATCCCCTCGCCGATGAGCTGGCTCGGCACGCCCGCGCGCAGCCCCGAAACATCGCCCTCAATCTCCGCCAGGTAGTCCGGAACCGCGATGTCCGCCGAGGTTGCGTCCGAGGGCACGCTGCCCGCGATCACGCTCATGATCATCGCCGCGTCGCGGACGTCTCGGGTCAGCGGCCCGACCTGATCCAGCGACGAAGCGTAAGCCACCACTCCGTAGCGCGAAACTCGACCGTAAGTTGGCTTCAGTCCGGTGATCCCGCACAGCGACGCCGGCTGCCGAATCGATCCGCCCGTATCGGTCCCCAGAGCGATCGGCGCCTGCCCGGCTGTGACCGCCGCCGCCGATCCGCCCGAAGACCCTCCCGGTACGCAATCGAGGTCCCACGGATTCCGCGTGATCTGGTACGCCGAGTTCTCCGTCGACGAGCCCATCGCGAACTCGTCCATATTTGTCTTGCCGACCATCGACATCCCGGCTTCGCGACATTTGATCACCACGTCGGCGTCGTACGGAGGCCTGAAGCCCTCAAGAATCTTCGAGCCGCAGGTGGTCTGGATTCCCCTCGTGCACAGCAGGTCCTTGTGCGCGATCGGGACTCCCGCCAACGGTCCGAGTTCTTCGCCCGCGGCGCGAGCTTCGTCGACCGCTTTCGCCTGCTCGAGCGCGACCTCGGGAGTGGTCAGCATGAAGGAATGAAGTTGATCCTCAGTTGAGTCAATTCTGTCGATGAATGCCTGGGCAACTTCGACTGCCGAGGTCTCTTTTGACGCCAGGCGTTCGCTCAATTCGTATGCCGTCAGCTCGTACAGCTTCACGGTGGTGCCTCCGTGGGGTTAACAATGGCTTGTCAGGTACTGCGTGTGAGTTGTTAACTAACAACTGGTAGGTACTTGGTAGGGCTACTCGACGATCCGCGGTACCCGGAACAGGTTCTCCGTGCTCTGCGGAGCGTTCGCCACGGCCTCTTCGGCTGGCAGCGAATCGCCCACTTCGTCTCCGGCTCGGAAAACGTTGGTGATGGGTAGAACGTGGGTAGTGCCCTCGATTTCGTCCGTATTCACGTCCTGGAGCTTGTTAGCGTGCTCGAGGATTCGGCCCATTTCGTGCTCCAGGCGGCTGACTTCCTCTTCAGACAGCTCCAGCCGCGCCAGCAGCGCGACATGCTCTACAACTTCTCGGGATACATCTGCCATGGGAAAAACGCCCCTTTTTGAGCCTCAAAGCGGATTTCTCGGGGTTCTGACCCGTCTGCGAGCCCCGAAGCGACATTGTAGCAAAGCGAATCGGTGCGGTCAAATTCCGCCCCGGGCCGCCTCGCCTCGATTTGCTTCTGACTACTGGAATCGGATCGAGTACAGGTCCGCGTCCATCATCGTGAATCGCAGCCTGATGGGCGTACCGGCCAACGTAGACAGATCTGCGGATTCGCCCCAAGTCACGACTCGCTCCAGTTCGTTGCAGTAAATCTCGTCGCAATCCTCCATGCTCAGACCCGGTACCGGCACTCCGGCCTGGTCCTGTATCTCGACGCGAATCGAGCCCGCCGCCGACGTGGCCAGATTCAGGACCAGTTCGGTCCCCTCGAAGCTGATCGGCCGCGTGAGCATCTCTCCGCCCGCGTACGGCGCATTCACGGACGCGAAGCCCTCTCGCCGCACTGTCCCGCGCACGATCCTCACCGCCGCCGACCGATACCCCTCCATCCAGTAAATCGAGTAGGAATCGCCCATCTCCACGAGCCCGCGCGTGATCATGTAGTTGCGCTCGGTCCAACCCTCGCGGCCCAAGCCAGGCCTGATAAAAGCCTCCATATGCCTGTGCCAGCGGACTCGGTCCCGAGTGGTCATCAGACAGGCCTCACTCAGCCCGCCGGTCGGCCAATCCTCCACCAATTTCCGGTCCGGCACAAAGCGCTTCGGGAACGCGATATGGATGTGCGGCGCTCCTGGGTGGGGTACCGTCGAATTCGTGTAGAGATGTTCGATGGCCGCATCGCCGAAATCGGCGTGCTCGAACTCCGACCAGTTCAGGAAATCCGGCGAACTGGCAGACCGCAGCGACCGCACGCCCTCGAAGAACTCGCGAGCGTAGAGCACGTAATCGCCGCGCACCTCATCGAAGAACGGGACGTTCTGGCTGTCGAAATGCGGGAACTCCTTCGGGGCCACGATCAGCGGCTCACCGTCTCGCAGCGCAGTCCAGCTCTGGCCGTCTGGCGATACGTAGCCGACGAGCGTAGCCTGTTTGCCCTCGGCGGCGTTCTCGTGCTCACCGTAGGCGAGGCCTTTGTACCGCTGCTCGGGCGGGCAGTCAGGATTGGTGTCGAGGAACGGGCAGAAGTTGTGCGCGCCTCGCGAGCCCGCCATGGTCTCGTCTGACATCAGCACGTTGTTCGCCGTCGACCCATCCACCTCAATCATCCCCAGCGACGGCCGCGTCCAGGTGATTCCGTCCTCGCTGTCGGCCACGCACACGTACGCGATCCCGCTCTGGTCGGGCCAGCCACGATAATACAGATGGTGGCCCCGCTCATCGCTGAGAATCGCCGGATAGCCGCACAGCAGGCCCTCCCACGGTCTGTCGAGCTGAATCGACACGTCCTCGTACACGGGCGGGTGCAGGCGCAGACTGGCGTTGTCCATGCGTTCGATGAGGTAATCGTCAACGAAGGGCTCGACGCGACTGCTGATTTCGATCATGGCTGACCTCCGCTCGCAGGCTCGGTAAGGGTCGCGGCACAGTTCCCCGCAGGCGCGCGCCGACCTGCGCGCAGGAAGTCATGGTCATTCTCGCGCCAGCCGCACGCGGCTCAAGCGTGTCAGCAGGCTGCTGTCATCATGGGGGGCTTGGCGGGTCGCCTACAGGCCGGCCCAGTAGAGCAGCACGCCCAGCAGTATGGCGGGGACTGTGGTCGTGATCGTCGCCAGAAGTGCGGCGCGCGGGTGCATCGCGATCATCGGAAACAGCGCATCACCGTCCTGACTGATCGTGTGGGCCACCAGTGCCGAGAACGGGATGATCCCCTGGATGTAAAGGGTCACCGTGACGATCTGGGGCCCGCAGCCCGGTATCAGCCCGATACACGCGCAGACGATGACGGGCCAGACGCCGCTTTGCTCGACCAGCAGTTGCAGGTCCAGGTGCGTTACGTGCATCAATATCGCATACATGCTGTAGGCCACGAAGACCCAGAACGTGACGAATGCCGTCTCGTGAGCGTTGTGGACGAGGGTCTCTGTGAGCGATGCGGCTTTCTCCTCGGCTTCGCCGTGTGTGTCGTCCGCGACGGTGTGTCGGCCTGCCACCAGCCAGATGACCGAGAGGACGGCGCCGCCCAGCCCCACCACCCGCGTCAGATTGAAGCCCACCCATTGGTTCACGTCAAGCTGGCAGAGCAGCAGGAAGCCCACGATCAGTCCCAGCGTGGCGCCCACCCAGTAGACGGGCCAGCCGCGGTGCGTGATTTCGTACCCGAGGCTGCCCTGGACTTCTCTGTTCTCTGGGTGCAGCGCGCTGCTGACGGCGTCCCCAGCCTCGTGGCCGATGTGCGGATACCGTGATGCGGGTTGGGGTTCGGCCTCGCTCTGTTCTGCCGCAGGCGCTGGCGGTTCCTTGGCGGCCTGCACAAGACTACTGCCGATGCCCAACGCGTCGACGATATAGCCGCTGATGACACCGACCACGAACGAGATCAGGTGGATGTACAATGCCTGCTTCGGCATCCGGGCGATGATCACGAATGAGGAGTCGCCCATGGTGGAGATCAGAGTAGCTACAACTGTTCCGAAGGTCACCACCCCGCGCACGTAGAGCGGCATCACGAAGATCGCCCCACCGCAGCCCGGCGACATACCGAACGCGGCGCCTATGACCACCTGCAACCGCTTCTGCTCGGCGATCAAGTTCACGACTGCGCCCGCTGTGCGGTAGTTGAGGTAGCCGAAGAACAGCAACAACGCCCCGACGAACACGCCCACCTGCAGGAAGGAATCCTCAGCCGATTGCAGCAGTATTCCAGTGATCTCGATCATGGCTGACCTCCGCTCGCAGGCTCGGTAAGGGTCGCGGCACAGTTCCCCGCAGGCGCGCGGCGACCTGCGAAACCCGCGGGAGCAGCGCCGCCGAAAATTCTCTGGAACCTTCATCGGCGTGCTCGCGTCATAACTACCGATGATAGTAAAGCGCGCGTGGAGGTCGCTGCCATGAGGACAGAACGGGTACTGCTGGCCGTGACGCTGATTTTGACGATCGCTGCCGTTGCGGGGGCAGACGGAATGCTCATCCCCGGACCGCCCGACAGGCCCATGCCTGAAGTCCCGAACTTCACCGTGAAATACCACCACGTGACCGTGGAGATTGAGGATCAGGTCTCCACCACACACATCGACCAGGTGTTCATCAACGAGGCCGACCGCGAGGTCGAGGCCACCTACCTCTTCCCGCTGCCTGCCAACTCCGTGGTGCGGGACTTCGCCGTGGTGGCCGACGGCAAGCGCATGGAGGCCAAACTCTACGAAAAGGACGAGGCCGTCCGCATCTACGAGGAGATTATGCGCCAGCGCAAGGACCCGGCGCTGTTTCAGTATGTGGGCAACAACACCTACCAGGCCCGCATCTACCCGATACCTGCCGGCGGCGAGCGGCGCATCGAGATCACCTACTCCGAGTTGCTGAGCTTCGACGCCGACATCGTCGAATACGTCTACCCGCTCAGCACCGAGCAGTTCTCCAACAAGCCGGTGAAGGAGACGGTCTTCAACTGCAGTATCGTCTCCAAGGATCCCATCGCCAGCATCTACTGTCCGAGCCACAACGTGGACGTGGACAAGACTGACCAGCGACACGCGACGGTGTCCTACGAGGAAAACGATACCAGGCCCGACCGGGATCTGCGGCTGTACTACTCGGTTTCCTCAAGCGCCATCGGGACTCACCTGCTGACCTACAAGGAGAAGGGCGAGGACGGCTTCTTCATGCTCCTGGCGGCGCCCACGGTTGAGCGTGAACAGGCGTCGGTGCCCAAGAACGTAGTCTTCGTGATCGACCGTTCGGGCTCGATGAGTGGCGAGAAGATCGAGCAGGCGCGCGAGGCGCTGACCTTCTGCGTCAACTCGCTCGAACCCGAGGACGAATTCGAGATCATCTCCTTCAGCGACAACGTGAAGTCTTTCGGCAGCTCGCTGAGCGAGGCCAAGCCCGCCCGGATCAAGGCTGCACGCGACTGGATCTCCGGCCTGGAGGCGACCGGCTCGACCGACATTGACGCGGCGATGGCGCTGGCCATGAAGCGTCGGCGGGCGAACCGGCCCAACTACATCGTGATGCTCACCGACGGGCTCCCGACCGCTGGCGAGACCGATCTGGGCAGCATCCTCAGCAACCTCGAGGACCGGCGCGAGAAGATGGCCGAGGCGGCCACGCGCGTCTTCGTCTTCGGCGTGGGCTATGACGTCGACACGCACTTCCTCGACAAGATGTCGCTGCAGAACAACGGCATCGCGACCTACGTTCGGCCCAGCGAATCGATTGAGGCCAAGGTCTCGAGCTTCTACGCGAAGATCTCCCGTCCGGTGCTGACTGACCTGGCGGTGGACTTCGGCGAGATCACCGCCGAGGACTTCTTCCCCCGCGAGTTGCCCGACCTTTTCCACGGCTCGCAGATCGTGCTGCTCGGGCGCTACGACAAGCGCACCTGCGGCCGAACCGCGGTGACGCTGACCGGGCATACCGCCGATGGCTCGCACGATTTCGCCATCGAGGCGCTCTTCCCGAACGAGCGGACCGAGGCAGAGTACATTCCGGTGCTGTGGGCGTCCCGGAAGATCGGCTGGCTGCTCGACGAGATTCGCCTCAAAGGTGAGAATAAGGAACTGGTGGACGAGGTGGTGCGGCTGGGCACTGAGTACGGAATCCTCACCGAGTACACCGCCTTCCTGGCTGAAGAGGGCGAAGTGGCGACAGCCGAGGAAGCCACCGATCGCGCGGCAGCTCCGATGGCGGCGGGCGGTGCGCAGACCATGGGTGGCTACGCAATCAGCCAGCGCGACAACAATCAGGCGATGCAGAAGGCTGCAAACATGTCCGCGCAGAACGCCTATATGGACGAAGAGGGCGACTGGCAGCAGGTGGCGGGCATCCGCAACATCGGCCAGCGCGGTTTCATCGAGCAGGCCGGTCAGTGGGTGGACAGTCGCCTGCGCATCGGGACTGCAGAGGAACTCAAGCCTGAGATTGAGGTGCAGGCATTCAGCGAAGCGCACTTCCAACTCGCGCGCGAGTTCCCCGGCGTGAACTCGATGCTCTCGGCGTCAGACAACCTGCTGGTGCTGATCAACGGGCATGTCGTGCAGATCGGCACGGAGGGCAAGGAGACGCTCACCGCCGCCGAGATAGAGGCCCTGCAGGCGCCCGCGACTGACACGGGCGATGACGTTGGCGTCGCTCCCGCAGAGCCGGTCGAGGAGGGCGTGGCTGCCAGTCCGGCCGCTCAGGTGCTCGGCGGGCTGGCTGGTGTGGCGTTGGCGTTCGCAGCCTCGCTCACCCGCATGGGCGGCTGAGTGCTGCTGAACTGAGACGACCAACGGAGAGCCCTGGCAACAGGGCTCTCCGTGTGTGTATGGGGCATGCAGATGCCTCTGCTTCCACCTATTGTGCCACCGGGTTACGCGCAGCCCGTCCGGCGCCGGGGACAATGAGCGTGCCGACGTACGCTGCCATGACCGCTCCCGGCGCAACGCACAGAAAGGAGACGGCTCTGAGCACGGCATCGCCAGACATGCTCGCATGCGCCAGCGCTACCATCTTCGCATACGCCAGCACGAGGGCGATAATGGGAATGACCACTCGCCACTTCCCGAGGCGCGGTGCGACGAGGGCTGAGGCCAGCCCTGCGAGCAAGGCCACTGGCCCAAGTACTATCGTCCGTATCGCCAGGAACGCCAAGTCCTTTGTGGAGACATCAGCACTGAAGAGGTACCATTCATCTGCGCCGTCGAGTCTCGGAAGCAGGTCAAACATGCCGCCGTTGCAGACCACCACCACGATTCCGAACACCGCAAATGCGAGCACAGCCTGCAACACAACCATGAGCGCCGCCAACACCATTCTCGGCATCCTCGAACGCTCTCGCAGGACCTCCGGCTGCTTCGTGTCCAACCTCGTCGCCTCCTCTGACGCTGTGGGAATGAGCGGACGCCTTCGCTTGTTCCTGCCCGCCGCGCGCTGCACAGGGTCGTTTCGTGCGGCTTGACGACTAACCCCGGCTGCTCTTGAACCCGCCCTCCAGTGCGCACCAGATCAGAGCGATGCCGATGGCCACCGGGCCCAGCACAAGGGCCTCCCACGATGCGCGACCCGTGGCCAGGCCTCCCGCCATCAGCACCACCGTCACCGCTACGAAAGACCACGCCAACCGCCGCGCTGCCTCCGGGCGACGGTCGCCGACGGCGGTCGTGCGAGTCGGCGCCGCGTCAAGTTCGGCGAGCATCCGCTGCGTTGCGGCGTCGTCAGCGATGTCGCCGGTGCGCCCCGGAACTTCGACTCCCAGCGATTTGGCGATCTGCTTGGCGTCGCCGGCGAAATTCACCTCAACCCGCATCGGCTTCCCGTCGGGCGTCTTGTGTGACTTCGCGAGGACCGTCACCAGAACGGCCGCCACCGCGAAGAACACGCCGATCGCCAGCACAGGAACAATCACGAAGAGTGCGACCGCCCCGCCTCCCCCGGACCGAGAGAACGCCATGGCGATGATGATCCCCACCGCGACGACCGGCGTTGCCAGCAGTGGCAACATGAACAGCAGGATGTGCTTCTTCTCCACGGAGTTCACTCCCCGGCGCGCCGCTGCCAATCGGTGCCGATGTAGAACGGGCGGCTGCGGTATGCGCCCGAGATAGTGACGGCCAGTTCGTTGTCATCCGGCCCGATGCTGCCGACTACTTCGCCGGTGAACAGGTCCACCACCTGCATGGGCTCAGCGACCGGCACGCGCACGTGGACGGTGGTCTCGCCCACGTGGCGGTAGTCAGCCACCAGCACCAGCATCTCGTCGCCGCGCCGCACGCCGGAGACGTGCGCGTCGTCGGACGTGAGGCCCTCAAGCAACTGGCTTTCGGCGAGGATGTCCTCCACCGGCGCGGCGATGGTCGCCACCTGCGCCTGAGCCAGCAGGTCGCCCGGCGACAGGTTGATGGGCGTGTAGTAGAGCGTGCCCGAAGCGCCGTTGAAGAGCGTCTCGAGCATGGCGTCGAAATAGTGCGCGGGCGGACACTCGCCCTCCCAGTTAAGGGTGCCGGGCGAGGTCCATGTGATTAACTGCGCGCCAGGTGGGCAGCCGGCTTTGTGGAAACGCGCGATCTCCGCAGCCGCGGGAGGCCAGCAGCGCGCGTACATCTCCGGATTGGCGATCTGCGCCCCCGCCGGATACATCTTCGCGAAGTCGAAGATATTGTGGTATACCCAGCCAGGGCCGACCTGGTAGTAGCCGATCGGCGGATGCTCGCGCCCAAGTTCATCGGCGGCCGCGTTGATCGCCGCAGCGATATCCGCCGAGATCTCGGCCATCAGGTCGGTCACGAGTTCTCCGGCGGTGCAGCCGCGCTCGTCCATGAGAGCGGCGCAGCGCGCGCAGCCACCCACGCGCTTGTCGGCCGCGCCGAAGCACTCGATGTCGAAGAAGACGATGTCCGGTCTGCGGTATCGGTAGCGCTCGACGATCCGCTCGATCTCCATCTGGTAATACTTGCCCCGGTAGCTCAGGCAGAGGCGGTTCGTGGGCGGGTCGGACTGGTCATACGCCTCCGCGAAGTCCTCGTTGCGCTTCCACAGACTCTCGCCGATGTGGAACGGTGAGTCGACCATCGAGACTTTCAGACCCGCGGGGCGCGCGACGTCGTCCAGCCAGCGCTGGGTCTCGGCGGTATCGGGGTCGGTGTAGGCATTGGGAGTCTCCCATGAGCCGACCGAGGCGTGGGTGAAGCCCAGATGCACCATGGCCTCCGGGGAATCGGGCCAGCGCATCTGCATTGTCGGCCCGGCCCATCCGTGGGCGAAGAACAGGCGCTCGAGTCTGGGCGCATGGGGCACTTCGACGGGGATGAGCCGCACGGTCTGGTCTGGCTGAACGTAGCCCTCGCACTCGGCGTGGAAGCGCATCGCGCCCTCGTTGCCGGGCTCACCGCTGATGTAGAAGTAAGCCAGGTAGGCGCGCGTTCCCTCGACCTGAAGCGAGTAGCGCCGGTACGGCTCGCCATCGCGCTCAATCTCCTCGACAACCAGATCGTCCTTCCCTGACCATGACAGCGTCACCCACGCGGGCATCTCGATGACCGCAGTCCACGGCTGCGAAGCATCCTCCCGCGAATGCCGAACAGGGAAGCTGAAGCCCGCAGCGACGTTGGTCGGCACCATCAGCCAGTCGCGCGGGTAGAGCAGCTCGACACCGTCGAAGGTCAGTTCGGTTGCGTAGCGATCATAGAAGGTGACGTCGGCGGGGTCGTGGTCGCCGGCCATGACGGCGATCTCGTCGAGCGCGTTGTAGGAGCCCGCCAGGTCCATGCGCAGAGCCACGTAGCGCCCGCGAGTAGCCAGGTCGCCGAAGTTGAAGGCGTGAGTGTGCGGGTCGCCCGGCGCCATCGCGTCCTCGCTCTCGGGCAGGTCGAAGAGCGAGCCGGGCTGGTCCTCGTATACGCGCTTGGAGACGCTGTCGACCAGGTGGTAGGTCTGGTCATCGTCGCTGACGTAGACGTCGAAGCGCAGCGGGTAGCGCAGGCCCGCCTGATGCGAACCACCGCCCTGCACATGGGCGACAATCGCGTCGATCGCGTGGACCTCGCCGAGGTCGATGCAGATGATGGGGGAGGGCTCAGCCCCGGCGTAGCCGACGGAGGACTTGTGGTACCAGATGTGGTCGCCGCCGACCGCCTTGCCGTCTGTAAGATCGGTGGCATCGCCGTCGTCGCGCGTCACGCCGTAGTTGGGGTCCCGGCAGAACCGGTAGGGCTTGCCCAGCGCGAGGTTCTCGCCGGCGGTGAGCTGGTCCCAGCTATCCTCGAGGCGGATCTCCGGGCCCCGGCGGGGGAAGTCATTGAGCGGCGGCAGCAGCAGTTCAGTGGGCGGGACCTCGATCGGCTGTGCCGCGCACGCCGTCGCGATCAGTACCAGCAGCAGAATCATGACTGCCATACTCTCACCCCGTGTCATTCATCCGGCTCCTCAAAGGCCTCGAAGGCCTTGTCAATGCCGCGGTTGATCCGCCGGGATATCCAGCCAAGGACGAAGAGAAGAGTCACCTGGAAGATGGTGAGCGCGAGCAGGATGCCGAAGGCGAAAGCGATGTCGGGGTAGAGCTTCGCCTTGCCGGCGATGAGCATCCCCGCGCAGATGAAGCCCATGATGACCCACACGCAGGCCAGCGCGTAGAGATACCATAGCCTCGCGTTGATCGTCGGGACTGGCAAAATGGCACCGCCCTTGCCGGTACAGAAAAGACCCCCGCAGGTCGCGGGGGTCTTCGACGTAACAGGGAAAGGGTCCTTTAGTCTTCGGCGAGTGTCCAGAGGCGGTCCTCGCCTGCAGCAGTCTCAGCGCCGAGCCACTTGGCGTGACCGTCGCAGAACGCATAGTTGCCGCCGTCGTTGTGGCGCCGGCAGGTGTTGATGGGGTCGCCGCCAGCGGTAGCGACCTGGGTCGGGCCATAGATGAAGGCGCTGGCCGCACCATACTGGCTGGGGCCGGGATTGTCACCGATCAGAATGGTCTCGGCAGCCTGCTTGACGTCGCCCAGCGTGCGGCCGGGGCTGTTGCCGTAGCTGCCTGCACTGGAGCGGTAACCGAAGTTCTGGTAGTTCCAGCCATAGCCGCGAGTCGAGACGGGGTAGCTGGGGCACTGGAGGATCTGCTGGTTCTTCAGATAGGGCTCCAGGTACTCATACCAGTAGTGCACACTGCCGTCGCCCCATGTCCACGCGGATGCGTAGGGGTATACCTCATCATAGTCCTGGGCATACATCAGTACGCCGAGCATGATCTGTTTGGCGTTGCTCAGACAACTGGTCTGCCGGGCCTTCTCACGCGCACGTGCGAAGACGGGAAAGAGGATTGCTGCGAGAATCGCGATAATAGCGATAACCACAAGCAGCTCGATCAGGGTGAAACCTTTGCGCATATCTTTTGCTCCCTTCAGTCAATAGTTTACTATATCACAGAGCCTATTTTGAGGCATATCCTCTATTCTGTCAAGTTACATTGAGCTCACGTTAAGGAAATGTGGCAGGAAATGGTGTATATCGTCGCTGTGCCCGTTGGGAGCCGGTTTGGCGGGGGTTTGACATCAGTTCCAGGGCGCGTGATCGCTTACCAGATACGCGGTGAATCCGATGCACGCGAGAGCGCCGCTGAGGACATACATGACGCCCAGCGCATCGGCGGCCGGGAAGAACCCTATGTTGACCAGAGCGAGCGGAATCACAAAGCCCCCGACAACGTAAAGCAGCGCTGAAATCAGCCCCATGGGGATGATGAGTCCACGCTCAGCTCGGCCGATCCAGGCGCCTGCGAGGCCGCCGACCAGCGCGCCGACGGTGCTGCCTGTGCCGGTCGTCTGCGAGGTTGACCACTCGATGACGCCTCCCGCGATGGCGCCGATTGCGGTGCCGACCGCGGAGATCAAGCCTGCCCGCCGCCATACTCTGTCACGTGCATCGAACATCAGCACCCCGCCTCACCTTCATCGTGCTACTGCGTGGCCTGGACGAACTCGCACAACGCCCGGATGTTGTCCACGAAAGTCTGCGAGTCGATGACGCCGCTGGTCTGCTCGACCTTGTAGCCCTTGAGGCGCCCCTCCTGCCCCCACGCTCCGCGCCCGTCCAGCGCGGCGATGATCAGCTCCACGCGCGTGGCCAACTCGCCCGTCAACTCCGCCGGTCGCGGAGCCAGCAACTGATCGCGAGGGGTCGCCGCCAGGCGATCGTACTCGGCTTCGATGCTGTCGAGCCGCGAGTCGAAGGCGAACCCGTAGTGGTCGGGCACGTCGGCGTCGCTATACGTGAGCTTGTAGTCTTCAGTGAAGTAGATCGGTCGGTTGGTCCCAAGCTCACAGAAGCGTGCCAGTCGCCCGTCATCGCGCAGCGACGCCCGCAGGTACTCGATGGCCCGTGGGATCGGGTCGAGATACTTGCGCTGCCCGGTGTAGCGATACAGCCGCAGCAGCGCCTCCATCACGCCCTGAGACTCGTGGCCGGTGATTGCGGGCGGCTCGAACTTGCGATCCCAGACTGGCTGCATGTTCTCGTCATACTGCTGGCACCACGCGGGCTGAGGCTCGGGCATCTGCGCGAGCAGCAGGAAGACCCCGGCCTTCTGGGCCACCCGCAGGTAGCGTTCGTCACCGTAGACGGTCCACGCTTCCAGATACGCGCGGCAGACGTCGGGCGTCACGTTGTCATTGATGAAGTAGCAGCCATTCCAGGCGTTGGGCCAACTCTCCGGCGGCGAAAGAGGTATCGAGGCCGGGATGATCGGGTAGCGCTCCTCGCTCGGCGGCCGGTTGGGGTAGCGGCAGTAGTTGTGCCCCCACGCGCCCACGGGATATTGAGCAGTGGCGATCGCGTCGAGGGCATACATGGCAGTCTCGTGGATCGCGCTGTCGCCGAACTCCAGCGCCTGATCGACCTGCGCGAGCAGGCGTATCGCCGACGCGGAGTTGTTGTCATCGAGGATCGTGATATTGCCCTTCTCCTTGCGCTGCCGCCACAGGTGCCAGCCCTCGCCCTCGGGGTCGGCCGGGGCAGGGCCGAGCCGATCGGCGGGCGCGTCCACGCGGTAGCTCCACTCGGCACGCTTCGCCGGGTCGAAGAAGATCGAGTAGTACCATCCGCCGGAGACAAGCTGGCCCTGCACCAGCGCATGGGCGGCATCGACCGCGATGTCGAGATAGATATGCTCGCCGGTGGCGTAGTAGGCGTCCATGAACGCGAGGCCAACTTCGGTGGTGCCGGGCGGCTGCACCCAGACGGTGTGCTCGTCGGTGTGGGCCTCGCCCATGCGCAGGGCGAAGTCGCCAGACACCCGCCACACGTAGCCACCGTGGGTGGACACCTGCTGGTGGTAGAACGTGCTGGCAGCGCGCATTGCCGCGAGCGCATCATCGCGCGTGGGCTGGGCATGGGCGACGGCACACAGGGCGACCGCGGCGATCATCAGACCTATGGTTCGGTTCATTTGGGTGGCCTCCCGTGTCCCTACCGCCACATCTCGCTGGTTTCCTTGAGCCCGTCCTTCTCCGGGATGACGTACTTCGCGAACCACTCGTCCATCTGCGCCTTGAGTTCCCGGCGCTTCTCGTCATAGTCATCGTCATATGCCAGGTTCACGCGCTCGTCGGGGTCGTGAACCAGGTCGAACAGCTCGTCAGGACCGTGCGCGTGGCGGTATATCATGCGCACCGGACCATACTCGTCGTAGATCACGACCGCCTCGTTGTGGGACTCCTCCTCGCCCATGAGCACCGGCAGGAAGCTCGAGCCCGGCAGGTTCTGCTGCTCCGGCACCGGCAGGTCGAGGTAGTCCAGCAGCGTGGGCATGAAGTCGTAGGCGCTGACCATCGCGTCGCAGCCGACGTCTTCGGGGATGACCCCCGGCTGGCTCATGATCGCCGGGACCTTGATCGAGTTCTCATACATGTTGCGCGGGAACGTCCCGTTGCCCTTGCCCCAGAAACCGTGGTGTCCGCACGAGAAACCATTGTCGGCGAAGAAGCAGATCAGCGTGTTCTCGCGCAACCCCAGCTCCTCCACCCGGTCGATGATGCGGCCAACGTTCGCGTCCATGGCAGTCACCGCGGCGAAGTAGCCCTTGAGGCCCTCGCGATTGCCGAGGAAGTTGTCAGTGAGCGAGATGGCCCAGGGGTGCTTCGGCTCCTGCGGGCAGGTCTCGAACGGGCAGTCGTCGTATGAGTCGACGATGTCCTGCGGATGCTGGTCGATCCAGGGGCTGTGCGGAGCGGTGTAGTGCACCGAGAGGTAGAAGGGCTGCGAGCCGTCGTGGCGGTCGAGGTAGCCGATCGCCTCGTCGGTGATGACGTCGGTGATGTAGCCGTCCTCGATGATGCCCTCACCGTCGCGGATCATGGGCGCCTTGTTGTAGTCGCCGCCACCCTTCTGGTGCGCGTACCAGAAGTCGAAGCTGTGCTGGGGGTGGAAGGCGTTGCCCATGTGCCACTTGCCCGAGAGCCCGCAGGTGTAGCCGTGCTGGGCCATCACGTCGGTGTACGCGACTTCGTCGGCCATTCGATCGCAGTCATCGGGCTTGTCCGGGGTCACCGGGATCCATTCGTGGATACCGTGCTGGGACGGGATGCGGCCGGTGAGGTAGGTGGCGCGGCTTGGTGAGCAGACCGGGATGGTGATGAAAAAGTTGTCAAAGCGCGTGCCTGTGGCGGCGAGTCGGTCGAGATTGGGGGTGCGAATCTCGTGGTTTCCGTAGCAACCAGCGGCCCACGGGCCCTGGTCGTCGGTGAGAATGAAGATGACATTGGGGCGCTCGCGCTCGGCACTCATGTTCGGGCTCCTTTGACCTCAGGACCGGCCGCACTTGACGGGTCAGACCGGCGTGATGTATCTTATACATTACGTGTTTCTGCGGCGTCGCCGCCCCCTCCTCCAAGGGGGAGCGGGGACGCTGCTCTCGTCACTCCTCATGCGGCGCGAGTCTGGTCTGCCGCGTGGGGCATTTTACTGTGTACCGGGAGCCCTCATGCAGGAGATGACCCCCGACTCGAGCGGGTCGGGCCAGACTAACATTCAGGAGCAGCCTGACCGCCGAGTGCGCATCGTCACGATGCTGGTGCTGAGCATCGTCCTGACGTGGATCGCCGGGTACTGGGTGCGGCAGGCCGAGATCATCGTACTGACCTGCCAGATGACCGAGGCCGTGCCCTCCATCCCGGGCTTGACGGCTCTGCTGCTTCTGGTCGGGCTGAACCCGCTGCTGCGCCGCCTGCCATTCGTGCGCGACCTGTCCACCCCTGAGATCATCATCGTCTACGTTTTCACGACGGTCGCGACCTTCATGTTCGGCTGTGGCGTGACGCGCTTCCTGATCGCCACGTTGAACGTCCCCTACTACTTCTCCACGCCGGTCGCACCACTGGAAACTCTCGCCCCGAACATACCCGACTGGCTGGGGCCGGGCAACTTTGTGGTGGCGCGCTGGCTGTACGAGTCATCGCCCACTGGCGAGGTCCCGTGGGAGGCGTGGTCCATACCCATCGTCGCCTGGACCGGCTTCTTCCTGCTCTTTGGCGGCACACTCCTGTGCCTGATGATGCTCTTCGCCGAAACTTGGATCGACCACGAGCGACTGGTCTTCCCGCTGGTGCGTCTGCCGATCGAGATTATCGGGACCGAGACCGGCGTTCCGCTCTTCCGCAACCCGATCACTTGGATCGGGGTGGGCCTGGCAACGATACTCAACATAATCCTGATGATCCGCGCAGTGTTCTTCGGCGGACCACGGGGCACAATGAATTTCGACCTCACCAAGGGCATCGTCGGCTATCCATGGCAGGCGATCCGGCCGATGAACCTGGACATCCGGCCCGACCTGGTCGGGCTCGGGTACCTGATCTCGACCGAACTGTCCTTCTCGATCTGGTTCTTCTACCTGTTCCAGAAGCTGCAGGCGCTGGTTATGGCTGGCGCGGGTCTGCGCCTCGGCGGTATGCCCTTCCCGCAGGAACAGGGGATGGGCGCCTACCTGGTGCTTGGCCTGGTCCTCATCTGGAAGGGTCGCCGGGCCATCAAGCACGCCTGGGAGGGCTGGCTGAGACCCGAGGTGGCCAAGAACGATCGGCTGCCGTACCGCTGGGCGCTGATCGGCGTCATCGTCGGGATCTTCGGCCTGATGGTCTTCCTGATCTCGGCCGGTATGGAGCCGTGGCTGGCTGGCGTGTATCTGACCGTGCTGATCATGGTCTCGATCGTCTACGGGCGGCTGCGTGGCGAGACCGGCGTGCCGATGCTGTGGGCTTTCCCCTATGGGCAGCAGCAGAAGTTCATGTGGAACTTCTTCGGCGGCGCGCGCATCGCGCCGAACGCAGAGGACCTGCGATCACCGACAATGTTTGCGGTGCTCAACTTCCTGTCACGCGGCTACTTCCCGACCGTCTCGGGCTACCAGATCGAGGGCATTGCCCTCGCCCAGCGCACGGGCATCAACTGGAAGCAGATGTCGAGCACGCTGATGCTGGCGATTGGTTTTGGGGCGGTGGCAGCGTTCATCTTCCACCTGCAGCCCTACTTTGCCG
Organism: Candidatus Zipacnadia bacterium; assembly: GCA_029821735.1. Taxonomy (GTDB): domain Bacteria; phylum Armatimonadota; class Zipacnadia; order Zipacnadales; family UBA5352; genus JALGSU01. The sequence goes on along the minus strand of JALGSU010000036.1, from coordinate 40,677 downwards.
AGGGCGGCATCGGCCTGCGCGGCGGTATCTGGGGCGACGGAATCGCTCGCCAGGAGTTCACGACCGTATTGCGCGCAGTGGACAGCCCGACGCCACCCGACGCCACTCGCATCGGCTTCACGGTTGCGGGCGGTCTGCTGGTGGCACTGATCTCCGCGGCCCGCTCGTACTGGTTCGGCTTCCCGCTGCACCCGATGGGCTACGCGGTGTCGGGAGCCTTTGGGCACAAGCTCTGGGGCCCGTTCTTCCTCGTGTGGCTGGCCAAGTCGTCGCTGCTTCGCTATGGCGGCAGCAAGGCGTATCTGATGGCTCTGCCCGCGTTCCTGGGCTTTGCCGTCGGCCACTTCCTGACAGCGGGATTGATATGGGGATCGCTGGGGGCGGCGCTGGGAGGGGCGTTCCTGCGGTGGGGCGTCTGGTTCGGCTAACCGCTCGTCCGCGGGGGCAGCGGCGCAGTGCAATCGCAGAATCATCGGGACCTCGACCAACTGGTCGAGGTCCCGTTCGTGTACGCTAACCGACGCCGGAGCTACTCGAACACCAGCCAGCCCCAGAAGGGCCAGTTGTGGAAGCTGCCATACACCCGCGACCAGGCTGAGTATTGCTGCTCGCCCTGCCCCAGCGATCGGCAGAGGCTTGCACGCCACCTGTCGCCGGGCGCCGGCGCCGCAACCCCGAGCGCCTCGAACGGTACCCGCATCTCGAAGTGCCAGACCCCGTCCTCTGGCGTGACCGCCCACTGCCAGTCGCCGTCCCAGTCAGCGCGGCCCTTTGGCATCTCGTCGAAGACCGTGCCCGTGTGATCGAGGGCCATGTGCGCGTAGCTCGCGAGTTTCGGGTCAGGCATGAGGAAGACCTCGACCGCGTCGGAGTGGAAATAGACCGGCGCGTCGCGGCGACCTGCCTCCGCGTGGGGCTTGAGCTGTATGCCCTCATGCGAGCACGAGCCGGCGATGTAGAGCGCGTCACCCGCGCGCAGAACCATGCAGTCGGTCGCGTGCAGATTGCCCTCGAAGCTCCAGGTCTCGGAGGTCTGGTAGTGCTCGAACGCCCCGAGCCTGACCGCCTGCTGCCACTGCTCGTCAGCGAGTGAACCGTCCACTTCGGGCGCTGCGTCGAGACGCGGGACGGTGACCTCGGGGATAGCCGCCAGGCGCTCGGCCAGCGCAGGCACGACACCCGCCGAGGAGAGTTGCCGACGGGACACCAAGGTGGATACGCCGGCGTCGTCGAGGCGCTCGAGGGACGCGTAGATATCCGTCACGGTGCTAAGCAGGCGCTCCTGATCAAAACCCGTACCGCGGATCATGGCCCGCGCGTCCAGGAAGCCGTCATTGATCGTGCGCACGTCCTCGTAGTCCACCTCACCGTATGCTTTGGCCACGGCCTGCTCGTGGGACGCCTGCGCGTCATAGCCAGCCGGATTCCAGAGGCAGTCATTGGCAGCGAGGTGCGCGGGCAGCGTGTGCGGCCAGCCCACGTAGTGCGCGTTGAGATACATCAGACCCCAGGCGCTGTCGCGGTGCATTCCCGGATAGAAGCTGGCATTGAACCCCGGTATGGGCAGCAGGCCCTCGTTGTTGTCCCAGACGTAGAGCGGCTGGCCGGGCACCAGTGACTGGTAATGCTGCCAATCCTCGCGCGTGATGGTGGGGCTGGTGATGCGCGCGCCGGTCCAGACCACCGCGACTTCAGGGGGCATCTCCTCGTCCATCTCGCGCAGGTAGCGGCGCCCGTCTTCCTCGGTGACCTGCCGGCCCAGGTGGCTGGTTGAGTAGGGCCCGGTGACGAAGGACAGCTTCAGGTCGGGACACTCCGGAGCCAGCGAATCCCACAGGCGTCGCATCAGATACCCGTGCGCGCGACCGATGTGCCCGAAGCGCTCCTGCTCCGCGTCGGTCTTGCAGATGTACTGCTGCTTGCTTGTGCCAACGTAGTCGTCGACGCAGACCATCTGGATGGTCTGGCCCATATCGTAGAGCCACTTGAGGCGCTCGGTCAGATCGGCAATGTCCTGTTCGTTGGTGATGTCGAAGATCGGGCCGGCATCGTCGGCGGGCCTGCTGCCGGGCGTGTAGATGTGAATGAGGAACATCAGGTCCATCGCTCCGGTGCGTTTGCACCAGTCCCGCATGCGCGCCAGACTGCGCGCGTAAGGCCATGTCTTCCCGGGATTTGGGCCATCTGGTTCGGCCAGCCGCCACCACATGCGGTGCTGCATGGAGTAGACGGGGAGCTTGCACATGGCGAGCATTGCGAGCATCTCTTCGCCGACGGGCCCATAGTCGCCCCCGGCGCGCAGCGGCCACGTCGGTTCATCACGCAGGTCGAAGCTGCGCAGCACCAGCGCGCTGTCGCGGATACCGATCATCTGCACGATCGACGCCGCCGCGTACACCACGCCCTTGTCATCCACGCCCGCCGCCAGCACCTCCCACAACCCGTTGCGCTCAATCATGCGCACCAGGTGGCCCTGCGGTCCGAGCGCCTTGGGCAGGTCCACGCCCATCGTGCGCGCCGCCCGCTGCACGTGCTCGTCGTCGAGGCGGCCGAGGTGTATGCGCACCCGCTCCGGCTCTGCCTGGGCCGGAGTATTGAAGCGCAGGAAGCGTTCGCAGGCGGCGAGGCGCTGGCTGATGCGGTCGGCCCCGAAGAGTGCGGGGCCATCGGGGGATGCGCCCAGCTCAACCCGAAGCGTATCGCGGCCGGTGCCAGCATCCCAGATCGGGATGGTTTCTCCGTATGAGGACTGCTTCGGAGTAGGGAAGACCTGGCCGGTGTAGTAGGGCTTCTCGGTGAACTTCCACGCGGGCCAGTCGAGGCGCGCGTCGGCGGTGATCTGCACGTCATCGACCCACGCTTCGCCCGTGGTGTTATGCAGCGAGACGCTCACCGAGATCGCGGTCGTGCCCTCGGGCGCGGTCGCGACGGTCCGCTCCCAGCGTGTCCAGTCAACGGTGCCGTGCGCCGCTGCGCAGTCGACGTGCCCGAGGCCCTCGCCGGTGGCGTCGGAGAACTCGAGCGTCACCCAGAACCGGTACCAGGGCTGCTCCCCCTGCTTGACGTCCTGCAATCGGTACCAGCCACTCACCTGCACGGGTCCGCCGGCGTAGTCGTAGCGCATGGTGCGGACCGATCCCGCGGCGGAGAAGTACATCGCCACCTCGCCGCTGTGGGACTGATCGCGCACTATCTCGTGGCCGAGATGACCCCAGCCGCTGCTCCACTCCCAGTTGCCCCACTCGAACCCACCGTTGGCAAGCAACTCCACCGGTGCAGCATGGCAGATGAGCGCGGAGAGCAGGCAGGCGATGATGATAGCGGCCAGTGGCAAGCGGATCATGGTCGACCTCCGGGAGGGCAGGATGGGGCGATGCATTCGCCGGTGTGATGGCCAGTTCGATAGGCACGGGAGGCTTCCCTTCGAGTGTTCGAGTTGGGCCTTGACTCTCGAACAGACGTTCGATATAATCCAGTCGCGATGGTTACCATGAGCAGATCAATAAACGACCCTATAATCGTTCAGAAGATGGCCGAAGGCCGCTATCCGCTCGCGTTTAACTGGCGCAACCGGAGCTTCGAGGTCGTCGAGACCGGCGGCACGTGGAGGTTGCTGGGCCGGTGGTGGGAGGGCGATGGCGAGCGGCGCTTCGTGCGCGTGGTCACCGACGCCGGCGTCTGCCTCGACCTGTGCCACTACAAGAGCACCGACCAGTGGCACGTCAGCAAGGTCCACGACTAACCGCGCGAGGTGCATGAGCGGTGGCAGGGAATGAGGAAGAGCAGTCTTCCACAGACATGCTGTCGTGAGGTGACACGATGCGACTCGCCCTGATCCTGCTGACACTGCTGTGCACCGGTGCGCTGACACTTGCCCAGGAAGCTACCAGTCCCTGGCAGGTGCGACGTGCCCGGACCTCTGATGCCGACCGGTCCGGCCGATATCCGACCTGGACGGTGTCGCTGTCTGGTGAGGCCGATGCGCTGGATGTGGATATCGCCGAGGACCCCGAGGCCGAGAACGCGCGCGGCCACATCTTCATTGTGCGCAAGGTCACCGTGCCCGAGGAGGCCACGCTCGCGACGACCGGCTCATACGCGACCTTCTGCGTCAACGACAATCGCTGCGGCGCGGTCGAACTGGTGGCCTTCACGCCCGAGCAGTTCGAGGCGCTGAGCGATGCGACCGACACTGAGTTCATCTATCGGCACGATCCCGACCTGGTTTCGGTGAGCTACAATGTCTACGGCCACGTGGGTGAGGATGTCACCGAGCCGGTGGAGATTGGTGAAGATGCGCGGGTGGCTTTCTCCTACCAGTTGCGATCCTTCCGCGGTCGCGAGATGTACGTGGGAGCAGGCTGGAGTGGGCTTCACACTGGCGAGGAGTGGGGGAAATTGCGCGGACTGAATATCGAAAGCAGGGAGTGGAAGCCTCCAGTGCATGCATTCTTCGACAGGATTGACCTCGATCTACCCGGGCTCGAACAGGTCAAAGCGGCGTGGGAGGCCGGTGAGGAGGACCTGGCCTGCGAGGGGATAGTGACCTGGTTCCGCGAGCGCACCGAACCGCGTGTGGCGTGGGCGTCGAACCATGAGGCTGAGCATAAAGTGTCAGCCAGCCAACTCGAAGAAGCTGAGATGGCACTGCAGAACAAGTTTCTGGGCCAGTCGAAATACGGATTCATCGAGGTGGCTGACCCGATCGACTGGAGCTTCAACCCGGTGGTCGACCGTGAGTGGCCGTGGCAGTTCAACCGACATTCGGCGTGGCGATCGCTCGGCCGGGCGTGGCTGGCGACCGGTGATGAGAAGTATGCGCAAAAGTGGGTGGAACTGCTGCGCAGTTGGCTGTCCGCGAACCCGCCGGGCACGCCGTGGTCGTGGCGGACCATCGAGGCCGGCATCCGCATCAGCGTCTGGCTGGAGGTCTACTTCGCCTTCATGGACGCGGAGGCGTTCACCCCGCGCGATCAGGTGGCGATGCTCAACGGGATCGCGGAACACGCCGAGTATCTCATGCCTGAGGGGCGTTTCAGCAGCGGCAGCAACTGGGGGATGATCGAGAGCCAGGGCCTGCTGAAGGCCGGACTCTTCGTGCCGGAGTTTGCGAACGCGCAAGCATGGGAGGAGACCGCCTGGGAGCGCATCCGGGGCGAGATTGACGCGCAGGTCTACCCCGACGGGGCGCAGGTGGAACTCACGCCCAGCTATCACGGCGGGGTCGCGAGCATGTTCCTCGACGTGGCCAGGACGGTTCGCGACGCTGGCTTCGAGGTCCCTGCCGAATACTCCGAGCGCGTCGAGAAGATGTATGAATTCCTGATGTATCTGGCCAAGCCCGACGGCACCGAGCCGATGCTTGGCGATGCCTGGCCCGGCAGTTGGGCGGGCGCGTTGCGCACCGGGCAGACGAACTTCGGTCGCCAGGATATGGCGTGGCTGCTCACCAACGGCGCTGAGGGCCAGCCACCCGCGGACATAAGCCACAGCTTCCCACACGCGAACTACCACGTGATGCGATCGGCGTGGCTCGATCCGGATGCGCGCTGGCTGCTTTTCGATACCGCGCCGTGGGGCGGCGGGCACCAGCAACCCGACAACCTGCACATCATCGTGTATGCCTATGGGACCACGCTGCTGCCTGACTCGGGCAGCTACCTGTATTACGGTGATGGCCGCGCCTGGCATGCGCGCACCAGCTCGCACTCGACGCTGACCGTGGATGACGCGAACCAGAACAAGTCGCCCGGACACCTGGAGGCGTGGCACAGCGACGATGTGATCGACTACGCGGACGGGTGGCACGAGGGCTATGAGGGCATCACCTCGCGCCGCCGCGTGCTCTTCGCGCGACCGGACTACTGGGCGGTGCTCGACACCGTCGCCGCCACTGGCGAGGCGGGTGCGGGGGAGCATACCGTGGATCAGCATTTCCAGTGCGCGCCCGGGGATCTGACCGTCGAGGGCGACGCCGCGACGCTGGTCAGTGAGGCGGGGCCGGGCCTGAGCATCACCCCGCTTCGCGCCGAGGGTGTGTCCGCCGAGAAGCTCGATGGCTGGGTGTCGTGGGTCTACACAAAGCGCGAGCCGCGACCGGTTTTGCGCATCCGCCGCGAGGGCGAGCTGCCCGTATCGTATCTGACTCTGCTGATGCCCTTTGCCGACCAGCCCGCGGCGATCTCCGCGCGCGAGCTGCCGCTGGTGGAGGCGTCGCCGACGTCGGCTGCGGTTGAGGTGCGCTTTGCCGATCACACCGACTACCTGTTCATGGCCGACGAAGTCCGGCAGTTCCGCGTTGAGGAGATTGACCTGACGGGGCGTTGCCGAGCGGGCCTGGTGCGCGTGGACGCGGCGGGGGTGCCGATCGCCTGTTCGCTGGTGGACGGAAACGAAATGACAATCGCCGGACAGATGGCGCGGCCCTGAGCGCAGATGCGTGAAGGGCCGCCGGTCATCCGGCACACGGGATAGACCATGGACTTCACGCATCTGCATGTGCACAGTTACTTCTCGCTGCTTGATGGCGCGGCGCCGACCGACCAGCTCGTCGAGGCTGTACGCGACGGGGGCGGCAGCGCGGTCGCAGTCTGCGATCACAACTCCCTGGCTGGCGCGGTGCGGTTCTTCCGAGCGGCCACCGAGGCCGGTATCAAGCCGATCATCGGCGTGGAGTTCGACGTGGAAGTGGCGGCGGGGCATGGTCAATCCGCCCACCTGGTGTTGCTGGCTGAGGACAATGAGGGGTATGCGAATCTGTGCCGGCTGGTGACGGCCGCGCGTCTGGGGGAGGCCCGTCGGGAGAGCGCGTTCTCGGAGAAGTATGCGCAGGTGGATCGCGACCGTCCGCTGCTGTCGCAGGCGCATCTGCGTGAGTTCAGCTCCCACCTGATCGCGTTGTCTGGCTGCCAGAAACGCGGCGAGCCAGCGGCGCTGCTGGCGCGCGGGCTCTACCGCGAGGCCGGGCAGGTGGCCGGCTATTACCGCGATCTGTTCGGCCCGGAGAACTACTTCATCGAGCTGCACAATCACCTATTGCCGCGTCCCGCCAACCGGATGCGCTACCTGCTGGCGGACCTCGCCGGTCGCCTCGATCTGCGCTGCGTCGCCACCAATAACGTGCACTATGTGGGCAAGTCCTCGTACCGTCTGCAGGACGTGCTGATCTGCATCCGGGACCTGAAAACGGTCGAGGAGCGCCACCCCGATCGCAAACCCAACGCCGAGTTTTACCTCAAATCCGCGCGCCAGATGGCGCACCTGTTCGCCGACCAGCCCGAAGCCCTCGAGACCACTGGCGAGATCGCCGAGCGCTGCAACTGGAAGCTCGATCTGGAGACTTTCCACTTCCCGCGCTTCGATCTCGAGGCACTGCGGGCGGAGGCGGTGCGTGAGGACGCGGCCCGTCACTGCCCGCTGCCTGCGCCCGGCGAACGCACGCGCGATTACCTGCGCGGGCTGTGCGAGCAGGGGGCGCGGCGGCTCTATGGGCGCGTCAACGAAGCGGTGCGCGCGCGGCTGAATCACGAACTGGCGATCATCGAGGGCAAGGGTCTGTGCGATTACTTCCTGATCGTGTGGGACATCGTGCGCTTCGCCCGGTCGCAGCGCATCCCGTGTTCAGGGCGCGGATCGGCCGGCGACTCGATCGTCAGCTACGTGCTCGGTATCACCAGCGCGGACCCGATCGCCCACGATCTGCTCTTCGAGCGTTTCCTCAATCCCGAGCGGCGCAACATGCCCGATATCGATGTGGACTTCTGCTCGCGTCGGCGTGACGAAGTGACGCGCTACATCTACGACAAGTATGGCGCGGAGCGAGTGGCGGCGGTGTGCACCGTCAACACCTTCCGCGCGCGTTCGGCGGTGCGCGACGTGGGCAAAGCGCTGGGCTTCCCCGATGAAGAACTCGGCAAGCTCGCGGCGGTATTCCCGCACATCCGCGCCTCGGACATCACCGAAGCGCTCGACAAGTTCCCCGAGGTGCGTGATGCGAAACTGGACCTGTCGGACAAGCGCCTGCTCGTGGAGTTGTGCCAGGAGATCAGCGGCTTTCCGCGTCATCTGAGCGTGCACGTCGGCGGGCTGCTCATCGGCGCGCAGCCACTCACCAACATGGTGCCGCTGCAGCTCGCGAACAAGGGCATCGTCATCGGCCAATTCGACAAGGACGACGTGGAGGCGCTGGGCCTGGTGAAGATGGACATCCTCGCCCTGCGCACCCACACGGCGATCAACGACTGCCTCGACGCTGTGCAGCGACGCACCGGTCGGCGCCCGGACCTGCAGCGTCTGCCGCTGGACGATGCGGCGACATACGAGCTGCTGCGCTCGACCAATACAGTCGGGCTCTTCCAGCTCGAAAGCCCCGGTCAGCGCAGCTTGCTGGGCCGCACGCAGCCGGGTGGTTTCGAGGAGATCATCGCCAACATTTCGCTCTTCCGCCCCGGGCCGGTGCAGTCGGATATGATCAGCCCCTACATCCGCCGCAAGCATGGCATCGAGCCGGTGACGCACGTGCATCCCGCGCTCGCGCCGATCCTCGACAGCAGCTACGGGGTCGTGATCTACCAGGAACAGGTTCTGCAGATCTCGCAGGCGATCGCCGGGCTCTCGCTGGGTGAGGCCGACGGGCTTCGGCGCATGATGACCAAGGGCATCAGCGACGAGACCATGACGCAACTGCACGATCGGTTCGTGGCCGGAGCCATCGAGCGCGGAGTGTCCGAGCAGGTGGCCGAAGAAGTTTTCGAGATGATCAAGGGCTTCGCGGCCTATGGCTTCAACAAGGCGCACGCGGCGTGCTTTGGCAAGCTCTCCTACTACACCGCCTGGCTCAAAGCTCACTACCCGGCGGAGTTCCTGGCCGGGATTCTCTCCAGTGAACCGATGGGGTTCTACCCGCCGCGCACCATTGCCGAAGAGGCGAAACGATGTGGCGTGGGGATCCTGCCACCGTGTGTGAACACCAGTGAGGAGCGCTGCACGGTCGAGTATCCGGGGCCGGCCGGGCATGGGGCGATCCGGCTGGGGTTGGGGATGGTGCGCGGCGCTCACGGTGCCGGAGCGCAGGCGATCATACGCGCGCGCGAGAGCGGCGGGGCGTTCACCTCGCTCGAGGATTTCTGCGTGCGCAGCCGTCTGCCCAAACCAGCGGTGGAGAATCTCGCGCTGGTGCGCGCGCTGACGTTCACCGGTCTGGATGTTCAGGAACTGATCTGGCGACTGGGAGCGCTGCCCGGAGGAGTGGTCGCCCGGCGCGGCGGACGGCGCGCCAACCCGTCGTTTGATTACGACGAGGCGGATGATCTGGTGCGCATACTGCCCTCGCTCGACCCAATGACCGAGGTCGGCCGGGTGGCGCTGGACCTGCACATCCTCGGCGTTTCGACCAGCGTCAACCCGTTCGCCTTCTGGTCGGACCGCATGCGCCAGATGCGCGTGACGCCCAGCCGCGATCTCTACCGCAAGCGTGACGGCGATAGCGTGCGTGTGGCGGGGATTGTGGTCGCCCGCGCCCGACCGCCCACGCGCAACGGCACCACCGCGATCTTCATCAGCCTCGAGGACGAAGCGGGGCTGATCGACATCGCGGTCTTCGAGGACGCATACCAGCGGTGCGGTGGGGCGCTCTACTCCAGCCCCGTCCTGTGCGTCGACGGGCGGCTCACGCGCATGGGCAAGCTTGACCTGTCAGTCACCGCGCACGATGTGGTCGGCATGGGGAGCTGGCACGACTTCGCGCTGGAACCCCGGGACGTCATGCAGGGGAGCGCCGCCGGTCGCCGCGGGTTCAGCACCGCCCAGGCAGGCGAGTGACGGCAGACTGCCGCGCCGTAGCGAGCCTCAGCAATAACTCGGGCAGCGCGTGGCTCGTCGAGGCTTAGTACAGCAGTTTGTGGTCGCGCAGACCGGTGGCGCCGTCGATGATCAGCCACAGTCCGGCGACGAACATCGCGCCGAGGATCAGCCCGAGGAAGAACGGGCGGACGCGCCGGAACGCCTCGTGCCCACCGTAGCGCATGAGCACGGTCTGCGCCGCCCAGCCGATGAGCACCGAGAGCCACTCGCGCGAGACGTAGACGATGTAGCTCATCGAGTATCCGACCGGGTGCAGCGGCCACCACAGGTAGTTCACCCGCAGGAAACTCAGCCCCACGAGCTTGAGCGCCGCGTACGCGAGAATCCCCGCGCTCACCCAGTCAGTCTGCTTGAGTTGCGTGTTGCTGACCCGCTCCATGAAGGCGCCGGTCTGGCGTGGCAGACTCACGAAGCGGTAGGTGTTGATAGCCACGCCGCCGTGGGTGTAGCCCGCGTCCATGAGCGCGTAGAACGACACGGGGATCGCGACGAGCGCCGCGATGAAGATGGCGATGGTCAGGTGCCGATTGCTGGTGCCGGTCTCGTCGGACATCTTCAGCGACTGCATCAGCCGGGGCATGGGGGACACGCGCATGTCGTGGGTGAAGGCCAGCAGCATCGACACGGAGGTCCAGTTGGCCACCGACAGCGAGCGGTAGGGGAAGAGAGCGCGCACCACATCATGGGCCCGCCAGTGTGGTTCATCGAGCCACGGCATCCCGCCCTCGGCGACCAGTCGGGTCATGGCCAGCAGGTAGCCGAACGCGACCATCATGAGCACGAAGGCCACCTGCAGCGGCATGCCCGCCTTGGTGCACCAGAAGAGCAGGAAGATGAATGAGGCGATCCCGCCCCAGACCGCCATGCGGTAGGACATGGGCTCGTCGTTCTCTTCGGGCTTTTTGCGCAGGGCCAGCCCCGACATGACGATCTCGGCCAGCGGCCGGCGGGCAATCCAGATGCTGACTCCTGCGAGCGCCAGGTAAGCCCCCGCGGTCTGCAGGCCCGGGAAGGGGAACGAGTCTCCGCCGGCGATGGTGCTGAGGCCGTCGAGCCCAACCATCGTACCGATGACCGCCTCGATGCGCGCCAGCCAGTAGAACGACCAGAGGCTGAAGGACACCTCGCGAGTGAGCAGGTAACTCAGGCCGATGATCAGCGGCTGCACCTGGAAGCGCACCGTACCGATGGCGTTCCACGGCTTGCCCCAACCGTGTGCGGGCACCGATTTGCCGCCGATCTTGAGGACTTCCATCTCCGGTAGCGACGGGTAGTACGCGTGCAGCGCGTTGTAGGAGTGCAGGCCCATCGCCAGCAGCAAGCCGCCCCACATGAAGGGGTTGCGGAAGAAGTCGTTGAGCAGGCGCTTGCGCGGAGCGGGGTCGATGACCTCCAGCGGCACTGCGACCAGCGGGAAGAGCAGCCGTTCGCGGTTGACCCACTGGCGGCGGAAGATGGTGATGGTGCACATCATGAGCGTGTAGGTCGCCAGCGTGAACGCCGACCATGCGCCCAGCGGCACGAGCCAGGCTCGCCAGGGCAGGTCCAGGTGCCACGCCTCGAACAGACCGGTGACGACGCGCGGGTCGCGTGGCGCCATCCACTCGGGGATATTGGGCAGCAGATACAGGCTGTAGTGGTTCTCGGGCGTCGCGTAGTAGAAGGGGCCGACGATCATCGGGATGAGCTTCTGGGCCAGGTCGATCGACGCGATGCCCGACGACATCACGATCATGGTGAAGATGACGACCAGTTCGGTTTGCCCCAGCGCCAGCGGGCGGTACACCGCGCGCAGCACAATGTTGAAGGCCACGTAGATGCACAGGAAGATGAAGAAGCCGCCGATCGGCGGATAGGTGAGGGATATCTGGGTGCCGTGGATGATTAGCTCGGCATACTGACTCCAGACACCGAGAAAGACCGATGCCGCAATCCCGATCAGGAGCGCTCGAGGTGTCAGGCCCAGACGTTTGATCACACGCGACCTCGCACACGACATAATACGCGCCCGGCGATGGTCCGCCGGGCTGGTAGCGAGGGGCTATTCGCCTCGCGCGGGTGGACTCCTTCAAGGGGTCGCGGTCTGTGGGGGGAAGATCTGCTGGACGCACTGGGCGTCGGTCCTGTAGTGAACCCATCCGAGCTGCGTTGCCGCACAAAGAAACAGCCGCCCCGGGTTATCGGGGCGGCTGTTGTAGTTCGTGATGCGGGCGAGCCTACTCGACCTTGGGCAGGTAGCTCGCAGCTTCGTCGATGTCGGCCTGCGGGAGCGCGTAGTCGGTCATGTCGCCGCTCAGGTAGTGCTCGTACGCCGCCATGTCGAAGTGTCCGTGGCCGGAGTAGCCGATCACGATGCACTTCTCCTCGCCGGTTTCCTTGCACTTGAGCGCCTCGTCGATCGCGGCGCGCACGGCGTGCGCAGTCTCCGGGGCGGGGATGTGGCCCTCACTGCGCGCGAAGGTCAGCGCGCCGTCGAACACGTCGCGCTGCTGCAGGGCTTGGGTCTCAATGACTCCCTGCGAGACCAGCAGCGAGATCAGCGGCGAAGCGCCGTGGTAGCGCAGGCCGCCGGCGTGGATCGGCGCGGGGATGAACTTGTGGCCCAGGGTGAACATCTTCAGCAGCGGCGTGAGCTGGGCCGTGTCGCCGAAGTCATACTCGAACATGCCGCGGCTGAGCGTCGGGCAGGCAGTCGGCTCGACGGCGATGATCTCGGTGTCGCGCTTGCCGTCCATCTTGTCCTTGAGGAACGGGAAGCAGAAGCCCGCGAAGTTGGAGCCGCCGCCGACGCAGCCGACAATGACGTCCGGGTAGTCCCCGGCTATCTCGAATTGCTTCTTCATCTCGAGGCCCGTGATCGTCTGGTGCAGCAGCACGTGGTTGAGCACGCTGCCCAGCGAGTACTTGGCGGTCTCGTCCTGGGCGGCCTCTTCGACGGCCTCGGAGATCGCGATCCCCAGACTGCCGGGGCTGTCGGGGTCCTCGGCGAGAATGGCCCGGCCGGCCTCGGTGCGGTCCGACGGGGAGGGGAAACAGGTGCCACCCCAGGTCTCCATCAGTAGGCGCCGATAGGGCTTCTGGTGGTAACTGGCCTTCACCATGTAGACTTCGCACGCGATGTCGAAGAGCTGGCAGGCGAATGCCAGTGCGCTGCCCCACTGGCCGGCACCGGTCTCGGTGACGATCCGCTTGGTGCCTTCCATCTTGTTGTAGTAGACCTGTGCGACGGCCGTGTTGGGCTTGTGGCTTCCCGGCGGGCTGACCGACTCGTTCTTGTAGTAGATGCGGGCAGGGGTGCCCAGTGCTTCCTCCAGGCGCACAGCGCGGTGCAGCGGGCTGGGCCGCCAGAGCTTGTAGACATCCAGGACCTCGTCGGGGATATCTACCCACGGGTCCATGGACATTTCCTGCGCAATCAGGGCCATGGGGAAGAGAGGTGCCAGGTCTTCAGGTCCGAGCGGCTGGCCCGTGCCTGGGTGGAGCGGTGGTGCGAGCGGGGCGGGCAGGTCCGGGTTGATGTTATACCAGGCCTGCGGCATCTCGCTCTCGGATAGGAAGATCTTGTGATCATCCATCAGATGCGACCTCCTCTGGCGACACAAGGTCGTAGGCTCTCGCGGCGAGGGGTGACCACGCTCACGCCCGCCCTCCGTGATGGTAGGCGGAGGCGGGACGCGATTGCCCGCGTTGAGGCATGTTGTCCGCTCCAAATGGCGGAATAGTGACCATCATATTCTACACAGCCAATCGCGTCAACACCTCTTTGCATCCCGACCGGTCACACTATTGCGACCGTCGCGGCTTTGTGCTATCCTGAGCGCGTAGTCACGGTGCACAAACAAGGACACAATGTCGCGGGCGCCAGGCGGCTGTTCTCGTGCCGCTCGGGAAGACGGTGAGAAGCCGTCGCTGCCCCGCAACTGTATCCGGGGACGTCCTCCGCACAGTGCCACTGGGTCGCCGCACGGCGGTCTGGGAAGGCGTGGAGGACTCGGCCCGGGAGCCAGGAGACCGGCCCGCGACACCAATGACGGTTCACCCGGCGAGGGCGCGCGGTGGGCACAGGTCATCGATTCCACCCCGCCTTCACGCCGGCGGGGTTTTTGCGTACGCCCGACGTATCGTCGCGATGGGGAGAGGCCATGACCGGACACGCTACCGCACTTCGACTGTGCCTCATGCTTGCTATGGCCACCGCTCTCGCGGGCCTGACGGGCTGCCCCCGGCCTGACCTGACTGCGGAGATGCCCCCCGAGGAATTCATCAAGCCGCCCGACACGCAGCAGGGTGTTGAGTGGCCGCTGACCTTTGCCGACGACCTCGGTGCGCAGATCACGCTGGTCGGCCCCGTCCAGCGCGTGGTCAGCATCTCGCCCGGTATGACCGAAATGATCTTCATGCTGGGCGAGGGCGAACGCCTCGTCGGGGTCACCGACTTTTGCGACTACCCTCCGGAAGCTGCCGAGATACAGAGCATCGGGGGCATGAGCAACCCAAGCGTTGAGAAGATCGTGGGGCTGGGGCCGGATCTGGTGCTGGCCGCGCGAGGCGTGCCGATCGACATCGTCAAAGCGCTGCGCGAGTCCGGCGTGACTGTCGTCGGGAAATCGCCCGACACTCTGGCTGAAGTGATCGAGGATGTGCGCGATATCGGCGGCTATCTGGGCGTATCTGAGACCGCGGACCGTGCCGCCTCCATGCTGACTGAGCGCATGGAGCAGGCCGTCGCCGCCGCCACCGAACGCCTCGGCGATGACGAGGGCCCGAGTGTGCTGATGATCATCGGCCTCGAACCGATCTTCGTCGCCGGCCCGGGCTCATTTGCCGACGACATGATCGCCATGTGTGGCGGGCGCAACGTCGTCACCGGAGAAGCAGGGGCGACCGTCGGCGCTTGGACGCAGTACTCGCTGGAGAAGATTGTCGAGCACGATCCGGAGATCATCATCTCGGCCATCGGCAGCCACGGCGAGGACGATGCCCTGACCGTGCTGCGCGACGCCATCGGCTGGCGCGATCTGACCGCGGTCCGCGAGGGCCGGGTCTTCGACATCGACGCCGACGTGCTGCTGCGGACCGGCCCACGCATGCTCGACGGGCTGGAGGCCATGTCCGAGGCGCTCGGCGGCGCGCAGGCCGTGGTGGAGAGCGCATGAGTAACGCCGCCGTCCCGGTGCTTGAGGCGCGCGAGCTGGCCTGCGGCTATGACGGTCGCGCGGTCATCGACGGTGTGAGCGTCGCGATCGCGCGCGGCGAGTTCGTCACACTGGTCGGCCCGAACGGGTCGGGCAAGACCACGCTGCTGCGCGCGCTGGCAGGCTCGTTGCCGGTGCTTCGCGGCGAGGTGCTGCTGGAGGGCCGATCGCTGCGCGGTCGCCGCGCGCCTGAGATCGCCCGCAGTCTGTCCGTCGTGCCCCAGATGTCCCCGCCTCCCTTCGAATTCACCGTGCGCGAGATCGTGCAGATGGGCCGCACGCCTCACCTCGGCCGCCTGCAATCCGAGCGACCGATCGACCGGCAGGCGGTGGCGCGCGCACTGGCGCTTACGGACACCGAGCCGCTCGCCGAGCGTGCCGTCACCGAACTCTCCGGGGGCGAGATGCAGCGCGTGACGATAGCGCGCGCATTGGCGCAGGACACGCCCACGATGCTGCTCGATGAACCCGCCGCCTTCCTCGACATCAAGCATCAACTGCAGATCTTCAACTTGCTCGCGCGCCTGAATGCTGAGGAGAAGCGCACGATCCTGTGCGTCTGCCACGACCTCAATCTCGCTTCGGAATACTCGACTCGATTGGTCATTCTCGCGGACGGGCAGATCGTCGCGCATGGTTCCCCAACTGACGTGTTGACCACCGAGAGCATTCGCGACGTATATGGCTGCGACGTCATGGTCGACACCTCCCCGAGCGGGCGGCCGCGCATCACACTGCTGGCCGATGTCCCCGATGGCGGGGGGCGGCAACCATGAACACCCGCGCGATTCTGGTGATGGTTGGCGTGCTGTGCGTCGTGGCGGCGGTCACGCTGCTGTCGGTCAGCCTGGGCGCTTCGGCGATCCCCCCCGGCCAGGCTGCGCGCGCGGTCCTGAGCCACCTGCCAGGCCTCGGGGGGCTGGGGGCCGACCTCAGCGATGCCCAACAGACGATCATCTTCGAGCTGCGCCTGCCGCGCGTTGTGCTGGCGCTACTGGTGGGCGCCGCGCTGGCCATGTCCGGTGTGGTGATGCAGGCGTTCTTCCAGAACCCGATGGCCGCGCCGTCGATCATCGGCGTCTCATCGGGGGCGTCGCTCGGGGCCACGCTCGCCATCATCCTCGGCCTGCAGGTCAGTTTCGCGGGTCTGAGCGCCGTGCCGCTGGTGGCTTTCGCCACCGCACTCGGCGTGACTGGCGCGGTCTACGCGCTCTCGCGCAGAGGTGGCCGAACGCCGGTCGGTGTGCTGCTGCTCACCGGCATCGCCGTGGGCTCGTTCATGTCTGCGATCTCGGCGCTGATCCTGGTGACCGGCCAGGACCCCACGCATCGCGACCTCGACCAGGTTATCTACTGGATGCTCGGCAGCGTCGCCGACCGTGGCTGGTCATACGTGACCATGATCCTGCCTTACGTGGCCGTCGGCGGCGTGCTGACCTGGGTGTTCGGGCGCGATCTCAACCTGCTGTCGCTCGGCGATGAGGTGGCCGGTTATTTGGGCATGGACGTCGAGCGGGTGAAGCTGGCCCTGCTGGCGTTGGGATCGCTGCTGGCGGCCTCGGCGGTGGCGGTCAGTGGTGTGATCGGGTTCGTGGGCCTGGTGATTCCGCACGTCATGCGCATTATCTGTGGCCCGAATAACCGGGTGCTGCTCCCGGCCTCCGCGCTCGCCGGAGCGGCTTTGCTCGCCGCCGCCGACCTCGCGGCGCGCACGCTGCTTGCTCCTACTGAGGTGCCCGTGGGCATCATCACCTCGCTGCTTGGCGCCCCGTTCTTTCTGTACCTGCTCCACCGCCGCCGCGAATATCGCCTCTGATCGCTGCAGGAATCTTAAGCTTTCTTGGCAAAAGACGGAATCGCGCGGCAACGGGCCGCGTCATAGGCCTTGGAACGGTAGACCTGAATGCAGAATACTACATCAACTACAACAATCAGGGCCGCCGCTGAGGGCGACGAGCGGGCGTTTGAAGCCCTCTTTCGTTCCCATCAGGACGCCATCTATTCGCTGGTCATGCACTTCGTTGGCAACCGCGATCTGGCGGCTGACCTGACGCAGGATGCCTTTCTGCGCGCCTGGGAGAAGCTCCCCAGATTGCGCGAGCCGGAGGCCTTCGCGGGCTGGCTGCGGGCCTTGACGATGAACATCATCCGTGACCATTTTCGCCGCGAGCGCGAGACAGAGCTGCTCGATGAGACCACTCCGGTCGCGGATAGCGGACCAGGACCCGAGGACCAGGCGACGGGCGCTGAGGGCGACGAGGCAGTTCGGCGCGCGGTCATGGCCCTGCCCGAACACCAGCGTGTCCCGGTGATTATGTATCACCTCGAGGGCAAACCGATCGAAGAGGTCGCCGAGGCGCTGGGAATACCGAAGAACACAGTTATCTCGAGGTTGGCCAGAGGCAGAACGGCGCTTCGCCGAAGACTTGCCGGCTATCTTGGGGACGATGGGGAGAGTTGACACGTGCGATGCAAAGAATGTCGTGACAATCTGCCGCAGCACAGTCTGGGCGTGCTCTCGGAGCGAGAGCAGTCGCGGATGCGCGAGCACCTGGCTGACTGCTCGGACTGCCGAGCGGAACTGGCCGCGTTCGAGCGCCTCGACGCGCTGATCGCGCCGACCGAGCAGATGACGCCGGAGCGCGATCTGTGGGCGGGCGTGGCGCGGCGCATGCAGCCGCGACGGGCGTCGTTGCTTGACTGGCTGGTGCCACGCTGGCAGCCGGCGCTGGCTGCGGCCGCGGTTATCATGGTACTGGTTGTCGGTGGCGTGATGTTCAGCGTCCAGCCGCCGGCCGTGACGACCGGCTCCGAGACGCTGGCGGCTGACTATCAGGAGCAGCAGGTCATCGCCGAGTGGTCGCAGCCGCTGGCTGACGATGCGGCGCTGGGCCTCATGCTTGCCAGCATCGACGTGGAGGAGGGCGAGGTCTGGTGATGCTTCGCGCCAAGCTCGCCATGATCGCGGCGGCACTGCTCGTGCTCGGCTCGATAGGCTGGGCACTGTGGCGGATGCAGGACGCAGCGCCTGACGCGCAGGCGGGCGAACTGATGCGCGCCGCTGCGGGCGCTCTGCACCACGTACCGGTGAAGGGCATCGTGGCGACGCGTATACGCATCTCCGACGGTTGGCGCGAGGCGCACGCTGAGGTGCATCGCGGCGGCGGACGCGCGCGCGTGCACTACCTCGACGGACCGGCTGCGGGCGTCACACTCATCCGCCAGGGGCGTGATGTGTGGGCAACCAAAGAGGGCGACGAGAACCTGCGTCGCCTCGGTCTGTCTGCCGATCCCAGCGAAGAGATGGCGCGCCAGTTGATGCAGGACAACTACACCGCGCGCGTGATGGGCCGCCGCCAGGTCGCCGGTCGGCCGGTGACTATCGTGGTCGCGAAGGGCCACCACGGCGCGGTTACCCTCGGCGTGGACCAGGAGACCAGCTTCCCGCTGCTCATG
This sequence comes from Candidatus Zipacnadia bacterium, assembly GCA_029821735.1. Taxonomy (GTDB): domain Bacteria; phylum Armatimonadota; class Zipacnadia; order Zipacnadales; family UBA5352; genus JALGSU01. The sequence continues at coordinate 22,165 of JALGSU010000036.1, read as the reverse complement.
GAGCGCTACGATCGCGACGGCGAGTTGCGCGTCTCCACAGTTTACCAGGACGCCGACTTCTCCGTGCAGCCGCCCGCGATGGCGGAAACCCCGCCTGATGCAGGCAACGGTCACAGGCGTGGCCAGCGCTTCGACACCATTGAGCAGCTCAAGGCGCACGTCACCTTCACTCTGTACCAGCCCACCTGGCTGCCCGACGGTTTCGCGCTCAAAGACTGCCACCTGCGCGAGAGGGAGTCCTTGGCCGGTGTCGCCTTGCGCTACAGCGACGGCCTGCAGAGCATTGTCGTGATGCAGCGACCGTCATCTGGCGAGCGCCCGGAGGCTGGGTCAGTTCGTCGTGAGGGATCCGATCATGTTCGGGATCGCGTGGGCGAACACAGCGGCTCACGCCGTGGGCAACGCGGCGAAGGACGACAGCCTCGCGGCGGCTCCCGGCCCGAAGGCATGCACCCCCCGCGCGGGCTCATGAACCTGCCCGGCGGCCCCACCGGCGACGCGGTCCGGCGCTACATCGACGGCACGATGGTCATCGTCATGGGCCCCGTCTCAAAGGAAGACCTCGCTCGAATGGCTGACAGCTTCAAGCCGGTCCCCTGAAACTTTTTCTCAGGAAGTGGGAATCACGCCAGCTACCTCTGCGTCTTCATAGTGAAAGCACAACAAAACCGGAGGTGGAATGAAATGAAGAAGTTTATCGGTATAGCAATGGTAATAAGCCTTATCGTTGCGGTCGCTGTCATTGGCTGCACGGACGAGGCTGCGGGTGTGCGCGACGGACGCGGTGGCGGCGTTGGCGTGCCCGGTCACGGGCTGGATCACATGTTCGCCGATCACGATGCCAACAAGGACGGCAAGATCTCAAAGGACGAGTTCCCCGGCCCCGACGAGATCTTCGACAGGATTGACGGCGACGACGACGGCTTCATCAGTGAGGCCGAGGCTGAGACCGCAGCGGCTGCGGGCGAGCGAATGCGCAAGAACATGCACGAAGGCGGCGAGGGCGGTCCCGGCCAGGGCCAGCGCGGCCAGCGCAACGCAGACCCGGCGGCACGCTGGGCGGCAATGCTCGAGCATCTCGACACCGACAACGACGGCAAGATATCTCAGGATGAGTTCACCGGCCCCGATGAGGCATTCGACCGCATCGACGCCAATGACGACGGCTTCATCACCGAAGACGAGGCTCAGGCAATCGGCGCGAACCGCGGCGGGTATGGTGGCCCCGGACAGGGCCGCCCGGGCAGCTTCGCTCGCATGGACGCCGACGGTGACGGCGACGTCACCCGCGACGAGTGGGCTGCGGCCTTCGATAAGCTCGACACCAACGGCGACGGTGTCCTGAACCAGGAGGACCGCCCCGAGCGGCCCCGGCAGGGCGCCCCGGACGCCGAGTAACTCCTCCCTTCGCAGGCGCAAGGAGCCGCGAGCAATATGCTCGCGGCTCTTTTGTGTTCTCCGCGGCCCGGCTGGCGACGCGCGGCGACGGAGGGCTCCGCATCGCTCGTGCCGAACTTGCTGATGGATGGACGCGTCTATGAGCACTCGTGACGAACCGCCGCGACAGCGTTGCGGTGGCGCGCTGGCTGAGGAGAGAACTCTGTGCCGCATATCCACCACATGGACCGGGGCGAGTACCGACTGGTGCTCGCACCCGAAGGGCCCTGCTGGGTCGCAGCGAACGCCGAGGGCGCGCGGATCGTCAGCGATCTTGCCGCCGAGGGCGAGATCGCGATCGAGCCATCGGTCGAGCGCATCGCCGGGCGCAATGGTCTGACCCGCGATCAGATCGGCCAGATCGTGCGCGGATGCGCGGCTGACAGCGCCTGCGTGTGGCGCCCCTCCGGCAACGGCGAGTACGCGGGGCGCGACGCCTACCTGACCCCGACCCACCTGCGCGAGCTTTGGGTCCATATCAACAACCGCTGCAACTTCTCCTGTCGACACTGCCTGGTCTCCTCCGGCCCCGCGCGTGACGATGGTCTTCCGCCCGACGCAGTTGCCCGTCTCATTCGCGACGCTCGGGAACTCGGCACGCTCACCTTCTTCTTCACCGGCGGCGAGCCGCTGCTGCGCGACGACTTGCCCGATCAGCTTCGCCTGATCCTCGAGGACCCCGAAGCCCACGCGGTCGTGCTCACTAACGGTAGCCTCATCGGTCCCGAGTTCGTCGCGGCCATCGCCGACCTTGACCGCGGACGCCTCCATCTGCAGATCAGTCTCGACGCCAGCGATGCGGTGCTGAACGATGAGCTGCGCTCCCCCGCGGCATTCGAGCGCGCCACCGCCGGGATCATGAGCGCGCTGGCGGCGGGCGTGGACGTCAGTGTCGCAACGGTTGTCCTGGCGGCGAACCTGCTCGATCTTCCGCGCATGCCCGTGCTCCTGGCTGAGCTGGGCGTGCGATCGTGGCACCTGATGTGGCAGCACTTGCGCGAGCGGGGAGCCGACGAGCCGACCGCCTCAGTGCAGGCCACTATCGACACCGTCCTGCCGCTGCGGCGCATCGCGGAATCGGCGGGCGTGCAGATCGATAACTTCGAGAACATCCGCGCCGTCGTCAATGGCGAACCGAACACCAAGCACGATGGCTCCAACGCGGGCTGGGACAGTCTGGCCGTCTACGCTGACGGCGGCGTGTATCCGTCGGCGGCCCTGGTGGGTGTGGACGAGTTGCGAGCGGGCAGCATCCTCGACAATTCCCTGCGCGAGATATGGCTCTCGTCAACGGTGCTCGCGCAGTATCGGCAGCGCGGCTCGTTGCAGCCCGCGGAGATCGCCGGCGACCCGCTTGTGTTCTTCCACGGCGGTGGCGATCCTGAGCACGCATGGTTCTTCGGCGGTGGCCGGGCGGGGGCGGTCGATCCTTACCTGCCGCTGCATCGTGCGATGATCCTCGCGACGATCGACGATATTGCGCAGGATCGCATGCGGCTGGTCGCGTCGGCCGATCAAGTGCCGCTGGTGTATCACACGATGGGCCAGGACGGGCTGGCCTGCCCGGTGCACGCGGGCGTGGGCAACGCCGGTCCGTACCGGATCGATTTTGTGCATTCGAACTGCGTCCTGATGCAGGATGTGGTCGGCCACGCGCGGGCGATCGTGCAGGACTATTACGGGGACGCGGCCATCGAGACCAAGGGCGAAGTCTGCTGCCCGGTGCCTGTGGATCGCCGCGCGCTGAGGCACATTCCCCAGCGCGTGCTCGAGCGATCGTATGGGTGTGGCAGTCCGGTCTTCGCGGCCGCAGTGGCCGAGGGCGAGACGCTCGTCGACCTCGGGTCGGGAGCGGGCATCGAGTGCTTCGCGGCTTCGTCGATGGTTGGTCCGACCGGCAGTGTGATCGGCGTCGACATGACCACCGAAATGCTGCAGGTGGCCGACGATGCGCGCGAAGAGGTCGCCGCGAGCGTGGGCTGGGACAATGTGCGTTTCGTCCGCGGGTACCTCGAGGACCTGCCACTTCCCGATGCTTCCGCTGACGTCGTGATCTCCAACTGTGTGATCAATCTCTCGCCGCGCAAGCTGCAGGTCTTCTCGGAGGTCCTCCGCGTGCTCCGACCGGGCGGGCGCATGGTGATCTCCGACATCACCGCAGGCGACGCGGTGCCCGAGAACGTGCGCTTCAATCCCCAACTGCAATCAGAGTGCATCGGCGGCGCATTGCAGCGTGACGAGATGTTGCGCATGCTCAGCAAGCTCGGCTTCGAGCGCGTCAGCACTTTGCACGAGATGCCCTGGCGCGAGGTGGGCGGCGTCGAGTTCTTCGCCGACACCGTCGTCGCCTACAGGCCCGCCGAGGGCGCCAGCCCGTTGCCCTATGTCGGGATCGAGCATGCGACCGCCGGGGGGCCGCCGGAGGCTACCGACGAGCGACACCTCGCCGACTGCATGGTCTGCGGCGCCCCGCTGCAGTATCTGCAGACGGCGGTTCGTGCCGAGTGTGCCGAGTGTGGCAGAATCTTCCGCACGCGCAGCCGTTGCCAGGAGGGCCATTTCGTCTGCGATCAGTGTCACGGCGGCGACTACATGCGCTTCCTCCGCAGCTTCATGGCCCAGTGCGAGGGCACGGATCCGGTCGAAGTCTTCCTGCAGATGCGCGACGCGTATCCCTTCCCGGTCCACGGCCCGGAGCATCACGCGCTGGTGCCGGCCGCGTTCGTCACCGCCTGGCAGAACCTGCACGGTTACCCGGGTTGGGACGCGATCTGGCAGGCCGTCGAAACTGGGGCCACGTTGCCGGGTGGCACCTGCGCCTTCTGGGGAGGCTGCTCGGCGGCGCTGGGAATTGGTGCTGCCTTCGCCGCGATACTGGAGACAACGCCGCTCTCGACCACCGAGCGGGGCACGGGCCAGGAGGTGGTCGCGCGCATCCTCGCGCGCATCGCCAGTTTCGGCGCGGCCCGATGCTGCCGGCGCGAGAGCCTGCTGTCGTTGCAGGTCGCCTGCGAGCTGTCCGAAGAGATGCTGCCCGCGCCGATCACCTGCAGCGTCCCGCCCGACTGCGATCAGCGATGGATCAACGACGAGTGCATCCACGCCGCGTGCCCGTTTTGCGGCACCGAATCCTGACGCCTGCTCTCGGGGAGCCCGATGGAACCGATCATCCTCATCCGCCACGGACAGTCCCGGCACCACGTCGAGGGCCTCACCGGCGGCTGGACCGACACCGATCTGACCGACCTCGGTCGCCAGCAGGCGGCCAGTCTGGCTCGCAGGCTGGCGGGCGAACTCGAGGGTGTTTCCTGCCATCTGCTCTGCAGCGATCTGCTTCGCGCCTCGCAGACCGCCGAGATTGTGGGGGAGAGTCTCGGCGTCGACCCCGTGCGGTTGCCTGAATTGCGGGAGTTCAACAACGGGATCGCGGCGGAGATGACGCTCGAGGAGGCGGCGCCGCATCAGGTCGCTCGGGCTGGCTATCCTCTCGACTGGCAGCCCTACCCCGAGGCGGAAACGTGGCGCAGCTTCTACCTGCGGATCGAGGACTGCATGCAGACGCTGACCGCTGAGCACGATGGGCTGGGGATCATAGTGACGCACGGTGGGTCACTGGTGAACGCGGTCGTGTGGTGGCTGGGGCTTGGCCTTGGCGCGTGGGAGGGCACGCTGATGGCGTTCGGCGTCGACCCGACCAGCATCACGGTGCTACGCACGAATCACTTCGACGAGCGGATGGTTGAGCGGCTCAACGACACCGCCCACCTCTACGCCGACGGTCTCTCCGAGGGCATGTCGCTTCAGCCGCGCGGCAACACCAGCACTGAGTACACGAACACCTCCGGGACTGAGTAGACCGCCGCCCCATCCTCCATGACCGGCTCGATGGTCGCACTTTCTCCGTCCGGAGTGATCAGCTCCGCCGCCGGGGCCTCGCCCTCGATTCGCAGTCGCACCTTGATGTCCTTTGCCGGGGTCACGTGCAGCCGACCGATGAAGTCCTCCGGCGTCGCGACCGCTTCGTCGTCCGCAGCCGGGCCGATGCGCACCAGATACTCGCCCGGCTGGGCCTCAGCGTCCGGGGAGAGATCCTCGCTGCTCCACGTCGCCCCTTGATCGTCAGACCACCACGAGCGACCGCTGGTCGCATCCGTGTCGATGCGCAGCTGGAAGTAATCGGGATGCCCGTTCGGCGCGCCGATGGCCCGGAACTCCACCGTGTTGCTCTGCTCCAAGAGGCCAGCCGGAATAGGAATCTGGTACCACTTCGCCACGCGCAATGTGCTGCCCGGGAAGGTCTGCAGGTCCTGCCCGTTCATGCTCACGACCAGCGACATTGCGTCCGTGGCGCCACCATTTGCCATACCGTAGAAGCGCAACGACTGGCCCTCGCGCGTCGCCGGATCATCCAGCTCGATGACCTTGCGCGCGCGAGTGCTTGTTGTCCCGAAGAACGTGCGGGCTTCCGGTCGACTGTCATCGTCGCGTGCGTCGGCAGTCGGGCGCTCGTCGTAGCTGAAGTCCGAGTTCACGAGGTGCACTGAGAGGGTCTCGCCGTCGCGGGTGGTGAGCAGGTTCGCGAACAGGCTGCCCGACTCCGCGGTGACTGCGCAGGTCAGCGGCCCGGCGACCTCGGCCAGCTTCGCGGCAAGTTCGCCTGCCGCCATGTGGCTGAACTTCTTGTCAGCTTCCAGTCGCCAGAGACGCCCCTCGCCGACGGCCACCGGTCCGCCCACCGGCAGCGCCGACAGCTCCGGCGGATCGTCATACGCGACGCAGCGCTGATCGTGCGTGGCCACATCGCCGAGCACCACCAACGCGCCGCCCGCGCGGGCCCAGGCCAGCAGGGCCTCGGCGCCGTCACGGGAGAGCAGGTTCACGTTCGGCAGGATGACCATCCGATAGCCCGCCAGCAGATCGGGCGTCAGATCGTCCTCGATGATCGCCTCGTATGGCACGCCGGCCGCGCTCAGGGCCTCGCAACTGTCGACCAGCAGCGGCCACGATGTCTTGCGGCCAGCGAAGTGGCTGTAGATCGAGTAGAGCACCGCAACATCCGCGCCTGGCTGCGCCAGTTCATACAACTCGGCGTTCTCGTCCACGAAATCGGTGTAGCGATACAGCGCCTCGCGCACGGCCTTGTGATCCGGCCTGTCGCCCGCCGCGATCTTCTGCTCGCGTAGCGAGTAGCTCGCGATGTAGGTCCCGTCACACGCCACCGCCTCGGCCAGTGCCAGCATGTGCTCCTCGGGATACATGAAAGCCTCGACGATCCCCGATTCATGGCTCGGGTTCAGTTCCAGCGCTCGCTCGCGCACGATGTCCGTGGGGAGGCCCAGCAGTTGCCCGACCGCCCGTCCCTGCGATGCAGCCAGCCCGGTTTTGTAGTAGACGACGGTGCTCGCGAAGGGTGGGAAGGTCCGCCCGTTCTCGTAGAAGACGATATCGCATGTCCCGCGCCAGGCAAGAAATGCACCGTAGGCGCCGGCGGCGCCGGAGTTCGGCGATATCGGCGTCGGGTCCTGGACGCTGCGGATGTAGGCCTTGATCTCCTCGAAGAAATCATAGGTCACTTCGGCCTGCCAGAGCTTCTTGGTAAACTCCGGGTGCGGCCAGTCGCTCGGGTCGTTGAGGTCCATCTCGCGCCCGTACATCTCGCGCGTGAAGTCCCGGAAGCTCTGCTGGCAGATCGGGCAGCGGCAGTCGTAGTAGTTGATGTTGTCGAAGAAGATCGAGGCCACGGCGCTCTCATCCATGAAGCGCTTGTCGACGCGCCGCTTCATGTACTCGCGCCAGATGGGATTGTTGTAGCAGCCCGGCGTGCGCCGCGCGGTCCCGTACATGGTCATCTGCTCGCCGTCGGCGGTCCGGCAAATGCCGTTCTCCAGGCCCTCGTACTCAGGGAATTCGCGCTCCCACCAGATGGTCTTCGAGCAGATATAGGGCTGACGCCGCAGGCCTCCCGCCTCGCCGATGCGCTGGGCCTCGGCGTCCGTGTAGCCCATCGACTGCTGCAGGTTGCGGTGGCAGCCGAGTATCACGCGGACGTTGTCGGCATCTGCCGCGTGCCCGCCGGGGCTCCACGTCAGGCGTCCTGCGACGTTGCCCCCGTGGCCCCAGCGCACCATTCCGCGGCGCGCCCACTCGGGCAACTCATCGTGATCCAGCCACTCGGCCTGCGCCATACCGGCCATCAGCATCAGCACCACGCACAGTCCGGCCCTGCTCGTCATGCGCCATCGCCGCCCATCTGTTCATCCAGCCAGCCCATGGTCGCCATCAGCACGCGCCTGCCGAAGCCGCGGTAGTCCTCGCGCTGCAGGACCTTGCCCGCAACGCGCTGGTAGCTGGTCTCCACGGTCATCTCAAGGGTCTTGTCGAGGTAATCCCACGTCCACGATCCAAGCATCGACAGCGCGTTCCATCGGCTCGCGTACCGAGTGGGCCGCGCGATGCTGTCGGGGTCAAGCTCGGGGAATTGCTCGCGGGTGAAGCGCGCGAAACTCAGTGCCACCTTGGTCTGCTCCAGCGGGCGCTGGTCACGCGGCATATGGTGGAACAGGCCCGGGGTCCAGTGAACCGGCGCGTGCAGATCAATCACCACGCGTGGCTCGGTCGCTCCTGCGAAGCGCTGCAGGTCCTGCTGCAGGGCATGCACTTCGGGGCGCATCGGGAGAAGTTCCCACGCGCGGTTGAAGTCCCACGGGAGCGCGTCCTTGCCATAGTCACCGTCGACCACCCCGTCGAGGTCGACGAATGGCGCCAGCCAGCAGTCGAACTCCTCGCGCCAGCGACGCGCCTCGTCACTGTCGCCGGCGAGGAAGCGCATCACCCCGTCCATCAGCCACGAGCCGGGGGTCTCGCCCGCGTGTTGGCGCGCCATGAAGTACACGCCTGGCCGCTTGCCATCGCCGCTCACGTTCGCCTGGCGCAGGCGTCGGAACTCGCGCCCTTCGCGGCTCAGTCCGATGACCGAATCGTCCCACGCGCCGGGCAGTTCATGCAGCGTCGCCTGCAGGTCGTCGGGCCCGTAGGGGAAGCAGAATGCCGCGCCCAGTCGCTCGCACGGCTCGGCCTGCTCAAAGACCACTTGCGAGCGCCCGTCGGTGGTGGTGACGACCTCGACGTCCGGCACGCGGCGCCAGTCACCGTCGTCGGCGCGCAGCACCGGGCGCAGCGTGTCAAGGTTGCTCCCGCCGCCGAGCGTGATGTCCACCGTGTCCCAGATCAGCCGCACGGGGCAGCCGCCAACGTCGCTCAGCTCGAAGCTGAACCACAGTGGCTGCGGGCTGGTGCGCGGCTCGGAAATGAAGCGCACCACCCACGTCTTCTTGTCACGAGTGAGTTCGAGGAGCTTCCCATTCCCGCTCATCGCGGCGGGCGCGAAAGTCGGCTCAGCGGACATGCGGTGTCCTCCCGTCAGGGCGCCACTTCGTTGGTCAGGCATATCTTCTGGACCGCTGCGCTCGACCCCGCGGGCCAGGTGACTGTGATCTCGTGCGTGCCTGCCGACAGCTCGATAACGTCGCCCAGCGCGTCCACCCAGTCATAGTTGACCGACTGGTCGACCTCGACCGTCGCCTGTTCGGCGCCGTCGATGCTGACCGTGAAGCTCGCGTCCGCGTCAGGCGACTTCGTCCGGACCAGAACGCGGTAGTCGTCGTCGATTGGCATGTCGAGCGTGAAGCTCGCACTGCCGGCCTGTCCCGCCTCCGGTGCCGCGTTAGTCCAGTTCCTCTGGAACTTGTCCTGGATCAAGCGGACTCCACCGGAGAGCTCTGCTTCGTCGGCGGTCATCGATGGGTAGACGTAGGCATCGCGGCGCGGCGCCTCCGCCGGCACGATGTTCACGTCGTCGAGGTACATCAGCACGTCCTCCTGCGGATCGCGCGTCCCGGTGCTGACTGCAATGTACAGCGCGTCGTAGTAGTCCGGCACTTCGAACTCGCCCTCGAGCATCTGCCATTCTCCCGCGCGAGTCATGTCGTACGCGGTGAGTTGGATCCCGCCATTCGTGACGCCGCTGGTGCGGAACGCCACTCGCGGCTGAGGAGCGGGGATGCCATCGCCGATGTGGTCCACGCGCAGCCACAATTGGATGCGGTACGTGCGGCCGATCTCGAGCCACTGGATCTCCCATGGTGGCCCGCAACTGTAATAGGTCACGAAGTACTCGCCCTGGCCCGCGATCTTCCCGGTGGCTTTCGCGCATGCTTCGCCAGTGTGCGAGACCTCGGTGGTCCACTCATAGAGCAACTCGGGCCTGGTGCGCCAGCCGTCGCCGGTCTCCTCGAAGTCCGGGTTCGGGACGAGTGAGGGCACCGGCCGCGTGGCCGGATTCATCGCCGCCTGCCGCGCACCATAGAGCTGCTCGCGCAGGCTGGGACCGGGGATGCGCCCGACCTCATACATCGCGTAGGGCGCAGAGGCGATCGGCAGACCATAGATAATCTGCGCGCCAGCGCCGCCGCGCTCGAGTTGGATGATCCCCTCCACGAACGAGTCGCGCACGATCTCGCGCAGCCGCTCGTCGCCTGAGTAGTTGGCGGCGAACGCCATGCCGTTGGTGGTGATCATGGTGAGGATGGGGGAGACGCCGGTCTGCGGGCAGCTCGTGTAATGGAACGCGCTCTTCTCCGGTTCATACATGGTGTCGGCAATGAAGTTGGCGATTTTGACGATGCGCTGGGCGATCTCCTCATCGCCGGTCGCCTGGTAGAAATGCTTGAGCGCGGTCATCATCACCCCGGCCATGAAGCCCGCTTCGCCCTCGTGCTTCACCTCACAGTTGCAGTGACCACTGGCCAGCGGGTGGACCCACAGTCCATACTTCTCGTCGCCGAGTTCCTGGACCACCTCGTACATCAGACGCATCCCGTTCAGGTAGTAGTCGTCATAGGTCGCGAAGTACGTCGACATCGCGATGATGCCCATCCAGCCGGGCACACGCGCGTTGCCATAGCCGAAGTTCGCGGTGTTCGGGCCCGAACCCCAGTCGCCGAGCTGCATCGCTCCGCGGCGGACCTGCTCATCTCCGGTGAGCAGCCAGTATTCCAGGTTGCCCTGGTTCCACATGTGCCCCTCATTTTCGCAGTACCCGCAGGCATACAGGCTCATGCCCATGTAGTCGTAGGGGTAGTAGCCGCCCGTGTGCCCCATGCCGTGCACCCACGCCTGGCCGACGCGCCGCGGCCCGCCGGTGCCAGCCACCTGGCCAGCCGCATGGTGCACCACATCAACGTCCGCGTTGTGCCGCGAGCCCTGTTCGGCGGCCACGTAGAAGCGCCGGTCGCCGGTGCGGAAGTACTGGGTCATCAGTCCGTGGGGCACGTCGTACTCGATGTTCTTCCAGCTATTGGCGCGTCCGCCCTCGGTGTCGCCGAAGTTCATCAGGCCAAACCAGCGGCGCGTTTCCTGGCTCTCGAAGTAGTTGTCGATGCCTTGGGCCAGCAGTTCATCGTACATGTCGAACTCGTCCGGGTCATCGGAGGCGATCCCGTGCAGCGCCCCCGAGTCCGCATACCACTGCGGCGGTGCGGTCACCAGCAGCGGGGCGTTCACTCGCGCGAGCAACTCCTCGGCGGGCACTGCGTCCGTCGGGCCCATGAGCAGCTCGTGGCGCTTCTGGAAGCCCGAGCGGAAGGTGTAGACCCCATCGCGGATATAGTAGTGCAGCAGCCACTCGTTGGGCCGGTCGGTGTAGCGGTCCGAAGGCTCGATGGCCGGGTAGAGGCCCACCTTGAGGTCATCGGATCCGCCCGACAGCGATTTGGGCCAGTTCTGCCAGAAGTCGCGCACTGCCACAGTCAGTGCTCCACGACTGATCAGGCCCGGCGCGCGAGAGCCGGTGGCTTCGCCCATCTCGAACTCAGCATCCGAGTGCTGGAAGAGACGCTCGCCATCGGACAGCTCCACCATGCCCTCATCGGTGGCGACCTGAGTCGCACCGGCCGTCTCGGATTCGAACACCAGGTCGAGCGATGCGAAAGACTTCATCTCGTCGCCATACTCCATATCCGCGGAGACGATGTCATGCTTGAGGATGTGGTCCACGCGCACAAACGGGTCGCCCGCGTAGCAGAAGTAGCGCAACTCGAAACCGAAGTAAGGTTCGCCGGCCTCGTTGACGTGGTGGCCGCTCACGAGAATAACCGTGCGGCGGTGATTGTCCTCCTCGATGACCACGCTCTCGGCTTTCGGAAACAGGGCCTCGCCGTCGGTCTTGGTGAGGATCGGCAGTAGCCGGGCTGCGACGACCTCGTCGCCCTGGTATAGGACCGCGGCTCCCTCGGTCTTGTGTACCTCGAAGCGCGCGGGGCCGGTGTTGATCTGCCAGGTGTCGCCGGTATCGGTCACCATCGTGTTGCGCTTCATCATCGGCGCCTGGACCTTGGTGCCGAACGACCACTGACCAGCAGCCACTTGATCGACCCGTCCGGCCAGCGCAGGAGAGCGCGCGTCGCGATCGGGATGGGCGTGCCTCCGTCCGTCAGCGTGGCCATCGACGTCCGGCCGATAGCACCCTCAGGCAGCGGGATGCCGAAGGTCACCGGCTCATCGCGCTTCACACCCTCGGTCTCGGCCACGGTCAGCGAGATCACCTGGCGCTCGACGTTACCGCGCGGGAACTTCGCCGGCGGCTGGACCTCGATGACCTCGGTCACCGCTTCCAGATCGGTGATGTCGAAGCGGTGATTGCGCAGCGGCTCATCCGTCTTCACGTCCCAGTAGACGGTGGGCCCCACGGTTATTGGGCAGGTGTCGGCGTCGCCGTGGTCCATCGTAACGACCGCCGGTTCGCTGGTCAGGAAGCGGACCTGAATGTCCCACGCCCGCCCAGCCTCCTGCATGACCGGCTTCGTCGAGATCTGGTAGATGCGCAGGTCCTCCTGAGCGCATGCCCAGCTTGCGATGACCAGCGCTGCCAGTATGAGGATGTGGCGGTATGCACGGACCATGACGATGCCTCCTGAACGGTCTTTGGTATGCGCCAGCATTCGCGTTTACGGGTAGCGAAACCTCCCTGAAGGGATTGGCAGGCGAGGGGTGGAATAGACCTGAGAATGCCCAGCTTTCAGATAGCCCGCAAGGACATGCGAGCGGGAAGATATACGCACAGAGGAAAGGTGACGCACATGCCTGACGTGATGGACAGGGTCCGGGAGCGAGTGACAGGCCTCGGCGAGCGAGTTGTGCTGCCCGAGGGCCAGGACGAGCGCACGCTGCGAGCCGCTGAGATGATCGTGAAAGAGAGCATCGCCCAACCTGTTCTCGTGGGAGTGCCTGACGCGATTTCCGCCCTCGCCGATGGCGTCGGCGTTTCACTCGATGGCGTCGAGGTCATCGACATCGACGACGCGGACGTGCGCGCGCGCTGTGCATCGCTCTACTTCGAGCGCCGCAAAGCCAAGGGCGTTACCGAGGACGAGGCCCACAAGACGATGGACGATCCGCTCTTCACTGGCGCGGCCATGCTCAACCTCGGCGACGTCGATGGTCTGGTCGCGGGCGCGGTGAACTCCACCCCGAACGTCCTGCGCGCCATGCTGCGCTGCGTGGGTTGCGCGGAGGGCATGAAGACGGTCTCAAGCTGCTTCATCATGGCCACGAAGAACCCGGATCTCGGCGTCGACGGCGCACTCATCTACTCCGACTGCGGCGTGGTGCCCGCTCCGAATATGGAGCAGCTCGCCGACATCGCCATCAGCGCCGCCGAGAGCGCCCGGCTGTATCTGGAGGTCGAGCCCCGCGTGGCGATGCTCTCCTTCTCCACCTATGGCAGCGCCCAGCATGAGGACGCGGTGAAGATGGCCGAGGCCGCCGAGCTGGTTCGCGAGCGTCGCCCAGACATCATCATCGACGGTGAGTTGCAGGTTGACGCGGCACTGGTCCCGCACGTTGCCCAGAGCAAAGCCCCCGGCAGTCCGCTCGGCGGTCAGGCCAACACGTTGGTCTTCCCGGACCTGGGCGCCGGCAACATCGCCTACAAGATCACCCAGTGGGCCGGTGGTGCCGGTGCCTTCGGGCCGCTGCTGCAGGGCCTGGCGAAGCCCGGTATGGACCTGTCACGCGCCGCCACTCCCGACGACATCTTCAACGTCGCTGCGGTCGCCGCCCTGTGGGGCGCACTGGCTGACGGCAAGAGCAACGCCAACGACTGACGAGGAGCTGAAACCATGCCGCTGCGACTGGTAAGCTATGTGGCCGACACCGCCGAGGAGATCATCTCGGTCGGGGCTCTGACCGATGAGGGCGTCTTCGACATCGAGGCGCTGCTGGCGGCCGCGGATCACGCCGCCGACGAGTATCTCTTCGACATCGTCGGCCTCGAAGACCTGCTGATATCGCCCGAGCTTCTGGACGCCATGCGCGATGGCCTCAGCAAAGTCGACGCCAGTGACTTGATCGAGGATGCGTCGCTGACCGCCCCGATCATCTATCCGCCCAAGCTCTTTTGCCTGGCGACCAACTACATGTCCCACATGCAGGAGGGCGTTTCGCAGAAGCTCCAGGGCGGCAAGCAGGTCCGCGAGCTTGAGACACCGCGCGTGTTCATGAAGCCCTCCACCAACACCGTCATCGGCCACAACGAGCCGCTGATACTCAGTAGCGTCGCCCAGTCGGTGGACTACGAGGCCGAGATGGCGATCATCATCGGTGAGCCCGCTCACGAAGTGTCCATCGAGGAGGCGTCCGCGCACATCTCCGGCGTCACCATCTGCAACGACATCTCCGAGCGCCAACTCAAGATCTGGGAGCGCGAAGAGGAGCGCGACTGGGACAAGTTCTTCGACTGGCTCAATGGCAAGTGGTATGACGGCTTCGCGCCGATGGGACCGTGCGTGGTGCCCGTCGACGAGATCGATGACATCGACGCTATGGACATCCGTCTGTCGCTCAACGGCGAGGTCATGCAGGAGGCCAACACCCGCGAGATGATCTTCAACTGCGCGGAAATCGTCTCCTACATCTCGCACATCTGCACGCTGCAGACCGGAGACATCATCGCCACCGGAACCCCGGCCGGCGTGGGCTCGCACAGGGGCATCAAGCTCGCCGACGGTGACGTGATGGAGGTCGAGATGCCCGAGATTGGCGTACTGCGCACACCGGTCGTCGGGCCATAACCCAGGCGCGGGGGCAAGAGCGTGAGTGAGATCAGCGAGTGCCCGCAGCCCGAACCGACTCAACCCGCCGCCGGCGAAGCGACGCTGTTGGCGGCGGCGGTTGCATTTGTGGCGGCAGTTGCGGTCGTGCTGCTGCGCCTGCCGGGCCTGTCGCGACTGCCCCTGACGTGGGACGGCGTGCAGTATGTGCTGGGTGTGCTGCACTACGACCTGGCCATGCATGAGCCACACCCCCCCGGCTACTTCCTCTACGTGATGACCGCCCGGGCTCTGCACCTATTGGGCATTGATGCCCACTTGGCGCTGCTGACTGCAGGGCTGGCCGCTTGCGCAATCACGACGTGGATGATCGTCTTCTGGGTCGGGCGCATGGGCGGGCAATGGGCCGCGGCCGGCGCCGCGGTCTTGTGCGTCTTCAGCCCGATGTGCTGGATGGTCGCGATCGACCCCAACACCTACGCTTTCGCCGGGATGCTGTCGGCGGTGGTGGGCTACCTGAGCTGGCGAGCGTGGCGAGAGGGCGGCTGGTGGCCCGCGCTGTCGGGCGCCGCGCTCGGGCTGGCCGCGGGCTACCGACCGACCACCGCGCTCTTCCTCGCCCCGCTATGGGTGTGGTGTGTATTCTCGGGTGGACCGAGGCGGGGGGTGACGGGCCTCGCTGCGCTGGTCGTCGCGACTGCTGCCTGGGTTTTGCCCTTCCTCAGCACGGTCGGCGGACTGACGCAATACATGGAGATTAGCGGCCGGCTGGGTGGGGGGATGATGCAGTTCGCGCCGCTGAGTGGCAACTTCGCCCAACTTGGCGTGCACCTGATGTTCCTGCTCACTGGAGCGGTCAGTGTGCTGATGCTCGGCTGGCTCTTCGTGCCACGCGCGTCGGGCACTGAGTTCGCGCGCTCACGGCCCTTCCTTGCGCTGTGGCTCCTGCCGGCACTGGCGTTCTTCGTGCTCGTGCACACAGCACATCCGCACTATGTGATGGTGCTGGCGCCGGTCGCACTAATCGCGGGAGGGCTGGGGTTGGGACGCGCACTGGCCGCTCAGACTGACAGGTGGCGACGCGTGGCGTTGCTCGCGCTGATAGTCGTGGTCAATGGCGCGTTCACTTGGGCGAATGTCGTGCGCCCGCAGATGGCGACGCAGGCGCACCTGCTCGAGATACAGGAGGCCTGCCTGCCATATGCCAGCCCAGGCACCGTCGCCCTGACCAGCATCGCGAGCGCGTCCTCTCCGGCACCGCGCGGGGAGTGGGTGGCGTTTCGCGCGGCGATGTATCTGTGGCCCGAGATGATCGTGTGTATCTTCCCGCTTGAGCGCCCCGCAGAACCCGGCCTGATGCCCAACGCGGGTCACGGGATCAAGAGCGCGGCCCTGGTGCCTCCGGCGGTCCTGAACGGCACCACGACGCTCCTGCTGCTCGGGGAGGGCATGGTCGATTACCTGCCGAAAGGTGTCGAGGCGGAACTGGTTGTGGCGGCGGACGCCACACGCATTTACGCAGTTCAGTTGGACCCGGCCCGACCGCTCGTGTTGCAGGCGGGCGGTCGCATCTGGCTGGCACCGAGGAATGGTGAGGGAGCGCAATGAAACTCGTGAACGGCCGCGCGAAGAAGGTCGGGGCATCGCCCGGCTCGCTGGTGCACGTTGGCGAACGCAAGCTGGAGGACACTCGCTTCACTCTGACCCGCTACGCGCCCGATGCGCTCAGCGAGACAGAGGTTGACCTCGTGGCGGCATGCGCCAGCCAGACGAGGGCGGGGTCATCTGGATCAACGTCGAGGGACTGCATGACGTGGATGCGCTCGGAGGGCTTGCGCATGGCGGACCACACTCCCGGCAGGATCGTCGCATCGGCGCCCGTCAGTTTCCCGCCTCCGCACCCGTGAACCTGCCCGCGATGGTCGTACATGCGAAACGGGCCGGCTTGTGGCCGGCCCGAAGGCAGCTACATATCCGCAGGGCGGCCTAGCCTTCTGCGAGCATTGCGTTCGTGCGGGCAACCAGACGCGCGATGCGCCGGCTGGCCGTATGCTTGTGGATCACGCCGTGCTTGGCGGCCTTATCGATGGCCTTCTGGGCCTCGGGCAGTCCTGCGGCCACGGTCTCGGCGTCGCCATCGCGAGCAGCGTCCATGACTTCTCGGATCGTGCTCTTCATGGCGTTCTTGCGCAGCCTGTTGCGGTACGTGCGCACCTTCGTCTTGCGCAGATGCTTGGCCATATGTCCGCGTTGCGGCATCGTGAAGTGCTCCTCAGAAAGGTTCAGCCGCCAGCTTGTGCGACGCATGGCGGCGTCTCATGGGCTCTAAGACTGCCCGAGTATAGCACAAAGCGCCCTGCTTCGCAACCCACACGCGCCCCGGAACACCTGTAGCGAGAGATATTCTCGCCCACAGAGGTGAACTTGTCCGCACGAGCGAATGGCCCCCAACACTTCCGCCACCCACACAACCGGGAGACACCATGCTCAACACACAATTGACGCCTCTGGATCCCGCCATGATCGAGCCGGTCGCCCGGCTCATCCACCACTCCGCGACCGAATGCGCCGACCAGACACCGCTCAGTTTCATGTTCACACCGCCCGATCGTCTCGGCGTCGACGAGACGGTCCAGGCGCTGCGTGCCGACGATACTCTCCCGGAGTTGAGCGTCATCGCACTTGCCGATGGTCTGCCCGTCTCGGTGGTGATCGCGCGTCGAAAGGGTGACGCCGTCGGCTGGTGGCGCATTGTGACCGATCCGGAGTGCCGCGGGCGTGGACTGGCCGCGGGGTGTCTGTCGGTGGCTGAGGACGCCCTTCGCGCGACGGGCGCTGAGACGGTCGGCACCATCGACGCTGTGGACAGTCGGCGTGAGTCCATGGGCCGATTGCTGCGTTCTGCCGGTTACGGGTTGGAGGACCCGCAGCAGCGCAGCATCAGCATGTGCCTCGAGATGGCCGGCTATGATGAGCGCGACGTCGTCCTCGCCGATGGCCACGAGTTGGTGACCTACACTGACGACGATCTCCAGGGCTGGACCGACTGCCGCAACCGAGCGTTCGATACAGACGCAGCGCCCGAGTGGTTCGTGGGCCAGTTCGCCAGCCGCGCGGACTTCGACCCGGCTGGCTGGTACATGGTCAAGCGCGAGGGCGAAGTGGTGGCCATCTCCGGCGGGCTGGGCTGTAACGACCCGTGTGAGCCGGGCGCTATCGCCGGTGGCATGATCGAGTACGTCGGGGTCGTTCCCGAGAGCCGCGGCCTGGGGCTGGGCAGGGCTGTCGTGGTGGCCTGCCTGAACTACTTGAAGCGCCGGGGCGTCGGCCAGACGGTCCTGATCACGCAGCCCTTCCGCGTGCCGGCGGTCAAGCTCTACGAGGACCTCGGCTTCGTGACCTTCGCCGCTTGGCACCAGTACACGCGGGCCCTCTGAGCGCCGGTCGATCAGGTGAACCACACGCGGGCCTTCTCGGCCGCCGCGCCGTAGAAGCTGCCGACAACAGCCCACGCTATCCCCATCGTGAAGAAATGCCCCAGCGCCAGCCCGATGAACATTGGCGTCAGGCGCTTGTACAGTCGCACGCCACCCGCTGCGAAGATCACGCTCTTGAGCAGCCAGATCGTGAAGAACCCCGCCCATATCTGGCTCGAATACGCAGCGGCCATCGCGTAACCGAGCGGGTGCAGCGGGAAGCGCAGCCACCGCGCCCGCGCCAGCACCAGCAGTGCGGTGATGAGCGCCCCCACGCCCATAGCCGCCCGCCTCGGGTTGTCCGGACCCCCGGGGTGCGTCAGGTTCGCGCCGGCCGACAGATACTCATTGACCGCCAGGCGCGTGCGTGGTCCGCCCTGCACGCCGCCGCTCTCCACCACATTGCCCCCGAACTCGTAGTACGTGTCCAGGTGCATCCACCACGCCATCGCCAGCCCGAGCACCACCGCGATCAGTCCGCCCACGGCCATCTGCCTCGCGCTTGTGCGCAGCATCTCGGCGGCCTTGTATCCCTCCAGCGGGTATGCCGCCGAACTGAAGAAGAAGCCGCGTGAGAGGAAGAACAGCATCGACCACACGCTCAGCGTCGCTGGTCCGCCGGTGTCCATGAAGAAGCGGGCCCCGAAGAGCGCATATGGCAGCTTGCGCGCCTGGTAGTAGGGGAAGAGCCAGGTGCTGGGCGTGCCCGTCTCGCAGCGCACGCGCATGTAAGTGATCGCGAAACCCAGCAGGAAGACCAGGTAGATGGCCGAGGCCGTCACGCTCATACCCGCGACGTTGCACCACGCCAGCGTCAGCACGATCCCCACTATCAGCCCCGCCAGCGCCAGCCGTGGCGGGAACGGGTCGTCCGGGTCATCCGGCTCGGAATGTTGCCCCAGCAGCGCTCGGGCGGCCTTGCCGATATGCCCGCGCGCCCGATACAGCAGTAGCGCTGCAACGAACAGATACGCGCCGCCCCCCTGCTCCTGCGCATACGGGAAGCCGGGCAGGTCCAGACCGACGCCCACCGCGGCGACGTTCGCCAGCCGCTGCCCCAGTGCGAACACCCACACCGAGAACGCGACCTCCATGGACACGAGGTAGCCGAAGCCGATGATCTCCGGGCGGTGCGAGAAGATAAGCGGTCGAATGGCGCTCCACGGACGTTCGGTGAATAGTGCGCCGAGGTCGAAGCGTCGCTCCAGCGCAGGTACCGCCGGGTTGAAGCTGTGCACGATCGCGCCGACATTGAAGATGATCGCGACCCCGAAGCCCAGCCACATCAAGGGGTCCCGCCAGAAGGGCACGCCGGACCGCTGGCCGTCCACGCCCTCCGTGACATCCAGAGGCAGGTACAGCAGTGGGAATGACAGTCGCTCCTCGACGGTCCACGGCTTGCGGATGAGCGCGGTCAGACACAACGTCGTCGCCCACAGAAGCGTGAGGAAGCCAGTCCAGTGTGCCGCCGGACCGAGCCACGCCCGCCACGGCACGGTGCCCGCGTCGGTCGCCTCCCACATCGTGCGGATCACTTCGGAGTCCGTCGGACGCAGCCAGGTCGGGATGTTCGCGGCCACCTGCGCCATGTTGTTCTCGTGGGTCGCGAAGTACACCGGTACCGTGGCGCACGGGACGATCATGGGGTCCGAACCGGCGTAGCAGCGGGTGTAATCCCACCAGCAGAAGCAGTGCCGCGATCGCTGGTACGGGGGGAGTGGATTCGGTCAGGTTTATGGTGTGCACCAGCAGCTCGGACTGTCGGACCCACACCACCGCGCCAAACAGCAGAAGCGTCCCCACTGCCACTGACCGTGGGGTGAGAGCCGGTCGCGGCCGGCGGGCGTCGACCCCGCCGGCCGCTGATTCTCGTTCACTCTCGGACATGTCGCCCCTGCGGCTGCGCGACTATTGGCGCATCTTGGCGTACTCTTCGGTGAAGGCGAAGCCGTCGAAGGACTCGTCGTTGCCGAGGTCCTGCAGGTAGCTGATCTGGCCCGTCCGGCGCGAGATCTTCGCGGCAAGTGCGACCTTGATGCACTCGAGGTTGTCCTCAAGCGACAGGGGTGCCTCGCCGGAGGTGAAAGCCTTCACGATCTGGTCGATCAGGCCCGGGTAGATGTTGCTGCCCAGCTGCTTGGCGTAGACGCCGTTGGCCGCCGAGATGCTGACGAACCACGGGCTCGCCGGCGAGCCCAGCACGTAGAAGACCGGCGTGCCGTCGGCGTAGTCGGCCCGGAAGACGTCCATGCCGCCCTTGTCCCCGACGTGCTCGACGCTGATGACGCCAGCGCCGAAGAAGCCCTGGAAGCATTCCACGGTGTGGATGCCGTAGTTGAAGAAGTCGCCGCGTCCCTGAACCCAGGCGCAACCGATCTCGCCCATCTCTTCCTTCTGCGCCGCCATCTCCTGCACTTCGGCAGCCCAGCGGACGCTGGAGCCGCCCATGATCAGACCGTCATACTTGGCGTCGAGCACGAGAAGCTCGTTGAGCTGGCCGAGATTGCCGACCATCGGCTTGTCGAGGAAGACGGGCTTGCCCGCCTCGATGAAGGGCATCGCATGCTCGATGTGAATGTCCCAGTTGGCGCTGTGGATCAGCGCGCCATCCACCATGTCGACCATTGCCTCGAGGCTGTCGGGCACGAGACCGACGCCCTCTTCTTCGGCGAACTGCTTGGCGTAGCCAGCCGGGCGAACGCCGCCGTCGTCATATACCGCCGCGACTTCGACGTCATCCATTTCTTTGATGATCTTGATCCACGAGCCGGGATGCGATGTGCAGAGATCCACCATTCCGAGTTTCAGCACGTCCAACACTCCGTTCTATTGTCAGGTCTGGTTTTCACGCTCCGGCGACACGGCGCCGGGCCTGTCTCGCTGGTCATACGCGACTGGTGACTATTCTCCATCGGGTCGCCGAACCCTTGTGCACTCCGGGCTATTGTGCGCCGTTGAGCAGTTCCGCCGCGCGGCGATGCGCCCGGATCTGCCTCAGCGTCTCGGAGACCACATCGTCGATGACTCGCGCCATCTCGTCCACCGCCACGTACGGGCCCGCTGCGTCCGACATCGGCGGGCGCGAGAGTGCGGCCCGCCGCTTGCGACCGATCTCGTCCGCACTCAGCGGCGCCATCCCATAGACCGCCTCGACCTCTGTCAGATCGCGCCTCATCCCCGGCAGCGAGAACTGATACTGCAGATGCGCCGCCGCCTCGCTCACCGGCACGAACCCGCTCGGGGCATGCTCCGGCAGCTTGACGGGGAATGGTCGGCCGACCTCGTCGGCAAGAATGTGCGCCATGATCGACGCCGCGAACGCACGGCCCTCTGCCTCGGCCAGCGCCTTGCAGGGCCGGATCTTGTCGACCACATAGGAGACCACGTCCGTGCCCGGCTCCGGGTGTAGCCAGGTGCGATCGTAGCTTGTGGTTTCAGTGTGCGCGTCTGGCGCCAGCGCGCCGAGCATCATCTGCCCGCGCACGCTGACCGGCCAGTTCAGCTCGATTCGCAGCCGTTCAGACATGGCCATATGGTGCAGAAGATTGATGATGAGAGCCCCCCTCGAGGATGTTGCCGCAGTCCTACAACTCGCCCAGCCCCGCTCGCCGAAGCAGCCCGCGCAGGACTTCACCGGGCACGCCGGGCGCAGCCGAATACATCATGATGCAGTTGTTGTACTCGCGCGTCGCGAGCCCGTTGAACTCAGTCCCGGCAAGCGTTCCGAGGCGGTCGGCCTTCTCGTCGGCGCTGAAGAACAGCGGGAAGCCGGCGCCGGAACCATACGTGAGGCCGACGCTTGCGTGGTCGTCGAGTGTCGGCGAGTTCGCGCCGATCTTGACTCGTATCGCCCCTGGCGTGGTCATCAGGCTCAGAGCGATCCCGGTCAGGTTCTTCATGGTGCGCCCGGTCAGCATGTGCGTATCGATGGCCGCGGGCGCGTATATCCAGATCAGCGTGTTGCGATCTCGACACAGCGAATTGACGAGAGTCATCCGTTCCTGCCGATCGACCTTGAACGCGTCGAGGAACAGATACACCCGCGAGGCCGGCACTCTATCCGCGATCAGATCAGCCAGCGTGTGCATGCGCCACGGCACGCGCGTTCCCGCCATCTCGCGGACCTGCCCGGCCAGCAATGGCCCG
>JALGSU010000035.1 GCA_029821735.1 Candidatus Zipacnadia bacterium | reverse complement strand
GGCACCAACCAGGATTTCGCCGACGCCGACAACGCCGCCAACGCCGTCTGCGATTTCACCTCACGCAACAACTACTGGCGCCACCCCAACGTCCGCGCCCAGCCCTACATGACCTTCCGCGATGACGCGATGGTCACATCCGATGTCGTCAGCGACGCCTCGCCTGTCGCCTACATCTGTTCCAGCTCAGTCGCCGGCAAGCCCATGATCTCGCCCGAGTTCAACTTCCCCTGGCCCAACCAGTACCGCGCCGAGTGCCTCCCCATCATGGCCGCTTACGCCTGCCTGCAGGACTGGGATGGCCTCCTCTACTTCGCCTACAGCGCCGACGGTGCCCCCCTCGCTTCTTTCAGCAATCAGTCCGACCCCGTCCGCTGGGGCCAAGTCCCTGCCGCTGCCGTAATCTTCCATCGCGGTCTCGTCAGCCCCGCGCGCAACACCATCCACGTCGGTTGCAGTAGCGTCGACCAGATCTCCGCCCGTCCGCGCCGAGGCAGCGACCACTACTCGCCCTACCGCGTCCTGCCTTTCATCTCAAAGGTGCGCAACGTCTATTTTGACGAGGTCTACGAGGGCGACGCTGACGTCGTGATCTCTTCCGGTCACTCTGCCCATGGCGACTACACCGGAGCCAGGCGCGCAATCGTCTTCGCCGACTCGCCGTACACGGATGGGCTGGCAACCGAGCGTGACCGCGCCGCCAGTTGCCGGATTCTCTCGCCCACATTCTCATTCCAGGAGGTCGCCGAGGACATATTGGGCATGGACGTAGCGCCCGCCCCTCAAGACGCGCCTGAGACGGCCGACATGATCGCCGCGGGGCCGAGCGGCGTCTTCTTCGCACAACGCCCAAAGAAACTCCTCCCGTGGTTGGGTTACATCACCGAGCAATACCTCGCCGTCCCCCATGCGTCCTCGCTCAGCGCCGGACATCCCTCTTGGCTGCACCAGCTCTACTTGGCCGCCGCCTACAAGTGGGATCTCCCGGGACAGTATGATCCCTCCGAGGCCGGTCGCGTCTTCCGCAGCGACACCGGCGAACTCGTCCTCGACCGCGAGTCCGGCCTTTTCACCATCAACACTCCCTCGGCCCGAGCCGCGGTGGGCATGATGGCTGACGCTGGCCCGACCGTCCTCGGCGATGTCACCATCGAGTGCGCCAACCCCTTCGCCTCAATCATGCTCGTCGCGCTCGACGGCCAGCCCATCGCCCAGTCCCGCCGCCTGCTGCTCACTGCCGTCGCTCGCGCCGAGAACACTGGCGAGGCCTGCTCGCCCGGCCGCACCGCCATCATCGAGCGCGGCGTCGCCCCAGTCCTCACCGAGCCCGTCGACTGCCGCGTAACCATCCGCACTGACGCCGCCCTGCGAGCCTCTTCGCTCACACCTACCGGTGCCCGCGCCGATGCCCTGCCTGTCACCACCGTCGGCGGCGCGCGCGTGATCGACGTGACTGCCGCTCACAGTCCGTGGGTATTGCTGGAGGGCTGACCGCCCTCTCAGGCGAACTATGTCTCTGCCGTAGCCGTCCGCCGTTGTCGTTCTCTGCGCCTCCGCGACTCTGCGGTTTGCCGTCGCCGTCTGCCGTTCGTCAACGCATCGCGTCCGCCGCAAGAGGGGACTGACCATGCCCGAGACCACTCAGCCGCTCGGCGTCACCGTCCACGATCCCGACCGCGCATACCAAGGCTACACGCTCTTTTGCGAGTCATACGAAGACCCCACTCTCGCCGAGGATGGTCGCGGCAAAATCTACCTCATCGACATGGAGGGCGAGATCGTCCACACCTGGCACACCTGGACCGCCCAGCAATCATTCGCTCGCCTCCTGCCTGACGGCAATCTCATCTACCCCACTCGCGACCGCTCCGACATCTCACAGGCCGGAATCCGCGAGATCGATCCTGATGGCGACGTGCAGTGGCATTACCACTGTCGCATCGACCACGATTTCCAGGTCATGTCCAATGGCCACATGATCCTCAACTGCGTGCGCGATCACATGTGGCGCGAGCTCGACGTCATGCTAAAGCGCTGCCCCTACATGGTCGAGGTCGGCCGCGACTGGGAGCTGCTCTGGGAGTGGCATGGCGAGCACCATCTCCAGGAGCTTGAGGAGTTGCTCTCTCCCGAGGGTTGGAACCACTTCCGCGAGCGCGTGGCTGGCAAGTTCTCGTTCGATTGGGCCCACAACAACACGCTGCAGATCATTCCGCCCAACGCCACCTACGAGGCAGAGGTCGAGTCCGGCGACGAGCCCCGCTTCACCCCGGGCAACATCATGTTCTCGTACCGCTCGGTCGACATAATCGGCGTCATCGACCGAGACACTTCCGAGATCGTCTGGGCGTGGGGCCCCGGCGTCCTCGACGGTCAGCACAAGCCCCACATGCTCCCCAACGGGAACATCCTCATCTTCGATAATGGCACGCTGCGCGGATGGTCACGCGTGATCGAGGTCAACCCGCTCAACAACGAGATCGAGTGGGAGTACACTGCCGACCCCAGAGAGGATTTCTTCTCCGGATACATCTCAGGTGCCCAGCGCCTCCCGACCATCGGCGACGCCGACGCCGGCAACACGCTCATCTGCGAGGGCAGCAAGGCCCACCTCTTCGAGGTCACGACTGACGGTGAAGTCGTCTGGGATTTCCGTTACCCCTGGCACGTCGAGGGCGGTCTCGGCTCGATCTACCGCTGCTTCCGCTACCCGCCCGAGTATGTCCAGCCCCTTCTCGAGCGCATCGGCAAAGCCTGACCCGTGCCGTCATTTGCCGTTGCCTTTGCCGTTCCCGGGAGCGCCGGCATCCTTGCCGGCTGTCGTTGCCGTTGCCTTTGCTTTCGTTTCTGCTGCTTCTTTCGTTTCTTTCGTCTCTGCCATTCCCGTTCCCTGTCTTCTTGAAAGGCTGATCTCAATGACCCGAACTGTCGTCGTCGTACTGCTCACTCTGGCGCTCATCGCATCCGTCGCCTCCGCCCAGTCTTTCACTTGGCGCTTCGACACCGACGGTGATCTGGAGGCCTGGACGCCAGCCAATTTCGAGACTTCCGAGGTCACTGGCGGCGCGTTTCGCGGGCTCACTGCCTTCGATTGCCAGCTCCTCTCGCCGCCTCTGGGCATCGACGCCGCCGAATGGCCCATCCTCGAATTCCGCGCCACGTCATCGCTCACGTCTGGCGGCGAGGTCTTCTTCCAGGCCGAGGGCGCCGGCTTCACCGATGACACCAAGTCACGCCACACGCTCACCGCCTCCGGCGAGCCGCGCCTCTACCGCATTGACATGAGCGCCCAGCCCGACTGGCAGGGCGTAATTGACCGCATCCGCCTTGACCTGATCAACCCCGCGGGTGTCGAGGTCACCGTCGACCATATCCGCTTCCTGCGCGGTCAACCCGGCGTCGCGCCCAACCCCAGTTTCGAGCATGACTTCGACGGCGATGGCATGCCCGATGGTTGGCGCATCGACGCCGCCGAATCCGCCTGGTCCACTGAGAACCCCACTGATGGCGACCGCACGCTCATGCTCGCCACCTCTGCCGCCAATCGCGAGGCCCAACTCTCCGCCCGCGTCCCGCTCGACCTCCTCGGCGTCTTCGCTCTCGACGCCACAGTCGCGGCGGCCGAGAACTGTGGCCCACGGGCGATCCACGCGTCGCTCACCTTCTTCGACCTCTTCGGCGCGCCCCTCCCGGGCGATCCGCTCATCATCCCCGCCGGCCAGCCCGACGAGCTGGGCCGCATGCACATCGCGTCCGACTTCGACTCCCCGCGCCTTGCTGCGTCCGCCGACCTGCGCATCACGCTCACCGGCAAGGGCGCTCGCGTCTGGCTCGACCAGATCCGTCTCGCTCACGATCACGAGCCGTTGGAGTCCGCTGAGCGCCCGCTCAACACCTGGCGCAGCGACTGGATATGGGCCGAGGAGACCTTCGGCCAGGACGAGACCGGCGCGCATTTCCGCTACGCCGTCGACCTCCCCGCCAACACCGCCGGCATCACCGACGCTCGCTGCCAACTCACTGCCGACGACGCCTACGAGCTCTTCCTCAACGGTGTCTCCATCGCGAAGGCCGACGACGCAGATGGCTGGCGCACTCCCGAGGTCATCGACCTGCAGCCCCACCTCGTCCCCGGCCGCAACGTCTTCGCCATCTCGGCCGTCGACCACAGCAGCGCCGAGGGCCTCATTCTCGAGTCCGTGATTTCCTGGCCCCGCCGCGATGTCGAAATCTTCTCCGGAGCCGACTGGCGAGCGGTTGGCGAGCAGGTCCCCGAGGGCTGGACCCAGCCCGACTTCGACGACACCGCCTGGCCTGCCGCGAAAGTCGTCGCCGCGGCCGGCGGCTCCCCCTGGGGCGATCTGCCCTACGAGTTCATGGGCCACAGCGACGTGCTCAGTCTCGTCAGTTGCGACATCCCTGACAGCATAGACGTCGGCGATACGCTCACTGTCACCGCCATTATCGACCGCCTGCCTGCCTCCGCGTCCGATTACCCGGTCCGCTTTGGCCTCAATCGCGACGGCGGCGAGATGCTCCACACCGGCTACGCACTTCCCGGCGTGCATCGCACCACCGCCGAGGGCGAAGTCCTCGGGCCCTTGTCGCTGCCCACTTCGCGCTTCATGCCCCCGGGTGACTACGAGGTCACGCTTGGCTTCCCGCGCTCCTCCTACGACGGCCACGAGGGCGTTGTCGTCGGCACTGTCAAGCTCCGCCCGCCGTCTCAGCCCGAGTACCCGCCCAAGGTCGAGATCAAGCGCTACAACGGCCTGCCCACCCTTTTCATCAACGATCACCCCAACCCGTTCATGCACTACATCGAGTTGCGCAACAGTCCCGTCCGCATCGGAAACATGCGCGACGCCGGCTGCCACATCTACCAGATCGACGCCTACGAGTTCGGCTGGAAGGGCCCCGGCCAGTTCGATTACACCGAGTTCGATGCCCGCGTCCTCGAGCTCCTCAGCTACGATCCGGACGCTTGGATCATGCCTTCCTTCATGCTCTCCGGCCGCCACCAGACTTGGTGGAAGACTGAGCATCCCGAGGAACTGGCGGCTACCGAATCCGGCAGCACGGATGTCATGATCTACCACGGTGCTGGCAAAGCCATCTCTCTCGCATCCCAGCTTTGGCGCGAAGCCTCCGGCGATGCCATGCGCAAGTTCGTGGCTCATTGCCAGAGCGCCCCTTACGCCACCCGCATCATCGGCTACCATCCCGCATCCGGCGTCTCCTGGGAGTGGCAGCACTGGGCCTCGATCAATCGCTCCTACGAGCCCACCGATTACTCCGAGCCCATGCGCAGCGAGTTCAGTAAGTGGGTTGCGCGCAAGTATGGCGATGACATCGACGCCGTCCGCGCCGCATGGAAGATGCCCGAAGTCACCTTCGACACCGTCGCCATCCCCTCCGTCGCGGTCCGCGACGCCGCCGACCACATGCTCTTCCGCGTCCCCTCCGAGAATCGATACATCATCGACTTCTACACTTTCTACCAGGACGTCATGGTCGACGGGATCCTCCACTACTTCGGCATCATCAAAGAGGCCACCGGTGGCGCCGGAATTGTTGGCACCTACTACGGTTACACTGCCACCATGCTTGGAGGCGCCCGTCGCGCAGGCGACTCAGGGCACTACGCTCTGCACCGACTGCTTGAGTCTGACCTGTGCGACTTCCTGGTCTCGCCCTTCGACTACTCCAGCCGTGCCGTCGGCGAGACCTACCAGATCATGAGCGCGGTCGGCTCCGTCCTCGCCCACGACAAGCTCTGGGTGATGCAGGCCGATCTGCGCACTCATCTCGTCGATCGTCCTGAGCAGCGCGTCCACGGTGCTCCCGACGGCCTCGACGGAACCGTCAGCCAGCTCCAGCGCGCCTTCGCCAGTTGCACGGCAAAGGGCCTCGCGACCCAGTGGTACGATTTCAGCAACGGTTGGATCGCGCGCGACCCGCGCCAATCTCAGGCGATCAAGATTCTGCGGGAGATCGCGGACCGCTGGCTCACCTGGGACCGCTCACCCGATCCAGAGGGCATCGCGGTGATTCTCGACGAGGGCACTCCCTCCGCATACCTCAGTCACGACATCGAGGCGATGTTCTGGCTGGTGTACAAACAGAAGATCGTCTTCGAGCGCGTCGGCGTCCCGTGGAACATCTACCTGCTCGACGATGTGCTCGAGGGCCGCGTACCGAAGTCCCGCTGCTACTTCTTCCTCAACTGCTTCCACATGACCGACGCCGAGCGCGACTACATCAATTCCGAACTCAAGTCCGATGGCCGCACTATCGTCTGGAATTACGCGCCCGGGTACATCGGCAACGATGATCTCGACATCGCGCGCGTCTCCGAACTCACTGGGATGGAAATGACTGAGGTCGACGAGATGCGGCCCTGGAAGTTGGACCTGTCCGAGGACCATCCGCTGACTGAGGGGCTGACCGCGCTCGACATCAGCCAGCCGCGCATCGAGATCGGTCCGGTCTTCTACGCTGGAGGCGACGGAATCGAGATCGCCGGAACCTGGTCAGATTCTGATTGGCCCGGCCTAGCGATCCGCAGATTCGACGATTGGACCAGCATCTACTCGGCGACCCCGCTGCTGTCGCCGAAACTGATCAAGCGCATCGCTGCGGACGCGGGCGTGCCGGTCCGAGTCGAGAGCACCAACCCGAGTTACGTGAGCCGAAACTTCATCGGCGTTCACTCGGCCAGTGAGTCCACCGAGACGCTCCACTTCCCCGAGCCGATGCGCGTGACCGATCTGGTCACCGGCGAAATCCTCGCGGCGAACGCCACCGAGCTGCAAATTACACTCCCCGGTCCGGGGACTCGCCTCCTCCACACCGCGCCCGCGCAATGAACGCGCGGCGCCAGGCAAGCTTCGCTTGCTGATCCCGAGAGTCCCTCCCGCCCATCTGGGCGGGAGAGACTCTCGGTCCCCCGGTCCCGCCAACCGGCGGGACCGCTGGCGCCGCTTTCGTTTGCAACATTTTCCCGACGTTACTTCGCCGGATTATTGACTCTCCACGCTGGACGTCCAGCCGCGAAGCTTGTTAGGTACCCCGTGTGAGTTGTGAGTTAACACGTGTCAGGGGTTGGTAGGGCTGATCCACACCGGGCTGGACCATGCGAAGACCCCTCGGTCTTTGATCATCTTATCCTGCTGCACGCGCGCGTAGTACATGACTGGCCCGGCGAAGGTCTCGGTCAGATTCGCCTCAAAATCGAGCATATAGGGCCTCTCGTCCAGAATCGTGTTATACTCCCCGCTGGCGAAATCGAGCCGCAGGACCTCGATTCTGGCCAGAGCGTCGGTGCCATGCACTTCCAGGCCGATTTTGAGCTCCTCGCCCTCGTCTGCGGAGGTCTCTTGCCCCATTTCCGCCTCATTTACGCTGAAGTCGAGGAGGATCCGTTCGCCCGTTGTCCCGTAACAGCGTCGAGCTCGAATCGCGTCCCAGACCCCTTCACGGCTCAATACGGGCGAAAAGACGCCGGCGATGCCCTCGAAGTTCAGGCCTCCCTGGCCGTAGTGATCGTCTGACGAGCAGATCACGCCCACGCGCTTGCCCATTTTCCACGCATCCTGGGCGAAATGGCCTGGAACAGATCGGTTCGTGCGTTCTCCAGGCTTATGCCACCGATTGAACTCGTATGCATTCACGTGAGTTGGGTCATATCGCTCACTTTGCCCGTGATGCGAATAAATCTCCACTACAGGGCTGTATTGTTCGTCGAACTTCTCCCAATCAACGGTGGGCCCGCTGAGCGAGTGTCCCCAGAAGATCGCCGGATGATGCGGAATCGTCATTGCCTCTGCCGGATCGAGTTTCGGGTTCAGAACGCTGATGTCCCCGTCGAACTCCGGCTTCAGATAGCACTTCCCCGAGGCTCCGCGATAATACGTGTTATAGTGCCCTGAGGGCGCTCCCAGGCCATTTTCGTAAGCGACCAGAGCCACAAATCTCCCCGGCTCATTCTGCTCGTTGGCCAGCTCGACCAGATGATCCCAACTGTGGATTGCGCTCTCTGCGTGGTCGCACGCGGCCGCGAAATCGAGGCCTGAAACCTCTCGAGCGTACTGATAGGGGAATCGGCCGATTGCGTCATGAGACCATCTCGTGTGGATGTGCGTATCGCCCCAAAACGGCCCACAGGGGCTCTCAGTGGCCCGTACGGGGTTACTGAGTATTCCCCGGTAGCTGAATCGATGCACTCCCTCCGCGCCCAGATTCACCGGGACAACCCGCGAACCGAGGAAATGCAAAGGCCCGCTCACGGGCTCCTCGTCCGGGCCCAGAAGCATGTCGCCGTGGTGCTGAGTCCCCGAAATGTTGTCGTATGCATCGAGCGACACGATCCGGACCTGAAACTCTTCTCCGGACTTCACCGAAGACGGCGCTATGAGCCTGATTCGCACCTCTTCGTCGGGATCTGTGATTATCTCGGGCATCGGCTCGATACGCTCGCCGTTGATCGCCACATGCACGATCTCAGTCTCAGCGCGCCGCGACGCGACCGTATTCCGCCACTCAACGATGACCGGAACGCCCGCGTCGATTTCTCCCTCGATGAGCGTGAAGTGGATGCAGCGCCCGTGTCGGCTGTCTGGCGCGCCGCTGTCAAACTCCCTCTGCTCGACCCGCCACTCGAATCGCGAATCGCCCGATTTGGCCCCTATACGCACGAATTCGGGCGCATTGTGATCTTCGCCCTGATACTCCTTGGTGAAGCTCGCGCACCGATCCATGGTCCAGGACATGGGGAATTGGACCTCGAATTCGGTGCCCTTCCCCATCGCCTGATCAGATTGGATATGCACGCTGAGGGTCGTCTTCTCACAGACCCTGAATCTGTTCGGCAGAATCTCGGCTTGGTACATCAGATCACTTCCTGTATCGCTCTGGGTCTCAGATTGGCCTCAGGCGCGCTTTACGGTCCAATACTGCAATTGCGCGTGCCTGCGGATGCTCGAATAGTCGACCTCCTCGCGGCGCCCCTGGTACTGGATGTATCCCATCGGACTGCCGCCGCCGGCGATCGTCTCGTAGTCGGTGGGCCGAATCGGTTCTGGCAGGTTGTCCGCTGCTAGAATGGCGATGTGCTCCGCCGAATCGTCCCTCAACGCCGCTGCCATCGCCAGCAGGAACGCGCCCGGGCCGCACTCGCCGTCGCCGATTTTGACTCTCGCCGGGACGCGCGCGAAGTCCCTTACGGAATACTCCACTTCGCGGCAGGCGGCCGCTATGGCCCCAAGAGAGGCCTCTCCGGGCGTTGTCGCCACAGGCTCCTCCGTCGGCCCGAGGATATGCCGCAGAGGGCTGCGCTGGTCCGCGGCTCCGCCCTCCGGCGCTCCGAGCGCGTGCGCGAAGACGCCAAACAGCTCCGCCGGCGAGAACCATTCTCCATCGAGTTCCACCATCGCGGGGCGCTCCCCGACAAGGCCTGCAAGCCGGACCGCCTCCTCCCGCGTGACGAACACCCGGGTCTGCCGATGGGCCTCGGCGAAGTCGCGGAAGCTGACCGGCTCAACATCGTCGAGCCCGGCTACGAACTCGACCAGCCCGTCGGCGATCCCGAGCAGTTCCTTGATCTTCTCATCGCTGAAGCGCTCTGGCGCTCGCCAATCGCGCCGATGTGGATCGCGGCAATCGCCCCACCAATTCGGCTCCTCCCACCACGTGTCAGCGATGAACCGCGTCGGATGCGTGACCCAGCCCAGACGCTCCGTACCGGCCTCCAGATGCTTGATCACATTCGCTTTGTGGGCCTCCAGCTTCTCCTCAGCGCTCATTTCCAGGCTGTGGAGATTCTCCTCGTAGGTGTGCCTGGGATTGCCAACCTGAAGCTGGTTGCAGTACCAGATCGGCTGCGGATCCTGGCTGTGGAAAATCGGCCCGTAAGCGTGGACGCTCACACCCAGTTGCGCCTGACAGGCCATGACCTGCGGGGTCCAGTCCCCGTAGTTGCGGAGCTGGGTCACGGGCCGAACGCCGAAGATCGCCTCGATATCGGCGAGCCCCCGAGACTCCTCAGCCAGAAGCCGATCCATAGCTGTGTCCCAGTCGTTCTTGATGACGTGGTCGGGCATGTGTCGATGCCGGTAACGCCAGTTCGGGAGGATGAAATGGTGATCCGAATGATAGCCGACCTCGTGCTCGGCCACTGCGGCGATGACGTCGTCTCGGCCGCAGGAATGGATGAAGCGCGCCTTCTCGCCCACGAGCCCGAAGGTCGCCGGCACTCCGTGACTCAACGTAGTCCTCAGTATCGAAGCTGAAGATGATCTGCATGGCGACCTCCCGAATCGGTGTGTCAGCGGCACCGGCTCAGAGGCTTCCCCGTGGCGCGGCGACCTCCCTCCCCTCGGGCCGCGAGCGTCGGGATTGCGGCGCATGCCGATTGCCCTCTGCCCTTCCCCATCGGGGGCCAATATGCTATACTCCGGACACAACCTATCAGGCGTTGACGGGGAGGAGTAGCCTGCGTCGCCCTGGAGACCTTCAGTCTCCCAGCGAGCCGGGAACGGTGTGAGCCCGGCAGGCAGCGACGTTGGTGAAAATCACCCCTGAGCCGCGGACCGAAACGGACTGCACAAGCAGTCCCAGTAGGCCCCGCCGGATCACCTCCGTTATCAGGTAGACGGCATCGGCGCGACCCGTATCGGAGAGCCACCCGTGCTGGCAGAGAGGGCGGCCGCGCGCGTTTTGCGGCAATGGCCAATCAGAGTGGTACCGCGGACTCGAGTCCGTCTCTGATAGAGACGGACTCTTTTTGCTTAAGCACTTCTCTCTTCTGCCCTCGGCAGGCGCCGCGCGACGTGCCCGTGCAAGAAAAGGGATGATGGACATGCGCAAGATCGACGTCTACGACACCACACTCAGGGACGGGAACCAGGCCGAGGGCATCGCCTTCAGCGTCGAGGACAAGCTGAGGGTCGCTCACCGCCTCGATGAGATGGGCTTTGACTTCATCGAGTGCGGATGGCCGAACGAGACCAACCCACGAGACCTGGAGACCTTCGCGCGGGCCCGTGACGAGGACTGGGTCAACGCGAAGATCGCCGCTTTCGGGAGCACGCGTCGACCGGGCATTGCGGCCGAAGACGACAGCCAGCTCCGCGACCTGGTGCAGGCCGGCGCGCCGGTCATCACCATCTTCGGCAAGAGCTGGGATCTGCACGTGACCGACGTGCTGAGCACCACGCTCGAAGAGAATATCGCGATGATCGAGGACAGCGTCGCGTTCCTGGTCTCGACCGGTGCGGAGGTGTTCTTTGACTCCGAGCACTTCTTCGACGGCTACCGAGCACGCCCTGACTTTGCCCTCGCGACGCTGCAGGCGGCCGAACGCGGCGGCGCGCAGTGCGTGATCCTGTGCGACACCAATGGCGGCAGCACTCCCTCATTCATTCAGGAGGCGCTGGGGGCAGCCCAGGAGGCCCTCGGAGTGTCGATCGGGATCCACTGCCACAATGACACCGGCATGGCGGTCGCGAACAGCTACGTGGCAGTCGAGATGGGCGCCTCGCAGGTGCAGGGCACGATCAACGGATATGGCGAGCGCTGTGGCAACGCTGACCTGTGCACGGTCATCCCCAACCTGCGGCTCAAGGGCGGCTTTGAAGCCCTGCCTGAGGACAGGCTGCACGACCTGACCGAGCTGTCGCGCTGGGTCGATGAGGTCGCCCTCGTCTCGCCGAATCAGCGCGCACCCTATGTCGGCAGGTCGGCTTTCGCCCACAAGGGCGGCATGCACGTGAACGCGGTGCTGAAGACACCGACATCATTCGAACATACCGAGCCCGAAACTGTGGGCAACGAGCGGCGCGTGCTTGTCTCAGATTACTCGGGCGGTAGCACCGTACTGCATAAGCTGCAACACCTGTATCCGGATCTGGACCGCAAGGACCCGCGCGTGCGCGACATCCTCACCGTCATGAAGGAACGCGAGAACGCGGGCTATCACTACGAAGCCGCCGAGGCATCCTTCGAGCTGCTGGCGCGCCGGGTCTTCGGCGAGGCCCCGCATTTCTTCGAGCTGCACGGCTTCCGGGTCATCATGGGCAAGCACGCCGAGACCGAGGATCCCTTCGCCGAGGCAACCGTGCAGGTGGAGATCGACGGAGACATGTGCCATACGGCAGCCATGGGCGACGGCCCGGTGAATGCGCTGGATAAGGCCTTGCGCGAGGCCCTGCGCGATCACTACCCGGAGATCAGGGACATGCGCCTGGTAGACTACAAGGTCCGAGTGCTTGACGCCACGGACGGCACTGAAGCGGCTGTTCAGACGCTGATCCAGATGCGAAACAACGGGCACACGTGGGGGACGGTCGGTGTGCACGCGAACATCATCGAGGCGAGCTGGCAGGCGCTCACCGACGGCATCGTCTATGGCATCCTGGCCGAGCGGCTCAAGAACGGCTGAGCAGCGAGCTGAGCAAATGCTGACGCACTTCCCCGGGCGGCGCCACAGTGGGCCGCCCGGCTGCGTTGACGGTCGCAGGTGTCGCGGGCTGACGGAGCGAAGTGACCGCCACCATGGCTGACACGGTCGGGATCATAGGGCTTGGGCTGGCAGGCAAAGCGCTGGCGACGCGCCTGTTGGGCGCAGGCCTGCCGGTAACCGGTTACGACGTGGCCCCACAGGCCCGCGCTGAGGCCAGCGACCTGGGCGTCAACGTGATGGCAGACGCGGCCGCGGTGGCGCGCGATACGCGCATCATTCTCCTGAGCCTGCCGAACTCGGATATCGTGTCTGAGTTGCTTTGGGGCGCGCCCGCGCTCGCGGACGAGCTTGCTCCCGGCACGTTGGTGCTCGACGCGACCACTGGCCGGCCGAGCCAGGCGCGCGAGAATGCCCGGCGCCTCGCCGAGAGGGATGTGCGCTTCCGCGACGTGACGCTCTCAGGCTCCAGCGCAGAGATCGCGGCTGGCGAGGCCGTCGCGATGGTCGGCGACC
Organism: Candidatus Zipacnadia bacterium; assembly: GCA_029821735.1. GTDB lineage: Bacteria > Armatimonadota > Zipacnadia > Zipacnadales > UBA5352 > JALGSU01. The sequence continues at coordinate 75,827 of JALGSU010000035.1, read as the reverse complement.
GCGAGGCCGAGGCCGACTATCGCGAGATCATCGACACCTTCGCGCGCAGCTGCCATTTCCTGGGCGAACCGGGAGCGGGCTGTCTGGCGAAGCTGATCGTCAACCATGTCATGGGCCTGAACCGGGTTGTGCTCGCAGAGGGGCTGGCTCTCGGCGAGCGAGCGGGCATGGAGCCTGCGCAACTGCTTGGTCTGCTGGCTGACAGCGCGGCGTATTCCCGCGTCATCGACATGAAGGGCCAGCGGATGGTCGACGGGGACTTCGAGCCGGCGTCACGGATCGCACAACATGCCAAGGACGTGGGCCTGATCCTGGAGTTGGCAGACGACGTGGGCGGTTTGACGCCGCTCGAGGACGTCCACGCTCGCTTGCTGAGCGATGCCATCGACCGCGGTCTGGGGGACCTCGACAACGCGGCGATCATACGCATGTTTTCAGACGAGCCGCCGGAGTGATTGACGACAACGCCCGGCGCCGACTCTCATGTCGCCGCGGTTGACGCTCTGTGGACGCGGGGGTACAATGGCCCAAACACGACGGAGGCAGGTGAGTTCAGGTGGCTCCACCAGTGATCAGCCAGGACCGAATCAAGGCCATGGCCACGGCGATCGGCCGCCAGCCTGGCATTCGGCGGGTCATCCTCTTTGGCTCACATGCCTTCGGGAGAAGCGACGCGGACAGCGACGTTGACTTCATGGTCATCACTACCGGCGAAGCAACCGGGGCGCCGTCGAGCACGGCGCTACGTTCGCACCTGCGCGGCAGTCCGGTGGCAGTCGATATCGTCGTGATGGATGAGCAGGAGTTCAACGAGACGAAGAGCGTCATCGGCGGCATGGCGTACCCCGCGCACAGGCACGGGAAGGTTCTGTATGAGAAGCCCTGAGCAGGTCATCTGGGACTTCGTGCAGGACTGGCTTGCCCGAGCGGACAGCGACCTGCACGCGGCGACCATCCTCGTGGAGAGTCCCGGCGTCAGCAGCGAGGTTATTGGCTTCCACTGCCAGCAAGCTGCGGAGAAATACCTGAAGTCGGTTCTTGTCAGACATCAGATTGATCTGCAGGCTGAGCGGCTGCGCGTGCACGACCTCGTGTTGCTGCTTAAGGCGCTTGAGGAGTGCGAGCCCGTTTTGGCCGACGAGGCCGACTTCGCCCAACACCTCTTTCCTTACGCGGTGCAGGCACGGTATCCGGGCACTGAACTTGGCCCGGAAGTACCAGGGCCAGCCGAGGCCCTGCAGATAGCGCAACACGTTCGAGAACTGGTGTTCGCGGCGCTCGCGGACTACATCGACCACGGCCGTCCTGAGTGACCCCAACGATGCCATCCCCCACCTACATCGTGACCACATCGCAAAAGGCCGACGCCGTCCTCCGTGAGGAGGCCGAGCTCTGGGCCGCGCGTCTGGGTGTACCGTTCGTCCCCCGCAGGGCCCGGAGCATTCCCGACGTGTGCGGAGTAGCCGGTGTCGAGGCCGCGTTGACCATCACCCACCTGCGAGTGGGTCTCGTCATGGCGGACGGATCTGACGAGTACTTCTTCCACCCGAACATGGCTCGGATGCGCCTGCACAATATGGACTCCGGCAAGGGCGAGCCGATGATCACCGCCATGGGTCTGGGGCCGGGAGACTCGGTTCTGGACGGCACGCTCGGCCGCGCCGCAGACGCGATGGTCGCTGCACGAGCCGTCGGGCCCGACGGTCTGGTGGTCGGCTATGAGGCGGACCCGCTGGTTGCGGCGCTGACCATCCACGGGCTGGCCACCTACCAGATCGACGGGCGAGGCCTGCAGGATGCCATGCGCCGCGTGCAGGCTCGCCACGGAGATTGCGAGGAAATTCTGCCAACCCTCGCGACCGACTCCTTCGACGTGGTCTACTTCGACCCGTTCTTCGAGCACACCATTGAGCAATCGCAGGCGATGGCCTCACTGCGGCGCCTCGGCCAGCACCGCGAGCTGTCACCGGACGTCTTCGTGGAGGCGGCGCGCGTCGCTCGCAGGTGTGTGGTCATCAAGCAGCGAAAAGCAGGCCCATACAACGCTCACCCCGACGTCATCAGGGTCGTCGGCGGCGGCGGCAGTCGCATCGAGTACGTCGTGCTCGGCGATCCGTTCAACTGACCCGGAGGTGCAATACATGTCCGAGGAACTCGCCATCAATGGGGGTCCGGTCACCCGCGACAAGTCCGCCAAGCCCTGGCCCACCAACTCCAACGCCAGCGGCCACATGTTCGGGGACGAGGAACTTGCGCTTCTGGCGCAGGTCATCGAGTCCGGACAGCTTGGCTGGCAGTACGGAACGATGGTCAAGCAGTTCGAGGCGGAGTTCGCTGCCCGCCACGGCGCGAAGCATGCCTGCGCGGTGACTTCTGGTACGGCGGCCCTGCATACCGCGATGGGCGCGCTGCGGCTGGAAGTAGGCGACGAGGTCATCACATCGGCAGTCACGGACATGGGCACGGTCATCGCGATCGTGCAGTGCAACTGCGTCCCGGTCTTCGCGGACGTGGACCCGCAGACGATGCTGATGACCCCGGAGAGCATCGAGGCACTCATCACAGACCGGACGCGGGCGGTCGTGGTCGTGCACCTGTTCGGGCAGCCATGCGAGATGGACGCGATCGCCGCGCTGTGTGAGCAGCACGATCTGGCGCTGGTTGAGGACTGCGCACAGGCCCATGACGCGGCGTGGGACGGCCGGCCCGTGGGCACGATCGGCGACATCGGCTGCTTCTCGCTGCAGCAGTCCAAGCACATCACAACCGGCGACGGCGGCATCTGTATCACCGATGACGATGAGTTTCAGGACCACATGGTCTGCTTCCACGACAAGTACTACGACCGAACCGGCCAGGACCGCGCGCCGCAACGTATCGGCATCAACTATCGCATGAGCGAGCTGGTGGGTGCGGTCGCCCTGGCACAGGTGCGCAAGCTCGATACGATCATCGGGCGACGCCAGCAAAACGCTGATATCATGTGCGCTGGCCTCGCGGAGATCGAGGGGCTGAACCCGCCCAAGGTGCACCCGAAGGTCACGCAACACACATGGTGGCGCCTGGCGTTCACGATCGACGAGGAGATCCTCGGCGTAGACTCGCAGAAGTTCGGCCAGTCAATAGGCGCGGAAGGCCTGCCGTTCTCGGTGGCCTATGGACGCCGCGAGCCGATCTGCATGCTGCCCGCGCTGGCCAACTACGCGGCGTACGGGAGCGGCAACTTCCCGTGGGAGCCGCCCTACGGACGCGCGGTGCCTTACCGCCGCGAGGACTACCCGGGAACGAACTGGGCCATGAGCAACGTGTTCGGGACGAGCTGGATTGAGACGCTGACCGAGGACGACGTCAACGATATGCTCGACGGCCTGCGAAAGGTCGCCGACTACTACCGCGAACGCGCGTAAGCGAGGCTGGTCGTCATGCAGATCGACGGTGTTGCTGAGTATGGCGTCGGGATTGTGGGCTTTGGCTTCATCGGCAAAGTCCACGCATACAGCTACCGAAACCTGGACCTGTTCTACAATCCCCCGCCAGCGACATGCCGGTTGGTGGGCGTGTGCACTTCGCGGCAGGAAACCGCCGAGAAGGCACGCCAGGTGGGGGGCTTCGAGTTCGGCACCGATCGCTTTGAGGACCTGCTCGAGTGCGAAGACATCCAGGTCATATCGGTCGCCACGCCCAACGGTCTGCACCGCGATCAAGTCATTGCGGCGCTGGAGGCCGGCAAGCACGTGTATTGCGACAAGCCTCTGACGGTGGATCTCGATGACGCTCGGGCGATGGTCGCCGCCGCCGACGCTCACCCGGAGAGCGCGCACGGAATGCCCTTCCAGTGCAGGTTCTCCCCCGCTGCCATCCGGGCGCATGAGATGATCCAGGCGGGCTTCCTGGGGCAGGTATACCACTTCCGCGGCGCCTATCTGCACGCGGGATACACCGACCCGAAACGGCCTCGGACGTGGCGACTGGACGAGGGCGGTGGCTGCCTGGCGGACCTGGGGTCGCATATCATCGACCTGATGCGCTATCTGCTGGGAGACTATGAGGCGGTGCGGGCCAGCACGAAGACATGGGTCACCGAGCGGCCGTCAGTGGACGACGCATCGACGATGGTGCCTGTGGATGTCGACGACTACGTGTGCCTGGAGGCGCGGCTGAAATCGGGGGCGATCGGGTTCGTCGAGGCGTCGCGCTTCGCCACTGGTGTGCAGGACCACGTCGAGTTCATGATCCACGGCGAGAAGGGTGCGCTGAAGTGGAACATGATGGATCCGAACTACCTGTACGCCTATGAGGTGGGCTCGGAGCTTGAGGGCTTCACAGCCATTCCGACGGTTCAGCAGTACCCGGCGCCGAGCTCGTTGCCCTCACCGAAGCTGCCGGTGGGCTGGATGCGTTTCCACCTGCACTCGGTGCTGGACTTCATGACCGGCGTGGCCACCGGTGAGCCGAACTGCGCGACGCTGCATGAGGGCGCGCGGGTGCAGGCCATCGATCACGCAGTGCGCCTCTCGGCTGAATCTGGCGCGTGGGAAGACGTGCCTGAGCTGTAGAACCAGCCTACCCCTGATCGTCGAGCCACTGCAGGAGATTGGTTGCTGCCGAGCGTTCGCGCGAGTCCTCCGGCGCGTTCTCCGCCACGTCCACGAGAACCGGTCGGCCAGCTTCCTCGTGACCCGTGGTGACGCAGGCATAGCCGAGGTAAAGCTTGCCCACCCATATCTCCTCGGCGTTGGGGAATTCAGCGACATACTGACGCAGCGGCTCGATCGCAGGGCGCACCTCGTCCATATCCACGAGAGCTTTGCCCCGAATCAGGAGCGCCTCCTCGCGCACTTCGGCCACATCACACCGCAGCGCCTGCTGGGCGTAGTCGGCGGCGCGCAGGGGCTGGTTCGCGGTCGCGTATTCACGCGCAATTGCCAGCAGCTCGGGAGCCGTGCCGCCATCTTCGCCGAGGGCTGCCTCAAGTTCCCTGGCGTGAATGAGCGCCTGGTACGCGGTCAGCGCATCTTCCATCGCCGACATGAAGGGCTCGACCTGCACGTAGCCGCTGACCCGCGCGAGAGTGTCGCCGGTGGGTGTAAGAAAGACCACAGTAGGGTAGCCTGCTACCATGTAGCGGGTCGCGAGGTCATCACGCTGCAGACCATTGACTTTGACAGTGACGAAAGACGCCGCGAGCTCAGTCACCTCGGGGGCTGCCATGGTTTCGGTCTCCATCATGGTGCAGAAACCGCAGCCAGAGCTGACGAAATCTACCATGAGCGGCGTATTTGTTTCCACCGCCTGCGCCATAGCGGACTCGAAGTTGCCACCCCACTGTATGGGGTCGGCTGCCAGTATGCCTGTTGTCAGCACGAGAACGGCGCTCACCATGACGGCGGATCTGAACATATTGGCTCCCTTCACACGTCACTCCGGTATACAGACGCCTGAGGGCCGACAACGGTTCACGGAACGAGAGCGGCAGGAACAACCGAACCGACATCGAAATATTGTGGGTACTCGCGACTACCGCACTGGCGCAGGAAGTGATCTGACCTGAGGCTCATTCACACCGCTGACGTGCATCTTGATGCCCCCAACGCCCCGCTGGGTGAGCGTGCGGCTGACCACCGCGGGCGTCTGCGGGACGTTTTCGAGCGGATCGTTGATCTGTGTCTGCAGCAACGTGTCCAGGCACTCATCATCGCCGGCGACCTGTTCGACTCCCGCCGCCCCTCGCGCAGGACCCAGGATTTCGCTTTCGGCCAACTCGCGCGCCTCGGTGAGAGTTCCCCGCCCGTCGAGATATTCATGCTGCCCGGTACGCACGATTGCTGGGCCGAGGGAAGCGTCTACGAGCGAATCGCGACGGGCGATCTGCCCGCCCACGTCCATATCCTCGCCGGGCCAGAGTCGATGACTGTGTCCGTGGCGCACCTGGACCTCGCGGTGCACGGGCAAGCGCATCTGTGCGATCTCGCCTCGCAGCAGCCACTTGCGGGCCTGACGGCCTCACCCGATGCGGCGATCAATATCGGCATCGTCCACGGCTCACACGAACGCGGCGACATTGCCGACGACTCCAGCTTGTTTAGCGACACCGAGATCGCGCAGTCGGGGATGGACTACATCGCCCTGGGGCACTGGCACGGTTGGCACGACCACTCCGCGGGGGGCGTCACCGCCATCAACCCCGGCTCGCCGGAGGTGGGGGGCTTTGGGCAACGCGACCCGGGCGTGGTGGCACTGGTTACGCTCGGAGAGGGCGAAGTCAGCGTCGAGCCGCTGACAGTGGGCAAACTGACCGCCGCCATGCTGGTGCTTGACGTGGGCGAACTCTCGGGCACTGAGGACCTGATATCGCGCATCGGGGAACACGCCAGCGGCGAGACGCTGCTTGACGTCACCCTCACCGGCCTGGCCGCCCCAGGCGTGGTGATCGAGGTGGACACAGCAACAGAGGCGGCAGGGCCAGCGTTCATGGCCCTGCGCATCCGCGACGAATCGCATCCTGCGCTCGATGACCTGAGCGAGATTGAGATGCCCGAGGCCTTGGCTTTCGGGCGCTTCGTCCAACTCGCCCGCCAGCGCATAGACAACGCGACAAACGACGAGGACCGGCGCGTTGCCGAGAGAGCCCTGCAACTTGGCGTGGCCCTGCTGCGCGGCCAGGAGGTGCTCTGATGAGACTTGAGCGCCTTCACCTGCAGCGTTTCGGTCGCTTCGAGGACCACGAGTTCGAGTTCGGGGACGGTCTGAACGTGATCGTCGGGCCAAACGAGTCGGGTAAGTCAACGCTTCGCGAGGCCATCGTGCGGCTGCTCTTCGACGCGACCGCAGTGGATACCAACGCGCGCCGCGTGCTGCGGTACACCACCTGGGGACATGATCAAGATTTTGCCCTCAGCGGTTCGTTCACCACAGGTGAGGATCGCTGGGAGATCGCGAAGGACTTCGACCGCGATGAGATCTTGCTGGAGGCAGCGGATGGCACTGAGGCGCTGCATGACAGCACGCTCGTCGCCGAACGCCTCCACGATTTGCTGGGCGTGACTTCACGCGACGTGTACACGACCACAGCGTGCCTCGAGCAGCAGGACTTCGCCAACCTGAAGGCGGGCAGTGAAGTCGGCGAGCTGCTCCAGCAGACCATGACCGGTGGCGACGCCGCATCGAGCGTGCGGGAGATTACCGAGAGGTTGACGAGGACGCAAGCGCAGCTCGAGGTGGGCCTCAAGGGCGCGTACAAGACCCCGGGGCCGATCAGAGCAGCCCGCGACGAGATTGCAGACCTTCGGGGCGAGATTGACGCGCTCTCGCCGGAGGTGTCAGCCGCGGAAGACGCGCGTGCACGCCTGGACTCAGAGCGCGAACGCCTCACAGAGCTGCGTGACCAGCTCGAACGTGACAGCGCGCTGGCCGGCACTGCAGAGCAGCGCGGGGGGCTGGTGTCCAGGGCCGAGGAGCTGCATGCTCGATGCGTCGCTGCTGAGGGCGAGCGGAGACAGGCACGCGAGCTGACCGAGCAACTCAAGGCCATAGAGGAAGAACTCGCCGCCTCGGAGGACCTGTCCGACGAGCTTGTTGACCGGATCCGCCAGCTCCTGCACGACTGCGAATCGGCCCGAGGGCGCGCGTCCGAACTTGGAGGACAAGCGGAAGCTGTCCGCGCAGGCGCTGACGAGGCCTCCTGGGCAGTCAAAGAGTCGCAGATCACTGTTCCGAACCGCGCCCTGCTGACCAAGGCCACCGAAGTGTCGCTCCGCCTTGACCAACGCCGCGAGAGCGCAAAAGAGGAGCGTGAGCTGGTAACTCAGCTCGAGAAGGAGCGCGAGGACGCGATCGACAGCGGCATCCGGGTGCGCGCGCTGGGAGCGCTGGGTATCACGCTACTGCTCCTCGGCGTAGCCCTGGGTTCGGTGATTGCTCTTCCCTACTTTGTCATCGCCGCGGCCGGTGGGGCACTGATAGTCGTTGCCTACCGAACGCGCGCACCGCGCACGCCGGTAGTAGTTCACGCGGACCTTACGGCTGCGGAGGCGCGTGCCATCGCCGCAGATGGCGACGCTGTCGAGGCAGAGACGCGGCTGAGCGATCTGCTGAGCGACTGGGAAGTTGACGATGTCGAGGGCTTGGCTGCGCTCATGGACCACACCGAGCAGCGGCTGAGTACGCTGCGCGAGAAGAACTCGTCAGCTGAGGGGCGCGCCGAGGAGATCGCCCGGCAGGCTGCCGAGGGGCACCGCGCGGCTGAGGCACTCGAACAGCAGCTGGCTGATGCTCTCACCGAGGCTGGCTTCGCGGATGACCTGGACGGGTTCGCCGGCGCCGGAGAGCGCGCGGCAAAGCTCCGGGAGGCGCGCAAATCGACTGCCGACCAACTCGCCGGCCTGCTCCGTGACCGGTCTATGGAGGAGCTGGAGACCGCGCTGTCAGAGGCGAACATGGCGCGCGATGCGATCGTGACCCGTCTGGACACCGCCGAGATGCAATCCGCGGCACTCGAGGCTGGCCAGTACCAGGAGTTGCACGCCCGGATCGCGCACCTCGCCGAGGAGACCGCCGAACTTGCCGAGCGCGTCGCCCGCCTGCACCGCCTGGCCGACGACCCGGACGCGGACCCTGACCGCCTGCAGGCGCTACGGGAGCGGCTCGCCGCCTCCGAGCGCCGCCTGGCCATGCTTGAGGAGCGTCGGGACGTGGTGGCAATCACCTGCGATCTGCTCGAACAGGCCAACCGCGAGACGATGAGCCGAGCGGTCGAACACCTCGGGCCCCGCATGAACGAGCTCATCTCATCACTGACCGGCGGACACTACGACTCTGTCACCATCGACGAGTCCGACCTCACGCCGGCGATCCTCTCGCCCGAGAAGGGCGATGTTCTCGACCTCGAGGACGAAGCCAGTTGCGCCACCAGAGAGCAGGTCTTCCTCGCAGCCCGGCTGGCCCTCACCAGCCTGCTCTGGCCAGAGCAGCCGCCACCCATCCTGCTCGATGACCCGCTGGTGAACTTCGACCCGAGCCGGCGTCAGGCAGCCCTGGAACTGATCAGCGCCTTCGCGCAGACCAGCCAGGTCTTCGTCTTCACGTGCCACGACTGGTACGACACCACCGCCGACCACGTCGTCAGGCTGGACTGACACCCCGCGATCCATCGAGTTGACGTCCGCCCGTCCTCGGGGTATATTATCTGTGCGCGGAGGGGTGACCGAGTGGCTTAAGGTGACGGTCTTGAAAACCGTTGTGCTGCAAGGCACCGGGGGTTCGAATCCCTCCCCCTCCGCCAGAAGGCAGAAGAGACAGAAACGAAAGAAAAGGCAAAAACGACAGAGACGGCACCGCCACGGCAGGAACGGCGGGAACTGCAGAAACGACATTGACGGCAACAGCAACGGGGACTGCAAAGGCAGAACATATGGACGGCAGGTAAGGCAGGAACGGCAAGGGCACGACGCAGCAACAGCATGTGAGCTTTAGTCCCAGATACTGCGCATCGCCCACGCCTCGAGCTTCGTGACCGGAGCAGAACCACCCTCAGCGACGAACCCCACGCCACGCGCATCGGACCGTGACGGATAGACGCGACCCACCAGACACTCGCGCCCATTTGCGTACACCTCGACCGCCGAGTGATCGAGGAATACCCGCAGACGCAGCGACTCATCCGCAGCCAACTCCAGCGGACGCGAATGCAGCGCACACTCCACCCCGTCCCCAGCACTGGACCGCGTCATGTCCAACTCCAGCGCCCCCGTCGCGCGGTCATACCGAATGGCCGTGGCCTCCTCTCCATCGGGAGTGCAGCGGACTCGCATGGCGAAGATGCCCTCCTCAGGAACTTCGGCCTCGACGTCGATCTCCAGGGCCTCACCCACAATGTCTGCACATGAGTCTGGATCGCTGCACAGCAACTCGCCCCGAATGTCCACTATCTCCGGCGCCGGCTCTATCCCGAGCGCATCACCAGGCAGCAGCGTGAGGATCTGAGGCAGCGACATCAAGCCCGACCAGCCCGCCGCGATCTGGTGACCGCGATCGCGACGCTCCCTCAACCATCCCCAGAGCACGCGCCGGCCATCGCCATCGAGGTAGCTCTTCGCGGCGTAGTAGCAGATGCCCCCGCCAATCCGCCCGCTACTCGTCGGTGTGAACCGATGCGCCTCGCAGTCATAGTCGCCGATCATGTACAGTTGCTCGCCGAGCGCTGAGATCAATAGCACGTGGCGGTCGCCCAACGGAAAGAAGTCCGGGCACTCCCACATCGTGCCCGTCTCCGCCTCGACGCCCTCGCATAGCGGATGCAGGTATTCCCACGCCTCGAGGTCCTGCGAGCGATAGAGCAGGGCCTTGCCGCCTTCGCCCTCCACTCCACTGCCGATGATCATGTACCAGCCATCGTCTTCGCGCCACAAGCATGGGTCACGGAAGTTCGCCTGGTCGATGCCAGGCGGTGGCGCTGCGATGACCGGATTGCAGTCAGGCTTGTCCCACGTGAGCATGCCGTCGCGGCTGCGCGCGAGGCACTGGACCTGGGGCTTCACGCCGGTATACAGGAAGGTGGGCACGCCATCGTCATCGAGCACGGCCGAGCCGGTCCAGCACCCATCCTGATCGCCCGCGCCCTCGCTGGGGCTCAGCGCCATCGGCAGATGCTCCCAGTGCACCAGATCGTCACTGACCGCGTGGCCCCAGTATTTGACGCCCCACCCGTCGGCGACGTCGGGCGCATACTGGTAGCACAGATGATGGCGGCCCTCGTAGAAGATGGGGCCATTGGGGTCATTGAGCCACTGCTCGGGCGGCATGAAATGATAGACCGGGCGCTGGGGATCACGGCTCGCGTTGCTCATGGTTGCCTCCAGTGGAACGTGGCGATGGTTCGAGCGTTCGCCGTCGGGCGGGCGGGAGCTTCATGTACTCTTACTGAGGCGGGGCTAGCCCTGGCCTCGCAGCCATAGCACAAGCCAGATCACGGCCCAGATGGCGACGAACGCCCCAACGATCGTCCACACCATACCCCACATGGGGCGCTTATCCACGTCACCATCAACCGTGGGGTCAAAGGGAATGCCCTTCTCCGCAGCCTCAGTCTTCCTGCGACGGAGTTCGCGTATCTTGCGCATCTCGGTGTTCGCCGGCGCCGAGTATGGCTCAAGCTTCAGCGCCCGGCTCTGCGCATCAAGCGCGCCAAGCAGATTCCCGAGTTCGCGCTCCGTCACGCCGAGCTGGACGAGGTGGTCCGCCTCGTGCTGGTCGAGAGCAACACATCTCTTCGCGGCGTCGCGCGCCTCTTCCCACTGCTCAAGCTCCGAGTACGCAAGAGACAAGGAGTGCCAGGCCCCCGGGTCTGAGCTGTTCTCCTCAGCGAATGACACCAACTGAGCGATCGCCTGATCGTCTTCGCGTTCCATCTCACACCCCCACGCGACACTTGCTGAAGATTCCCGCTACTGCCACCCGGCCTCATACGCCTCTTCATACATCGCGACGATGAGGGCGGGGTCGGTGATGGGCTGGATGTTGTGGCACGGGCCCAGGATGTAGCCGCCCTTCTCGCCCAATATGCGGATGTTGTCGCGCACTTCCGCGCGCACATCCTCCTCGTTGCCATACGCGAGCGTGAACTGGTTGTCCATGGCACCGTGGAAGCCGATCTGATCGCCGAAGTCGGCCACCAGGCCCTCGCGCTCCATGTCCTTGCAGCGCCACTGCACCGGGTCGAGCACGTCAATGCCTGCCTCGATCATCTGCGGGAGGTTCTCGCGGACGGCGCCGTCGCTGTGGTGGAAGACATACGCGCCCGCGTCATGCGCGAGGTCAATCATCCGCTTCATGTGCGGGATGAAGAACTCGGCAATCATCGCCGGCGACATGATGAGCGCCTCCTGAGTGCCGAAGTCCTCGGCCACCCAGCACCACACGACCCGCCCCGGCGCCTCCTCGTAGATTCGCTCGGCAATCTGATACCTGTGGTCGGTGAGTTTGCCCATGCAATAGTGCACCATGTCCGGCTTCTCATACAGGTCCATGTAGCCGCGCTCGACGCCACGCAGGTCCTTGTAGGTCGCGAACTCCTCGTAGGAACCGCCGCTGATCACCCACTCCTCGCGGCCGACAACCGCCTCGGCGATCCCGCTGAAATCATACCAGTCCGGGTCAGGCCATTCGAACTCCGCCTCGATCTCCGCCACGGTCTCGACCTCGGCCAGGGGATTGTAGACGGTCTCGCTGTACGCGCCTGTTCCGTAGTCCACCATCTCGTGCCCGATGCCGAACACGTCGCGACCCGCTTCGAGCTTCGGCCCCACATACCGCGGCCCGACGCCCATCACCGAATCGATGTGCAGGCGCTGCTTGACCTCGTCCAGGTTCGCCGCGCCCATGTGTTCCACCAGCGCTGCGTTCACCTCCGGCGTAGCGCGGTAGTCCAACGGTGTGCGGTCGAAGGGCTCGCGGTTCAGCACCGCCAGCCAGCGTTCACGCGGCGTCATGGTGTCCTGCATAGCATGGCCCTCCGGGTGAGACGGGACTTGTGTCACGCGGGGGATATTTCGTCGCGAGAGGGCGGGAGACCTACTCGGGGGGGATCAGAGAGGTTCTGCCCCACAGGCAACGAGGTACTCGAAGGTGGCGTCGAGGGGCGCGGGGGGCATAGTTGGGTCGTCCGTCTTGCCGGGCGGCACCCAGATGACGAGGCTCTCCCGGGCACGCGTAAGCAAGACGCGGTACTTGTTCAGCAGGTAGTCGCGATCAACTGGACTCGCGATGTTTTGCCACGTAGTGCCCCGAAACCGCCGCAGCCGCCAATGCCGTGCATCCGTTACCCAAGTCAGATCGCTTCCCCAACACAGGCCTACGTGGTCAAGCTCCAAGCCCTGACACTCGAACTCGGTCGCGACGACTTCCAGTTGATGGGACGATCTAACGTCTCCTGGGGGCGCCAGGAACCAATGCTCAACATCCGCCCGAGCCGTCACGTCAACCCCAAACGGCCGCAGACGCCTCGCCCCGGAACTCGCGAGCAACCCGCAGCGGCGCTCGCCGCGAGTGGTACGCTTCAGCCTCTGTCGCATTACGTCGAGAGAGCGCGTGATGTGGATGGGGAACTGCCCGAGCCCTTGACGTATGTCGCGCGCTCGGTCAGTCTCGCCTGCAACGACCGCGTTCGCCCACGAAGCCACCGCTTCGGCGCGGTAGGAGCGCAGGGAGATAGGCAGGTGCAGGTCTGCCACTTCGCGCACGTTTACCTGTGAGGGAACGCCCTCGGGGAAGAGCGTGCTGCCTGCCACGCTCTCACCGCCGGAGAGAACTTCAGGCGAAACGCGGATCTGCCAGTGTGGGTAGTGTTGGGCGAGCGCCCTTCCCCATTCGGCCAAGCCAGCTTCGCCGGTGTGTATCTCCTGCCCACCACCAACTAGGGCTACCACTGCGGCCCAGTCCTCGTGCCTGTCCATGATCTCGAGCGTAAGTTCTGGTTCAGACTTCTCGATATTCCTCTTGCGGTTCACCTGCGCAGCGTTCCATGCGCGTTGGGCCTCGTCCCAGACCACGGCGTGCTCATACGCAGGCCTCGCCGTAGTCTCACGGACGTTGTCAATGATGAAGTGATGGACGTTCTGCACGAAGGTCTTCACTTCGCGGCGTGCTTCACCTATGGCCATCCCGGTCCGTGCCGTGTTGTCCTGAGCGAGTGCCTCGCGAAGCACGATCACCAACGGCCCGTTGCCGGACAGAAATGCGCCGGCAGGGCGGCCCCCCCGGGTTATCTCAGGACTGTGGATCACGTTCAGACCAGCCAGCGTCTTGCCTGCACCGGGAATCCCGGTGACAAAACAGATTATCTTCTTGCCCTCGCGTTGGGCTTCGGAGATCGCCGCGATGAGAGCGTCAGCAGTTGCGGTCAGATTGATTGCGTCGGCATGCGCATGCCCGATGTCCCGAACTCCCTGCCCAGCGTAGAGCAGTCTGGCGGCCTCGATGATTGTTGGCACTGGACGATAGGGTGAGTCGTCCCAGGCGTCCCCCAGAATCTGATCCGCGCCCGCGACGTGGTGCTCAGCGTGAATGCTGATCAACGCGTCGGCGAGACCACCGTGGGCGGCGAAGCGTACCGGCAGCACCACACCGCCGGACGCATCCGGGGAATCCGGCGCGCTGCCAGCCGTGCCGCTCACGACCACCGGAGCCAGTACCAGCCCGGCGCTTGCTTCGTGGAAATCGCGCAAGTCGAGGCAATACTCCTCTACCTGCCGCTCGTCAGCCCCGACAGCTTGATGCTCCTGACTTTTGAACTCCAATACGCCGATGATATCGTCAGCCAGAATCACCGCGTCTATGCGTCTTTGGCGCCGAGGGATTGGGTACTCAAACAACACGTGCCAACCCGCCGCGCATGGCAGTTGCTCTGCTACGGAAGTCAGAGCACCCTTGAGGGTCTCAACGACGATGCCCCAAGAGAACGTCTCATCCGTCCGCAGTTGCGCGAAGCCCTCCGACCGAGCACCCGAAGTCAGGCGCCCAACGATGGCATCAGTGTCGGCGGCGATCAGATCATTGGCGGTGCATGTGTATCGCGCTGGCATGTTACCCCATCTCCCGACGAAATGACACGAACGCGATTCATGTTCCAGGCGACCGCGCCAGGCCCTCCATTGCAGGTGACGGATAGTCTCCAGGGAAATGGCATCGCGACTTGGCACAGCGCGATTCCCGAAAGCAGGTGCGTGTATGCCCGAGCAGAGGCCCAACATACTGTGCTTCATGACCGATCAGCAGCAAGCCGACGTCATCCACCCAGATCACCCGTGTCAGACGCCGAACATCCAACGCGTCATCGACAACGGTGTGCTCTTCACCAACCACTACACCCAAACCGCGCACTGCTGCCCGTCGCGCGCCAGCTTCATGACCGGACACTACCCCACCCGGCATGGCGTGTGGAACAACATCTCCACACCCACGCGCATGAGCGAAGGGCTCAATCCCGATATGCGCTGCTTCTCCGAAGACCTGCGCGAGAGCGGATACGACCTCGCCTACGCCGGGAAATGGCATGTGTCCGGCGTCGAAGACCCGGTCGACCGCGGGTGGGACGAACTGATGGTCACCGCCCCCAAGACCGCAGTCATGCAACCGCGCCTCGAGGGCATGATCAACAATGTGAGCGAGGAATGCCTCGACGACGCGCGTGAGCCCGGCATGATCTGGCGACCCGGTTGGGGCAACCGAGCCGCATACGGCGGCAGGCCTGACGCCGGACCGAAGGGCTACGAAGAAGTCGGCGACTACAAGATGGTGCAGACCGCGCTGGAACATATGCCCAAGATGGCCGGGCGGCGCGATCAGACCGGCGACCCGTGGATGCTCTACGTCGGGCCGACCGGGCCACACGACCCGTTCATCATCCCCGAGAAGTGGGCGACGATGTACGACCCGGACGAGATCGAGTTGCCAGAGAGCTTCTGGGACACGCTGGAGGACAAGCCCACCGTCTACCAGCGCATGCGCCACATGTACTGGGGGCAGATGAACGAGCGCGAAGTGCGCGAATCGATCGCGCATTACTGGGGCTATTGCTCGATGGAGGACGCGATGTTTGGGGAGGTGCTCGAGGAACTTGAGGCGACCGGGCAACTCGACGACACGATCATCATGTACACCTCAGACCACGGCGACTATTGCGGCGCCCACGGACTGTATGCCAAGGGCGTCCCATGCTTCCGCGAGGCCTACAACGTTCCGCTGGCGGTGAGTTGGGCGAACGGAATGGATGCGAGCGGCGAGGTCTGCGACGAGTTCACCTGCCAGGCGGACATGGCACAGACTTTCCGGGAGATCGCGGGCTGCGAAGAACCCGAAACCGGCATGCCGGGGCGCAGCATCCTGCCACTGATGATGGGCGACCGACCGGCTGACTGGCGTCAGGAGATGCACACGCAGTTCAATGGCGTTGAGGTCTACTACACTCAGCGGCAGGTCTTCACGCATGACTGGAAGTACGTCTACAACGCATTCGACTTCGACGAGCTGTATGACCTGAAGAACGATCCCACCGAGAGCGTAAACCTCGCGGCGCCATGCCGCCACCCGCGTGGCGCGTGGAACGTGGGCGAGACGCGAACAGCGGGCGAGTTCCAGCCGTGGCCGGAGCTTCCAGAGGACCTGAACGCGGTCCGCAAAGACATGCTGCACCGGATGTGGAAGTTCGGACACGAGCAGCAGGACACGACTTTCAACCCCTACTGCACCGTGGCGCTGGCGCCTTACGGGCCGGCGTGGGGGTATGTCAACGGTGGATAGCCAAACAGGGACAGGAGCAACTCGTGGAGACAGCTACGGGCGACCTATGGCGCAATCCCATCACGGCTGACCGCCGACGTGAGACTGCGGAGAGAGTACGCCTTCTCCTACCTGACGCGGCCGGTGTGCCGCTTGAGCGTCTTGATCCGCTACTCCATTACTTCGCATCCGTTCCAGAGCGCTTCCAGGACCAGCAGGCGTACCGGAGGTACCTGGACTTCCTGACGGGCCTGCATGCGGAGCAGCCCACCGACCTCCAGCGTTTCCTGGAGAGCTGCTGCGGCGACCTAGACGTTGCCCTGAGTTCACTGGACACCATCAACGCCGTCGATTGGCATGATGACTCGCTCGACGTTGATGAATGGGGCAAAGCGTTGTTCATCGAGCGGGAGGTCCATCCCGGCTACCTTAGGCTCATCGAGGGCGTGTACTGTCCCCTTATGCGTCTGGTCGCGCACTTCTCGCGACTGCGTCGTGCGAAGAGCACACAGGGCCTTGGTCTCTACAGCATAGTCCAAGAGCTTGAGGGCACCGGGTTCGCCAAGGAGGCCGAGCACTACCACAACGTAGTCCGGAATGCCATCGCGCACGGGGGGGTATCCTACTCGCTCAGAACGGTCAAATACCGAGATGACCGTGGTAGCACCGAGGAGCTCACGTTCCGCGAAGCAGTACAACTGTTCGACGGACTCCTAGACGCGTGCAACGGGATTGTGCTCGCCCTCAAGGTATTCCTCCTGTCTCACGCCGGCGGGTCCTACGCCGTGCCACCGCTCATGTTTCTTCCTCAGCTCCGCGCCCACACGTGGACCCCTTGGTGGCAGGTGGAGGGTATGGTTCAGTCTGACGTATTGCAGGGACGCCAACTTGTCATCTACGCACGCGCCTCGACCTTGGACTACGGGAAGGTCCACTACAGCGCAATCATGACGGGCGTCGTGTCTGAGGGGCTCTTCCCTGGGTATGACAGGTATTTCGTCGCTATCTCGTCTGAGATCGCCCCCATGGGATGGACGGCTCTCGACGGACACAAGCTTGCGGCAGCCAGGCGGCGCCATGCGGAGACGTTTGAGGAGTACCAAAGCGTCGTTGAGAACGATCTTGTGATGTACATGCCTCCCCGTGCTCTTCCTCGTCCCATCGCCAAGCTCGAAACGTGGTGGGGCATCGCTGTCCTCAACTGGCCGAGTATAGGCAAACACTACAGGTCCTCAATGGGCATTCCAGAGCTCCTTGTGCGTAGCGCCTCTATCCACGCCAATGGTTGGCGGTGCGTTGTGAACGCAGACGTGGTAGTGGGCGACGGCACTGAGGAGGTAGATCGTGCCCTCGTGAAGCGTTGTGCCACTCGCATCATACGCGCCGCGTCTTCCCACGCACGCAGAGCCACCAACGTGGCAGATGCGGCTCGCCATCTCCCGCTAGGATTCGCGCAGGTGGCAGTGTACCGAAAGGACCACCGTACGCGTACACTGCGCGGGTACGGTCTCGGAAGCGACTTGATCTGCACTCTGCGGATTGCGAACATAGCGCGGATCAAGTCGCTCGACATCGTCGGTTCCGAGATAGAGGAAGTCGGCAGGATCAGGATAGCGTGGAACCGAGCTTGGCTTGATGGTGAGTTAGGTGGTGGAGCTCGGTCGTAACCAAGTGACGTACTCCCTGAGACGGTGGACACGTGTTCCCAAGGCACTCGCGGAGCCAAGTGCCAACGCGACCCGTCACTGCTCCCTACTGGGAAGGGGTAGGCGAGGAGCCGCAGGTTCGGGCTGCCCGAGTAGCGCGGCTCAATCTCCCCCATCGCGATGCGGGCGGCCTCGACGTACGCGATCATCATCGCGGAGCGCGGGATCGACGAGCCGAAGCCCTCGCCGATCGTGCCCATGAAGTTCGCCACGTTGGGCACAGTCCAAACCCCCGCCTCATTGGCGGTCTCCATGGCATACTGAGCCTTGCCGCGCCTGTCCTCCAAGCTCGCCATCGCGGCTTCGGCGGTCAACACGGTCGGATTGGGCTTGTCGCCGAGAGCCCCGCTCAGGAGCCGGGCAACGGTCGGAGCAACCGAGCGCTTCTGCGCGTAGCTGCTGCCGATGGGGACGGTCTTGAGGAAAGCGCGATCGGTCGGCCGGACTCGGGGTCGGTGTATGTGGACATCGCCCCGTCCTCGACATTGGCCTTCATCCACTCGTCGGTGCGGCGTATGGCAGCGACGTAGCGCTCATCGCCGGAGAAGCGGTAGGCCTCGCGCAGGGCCTGGCAGGCGAGGGTGGTCGCGCTAACGCCATAGGCAGGCGGCTCAAAGGCTCGTGCCCACGACGGGTTGTTCTCAGCGTCATATTGATCTGACCAGAGTGGCACGGCGTCTCCCTGAGCTTCGAGCAACCAGTCGGCGACCTCTTTCATGGTCTGGATGTACCGAGGGTCCTCTGTGATGTGGTACATGAGCGCCATCACGTCAATGGCGTCATTGGTGGCGCGGTCATTGAGTTCGCCACCACCTGCCAGCCCTATGGCATTCTCACCTACGCCCTCCACGAGATCGTAGTGGTGGGGGTAGCTGCCATTGGGGTTCTGAGCCAGCAGGTAGAACTCGCCGGCGAGCTTAACCGCATCGAGGTAGCGCTGATCGCCGGTCACACGGTGGAGGTAGTTGAGCAGATAGATCGGGTGCGCCTGGTCTTGGTCCTGCAGCTTGATGCCGCTCGGGGAACCCACGGGCTTGATCCCGTCGACCGTCATGCGATAGCCATGCAGCCAGTATCCCTCTTCGGCCTGCGCGGCGAGGTAGAACTCGCCCGAGCGCAGTGCGACGTCGAGGTAGCGGTAGTCGCCCACTGTCTCATATGCCCACAGGAACTTGCCCGCCAGGGGCGCGCTGCCGTTGCCCTTGTCGTTGTCGATGTAGTCGGCGAAGTCCACGTATTCGCGGCCCTGCGCGGCGGAGCCCAGAAGCGTGGGCCAGGTGTAGAGGCACTGCCAGCCGCCCCAACGCTGCAGGTCAGCCATGTAGTTCATTGTCCGCCGCAAACCCGCTTCAGCCACGGGAAGGAACTCGGCGTCCTCAACCGGCAGCGGCGCCAGTTCGGCCTCAAGCACTGACACAGGAACGTCGTAAAGGACGAAGTCATCGAACGCAAGGCCCGGCAGGTTGAGCCCGCCGAGGCGACCGCCGAAGCCGCCGCCCAGGTAGATGGCGAAGGCCGGGCGCGGGTCTGACGTAAACGTCATTTCGCCGCTGA
Organism: Candidatus Zipacnadia bacterium; assembly: GCA_029821735.1. Lineage (GTDB taxonomy): Bacteria > Armatimonadota > Zipacnadia > Zipacnadales > UBA5352 > JALGSU01. The sequence goes on along the minus strand of JALGSU010000035.1, from coordinate 56,295 downwards.
CGCCCTTACCGTCAAGGGCGATCCATCCCATGCCGGACGCGCGGTCCCAGGAAGCGACAACCGTGTGCCAGGTGTCGGCGGAGACCTCGCCTATCTCGAGGTCGAGCTGCGCGATCGGGTCGGTGGTGCGACGAGTCCGGCCGAAGACGAGGGAGAGCTTGCCGGGCTCCCGCAGGACCCCGATGCGGTCATACGCACGCGCCTCGAAGAGCCAGCGCGGCGTATCATCAGCCCATACGTCGCCTTTAATGGCGAAACGGACCGTGCCACGGGCGGCCGGGAAGTTACTGCCTCCGCGGAAGTTGAGGTGCCCGCCTATCTCCGCGATCTGGATGCCGGAGCCGTGCAGGCCCGGGAGATCGTTGTCGATGGCGAAGCCGCCACTGTCGGCGAAGTCGCGAGCGAAGTCGGCGTCGTCCGAGTCGGTCGCGTCGAAGCTACAAACGAGCGTGGTGTGACGCGAGGCCTCCGCCGGCGCCTGCCACCAGTCACCGGACAGGCTCACGGGCTCGGCAACTGCAAAACCTGCGGCGCAGATGAGCGTGGTAACTATGAGCACAAGTGGTATCTTCGGGGAACGCATGCGAGCACTTCCTCTCGGGCTTTCCGGGCGATTCACATCACGGGGCTGGCGAGGCGCACGACCATGTCGAAGCTGGCTTCGGCGAGCCCGCTGAGTTCGCGGACGGCCTCTTCACGGATCGAGGCCATCTCGTCCCGCTCGGCCCAACATCGCGTGGCCTCATCGAGCAGCCACGCGGGCTCCTCGGCAGGCACCCACTGCTGACGGGCCGTGCGGCAGAAGCTTTCGACTTTGGGATCATACGAGACGCCGACGGCCGGTACGGCCCGCGCCGCGGCGAAGATCAGCGCATGCAGGCGCATGGCGACGATCAGGTCCATCTGACCGATGACCTGCATCACCTCTGCGGGGGTCAGCTCGTCGGGGACGAACACTGATTCTGGTACGTCCTGAGACAGGCCAGCCGAGGTGCCAAGATCATCGGGACGCTGGAACGGAATGACGAGAACTGCGGCTCCCCACTTCTCACGCGCAGCTCTGCCGACCTCGGCGAGAGCATCGGCCGCCAGTCCACCACCGGGCCAGCGACGGACCACCAGGCCCACGAGAGGAGTACCTGAGGGAACTCGCGCGAGCACTTCATCGGTGCGCTCGGTACATTCGGGCTCGAGTAAGAGCGCGGGATCGGCGCAATGCTCCACGGAGATTCCAGGTACACCAAGCTGGGCGGCTAACTGCGCAGAGTCGGGGTCGCGGACCGTGATGCCAGAGGCATGACGCAGGCAACTGCCCGCCCAGCGCCGTCCGAGCCACGAGTTCAGGGGCCCGATGCCCTGCGCGTAGATCCCGTAAGGCGTGCCCACGCGACGGGCGGTACGCGTTACAGCCACGTAGTAGTAGAGCGAACGCAGGCTGGTGGCGTCCTGCAGAAGCGTGCCGCCGCCCGAGAGCAACAGGTCGCAGCCCGCGAGCGTACGACGCACCGATGCAAGTGGCCAACGCGGAGCGGCCTCGACGGCGTGGGCGGCCTCAGTGGCCTCGGGCTCAGCGGAGAGCACGACAGGCTCCACATCGAGCACGCGACGGCGCAGACCGGCGATGGTCGCAGCCAGCACCGCCTCGTCGCCGGCGTTGCCAAAGCCATAGTAACCCGAGAGCGCGATCCTCACTCGGCATCACCGGCCTTCTCCGGTGCCGAGCGCGGCGCGATGTAACCTGAGACTATGTTCCAGACAACGCACAGGACGATGCCGACGATCGCGCCCACCCACAGACCATTGAAGACCCGCAGCAGCGTCAGGGACAGCGGCGTGTGCAGATGGCAGAAGGTATTGAGCAGCGAGACTTGGCCGACCGTGCCGAGGGCGAAAGCGATCCAGATGCCTTTCGGCGTGCGGCGCAATGCGAGCAGGAGCGCGAGCATCATCATCGGGTGGCCGATGAAGACTTCCTTGGTGCGCGGGCGGACGACCAGTACGCGATCAAGCAGAGCCCGGAACTGCAGTTCGAAGGGCAGCACCGCGCTGCCCGCCTCATTGCCCGAGCGCACCAGGAGCAGCGCCAGCGCGACGAGCCCGACCATCGCCACTACAGCGTGCCAGTAGAGGATGGGGCGGCCGAGGGCGCCGCGCAGACCGGCCCAGATGCCAGGCCACTCGCCACCGCGCGCGCCCGCCAGACGCTCGCGATACTCGGGCAACTCGCGCGCGAGCCAGAGAAGGGCGACAACCACGAGAGGCAGCATCTGCGCGAACTTCACGCCGCGGAACTGGGCAATCTTCATGATGTATGCGGAGTCAGACAGCAGAGCAGCAACAACGAGTCCGCCGACAACGGTGACCAGCGAGATGCCGACGAAGGCGATGAGTTGACGCGGAATCAATGAGCCGAGGGATGTACGGTCAGAGCGTCCGGGCGAACTCAGGAAGCGGGCAGCCCAGCACACCGCCAGGACGGGATAGGCGACCGCGGCCCCGAGCGCGCACAGCCCCCTGATCGCGTCGGGCTTGGCCATCATGGCCGCGCCGCCGCCGAGTACAAGCACCGCGGCCAGTGCCCAGAACCACTTCGCGCGGAGGCCGAACAAGGACTGCACTAGCCACAGGACGGCCGCGCACACGCCCAGCCGGATGAGAACCAGCAACAGCGTCGGCGTGTTCAGGTCAGGGAACAGCCCGGGTGTGCCCGCCATCAACCCGCGCGCGACGAGGCCTGCCTGCACGGCGGCCAAGTAGTCAACGTTGATGCGAGCTGGGCCTCGACCATCGTTCGGGAAGAGGCGCATATAGAACAGGCGGACATTGCGTTCGCGGGCGGCTTTCACGAAGCGCTCGACCGCGCGGGTGAGCGAGATCGTGCGCATCTCCGGCTCTGTGATGGAGTGCACGCGGACGATCTCGTAATCCAGTTTGCTCGCCAGCGCCGCCGCTCCATTTTGCGGGGCCAACTCGATGTACCCGTAAGTCAGATGGTACTGGCGTATGGAATCGGCGGTGGCCTTGATCAGCCCCGGGAAGCCGACAACCTGATCACCGTTGAAGATGACAATCTTCGCGCCGATTTCCGAGGCCAGCCGCATGGAAGCGTCCACGGCAGGTTGCGTGCGAATGCCCTGCCACAGGGGCCGCGCGACGATCTCCAGCCCGACAGACTCGGCGGCGAGCAGGGCCTCACGAGGGTAGCCCACACCGGCGGCCGGGAGAGAGGTGGCAACGGCGGGAACGCCCAGCCAGAAGTCGCCCTCGTCTCCCTCTTCGCGAGTATAGCTGCCAGGGAAACGCGCGCTCAGCGCGTTCGCAACCTGCTGGAGACGGTGTGTGGACTCAACCCAGATACGGGCCCTCCTGCCGTCTCCGTATATGCTCGCCTGACCGCGGTCCACGAGGCTCTGCAGAGAATCCTCGCTGATAGCGAGATGGGTGGCGCCAGCGCTGCGCAACTGGGTCATGATGTTCTCAAGCGTGCCACCCGTGGCGCCGGCGAGCTGCTCGACTTCGAGGAAGTCCACCGCCACACCGACCGTGACGTTGGAGCGCTCCACGCTCATGCGCCCGCTCAAGGCAACGAGCGAGGCGATCAGACCGACGGCGAATAATATGTACAGGAACGCCTTCTGGGGCGCGCTCATCGGTCAACCCTCCGCGTCAGGTGTGGACGTGCGGAAATGCCGGCGGCAACAGCAAAGGTCAGATTGCCGGCTTGGCCGGCTGGCCTGTCGCTGCCGACTCGTTTGCGGCAACGGTAACGGCACAGGTGCGCAGGCCATCTTCATACGAGCACGGGATCAGTGATTGATCGCCCGCACGGATCGCGTCAACGAAGACCTGGTCGATGTTCGGAGTCGCGGCGGCCTCACCCTCGAACTCAGGCAGCTGCTCGGGAATGGACTTGATACCCGCCGTCGACCACTCGAGCATCTGGTCGCGCAGCAGGAAGACGATATCACTCTTGCCTCCGCCCTGGGTCATCATCGGGCTGGTGGAGAGCGTCGCAAGCGCGCCGGATCCGAACTCCATGAGTATGGCCTGGCTATCGGGGATGGTGATGTTCTCGACATCACCCATTGTGCGCAGGGCGTACTTCGCAGTCACCTGCACCACTTCGTCGCCGGTGACGTAGCGCATGACGTCCAACTGGTGAGTGGTCTGCTCGTGAAGCTGGCCGCCCGACTGGTCCATCACGCGCCACCAGCCAGTGCCCGGCAGCCCGCCCCAGCGATGCGAGGAGATCATGCCGACGGTCTTGTCGGCGAGGTAGCTCTTCAGGCGCCGCGTGGAGTCCATGAGACGGAGCTGGTAGCCCACGCTGGAGAGGACGCCCGCGCTGCTGATGGCCTCGAGCACCTCGAAGCCCTTGTCCATGTCGAGGACCACGGGCTTCTCGACGAAGACGTGCACGCCAGCCTGCGCGGCGAGTATCTCGGCGTCGGTGTGTGCAAAGGGCGGGATGCTGACGTACAGCGCGTCCATTTCCTCGGCGTCAAGCATCGCGTGGAAGTCGGTGTACGCAGTAGCGCCATGCTGAGCCGACGTTTCTTTCGCGTTCTCCTCAACGACATCGGCGATGGCGACGATGCTCACACCATCGATAGCCACGAGTCGCTCCATGTGCCCTCGCGCGTTGCCACCGGCCCCGACGAAGCCTATCTTCACCTCAGACATTGCTCGACACTCCTCATCTGGCGCATCTGCACGGAACGTCGGTCAGCAGATTCGCCATCGGCAGGTCTGGCTCCTGCCCCGTACACACGAAGGGCGCGCGGCAGATGCCGCGCGCCCGCTGTTGCTGCTGACGGTGGGAGTTACTCGCTGGGGGTACTCGGGGTCCAGTGGACGCTCTTGTCCATCTGATCTTCACGCGCCCACTTGACGTGCCCGTCGGCGAAGGCCCAAACGAGTCCGTCATTGTGGCGCTGCGGGAAGCTGTTCCCGAGCCAGCTGTTGTCGCCCGAACCGGGCACGGCGCCAGGCCGATTGATGTACCAATCACCATCGGCGGCGACCTTGTTCCACAGAGAGACGTCGAGTGGAGCGGCGCACGCACCGATGGCTTCGGGGCGCGCGTCACCAGCCACTATCTTCATTGCGGGGTCCCAGAAGCCATTGATCGACAGCCCGGACGCCTCCCAGTTCATGGCGTAACCGGGGCTCTTGTCAGCGCGGTCAGGGCAGAACATGATCTGTCGGTTCCGGGTGTACGGGAAGATCGCATTGTACCACTGGGACGTGGGGTCGCCAGCGAGAGACTGGCCCGCGGGCATGCGCTCGTCATAGTCCTGCGAGTACATGATATAGGCGAGGGCGATCTGCTTAAGGTTCGAGATGCACGCCGCCTGCCGCCCCTTGGCGCGGGCGCGCGCAAAGACCGGGAAGAGAATCGACGCCAGAATGGAGATGATGGCGATGACAACCAGCAACTCGATGAGCGTGAAACCCCTGTTTCGTTTGGTCGTTACGGACATTCGAAGCTGCCTCCTGTAACGTCAGCCGGTGTGGTATCAATCGGACGCCGCTGCCCCCGCCACTGCGTCTCACATGCTATGGAACACGCCAACTCTCGCGTAGTTTCACATGGCATGGGTTTTCTTACAGTTAAATGACCGCCGAATCCTGCACGCGATTCCGTCTTCACAGCATCTTAACGCTCGCCGCGGCGCGCGCTCACTCAAGAACGAGGCAGATGTCGCACGGGTAGCGCCCGGCACGCGCACCATAAAGTGCCAATCCTCCGCCCCGACCACCATGCATTCTGGATGAAATCGTGACCGTGAGAGCACCCCGGGAGACGGCGTCCGCCACAGCCTCTGTCGGGACCGAAACTGACACCAACTCACCGTATCGGCCCTGGAAACCGTGCAGATGAGACAGGGCTCCGGTGGCGTCAGCAGGCTGGTCAGCCAGCGTGAGACTGCAGCAGTCGACGCCATCAGCCCGGACGGTGATGTCAGCGGGCCAACGGTCCACGCCGGTCTGCGGCGCGCCTTCGCGGCGGCTGGACAGTTCGGCGATGAAGGTGACCTGAGTCAGGCCGCGCTCAGCGGCATCTTCCGGGAGCGAGAAGGTGTATGCAACCGTGCTGTCCCCCATCCCGCTGAGCAGATGCGCATCGCCATCCACCTCACCGCGCTCGGTCTCGCCATCGCAGGTCAAATCGCCATCACCGACTGAGAGCGAGATCACCTGCGCGCCATTGACCGAGTTGGCTCCTTCACGTTGACTGACGCTCTCGATGAAACACAAGTTCATGGCCTGCACGCGACCGGCACCATCAAGCAGATTGACCTCGACGCGTGCCAAGCCGGGCTCGTCTGGGAGCGCGAGTTCAATGACCGCAGTGTCGCCGGCCAGTTCGGCAAGCGGCTGGTCGACGACCAGTTCGCGGGGCTGCCCGAGGGCGTCCCAGAAGCGCGCGTGCCAGCGCACCGTCTCGGCTGCCCAATCGTGACGCGACGGCCTCAGGAAAACGGGGATGCGCACTGACTCGCCGGGCTCCACCGTGAGCGCGGGTGGCCCGTCAATGCCCACGAACCGCTCGCCCTGCAGGAGCGCCGGATCGTAGCCGAAATCCTTCCGCGAGCGATCGTAGTCGTAGACGCCGTTGTGCTCCCACTCAATGTCCTGCAACTCAGTGTAGACGTAGCCGCACACCTGCTCGTGTCGGCGCAGTTCGTTGGTCAGGAACAGGAAGCACCAGGACACGTCGAGGTCGCCCATGCGGGCGGAGATGCCGCCATACTCACTGTTGAGCAGTGGCTCCAGTCCCTGAACGTTGCCGCCAACGTAGTTGAACTCCGAGCCCGCATGAGTGTTGGCGACTACGTTCTCGACATGGGCCCGGGCCGCGTCGTAGTCGTTGATGTAGAAGTGCCAACTGTTGATATCGGTGGCGACGTGATCGTAGAGACAGGCGGAGTTGTCCTCGATCAGGCGGGTCGGGTCAAGACGCTTGGCCGCCTCGTAGCATTCGCGCACCCAGGCGTGGCGATCAGGCAGGTTCGCGTAATCATTGCCGCCAAGGCCCCAGGTCTCGTTGAACAGGCACCACGAGAAGATGGAGGGGTGGTTGAAATCGCGACGGATCACGGCCTCAGTCGTCCACTCCCAGTTCGCACGGGCCTCTTCGGAATACGCGTCATATCCCACGTTGGGCATGTCAACCATCAGCAGCATTCCGAGGCGGTCGGCCCAGTAGTACAGGCGCGGGTCCTCGGCTTTGATGTGCAGACGCAGGAAGTTAAAGCCGGCCTCCCTTGCCAGCAGAAGATCGGCGCGCAAGGCGTCGTCGGTCGGGTAGGAGTAGACGCCCGCAGGATGGAACGACTGATCCAGAGCCCCGCGCAGATACACGGGCTTGCCGTTCAGGCAGATGTACGCAGGCCCGCCATCGGGGAGCGCCTGGACTCCGATGTCACGCAGGCCGAAGCTCGTGTTCAGGCGATCGATGGCTTCGCCATCGCGCAAGAGTGTGATGGTGGCGCGGTACAGGTGCGGCGTCTCTGGAGTCCACGGCTGGGGCTTCCCGAGGGCCACGTGCACCTGCGCGCATCCGCCCTCAGAAGGCACGGAGACCATACCCTCGCCCGCGGCAACGCCCGAGCCGGTGCGGACTTGCACATGCAACTCAAGTTGGCCGCTCGGCTCCAGAGCAGTGACCTGCGCATCGAAGCTCACTGCCGACGAGGCGAGCGAAGGGTGGGCCATGACTTCGGTGACGTGGGCGTCAGCGCGCGGCTCAAGCCAAACGGTCTGCCAAATGCCACTGGTGCGCTCGTACCAGCGCTCGACCTGTTTGCCGATCGGCTGGTTAGCGTGGTCAAGCGGGTCCTCCACGCGGATGGTGATCTCGTCCCCGTCCCATGACAGGGCGTCGGTGATGTCGAAGCTGACCGGCACGTAGCCGCTGGCGCTGTGCCCCACCTCGATGCCATTCACCCAGACGCGGCAGTGCCAATCGACAGCGCCGATGTTCAGGAACACGCGACGCCCGCGCCAAGCCGATGGCACTCGCAAGCCGCGGCGGTACCAGCCGATGGTGTGTCGAGGGGCGTGGCGGTACGTTTCGAGGGTTGCCTGGCTCGGGTCCAGGTAGGCCTCAGGGCTGAACCAGTTGTCGTTCCCGGCGAGTTCCTCGGTGCCCCATGCCAGGTGGCTCTCCCAGGGGAAGGGCACCATGATACGACGTGAGAAGCGGGCGTCACCGAGCTGGGCCCAATGAGAGGCAAGCCCGACGTCAGCCGGATCGAACTCGAAGCACCACTGGCCATTGAGGTTGAGCCAGTCAACGCCTGCTCGAACGCCGCGGTGCATATCAGGCCGGGGGTGCTCTGGTCGAGGCAGGAGAGATCCAAGTGGTGGAGCAGACATGGTTTACCTCCGTCGTTAGTGAGCACAGCGCCCGGAGGCGCTTTGGTTTGTTCGACGGCCCTGGCGGGTAACCTTCAAAGTAGACAATAGGTGACAAGCCCACGGGGGGACGCAACGACCCGTGAGTCGTCGGCAGGAGTATGGCGCTCATCAAAGAATATTCATGTACGGTCATTCGCCGGCGCAGGTCGCATCCGACGAGACGGGCGGGTCGGGTATGGAGCAGGCTGTCATCGATTTCGTCCAAAATACGGCCCATGACCTCACCGGCCTGGAGGTAGCGCTTTTCTACCAGGCCAACCCGCGTGCTTTCGACACCGCTGCGGGTATAGCCCTCCGTACGCACCGCTCGGTGTCTGAAGTGGAACCGGCCCTCGAGCGCCTCGGCGCCAACGGCATCCTCGATGTGTTCGACCGCGGCGACGGACGTTACCACTGCTTCGCACTCAGCCCGACGCGTGAGACATGGAACCTGCTGTGCATGGTGAGTGAAGCGTATCACGATGATGAGCAGGCGCGCGGGGTCATCATCAAGATGCTCGTGAAGCAACTCATACTCAAGCGCACTGGACAAGATTTCGCCGGCGCAAGCGAAGGAAGTGACGCAGATGCATGAGTTGGTTCCGACGGGAGTACCGGGGCTGGACGACATCCTGTCGGGAGGGCTTCGGCGCGGCTCATGCACGCTGGTCGAAGGAGTGCCGGGCACGGGGAAGACAACCGTGGGCCTGCAGTACCTGCACCAGGGCGCCGAGTACGATGGCGAGCCGGGGCTGGCGATCACTTTCGAGCAGTTCCCCGACCAGATGGTTCAGGACGCCGCACAGTTCGGCATGGACTTCGACGAACTCGAGCGCCTCGGCATGGTCCGTTTAGTGTGCACGTCCCCGGACGTCTTTCTGCACCAGCTCAGCGAAGTGGGCGGCCTTGTGGATCGCATGGTCCTGGAGATGAAGGCGAAGCGCCTCGTGATCGACAGCGCCTCTCACCTGGCCCAGATCAGCGACGATCCACGTGAGCTGCGGTCACTGTTCTACGGGATGGTCAGCGGGCTGAAACGCGCGGGGCTCACGACCATCATCACCAAGGAACTCGAGTCGACGGTGCCAGACCGGGTACCTTTCGAGGAGTATCTCTGCGACACGGTCATCCGGCTGGACAACCAGTTGATCGGGGACTTCCGCCGCCAGCGATTCGTCGAGGTCATCAAGGCCCGCGGGCAGGACCAGCGGGCCGGCAAGCACGCTTTCGAGATAACGGGCGAGGGCGCGGTGGCCTACCCACGCTACGAGGCAGTCTCGCGCCCGGCTTCGGAGGAGCGCGAAGCGCGGCGCCTGCTGACCGGTGTCAAGGGTCTCGACGAGATGTTGGACGGGGGCCTGACGACTGGCACCGCGACGCTGATTGCGGGCAGCGCAGGGGTTGGCAAGACGACCCTCGGCCTGCAGTTCGTCTGCGAGGGGGCGGCACGCGGTGAGACCGCCGCGTACATCAGCTTCGAGGAGTCACCGGCGCGATTGACTGAACTGGCCGAGGGGATCGGCCTGAACCTGGCGGGGCTGGTCGCAGACGGCAAAGTGCTGATCCATCATCACGCGCCCACGGCAGTGCGGTTCGATGAGTTGATGCTGGACCTGCAGCGGGAGATCGTGGATAAGGGCGTGCGGCGGGTGGTCTTCGACAGCCTGACCGACCTGCGCATGGCTTTCAGCAGCACCGATGCGATGCGCGAAGCGGTGTATCACCTCGCGGATATGCTGGACAGACACCAGGTGACCAGCCTGCTGGTGACCGAAGTGCCCGAGCTGTTCGGGCAGACCTACGTTTCCAGCGAGAACCTGTCCATCATCGTGGACGGGATTGTCCTGATGAAATATCTGGAGTTGGAGAGCGAGATCCAGCGCGCCATCTCAGTGCTGAAGATGCGCGGCACCAACCACGACAAGGGCATCTGGCGCTACACGATCAACGATCAGGGCATCCAGGTGCAGAGCCGATTCGAGGGTGCCGAAGGTGTCATGGCCGGAGCCGCGCGCGTGTCCACCATTGCGCTGTCGGTCCGCAGCTTCACGGAGTATGACGAGAAACTCAACGCGGAGTTGCTCCAGCGCTTCTCGCAGATGCACCCGAATGTCTCGCCAGTTTCGCTGACCATCCCCTACAACCCCGACGAGGTCTACAACACGGTTCTGGCGGCAACGCGGGCCTCGACGACGAACCTGTCGGTGGCGCCGCTTTGCCTGTATTGGACGCCCGACATCATTGAGCGCTGCAAGCTGCTCGAAGTGGACGAGTTGCTCCCGCAGGAGGAGCGTGCCCAGCACATGCCGGAGATCGTGGCCCCGGCAATGCGCGACGGCAAGCTGTATGCCGTGCCGGCTATCGCGGTCTCGGGTGTGCTGCTTTACCGCGAGGACCTGCTTGAGGCACACGGCTTCAGCGCGCCGCCCGCGACCTGGGAGGAACTCATTGAGCAGGCGAATACTGTCCTGGCCGGCGAAGGGCGCGACGACCTGATCGGCTATCAGTTCCCGGGGTATCTGTATGAGGGGCTGAGCACATCCTTCCTGACCAACCTGTGGAGCAACGGTGGGGACGTGCTGGACGGCGAGGAGGGCTGCGGTCTGGCCAGCGAGGCGGCCCACGAAGCGCTGACCTTCATGCACGACTTGATCCATGTGCACAAGATAACCCCGGCGAACGTGACAAGCGCCGCGCACGGTCTCGAACCGCAAGAGGAATTCGTGCAGGGCAGGACGATCTTCCTGAGCATGCTCCCAAGCGTGATGCAGGAGACCAACCGACCGGAGTCGGCGCTGCGGGCCAGGGTGGGGATCGCGCCGCCGCCAACAGGCCCCCGCGGCGATGTGGGCCACAGCTTCCTGGGCGGCTGGCACTACGCCATACCGGCCAATGCGCGCGCCCCGATGGCCGCGACCGAGTTCATCCGGTTCATGACCAGCACCGAGATCCAGAAGGAGCGCGCGATGCGCGGCGGGCCGATGCCGACCATCGAAGCGCTCTACTCGGACCCCGATGTGCTGGCCTTCAACCCGCACTACCCGTTGCTGCGGCAGGTTCTGCGCAACAGCAAACGTCGGCATGATATCCCGCGCTACCTGCGCATCTCACAGCTCATCCAGCACCACCTGCACCCGGTGCTGCTCGGCCGCAAGGGCGTGGACGAGACGCTGGAGAAGCTGTGCGAACGTGCCTGCGCGATTCTGGACAGCACGGCGGAGTAGGTCGGGGCGAGAGAGAACGCAAAGCGGCGAGGCCCGGGTGGCCTCGCCGCTTCCGATTCAGATTGATGTGGCAGCCGCTACTTGATATTGACGGCTTTGCCAGTCTCTGCTGACTTGTACATCGCGTCGAGAATCTTCATGATGCGCAGGCCATCGGTGCCCGGAGAGACAGGCTCTTTGCCTGACTTCAGGCAGTCCACGAAGTGCATCACCGCAGCGACGCGGCCCATCGCCGGATCGGGCTCCACGATCAGTTCACGGTTGACCGGAACACCGTTCTCCTGCGTGTAGAGCTCGAGCGTGTCTACTGCAGTGTCATCATCGCCATCGAAGTCGAAGACGCGCTCGAGGCTCGCGCCAGCCTTGCTGCCACACATGGTCGAGTAGACAAACTCCTGGCGGATGCGAGATGCCCACGAGGCCTCAAGCATGATCGTCTGACCGCCAGCGAACTTGATCATGCCGACCGCCATGTCCTCGACGTCAAACTTGCCCTTGGTGTTGGGCGTGCCCCACGGACCGAGGGCCTCCATCTGCGGGCCAAAGACCGAGTAGGTCGAGGCCATGCATACCTCCGGCTCGGGATTGCCCATCAGCCACATCGTCAGGTCGAGCATGTGAACCGCGAGGTCGATGAGCGGCCCGCCGCCGGCCATCTCTTTGCTGGTGAACCAGCCGCCCCAGCCGGGGATACCGTTGCGCCGAATCCAGCCGCAGCGTGCGAAGTAGAGATCGCCGAGTTCGCCGCCATCGACGTATTTCTTCAGGAGCTGGGCCTCAGGGCGATAGCGATTGTTGAACTGGATCATGAGCGTTTTGCCGGCGGCCTTGGCTGCGTCGACCATCTTCTGGCCCTCGCGAGCGTTGGGTGCCAGCGGCTTCTCCGTCAAGACGTGCTTGCCGGCCTTGAGGCAGTCGACCGCGAGAGGCCTGTGCAGCGCGTTGGGCACGCACGAAAGTGTTGGGGATGCCAAAGTCGTCAGCGACTTCGGTCAGCGCCTGCTCGTTGACATCACACAGCGCCACTACCTCGGCCCCACTGTGTGCCTGGTAGCCCTCGATGTGGTATTTGCCAATTCCAGCGCCGATGATACCGGCCTTGATCTTCGCCACTGCAGACCCTCCTCTTACGATACACAACCTGATGGAGCAGACGTCACTCCCGCGCGCGAAGAGCTTTCGACACGGTCGGGGACATTCCTCTGCGTTGCGGCGACTTTCCCCGCCCGCGGCAGGATTGGGCGCATGCGCAGGGAAGCTAGAGCCGCGGCTAACAACAACCCCAGTCTTGTGGTGAGGTACCGTGAGCAAGTATCAGGCGCTTTTCTCCCCAGGTTCGATCGGCCAGCTTAAGCTGCCCAACCGCGTGGTGCTCGCACCGATGGGCAGCAACTTCCCCGACGCTGAGCATAAGGTCACCGACCAGCTCATCGCCTTCCATGTGGCGCGCGCCAAGGGCGGCATGGGCCTGAACATCGTCGAGCATACGACCGTGCATCCGTGGGGACGCACCGGCCCGCGCATGCTGGGCATCTGGGACGACGACATGATTCCCGGTATGACGAAGCTCGCTGATGCGGTGCATGAGGCGGGCGGGCGGATCGCGGTGCAGCTTCAGCACGGCGGGCGGCAGGCGAATGAGGAGGTCATCGGGCGCAAGCCGCTCGCCCCGTCGGCCATCCCTGCCGGACGCGACCGCCGCATGCCTGAGAAGATGAGCGTGGACGAGATTCGCGAGACGATCGAGGCTTTTGGCGAGGGCGCGCGCCGAGCGCAGGAAGCGGGGATGGATGGCGTCGAGGTGCACATGGCCCACGGCTATCTGGGCTGCTCGTTCCTCTCCCCTCTTCTGAACCGGCGCGATGACGAGTATGGCGGCGACACAAGCTGCCGCGTGCGCTTCGCTCAGGAGTTGCGGGAGGCCATCGTCGAACGGTGCGGTGAGGAGTTCGCCTGCTGGTGCCGGATTTCTGCGGACGAGTTCATGGAGGGCGGGACGACCGTTGAGGAGGCGCGACGGTTTGCGCCGCTGCTGGAGATGGCGGGCTATGACGCGATCCACGTGTCGGTGTGCATCGGCGAAACCGCCTGCTACGCATCCGCGCCCTACTACGTGGAGCAGGGGCACCTGCTGGACTATGCGGCCAGCGTCAAGGAAGTGGTCGGCGTCCCGGTAATCGGCGTGGGCAGGATCGTCGAGCCCGAAATGGCGGACGAGGCCATCGCTTCCGGGAAGTGCGACTTCGTGGCTATCGGGCGGGCATCGCTGGCGGATGCGGAGTGGCCGAAGAAGGCGGAGGAGGACCGGCCGAGTCAGATCATTCGTTGCTTCGGCTGCAACCTGGGCTGCTCGGAAAGGAGCTACAGCGAGGACGGCGAGGTCGCCTGCACGGCCAACCCGTGGACTTCGCGCGAGGCCGAGTGGTCGGACTATCCGACCGGCCCGCGCGCGAAGAGCCCGCAACAGGTGCTGGTGGTGGGCGCTGGTCCGGCGGGCATGCAGGCAGCGATCGTGGCGTCGCGCCGAGGGCATGAGGTGACGGTCTGGGAGAGGGGCGAAGATGTCGGCGGCCAGTTCGTGCTGGCTGGCCAGCCTGGTCCGCTGGCAACTTGACGAGATGGACCGCGCCGGTGTGAAGCTGGAGTTGGACCGCGAGGCGACCGTGGATGACATTCTGGACGTCGACCCCGATCACACGATCATCGCGACGGGGGCGCGGGAACTGCGCGGGGAGTCGCTGCCCTTCGGCGCGGGCGGGCGCCACGTAACGGCGTGGGAGGTGCTGCGCGGCGAGGTGGAAGTGCAGGACCCCGTTTACATAATTGGTGGCGACCAGACGGGTGCGGAGACCGCTCACCTGCTGGCCGAGGCGGGGCATCGGGTGAGCATCCTCGAACGCAGCACGGGCATCGCGCTCGGTGTGGCGAGCGCGCCGCGCCGCTTCCTGCTCGAGCGTCTCGAGGACCTGCGTGTGCAGGTGCACGTCGTCCACGAAGTGATGGGCCTCGATGCCGAGGGCATCAGGTGCGAGACCTCGGCGGGCACGAAACGGTTCAACGATCCGGGGACGGTGGTGCTGGCAATCGGTCGGCGTGCGGAGGACAAGCTGGCCGCCGATCTGGAGGATACGTTGTTGAAGGTGACGGTCATCGGTGATGCGAAGTCGCCCCGCCACGCCCAGGCCGCAGTGCACGAGGGCGCGCTGGTCGGGCGGGAAATCTGAGAGGATGAACCCAATGAGCGTGACGCTGAAGTCTCATGGACATGCGTGTTTCTCAATGGCCGCGGAGGGTAAGCGGGTCATCATCGACCCGTTCCTGACCGGCAACCCATTGGCCGTCGAGACCGCCGATGACATCAAGTGCGACGCGGTGCTGGTCAGCCATGCGCACTCGGACCACATCGGCGACGCCATCCAGATCGCCATCAACAACGATGCGATGCTGGTGGCGCCCTACGAGCTGGCAGTCTACTGTGAGCGCCAGGGAGTCAAGCAGGTCTTCCCCATGCACATCGGAGGCGGGCATGAGTTCGACTTCGGGCACGTGAAGCTGACCGTGGCCCACCACTCATCGAGCATCGTCAGCGACGACGATATCAAGGGAATCTCGAACGCCTGCGGATTCATGCTCACCATGGGTGGGAAGAAGTTCTACTACGCCGGTGACACGGCTCTGTGCGCGGATATCGAGCTGATCGGGCGACTGAACGATATCGACGTGACCGCGCTGCCGATCGGCGATGTGTTCACGATGGGTATCGACGACGCGGTGGTGGCGGCGGAGATGCTGCAGGCGCGTCTGACCATCCCGATGCACTACAACACGTTCGACGTGATAGAGGCCGATCCTGAGGAGTTTGCTGCGCGTGTGGTGACCCAGGGACTGCGGGCTCTGGTCATGACCCCGGGCGAGGAGATCGAGCTGTAGAGGGCGCATACCGCACCAAAGTAGTTGAGATATTTCTCTGAGGATGGTATAATACCGTAGTGGAGCCATAGGCTCCCTCAACGCGATTGCGAATCTATCCGGAGGTGATGCTGATGTGTGATGATAAGGGCTGCGGAGCCAAGAAAGAGGAGAAGAAGGAAGAGAAGAAGGGTTGCGGCGGGTGCGGGTGTGGCAAGAAGTAATCGTGCCCCCCTGCTGCGGCCGAGCTGAGGCGAAAGAATCTCAGCGATTCCTCTGCTTGGCCCGCTTGTCCTAGAGAGCTTTGGGCCCCGACGGCGCCTGCATAGGCCAACTGTCGGGGCCCGCTTCATTTAAGGTGGTCGCAGGTGCGAGTGAGCGGACCGGGGAAGATTACCGGGCCGCTCAGCCTCTTGTGGGAGGACCAGCATTCATGAGGATCAGCCTGTTGGCCATTGCCTTCGTGCTCGCCTGCCCGGCCTTCGCCCAGGACGCCGCTACCCCTGACGAGGACGGGAAGATCACACAATTGCGCAGCGCCGTCGCGCGAGCAGAACTCATCAGTGCGGACGAGCCGACAGCCGCATCACGCGTGAACTTGCCGCTGGCACGACTGAAGCTGAAGAAAGCGATGCTTCGGCGCAGCGGCGGTTACTACGGGATTACGTCCTCTGCTGATGACGTGGCCGATGGCATGGCCCTCATAGCCGAGAGCGACGGCAGCGTTCAGCCATACTACGTGTACATCCCCGAGAGTTACACGCCGGAGCAGGCGTGGCCCCTGATCGTCTTCCTGCATGGCTATGTGCCGACCATCAGCGTGCTCGACCCGTGGGTGCTTTCCGAGGACGTCTGCCGCGTTGCGGAAGACAACGGCTGCCTGCTGCTGATCCCGTACGGGCGGCGCAACTCTGACTTCCAGGGCGTCGGCGAGAAGGACGTCTTCGACAGCATCGACCACTTCATGAGCGTCTTCACCGTGGATCCGGCCCGCATATATGGGCTCGTGGACGATTGGCCTGCGCTTCCCGGGGTACTTCGCGGCCGTGGCACCGATCTCGGGCCAGACCGATATGTTCCGCTGGTGGCGATGGGAGCGCGCGAACTTCCCGCCGTGGAAGCAGTTCCTGGTGGACTGGGACAATGCGCTGGAGATGGTCCCGAACGCTCGCGGCCAGAGCATCTTCGTGCAGCATGGTGAGAACGATACGCTCATCCCGGTGATTGAGTCGCGCTCGATGGTGCACGCGATCCAGGCCCTGGGCGAGCCCGTGGAATACTACGAGTTCCCCGAGGCGAGCCACTTCATCTACTGGGACACCGAGTGCTACGAGAACGCGTGGAGCAGGCAGAAGCTGGTCACGCTCAGCCCCTCGCCTGAGCATGTGAGCATGCGGATCTTCAGCCTCAACTACGCGACGAGCTTCTGGGTGACGGTCCGGAGCCTGCGCAAGTGGGGGCAACCCGCGAGCATCGAGGCCCGTGTGGTCGACGGTGGCACGCGGCTGGATGTGCGCGCGGAGAACGTGGCGGTGTTCGAGGTCGACATGCGCACCTGCCCGCTTACGAAGGCGGATCAGTACGAGGTGGGGACCGCCGGCGGTCCGCTCACGCTCCCGGCCAATGCCAACGGCAAGCTTGTGGTGGAACTCGGGCCAGCGTGCGGGCAGGGCACGTGGCCACCGGGCAAGAGCCGCGGGCTGTGCGGTCCGGTCGAGGACGTGTTCAATGCGCCCTTCATTCTGGTGCAGGGGACGTCGGGCGACCTGGCTCAGAGCCAGGAGATCGCCCGCCAGACGGGGACCTGGATGGAAGAGTGGGAGGCGTTCGCCGACGGCGAGGCGCGCGTGTGCACTGACGCGGAACTGACAGACGAGGACATTGAGCGCTTCAACCTGGTGCTCTTCGGGACGCCCGAGACGAACTCGGTCATGCGCCGGCTGGCCGCGCAGTTGCCCGTGACCATCGGCGACCATCGCTATACGGTTCTCGACAAGACATACGAGGGCGACCAACTTGGCCTCGTGATGTGCTACCCGAACCCGCTGAACCCGAGCCGCTACGTGCTGATCTATTCGGGGCCGTTGCACGGGCGAAAGCTGTCGAGCAACCACAAGCACGACATGATCCCCGACTTCCTGATTTTCGACAGCACGCGGTTCACCACAGGCGACACCGAGGCAGCGGTCTGCGGCGGGTGGTTTGATGTGGACTGGATGCCCAAGCCGGAGTTGACGTGGGAGGGCGACGAGGGGTAGCCGGCGCTCAGACAAGCAGCAGGAGCACGCCGAGCAGCGCAGACAGGCGCGCGCCGTCGCGTCCGCGCCGCGAGCGGGCGCGACGAGACTGCACGGCGGCCATCAGCAGCGCCGCCAGCGCGCCGAAGTAACGTGCCCTCGACGGGCCAGCAACGTAGAGGTCCACCTCGAACTCGTTGTCGGTCGGCGCACGCACAAGCCGCACATCCTCGGTCATCAGCTCGGGCTGCAGATACGTGCGCAGGCGCGTGAGGAAGAACTCGCCCTCGCCGAGCAAGGAGCGCAGGTCCGCTGAGACGGCCCACTCGGGAAGCGGCCGGGCATACTCCACCACGAAGCCCCGGTCCCCCAAATCGCTGAGCGTGTTGCGGAAGCGCACGTCGTAGAACGCCGTGAAATCCTCCGCCCCGGTGTATCCTGACGCGTCGATCTGCGCGGTGGGGTAGTTCGGCGTCGAGACGCGGTGGTCCGAGAGCACAAACAGCCGCACCTCGGTCTCACCCATCGAGCTGGCCTGCGAGATGCGCAGCGGAAACACGAGCCCGTCAGGCCCCATCGGGAAGGTCAGGCACAACGGCTCGAGGCCTCCCGTAGCGACCGCCCCATTCGTTTGCGCCACCGCGACCTGATCAGGATCGACCTTCACGGCCACGAAGTAAGCGCCAGTATTCACGTAATACTGCAGCGTCGGCGCGTTGTCATCGGGGAGCGCGTAGCCGCCGTCGGCCAGCCACTGCGCGAGGTCACCGGATTGCGTCGCCGATAGAATCGCGACCTCGTAGCCGTCGACCTGCAGCGTGTCCCAGACGGTGACGCCGAGCTGGCTGCGGCCGTCGCCCGGGCTGCCACCGAACTGCGTGCCGCCACCACACCCGCCACAGCCGCCCGATGCGCTCCCCCCCAGCCCAATCCAGGCGCGTGGCGCACTCTGATTCTCCAGCGCGCTGAAGACGCCCTGGGAAACGGTGCTGATGCCTGCCGACTGGATCAGCGACGGCAGCGGGATGACCCAGGCGAAATCGCTCAGGTCCCCCTCATAGGCGGTCTCGAGGACCAACGTCTGCGTGGCGCCATGGTCTACCACGATGGCACGTTGGTCGGCGGACTCGGCGGTTCCGTACTCGGGCGGGATGTACGCTCCGTCGGCGAGAACCACCGACGCGGGTGAAGCAAGACATAGCGCCAGTGCGAGTGTCAACAGCGGTCGGCCCATCACGGTCACCCCTCGGCAGCGCAGATCCATTTCGTTTCGCGTTGCTGGTTGGACGGCTGCGGGTCGAGGCGTGTTCCCGCCTGTCACTTCCTCCGGGCCAGCCAGCGGATGGCGTTCAGGAACACCTCGCGCCACTCGCCCTCGGCGGCAACGGCCTCGTCCGTCTGGCTGAGCACGATGGTCCCGTCGTAGATCACGCGTCCCTGATCCCCGCGGCCAGCGACCATGATCGGATCCCCGCCCGAGTCACTCAGAATCGCGATGCCCCGCGACCCGGACTTGATGGTCCAGTGATCGTAGTAGGCATGCTGGATCTGCGCACCAGTGACAAGCCCCTCCGTGATGGGATGCTCTCCGGCGACGACAGCCTGGTTGCTGTCAAAGCGATCGAGCGCGCCGAGACCGATCCGCGGGAAGGCGGTCTCCATGCCGAACTCCGAGCGGACAGTGCCTATGGAGTTGTGGCCGAAGAGCACTCCCCCACCGGCCTCCCGAACGTAGCGACCGAGCACCTCGAAGAACTCGTAGCGGCCCGCGCTGCGCCCGGTGTTGCACTGCGGGTAGAGCAGCACTTCATAGTTGACCAGGGTCGACAGGCTGAGGTCGTCGATGAACTCAGGCGCGAACTCGTCGGAGCCCTCGAGCGTCATCATCCAGCCACGGTGGCCGATGGCGGAACCGCCGTCGTCGCCGGGATCGTAGATAGCCACCGAGATCGGGCCCTCGTGCTTGATCGGCTCGAACTGCAACTGCGAGTCAGCGAACCGTCGCAGGCAGGCATCGAGGGACTCGCGCAGCCGGGGGAAGTCTGCGGTGGTGCCGGGGATGGCTGGGAAGACTCCGGCCTCGGCCTCGCGCGCGTACTTCGGGTCATAGCTGCGCATCTCGGCAGTGATCTCAAGCACGCGCGCCATGTCCTCGAGCCCGGCTTCGATGGCCGCCTGACCGGCCGCGACGTTGTCGGTCACCTTCTGCTCATCGCCCTCGGCAACGCCCTCGTTGGCGAGCAGCAGGTGGTAGTGAGCGCGCGCGTAGTGCGACAGGCAGTGCGAGTTGCGCAGCAGGTAGACGTACAAGCGCTCAGCCAGATCGTCCATCGTCACGTCCATCGCCAGGACCTGATCGAGCGCCTCGGCGGCGGCAGCGCAAGCGTCGGCCTGGGCCAGCATCATCTCCGGCGTGAGCGTGAAGGGCTCGAGGCCGCGCATGCGACGACGGCGATTCTCCTTCTCGAAGACCCGCGTGGGCTGGACGATGAGCGCGGGAATGACGCCCTTGTTGTAGGCCTCGAAGATGATGGGCCCGACCTCGCTGCCCCACATGCTGCGGCAGGCGCGCAGGCCCCATCGATCCATCACCTCGCGCGGCTGGGTGTTGTCGGTGCGGAAGTCATAGTAGGTCCCCGCAAAGGGCTCGGCGCCGGCACTCTCCGTGTTCCAGGCGAACTGGCAGGCCACCGCGCGGTTCATGAAGTTGGGCGCGTTGCGGTCGATTCGCGAGGCCATGATGTCGTCGGGGTGACCGTACCAGCAGGTTGGGATGAAGCGGTGCACCGTGACCAACCAGCCCGAGTCTACCCACCCGCTGGCGACTTTGTACCAGTAGTACATTGGCATGTCGCCGTAGTAGCCACGGAACTCATTGAGATACTCGCGCTCGCCGAGCCACACGCAGATGTGGGCATCTTCGGGGAGCATTCCCGAGACCCGGCGGAAATGCTCGCGACCGGCGGACTCAAACTGCTCGCGCGTCATCTCGGGGTAGTGCTGCTTCAGGCCTTCCCAGTCAAGATAGAAGGCGCTATATGGGTAGACCACCAAGACGACGCGGGCGCGCGGGTTGGCGGCGCGAATCTCCTCGTAGAAGATGCCGAAGATGTGCGCGTCGGCGGCCGCACGATCATCGCCCCAGCGCTCACGATCGGCGTGGGAGCGGTTCTCCCACATTTCGGGGTTGAGCGGCCCGCCGCCGTCGGGTGCGTGCAGAACCACGCAGTCAAGACCTGCGGCGGCGTAGAACTCGCCGATCTCTCGCGCGCGCTTGCGGATGAGTTCGTCATCGCTCCATGAGAAGAAGAGGTCCCGCGTGTGCATCATCCCGGCGAAGCGCGGATCATCCTTGTCGCGCTCGTCATAGCCGACATTGGTGGACTGATACTCTTCGCCGATCATTCCACGCTCACGCAGATAGGCATTGAAGGGCCGCATCCAACCGACGTTCGCGACGGCGGGGACCTTCTCGTTGCCGTAGAAGTAGTCGCCGAAGAAGTTCAGCTTATGGCGCAGCATCCAGTCTGCGTGCACCTTGAGCGCCTCGGCGGTGTCCCTGGCGCCATATACCGGATAGGACTTGCGCATCTGCTGAAGCGAACCAGTGCCTCGCCAGAGGAAGTCGGGCCAGTCGCGGACGGAGCAGACGGTGGCGAGCACTTGGTCGCCATCCCGTTCGAGCAACCACCTGAAGGTCACGGCCGCGTACAGCGACCCGACTGGATCGCTACCGCACAGGAACGCGATGCGATGGCCGCGGAAGTTCACGAAGCGAATGATGTAGCCCTGCGTTCCGGGGGCGTCACGGCTGACATCAAGGTCGCACTCGTCGATGATCGCCTCTGCGAGCGCCGAGCCATAGCACTTGCTGATGACGATGGTCAGGCCTTCGGCGCCATCGAGGGCGGCGGCGTCCTCGGCCTCGATCACTGGCAGGGCCGGGCTGCCGAGGGAGGTCAGTCGGTCGTTGATCTCCTCGGCGCCGATTTGTGCCTGGCGCTGACGCGGGGAGACGACGATGCGAGCGATCGCCAGGTCACCGGTGACAACGGCGATCTGCTCGCCGGTGATCTGCATCTGGCGAGGCTCGGGCATGATGTTGTTGTATTCGCTCGGAGCGGCGAAGCAGGTCGCGGCGATGCCAGTGAATAGGGCGGCTATCAGCGCATGTCTCAAGGTCTCTCTTCCTCCTGTGTGCGTCACGCCAGAAGCAGATGATCGACGAAGCCCGCCGCGTTCGTCAGCGTTCCCTCGCGGAATGGTGTACCGGTCTTGCGCAACAACGCGAAACACTCGTCCTCGGTCAGGTCCGATCTCACTTGCAGGCCCATGGCGATGACCCCGGCCAGCCACGGCACTCCCCAGCTGCCACCGCCGCTGGCGAAGAAAGCGAAGTCCTGCGGGCCCTCGGGCGAGCCGAGTGTGCGGTTGTCGCAGGGGACGAAGAGCTTCCCCTCGTCCTCCGGGTCGCTGGCATCGTCACCCGCAATCTCGTAGAAGCTCGCAAGTCTATAGGCGGCCGGGTCATCGGGATTGGAGCCGCGATCGCAGCCTGCGTAGCCAAGTTGCTTGCTGCAGTGCACAACGATCACGCTGGCCTGCGCCGCGTCGTCGAGCGCCTCAAGCCACTGGGGGAAGAGCGGGTCGTCGCGTTTGAAGCCGGTTGAGACGCTGACGATTCTGGTCTCCTTGCCTGGCGGCCGATTGGTGTTCTCGTCGATGACCATGCGCAGGGCCGCGATGGTGTACTCGTAGCCGACCCACATCGGGTGGGCGTAGTAGTGGACACGCACCGCCGGCGCGGTACCGCAGGTGCGTCCGGCCAGGAGGCTGGTGACGGCGGGCCCGTGCATCTGGGTGGTCCACCACGATTCGTTCGCGTCCGGGTGCTCCTGACCGATCACCACGCTACTCGCCATCGCGTGGCGGAAGTCCATATGTCCGGGATCGAGGGGCTGGTCGATGATCGCGACATGCACCCCATGCCCGTCAATACCGCAATCGTGCAAGTCGCGCACACTGAGCCCGGGGTTGCGCCCAAGGTCGAGCACCTCATCCGGATCCCACGTCGCGGGCATCTGGACGGGTTCGGGCCAGAGGGTGCGCGTGTCGAAATCGACCGTGCGAAGTACCTCGTCGCACCCAGTCAGGTCGAGGCCCGAAAGGTCCTCACCGCGCAGATCGGCCCACGGCTGAACAGCCAACGGCCTTTGACCAGAGCCCATACCACCACATCCGATCTCGGCACGGAGTGTGCCAGGTCAACAGATCACTGCGCCAACCACTGGACGAAGTTGATAAGCAGATCGCGGTCGACGCCCTCGGGCACTGCGTCAGTTGAAGTCGGCGTGCGACCTATCGCGAAGCCGCAGGCCACGTAGCGCCCCTCCCCGACATCGCCGCACGCGACGACCGGCTTGCCCTCCGGGTCCTGCATCACAACGGTCGCCGCCTCCCCCACCGCAAGCGGCAGGTGGTCGCCGAATGCGTGCGCCACAAACTCGCCGACGGTCAGCCCTGCAGTCACCGGATGATCGAGTGTCGCGGCCACGCGCTGGACTTTGACAACGGTGCCATCTCCCGCCGCGACTTCGGGAATCAGCGGCGAATAGATCCAGGCGCCAATGACGTCGCGCATGGCGAGCAGGCCCCCGCCATCGGCAACATAATCACGCATCACCTGCACAGACTCGGGGTTCACGCGCTTGGGGTTCTCCTGTGGCTGGGGCAGGACGAGCACATCGCAGGGCGAGAGATACTCGGCCGTCAGTTGCGCTATCGGCAGGGCCTCAATGCCCTCGGTTGCGCGCAGGGCCACGAGCACGCCTTCAGTGCCGTAGCAGTCGACCACGACGCCCACGTGCAGGCCGTCAGTGTGGAAGACCGGCGGTCCGGTGCGAGCCATCAAGTCATCGTATTGCTGTTGGTCGGACACTCGCAGGGGCAGGCTGCGCAGGTAGAAGGGCTCCTCATGCCCATCGCGGTAAACGACCTCTCCCTGCACAATCACCGACCATGAGCCTGGCTGCGATTGCACCGTCACCGCCAGTTCCGTCTGCGCCTCCTCGGTGGATCGGTACTTGGTCAACGCGGTCGCTTTGCCGCCGCCGGCCGGCATGGATAGAGCCTGGACGGTAAGCTGCTCGATGCCTCGTACGGCGGCGTTCACCGTGATCGTCACCGGCAGTTCCTGATGAGGGCCATAGGTGCGCGGCGGCAGACCCTCCTGCACCGGCGGATAGGCGAAGCTGGCGGTGGCCGACTGGTCGTGGTGAGGCATGACAGTAACCGGCGTGGAGGTGGCGCCCAGGGCGAGCGCCGGAAGCATGGCGCGTGCGAAGGGACTCAGCGCAAAAAGCAGGAAGCCATCGGCCCCGAGTTCGCGGGCGAGCGTAATCTGCTGCGAGAGATTGACGGGACTGTCGGAACGCCCGGGGCTGACACCAAGCCCGGCGTAAACCGGGATCGCGCCGTCGACCGCCTCGACTTGCGGCTTCACCTTATCGTAGAGCACCTGCAGACTGTTGGTGTAATCCATCGGGCAGAGCAGATCGAGGTGGCGCTCGTGCGCCCAGGTGACCCAGTCCTGCGCGTCGCTATCGAACGATCCGGTCATGCTTGCGCGGGCGGCGAGTGATATCTTGATGTCCGGGTCGCGCTCGCGAGCACCCTCGGCAATGCGCTCGACCATTGAGGTCATCAGGTGGCGCCGCCAATCTCGGTAGCAGTCGGCGAGCACGCCTGCGGCGTAGCAGTCATCGGGCCAGTTCTCGACAGTCACGTCAGCCCATTCCTGGAACTTCGTGTGGCAGCGGTCGCAGAAGCAGTAGCGGGACTCGGGGTAGCGCATGAAGTCGTAGTGGATGCCGTCCGGGTGGTATTTGTCGATGAGTTCCATTTCCATGTCGAACTCGAGCTGGCGGTTGCGTTCATCGGATGGGTCCAGCCACAGACCGCTCCACTTGTAGCGGCTGACTTCATCCTCGCCGCGCGCCATCTCGACGCTGACGACCGCGCGCCCGTCGGCAACCATCTGCGCGAGGAGCTCGGGGTTGCGGCTGCCCGAGGCCTGCCAGTTGGCCTTCCACAGATGCACTTCGATGCCATGGGGTCGAGCCGCGTCAATGCACTCGCGGACGTGATCGCGCTCGGTATATTGCGGAGCGTAGTCGCTGGGGTACTTGGTGTAGTTGGGGCCGCAGACTATCGGGAAGACGGCGTTGAAGTTGGCCGCCGCCAACTCGGCCATCACCGCCTCATAGTCGAACGCGTCATCGGGATGCATCCACGCGCCGCGAAGCTCGTAAGGCCGCGAGGGGAAGATTGCGGCAGCCGCGGTCTGGATGTCAGCACGCACCTCGCTGGCCAGCGCCAGCGCAACGCCGGGGGTCTCGGAGGCGAGCGCCTTGTCGATGGCGCCAGCATTTGCTCGCGCCCGTCGTGCGATGGGTCTGGCTCTGGGGTAGTCACGCGCAGCGGCCACGAGGTCGTCGAGGTTCTGGTATCCGCCAGTAGCCAGCGCCTCGGACATGATACCAGCGACCAGCCCCGGCAGCGTGTCCGGAAGCAGATACGCGACGGTCGCCGTGAGCAGGTGACGCTGCTGGTCGACGTTGGCGCCTCCCCAGAAAACGTGGGCGGTCCAGACGGTATCCTCGGTGGCGATCACGGCGGGGAAGCCGAGGTCCTTGCCGGTGGAATCGTGCCAGACAGCCAATACTTTGGCGTGATCGAGAGTGCTATGCACGATCCTCGAGTTCGGCGACTCCTGATACACCTGAGCGGGGAATTCAGCCGGGCGATCATCGGTGAACTTCATCACGGCGAACTCGCCCGCGTATGCTTTCCCACGCGACTCCCACTCGCCGATCCCGAGCATCTCCTGCAACTGCGAGGGGATCCCTGACATGTAGAGGAGCTTGCCTCCACCATCGACGAGTTCAACTACCCGGTCCAGGTCTTTCCCCCTGAACTGCGAGTTCAGGGGAAAGATGGCCATTCTGTAGGTGGTCAGAACGCCCTCGGCGGCGGCCTCGGCCTCGGTGATTGGGTCATAGTCAATACCGGACGCGGCCAAGAGGTTCTCGGTGATGCCATCGTAGATGCTGCCGCCGCGCACGAGGCAGATATCAGCGCCATGGACCGGCAGCGCCACCAGAAATATCGCGGCCAGTGCAACCCAGGTGATCGCCCGCATTTTCGTTCCCTCCGTTGACTACGGCTCTTGGAGTTGCCCGACCAACCAGCGCACTGCGCCCACCAGCAGGGCAGATTCGCCACCCTCGGGAGCGACCTCGGCGTCGCCAGCGCCGAGCCCGGTCGCCATCCCCCAGGCCACGTAGCGCCCCTGGCCCGCCGTGCCGGCGGCGACCACGGGCTGCCCGTCAGCGTTCACGGCCACGACTGTTGCGTCGCCGGTAGGGACCACTGGCACGTGGTCGAAGTAGCTGTGCTCGAACTGCGCGCCCGCGTTGTAGACGGCTGCGATCGGGTGAGCGCCCACCACCGCGACGGTGGTCTGGCGCACCGGCTCCTTCCCACCGGCGGCGATCTCGGGGAAGACCGCCGGATGTCCGCGCATCCCGACGGCGTCATGGGTCATCAGCAGCCCGCCGCCCGCTCGGACAAACTCGCGCAGAGCGGTGATCGCGGCAGCGTTCATCGCTTCAGGACCGCCTCGGGGTTGGGGCAGGATGAGCGCATCGCAGGGAGCGAGGAACTCCGGCACGAGTTGGCGCACGATCTGCACCTCGACCGAGTCCAGTTCCGCGAGCGCCTGCATGATTCCATCGCTGCCGTAACCGTTGGCCACGACGCCCACGTGCGGCCTGTCGGTCGCGAAGATGGGCGGCTTGAGACGGCCAAGCAACTCGTCCGTGGCCTCGTGCGAGAGCACGGTGATTGGGCGACTGCGGAAGTAGAAGTCGCGCGCTTTGCCGTCGGCGCTCGCGACTTCGCCACGGAGAATAACCTGATGAATGCCGGGCGCCAGGCTCAGTTCGGCGTGGCTGCTGAAACTATCACGCGGGACCTCGCGACGCTCGCCGATCGCGACCACCTCGCCACCGACAGCAGGCATGGTCAGCACCTGCAGCGTGATGGAGGCTACATCAGCGTCAACGGCCCGCAGACGGATGCCGACATCAATGACGGTATCAACGGCATAGGTGCGCTCCTCGGCCCCCTCGATCCCGTCAGGATAGCGGAAGGTCGCGGTCAGAAGCTGGCGATGGTGAGGCATGATCGCCACGGGCTCAGACGTGACGCCTCCGCCAATCGCCGGGAGCATGCCACGCGAGAACGAGGTCAGTGAGAAGAGCAGGAAGCCGTCGGCGCCGAGTTCTCTCGCCGCCTGAATCTGCTGCGAGAGATTGACGGGCGAGGCCGACCGAGAGGGGCTGACGCCGATCCCTGCGTAGACGGGAATGGCGCCGTCGATCTGCTCCATCTGGGGTTCAAGCTTCCGGCGCAGCACCTCCACGCTCGAGGTGTAATCCATCGGGCAGAGCATGTCGAGGTAACGCTCGTGCGCCCACGTCCGCCAGTCTTGCGCGTCGTTCTCGGGAGCGCCCGTGACGCTGGCCCGGGCGGCGAGCGAGATCATCACGTTCGGGTCGAGCTCACGCGCGCGATCCGCGATGCGCTTGACGAGTGAAGTCTGCAGCATGCGTCGCCAGTCGCGGAAGGCTTCCAGATTCGGCCCGCCATCCCAGCAGTCGTCGGGCCAGTTTTCGACGGTGATACCGGCCCATTCCTCGAACGAGCTTCGGCAGCGATCGCAGTAACAGTAGAACTTGGACGGGTAGCGCATGTAGTCGAAGTGGATCCCGTCGACATCGTATTTCTCTACCATCTCGATCATCGCGTTGTACTCAAGGTCGCGATTGATATCGTCCGACGGGTCCCGCCAGCGAGTGCTCCAGCGGTACGTGGTCTCCGCCTCCTCCTCGCCGCGAGCCTGCTCCACCGCGAGCACCAGCAGACCCTCGTCAGCAAGCTGCTGGCGCTCCTCGTCAGTGGCTCTGAGGATGCACCAGTTCACGCGCCAGGGGTGGACCTCAACACCGTGGCGATGCGCGGCCTCGATGCACAGTTTCAGCTGGTCGTTCTCGGTGAATTGAGGCAGGTAGGCACTGGGGTAGGCCGCGACGTTGCCATCACACATGAGCGGAAAGAGCGCGTTGAAGTTGGCCGCCTCCAACTCGCTCATGATCGCCTCCCAGTCTGTCTCGTCCGACGGGAAGCCCATCCAGGCCCCGCGCAATTCGTGGGGGCGCGAGGAGAAGGCACCGGTGGCCGCACGCTGCGCATCGTCCTGCGACTGGCGCGCCAGGCCCAGCGCGCGCTCGTATTCCTGAGCGGCGAGAGCTACGGTCGCCTCCTCCTGCAACGCCCGCGCACTGGCGGCCCACTTCTCCGCATCAGGAACGCCGGCAGTGGCTGCGATCAGTTCATCGAGACTGTCGAAGCCCGCGGCCGGCCCGGCCTCCGCCAACATGCCCTCGACCATACGATCCCAGCTGCCCGGGACGAAGTGCCCCAAAGTGGCCAGGACCAGCAGCGCCTGCTCAGACTGGTTACCGGACTTGAAGACGTGTGAGACATAGACCCCGTTCTCGGAGAGCACAACCGCCGGGAACCCGGTGTCAACGCTGTCCTTGTCATGCCAGTTGGCGATGACGCGACCTCCGCCGACCGGTCGCACGACCGCAAGGTTCGGGGAGTCCTGATGCACCAGTGCCGGGAATCCCTTCGGCCGGTCCTCGGTGAAGGTCATTATCTGGAACTGGCCCTCGTACTCTGCTCGGGGGGAGTTGAGCATCTCGAAACCAAGTGGGCCGCGAAGCTCCGCGGGCGCGGTGTAGAAGCACATGAGCTTGCCGCCGCCGCGCACGTACTCAAGCGTGCGCTCTATCTCACGCTCATGCCACACGGCGCTGTAGGGGAAAATGACGAGCTTGTAGCCAGCGAGGCTGCCCTCCTCGACCTGCTCCTCCGTGAGCATGTCGAAAAGCACCGCGCTTTGCGATAGAGCACTCTCGATGATCTTGGAGAAGGTCACCGAACCACGCCCCTCGGCGGGACGCTCAGCGATGCTGAAGGTGGCCTTGATGATGGCCACATCAGCCTGCTGACCGAAAGCTGCGGCACACAGGAACACGAACACAGTCACGAGGATGACGCTGAGCCGCACGGTCATCCCTCCCTCGCTCTGGGTGACTACGGCGCACGTTTGCTGAACCCGGGCTAGTCAGCGTCCTCGACGTCGACCCGGGGAATGTGCTGGTTCGTACCGACGCGCCGGACCGGGAGAACAACCACGTCACCGGCGCGGACATCTGGCAGGTCAGTGACATCCACCGCGCAATGATCCATCGAGATGCGGCCGATGATGGGCGCGGTGCCCTCGCCGATGCGCACGCTCTGCGGATGCCACGAGCGACCCCATCCGGACATCCACCGCGAAATGGCGTACTTCATGCAGCGGCCAGCGCGCGATGCCAGGCTCTGGGGTATCGTGCCCAGCCCATGCCAGTAGCCGACCGGGAGCGTGGCGACCCGCGTCACCCGACGGCACTGGAACTCGCCACCATAGCCGATCTTGCCGCCGACGCCCACCGTCCCGACATGCGCCACGCGAGTGCGCAACTCGAAGGTGTTGCGCAGATCGAGGTCACGGCGCTGTGCGTGGTCGGGGTATTGACCGTAGAGCAACGTGCCCGCGCGGACCAGCCCGAGGTGGCTGTCGGGGTCATCGAGCGTCAACGCGCTCGCAGCGCAGTGCAGCAACATCCCGCTTCGGCCCTGCCCCTCGAGCAACTCACCCGCGAGCCTGCGGAACATCTTGACCGGGAGGCCTGCGCGGAAGACTTCCATCCAGTCGCCCATCGCGCCCGATCCGGGCGGCCCGTAGTGGGTGTACGCGCCTGTGATGTCCACATCGCCGAGACCATCAGCCAGGTCCATCAGTTGGGGCGCGGAGTCATCGGACGCCATTCGGCCGAGGCCGGTGTCGATGTAGAGGTGGGCGGCGGCGCGCTTGCCGGTCGCGGCGGCAGCTTCGTGCAGCCAACTGATGTGCTCACTCTGGGCGACTGTTCCTGTAAGCCCAGCGGCAACAAGCGCCTCGCACTCGCCGCGCGCTGCCGGCATGAAGAGCAGCACGGGCGCGTCAAGCCCTGCCTCGCGCAGCGCCACGCCCTCCGCCACGGAACTCACGCCCAGCCAACTCGCGCCAGCGTCGATGAAAGTGCGCGCAGACTCCACCAGACCGTGGCCATAGGCGTCGCACTTGACGACCGCCATCAGAGCTGTGCCCTCCCCCAGCAGGCCGAGAACCTGCCGGGCGTTGTGGGCCAATGCAGCGCGGTCGACGGCAACATATGTGGTGTGCTCGTGCACCGACTTCGCCTCGTTCCTTCTGACTATGCCTCACTCGCGGCGGCCGAGTCGTCGGCGGCAGGCTGTCGCTCCAACGAATAGACGGCCTCACATGCCAGCAGCAGCAGCGCCAACAGGGCGAACACCGCCGACACTTCGGTGGGCGGCGTGGCGAGTTGACTGGCCAACCGGCCGGCGTCGCCGCCGGCAATTACGGTGACCCGGGCAGGCCCGAGCAACTCGCGCACTCGCGACGCTTCCAGCCTGGCCGGGTCCATCTCGGCCCGGTCAAGGTTGACTGCAAAGGCGCTGATATCCTCCCCATCAACGGACACCCGCCACGCTCCGGCGCGATGGGGAGTGTACCGCCACACGCCATTCTCAACTGGCAGCGGCTCCTCGCGCGCCCCGTCGACGCTGGAGACAGCAGCTTCGGTGACTCCATCCGGTAAAGTGCCAACGACGGCCTCGCCCGGCGCGCCAGCCATGACCAGCGCGTTTCGCCCCGCTGCGAGGTGGTAGACGAGTTGATGGACGAAGGGCACCCACGTGGGCTCGAGTGTGAAATCAGACCACGCGTCATCGGGTGCCATGTTCAGCAGCGCCGATCGCCCCCGGCCGGACGCTCCCTCGACGATCGCCGCCGTGCCCTCCTCGTAGCGCGAACGGATCGCGGAGCGCAGATGGGCGGGGACGAGGAGTTCTCGCGCCGCTGTGAAGCGTGCGGTGCCCAGATCACCGGCCGATGGATCGAGGAAGGTCGCGAGCGGGCCTGCAGTGTTCTCCGTCACGGTGAGCGCGACGCCGTCGGGCCAAGCCGTGACCGCGCCGGGGGCCAGTCCCTCGAGGCCCAGCGCTGGGAATACGCGGGTGGCGTAGTCGTTTGCTGCGGCCGCTGGCCCCATGAAGACCAGCACGCCCAGACCATCAGCCATCTCGGCGGCCAATGCGTCGACCGACGACTTCGGCAGCAGTGGCGCGTCGCATACCGCGACGACGTCGTAGCGCGACAAATCGGCATCAGCCAGCGCGGTCGGTGAAGTGAGATCAACCGCGATGACCGTGCGCTCATCGTCGCCGTAGGGATCGAGCGCGGCGCGCACGTATCGCGTGGGGGACTCGTCGCCGACCACCAGCACGCGCAGCCGGTCGCGCACCAGGACCGATGCCGTGCGCCGATCGTCGAGGGGCATGGCGTCACGAGGCAGGGAGAAGCTCACCGAGCAGACGCCGGAGCGATCCGGCGTCATCTGCACCTCCGCCCACGCCGGTGCACCGGCGACAGGCGTCACTCCCACCGACACCGTCTCCCCTATTCCCTCGACCGAAAGCGGCACGCGCTCGGGCTCCACCTCACCCCAAGCTTCCACGCGGACGCTGAAAGTCAGTGGCCGGCCCTTGATGGCGGGCCCCGTCACCGTGACATCAGTTAGACCAACGTTGCCGCCGACCTGCGCGCCCGCGTCGACCACGACGACGTCCGTGGAGGGCAGATCGGCCAGTGGGGCCGCGTCGTCAAAGGCCGTCGCCTGCAGATCGGTTATGACGAAGAGGCCGCCCGCGCCGTCGGCCTCGGCGATGAGATCAAGGCCTCGCGCGATGACGTCCGGCAGGCGGCCCCGCTCCTCAGTCGGCATGAGGCTGCTCAAAGCGGCGAGCGCTTCAGCGTGGCTGAGTGGCTCGCCATCGCCGACAAGCCGAAGCTCCGCGCCCGCAGTGGCCAGCAGGACGCGAGCGCCCGAGGGCAGGGCCTCGATGACGCCGCGCGCCGCCACAACTGCGCGCTCGAAAGCCGAGACGCCGCCGGACAGCGCGCTCATACTTGCAGAGGCATCGATGATGACCGCGTGCACCTGACCATCAGGGACGATGCGAGCCAACAGGCCAGAGCGCGTCAGCGGTCCGGCGAGGGCCATCGCAAGCAGGATGATCGCCGCCATGCGCATCAGAAGCGAGATGATGCGACGCACCCGCAGCGGGCTGCGGCGTCGCTGCTGGGCAGCCTGCAGGAACATAAGTGACGGGAAGCGTACGCGGCGCGGGCGCCGGCGCCCGAAGAGATGAATCAGCACCGGCACGATCACGCCCGCCGCACCGATCAGATAGAGCGGACCGAGGAAACCCATGGCCTCACTGTGTCAGGCGCGTCACTGCATCTGCGTGATGAACTCGGCGAGACGGCGGCGGATGGCGTCATAGTCGGAGAAGCTGAACACTCCAGGCACTTTGAGGTGGCCCGAGACTGCCTTACCGCCCTCATCGGTGACCTGCTCGCCCCCGAGCCACTCGCCCTGCGTCGGCTGCCCGTTCCACTTGCTGTAATCGATCTCGGCGAGCTTCTCGGCCAGCCACAGGCGCGAGGCCTCAGCCGCCGCTTTCTGCTCCGCGGTGCCGTCGGCCAGCACCCTCTCGCACGCACGCTCCCAGGTGTAGAGGTACTTGTAGTCGTCAATGCCCTCACGCAAGGCCTCGAAGCCGATGGACGGACCACCGGGCTCGTCACCCATCGCCGGGAAGCGGTGCATGAACACGAACTTGCGGTTCTCGTTGACGGCGTACGGCTCGGGGAGGTAAGACTGGTAAGCCCACGTGAACGCGCCCTGCACGCCGGTGTTCCACAGATGGAATCCCTGCGAGAAGCGCGCGTTCTCCGGCCGATGGCAGGCTATCTCCACGTTGTAGTACCAGATGCTCTTGCCAGCAGCGGCGACGCGGTCGGCGAAGGCCTGCCACAGCTCGGGCTCGTACTGGCCGCGCTGCAGGAATGGGCCATCGTGGAAGTTGAAGTAGTCGATCAGCGGGAAGGCCTCGTCCAATCCCTCCGGCTTGCCATTCATGCCATCGGCCTCGACCGGCACTCCTATGTCCTTGAGGATGGCCATCTCGATCATCATGCGCTCGAACCCGGGGCGATGCTCGAAGGCCTCGTCGACGGGCTGGAAGATGATCTCAGGCCAGCCTTCGGCCTCAGCTTTCGCGAGAACCGCGCGGATGACGCCACCGTAGGCGGCGCCATACTCGGGTGAGCCCAGCTCGCCAAACTGCCGCGCGAACTTGGCGGTGTCTCACCGGTCCACTGGACGACGACTTGACCGTCCGCCATCGAGCACTCGGCACCGTGGTTGCCACACACACCGACCGAGGTCATGCCGTGGGCAAACATGTCCTGGTACTTCGCGAGCATGGCGCCAGGCTCGTCAGAGAAAGTGCGATTGTAGTCATACATCCCCCAGGCGATGCCCTCAGGCTGGTCGAGAGTAAAGGGCAGCACCTCCAGCTCGACCGGGATCTCGGCGGACGCATCGCCGGCGGCAACGGTGACCGTCGCCTGATACTTGCCGGGCGCGGCATCCTCGGGTACGTGCACCGTGAACCAGAACCACTGCGAGGTGTCGGCGGGCACGTCAACGGGATGCATGGGCTCGATGAGGGTGGGGAGATCGACCATTGCGTCGGTGCGCGGGTGCATCTTACGGATCATGCGGCGCACAACGCCGGCCTCAACCGCCGCCGAGGGTAGTTCGCCGGGCGCGCCGGCAAATGGTGTGATCCGCGCCGACATCCCGCTCAAGTCCTTGAGCGCACGGACCGCGAAGCTGATGGGCTCGTACTCGCCGGGCGTCGCGAAGATGCGCAGCGTCGAGTTGAGTTGCCCGGCAGTTGGGACGATGGCCGGCATGACCACGTCGATGTAGTTGGCGGCGAAAGGGACAAAGCCGCGCGCGCGGTCAGCGTCAGTTAGAGGGGGCATGGGCGCGGGGTCGAGGTGGGCCATCGGCGGCGCCTGCTCAAGGTCGGTGGCCTCAAGTACCAGATCATCGACCCACGCGGTGATGGGGCCCTTGCGGCGGAAGTTGGCCCATACGCGCAGGCGAAGATGGTCGGTGCCAGCCGGTGGCTCGATGAGCGCTACTCCTCGACGCCAGTCAGCGTCCCGAGCCATGTATATCGCGTCATAGTTGGCGCCGAGCCACTTGCCGTCGGTGCCCTGGTACACGACAGCGATGTGCAGGCCGCCGCCGTCGCACCCCTCCGTCTTGATCCACGCCGAAAGTCGATATATCTTTGCTTCTCCCGGGAGGGCCACATTCTCCTGGCTGAACACCCCGTCGTCACCTGGCCGCTGCACGCCCAGACGGATCGAGCGAGTGCCGGAATGGAAGATATCCTCGTCGATCCCCCAGTCCGGCTCCTGGCGGTCCATGTCGTCGGTGTCGGTGTTCATGGTCTTCTGCCATGAGAACAGCCATCCGTCGGGCAGACCGTCCGCGTCCTCGTCAAGCTCAAAGCCCGGGTTCGCGATGGGGTTGTCCTGGGCTGAGGCGGGGACACAGACCAAGGCGAGGAGCATGCAGAGGCTGACCAGAGCGGCGAAGTCTCTGAGGGAGTTGAGATCGGCAGACACTGGCGGTCACCCTTTCCTCATGAACGGACGCCTCGCCAGAAGGCGAGGCGTCCATAGGTTCCCAGTGAGTGGCCGGATTTCCTTCTCCCGCCGTCCCTCAGGCGACAGGGAGCGCGAAGGAGACGGTTGTCTCAGCGCCGTTCGACTGCCAGTTGAGTTCCATCCCCATGCGACCCGCGAGGCCGCTGCAAAGGCGCACGCCCAGCACCATTGGCAGCCCTTCCGCACCGATGGGCACGTCTTGGGGCGGAGATTGCAGGACCGCGAGTTCGTCCTCGTCAAGCCCCTTGCCGGTGTCGGAGATCGTGACGACTATGGCCTCATCCTCTGGCTTGAGGGTGAGTGTGATCGCTCCATCGGAGGCGCTGCGGTCTATGGCACCCAGGATTAGATGGTAGAGCATCTGCTTACAGGTCCGTGCATCGATATAGGCAGGCTGCAGGTCCTCAATAATGTCGAATTGCAGCGCAACCTTCTCCCGGCGAGCGGTGCCGGTGGTCAGGTTCCGGACGCGCTGCACCAGATCACCGACATCGGTGGCGGAAGGCTCCATCTCCAGCCCATAGTTGCGGGCGCGGCCAATGTCGAGGAGGTCGTCGACG
Organism: Candidatus Zipacnadia bacterium; assembly: GCA_029821735.1. Lineage (GTDB taxonomy): Bacteria > Armatimonadota > Zipacnadia > Zipacnadales > UBA5352 > JALGSU01. Next base: position 21,128 of record JALGSU010000035.1, on the reverse strand, counting down.
ACGTCGAGCATGCGCTGCCCGCCGGTCCGTATCTCCTCCGCACCGTCAATCTGCTTCTCAGTCATGTCGCCAAGCGTGCCGCTGCTCAGCAATTCGGAGAAGCCCATCACGACGTTCAACGGTGTGCGCAGTTCATGGCTGATATTCGACATCAAGCGCTCTTGCACCCGGGCGAAATCAGCCAGAGCACGGTCCACCTCATCGGCTCGGAACACGAGCATGACCGTGTCGTGGTTGTAGATATTGCCGAGGCGAGCTATCACCGGAAGCTGACGCGTACTGCCCGTGGCGAGGCGAAGCGTGAAGTAGCCCAGACGCGTGTACTCAGGAGACGAGAAGCCGATCGCTTCCTCCTCGATGTTCCGGGACGGTGTATCGCCGGCAAGCACGCCCGCGGATCGCCCGACGAGGCCCTCGCGCGGACCGAAGACATCGACCGCGAGATCATTCATGGCCAGAATCTCGCCAGTCCCGGGCTCGATGGCGATCGCAGGGTCATATATGACGCTCATGCTCTGCTCGAGCGCCGCCGCCCGCGACCCAGGCACCGCTGGGGCAGCAAGGACCAGCAGCACAAAGACAAGCGCCGTGCTGGCGAGCATCGCAACGGGGAAGCCAACTGCGGCAGCGGGCTGGATACCAAGTGGGAGCCGAACGATGATGAGTATCAGGACGAGGATGAGCACTATTCCTGCCGCGTAGAGCAGGGCGAACCTCTTCTTGGCTAAGGACCGTTGGTACACGAAACCTCGGTCACCAGACGCGGGCTCCAGCATCCGTGCAGCCTCCTTGTGCGTGAGAGGACTAACCGACGCGATCACCCAGCCGATGCGGTGATTATAGCATCAGACCAATATCGCCGCAACGCTGAGAGTCAGGTTCTTCGACGCTCTCTGATTCCTGCTTCAACCGCACGAATCCAGCCAGAGGCCCTCAGAAGCAAGCGAGTGCTCCAATACTGCCATCCTGGGATCGCTCCCAAGTAGTGCTTGCCATAGAATCTTAAAAAACTTTTATGTGACTCTACAATCATCAGGCGAGGTCTCTGCGCCGTCGAGGCCCCACCGTAATGGAGCATGTTCGCGTCCGGCGTGAACCATGTCTGCCAACCTGCGTTCGCCATGCGTCGGCTCAAATCGACATCATTGAAGAAGATTGGGAACTCCTCGTCGAACAGACCGACCTCGTCGAGCGCATCATTTCGCAGCAACAGCGCCGACGCCTGAGGCTGGGCGACCTCGCGCTCATCGTTGTAGTCCCACCAGGTCATCCGGTACGCGCCGAAGCGTCGGTGACGCGGGAAGAGGCTGTTGAGACCCAACACCTGATAGAGCACGATTTCCGGCGTCGGGAAAGCCCGGCAACTCGCCTGAACGCGACCGTCCGGGAGCATCAAGCGCGGCGCGACCGCACCCGCGCGCGGTCGGCGCCTCATCACGTCCATGAGCGCATCCAGGGCACCCGGGTATACCACGATGTCTGGGTTCAGGACCAGCATGAACGGAGCCTGTCCAAGACGCAGCGCCTGGTTATTGGCGGCCGCGAAGCCCGCGTTGTGATCGTTCGCGAGCAGAAGCACGGCCGGGTGCTTCTCCCGGACCATCTCAACGGTGCCATCGGCGGAGTCATTGTCGACGACGATGACCTCGCGCGCGGTTTCGTCAGGCAGGTCGCGGATGCTGCACAGGCACTCATCCAGCAGCCTGCGCGTGTTCCAGGCGACGATGCAGATCGATATGTCAGGCCGGCGCGCGATCATCGCGCGCTCACCGCCCTCTCGAAGGCCGCCAGTGTGAGTTCGGCGGTGCGTCGCCAACTGCCGCTCGCTACCCGCTTCGCACCGCGCTCGACCAGCAACTCTCGAAGTTCGCGGTCAATGGCGAGCTGACCTACCGCGGCCGCGATCTGTTCTTCGTCGCCAGGATCGACCAGCACCGCAGCGTCACCGGCGACCTCGGGCAATGCAGAGACGGTTGAGGTGATTACCGGCGTCCGGCAGGCGAATGCCTCAAGCACCGGAATTCCGAAGCCCTCGTAGAGGGTCGGGAAGACGAACATGTCGGCACCGGTATAGAGGGCAGGCAGGTCTTCGTCGGATACGTAGCCCAGGTATTGCGCGGCACCGGCCATCTCGGCCGCACGCACGGTTTCAAGGATCGCTTCGGCCTTCCATCCCACTTTCCCGACCACCACGAGCTTATGCGGCAAGTTCTGTGCCACGCGAGCCGCCATGAAGCCGCGCACGATGCGTTCGAGGTTCTTGCGCGGCTGCAAAACGCCCACGAAGAGCGCGTACGGCGTCTGCACACCAAGTCGCGCGAGAGTCTCCGCGACGGTGTCGTCGCTCGCCGGCGCGAAGCCCTCCGCGAGTGCGTACGGGGTCACCGCAATACGCTCGGGCGGCACACCGTAGACACGCTGCAGATCCCGGCGCGTGCACGCCGAGCCAGTCAGCACGCCGGCGGCGGTGCGCAGCGTCGACCGCATGCCCCAGTGCAGCAAGAGCCTGTCCTTGAGTGTGAACCATTCCGGGAAGAGTCGGAAGCTCACGTCGTGAACCGCGATCACTACTGCCGGGCGGCGGACACGGGGCGCATTGTACTGCACCTGCAGGACATCGAGCCCGTCCTCGCGGGCAGCGCGTGGAAGTGCGCCGAGCGTCCAGAGGCGGGCGATGCGCGTGCGCAAGACGCGTGTGCGCCAGCCGGGCAGCAGCGCGCCATCTCGCATGCAGGGCAGCTGTGCGGGCGGCTCGCGGTCGAAGTAAAGCGTGAACTCATGCGGCGAACCGAGGTCCTCGTTTACGCCAGCGAGTCCGGAGATGAGCCCCAGCGCGTAGCTCCGGTCACCGGTCTTCGCGTAGCTGATTGCGCGCGCGTCAATGCCTACATGCACGAGACAGTCTCCCTGTTACTTAGGTCAGGTCTTCGTCTGCGGGCCCGGCGCTCGTCCCGCCAGGGCCTCACGCAGCACAGCTAGATGCATCGCGGGTCGATTGAGCGGGCTGCACACGCGGCAGCCGAACGGCCAGGCGAGCGTCCAGAATATGCCACGCAGCAAGGTGCCACCGGCAACCAGCGCTCGCACGCAGATCTCGATCGCGCGCCCGCGATTCTTGCGGAAGAACCGGAAGTTCGCCCGGTGGGCGGCCAGCACGCGCTCGACCTGCATGTCGGCCCAGCTTGCCCCTTCGTAGTGAACGACCTCTGCCTCGGGCAGATACCAGCAGCGGTACCCGGCGCGCGCGGCGCGGTAGCACCAGTCGACATCCTCGAAATACATGAAGTAATGCTCGTCCAGCGGCCCGACGGCCTCCCATGCGTTGCGTGGAATCGCCATCGCGGCGCCGCTGAGCCAGTCAGCGCGCATCGTCTGCGCGTGGTCGGACCAAGTCATGTCATACGCGCCGAGCCAGCGGCTGCGGGCGCCGAGCCGGTGCAGCCCGAGTTGCGCGATCAGCGCGCGGCCCACGGTCGGGAAGGCGTGGCAACTGAGCTGCAGCTCGCCATCGGGGCCGATGAGCCTCGGACCGACCGCCCCCAGGTCCGGCTGGCTGCGCACGAACTCCACCAGCGCGGTGAGTGCGCCCGGGCGCACCTCGGTGTCGGGGTTGAGCATGAGCAGCACGTCGCCGGTCGCGCGCGCCATGGCCTGATTGGTGCCGCCCGCGAAGCCTGCGTTGCCCCCGTTGGCTATCACCTGCACGTGCGGGAAATCCTCGGCGAGCATCTGGACGGTTCCGTCGCCGGAGGCATTGTCAGTCACGATCACCTCGCACGACAGATCGCCAGCCGTCGCCTCGATGGTGCGCAGGCAGGCGGCCAGCAAGTCGCGGCAGTTGTAGCTCACGATGCAGATCGACAGGTCCATTCAGTGCGCTCCGCTTACGTCCCGATCCATGGTTCGACGCGCCCCGCGGCCACCAGTTGCGCGATGATCGCGTCACAGACCTCGCGCACCGCACCATGCCCGCCCGGGCGCTCGGTTATCCAGTCGGCCTCGGCCCGCACTTCGTCGACGGCGTCCGCGACCGCAACTCCCAGACCGACCATGCGAATGGCAGGCAGATCGGTGACATCGTCGCCGATGAACACGGCGTGTTCGGCGTCAACGCCCGCCTCGGCCAGCACCTGGTTGACAGCAGTCTCCTTGTCCACGCGGCCCAGATATGTGTGCGCCATGCACAGCTTCTCGCACCGCGCGGCGGTGATGTCGGACGCGTCGCCGCTGACGACCGCCGTCGGGAAGCCCTGCTGGGCCAGCCACACGAGCGCGAGGCCGTCCTTCACGTTGAAGCGTTTCATCGACTGCCCGGAAGCGTCGAAATACATGCCACCATCGGTCAGCACGCCATCGCAGTCAAGCATCAGGATGCCCATCGGGTCGGGCAGGGGGATCGTTGGCTTCACAGTCAAATGCCTCCGTCTCGGAGATCGAAAACATACAGCAGCGGGACCCCGTCAAGCTCCACCGGCACAATCGGCGTGCGCTCGGCGAGCAGCTTGCGGGAGATGTCACTGAACTCGGTCACCTTGTTTGGGAATACCGCGAAGTCGGCGGTCTCAAACGCATCAGGGCCTGCAACAGTCCGAATATCGGGGCGCAGCATGCCAAGCTGACGATAGACACCCATCGTCGATTCGCAACCGGCAGGCTCGATCCAGACGACCGCTCCCGACGGCGCATGTTGGCTCAACCACAGGGCGGCCGACAGATGAGTCTCGCCCCAATATGTGACTTCCATGCCTTGCCTGGCAGCCCCTGCCAGCCCACCGATGAGCGCGTTGTAGTAGCTCGCCTGATGCGGATGCGTCTCGACTGTCGCGCGCAGTGGTAGCGCAAATATCAGCGCCAGCAATACACCCATCACCGGCTTCCGCAGGCGCTGTCCATCCTCCTGCTGCGCGGCGAGGCGGTCAGCCGCGGCCCGTACTGCCCATCCGGCGCCGATACCCGCCAGCACCGCCAGCAGCGGGAAGACGGGCAGGAAGAGCCGGCAGCCGTTGTATTTGGGCGTGGCGGGCAGCGAGTTCATCAGGTAGTTCACCAGCAGCGCCCAGCCGATCAGCCCCGCCGCAGCGCGCCGACGCCACGCGGGGTCCGCCCAACGCTCACGCCAGTCGGACTGCTCGCCGGTCAGACCACGCTCGCGCGCGACGCGAATGACTCCCGCGACCGCCGCCCCGATGGTTGCCAGCGGCACCGTGATGAACGTCATCACCGCCGGGTAGTGCCACGGTGCCGGCGCGTATGAGCGACCGAAATAGGTCACGCCAATCTGCCAGTGTTTGCTGTGGAAACGCAGGTACGCCGCCAGCCGGGCGAGGCTGTCGTGCCATAGCCACGGCCAACTTGCCCAGAAAGACAGCGGGCCCAGCGCAGCCCCGCATACCATCGCCGGGAGCAGCGCATCCCTCGCGCACAACGCCAGCCACGGGATCGCGATGATCGGCACGAAGAAACCGTTGACCTTGCAGCCCATGGCAGCGCCCCACATCACTCCCGCCGCCGCAGCCCAGGCCCAGCTCCGATCGCGAGCGGTCAGGAAGAGCAGGTGCAGAGCAATGAAAGTGGTCGCCATCACGGGCGCGTCCAGAGCGAAGAGGTGACTGTGGGCGAAGACGCGCGGCATGGTCAGCAGGGCGGCGACCGATGCGAGCGCCTCGACCCTTCCCCACACTCCGGACACGAACAGGTAGAGACTGGCGCACAGCCCCCCGGCCAGCAGGCAGGTGCCCACGCGCAGCGCCGCCAGCACCGGCAGCACGCCGCCGAATACTCGCGTTGTCAGCGCACCCCACGTCTTCAGCAGGCCGGGCTGCTGCTCCTCACGAGCATCCCAGAAGCGCCGAATGCCCTCGTCGGACAGCGCCCAGCCAGGCCGGGCGCCGAGTGCGTCCAGCCACTCGGAGGCCTCCTGCGCGCGAGACATGTAGACCGGCTCATCGTAGCCCAACCCGTAGTGATGCGCGGTCGTCGCCAGCAGCACGAAGACCGCCAGTCCTACCACAAGCGCCTCAATGCCACGCCGCGCACCATCACTCACGGCGCTTCCTCCCACCGGCAGTCAGCACGGTCAGGCCGGCCAGTAAGGCGAGCGCCAGGAGCGTGCAGAAGGCGCCGACCTGAAAACTGGGCGGCAGGAAGGTCAGCACGACTTCGCGAGCCGGCCTGTCCAGGTGCACCGCCTGGAAGGCATAGTTGGCCGTGACGATCGGGGCCTGAGCACCGTCCACATATGCACGCCAACCGGGGTAGTTCGCAGTGGAGACAAAGAGCACGCCGTCGGCGGGCATCTCGCCGCCGACCACGATGCGGTTGATCCCATACTCGGTGACGCTCACCTCACCGGGAGCAGGCTGGTCAGGAAGGCCGCCGCCATCGGTGCGCAGCAGGTGCAGCGTGCGCGGCGACGCTTCCGCACTGGCCGCTGCTCTGAGCAGACCGGGCACGCTCCCATGGACCTCGACGGCGTCAGCCATGAAAGCTCGGGGCAGCGCGTTCTCGTTGAGATAGAGATTGGTCTCGTAGGTGGCAATCCGACGCCAGCCATCCTGCTCAATATCGAGCGGGGTCAGGAGATAGCGCACGTTCATCCAGTCGAGCGCAGTGAACGCGGGATCGACCTGCGTCATGCCGAACCGTTCGCTGGAGATGGCGGTGAGCAACTGCTGATAGCGCCCCCAGACCAACGAGTCCGAGCCCTGGATCTCCTCGAGCGACAGGAGCATGCCGGTGTTCGGCGACATGCGATTCAGGAAATCCGGACCGATGGAACACACGCGCGCGTTACCAGCGTCGGTGTCCATCTGGCTCAGTATGGCCGGCCGAATGTCGAGATATTCGATGGGTCCCTCGGGAGTGAACTTCTGCATGAAGATGCCCAGGTCAATGGCAATGATCGCGATGAGCAGCACCCAGGCGTGGCGGCGGCCCGACAGCGCCGCCCACAGTATCACGCCGGCCGATGCGATGAGGATGAGCGCGAAGCGCCCCGTCTGCAGCAGCGTGTAGCCGCCAAGCGACAGCCCGGCACTCTCCAGTTGACCGGTGAAGACCCAGACCGTCATGCCGCCGGTCAGGCCGATCAGCAGGAGGATGACGCACACGCGGGTGATCACGAACGTCGTCCGGGCTGGCACGACCAGGCGACGTACGAATGAGTCGACCCCAAGCGCCGCGAGCACCGCGACTGCAAGGTTGGTCATCACGACCGCTCGGCCGATCCCGGGAAGCTGGCTGTAGCCGGGCGCGAGCCAGTAGAGCAGCCGATTCGCGCTGGTGCCGAAGGCCAGCATCAGTCCGAAGGCTGCGATGCCCAGCCAGAACCATGACTGCCGGCGACGGCGCAGGAAGAGACCACTCAGAGCCAGTATCAGTGGCCCCAGGCCCATGTAGAAACTCGTCTCCGAGTAAGCGCGGTATTGCCGGCGCCACCAGGTGTTGAGGTCAGCGCCCCAGTGATTCTGGTCCACTGGATTACCGTAGATGTCGGGCATCAAGCCGAGCAGCGCCTGCGGCGGGGCAAGCGAATGGCTCATGAGATGCTCGTAGCTGCCGCCGCCTGAGCGCGAACTTTGCTGCGTCATCTCAAGCACGGGTGCAAGCTGCACGGCGGCCACAACCGTGCCGAGCAAGACGGCGCCCGCAGTCAGCGCCAGGCCTCGGAGGACCGTTGCCCGAGACGCACCTCGGCTCGACATCATGAGCATGCGCGCGAGGGCATAGGCGCCGAAGACAAGTAGCAAATACATCGACACGTGCAGGTGCCCGGCGAGGAACTGCAGCCCGCAGCCGAGGGCCACGAGCAGCAGCCACGCGCCGCGTCCCGAACGGGCGTAGCGCTCCACGCCGAGCAACATCAGCGGCAGCCAGGCCATCACCGAGCGCATTGTTGGGAAGCATAGCCAGCCAACGAAGAAGCCGTTGAGCATGAAAGTGACCGCACCGATGGTGCCGGCGATCGGGTGGATGCCGATAGTGCGAAGGAAGAGATACATCAGCGAGCCCGCGATGAAGAGGAAGAGCGTCGTGGCCCAGCCCAGCGCGTGCAGCGGGTCCATGAAGTAGTGCAGCCAGGTCTCGGGGTAGAACACTGCCGACTGCCCGTTGCCCAGGAAGGGCGTGCCGCAGAGCATCTGCGGATTCCACAGTGGGACCTGCCCGGAGCGTACGGCTTGCGATGCGAATACGCGCCAGGGGTAATGCTGCTGCACGGGATCGAGCAGCGGATTGTTTGGGCCCTTGAACTCGGGGAACTCGCTCGCATGAGCACGCCAGGGCTGCATGCGCAGATACATCCCGGTGGGCAGCATCGCGCGCCCGCCGATGGTGACCGGCCAGGTCACGACCACGGAGACGAGGAGGATGAATCCCAGCGCGTAGCGATCGGCGATCGGACGCGGCATTGATCTCATGGCGCAGCCACGGGCGGGGTCACCTGGTCGGTGGGGTCGAGCCCTGCTCCGGCGTCTGCGGGCCAGGCGGGCACAGTGTCCGGCCGGACCCGGTATATCGTCACAGTGTCGCTCTCGTAGACAGGCTCGAGTATCTCCTCGGTGGACTCGCGGAAGATTGCGGCCGCGTCATCGGGTTCGGGCAGCGCGGCGGAGAGCATCATCATGCGCGCCATCAGGCCCTCGTAGTACCCGTAGTAGACCCAATCAGCGCCGGCGCGCCGCAGGAGGCCCTTGCGCGCCGCAGGACTGCGCCCCGGTAGGTAGAAGCTGCCGACATCATAAACTTTCTCGCTGAAATCCAGCGTCTCGGCCCAGTGACCGGCGAAAACCTTGCCCGGCATGCCCGGCGGAATGTGACTGCCTATGAGCGACGATGAAAAGACCACGTCGTCCGCATCAGCATGCTCGCCGAGATACTCGATCGCTCGGACCTCATCCCACGGCAGGTATGCGGGAGGCTGCAACCACGTGATGAGGTCTATGTTGTTCGCGCCAGTGTGCTGCATGATGTCGGCCACGAACAACGCGTTCGAGGGCAGCGACAGTGCGACCGCCAGGAAGATGAGGATCCCGGCGCGGCTCTTGCCATCTGCCGCAGTCAGGCGAGGCGCGATGGCCATGATGAGCCCGACGCCAGCGAGAACGCATATGGGGATGTGCATGCCCTCGGCCATCTTGCGCTGAAAGGCCACGGGCGCGTAGACCAAGACAGCGTTGGCCAGCAGCCAGCAGACCGGGAAGAGCAGCTTGTACTCGCGGAAACGATTGCGCCAGACCCAGACGATCCCCCCGAGCGCCAACAGCAGAGGCAATCCGTACCCGGCTGCGTAGTCAATCGGCCTCGGCGAGAGTGTCTTCGTGTTGATCTTCGCCAGATACGCAGGGTCGCTCTGGGCGGTGTACCACGCCCATATCGGCGACGCCAGCGAGACGACAAGAATGACGCCATATGTCACAAGCGCGCGTTTCCAGGAGATGCGTTTGCCCGCCAGCAGCAGGAAGATGAACAGGATCAGGGCACCGTGCGCGACGAAGACATCATAGGTATGCACGTTGCCCAGAACCAACAGGATCACACCGGCGAGGAAGCCCCACGCGATATTCCGCCGCTCCATCGCCAGCAGGGCAGTGACAAAGAAGACGCACAGGAGGGCCATGCTCCAGATGAAGAGCGGGTTAAGGAGCATCGAGACAAAGGTGATGGCCTCCGGCATGGCCTGCCAGGTGTGCGCAGCTGGGGGACCTGGCGGAGCGTAGTCGGGCGTGCGCAGCGGCGGAGGCATGTAGTCAGGCAGGGAGTTCACCCACATCCCAGCCAGCCAGCCGAACCCGGAGCCCAGCGAGGCCAGGGCCAGGCATGCCCAGCGCACGGTTCTGTCGGTAGTCAGACAGGCGGCCAGAAGATAGATGCTGAGCAGAAGAGCGACGCCACCAGCGAGTCGCATGACGTGGAAGATCACGCCGGCTGACTCGCCGGTCCACGCGACGAGCTTGCCAGAGGCGAGCATGAAGACGTTGAAGAAGCTGGGGTTCTGCGGGTGGGTGGTGTACTGGTTGCGCAGGAGCAGTTCGCCCTCGGATGCCTGCCGGATCCAGGTGCGGTAGACATTGCCCTCGTCCACACCCCACATGAACCCCTGGAACTGATGCCCCTCCCAGGTCGCGCCATCGCCAGTCAGACTGACGGCCCAGAGGTAAGGGAGCGCCGTCAACCCGACGATCAGAACCGCCCACAGCAGCACCAGTGCGAACTCGCGACGGGTGATGAGACGGCCGTTGCCGCTGCGCCAACCAGCGCCGGCGCCCTCAGTTGCTGTGGTGATGGCTCGTTCCTCGGCCATGCCTACTCTTTCGCCCCGATTCTGAAGACGCCTGTCCCCACCAGCAGAGCCATCCCCAGGAGTGTCACGAACACACCCACCTGAAGGCTTTCGGGCAGGAAGACAAGCCGGACTTCCTCATCGCCAGCACGCAGCGGCACGCCACAGAACGTGCCCGCGATGGTCTCGATGGCCCGCTGAGTATCATCCACATAAGCGCGCCAGCCGGGGTAAAAGGTTTCCGTGACGACAACAATTGCGTCGGGCGCGTCGGCAGTGCGCCATGAATCGCCGATCGTGACGTCGATGTTCATCGGGCCAGGGCGCGTGTACGCCGCCACCGGCGCGCACAGGTCACGCTGCCCGCCGCCCGGCCTGGCCTGCTCGATGATGGTGTCGAGGCGCTCTTCCGCCCAGACTACCACGCTCTCTGCGCTCTGCCGCCACGGATCAGCGTCCACCGCCACGAAGGCGCGCGGACAGCCAGGCGACTCGATGACGACTCCAGCGCCGAGCACGGTCTTCCCCACTCCCGCCAGCGCCCATCCCGGGCGCCTCGAGGGCAGCAGCATGTTTGCGTTCGCAGCAGGTGCGGGCTCTGCTCCCTCAACCGCGAAGACAAAGTCGCGGTAGTTGCGCGGGAAGAGCGAATCATACCCGCCGACGCTGTCGTAACCGTAGACGGTCGCGGAGTTGGGCGGCAACACCGCTGGCGGGACATCACCAAAGCCCCAAGCGGTGCGCGGCGTCACGGTGAGCACGCGCTGGTCCTCGGCGGGCAGCGCCGCAATGGTCGCAGTCTCTGGATAGACCTGCGAGCGCGAACACCGTGGCATGAACTCCCGGCCCCACGGGATCAGCTCCAGGATCAGAACCACCACGGCCACCAGACACAAACCGCCGCCGGCGGTCATGTTCCAGGGACAGTCGCCCCGGGTGGGCTCGTCGGGCGCGTCGCCGATCGACGCCGCATCTTCGTCAGCATGCAGCGCAGCCGGACACAGATGGCGTGAAGTCCCATGCCCCCCGCCATCGCCAGGGCGAAGGTATAGACACAGAGGAAGCGCGTGAACCCGCCCGCCTGACCGAGGCCCGGTACATGCAGATACATCAGCTTCGCGATTGGCCCCGCCATGGCAACATTGAGCGACGCGATGGTGAGGCCTATGAAGAACGCAAAGTGGCGGGTGCGGGCAAAGGCGAGGCCTGCGAGCGCCATCAGCAGCGTGATCACGCCCACGAAGCCGCAGTATTCCGCGTAAGGAAGACCGTAGGGAGTGAGCAGGTGGTCGCCCCGAGCGGGGTTGCCCAGCGCATCAGGTCGGACGAATGTGATGAGCTGGCCAAACTGCAGCGCGCGCGGCACGTGGAAGCCCTCGAAGGCAGCCACGCTCGCCTTCGCCGCGCCACGCGGCGAGTTGCCTGCGAGCTCAAGAGACGGCAGCACCTGCGCGGATGACAGCGCCGCGGCGATGGCGACCGCGCCTACCAGTGCCCCGAGGTGTGCGGGCCGATGGTTCGCCGCAGCCCATAGCACGCGAGCAAATGCGTACACGGCGGTCACCAGCCACACATAGATGGCGATCTGGAAGTGTCCGGCGAGAAGCGTCATCGCGAGTGCAAGCGCGAGCAGCGGCAATCCCCAGCGGCTGCGGTCAAAGATCAGGGCCACACCCAGCAACGCGCCCGGTAGCCAGGCGGCGCAGTTCATCAGTGTCGGCAACTCGGTCCACGTGACCATGAACCCACCGAAGGCGAAGGCGACACCGGCGAAGAGCGCCGGGGCATGGTCCATGCGCAGCCGACGGCAGAAAGCGAAGGTCAGCGCGGCGGCGAGGAAGTAGTGCAGCGCGGCCAGCAGGCCCAGCCCCCAGCGGACGTCCACTATTGCGAGCAGCCAGTTTGGGGGGTAGAAGATGGCCGATTGACCGTTGGCCACGATAGGGTAGCCGCAGAGCTGATGGGGGTTCCACAAAGCGAGTTGCCCACGCTGCATCGTGCGGGCTGCATAGAGGCGCCAGGGGTAGAATTGGGCGACGCCGTCCCACACGAGCGGATCCCACTGACGGGTGACGGCGGGCATCGCCGCCTCTGTATGCCACGGTGCCATGCGTTGGAGGAACTCAGCGGCCAGAGGCGTACGGTCACCGATCAGGCAGTCGGCCCAGAAGGCACCGGCCAGGACCGCCAGAGCGGCAACTGAGATAATCCCGGACTTGCGCGAGCGGTCAGAAGGCATCGGGGGCCATTATACGGCAAATGCCCGCGACAGGCCAGTGCGACACATCACTGGGGTTGCTCGATGGACGGGACTGTGGGCTCAACGTCTGCGGACCTGTCGCCCTGGTAGCTGGCGGCAACGGTGAGTACGCCAAGGAGGATGAGGGCCGCACCGGCAATCCGGAGCGGTGGGAGCGCCTCCCCAAGCAACGCCCAGGAGGCCACCATGACCATCACGAAGCTGAGGGCGACGAACGGGTAGGCGAAGCTGAGCGAGAGCTTGGAGAGGACCCACAGGTAGATGAGTGAGCTGAGGCCGTAGCAGAGGAAGCCGCCAAAGACGTAGGGCGTGAAGATGCCCTTGATGATCTGAAGCGGGGGCACGTTCTCCCCGAGCAGGTTGACGCCGTGCTTGAGGCACAACTGCCCGGCCGCACCAAGCGACACCGAGACGATGAGCATCACGATCGCCTGAGTTACCACCATCGATCACTCCTGTGAGCAGAACCGCAAACATGGGGAAAAACGGGAGCCATCGCGACTGTGCAGGCAACGCGATGGCTCCCGACTATATCAGGCACGGCTCTTACTGCGCCCGGGCATCTCTCAGCCGAGAAGCTCGGCGACAGAGTCCACAGCCGACGCGGCGTCGGGCGCGTAGCCGTCGGCGCCGATCTCATCAGCGTAGCTCTGCGTTACAGGCGCGCCACCGATGACGACCTTGACCTGGTCGCGCACGCCCGCCTCGACGAGAGCGTCGACCGTGTCCTTCATCGAGGGCATCGTGGTCGTCAGCAGAGCGGACAGAGCGATGACGTTGCAGCCCTGCGCGCTGACGGCCTCGACGAACTGCTCGGGCGAAACGTCGACGGTCAGGTCGACGATCTCATAGCCGCCGCCCTCGAGCATCATGGCGACGAGGTTCTTGCCGATATCGTGCAAGTCGCCCTTGACCGTGCCTATGGCTACCCTACCGCGGGCCTCCATCTCGCCCTCGGCCAGCAGCGGCTTGACCAGACCCATCGCAGACTGCATGGCGCGAGCCGCGATGAGTACCTCCGGCACGTAGAACTCGTTGTTCTTGAACTTCTCGCCGACGACCATCATGCCAGCGATGAGCCCGTTGTTGATGACGTCGGCCGGCCCGACGCCCTCATCGATCGCTGCCTGGGTGAGACTCTCGGCTACATCCTTGTTGCCGCTGATTACTGCCTCAGCAAGCGCCTGCATATCCGCCATGGTTGGACCTCCCTGTTGGTTTACCTCTGCGCCAGGGTCTCCCGGCCACCGGCGCCATTTGGTGCTCGCTACTTTACGTCATCCGAGTCCGGGAATATCATGCTGTCGGCATAGACCATCTGGAAGTCCAGACGTGCCATAAGCTCAATATGCTCCGCCCGCTCGGCCAATTCCTCCGCGGTCTGGCGTTCTTGTGTAGAAATTAGTGAGGCCAATGCCCCCGCGCCTGCTGCGTTGCCGATGCCACGTATCTTCGCAAGGCCCACCGGCGGCAACAACCCGATGCGCAGAGCACTCCGTGGGTCGATGTAGTTTCCGAATGCCCCGGCGAGCAACACCTCGCTCAGATCACTGGTCTCGATCCCGGCCTCTATGCACAGCAGTTCCACCGCCGCCCGCACTGCACCTTTCGCGAGTTGCACTTCACGCAAATCTTTCTGCGTGAACACAATGTCTCTTCCGTCAGCGCCGCGACTGCCCGGAACGATGACGAACTCGCGCTCAGAGCCTTTGCCCCGGAGTCTGCCCGCGATTCCCGGCTCGAGTCCATCGCCATCTGCCGAAAGCCGGCCCATTGAGTCGGCGGCGCCCGACGAGAGCACGGCGGCCATTACATCGAAGATACCAGAACCGCAGATGCCATTGGGCTGATCCGCGTTGATTGTCGAAATCTCAAGGTCCCCGTTGGTCAGCGTGACATGCTCGATAGCGCCAGAAGCGGCCCTTACTCCGTGGCTGATCTCGCCGCCCTCAAAGGCTGGCCCGGCCGCACACGACGTGACGAGCAGCCGTTCGCCAGACCACAGCATGACCTCGCCGTTGGTGCCTATGTCAAGGGCGAGCGTCGGCTCTTTGCGCGATGTGAGTTGAGAGACGAGCAACACGGCTACGGTATCTGCACCAACGAACCCGGCAATTACTGGCAGCGAGTATACGTTGCCCGCCGGGTTAATGGCAAGACCGATCTGCGATGCGGCGACCTCGACGGCGCGACTGATCACCGGGACGTAGGGAGCCAGCGCTAGATTGGCGGGATCCAGACCCAGAACCATGTGGTGCATCGCGGTGTTGCCAACGACCGTGACCTCGAACACATCGTTCGCGGAGGCCGATGCCTCTGCGGCCGCGCGCAGGAGCAGGTCATTGATCAGCCCCACGATCGCGCCCTGCAGATCGTTGATGCCGCCAGCGTATGAACTGGCATGCTCAATCCGGGAGATGACGTCGTGGCCGTAGCGCGCCTGCGGGTTCAGAGCCGAGGCGGTCCCAATGCGCTCGCCGGTCTCCAGATCGACCAGGTGCAGCACGACAGTGGTGGTGCCAACGTCGACTGCCGCCCCCAGACACCGGTCCGGTGTGGAGACGGGCAGGACACGGGCCAGGCGAGAGCCTATAGTGACGGCTTTCACGGCGAAGTCCTCGGCGCGTAACGCCGCAGGCAGCTTCTTGAGTACCGCGAGGTCAGGAGCCAGAGATTCGCACGCGACGCCGATCTGGTCCGCCACGCGCTGACAGTCACTGCGCTGGTCTTCGAGCGAAGGCGCCTCCAGATCGAGGACGCGCTGGCGGACGTTCGGGGACAACTCCGTGTGACGCCAGGAATCCTCGGAGAGAATCTTTGTGCCATTCGTCTGCGAGTCGAGGGGAACGGTAACGGTCAGGTCGCCGAGAACGGGCGCCTCGCAAGCGAGGCGATAGCCAGCGGCGAGGTCCTCGGGGGAGACTGTCCGGACCTCGTCATCTGTGGGTTCGCCACAGTCGCCTTCGACCTGCACGAGGCAACGCCCGCAACGCCCGCGACCGCCACAAGGGGCGGTAATACCCACACTCAAACTCTCGGCCGCACTCAGTATCGTGGTCCCAGATTCAACATCGCCGGCCAGATCGGCCGGCTGGAAAGTCACCTTTGGCATGTTTTTTGCACGGTCGGGCCTGTCAAGCTGTTGAGTGGCCCGGTGCGTCCTCCCGTATCAGTAGAATGATAGCTGCTTCTGTGCTTCGCTGGCATGCTCGCTGCTCGGGGCCAACTCGATGACTTTCTCGAAGTAAGGCTTCGCTTCATCGTACATGCCCAGCATGGTGTAGTGCTTTCCAGCATCCACCAGATACTGGGGATTGTCCGGTTCGGCGAGGACCGCTTTCTCGAGGGTCTCGAGTGCCTCGTCAAACTCGCCGGTGTTCATGAGTGAAAGCCCGAGACCCCACATGGCCTCGGCATCTGCGGCGTCGGCTTCGATGAGTTGGCGGTACAGCTCAATCGCCGGATCATATTCGCCACTGATCCGGTGCTGGTGCGCCTGCTGTAGTGTTTCCTGACCCATCTGGCGATGCCTCCGCACAGGTACCCGATCTGCGAAACATACGCTGCAACTGGGTTCGCCTGGCGACTTACCTACTCGAAAACGTTCCCTACCGTGAGCCGAGCCCCCCGCAAAAACTCCGCTCCCGACATGGCCCGCTTGCCGGGTGGCTGCAACTCCGCAATCTCCAGGAAACCATCTCCCGTTGCGACCACAGGGCCGAAGTCGGCGGGTATTTCGACAATCTCCCCCGGACTCCCTTCCCCGCTTAAGTTTTTTTGTATCACTTGAACGCCGAGGAGCTTGATGCGACGGTCTTCGAGCATGCACCATGCGCCCGGCCAGGGTGTGCACGCTCGGACGAGATTTCGTATCGTTCCCGCCGGCTGCGCGAAGTCCACGCGGCAGTCTTCCGTCTGCACCCTACCGACGACCGTGGCCAGGTCATGGTTCTGTGCAATTCGCGGGGCATCACCGGTAGCCAGCAGCTCAAGCGCTTCAGTCAGGGCGCCCACGCCGGTCTCAGTGAGTCGGTCGGTCAGCGTGCCCCGGTTATCGTCATCGCCCACCGCGATCGTTCGCTGCAGGATGATGTCGCCCGCATCCATCTTACGGTGGAGGTGCTGGACGGTCACACCTGTCTCGGCCATGCCGGCTCGCAGCGCCCCATAGACTGGAGCCGCGCCCCGCAGCAATGGCAGTAGCGAATAGTGCACATTCACGAACGCCACGGACGGCACTTCGAGTAATGCGGGCTTGAGTATCTGTCCATACGCGACCACCGCACCGACGTCAGGCGCGAGTTCGGCGACCCGCCCAATAAAGTCGGGATCAGACGCTTTCTCGGGCTCAAGCACCTCGACGCCAAGCGCCACCGCCGCCTCCTTGACCGCGCTCGCGTGGGCCTTGCGGCCCCGACCGGCGGGCCGGTCAGGCTGCGTGACAACCGCCGCAATCTCGTGCCCCGCGCCGGCAATCGCGTGCAGATACGGCACCGATACTTCGGGGGTGCCGAAGAAAACCACGCGCATGTTCAGCTGTCCCCTCGCTGCCGCTTCTGATCGATCAGCCGCTTGAAGGCCTCAACGGCCTCGTCCATGGTGGTGGGGTCGTAGCGAACGCCCGACTCCTCGCGCTCATCGGGGCGCATCCACACCAGCGAGTCCGGATCCGCGCGGTCTATGAAAAGCTTGCCGGACAAGTGGTCGAGCTCATGGGCGATGCAGTGGGCCATGATGCCCTCGCCCTCCATCACGAACTCCTCGCCCTCCAGGTCAATCGCCTCGACAACCACGCGGCTCGGGCGCATGACGATGCCCCGGAGTGTTGGCAGGCTCAGGCATCCCTCGTAGCTCTTCTCCTCGCCCTCCTGCTCCACGATGCGCGGGTTGATGAGCGCGGTGATTTCCTCGCCCTCACTGTCAGTCCACATGGTCACGACTCGTGATGAGATACCGACCTGTGGCGCCGCAAGCCCCATGCCAGCGGCGGGCCCCATGGTCTCCCTCATATCGTTGACGAGACGGATGACCTCGTCGTCGATGGTAAGCACTTTCTTCGTGTTGCGGCGGAGCACAGCCTCGCCGCAGTATGTGATTTCTCTGACGGCCATTGTGGCGGTACCTTCCTGCCACCGATTGCGGCGGCTACATCATGTCGAGTGGATCCACGTCCACGGTCACGGCGCTCGCGTGATCGCCAAGCGCCTCAATCGCCCGTCCCACGGCTTCGCGCAACTCCTCAATCACCGGGCCCTTGACAAGCAAATGGTACCGGTAACGTCCCCGCAAGCGACTCAGCGGAGCGGGCGCAGGCCCCACGTACTGGCGATCGCCGGTCTTTTCACCGATCCCCAGCCCGGCCAGTTCAGCCGCGAGCTTCTCGGCCAACTGCCGCGTGCGCGCCTCTTCCTCGTCGGCGACCGTCAAGCTGATCAGCCTCGTGAACGGAGGATACAGGTTCTCACGGCGCTTTTCAAGTTCGTATCTGTAGAAGCTCTCATAGTCGTGCTTGCTGGCATAGACGATCGCGGGATGGTCAGGGTTGTAGGTCTGAACCAGCACCGTCCCGATCTTGTCAGCGCGCCCCGCACGTCCCGCAACCTGGGTCAAGAGCCCGAAGGTGTGCTCAGTGGCGCGGAAGTCCGGACGGTGCAGCCCGACGTCTGCGTTCAGCACACCGACGAGCGTCACGTCCGGAAAATCGTGGCCCTTCGCGATCATCTGCGTGCCAATGAGAACGTTGGCTTCGCCACGGGCGAAACGTCGCAGGATGTCGGTGTAAGCGCCCTTGCGTGAGACGGTGTCGCGGTCCATGCGCAGCACGTGCGCGCCCGGGAACTCGCGTTCCACCTGGTCGGCCACGCGCTCGGTGCCCTGACCGTGGAAGCCTATATCCTCTGAGCCGCACTGCGGGCAGACCTCAGGCATCGGCACGGTGAAATCACAGTGGTGACAGCGCATGTCGCGAGTCTGGTGATGGTAGATGAGCGAAACCGCGCAGTCCTGGCAGCGCAGCGCTTCGCCACACTCGCGGCACATCACGAAGGTCGAGAAGCCCCGACGGTTGAGGAAGAGCATGGCCTGCTCCCCGCGCTCGATGCACTCGCCTAGGGCGTCGAGCAGCCGCTGGCTGAAGACCGCGCCCTTGCCCATGAGCGTCTCGCCGCGCAGGTTGACGACCTCCACTTCAGGCAACGGCCGGTTATCGATGCGCTCGGGGAGCCGGCAGAGCTCGAAGTCTTCCTCCGTCTGGGAGGCGTAGTAGGTCTCCAGCGACGGCGTGGCACCGCCGAGGACCAAAGCCGCATTGTGCTGACGCGCGCGCAGCCGGGCGACCTCGATGGCGTGGTAACGCGGCGGGTTGTCCTGCTTGTAGGCACGCTCATGTTCTTCGTCGATGACAATGACGCCGATATCGGGCAGAGGCGCGAACACCGCGGAACGGGCTCCCACCACCAGATCGGCCTCCCCCCGAAGGATGCGATGCCACTCGTCATAGCGCTCGCCCTGACCGAGGGCACTGTGCAGCAGCGCCAGGCGGTCGCCAAAACGTGCGCGGAAGCGGCCAACCATCTGGGGCGTGAGGGCGATCTCCGGTACCAGAACGATTGCGCCCCGGCCGCGTTCGAGCGCCGCTGATATTGCGTGCAGGTAGACCTCTGTCTTCCCGCTACCCGTCACGCCGTGCAGCAGCAGACTGCGATACGCCCGGGCATCAAGTGCGTCGACCACGCGTTCGTACGCGCAGCGCTGATCTCCCGTCAATGCGAGGAACTCCTCGCTCTCGCCACCGATGCCCATCGCCTCGGGTCGGCGCTCCTGGTCTTCAGTGGAGACAGCGATGAGGCCCTTTTCGGCAAGCGCCTTGACGGCGGCTCGATTCAGGTCGGCGACGGGCAGGGCCTCGGGGACGGAGTCCAGCAGCGCCTGAAGCGTTTCGGCCTGGCGAGGCGCGCGTCGCTGGACCTCGGTGACGGCCTCGCGGCACTCGTCCTCACTCACGCAGAGGCGGGCGACCTGCCGCGCGAGCGTGCGCACCTGTGCCCGCTTGAGTGATCGGCGCACCTGCACCAGCCCGCGGTCGGCAAGCGCGTTGACCGCGCTGCGCACACTCGCTGGCCGGGCGGTCGGGTCCGACTGCGCAATGGTCGCGGCCAATCGCTCGATGGTCACGGTCTCGCCCAGGTCGGCAAGCGCTCGCAGCGCTACCGCCTGCCGGGGGGCCCGTGAGAGTCCGGCCGGTCCAGTCACGCGCCCGGCGTCGGTGAGGCTCACCAGCGTCTCGGTACCGCGGCCTGCGCCGGGTGGCAACATGCAGCGCAGACCGTCGCGGAAGGTCGCCATGTAGTGTTCGGCCAGCCAACGCGCCAGCTCGATGCTGCTCTCATCGAAGAGGCGATCATCCAGCAACAGCGAGTCGACGTCCTTGAGGCGAAAGTCCGGGCGATCTGTGGTAATGCCTATCACAAAGCCCGGCACCCGCCGGCGGCCGAATGGGACCTGTACATAGCTACCCACCTGGATTGCGTCTTCCAGGTGGGCAGGGATTGAGTAGGTAAACGCCTGATCGACGCTGCGCCCGGGCTGATCAACAATCACCTGCGCGTAGCGCCCGCCATCATCACCGTCATCGTCCATCAGGCGCGGCTGAAGCGTGGCACGTCTCACAGACCAGCCTCTTCCTTGAGCATATCCACCGCGTCGAGGGCTTCCCATGTGAAGTCGGCGTCCTCGCGGCCGAAGTGTCCGTACGCGGCGGTCTTGCGGTAGATAGGCCGGCGCAAGTCAAGCTTCTCGATCATGGCCGCCGGGCTGAAGTCGAAGCACTTGACGATGATGTCGCTGATGCGCTCCTCCGGAATGGCCTCTGTGCCGAAGCAGAAGACTGCGGCGGAGAACGGGCTCGAGTCACCGATGGCGTAGGCTATCTCGATCTCGCACTTGCGCGCCAGACCGGCAGCCACCACGTTCTTGGCGACGTAACGGGTCATGTAAGCGCCCGAGCGGTCGACCTTCGTGGGGTCCTTGCCCGAGAAAGCGCCGCCACCGTGGCGGGCGTAGCCACCGTAGGTGTCGACGATGATCTTCCGGCCCGTCAAGCCTGAATCAGCCTGCGGACCACCGATCTCGAAGCAGCCCGTGCGATTGCACAGCACGCCGATGTCGGAGGCTCGCAGTTCCTCAGGGATGATCGGCTCGACGACCTCGGCGATCAGTTCCTCCCGCAGCGAGTCCTGATCATAGTCGCGCTCGTGCTGAGCGGCGATGAGCACCTGCGTGATCTCAACGGGACGGTCGTCCTCGTAGCGCACAGTAACCTGTGTCTTGCCGTCAGGGCGCAGATGCGGGAGCGTGCCATCTTTGCGCACTCTCGCCAACTGCTCGGCCAGCAGGTGGGCATAATAGATTGGCATCGGCATGTAGGTCTCAGTCTCGTCGCATGCAAAGCCGAACATCATGCCCTGGTCGCCAGCACCGCCAACGTCGACGCCCTGGGCAATATCAGGCGACTGCCCGTGGATGGCCGACAGCACGCCGACTGTCTGCGAATCGAAGCCGTACTTCGCCCGCGTATAACCGATGCCCGCA
>JALGSU010000034.1 GCA_029821735.1 Candidatus Zipacnadia bacterium | reverse complement strand
CGGTTCGCTCTATGACTTGACCGCCGGCCTGTCGATCGACGGCGAGACCGTCGCCGAGGACCCGCCCGGCCATGTCCCCTACGAGCGCGAGTTCGCCGCCTTCTTCGATGCCATCATCACCGGTGATCGCTCCCTTGCCCGCTCGCCCTACGCCGATGGCATTCGCTCACTCGCGGCCGTGCTCGCCGCCGTGCACTCCGCCCGCCATGACGGTATCTGGATTGATCTCGCCGACCCCGCATGGGCCACTGACTGACTTTCCGCAAGGGAGCATCTGCCGTGGATTTCTCCGCACTAGGCACCAGGCGCCTCGGCCGCACCGGCATGCAGGTCACTCCACTCGGCCTTGGCGGCGCGCACCTCGGTCGCGTCGGCGATACCTTCGACGAACGCCAGGCGGTCGCCACGGTTCACCACGCCCTCGAACGCGGCGTCAATCTCATCGACACCTCGCCCATGTATGGCCCCAGTCAGGGCTTCATCGGCGTGGCACTGCGCGAGTGGTTCGCTGCTGGTGGCCAGCGCGAAGACCTGATCATTTCCACCAAGACCGGCTTCGTCGAACATGGGGTGATGGACTACTCAGGGGACTGGACTCGCCGCAGCGTCGACCAGAGCCTATCGCTACTCGGCTGCGACTACCTTGACGTCCTGCTGGTGCATGACCCGCGCGACCTCGACCCCGTCTTCGCGCCCGGTGCCGCGCTCGACACGCTCGAAGCCTGCCGCGAGGCCGGACTGATCCGCGCCATCGGCCTCGGCGTGCGCAACCAGCCCTTCCACCATCGCTGCATACAAAGCGGCCGCTTCGATGTCTCGCTCACGCACTGCGACTACAACCTGATTGACTTCAGCGCGGGCGAGGCCGTTCTTGCGCCCGCAGCGGCTCATGACGTGGGGGTGTTCAACGGTGCGGCGGTGATGCTCGGCCTGCTGGGCGGCGAGGACCCGCGACGCGTGCAGATGCCCTGGCCCGGCTTCGCTACTGACGAGCGCGTGCAGCGCGCAAGCCTGCTCTGGGACTGGGCCCAGGCCCGCGGCGTCGACTTGCTCGCCCTCAATCTTCAGTTCTGCCTGCGCGAGAGTCGCATTGCCTCGACGCTCGTAGGCGCGTGCGACCCCGCCGAACTCGACGCCGACCTCGCGGCCGTCACCTCTCCGCTCCCCGCAGACATCTGGCCAGCCCTCGACACCTTCCTCGCTACTCTCTGAGCCGCCACCTCTCCGCTCCCCGCCGTCGCCCTCCGCCGTTGCCCTCCAGGTGGGGCCGGATTCCGTCTATCCGGCCCGGCTGTTCGCCATCAGGCGCCTTGTCTCAACACCATCACCAGCAGCCCCATGTACGCCAGTGCGGACACGATGACCAGTATGCCAAAGACGTGCAACATTACCACGGCCCACCGAGGTCTGCCCCTGCGCAGAGCGCCACTCACCAGCCCGAGCCCAGCACCAGCGAGAGTCAGACCGAATATGGCCTGCACCGCTCCCGTCGCGGAAGCCGCGCTGCACATCATCGCCTCCAATAGCGCGCACCCAACCAGTCCGAGCGCGCAAGCCAGCCCCACGACCCAGAGCATCGTGTAGCGCAGTTCAGTACTCGGCAGCCGCAGCCATCGCGTGAGGAAGCTGCCTTCATCAGCCCGAGCACGTCTCACCGAACACAGCAGCCAGGCGACCATCCAGACGATTACGCCAACAGCCCTGCCCGAATAGAGCGCGGGGCCCGGCTCCGGCTCAAAGTTGCAGCTATGGATCGGCAGCAGCCAGATGGCGACTGCGGGCGGCGCGAGCCACACGGCAATCCACCAGCCCGCAAAGAGCAGCCAGCCTGTGAGAGCAACTTTCGCCACACGAGACATCCTGCTGACCCCCTCCTCGCGTCCCTCGAGCCCGGCCCCGCCGGGCGAAGATCGTCCGTAGCTCGGCGGCGTTTGCCGAGCGAAGGAGGACCCCGCCTAGCCTTCTATCTCCTCATGCTCTCCGCTCACGGTCAGCCCACGCTCGTCGATGATGTTGATGAAGTACACGCTCGTGCCCTCGGGCAGCGTCGCGCTCGCCTTGCCGTCGCCGAGTTCCGCCGGTTGCGCAAACCACTCACGCTCGGGCCACTCGTCATTGGTGTCCTTCGTGTATCGCGGTCGGGCTCTCGAAGTCCACCCACACCTCGTCCCCGTCTCGCCCCTGCCCGGTGATCCGTGGCAACGCCGTCCCATCTTTCAGAATACTGTCGGCGTATGCGTAGAGCTCCTCCAGCGCCCAGCCGGAGCCGTGGCCATGGGGCATGCGCAACGTCACGCACAGCGTGCGCGGGCCGATAGGGTCGCGATATGATTTCTGCAGGCCGGGGAGCCAGTACGCGAAATCGTTCGTCCCCGTCACCCACATCATCGGCATCGCCGCGTCCTTGAGGTATGCCGACGGGTCCCACCACCGCATCCACCGGTCGGCGCCCTCCTCGCCCTCCGCCTTCACAGGAGTTGCGAAGTGCGTGTCCAGGTAATAGCCGCACCCATACACCGGCATCGCCAGTTTCAGCCGCGGGTCCACCCCCGCGATCAGCGACGTCAGATACCCGCCCCACGAGATCCCGGTCACCCCGATGCGCTCCGGGTCCACTTCCGGCAGCGAGCGCAGCAGCGAGTTCGCCAGCAGCGCATCCGCCACCGCATGGTATGTCCACTGGTCCTCACGCGGCCAGTCGGTCTGCCCCCAGCCGCCCCATCCCGGTGGCCCGCTGAACTCGTGTCGCGGCCGGTCTGCCGCTTGCCCTTCCGGCAAGTTCCCGCAGGTGTCCATTGAGATCGCCGCATACCCCCGCTCGTTCCATATGCGCACCCACTCCGCGTATGCCGTCCCGCCGCCGCCATGCACCAGCACCATCGCCGGCACTTTCTCCCCCGGCGCTACCTCAGGTACGCCCATGTACGCAAACACCCGCGTCGGCCTGCCCCGGAACGGTCGCCCCTCGTAGAAGATCGTGTCGACGCCCTCCTCCAGATGCGTCTCCGACGGCCACGTTTGCGGCACCCGCGACAGCAACTCCATATCCCACATGGGCCCCTCCGGGTCGGTCGGTTTCTCCTGATTGCCCTCCAGTGCTTTCGCCACTTGCTCGGCCTCCTGCTCATCCTGAATGCCCGGCCGCAATGTCACCGTCGCGCTCGCGCCCGCATTCAGCTTCAGTTGCCACACCGTGTAGCCCTCCGACCACGGACCCCACACACTCGCCCGCCCCTCCATCGCCAGCTTCGCGCCCTCACGGTACCACGCCGTCTGGTTCCATGCGCCCTTCATCGGCAGCGCGTAGAAGAACCCGAAGTCGTCCGAAATCGTGTTCACTTCAACCGCGAAGATCCCCAGCAGCGACATCTGTTCGTCTGCCAGATTCTCCAGCGTGACCGTGACCGCGTCCTCCCCAAACTCGTACCGGACCCGCGCTTTCTCAGCGCTCGCCGTCACAACGTTCGCCTCAGGCTGCTGCACATCGCCCAGCGGCAGCCATCCGGCCAGATACGTGTAGAGCCCCCGCGGCGCACTCGTATTGCACACCAGGAACTCGAGCGGCTCACCCTCGGCCTGCTTCACGCGCATGCTGGTCAGCGCGCCGTCTGCGCCGACGGTCGCTTCGTAGCTGGCCCCGCTGACCAGCCACTCTCCATCCTGCTGCATGACGCTGACCGCGTCGCCCCACGCACCACTCACACATATGATGCTCACGATCAGCAGGGCCAATCTTAATCTCATCGTCATACCTCCAAGCCCGGCGAAGCCGGGCGCAGTCCCCCGTAGCTTCAGCGAAGGGGGACCCAGTCCTCCGCAGTCCCCAACTCGTGGGCGATAGCTTCAGCGAAGGTGGGCCAGCCCGACAGAGAGTGCCGTCCGCCGTTCCCCCCCCTCTCCGGCACGGAGAGGGGGTCGGGGGGAGAGGCGGCCGTCCCCAATCCCCAATCCCCAATCCCCGCCGTTCTAATCCATCAACATCCCGCCGTTGACATCCAGCGTCTCGCCGGTAATGTATCCCGCCAGGTCCGACGCCAGGTACGCGACCGCCGCCGCCACCTCTTCAGGTTCGCCGATCCGCCCGACGGGCATCTTGGCCGAATACTCCGCTTCCACTTCCGGCGAGGTCATGATGGTTCGATCGAGGCAATGTTGATGATCCGCCCCCAGCCTCGCTCGTTCATATGTGGCAGCGCAAGTTTGCTCAGCATGAACGCGCTGGTCAGGTTGATGCGCTGCACCTTCTCCCAGTTCGCCAGGCTGGTATCGGGCACCAACTCGAAGATGCACAGGCCCGCGTTGTTGACCAGGATATCCAGCCCGCCCATCTCGCGCACAATCGTCTCGAACAGCTCCGTCACCTGGGTCTCGCTGGTCACGTCGCACTCCAGCGCGAGCCAGTCTTCAGGCAGCGCGTCGAGCGCCTCGCGGTTGATGTCGCACACCACGAGGCGGCAGCCCTCCTCGGCCAGTTGCCGCGCGATGGCCAGTCCTATGCCGCCTGCTCCGCCGGTCACCAGCGCCGATTTCCCTGCGATCCTCAGATCCATGATTGCCTCCGTCTCAAGTGTTGCGGCCTTCGGCCATTGCCCTCACCGTCTTCGTTGCTCCCCCTCTCCTAAGCTGACGCTTGCGTCAGCACGGAGAGGGGGTTGGGGGAGAGGCGGCGCCGCCGTCCCTCAGACGTTCCCCCCCACTTGTGGGCCGAAGCCTTGGCGAAGGCCCAAGCTCCATCCCATCAATGAGCCTGAGCATCAGTTCCTTCGCTTCCCTGTCGAACTCCGCCCGGAAGTCATCGTCCCCGGCCACGAACGCCACCAGCGCCTCCCGCCACGGTCGCCCGCCCGACTGGTCGCGCATGTTCAGCGCCAGGAACTGGTTGAAGCGGAAGAACTCCGCCCGCGAGCTTCGCTTCTTCTTCGGGTCACGCTTGACTGCCCGATCATACTGGGCCAGCTGTTTCTTCAGCAGCGGCGTGACCAACTGCCCGTCGCTCGCGACCTCATCCCGCAGCAGTTTCTCAACCGCGTCGAAGATCCCGTTCAGCAATCGCCGCCCCTCACTCCGCGCGGGCAGCGCGCCCAACATATCCATCAGCAACTCGAAGTACACGTCGCTGATCTTGAACTTCAGTTCGCCACCCGTCGGCCCTTCCCCGAATATGGCCCGCTGCCGTCGCCCGAATGGATCGACAGCAGCGCCCCGCAAACTCCCTGGCTGATTGCGTGTTGCTGTCGCGTGCGCCGTTCCAGCAGCGCCAGGTCGCCGGTGTAGTCGACCCGTTTCGCGAACCCGATGTGCGGCCCGACATAGTGAATCAGCAGCCCCATCGCCTTCGCTTCGGTCAGCCAGAACAGCGTGTCACGCGGGCCGGTCGGTTCCGCCGTCTCATCCAGCGCGATCTCCACGCTGAACCGCGAGTGCCCGAGCGCCTCCCGCGTGTAATCCGCCAGCTCCTTACTCACCCGCAGGCTGTCGGCGAACTTCAGCGCCAGCCGCATCGCCTGCAGTTCACTCACCGTCACCTGCACGCGCCGCCCGCCCGGTGCCGCAAAGCTGAACGCCTTCCCATACCGCCCAAGCAGCTTCTTCGCCTCAGATTTGCTGAAGCGCTCGCCGAACCGCCGCCGCACCTGCGCCCCGCTCAGCCGATCCGCCTGCTGCCAGAACAGGTCCGACGGGTCGATGGTCAGGCAGCCCATGTTCCCGACCGCTGCCGCCTCGTCGAGGCACGCGCGGTAGTAGTCCAGCGAACGCGCCAGCTCCTCCGGGCTCACGTGCGACTCCGCGTGATCGCCCGCCAGCCGTCGCAGCGCCGCGGCTTGCGAGCCAATCACGATCAGGTGATCGGCCTCAATCTCCACGGTCACTCCGGCCCGCTTGGCCTCGCGCGCGCCGACGGTCATGTACTTGCGGATGGACGTCCCGGTATGCCCGCGCGTAATCTCCCACGTCCCCGGCTTCGCATTGATGACCGCCTCGGGCGCGGTCTCTCTGCCGAATGACAATGACAGTTCACCGGCGGCATCCCGCTCTTTGTATGCGGCCAGAATCCCCGGCAGAAAGATCTCCGGAATTCGTATTCCGGTCGATGGGTGCTTGACGATCCCCAGCCACGCCGCCCCCGGCTTCATTCTCTCACTCATCTTCGATACCCCTGTCGTTGTCGTTCACGTCCATCGCTTGCCCATCATAGCATTAGCGAAGGTAGGCCAGCGACAATGAATAGTGCAGATGGCCGTAGCTGTCGTTTCTGCTGTCTCTTCCGTTTCTGTCGTTTCCGCCGTTCGCCGTCCGCTGTTCCCCTTTGCCCTTTCCCTATTCCCCATTGCCGTCGTCGCCGTACCTTCCGTACTCCCTGCACGCCTCATACATCGCCGCGACGTTCTCGACCGGAGTTCCCGGCGCGAGGTTATTCCCCTCCCGCAGCACAAATCGCCCGCCCTCCATGATCCCCGACTGCAGGATGCGCCGGGCCTCCTCGCGCACCTGCCCCGGCGTCCCGCTGCGCAGCACCTCGACGTGCGGCCCTCCGTTGATGCGCACATCCGGCCCGAGTTCCTCGCGCAGCCAGCCGTGGTCAACGGGGAATCCCGTGTCGAAGCTCTGCACTTTCAGCTCGTCGCGAATGGTCTTGAACAGGTGCGTCGCGTCCCCGCACAGGTGGATCGAGTTCGGCCCGTCGGCCCCGAACTCGTCGATCAATCGCCGATGGTATGGCAGGATCAGTTCACGGTATGTCGCATCCGATACCAACTGGATACTGTCGTCGGCGAAGCCCCACACGGTCGACTGCGCCGGTCTCCCGAGCCACTCGCGGAATGCGTACACCCGCCTGATGCACCCCTCCACCAGCAGCTCCATGAGTGCGTGGTAGAAGTCCGGGTCGGTGTACATGTCCAGACATATCTCGGTAGCCCCGCGCAGCGCGCAGGCGATGGTGAACGGCCCGTCGGTGCCCTGCCCCGGCACGCCGCC
This sequence comes from Candidatus Zipacnadia bacterium, assembly GCA_029821735.1. Taxonomy (GTDB): domain Bacteria; phylum Armatimonadota; class Zipacnadia; order Zipacnadales; family UBA5352; genus JALGSU01. The sequence continues at coordinate 23,249 of JALGSU010000034.1, read as the reverse complement.
CACCTGCACCGGTCGCCCATGGAACTCGCGCGTCGCGGCCAGTTCCCCGAAGCGCTCGTAGTACTCCCGCACCCGCCCCATCCAGCCGTCGAACGGTTCCGGCGCTCCCTGCTCGATGAACTCCCACTTGTTTTCATCGGTCAGGCACGGTGGCGTGTCCGGCACATCGCCCTCGATGAATCGCAGCTCGCAGCCATACCACAGTTGCGTGAAGCTGTTCTGGAAGTCAACGTTGGCAGTCCACACATCCGGGATGCCCAGCTCGATGTCGTGAAGCAGGTTGTGCCTGATCCAGTATTGGTGCTGGAGTTGTTGCTCGAACATCACGTCCGGGTCGAGGAAGTAGTCGCGGTAGGTGATGCCCTTCGGGTTCTTCTCCGGGTCATCGGACAACACTGTGAAGCGTGACGACAGCCCGAGGATCATCGGCACCCGAATCGGGTCGCCCTCGTTGAACCGTCGCCACACCTCTTTGACTTCCTCGTTATGCGCCCCGAAGTCGATGTCCAGACTCATGGTCGCCTCGTTCCTGTCATGCTGCTCGTCGAGCCGGGCGTAGCCCGGCGAAGATCCCCCATAGCTTTAGCGAAGGGGGACGCTCTCCCGGCGCCTTCGGCGCCGGGCTCCGTCGCTGGGCGGTTGGGCGGCAGTCTCGGCCCCGCTCACATTGGCAGGGAGAGCACTACTGCGTAGGCCACGGCCGCCAGCGTTATGGGCAGACCGAGGATCACACACAGCATTGTTGTTACGCTCCTGCCCTGCCGCCGCCACGCGACGATCCCCCAGATGAAAGCCAGCGGACCACCGAGCAGGATGAACGCGCCTCGCACGAAGCTGGCGATCCTCTGCAACATCTCCGCCATCGCGGCCCTCGGCGTATGGTTCGTGTAGGTCACGTGGGCACCGTCTGGCGACAACGCGAGGCCCGCTGGTGGCATGTAGGTGACCCTCACGCCGAACGGAGACAATGACGGCGCAGGCGAGAACCACCACGGGAAGAGTCTTACCCCGATGCGCCGCAGGAACCCCAGGCTGCCATCCCCTCGTGCGATGGCAGGTTTCGCCACCGTCACGTGCGCGACGTGCTGCAGTCCCGTGCCATCGCTGCGCACCGCCCACAGGTCGGGATGCGGCCCGAGAGTGCTGCTGTCCCGTGACCACTGCATCTCAAGGATTGCTCTGGCTTGTTCGGGTAGCGCAACCCGTGTGCTGGCTGTTCCATCGAGGTCTGACACGAAGACCTCCGGCCCATGGCCAGAACTCATCACGTACGCTTGCCGATGGAGATCAGGAGACACCACCAAGCTGTTCACCCAAGACTCCTGCGCGATCTGGCGCGCTTGACTGGCGTCCTCTCCAGGCTTCACCAGGTAGACGCCGCGGCTACCATGTTCGAGTTCCCTGCTGCGGTCCACCGCAAGTCATCAGTCCACTGCCATGGCGAGGCCCAACCCCAGCGCCCGGTACCATCCGCATTGGCTCCCTCGATGCGCTCTTGCTCGGAGCCCGCGATCCAGGCCACTCGCTCGCCGTCCGGCGACCAGTCAAAGGCCATCACGTAGTCCTCGGTCTCGGCGATCAGTTCACGATCATCTCGCCGTCGGGCGACCAACCCAACGCAGACCCCCACTCCGGCATACTCGTGACGCGGCGCTCGTGGCCGTCCACGCCCCAGATGGTGGCACGCCCCATCATGTCGCGCACCAACATCTCCGAGCTATCGGGCGACCAGAGCACATCACAGTAGCGGTTCACTCCTGCCAGGCTGTGCGGCGCGTACGCACCAGTGGTTGAGGCGACGTACAGCTCGTCGGTCTCCGCGATGGGGAGGCTGCCGCCCTGCATGAAGAACACCACCAGACACGCCAGCCCCGCCACGCCCACCCCCAGCACCCACGCCGGAGGGCCTCGGCGTGCGCGTCGTGCCAGCGCCGTCGCCACGATGCCCGCCAGTATTGCTACCCCAACTGATGCTGCCGCTGCCACTCGCCTCACCTGCCATTAGACATGCAGACCGTCCCCTGAGCAGTTCGCTAACCAGCCGCACCGGGCCTCCCGAATCCCAACGGCCCGCGCCGGGTTGGCGCGGGCCGTTGGCGTGGCTCGTTACTGGTCGCGGGCTCACGTCTCCGCGTGTTGTATCCCCGCTCCGCACGATGGGCAGTATGCGTATTGCTTGCCGCAGGCTCGGCAGATATCGGCGCCACACGCGGCGCACTGCACGGTCACCTGCGACTCTTCGCTGCAGTGCGGGCAGTAGCGGAATTCGCGCGAGACTTCTCGCCCGCAGTGTGCGCAGAACCAGTCCCCTGTGGGGGGAGCAACGAACTCCTCTGGCGCTTGCTCAGCGGCGACGGTCGCGACCGGTTCGTCCGCCGGGTCGTCGACGATCGCCTCCTCCGCCACCGGGACCGCTGCCCATTCCGCTCGTTGTGCCCGCGTCCTCTCCTGGTGCTCAACCAGTGCCTCACTCAGCCGCGGCGCGGCATAGATCGCAAAACCCAGCAGCAGGATCAGCGAGGCCGTTGTCAGCAGACCCGAGCCGCTTGTCAGCACGGATGCGGTCGACAGCATGCCCAGTGTGACTATCAGTCCCAGCCCGCCGTATGCAATGGCGAACCGCATGCCGTGCGAGCGCCGCAGCACGGCCATCACGAGTATGCCGGTGACCACAAACGCGATGATGAACGCCCACGCTGGCGAGATGTGCTTCGACAGATACAGTGCCAGCGACGGGTAGATCACCATCGCAACGAAGATCAGGAACGCCTGCCCCAAGCCGATAGCGCGCCGCCGAATCACTGCTCCCGCTGCCAGCAGCAGACCGAACAGGACCATGGCTCCGATGGTTGCCCGCACCACGGCCGACATCCGCTGCGACACGTTGCCCCCGAGGAATGGCTCCGGGATGACAACATAGATGTCATTCGTGGTCACCAGGTTCGTGTAGTTCCACGCGGCGGTGTAGCCGGCGTCGGTGCGCGTCAACTCGGTGGTCGGCTTCAGGCAGGATGGATGCTCGAGGTCAGGCACATTCCTGGCGCTCGGAACGGTAAGCTGGAAGTCCAGTTCCTTGATCTGCTCATCGTGGTCGAGCGCGAAGACGAAGTCCTCGGTCCCGGACGCCCGGTAGCTGACGCTGATTTCCTTGGTCTGCTTGGACAGGAACGTCGTCTCGAAGCTCACACCCGCCTGCCGGTACACTGCGTCGGGGACGTCCTTAGCTGGCGAGTCGGGCGTATCCATATCGCGCACGGTGACCTTCACATCGTCGATCGTGTCCGCGTCGCCGGGGAATGGGAAGAAGATGACGAAGGTGGCTTTCTCAGCCGCCGCCTTCTGCTCGGCGGTCTGACCTTCTACTTTGGGGGCTTCTTTCTTGTTTCGGATGACGTAGCTGGCTTCGAAGTTCGCCTCATAGCCCCGGGCTTCGGCGTCATCGGCCTCGCCGTATTCCGTTTCCAGCGTCAGCTTCACGGTAGTCTTGTCGCGCGTCACTGGCGGCGTCGGGCCCGGTGCCTGGAACTCCACTCCTCGCTGATTTGCTTCCGCCACCGCCTGCCACGGAAACTCCTCAGCGTTGTACAGGTCTGATTTCTCCTGGAACTGGACGGTCGTCTGTCGCATCCCCGCTTCTGCCGCAGGCCCCCATATCAGTCCGACTGCCATCATGACCAGGACTACTCGCGACCCACGCCGGCGCAACCGCATGCCACGCATACCCATCTCCGACACCTCCGCGATGATTCTTCGCGCTATATATGAAGGCGTCGGCGGACAAGGGCGACCTCGTCCTTTCCCGCTCAGCGCCTGCACAGACCCGGCCCGATGGTCCCCACGGCAGTTGCTGCTCCTGCTGGTTTCAACGTGCTCAGTCAGGCGTTAAGTTCCTCAAGATGCGCCAAGTCGCGACGAAGCGCGAGCATTCGCTCGCAACCCGCCGCCTGTCGAGCCGGGCGAAGCCCGGCGAAGATCCCCCGTAGCTTCAGCGAAGGGGGCCCCACCATTCCCCCTATTTGACCCTCACCACCTCCTCGTCCATCCCCTCGAACTCGTTGTTCTCCAGCGAGAGCCGCTTGATCTCTTTGCCGACGCGCAGGTGGCATCAGTGCCTGCTACTCTGGGGAAGGACCGTCGCTCACAGGTCTGATACGGGTTGCCCTCAACCTGCGCCTTCGAGTTCGCGCACCATTTCATCAAGGGTCGGCCAGTCCTCGAGGTGGTCAGCGACTGCTGCGAGCGCGGCGAGCGTCAGGAACGGCCAGTTCTTAGAGGCCCTCTGTTCGCTCGGATCCAAGAATAGTTCCCCGCCATGGGCCACCGCTGACCGAACGTCATACATCTTCTTGGCCCAACGTTCTATCTCGGCCCTCCCCCAATCGGGCGACGGTGCGATAGTGCCAATATCCATGCAGCGATCACGGGACCACCGCTCAAGGAGCCAACCGAGACGCTTCGCCAGCCCACTCCGTATGCAGTCGCCTCTCTTGAGTAGTAGTGCTTCCATGGCGGTGCAGTAGTACACCACGCGCAGGGACGCTTGCTCGACCAGCCGAGCTTGGCCACACCAGTGGAGCGCCATGGTCAGCCGATTAGCCATCTCTTGCGCCGGCTGCCGACGTTGCCACCGCAAGATTGAGAGGGCACTGCTCAAGCCCTCTAGGCCCCACAACTGCTCCATGGTCTCCTGGTCACGGGCACCCAGATCCACGGGCATCAAGGCCCCCCTGTGCTGCGCCTGCAAGACGGAGTCCTTCTCATCGCCATCGACAAAGGTAGCGCACACGAGCATGTCCCCAGCACAGGAGCCCACCAAGCCGATGGAGCTGTGCCTGTCTACACCCGTCGTGGCACGGTAGCAGCGGATGTAGTGCAGCGCTTCCTCGACATATCTCTCTGCGGTCGCCTGCGTGCTCGTGCGGTGCGTGCAGACAGAGACCACAGCAAAGGAGGCCGCCGTATCCCACTGAGCGAGGACCTTCGCCCAACGGGTATCGCCGACGCGGGCGGACAAGCGTGCTTTGGCGGTCAGGATCGCATCAGCACTTGGGCTGCAAAAGCTGACGCAACCGATCTCAATTGGGTTGTCTCGAAACCGCAAGTTCACAAGTGGCAGGAAGACGGTGTGCTTCGCTGGGGTCTCGCGCAACGCTGCACATATGCGGCGGACCACCTCCGCGGCACTGTGCTTCTTGCTCCAGGCCGAGAGCACAGCTTCTCCGACGATTCTCTCAACGTCCTTCCTCTCTGCCGTGTCGGCTACGATCGCGTCATTCAGACACAGGTCCACGGCTTCCTCCATAGCATGTGTCCCGGAATCGCCGAGGGCCCAAGCGTCGTCGAGTTGGTGTATGGCATCTGCACGCTGGCCGCTGAAGAGCGCCTTCAGCGAAGGAGGCACGATCTTCGGCGCGGAGTGCTTGTCGTCCAGCATCGCTCCGACCAGTTGGGTCAGCTTGGCTACGTGTCTCTCCAGCCTCACCGTCGATCATCTCCCTGCTGCACCTTGGACCCTATTGCGGTAGGCGACCGTCGCCGCTGCCTGAGCCCCCCAAGGGCGCAATTGCCCCCCCAATCCCTACCTCACCACGTCCTCATCCATCCCCTCAAACTCGTTATTCTCCAGCGAAAGCCGCTTGATCTTCTTGCCGACCCGAATGCCGATGCGCTTGCGCGACTTGTGCTTGCGACGGGTGTCGACGATCCGGTTCTCGCGCAGCACCACGTCCTCGGCGGTGCCCAGCATCTCGATTGCGACGCAGTCGCCTTTGCTGCCGCTGTCTTCGATGGTGTTGTTCTCGAACACGTTCCGGTGCGGGTCACGCGCGCGCACGGGATGTTCGCGGAACAGGATGCCCTGCTCGCCGGAGCGCCGCACGATGTTGCCCCGCACCACGTTGTCGGTATCTCGGTGTCCGGTGGAGATGCCGGCCTTTTCGGTGTCCTCGATCACGTTATCGGCGACCAGCCCGTACTTCACGCCCCAGCAGAAGAAGAAGCCGATGCGATTGCCGGCCATCCTGTTGTTCAGGACCACTGGCCGCTGCGATCCGCTTCCTGGGTGCAGCCCCAGCCCGTTGTTGTTCAGCGACCGGCAGCCCTCGACGGTGACGTCCTCGCACACCTGCCAGCTCACCCCGTCGGAGTTGTTGCTGTGGGTGGTGACGTCGCTGATGTAGATGCGGTTGCAGTCCTGGATAAAGATTCCGCCGCCGTAGTTGCCGTTGAGTTCCTCGTTCTCATCTCGGTTGCCGTCGATGGTCAGGTGTTCGATGATGACGTCGTCGACGTAGTCGCCGGTGACTACCGGGAACAGCGTCGCCGCTTCGGCCTTGGTGTCGATCCAGAAGTTCGTGCGCGTCTGCTTGTCCAGATGGATGACGTTGCCCTCGATGCCGGTCACGGTGCGCTTGAGGTATTCGTCCTTATTCCAGTGCGGCGATCGTCCGCGCAGCAGGCAGGCCCCGCCCACCCGGAAGATGCTCGGGTCTTTCACGGTCGCCCAGTCCATGTACCAGTCGGTGTCATCGATCAGCCGGGTGGCTTCTGACGGACACTTGTGCAGCACGGTATCATCGCCCGCGCCGACCAGGTGGATGTTGTTGCGCAGGAACAGCGAGTTATGCATCTCCCACGTGCCCTTGCCGATGCGCACGACTCCCCCGCCCCGCTGTGCCACATAGTCCACGGCCGCCTGCAGCACGAGTTGATCTTTGCCGATGAAATCGCCTTTGCGCTGCCCGACGGTCACTTCCATCATCATTGACATGTGGTTGCCTCCCACGATTCGCGCTGACGTCAGCCGCTACCATTTCTCCTCTCCTCACCCAAAGCCTTGCCATCGCCGCCAGCACTTCGCGCTGGTACCCCAACTTGCGGGCCATGGCTTCAGCGAAGGCGTCAGACCCGCCGCCCGCCTGTCCCCCATAGCCTTGGCGAAGGGGGATCGCCGTAACTTCCGGTCCTGCCGTCTCTACTATAGGCAGGAAGCTGTGCTCCCCACGTCAAACCTTCCTGGTACACGGCCTTCCTTGGCCCCTCAGGCGGAAGCGAGCGACGCACTGGGAGGGATCTTGTGATGCGCACGTACGCACCGATGCTGCTTGTCGTTGCCGTATTCGCGATGCTGATTCTGGCCGGCTGCCCCGCCCCCGCGCCCGAGCAGCAAGCCGTTGCACCCGAACCCCCCGTCGCGCCCGAACCCGCTGTCGCACCTGAGCCCACTGCGCCGGAACCGGCCTCCGCCCCAACCGGCAAAGACACTGACACGCGCGCCGAGCCAGCCATTGGCACCGACTACGATATGGGCGATCTACCCGAGCACACGAGCTCGCGGTTGATCAGCGCCTTCGTGCCACCCGAGCGCTCGGCACGAGAAACGCCCCAGTGGCCCGCTGCCCTCTGGTCAACGGTCGGCGACGGCAAACTTGTCGTCTACGCCAGGCACGAGACCGGCTACAACTCACTCGCCAAGAAGGGCAACTTCATTGTCTGGTGCGGCCCGCCGCCGCAGTATATCGAGGCCTGCCGCCGGAATGGCGGCTACGGTGACGACGAGGCCTGGGAGTACCTCAAGTTGCTGGGCGTGAGGTCTGTCGAGGCCGAGATGTACATTGGCCCGGGCGACAAGTCCGGTCCCGCGCCGGGCTACAGCCCCTGGCGGATGGGCGCGAACCGGTGCGTGGCAATGCTCTTCCAGCCCGATAACGGCACCACGCTGATGAAGCGCCTGACCATCTGGGCCAACATGGCGGATGACGAGAAGGTATTCATCTACCGCGGCCCGTGCCAGTGCACGTGCCCGGAGTATCCCGACGGCAAGCCGGACGGTGATTGGATCCGGGTCAGCATGGGCGGCAGCGATTACTGGAAGGTCGACCAGTGGGGCTTACCGGGCAACACCCCCGTGCCCACCGAACATCTCTGACGCCGCCATTGCCGTAAGGAGGGCGCCTGGCAGGGAGGACCCGTTCCACTGCAGGTGGAACGGTTAGCGTCCGCACGCTTGCGTGCGACGAGCGGACATCCTGCCCGACAATTGATCGGTGCCACCTGCCCCCCCATGCCATCACCGCCGCCGCGTCTGGAGTGAGCGCCATGCTCGACCTCAAAGCCCTTTCCACGCCACCGCCCGAGTATGACCCGTCGGCCGTCGAGTTGCCGCCGCTGGAAATCGGCCCGGCCGCCTGCGAGTGGGCCAACCAGCGCCAGAATTTGCGCGACCTCTGGCTCGACTTCCTCGGCACGCCCCCGCCCGTCGTCCCGCTCGATCCGCAAGTGCACGAGGAGGTCGACCTCGGCTTCGCCACTCGTTCGCTGGTCAGCTACGCGGTCGAGCCCGACTGCCGCGTCGAGGCCTATCTCTTCGTCCCCGATCGCGACGGCCCCATGCCCGGCGCGGTGGTCTTCCACCCGACCACCAATGACACCATCGACCAGCCCGCCGGACTGGCTCCCGTCGAGGAGAAGCATTTCGGCATCAAGCTCGCGCAGCGCGGCTTCGTCACCCTCTCCCCGCGCAACTACTTGTGGGCGTACATGGACGGGCCCAACCCCGACGAGGAGCGCACTTTGCGTATGGAGCGCGTCGACCGCCTCCTCGACCGCTGGCCGAACTGGACTGGCATGGGGAAGATGGTCTGGGATGGTTTGCGCGCGGTGGATTACCTGCTGACGATCCCCGGCATCGATCCCGACCGCCTCGGCTGCGTCGGCCATTCGCTGGGCGCCAAAGAGGTCATCTACTCGCTGGCCCTTGACGATCGCCTCGCCACTGGCGTCACCAGCGAGGGCGGCATCGGCGTGCACTTCTCCAACTACCATGACCCCTGGTATCTCGGCGAGAGCATCTTCGACCGCCCGGACCTCGACCACCATCAGCTCCTGGCCATCGCCGCGCCGCGCCCGCTGCTGCTGCTCGGAGGCGGCCGCACGGCGCCCGACCGCGAGGGCGGCCACCCCGGCGCTGATGGCGTCGAGAGTTGGGCCTTCATGCAGGCGGCCCGCCCGGCCTATGAACTACTCGGCGACCCCGAGCACTTGGCGTTTCTGCTGCACGATCAGGGCCACTGGATCCCAAAGTTCGCCGAGACGGTCATCTACGATTGGTTCGACCACTTCCTCGGCGACTGAACTCAGTCCACACATGAAAGCGGCCGGCCAGCGCCCTTGCGCTGGCCGGCCGTTGACGGTTCTCGCGGCGTCCCACTCCGCTCACGGAAGCTCGGGGGCCGCACCGGCGTCTGCCGCCGCCGTCCCATTCCGGTGCATGCGCCCACTGATATACGTCCCCGTCGGGTCGGTGCCAAACCGCGTCATGAGCGCGCCGCCCACGCCGAACACCACCACCGCGACCCCGACCACGCCCGCGATCAACCCGATGAACGGTGCGATGCGCGCGGCCGCGACCAGCCGCAGCACCAGCGTCCCGATGATCGCCAGCCCCAGCACCGATCCCACCGACCAGTTCAGCGCTTTCGCCGTCTTGCGCCCCACCACCAGGTTCACCGCGACGATCCCCAGCAGGTCAAGCGCTCCCATCAGCGCCAGCACCAGCGGCACACCCAGCAGTCCCACGCAAGTGACCGCCAGCAGCACGCACACCGGGATCACCAGCAGCAGCGCCACTGCCCCGTGCGCGGCGGCGGCTCCGGGCTTTTCGGTGATAGCGTCCGCCACGGTCCGCGTCGCGTTCGGGAAGATCAGCGTGATCAGTAGCGTGAGCACCAGCGCGGTGATATTGCCTGCGATCCACGGCCACGCCTTTGCCTGACGAGTTTCGGAGCCGACCGACGCTTCCTCGCCGCTCAGAAATCCCCAAACGTTTCGCCCGAAATCCGAGGTCTCACCATCGAGCACCGCCCCGTCCGCGCGCTTGACGCTTCCGCCGAATGACGCGACATTACCCGTCACATGGCAGCCCTCTTCGAGGAACACGTTGCCGCCGAAGGACGCAATATCCCCCTGCTGCTTCCCGTAGATGAACACCGGGCCGCCGAAACTGGCCACCGAGCCGCTCACGCTTCCGTATATCCGGATTGGCCCGCCCCAGTTGACCACATCCCCGCGCACTTGGCCATCGATCTTGATCGGCCCGCCGAATGACGCGACGCTGCCGACGCGGATCTCGCCCTCAGGGATCACGATCGGCTGGCCGAAGTTCGTCACATCGCCGGAGATCCCGACCGCCGTCGTCTTCCCACCGACCTCGTCCGCCACATCCCCAGCGTCGTCTACTGCATCACCGCCGTCGTCCTCGCTCTCCCCCTCGGCATCCTCGCCAGCGCCGGCCTCCGCCGTCTCGCCCTCAGCTTCATCCTCCGCCTCGGCGTCCTCCTCGTCTTCGCCCCGAGCCACCTCCCCCGCGCCCGACATCAGTTGCGCGAACTCAGCCGCCGACAGCTTGCGCGCCTCACCGGCCACCGTCGCCAACTCGTGGCGCACGATCTCCCCGCGCACGGTCAGCACATCGCCATCCACGCGCGCCGTGGCCCCGAGCGTGGCGCGCCCGTCCACCACCAGAACGTTCCCCGTCACGCGGCCGAGCACGTGGGCCTTCCCACCCATCACAATCAGTTCGCCGTTGACGGTCTCGCTCTCAGCCAGCCGGAACGCTTCTGTGGCCTCGACGACCACGGTCGCGTCGTAGTCTTCCGCCCGGCTCACCCCTGCGACGACCAGTGTTGCCGCGAACACCATCACCCACTGCGCCGTCCGCTTCCCTGTTGCCATCATCGCCCTGCCTCCTGTTCGCACCCCTGCACGCCGCCGTCCGCCGTTGCCGTCGTCGTCCGCCTTTACCGTCGTCGTCTGCCGTTGCCGTCGTTTCTGCTGTTTCTTTCGTTTCTGTCGTTTCTGCCCTTCCCCCCCCTCTCCGGCACGGAGAGGGGGCCGGGGGGTGAGGAGGCCGTCCCCAATCCCCAATCCCCAATTCCTTATAGTGCCAGCGTGCTCACTCGCACACCCATCAACCGCTTCCGGTGCACCCACGCGCCGATGCTCAGCAGCGCCGCCCCGAGCAGCGTCATGTTCGCCAGCAGGCCCACCCACAGCGCGCGGCTCAGCCCTCGAGCGCTCGCCGCAGCCACGTCCGCCATCCACACACTCGCGGCCGGCAGCGCCCCCGCAACCGCTTCCACGCCCGCCCCCAGCGCGCCCAGCACCGCCACCCCCACCCACATCAGCTCCGGCAGTGCCAGCACAATCAGCGCCGTAAGCACCGCCCCTGCCAGCCCCAGCGCCCACCCCATCCGCGGGGCGATCGCCGCCGTCTCGATCTCAGGCAGGCCGGCCAGCACCGCCGCCGTCAGCCCACTCGGCGCACGCAGCTCCGGCATCTGCTCGAGCCCCTCGACTGCCGCGAGCACCGTCCCGAACCGTGCCGCGCATCCATGACACTCCTCGACATGCTCGCGCAGGAGCGCCCCCTCCGCATCCCCCAGCTCGCCGTCGAGATACTGATCCAGCAGTTGCTCGACCTGTTCGCACTTCATCTGCGCGCCTCCATCGGGTCGCCGATGATCTCTGCCAGCCGACCCCGGGCGCGGTGCACATGTGACTTGAGCGTATTCACTGGCTGCCCGGTCATCTCCGAAATCTCCTCATAGCTGAAGCCCTGGACATGCTTGAGCACCAGTGCCAGCCGCTGCTCGGCGCTCAACTCCGCCAGCCCCCCGGCGATCCGCTCGGCCGTATCCCGCCCGGCCAGAGCATGCTCGGGATTCGTCCCCACCCCCGCCGCTGGCTGCCCCACCTGCGGGTCATCGAGGCTGACGGTCGGAGCCCGCCGTCGACGCAGCATATCGGTGCACACATGCGCGGCGATCGCGAACAGCCAGGGCTTGAAGGGCCGGCCGGTGTCGAACTTCCCCAGGCCCGTCCACGCTTTGATGAATGTCTCCTGGCTCGCATCGAAAGCCTGCTCTCTATCGCCCAGCATCCGGCAGGCGAAGCCGTAGATGGCGTCGCGGTGTCGCGTCGTCAACGCACCGAAGGCGCGTCGGTCGCCCTGCTGAGCGCCTGCGATCAGGATGTCGTCGGGCTCATCGAACACCGCGGTATCCTCCGCTTGCGTCACAGGCCCATACGAGTCGTCACCACAAAAGGTTGCGGCGTCATCTCAACCTCGGCGTCACGTGCCGAGCGAAAGACGACGCCGCCCCTCAATTCATCACATTGTCGCTGGCTTTACTGCAGCGCCGCCGTCACGAACTCCCACGCTCTCTCCCTGACCTCGACCGGGAAGTCGTGTCCACACTCGGGATGCGCCGCGACCAGCTTCTCGCCCGCGCCGTACAGTTCGTACACCGGCCGCGCCGCGTTCAGACAATCCTGCACTCCCGACAGCTCGAAGTTCGAGTCCGCCACCGGCGCGTTCACGAACACCGCCCGCGGCGCGATCGCCCCCAGCACTTCGCTGAAGTCAAAGGGCATCTGCGCCGCCTCGCAGCAGTACTCTGACGCGATGCGCGGCATATATCCCTGATGCGACCAGCCGGTCAGATCGCCGTCCTTGTACTTCGCGAACGAGTTGAACCCGCAACTGGTCACCACCACTTTGATCCGCTCGTCGAAAGCCGCCACGAACAGCGAGTTGTGCCCGCCCAGCGAGTGCCCCACGCACCCGATCCGCGCCGCGTCCACTTCCGGCAGCGACGCCAGCAGGTCCACCGCTCGCTGGTGGTTCCAGATGCCCTTCATCGTTGCGCTCACGTAGCCCATGGCGTATGCGTCCACCTGGTAGTCGCCGTAGCGCGGGTAGTCCGGGGCCAGCGTCACATAGCCCCGCTCGGCGAGTTCTCGCGCGTAGTGCAGGTTCACCAGCCCGCCCAGCCCGCCGGGTTCTGACTTCCCGATCGCTGTCGTCTGATGCAGGCAGAGCATCGCGGGCGCGAGCCCGTCGAGCCCGTCGGGGATGAAGAGCAGCGCAGGCACGCGGTCCCCCGGCTCGGTGGCGAAACTGATTTTGCGCATGGTGAAGCCCTCGCCGCGCACCTCTTCGAGCACCTGCATATCCAGCGCCGTCCGCCGTTCGTTGCCCGGATGCGGCCCCATCACACGCTGCATATTCCCGAGGATATGTGCTCGCCGCCGCTGCCAGTCCTCGATAGATTTCACTTGATGTGCTGTTCCGTCCTCATCGATCCAGTTCATGAGGTCCAGCTTGTCGGCGTAGATGGGTGACTGCGGCGCATCGGCCGAAGTCGTCATGGCGCTCACCACGCAAATCAGAATCGCTGCTGCTCTCATCCACTACTCTGCCGTCTAGAAAGGCCCCAGCGCCTCCGGCGTATTGACCGACCGGCACATCCGGTCATACAGCGTGCAGTAGTTCGTGACGTTCGCCCCGGGCGCGATGATCTCATCGATGCGCGCCAGTTCATCCGCCTCGAACTTGATCTCGCACGCCCGCAGCGATGACTCTATCTGCGCCACCGTGCGCGCGCCTGTAATCGGCGACGTGATCCCCGGGCGCTGCATGACCCATGCCAGCGCGTACTCCGCCAGTGTCACGCCCTTCGCCTCGGCCAGCGGCACCAGCCCCTCGACCAGATCCATCGTCGCTTCGGTGTATCGGTTGTGCCCGTCCTTCTGGCCAATCTCTTTGAACTGGTGCCCCTCTGGCGTGGGCTGACCTTTGCGGTAGACTCCCGACAGTATCCCGCCCGCTATCGGCCCGAACGGGCAGATGCCGATGCCGTGCCGCATGCACGTCCACACCAGCTCCAGTTCCACGCGCCGGTCGGTGAGATTGTATGGCGGCTGCTCCGCGATCGGTCGCGGCCAGTTGTGCTTGTCGGCCAGCCACAGCGCTTCCATGATCAGCGGCACTGGCCACTTCGACGTCCCCACGTAGAGAATCTTGCCCTGTTTCACCAGAATATCCAGCGTCTCGAAGATCTCGTCCAGGGGCGTGGTGATGTCCGTGATGTGCAGGTAGTACAGGTCGATTCGGTCGGTCTGCAGACGTCGCAGACTCGCCTCGACCGCCCGCGTGAGGTGGTACCGGCTGGCCCCGTGATCGTTCGGCCCGTCACCCATCGTGGCCACGCCCTTGGTGGCCAGCACTATCTCATCTCGCCGCCCGTTCGCCACCAGTGCGCTCCCCACGTACTCCTCCGACACCCCGCGCGAGTAGACATCGGCGCTGTCGATGTGGTTGATCCCCCCATCGAGCGCCACGTCTATGATCCGCGCAGCTTCCTGCCCGTCCGTCCTTCCGCCATAGCTCATCGTGCCCAGACAAAGCTTCGAAACTCGCATACCGCTCCGGCCCAGTTGGCGATACTCCATCGCTCATCCCTGCCCATTCCTCAGTTGATTGATGCCATTTCCGAACTCGCTGTTCGCCGTTCCCCCTTGCCCTTTGCCTATTCCCGATTGCCGCCCCCCTCCGTATCCCTTTTCCACGCATCCGCCCCGGCTCCTGCACACCACCCCGGGCAGGTGACGCCCATCCCGCGGGGGAACCCCCGGACGGGCGCGCTGCGCCCCGCCATCCTATCAGACACACGGAGGTACTTTCACCGATGAGCACTCAGCCAGTAACAGCAGCGATCGTGGGCGCAGGCCATCGCGGCCTCGGCTACGGACGGTACTCACTCAGTCATCCCGAAGCTCTCAAGATAGTCGCGGTCGCCGACCCCAATGACATCCGGCGCGCCGCAGCTGCCAAAGAGTTTGACATCCCCGCCGAGATGCAGTTCAACACTGCCGAGGAGATGGCCGACGGGCCCCAGATCGCCGAGGCCGTCATCAATGGCACCATGGACCAGCACCACGCTCCCACCACTCTTCCGCTCCTCGAGGCCGGTTACGATGTCCTCCTCGAGAAGCCCATCTGCCAGAGCAAGCAGGACCTGCTCAAGCTCCTCGAAACCGTCCTGCGCACTGGCCGCAAGCTCATGATCGGTCACGTCCTCCGCTACGCCCCCTTCTACGTGGGCATCAAGGAGCGCGTCCTCGCCGGCGACATCGGCGAGATCATGACCATCCACTCCGAGGAGGCCGTCAGCTACCATCACGTCGCCGTCGCCTTCATCCGTGGCCGATGGAACCGCCGTGAGATCAACCCCTTCCTCCTCGCCAAGTGCTGCCACGACCTCGACCTGCAGGCCTGGCTCCTGAGCGGCATCCGCCCCACTCGCGTCTCCAGCATGGGCAGCCGCATGTACTTCAACGAGGCCAACGCCCCCGAGGGTTCTGGCACGCGCTGCCTCGTCGACTGCAAGATCGAGAGCACCTGTCCGTACTCGGCGAAGAAGCATTACCTCGAGCAGGACCTCTGGGGACCGTATTGCTGGGAGGCCATCGAGCACATCCCCGAGCCGACCGAAGAGGACAGAATCGAGTCCCTCAAAACCGACAATCCCCACGGCCAGTGCGTCTGGCGCACTGATGGCGACATCATCGACCACCAGTCGCTCATCACCGAGTTCGCCAGCGGCGCTCTCGGCACCCATGACCTCATCTCGGGCACTGCCCGCCCGGGCCGCACCATCCACATCTGCGGCACGCTCGGTGAGATCGACGGGTTCATGGAGGATGGCAAGTTCGTAGTCCGTCACCCCGACGCCCGCGCTGGCGAGGAGTACTCCGAAGAGGAAGTGGACATGAACGTGTCCATGGACATGCACGGCGGCGGCGACTTGCGTTTGGTCGAGGACTTCATTCACACAGTCCGCGGCGAGGAGGCGTCCATCTCCACCACTGACGTTTTCGACTCAGTGTATGGGCACATGATTGCATTTGGCGCTGACGAGTCAATGGTCAGCAAGCACACGGTCGAGATCGAGGATATCACCCCCGCCCGCTGACCGCCTGGTACACAATCGAGGGCGAGCCGCCTGCTGGTGGCTCGCCCTCATCCGTCCGTGATCGATTCTTCGCTCAGAGTTTCTGTGCCTTACACAGGTTCTTCTTGTTCGAAGACACTCGCCCGCACTTCTTGCAGATGAACTGCGCATCAATTGCCAGCGCAGCCAGCGCGTCGATGTCTTCATCCTTCGCCAGCTTGCACGCTTTCTTGTCGCTCAGTTTGCCCTTGCTCACTGGTGACCCTCCCGATTTTCCCCGCAAGGTCATGTCGAGGTCTTTGTCCATCATACCTTCCGGGCGACCCGTCATGCAACTCTCGCCCGAACATGCGACGCGCCCTGCGCGTCAAATGTTCATGAGGTCGGTCGAGTATCGAGAAGCTGACAGAGGTGCTCACATGAAGCGACGGATAGCCTCGATCTCTGCTATAGTGTTCGTGGCAATTGCCATGCTGACCACTGGCGCGCTGCTCTCGGGCTGTCGCGAGCCCGCGACCGGCCCCGTAGCCACCGCGGAAGAGGGCGAAGGCCAGCCGACCCCCGCCGGCGACCAGACGGGTGAGGAGACTCCTGTGATCAAGAAGACAACTCGGACCGAGGCCGAATGGCGAGCCCTGCTCACCGAAGAGCAGTTCCGAATCATGCGCGAGCAGGGAACCGAGATGGCCTGCTCTGGCGATTACCACGACAATCACGAGGCTGGCACTTACTTGTGCGCCGGCTGCGACCTGCCGCTCTTCGTATCCGACACCAAGTTCGATTCAGGCACGGGCTGGCCCAGTTACTACCAGCCCATACAGCCCGGGCACGTGGCCGAACGCTCCGACACCAGCTACGGCATGACTCGCACCGAGGTCATGTGTGCGAGGTGCGATTCACACTTGGGGCATGTCTTCAAGGATGGGCCTGCCCCCACTGGGCTGCGTTACTGCATCAACTCGCTGGCGCTCAAGTTCGTCCCCGCCCCGGCCGAGCCCACCGAGGCAACCCCCGAGACCGAATAGAAGCCGCCTCAAAGCTCGCCGTACGCCGTTCTGTAGGGCGGGGTCCTTGCTCGCCCTCCGTAGCTTCAGCGAAGGAGGGTGCCCCGCCTGCCGTTGCCTTGGTCGTATGGAGGGCGGGTCTTTAGACCCGCCGGTCGTTTCCGTCGCCGTCCGGAGGACCAACTCTTTGCCGCTCTCAGTCGCCAACCCCGACGCAAGCGAAGCCCGAAGCCGACGCAAGCGCAGCTTGCGTTAAGCCGCGGGACGCGTGCAGGAGCCGCCCGCAGGGCGAGCGATGCACGCAAGGCGGTGCGGTGGAGAACCGCGGCAAAGCGAAGCTTGCGTTAAGCCGCGCGGAGCGTGCGGAAGCGATAGCGTCGCACGCACGGCGGCGTGGTGGAGAAGCGCGGCACGCGACAGGTCCGCCTCGCCCCGCCAGCGAAATGCCAATCATGGCTTCAGCGATTGTGGCGGTTGTCCTGGCGTTACTGGCTGCATGCGGCCCGCTCCATGCCGAGGACTTCCCCGAGGAGTGGGGCCTGATGTGGCAGCCCGAGCTTCCCGCACTCGAGCGGCACCCGTCCCTCTTCTACGATGAGACCGACCGAGACCGCATGCTCGCGCGCCTCGACCAGCAGCCTTGGGCCCGCTGGTGGGAGCAATTCGAGCGCACCGGCATGCGCCACGAGCCCGCCCTCAAATGGTGGCTGCTCGGCGACGAAGACGAGGCCGCCCGCGCCCGGCAGGACCTGCTTGACAGGCCCATCTGGCGCGAGGCCACACACGGCTACCTCGAGCCAAGCTCCCACCGCTTCACCGACTACGTCGTCGCTTACGACCTTCTCGCCTCCTGGCCGGGCCTGAGCGCGCAGGACCACCATATCATTCGCGACCGAATCGCCGCCGAAGCCGACTACTACTACGAGACCATGAACGCCGTTCCCGGCGGCGCCAACTACGGCAACCAGCGCACTCTCGGCTGTTCGGCGCTCGGCATGGCCGCTCTCACACTCTGCGAATACCAGGGCGGCCCGTACGGTCCCGCCAGGTGGCTCGAGCGTGCGCTCTTTGAGATCCGCCGCGACGAGAACTTCTGGTTCTTCCGCCCCGGCGGCCTGTTCGTCGAGGGCCTCGGCTACACCAGTTACATGAACGTGCAGTTCGTCCAGTTCGCCATCGCCTGGGAGCGCGCGACCGGCAAGTATCTCTTCGCCGACGAGCGCCTGCGCGAGTGGCTCGTCTTCGCGGCGTATCAGTTGCAGGCCAATGGCGAGCGCATCATGTGGGGCACCAGTGAGGCGCGCATCGGCCTGGGCTTCTACGCGCTGCTCACCGGCGAGCGCTACGGCCGCGACCTCGCACCACTCTTCTACCTCGCCCTCAACCTGCCCGACGCGCCGTGGCCGCACCCCCACCAGATCCACATCGCCCTCGCCCACTACGAGCCGCAGGTCACGGGCGAGCCGCCACCGGCCTCTCGATCGTTCCCAGCGTCGCAGACCGTCGTCATGCGCGAGAATTGGGGTCGTGATACCGTCTCGGTATGGTTCGCGGGCAAGGACGGCACTTGGCCGCTCGACTTCCGCTATGGCACTTACAGCCACGCGGACGCAGGCCACTTTGTGCTCACCGCGTGGGACGAGGTGCTGGCATCTGACTCGGGGTATGACCACTGGAAGAGCCGCGACTACTACGCTGCCGAGTTCCACAACGTGCTGCTCGTCGACGGTGTTGGACCGGCCCAGGACACGCCCGGCGAGATGTCGGACGCCCAGACCGACGGCCCCGTCCGCCACGCGACGGTCACCGTCGAATATGAGGGCTGTACGCTCCGCCGCACGCTCGCACTCGTCCGCGGCCGCTACCTGCTCGTCGCGGATCGCATCGAGGCCGACGCCGAACACCAGTACGCCTGGCAGGTGCGCTCGACCTGCCCGCCCGACAGCGAGGGCACGTCCCTCGACGGGCGCGCGGTCACTTGGCCGGGACTCGATGCCGCTGCCTGGCGCACCCTCCAGCCGGGCCGGACGCAGTTGACCACCGTCGCGCCGCCCTTCGCGGAGTTGGAGCTTGCGTCCGGTCGCTGGCGACCAATCTCGAGCAAGGATGAGTTCATCAATCAGGTGGCGATGGCGCGCTGGCGTGGGGCTGGTGGCGTGGCTTTGTTCGCCCTGATCCCCAACTTGCGCGAGGACCCGGACATCTCCTGGCAGGCGCTGGACGGGCAGAACCTGCGCATCGATGGCCCCGACTGGTCTGACCGGGTGACAGTGACCGGCAACGAACTCTCGGTCACCGGCGACGACGCCCCGTCCTGGCGACACCAGTTGTAGACCTGCGACCGCCCAAAACTCCCCTCAGCCATTGCCTCAGACTCGCTTCTTGACCATAATACCTATAAGCTTGGTGAAGTTTTCCTCTCAACTCCGTCGGCTCATGGGGTGGGACAATGAACACGCGCGCGCATGTTGTCGCGTTGGCAGCCGTGCTCCTCTTGACTCTCTGCCCCGTCGGCGGCCCCACCGACCCTCTCACGGGCACGGCGGTCGACGGCGCCTTGCTGCTGAATGCACTGGCGACGGAGATCGCCAAGTCACTCAAGGCCCAGGCTAATGACCTCAAGGCGCAGCGGGCCAACCTGGTGCGGCAGCGTGACGCTGCCACCGGCGATGGCCGCCAGGAACTGACCAGGCAGATCCAGGCGCTGGACGTGCAGATCCAGGAGATGTCGAGCCAGAGCAAGTTGGCCGAGGGCGACAAGGCCGCGCGAGCCATCTCCTCTGGCATGCTGACGCTGTACAAGATGCTGGGGGATGCCGAACAGGCGTCGGGCGAACTCAACAGATGGGGCCCGGAGATCGTTGACGTCAATTTGATGGGCGCGCATCAGTTGGCAAGCATGCGTGGCAGGATCCAGACGGCCAGCAGCATCGCCTCGGTCGTCGGGCAGATCGAAGACCTGCGCCGGGCGATGCGAGAGGCGGACACCGTGGCCACCACGCCACAGAGCAAGAAGATGGTCGCGAGTCTGAGCATGGTGCTGCAGGGCATGCAGTGGATCGCCAAGGCCACGCCCGGTATCGAGCCCATCATCCAGCAGTATGGCAACGCCGGACAGGCGATGCTCTTGGCGTCGGCGCGCATCGAAGCCAGAATCCAGCAGACCCAGCAGGGCCTGTTTGTGCAGGGCCGCCCGGACGATGGCCGACTACGTGCCTTTGACACGCAGTTCCCCGACCTGGCCGAAGAGCGGGACATGCTCAACATCATGCCGCTTCCCGGCGTGCGCGACGCCTACCTCTATCCACGGGGCGACGACGGGATCGTGCTCATCTGGGACCCGGCCGCTCTGCGTTGGCACCGGAGCGAACTCGATGCCGCGGAGGTGCTCAGGCGCTACGCCTTCTTTGCCAGCTTCGGCAACCTCAATCCGGCCCCCTCCGAGATACTGGGCAGGTTGTCCGACCGCGTGGTGGGCCTGACCATCGCCGCTGAACACGAGATCGTCGAGCCCGGGGGAGCGACCCTCGTACACGTGTTCGCGCAGCGGCTGGACGGCTCCGAGGTGCAGTACCTCGGTGTGAAACTGGAAGTGCGCGAAGAGATGCTCCTGATGGGGGCCGGCGACCCGGGGCAGGTCCAACCAACGATCGTGGACCCGGCGCCGGAGGACGTCGCCGTGTGGCAGGCGCCGAAGACGGAGCATGCCATCTTCACCATCACCGCATCTCTCGCTGATGATGAGGAAATCTACCAGATGGTGAAGCCGGCGAGCTGCTCGGTAGGCACCGGAGGGCGGACCGAGATCCGCGCCAGCGCCGATCCGGAGCAGGTAGAGCCAGGCGGCGACGGCACGATCGAGTACCAGGTCATCGGCGCCGACGGCAGCCTGGTGGAGCCGAAGGCGGACGTGACCCTGTTCGCTGAAGGCGGGCTGGAGGTCGAGGCGGGCCAGTGGCTCAGCCAGACCGAGGCCAAGGGGTCAGCGGCATACCACGCCCCGCGCGAACCGGGGCTGTACGTCGTGCGCATCTTCTTCCCCGGCTACATAGACGCGGGGTACATCTTCGGCAAGAACTACATGTCCACACAGGGCACCGTGATCGTCGAGGTGCCCGGCGAGCCAGAGCCCGTCATCGCGCAGGCAGACCCCGACCCGGACCCCGACGACGATCCGCCGGACCCGCCGGTCGTTCCTCCCGTGGTGATCCCAGACCCGCCACCCCAGCCACAGGTGCTGAACCTGATACCGGGCACCTACTATGGGGGCTCAACCACCGACGAATCGCGCGGCAAAATCGTCTTGGTCCTTTCGGGTGACCATATCAACGGCATCGACTGGAAGTACTCCCAGAGCTGGGAAGGCGAGCTCGTCCGCACCTACTCCGGTAGGGCAACCCCCACAGGCGAAATCCAGAGTGCCCTACCAGCGCTCGGTGGCTACTACCAGGTCCCGGGCGTATCCCATACGAGTTGGGTCCAGATGGGCGTGCACAAGAACGAGGAGGGCAACTGGGTGGCCACTGGGATGACCTTCTGGCCGAGCGGCAGGCCGGAGCGATTATTGGGAGGCCAACATCTCTCCCTGACCAAGCGCCAGTAGCCCGCCGCGCTCCTTGCTCCCCGCCGACCGTTCTCTCAGTAGCTAGCCCCGACGCAAGCGCAGCTTGCGTTAAGCCGCGCCGCGCGTGCGAAAGCGGTAGCGTCGCACGCACGGCGGCGTGGTGGAGAAGCGCGGCCGGTCGTTGTCGTTGCCGTTCAGGGGGGGCCGGATTATGTGTATCCGGCCCGGTCGTTCGGCTCCCGCTTCCCCACGTCAATCGCCCTGCCCCACATCACATTCCCACACCGAATCACCGTCTTTCCGCTTCCCCTTCACTCCCCCGTCGTCATCGCGATCGGGGCCGAAACTGTAGAGCGTGAACCCGTCTCCCCTTCGCTGATAGCTCATCGGCGCGCCCGCGAAGAAATCCTGCGGCAGTTCCCAGTCAAGCGTTGCCTGCAACTCATCCAGCGTCGCCGGATACTCCCCATGCTCGATCCTGTAGAGCGTCAGCGCCATCGCCACTTCGGCGATGTCGATTCGCATAATCGCGCGATCGCGCGCATTGAGATACAGGTCCGGATAGCTGAACAAGTCCACAGCTCGCTTCAGATCTAGATCAAGGCCGAACGGGCCACGGCGTCGGGGTGTTGGTGGCGGTGCGGAAGTTGCCGGTACCTGCGAGGAGCGGCGTATCATATCTTCCATGCGCGTCAGATACTCGATGAGGTCTGCGTTGTAGAGAGGGCGGAAGACCCCGAATCGATAACAGTAGGCGAGGCCCCCCTCGCGCAATGACTCGGTCTCAGGCCAGTAATACCCTTGATCAGGGCGCCGGAGTAGCGTGTAGATGTCAATGCCCAGCGCACGCTCGCTCGGCAGCGCCTGGTTGAATCGCTCCTTCACGTCCAGCCGCCCCAGGCAGTCCAGCAGATCATTCGCTGCTTGGGCTGAAGGTGTTCCCTCCGAGAGCGCCCACTCAAGTTCCGAGAGACCGATGCCCCGGATCGCACCTGCAACAAGTAGGGAAATGAATGCGGGCTCCCGAGCAGTGTGATCTGACATGCGGAAGAGCACCGCCAGCCAGCGCATGGCCCCATCTGGGTCGCCATCCATCGCGCACAGCCTGGCCTTCCGGGCCAGCCAACGGGCGGCCTCCCGCATCTGGGGGTAGTGGGGGGATAGCATCATCGCTCCGTCCTCCCAGTGTAGCGGGAAGACGCATTCCGGCCGCATCGAACCTTCCTCCAGCGTCTCGAGGATGCTGATGACAGCCGGGTCGTTCAGCACCGCCCGAGCCTCGGCCGCCTTCGAGCCGTCCCGGTCAAATTCGTGTATGATAAGGTCGCTGTGCCCGGTGGCCTCAAGCAAAGAGACGTTGGTGCTGTTGCTGTAGTTGTTGAAGTCTACGCGGATGACTTGTTGATAGAGGACTGCCGCGTTCTGGTCGTCAGGGACGGGCGCGGGCGCGGCCTCGCTCCTGGTTACCGGCTCCCCGGCGTCCCGCAGCGCCTGCAGCTTCTGCTCAACCTTGCGCCGGTTGATCGTGTCCAGCGTCACCCACAAAATGCTCTGCGGCACCACGAAAATCAGCAGTAGATAGACGGTCCAGCGAAGCGCGCCGCTCCGTCGCCAGAGGCTCGTCCCTTCCGCCTGCTCCCGCATCCGCACCTCGTCCTCTCGCTTCCCTCCGCCTGCCGTCGCCGTCCGCCTTTGTCGTCGGCCGTATGGAGGGCCGATTCGTCAGAATCGGCCGGTCGTTGCCGTTTGCCATTGCTGTCGTCTCTGCCGCTTCTTTCGTTTCTGATACCATGAAAATGGGTTGCGCGGTCGCATGGCGAAGGTCAGTTCATGACGGTCCAACTTCCGCCAAGGAGGCGCAACCCATGTATGTAGGATTGGACGTGC
>JALGSU010000033.1 GCA_029821735.1 Candidatus Zipacnadia bacterium | reverse complement strand
TCGCCGTCGCGCTGCGGAGCTACGCCCACGACCACGATGGCTGGTATCCGCCCACCGAAGACGATCTGACGCCTCTCATCCCGCGCTACATCGACCTCGACAAGTGCTTCCAATGCCCGTCCACTTACGACAGCAACATCCCCATGGGCGCACCCGCTGACGAGGCCCGCTGGCGCCCACCCCAACCCGAGAACCCATCGATGGACCCCGGCATGGACCCGGGCATCCCGGGCATGGGCGCGCCTCCGAGCGCGCCTCCACCTCCTCAGAGCCATCTGCCCGGCGTCGATCTGCAGCCTGGTGAAGTCGTCTTCGCACAGGGCATGCCCTCGCCTTCATGGCCCGAGGACACGATCATGACCGGCTACTATTACCGGGCCGGGCGCAGCCACAACCAGACGCCGCTCGCGCCGCTGTGCTCGGATCACAAACTCAGTCACAACTATCGGGCCAACGTGCTCTTCTCAGATGGCGCCATCAAGTTGCTTCCCGAGGGCCCCTGGCGCGAACTCGGATTCGAGACTCCTGAGGAGATTCGCAACCGCCGCGACGGGCAGGGCCCCACCGCCGAATCGTGGGGAGGGCCGCCGCCATCATGAAGCGACGAGCCGGTTTCACTGTTGAGGAACTGATGGTCGCGATGGGATTGATCGGCCTTGCCGCGGCCATCTTCCTCGCAGTCGCGTCTGCTTCGAGAGGCCGGGCGCAAACGATCAACTGCGCTTCGAACCTCCAGCAGCTCTGCCACGCCTCGCTCATGTACATGCAGGACAACGACGGAAAGATGCCCGCTGCGAGGCCTTACGGGGCCTTTGCTGCGGACGTGGAGATGTTTCCCGCTCCGGCTCTGTATCCCTACGTCAAGAACTATCAGGTGTTCCGGTGTCCCAACGCGGCCGAGCGTGAAGAGCCGCCCGAGTACGACCCCTATCCCGGCGAGGATTCCCGCCCCGATGGGTGGAACAGAGAATCTCAGAACTGGTTCCAGGTGGATTACGTCTTCAATACTGCGACGCGCAGCGATGATCCGCCCAACACGATTCTCGTGGGCGATAGCGAGCCGGACCGGCACGGGCGCAGAACTTGGAATGGCGCGCGCCTCGACGGAGCCGTCCTGCAGCTTCCGGCCGCTGAATGGGAGTTCTACTGGGCCGTCAGGCCCGAGGAGATGATGGGCGATGGTTTGCCGCCGTGTTGCCCCTAGAGGCTTCACGTTAATTGAGTTGCTGGTGGTGATCGCGATCATCGCGATCCTGTCGGCGATTCTCATGCCCGCGCTGACTTCCGCGACCGACCGCTCGCGAGTCACCGAGTGCCGGAGCAATCTCACGCACATCGGCATGGCTCTGAAAATGTACTACAACGATCAGGGCGATTGGCCGCTTCAGATCCGCGGTCTCTACGATGCCGAATTCGTCACTGATCGCAGCATCCTGATCTGCACCAAAACCGGAGTTCCGTACTACTACGATCGGCCGGATCAGACGATGCCGAACGAAAGATTCATCGCCGCTTGCTGTCCGCCGAGTACCCTCGAGGGCGATCGGCCACATGGATATTCGAAGTCATTTGTGGCGTTGAAAAAGGGTGGAGAGATCGTGGAAATCACCGGCTCAGTTCCTTGAGAGTCGGTGGAGAAGATGTTGAAAAGCGGCCGACCCGATTCGGGCCGGCCGCTTTCGCTCTTAACACGCACTATGCCTTCGGTGTGAGGTACTCCGAGCAATCGCGTGTGAGTTGTTAGCTCACAGTGTGAAGAGGAACTGTGAGCTAGCAGACCACGATTTCCACCGCTGACAGGTCCCGCCGACCGAGATCAATGACAAGGTCGCCGCTCGCCTCCACGCACCACCTCGGCCTCGGTCCGCTCGCCTCCGGAGCTACCATTTCTCCATTGAGCGACACTGCCGAAACCGTCTCCAGCCCATGCACGAAAACCCTCAGAGCCCTTTCTGAGACTGGGCTCGTGGCTTTCAGCCCTGGCAGCGCCTCCTCGAAATTCCCGTCCCGCGCCTCCGCCGAGTCCGGCCGAGTCATCGCCCCGGCAAAATCCCCCTCTGGAGCGGAGACTATAACGCGAATCCCGCCCTGAATCGGCTCCTGGGCGATCTGAGTGGTCCTGTGCGCTCCATTCTCAAATTCGTGTGTTATGCCATCGTCCTCGTACAGGGTAAAATCGCTCGCCGGCCCGGCCCAGACATGCATATCCAGCTCATCATCGGGCCGCTGACCGACGAAATCCATCTCCGGTCCCATTGGCAGGATTCCGCCCGCACGGGCCATTAGAGGCCCTCCACGGCCATCTGGCACTTCTGGCGTGACCCAGCAATCGCCCTCAATCCGCTCCCCGGTCCAGAAGTTGTACCACTGCCCCGGAGGCAGCCACAGCTCATCCGTGAAGCTCGCCACAAGCAGATTCGGCCCCAGCAGATACTGCCTCAGACACTCGTACGCGGCGGCTGAATCTGGCCATTCCAGAGGCATCGCTCTCATCATCGGAAGTCCCGATTCATGGGCTGTCCACGCCGCTGAATAGATATACGGAAGCATCTGGTAACGCAGCCGGGCGTAAAACGCGAAAATGCCCCTCAGACGCTCTCCCTGCAGCCAGGGGTGCCTCCAGTAGTTCCACGAATTCAGCTGAGCCCAGGGCAAAAGCATCCCAAAATGAATGCCCTCAGGGGTCGTAACCTCCATATCGCAGGTGTTCATCCCGTGCCCGCTGAGGCTCAGATTGAGGCAAGCTACGAGCGGCCCTTCTTCGCCTCCGGTGTCTCCGGTCCAGGTCCCAGTCAGGGCCTGAAGCCCTGCCCAGCCCGAACAGGTGAAAACGAAGGTCCGCCGATCCGTATGCTCACGATAGCCCTGAAGCATCTGACGCGAGTACAGCATCGGGTAGAGGTTGTGCATCTCAGCGTCGGACATTCCGTTGCCCCAGAGCCGATCCGGATGCTCCAGAATCTGATTTGAGCCGTCCTGCTTGAACCAATGCGCGCCCTCGTCGACGAACTCCGAAAGGTGCTCGAACCAAGGTACGTCTGGCCTCGTGAGCTGATCGAAGTACCGCTTGCCGCGCAAATGCTCGTCAACTTCGTGGCCGAGCGAGAACCCGGCTCGCTCGGATTCTTCAGCCTCCAGCACCTCTGGCGCGAGCCTGCGCTCCTCTTCCCAAGACAGATCGTAGTCCATGCACAGCCACAGCCCGGGCTTGAATCCCATGCGCTGAGCCGTCGCGAAGAACGTGTGCCGGAAGCGATTGTAGCTCGGTACGGGGAAGCGCTCCGTGCTCCATTTCTTATCGATGCTGTAATCGTAAATCTGGTCCATCCAGCCCGGTTCCAGGCCGATGCAGTCGCAAGGAATGCCCTCGCGCCGGAAGTTCAGGCAGTCGCTGGTGAACTCGTGCGCGTCCGCCTGGGTGCGACAGATGAACCACAGCCCGAGCGCGTACTTCGGCGGCATCATCGGCCTGCCAGTGATTTGCGTGTATCGATCGAGCACCTCCGCCGGGGAGGGCCCGTGGATGAAATACCAGTCCACGCTCTCGTCCTCGGCCTCGAAGCCGAACCACTCCTCGGAGGTGGCGCCGAGGTCGTAGTAGATGCGGCGCGTGGTGTTGATCAGTAGCCCATAGCCCTCGGACGAGATCAGCAGTGGGATCGGTATATAGCTGTCGACGTTGCGCACCCATAAATCGCCGGACATGCCCCTATGCTCGATTCTCTCGCGATTCTGATCTCCGAGGCCGACGAGCCGAGCGTCCGGCGAAAGTCCGAATCTCATGCGGAATCCCGGAGTCGGGCCGGGCAGCGCGGGCTCCGTCTCGGTCAGCAGAACCGTGCCCTCAGCGTCGGCGATAGTGAGGCAACCAGCGTCGTCGACGCTCACCGAAAGTAGTTCGCTCGCGGCGCCTGATCCGGTCGCCGCAACGGGAATCTCGGGCCAGGCGCGCTCAAAGAATCCGTAGCGGAGCAGGGATGGCATGGGTGGTTCTGGGCCGGTGAACTGGCGGATTCGGACGATGCCGGGCTGGAGGAACTCGACGCGCATGGTCGCATCGCCGTCGGTACGTTCGAATCCGCGGGCTGTGGCCGTCGTGGTGGGCATCAACTGTCACCTCAATACGTTGGAGGGCACCGGAGCCTCAGCCCCGGTGCCCTGTTTGCTGATCAGTCGATTACTCGGGCTGCCAGACCTCGCCGCAGACGCGGCACTTGATTTTGGGCAGCTCTGCGCCCTCCTCGTGGCCCGCGAGCGCATTCATCTGGTGGCACTCGGGACACTCGAAAGCAAGCGTTCCCTCCGGGGCCTTGGCGGGGTCGGTGCCCAGAACCGGAGCGGCTTCGCCCTCGGTGCCAGAACCCCCAGCGTGATCGTGGCCCTCGTGCGCATCCGGGGCGGCGGTCGGAGCATCGCCGGGCGTCGGCGGTGTGGGGTCAGCGGCGGGATCGGCCTCTTCGCGCGGGCAGCCCGCTATGAGGGCTACAGGCGCCAGCACGGCGATACCCAGCGAAAGCCGCTTGAGGAACTCTCTGCGGTCAACAGACATGCGGATCACTCCTGTCTGGCAGCATTGCACGGCGGCGAAGTGTTGTCCCGCAGCCGATATTGTACGTCCTCGGGGTCGACGGGTCAATCGAGATCGGAAAGCAGCGACTTGATCGGCTTGGTCTCGTGGTCGAGCGCGGAAGCGATCGCCTGGATCGGCATGAGTGTCCCCAGAAGACCGTCCACGTAATCCATGGGCAGATCGGCGTCGTTCGCAAGGGCGTCGATGAAGGCGCGGTTCTCCTCGAGGAAGCCAGTCTCCGTGCCCTCGAGCACCTCGACATCTTTGCCCTTCTCGGCCACGTTCATCGTGCAGAAGCGGTTGTGCAGCGTCACTGAGACGTTCTCGGCGAAGACCTGCATGTAGAACTTGCCCAGCAATGGCGGGCAACTCGCGTCGCCCTGCACGAGACTGCCGGCGATGCCTCGCTCGAACTCGAAGACCGCGCAGAGGTTGTCTGCGGTGGCGATGGGCTGGTAGTAGTTGCCGCCTACGGCGGTCACCGCCAGCGGATCGCAGCGGGCCATGAAGCGGAGGATGTCGCAGGAGTGGCAGCCCTGGCTCATGATGTTGCCGCCGCCCTGCTCGGGCTGGTTGGCCCACATGTCGTCGGCCCAGCGATTGTCCATCATCTGCATGGTGATCATCAGTGGCTCAGGGATGATCTCGCGGGCCTTCAGAATCAGTTCGTAGTAGCGCATCTTGAAGGCGGGCATGAGCTTGATGCCCGCGCGCTTGACCGCGGCGCCGATGGCCAGGCAGTCCTCGACCGTGAGCGCAAGAGGCTTCTCGACGAGCACGTGTTTGCCCGCTTCAGCCGAGCGGATGCACAGATCGGCGTGGCTGTCGTGGAGCGTGCAGACGTAGATTGCGTCGAGGGATTCGTCGACGAGCAGCCGGTCGAAATCAGTGGTGGCGTATTCGCCATCGACCGTCTCGCAGAGGGCTTTCGCGGCATCTTCGTTGATGTCGCAGAACGCCGCCATGCGGGCGTCGCCAAGTTTCGCAAGCGCTTTGGTGTGCGTGCGGCCAAGTGAACCACATCCGACAAGTCCAGCTTTGATCATGGTTAGAGCGTCCTCCGTTCAGATCGGGCGGTCAGTCGCCCGTCAGGTGCGTCTGGGGTCGAAGACTTTGGGCATGGGTCGGGGCGCCCAGGTCGAGGCCCCGTAATACGTCTGGGCGTCGAAGTCGAAGTCGCCACTCAGGCGCGGGTCGCCGGTTACCGACAGGTGATGCTCCAGTTCGCCGAGCATCCGGCGGCGGACCTCGTCATACTCGGGCAGGCCGGCGAGATTGACCATCTGGCAGGGGTCTGCGCGCACGTCGTAAAGCTCTTCGGCCGGGCGCTTGCCGAAAGCGAGATCGAAGAGCGGTGCGACCTCCGGCAGGTCGCGGTTGTCCATCATGTATTGCTTGGTGAGGCCGGGGTCGATGTCTCTGTACCCGGGCGGATCGCCGGCGGGCCAGCGGTCGGGCTCGAAGTTGCGGATGTACATGTGATCGTAGCTGCGGACCATGCGCATGGGATAGCCCACGTTCCCGTGGCGAGCCCAGGCGTGGCGTTCGCGGCCGCAGAAGATGCGGTCACGAGCGGGGTCGACCCGCCCGGAGCGGTTGCTGGTGAGGACATCGACGAGACTCTTGCCGCTGGCGTCAGGGAGCGGGTCGAGCCCGGCGGCCTCGAGGAAAGTGGGGGCGAAATCGGCGAAGTTGACGAAGTCGTCGATAGTGCGCCCGCCATCGATGACGCCAGGCCAGGCGATGGCGAGGGGCATGCGCGTGCCGTGGTCGTAGAGGTTGGCTTTGGCGCGCGGGAAGGGCCAGCCGTTGTCGCCGCAGCAGACGATGAGCGTGTTGTCCAGACGGCCGGTCCGCTCCAGTGTGGCGAGCAGCTCGGCGATCTGATCGTCGAACATCTGGCACTCGAGATAGTAGTCGAGGATATCGGCGCGGACGGCCGGGGCATCGGGCCAGAAGGGCGGGACCTCGACGTCGTCGATGCTCATCCCCGACGCGATGGGGGTGATGGCTGCCATACCAGAAGCAGAACGGGTCATCGCCAGCGTCGCTCATGAACTCGCGGAAGTCGCCGAAGCGCGGGCCGGCGGGGTTGTCGGCCATATCCTCCCGGCGGCCGGGGGCCCAGCCCTTGAGCGCGTGGCCGACCGCGTACCCGGCGTCGGCGAAGCGTTGGGGGTAGACGTCCCAGCCCGGCCAGTTCGACCACAGGTTGCCGGTCTCGCGCAACTCCCAGTGGTTCCGGCCGGTCAGTACCGCGGCGCGGGATGGGGTGCAGGATGGCGAGGAGCAGTAGGCGTGCGTGAAAGCGACGCCCTGCTCGGCGATCCAGTCGAAAGCGGGGGTCTTGACCACGGGGTCGCCCGCGTAGCCGGTGTGCAGCCAGGACTGGTCGTCGGAGATGATGAACAGGATGTTTGGTCGATCGGCTGGCATGGTGCGTACCTCCCCCGGCCTGATGTGCGAGCGCGTGGGTATTCCCCGCCGGGCGGCAGGTCTCCTCGCGCCGGGAGGTCTGGGGCCGACAGTGGCTTTCTGTGGTTCTCCCGGAGGAGCCGACAGGGCCTGCACCGAACATACCGGATGAGTGGGGGCTTGACGCCGATGTCGTCATAGCTGAGAGAAGATGGTTCCGGTCCCGGCTCGATCCGGGACCACCACAGACCACTGGGAGGTTCCCGAAGATGACTTCCGATTGCGGACGCATTCGTCTCGCTCTTGCACTCACGCTCGCGCTAACAATGATCCTGCTCCTGACTGGCTGCCCGGGGCCAACCCCGCCCAGCGGCGGCCAGCAGGGCCAGACGACACCTCCTACTACCCCGACCACGACGACCGGCGGCTCACCCACAGGTACGGTCGACAGAATCAAGGATGCGGTCGTGCGCATCGAGGTGGAGATGCAGACGTCGGACGGCTCCTACGGTAGCAGTGGGACAGGCTTTGCGGTCACCGAAAACGGCCGCATCGTGACCTGCGCCCACGTGATCGACGGCACGGTTGAGGCCGACAGCGGGGAGACGCTGGTCGCCAACAACATTGAGATCACAGCAATCTTCCACTCGGGCACCAGTGAGGCCGAGTCCTTCCCTGTGGAAGTGGTGCGTCAGAACGACGACCTCGATCTGGCATTGCTGAAGGTGGACCGAGAGACCCCGGTCTTCCTGACACTGGCGGATTCAGACAAAGTGGTCGAGACGACGGCGGTCATGGCCTGCGGGCACCCGTTGGGCCTCGAGGAGATATCGATCCGAGAGGGCACGGTGAGCGCCCACCGGGTATATGAGGGCGCGAAACTGATCGAGCACACCGTGCCGATCGATCAGGGCAACAGCGGCGGCCCGATCGTTGATACTGAGGGCCGCGTGGTGGGCGTGAACTCGTGGGCGATGGTCAGCGCGCTGATGGGCACGAAGTTTGCAGTGCCATCGAATGTGGTCCGCGATTGGCTGGCGAGCGATCCGTCAAGCGATCCGGCCCCGCTGAAGCCGGGCGCGAGCATCGAGCAGCTTCTGGTTGACGCTGGCCTGAACTACACCGGCGGCGAGGACGGCCTGTTCGAGCTGCCCTACGACAGCGATGTTACGGTCCTCGTGCATCAGGTGGGCGAGTTGATGCGCCTCGCGGTGTTCATCGGCGACCTGGCGCAGGGCGACGGCGCGCTGGCGCTGCAGTTCAACTACACCGATCCGCTGGGGCGGCTGGCGCTGGACGAGGACGGGGACCTGTGCTGGGAAGCGCAGATACCCCTGAGCTTCGTGACGCCCAAGTACCTGCGCATGGCTGCCGACGCAGCGGCAACACAGGCGGAACGCTGGGTTGAGGTGCGCCAGGGCAACGACGCGGGCGATCCTGATTTCCTGTATCCGGGCGGGGATGACGAGGCCCTGCTGGTGACGCTTGGGCGCATCATCGCCGACAGCGGGCTCAAGTACGAGGAGGAAGACAATTCCTTCAAGATCCCCTACGACAACGACATCAACGTCAACGTGGGCGTGTGGCGCGGCGTGGGTTACTTCAGTTCATTCACGGGGGGGTTGCCCGGCGACGGGGATGCGGGGCGGGACGAGGCGGCGCGGCGGCTGCTGGCGCGCAACTACGACGACCCGCTCGGGCGGCTGAGCGTGGACGAGTTCTTCGACGTGGTCTGGGAAGTGCAGGTCCCGATGGACTATCTGACGGCAGACTACCTGAGCATCGTGGCGTCGGTGGGATCGGCGCAGGCAGAAGACTACATTGAGGAGTTCGGGCGCGTGCCCTTCAACGAGGAGAGCGAATAGCGAGACATGAGATGGCACCGGCGACGTGGGCAACTGGCTGCTATGGCGGCGCTGGCGATGGCACTGCTGGGCGGCTGCGTGCCGGGCTCGCGGGAGGATAGCACCTCGCAAGCCGCCGAGACCACGCCGGGCCATGAGAAGAGCGCGGAAGTGCTGGCGACAGTCGCGGACGGGATGGTGGTCGTCAGCACCACGCTGTACTTAGCAGAGGGCACCGAGACGTTGCGGGGCAGCGGCTTCCTGATCTCAGATACCGGCCATCTGATCACGTCGCGGGAGGCGGTCTCAGCGACGGTGTCGCATGAGGATACGGAGGAGTTGGCGGACGCGCGGATGGTCGAAGTGACGCTCAGGCCGGGGACGGACGAGGAGCGGACAGTCTCGGCTGAGGTGGAGCGCGGGAGCGCGGCGGTGGGCGTGGCGTTGCTGAAGATCGACGAGGCGACGCCGGCGTATCTGCGGACAGCGCTGACTGACGGCGCGGCGATCGGTGACGTGGTTTACGCGTGCGGGTCCGGGGCGGCGCTTGGGATGGTGTCAGTGCGGGCGGGCGCGATCGCGGGCCGAGCGGAGGGCGCGGGCAGAGAAATGCTGGCGCTAAGCGTGGCGGTGGACCGGACGAGCTTCGGCGGGCCGGTGGTGACCGCTGACGGACAGGTGATCGGCGTTCTGGCAGCCGGTCCTGAGGAGAGTGCCGGCCAGCACGCGGTTACCTATGACGAGGTGAGCGAGTGGCTGAGCAGTGTCCCGGAGGACGGTCAGGAGGCCTCGCGTCCGGGCGATGCGATCGAGGCGCTTCTGGACGAGAGCGGTCTGGAGTATGGCCCGAGCAACAACGGCGTGTTCGCGATCCCCTACGAGAACGATGTGACGGTCTTCGTGCATCAGAGCCGCACATATCTGCGGGTGTTCGTGCCGCAGGGGACGTATGAACCCGAGCAGGGGTTGCGGGCGCTGGTGTTCACTTACTACGATCCGGTGGGGAAGATGTCGGTCTACACCCACGAGGGCGCGGAGCTGATGACGTGGGAGACCCAGGTGCGGCTGCGGGACATGCAGCCGGGGTATCTGAAGTTCATCGCCGACGTTGCGGCCACGCAGGCGGAGCGGTGGCGTGGCTTCGTGAAGGGCGAAGAGCCAGAGGACTGGTACAACCTGTACCCGGGCGGGGACGAGGATGCGGTGAGCGGGAAGCTGGAAGCGATCCTGACCTCAACGCTGGGAAGTGGCTTCGAGAAGACGGAGACGAGCTTCAAGATTCCGGGGGAGAACGTGGATGTGTGGACGCAGCCGTTCCGGGGGATTGTATACATCCATGCGTTCGCCGGGGGTATGCCCGGCGAGGATCAGGCCGAGCAACTGGTGAATGCGGAGGAGTGTCTGCGCCGGAATTTCAAGGACCCGCTCGGGCGGCTGAGCCTCGACAATGACAACGACATGGTCTGGGAAGTGCAGGTGCCGGTGGAGTATCTCACGTCAGCCATGCTGCGCGAGACGATCAGCATGTGTAAGGCGCAGGTGACGGACTGGTGGGACAAATACGGGCAGGTGCCCTTCAATGAGACGACAGACGACTCCTGAGTTGCGCGTGGGAAGAGGTGTCAGCATGAAACGCTTCGTGATCCCGATGATGATCATCGGCGCGCTGATGGCGGGACAGGCGGGCGTGTGGGCAGGCGACGCGATGGCCAAGGTCTATGTGCCCCGGCTCGAGGAGGCCGGGCGTCTACTGGTTGAGATGCGCGCGCCGATGCAACTGCTCGGCTACACCGTGACCTGGACGGCCGAGGAAGAGCGGGTCGACGCCGTTCGCGGCGAGCTGGCCATGACGATGTGGATGGATGAGCCTGAAGTGCTCATCAACGACGAGAGCGTGATGCTGGACGTGCCGCCGCGACTGCTGTGGGGGCGGACCTTCGTGCCGCTTCGCTTTGTGGCCGAGGCAGTCGGCGGGCAGGTGGAGTACCTCGGTGACTCGGTGATGGTGTCCGGGCCGATGGGGGACCTGGAGTTCATCTATACTGACTGAGGTGCGGCGGTGGGTCAGGCATCGTAGCGGGCAGCGATGGGCATGCGGCGACCCAGGCCAAATGCCTTGGTGGTGACCTTCAGGCCGGGGGCGGCCTGGCGACGCTTGTACTCGTTGCGGTTGATCGCGCGCACGACCCAGTTCACCGTGTCAGCGTCAAAGCCGCGTGCCGCGATGTCGTCCGACGACAGCCCCTCCTCGACGTATGCCTCGATGATCTCGTCAAGCACCTCATAGGGCGGGAGCGTGTCCTGATCGGTCTGGTCAGGGCGCAGCTCTGCGGACGGCGGCTTGGTGATGCTGGCGAGCGGGATCACCTCGGCGTCGCGGTTGATGTGATGAGCGAGCGCGTAGACCATCATCTTCGGGACGTCGGCGAGCACACTCAGGCCCCCGGACATGTCCCCGTACAGCGTGCAGTAACCCACGGCCAACTCGCTCTTGTTGCCGGTTGAGAGCAGCAAGTGACCGTGCTTGTTGGAGATCGCCATCAGGATTGTGCCGCGAATGCGCGCCTGAATGTTCTCCTCAGCTACGCCCGGTGGCGGCGGCAGCAGATCGGCCATCGCGTCGAGATAGTGGTCGTAGGTTTCGCGGATGGGGGCGACCTCGAAACGGATGCCGAGGTCGTCCGCGAGGGCGCGTGCGTCAGTGATGCTGCCCTCGGAGCTGTAGGCGGAGGGCATGGCGACGCCCATGACGTTTTCGGGACCGAGGGCTTCGGCGGCCAGCGCGCAGGTGACGGCGGAGTCGATGCCGCCGGAGAGGCCAATCACCGCGCTTGAGAACCCGCACTTGCCCATGTAGTCGCGGATGCCGAGTATCAAAGCGTCATGCACCGACGGAACTTCCTCAAGCGGTATGTAGGCGTCGCCGGAGCCGGGGGCGGCGGTGTCGATGGTGACGATGTCCTCGGCGAAGTAAGCCAAAGCATGGATCATGCGCCCCGAACCGTCCACGACGAAGCTGCCCCCGTCGAAGATCAACTCATCATTGCCGCCCACTTGATTGGCGTAGACGAAGGGCACACCGTGATCGAGCGCGTGGCCGCGGATGATATCGTAGCGCACCTGGTCCTTGCTCGCGTGGAAGGGCGAGGCGGAGATATTGACCATCAGCGTGGCGCCCTGAGCGGCGAGTTCGGCGATGGGATCGTGGTCGTAGAGGCGCTGGCGCGGCCAGAGCTCGGGGACGTTCCACGCGTCCTCGCAGACGCTGATGCCGAGGACTTCGCCCTTGTAGGGGACGACGCGGACCGCGTCGGCGGCGTCGAAGTAGCGGTCCTCGTCGAAGACATCGTAGGTGGGCAGAAGCGACTTGTGTGCGATGGCGACTACCCGGCCGCTGTCCACGAGCACGGCCGAGTTGTGCAGGCCACGGCCGACGCGTTCACCGGTGGCGGTCGGGGCGCCGAAGATCGCGCCGGTGTCGGGATGGTCGGCGGTGGCGCGGGCGAAGGCGGCGATGGCCTCGTCAACCTGCCGCATGAACCAGCGCCGCTCGAGCAGATCGCGGGGCGGGTAGCCGGTGAGCGAGAGTTCGGTGAAGACGACGAGGTCAACGCTCTCGGCGGCGGCGCGTGTGTAGACGTCGAGCATGCGCTGCAGATTGCCGGAGATGTCGCCGACCATGGGATCGAGTTGGGCCATGGTGATGTTCATAGGCTGATTCTTCGTGGCCGGTTGTGGGAAGGCCTCCCAGGTGCAGGGCAGGCGACGGGAAGCCGTCGGCGAAAGTACCAGTGCGCGTGACGCGAGACGATCGGAGGCGGACATGGTGAAGCGGCTTGGTCTGATCAGCGTGGTGATTGTGGCGGCGAGCTTGTGCGGCGCAGTGTGCGTTGCGGCGCCGGACCCGTCAGTGTGGCAGGAACTCGACATCGTGCCGATGCCCAAGGAGATTGAGTTGACCGGGCGCGAGATACCGGTGTCCGGGTGCGTCATCGTGCTGGGCGAGAATGCGTCGCGGCAGGATGAGATCGGAGCGGAGTGGATCGCCGACGAGATTGTCGCCCATGGTGGGGCAGCGCCGCAGGTGGTTCGGGTTGGGGACGAGACCGGGGCGGGCCTGCGGATTGTGGTCGGCACGGTCGAGAGCAATCCGCTGATCGCGGCGGCGGCTGATGAACTGAATGTGGCAGCGGGCAATCCGGGTGAGCGGGGGTATGTGATCGCGGCAAGTGAGGGGACGGTGTTGCTCGCGGGGGCGGACAGTATCGGGGCGCTGTACGCGTGCGTGACTCTTGGGGAACTGCTGGCGGATCGCGAGGGCGCGGTGGTATGGCGCGAGGCACAGGTGCGGGACTGGCCGGACTGGATAAAGGGGATACTCGGCGACAACCGCATCGGGGGCACGCAGATGCCGGAGATCAAGGGCCTGTTCTCGTGGTCGCAAGGCGTCGCCGGGTTGGACGAGGCGTTTCAGGAGAAATACCGGACGGAGATGGCGTGGTACTACGGCTGGTTGCTGCGGCGCAAGGTGCCGGGCCTGTACTATTCGATTCCACTTGAACGGATGCGGGACGTCCCGCCGGAAGCCCGGGCGATCATGCGAGGCATGATCGACTACGGGAAGGAGCGGGGCATCGGGGCCCTGCTGTATGCGGCGAAGCCGTTCGCGGGGCTGGTCGCAGATCACCCCGAGTGACGAGATGCGGCGAGACACTGCGGAGGAGTTCGCGAAGCTGTGCGGGGACATCGGGCTGACGGACATCGGGTTCCATGACAGCGATACGGGTGGGTTCCTCAGCCCGGCGCGCTGGGAGGAGCGCTGTGAGACCTGCCGGGAGCGGTGGGGTGATGATTTCGTGGCGGCGACCGTGCACAAGCATCGGATCCACTATGAAGCGCTCAAGAAGTACGCGCCGGACGCGACGATGCACGCGACGGTGTATCCCTACAACATCAGTGTTCTCACCCAGGAGGGGGCGGAGGCATACATCGCGAGCCGCTATGGGGCGGGGCCAGGAGTGGAGGGCCAGGCGCGGCAGCTTCGGGAGAAGTGGACG
The DNA here is from genome assembly GCA_029821735.1 of Candidatus Zipacnadia bacterium. Taxonomy (GTDB): domain Bacteria; phylum Armatimonadota; class Zipacnadia; order Zipacnadales; family UBA5352; genus JALGSU01. Next base: position 71,086 of record JALGSU010000033.1, on the reverse strand, counting down.
CAGTTCTGGCGGCGGATGACCGCGGAGATGCCTGAGGATGTGACCTTCTGCATCCGCGAGACGACGCCGGCGAATGTGGCGGCGTTCCGGGAGGCGATTGGGGAGCGCGGCGTCTTCGTGTGGTATGGCGCGTTCAACCGGCCATGGCATTCGCTGTATTCGGACACGGTCACGATGGTGGGGACCTTCCACGGCAGCGACGGCGACTACATGTTCCCGATGGCTGAACAGACGTTCATCCCTGCGATGGCGCTGGCGACTCGGGAGTACTCGTGGAACGTGAACACGCCCGGCGCGCGCCCGTGGTACAGGCACGGCGCTGGCGACCAGTGGCAGGGCGACACGCCAGCGGGGCAGTGGCTGCACAATGAACCAGAGGGTGAGGCGTTTGAGGTGGTGTTGCCGCACGTAGCGCGGAACCTGTTCGGGCGACGGTTTGGCGATGAGCTGGCCAAGGTACTGGCGCTGAATGTATGCGGCAGGGAAGTGTTCGCAGACCGGCCGGAGATGCTCAAGACCGCAGAGCGCATGCAATGGCAGGCTGACAACGCCGCCGAGGGCATGCGGATCATGGATGAGATATGGGCCCAGCGTGCGGATGGCGATGACCTGCTGGGGTGGGACTGGTGGACCTTCCGGCGAGCGCTGTATCTGCGGGAGCGGTTCCACTGCATCCACTATATGGCAGCGGCGCGGGCGCAGAATATGCTGACGAGAGAGCTGGCCCGACAGGGCAAGGGCGATGACGCTCAGGCGGCACTCGCGCGGGGCAAAGAAATTGTGGCGGAGGCCATGGCGGATGAAGAGGCGCTGCTGGCGGTGCGGCCAGAGGATGCGATCTACCTGTGCGAGTATGGGAACAACTGGTCGAAGCTCTTCCGGGAGTTCACGCCGGGCGTGAACATGGACTATACGAAGGCGTTGCGCGAGCTGGAACAGACGGAGAAGGAACTGCCGACTCTGGCCGCAGCGGCGGGCGTGCCCGAGGATGTGTTGAAGCAACTCGATGGGAATCGCGTGGTGCAGGTCAGCCATGCGGCGGAGGACATCGCGATCGATGGGGTGCTCGATGAGGCGGCGTGGCAGACGGCGTATCCGAGCGAGAGCTTTTTCGTGTATGAGGAGGGGCGGAAGGTCGCGACTGCGCACACGCGTGTGCGACTGCTGTACGACGATGAGCGGCTGTATGTGGCGGCAAGCTGCTGGGTGCCGGACGGGGCGGACCCGGTGGCGAAGGAGCGCGAGCGGGACGGGGAGGTCCTGCAGGATGACGCGCTGGAGTTGTTCCTGATGCCGGCCGCCGGCGGGAGCTACGCGCACTTCATGATCAACGCAACGGGATCGTGGCGCGATACGCGGCTGGACAAGGTGACCGGTGGCGAGGGACTGACGCGGTACGATCGGCACCCGGAGTGGGACCCAGAGAGTGTGCAGTTGCAGACGAGCGTGCGAGCCGGGCGGTGGGATGTGGAGATGAGCGTTGAGCTGGCGGATCTGGGGGGAGACACCACCGGGGCATGGCGAGCGAACTTCGCGCGTGAATACCTGAGCGGCGCGGGCACGCGGGAGTTCAGCAGCATCCTGCCGGTGGACTGTGACAGCTTTCATGACACCGCGAAGTTCCGCACGGTGGTGTTTAGCCCGGAGGGGTTCGTCGCGCCGAGCGCGGACGTGGTAATGGAGTTCGCCCATCCGCAGGTGGCGACGCGCACCATGGCGGACCGGGTAGCGACAGTGTGTAGCTTCGGGGTGGACGTGCAGGCATCGCGCGTTCTGCATGACGCGACGTTGAGCGTGGAGTTGTATGACGAGGACGGGAAGCTGCATAGGCGCAGCGAGTTGATGCAGCAGCAGGCGCTGCTCTACACGTGGAGTTCGCGGGACGCGTACGAGGCGGGGTTTGAGGTGCCAGTGGAGCGGGGCGGAGTGCGGCTGCTGCTGGCGACTGACGAAGGCGTGTTCGAGCAGTGGATGAGGCTGGGCGGCTGGGAAGGGACGGATGAAGTCGGGGCAGTGGTGCGGGACGGAGCGCTGGTGGGACGGGCGGCGCTGGCGTCGAAGATCTTCCCGGCGGGGGCAGAGGCAGCAGTGGACCTGCTGAACGAACGGGCGGGAACAATCGAGTTCCGGTTCCTGCCTGAATGGCCCGGGCAGACGTTTGGGTTCCACAAGCGGTTCGATGTGAATCCGGTAGGGCACACGCTGCTGCACTTCGGACCAGTGCGGCCGGAGTACGTGCACACGGTGAACCATTCTTCGCTCGCGGTGTCCCTGTACAGCACGTCGCAGTTGCGGGTGGCCATATACCTGCCGGAATATGCGGGGTGGGCAGTGTCCGCGAATCTGGATGGGCTGGAGGGCTGGGACCAGCAGCGATGGCACCATCTGGCGGTCGTGTGGGACGCCGATTCGCCGATGACCGATGGGCTGCGAGTATACGTGGACGGCAAGCGAGTCAATGGCGAAGTGCAAGTGAGCAAGCCGGATCGGATTGAAGACCCCGAGGCGGTCCGAGTGCATACGGAGGAGCCCTACTCAATCCAGCTCGGGTCGACTGTCAACGGGCGGGGGCCGGGCGGTGTGCAGATCGATAACCTGCGCATCTCACGGGTGGCGCGCTATGCGGAGGACTTTGCCGCACCGGCGGGAGCCGGGGAACTGGATGCAGAGACGACGGCGCTGCTGCAATTCGAGGGGAACCTGGCTGGGGCGGGTGTCGGGCCGGATGGGGCGGAGTACGAAATCAAAGCAGTGGCGGGCGCCGTGGAGTATCACTGAGAGTCAGATTGAGCGGAGATGACTGAGCAGATGGCTTCGCCGAATGTCCTGTGGATATGCACGGACCAGCAGCGCTTCGACACCTTCACGCATGCTTTCAGCCAGAGTCCGGTGTGCACGCCCTCGCGCGCGTGCTTCCTGTCGGGGTCATACTCGCGGACCGTAAGAGGCAGGCAGAACGGTCAGGCGGAGCCGCCGGACGGCCGCCTGCTGTTGCCGAGGATTCTGCGCGACGAGGCCGGGTATGACTGTGGATTAGCGGGGAAGCTGCATCTGGCGGTGTGTGACGGGCATGTGGAGCCGCGAGGCGACGACGGCTATCGGGTGTTTGACTGGAGCCACCACCCGCACCCGAGCTGGGAGGAGAACGCGTACATCCAGTGGCTGACGGCCCAGGGCGTGACGTGGGACGATATCTACAAGTTGCCGCCGCGCAACCATGCTGGGCCGGGCGTGCCAGCGAAGTACCACCAGACGAAGTGGTGTGCTGATCGGGCTATCGATTTCATGACGGAGCAGCGCGACGGCCCGTGGCTGATGAGCGTGAATCCATTCGATCCGCATCATCCGTTCGACCCGCCAGCGGAGTACCTGGATCGCTATGATGCGGACGCAATGCCGCTGCCCGCATACCGCGACGGCGAACTCGACAACAAGCCAACCTTCCAGCAGGTGGACCATCAGGGAGCCGGCGGCGGGGGTGGTTTGTCGGCGGCGAACGCGAGTGATCGGGAACTGCGGGAGTGCGTGGCGGCGTACTACGCGATGGTGGAGCAGATCGACGACCACGTCGGGCGGATGGTGCAGGCACTTGAGGAGAGCGGGCAACGTGAAGACACGATCATCGTGTTCCACTCGGACCACGGGGAGATGCTTGGTGACCATGGCATCCTGCTCAAGGGTCCGTATTTCTACGACTGCGCGGTGCGGGTGCCGCTGATCATTTCTTGGCCGGGGCATGTGCGGGAGGGGCTGGTGAGCGAGGCGCTGGTTGAGTTGACGGACCTGGCGCCCACGCTGACGGAACTGGTGGGGGGCGAACCGGCCGGGCACATGCTGGGGCAGGCGTTTACCGGGATACTGCTCGGCGAGGCCGACCCGGGCGAGCATCGGGAGAGCGTGTATTGCGACTACTACAACGCGATGCCGGGGCATAACAGATCGGCGTATGGTACGATGTACCGGGATCGCACGCGGAAGCTGTGCGTGTTTCACGGAGCGGCGCATGGGCAGGGCGAGTTGTACGACCTCGAGGGGGATCCGGGCGAGCATGAGAATCTCTGGGACGACCCGGGGCGGGCAGATGAGAAGATGGAACTGGTGCTGAGGTGCTTCGATCGCAGCGTGCTGACCATGGACCCGCTGCCTGAACGCGTCGGGCGGTTCTGAGCAGATGCAGATTTCGGCGGGGCAGAGGCCCGGGGGCGAGTGCGCTCCCGGGCTTTGTCGTGTGCGGGGGAACACGCAGGACCAGATGCGAAGTCATACCGTATAGCCGCGAGCAGAAATACTCCCAACGTTTGCGCGCGTCGGGACCACTATACGAGTGACGCGCGTCAGACATGCATGTCGAGAGCGTTCGACGCAGAGGAGAACCGCAATGCCGGGGACTGATTGCCGATGATACTCGGTCTGCTGAGCACAGAAGCAGGGGCGCTGTCCGCAAGCCCGGATGGGCTGACAGAGCGGCTGCGCGCCCGGGATCGGGAGGCGTGGGACCGGCTGGTTGAGGACGAGCATTCGCGCATCTTCAACCTGCACCTGCGGCTGACGGGCGACCGCGAGGCCGCCGCCGATCTGACCCAGGACAGTCTGCGGGCGGCGTACGAAAGTGCGCATGGGTATTCGGGGAAGGCAGCGCCGCGAGCGTGGCTGTATGGGGTGGCGCTCAACGTCAACCGGAACTGGCGTCGGAGCCAGGGCCGGCATGAGCCACCCGACGAGGCGACCGAGGAGCTGGCTGACCCCGAGCCGACCGCCGAGGAGATGGCGCTGCTGCGCGAGCGGCGGGAGATGGTGGTGGCGGCGGTGCGCAAGCCAGCGGAGATAGCGGAGGGCGAAGGTGTGGAGGCAGGGACGGTGCGCTGGCGACTTCATGAGGCGAGCAAACGATTGTGGGCGCTGCTCGGGCCCACCTTGGGAGAGGAGAATGATAATGGATCGGGGCACGGAGAACTTCGAATCGCCCCTTGACGAAGTGCTGGAGGGCTTGCCGGAGGAGCAGCCGCCGGCGGACCTGAAGGGCCGATGCATCGCGGCACTGGATGCAGTGGACGCTCGGAGCGCGCGGCCCGCTATGCCAGCGTGGATGATGGTGATGCGCAACGTCGCTGCCGCAGCCGCAGTGCTGATGCTGGTGGCGGGGATATTCACCATGACCAACGCGCTGAAGCCGTTGAGGCGCCGGTGCAGGAGATGCCTGACGGGGACGAGTGGCGTGAGGAACCGAAGGTGGAGAGCGATCAAGTCGGGCCGCAGGCCGCGCGGCCACCGTCTGCGCCGGCGGGGGGAGCGCAATACTACCGAGCCCAAGGGGCGGCCGGGAGTGCGGATATTGGGCAGCCGTCCGCAGAGGCGCATGATCAGATGCAGATGGCCGAGTATGAGGAGGAGAATGGCGCGACTGTCGACTCGGTCCGTATGGTTCAGGCACCGTCTGATGCGCCAGGGGTGATGGGTGTGCCGCAGCTTGGCGTGATGGGAGACGAGGCGGCAGCGGAGCGAGTGTCGCCGCCAGCGGCTGGCGATGACCGAGTGATGCGGTCGGTGACCAGCGGCGAGACCGATCCGTGGCGAGACACGTCCGGTGAGCGGCAGGTGGTGGCTCATAAGCAGATGGAGCTGGAGGTGCTGGATGTCGAGCAGGCATACGAGGACGCTCGGGCGATCATCACCAAGCGCGGTGGGTACGTGGCCAATGATCAGGTGCGCATTCAGGAGGGCGAGGGCGACAGCGCGCGGCTGACGGTGCGACTGCCGATCGAGGGGTTTGAGGATGCCATCGACGATCTGCGCGAACTGGGCGACGTGGTGCAACTGGTGGGGGAGAGCGTGGATCGCACGCACGAATACTACACGCGAGGCGCCGAGGTCCGCGAACTGGCTGACAAGGAGAGCGACCTGCTGCGCCGCTATGAGGCTGAGACCGATGCGAACAAGAAACGGGCGCTAAAGCGGCAGCTTGAGGCGCTGCGGGCATCAATGCGCGCGCAGAAGGACCTGCTGGGGCGGCTGAGCGAGGAGACGCACTGGCCGACGCTGGAGCTGACGCTGAGCGAGGCGCTCGGGCCAGCGGGATGGCTCAGCCGGTCGCTGCGCAATTCGGCGAACGCGCTGGCGTGGGTGGGCGCGACCGCGATTATCTGGCTGCCGGCGGTGGTGCTGGTTACGCTCTTCTGGAGGCGGCGGCTGACTCCGTCCTAACAACTGGTAGTTAACAGCTCACAAGGTATTTCGGGGGATGGCGGGGGGCGCTTGTTAAGTGGCCGATTGTGGGCGATGATATGACAGGCGCGGGTCTCTAACACCCGCGCCTTGTTATTTAACGGGGGTTACCGGATCAGGGAGGGTTCTTGAGGCGCGAGGTGCTGAGAGGCGGACGGCGAATCGTCTCTTCGGACGAAGTGCCGGGGAAAAAGAATCGGGCGGCGAGCGGGAGAGTGACTAATGGCCCACCCTCTGGAAGCATATCTTAAGGGACTGCGCAGTGATCGGTCGACCGGCTCGGCCACCGAAGGTCAGAGAATGGACGCTGCCTCTAGTGTTCGCCATACTAATCTCACTTGACTATGCAGGTGCACATACACAGTGGGGTGAATTCAATACTTGGGGTGGTAACGTGTGAGCGGGGCTGTGTATTAGCATGGGGGCGATGCCATGGGACACGAGCGCACTGGCATGTTGCCGAAGAGCCAAAAGTGGCGAGACATCGTCGAGGAAATCGCAGACCTCAGCGGCGGCGAGTTCGACGTTGGGGGCCTTGCCACCGAGACATTGAAGGCAGTCCAGCGACAGTTTGAGCATCTCGAAGATGACCCGGCGCCTCTTGCCGCATTCGCTTTCCTAGTTGAGCTGGCCGTTGCTGCGTTGGAGACAGGCAACGTCGCTCGGCCGGTGGGAGCGGACAGCGGCAGCAAACTCACTCCCCTGCGCTTGGCCGCAGCCTTGCATGCCCGATTGGCGGAGACGGGCGCGCAAGCGGAGTACCGTGACATCTCGGCCGCGGCGGGTGCAGACGCTCTGGTTCTCTGGTATCAAAGCCACCGTGCCCAAGACAGAAGCCTCTTCGAGGACTTCGACAGTGCGGACAAGACTTGGGCCAAGCTGGGCGAGGGCGCTGGCTTCTGCGAGTTGTCCCGTCTTTTCTTCGGCAAGTTCGTAGAGCGCTACCTCCGGTATTTCCTCGAGCGAGAAGCGTCCCAGGTAGCGCCCACCCTATCCCACCGTGACCAGATGCGTGCCGATCTCGAGGCCCATGTCGAGGACGTCTCACAGCACGCGTTCGAGACCTCACGCATCACACAATCGTTCGCCGCAGGCTGGTTCAACAAGCATGCGCCCAACGGCATGCCATCCAGATCGCAGGTGCACGGCTTCGTCAGCCATGCGTTCACGAAACTGCGCGATGAGATGGCGCAAGAGGGTGTCGGCTCATGAGCCGCCCTCGGGTAGTATTGTGCAACGGTGCCCAGCTTGCGTCGGTGCCAGACGGCGGCTCGGATGTCAAAGCCCTTGAGTGGCGAGATGGGCAAGCCACAGAGCCGAACGTCCATATCGGGTTGCCTGACTTCGTGCGGGAAGTCTACTACCTGCCCCCAAGAGTCTTGGACTTGGTGGAGATCGCTGCGTACGTCTACTGCGCCGACCGATCCATTCGTAGAGGTGACCCGAGGTCAGTCGAGTACCATTCGTGGGGGCGCGATCTTCAGTTCCGCGTGAAGGTGCGAGACTACGAGTTCTGGTGCGCCTCGGGAGCCGGGCGGCAACTAGGCGAGTTGCTCTGCTTTCTCGCGGGAGAAGAGAACGTACATTTCGAGTTCGAGGCGGGACACGAGACCCCCCAGACTAGTCTCCTCGATCAGGAAGGAATCGAGATCGCGGGAGACAGCGAAGTCGCGCTCTTCTCGGGCGGCGTGGACTCCCTCACGGGGGCGCTTGAGCATCTCAACTCCTCCGATGCTCCACTGACCCTCGTCAGTCACAGTTCTGGACAGCCTGGAACTACCCGGACTCAGCAGGGATTGCTCACGGCCATCAACAGGGATTGGCCGGGCAAAACGACGCACGTGGCGTTTCGCTGCAATTTGACGGGCGGCAGACGAGCAGCGAAAGAGGAGAGTCAGCGAAGCCGCTTCTTTTTGTACGCGAGCATCGCCTACGCGATTGCGCATGCCACGGGACGGAAGCGCATTTGGGCGTACGAGAACGGGATAACCTCGCTCAACTTCCCCAAGCGACAGGACCTGATGAACGCCAGAGCCAGCCGCACGACGCATCCAAGGACAATCAGGTTGTTGAGCGAGTTCTTCTCGGAAGTCGAAGGAGAGCAGTTCTCGATCGAGACGCCTTTCCTCTGGAAGACCAAGACGGACGTGATGCAGACCTTGGCCGAATCAGGGGGAACGGGACTGCTATCGAGTTCGGTCTCATGCAGCAAGACATTCAAAGCGTCCACGGGAACACAGTGCGGAGGGTGCTCGCAGTGCATCGACCGGCGTTTCGCCGCCTTTGCGGCGGGTCTCGAGGACTCCGATCAAGCTGGCTACGCAACCGACTTCATCAGGGAGGAGGTGGCAGACCGCGAGGTGAGAGCCGGGGTGAACGAGTACGTTCAGCAGGCATCTCGCTTTGAGAAGAATGGCTTGGATGAGTTCTACGAGACGATGGCCTCAGATCTAGTGGCAATCGTCGACGGCATGCCCGGACTGAACGAGAGAGATGCCGTAGACAAGCTTTGGCGACTGACGAGACGCCACGGGCAGCAGGTACTCCACGGACTTCAGCGGATGCTAAAGGTCGCCCGTGACCCGCGTCGCAGCCGCGGGACCTCAACGCTTCTAAGAGTAATCGAGAACCGCGAATACCTTGCACCACCGGCTGTCGATGACCAGCAGCCTGATGCACGAGAAGCTCGCGAGGTCTTCATATCGTACTCTCACGAAGACGAGAAGATGTGTGAGCAACTGAAGACGCACCTGACCGCGCTTGAGCGCGAGAAGCTCGTGGACACGTGGTACGACCGAAAAATCGGGCCGGGGAATGAAGGGGAAGGAGAGATTGATGAGCACCTGAACAGCGCCAGCATCATACTCCTGTTGGTCAGCGCTAACTTCATCGCGTCTCACTACTGCTATGACGTGGAGATGAAGCGAGCCATGGAGCGACACGAGGCGGGCGAAGCGACCGTGGTCCCTGTGATAATCAAAGATTGCTTGTGGAACCACCTGCCATTCGGGGAACTCCAGGCTCTGCCCGAACGCACCATACCAGTCAGAAGCAGGAAATGGGGGGACCGTGACACAGCTTTCGCGCACGTAGTCCGTAAGCTACGCGACATGGTGATGAAGGAGAGCGGTTAGCGCTCGACGCCGACGGTGTGGAGGGCCTGGAGGAGCGCCTCGGGATCGTCAGTGACGGCATTCGCAGGCGGGGCGCCTGCGCTACGGTAACTACACGAGGAGGCGAGGTGCCTCATTCGCAGGCGAGGGTCCCGCCCGTGGGCGGGACTACGGTGCGGGGGAGGAGCGGGTGCCTCATTCGCAGGCGAGGGTCCCGCCCACGGGCGGGACTACGGTGCGGGGGAGGAGCGGGGCGATGGGCTGGCGAAGCGGGACTTCGTCGGCTCATCAACGTGACCGAGGTGATTGCGCGTGAGCGCCTCCCGACCGAACGTCGTGTTCTTCTTCTCCGATCAGCAGCGGTGGGATACCTGCGGGTGCTACGGCCAGCCGCTGGATGTGACACCGAACCTCGACCAGATGGCAGCAGACGGCGTGCGCTTCGAAAACGCCTTCACCTGCCAGCCAGTGTGCGGGCCCGCGCGTGCGGCGCTGCAGACCGGCAAATACCCCACCGACACCGGCTGCTGGCGTAACAACATCCACCTGCCGCAGGATGAGAAGACCGTCGCGCATTGGTTCAGCGACTGGGGCTACGAAGTCGGCTATGTGGGCAAGTGGCACCTGGCCTCGGACGCTCCGGAGATGGATAACCGCGAGAAGCCCGTGCCCCCCGAACTGCGGGGCGGATGGAAGGACTACTGGGTGGCGGCGGATGTGCTGGAGTTCACCTCGCACTCGTATGACGGGCATATGTTCAACGCCGATGGCAGCAAGTACGAGTTCGAAGAGGGGCGGTATCGGGCGGATTGCGTGTGCGATGCCGGCCTCGATTTCATCCGGACGCGCGAGGGCGATGACCCGTTCTTCCTGTTTATGTCATTCATCGAGCCGCATCACCAGAACGACATGAAGCGCTACGAGGGACCGACCGGGAGCAAGGAGCGGTGGGCGGACTTCGAGGTGCCAGGCGATCTGGTGGGCACCGAGGGCGACTGGCGCGAGAACTACCCCGACTACCTCGGCTGCTGCAACAGCCTCGACGAGAATTTGGGGCGAGTGCGCGCGATGCTCGATGAGATGGGCGTGGGCGAGAATACGGTGATCATCTACACCTCCGACCACGGCTCGCACTTCTGCACCCGGAACTCCGAGTACAAGCGCTCGCCGCACGACGGGTGTCTGCGGATACCGATGATTGCCTGCGGACCGGGCTTCGAGGGCGGGCAGGTCATGGACGGGATCGCGAGCCTGATCGATATCCCGGCGACATTCCTGCACGCGGCGGGCATCCCGGTGCCTGATGTGTATCACGGGCGGGCGCTGCAGGAGATGGTGGCTGGGGCGGAGGACTGGCCGGAGGAGGCGTTCGCGCAGATTTCCGAGAGCCAGACCGGGCGGTGCGTGCGCACGCTGAAGAGCATGGCGGCGAGCGACGTGTACTTCGAGGAGTATCTGTACGACAACGAAGCCGACCCGCATCAGAAGAGCAACCTGGTGCGCGACCCGGATTACGCGGAGGTGCGCGCGGAACTGTGCGAGACGCTGAAGCGACGGATGGCTGAGGCGGGCGAGGCGGAGGCGGAGATCAAGGCGGCGGAGTAGGACAGCGACACACGGCAACGGTCAGTGGGGACAAACAGCGAGGCGGAGACCAGTGTGGTCTCCGCCTCGCTCGTGTACGGGACAGGGGACTTACTCCTCAGTCGGGATCTCCCACGAGTAGAGGTGCGAGCCGCTGGCGAAGTAGATGCGGCCATCGAGAATGTCCCCGCCAGGGCCGATCGGCAGCGGTGACTCGATGAGCATCGTGATCTCGTGCGTCTCAGTGTTGATCTGGGCGATGCCCTTGCGGAAGAGCATGTAGATGGCGCCGTCAGGGGCGTTGATGAAGACGCGCGGGCCCTGCTGACCATTGGTGCGGCCAAACTCGGCCTCGAGCGCCTGCTGGTGGACGACCTCCTGCTTGGCGGGGTCGAAGACGAAGAACTGATCGTTGTCGACGACGCCGTTCGTGCCACTCGATCGCTCCGGTGGCGAGGTCCATGATGTAGAGTTCGGCGAGGCTGGCCTTGACCTGGCCGCCAGTGCCTGCAGCGATCGTGGTTCCGCCGAGGAGCTTGCCATCGGGCAGGTCGAGCAGGGCCATGGTGGACTGGTCAGGGATGATTTCGGTGTGCTCGATCACGGTCTTGGTCTTGGCCTCGCGGTCCCAGATCATGAGGCCGCCGCCGGTGTAACCGTAGCCGGGCGTGCCGGCGAGGATGACCAACTTGCCGTCCGGGTGGGCCAGCAGATCGTGCGGCCGGTTGATCGTCGGCGGACACTCGGCGAGGAAGAGCGGGTTGCAGTCGGGGTTGCCCTTGACCGTGTCGACCCACTCGCGGGAGGGATCCCACTCGAGCATGATGCCATGTCCGTAGCCGCCGACGAAGTAGCGGTCGCCGAGGGCGGTGACGGTGTTCCACTGGCTGAGGGCGGTGTGGCGGACCCACTCGTCAGCGGTGGGGCTGTAGCTGAAGAAGCGCATCGGGAAGGCGGTGCCGCCGCTGATGGTTCCGTTCGGGGCGGTGCACAGACCCATGACGTGCGCGCCCTCGCTGACGTAATCGAAGGGCACGGTGCGGGGCGCGTCGGCACCGGCATCGGTGACGGTCATCACTCGATTGATGAGGTCGACCGAGCCGAGTCGAGCACCGTCGGGGAAGTCTCGATGGTAGAGGCCCTGAGTGCCGGCGATGATGGGCTTGGGGTTCTTCTCAGGTGGTGTGTTGAGCTTGCGCGCCTGGCCAGCGTAGAGTTCGTACCAGGGATTGTCCTTGCCGCCGGTGCCCTGACCGTAGACCTTTCCGTCCATGTCGCGGTAGACGTAACCGGCGCCCTGCGTACGCTCGTCCTCGGGGACGACCGGGCGGGCTTCGCCGGAAACCGGGTCAAGGATAATGATCTGCCCGGAGGTGCTGCCGATGCTGAAGTATATCCAGCCGGCATCATCGGCGGCCATGTATCGGGGATACTGGCGCCATGACTGATCGTAGAGATTGCCGTAGTCACGGAACTCGCCGGTTTCGGGGTTGTAGGAGGCGACGGCACTATTGGGATAGGTCGATGACCAGATGACCCCGTTGTCATCTTCGGTCATGCTCATGGCCATCTGCGGGACGGTCTTGCCCACGAAGGTGAACTCGCGCTTCTCAGGGTCGAACTCGGTGAAGTGGCTGCCGAAGTGCGTGTAGTAGCGATTGCGGCTGGAGAGAATGGAGGCGAAGGGGCCGTCGCCACGCCAGTTGTAGGGCGTGCCGAACTGCTCGGCCTCGCCGGTCTCGGCGTCGATCATGAGGATGGCGTAGCCGCCACGGTGGTCGTAGAGCCAGACGAGAACGACGTTGCGGCCGTCGCCATCGACGGCGACCGTGGTGCCGCGATGGTTGCTGACCGGGGTGGCAACGCCGTGGTGGCGGAAGCCATCGCCGAGGTCATCGCTCTCGGCAACGGCTGCGTGAGTGGCGAGAAGCAGTAGCGGAACGGCCATGATGAGCAGAAGTTTCGGGTCGAGCATGTCCACAGAGATCATTCCTCTCAGGTCGCGAAGATGGGCTGTATGAAGTCGTCGGTGCGGTGCATCCATGCGGCGAGTGCGGCGCGGTGCTCGGAGAGCGCAGGTGCGTGCGTCGGATCGTCGATCAGGTTGACCAACTCATCCGGGTCGGTCTGCAGGTCGAAGAGTTGGTCGAAGTCCTGGTGGTCATAGACATACTTGTAGCGCTGGCCCACAACGCAGCGGGACTGGTAGCCGCCGTTGCCCCAGCCATTGTATTCGACGAAAGTGTATGGGCGAGAGGGCGTGGCGGGATCGGTGAGCACCGGCAGGAGGCTCTCGCCGGACGCGCGGTCGAGAGGCGCCATGCCGAGCAGGTCGAGGATCGTCGGCGCCATGTCGGTCTGACTGGCGAGCTGATCGCGGCGACCGGGGGCGATGCCCGGGCCGGCGATGACGAAGGGCAGTCTGGTGGACTGCTCGTACATCACGAACTTCTGGTAGATGCCGTGGGCGCCGAGCATCTCACCGTGGTCGGTGGAGAAGATGATCACGGTATTGTCGAGCCGCCCGGAGCGTTCGAGGGCGTCAAGCACGACGCCGTGGCAGTGGTCCATGAAAGCGACGAAGCCATAGTAAGCGGCGACGGCCGGTGCCCACGCGTCCCAGCTCCAGCCGAGCACGCCCTGCAGGCCCGGGCTTTCGCGGACGGCTCGTGGGAGGGTGTCGGGGGCCTCGTCAAAGCCTGGCGGCGGTGGGATGTCGGCCGGGTTGAACATGCTCATCCACGGGTCGGGGACTACGAGTGGTGGGTGTGGACCCCCGAGCGAACACCAGGCGGCGAGCGGGCGGTCGTGTGGCGCGTGGTCGATGAAGCTGGCCATGCGGCCGGCGCGGGTCATGTCCGGATGGCTGGCCTGACCTGGTGTCCAGGTGGCGGGCACGGGCACGGATATGGCGGCATCGACGGGGCCGTCATCACTGTTGTTGACGACGGGTGCGCGCTGCTCGTCGGGATCGCGCCCCATCTCGCGGAGCATCTGGCCCTCGAGCAAGTAGGGGAAGCGCCCAGAGGCGAAATGTGCATAGTCGCCGCGACGGTCGGCGGCAGCAGTGCGGTTGATGTGCCAGACGCCATCGTAGCCGACATGGCAGCCGGCATCCTGCAGCCTATCGATGAGCAACTCCTCATCGTCATTGACCATCGAGTAACGCTTGTCGGAGTTGCAGATCGCGCCATGCTGGTGGGGCCAGCGCCCGGTCATCATCGACGGGCGAGTGGGCGAGCACATTGGCAGGGCGCAGTAGTAGCGTTCGAAGACCGCACCGCGCGCGGCGAGGGCCTCGATGTTCGGGGTGGGAACCGGGCCCCCGTAGAGGCTCATGCAGTGCGGCTGAAGCTGGTCGCACAGCAATACTAGCAGGTTCCGTGGTGATTCGGCAGCCACGGGCAGTCCTCCAGTCAGGGCGATCAGATGGCGTCAGTCGAGGCTCTTGACGAAGTCGAGGACTTCGTCAGCATGCCCCTTGACTTTGACTTTGGGCCAGATCATCGCGATCTTGCCGGACTTGCTGATGACGAAGGTGGTGCGCTCGATGCCGTAGTAGGTCTTCCCGTACATGGACTTGCGCTTCCAGCAGCCGTATTTGCTGGCGATCGCGTGATCCTCGTCGACGAGGAGCGGGAAGTTGAGCTTCTCTTTCTTGCAGAACTTCTGGTGGGACTCTGCATCGTCGGGGCTGACGCCGAGTATTGTGGCGCCAGCGCGCGTGAACTTGCCCTTGATGGCGCGGAATGCCTGGGCCTCGGCGGTGCAGCCGGAGGTCATGTCCTTGGGGTAGAAGTAGAGCACGACCGCCTTGTCGCCCTTGAAGTCCTTGAGCGCAACCTTGTTGCCCTTCTCATCCATGAGCGTGAACTGCGGCGCACGATCGCCTTCTTTGACCTTCGCCATCTGAGGGCCTCCTCACCACTGCTCTTTGCACATGTGCCGACATCAATGCGGCGCGGTTACTCGGCGGCGGGCACGACCATAACCGTGGCTCCGCCGAAAGTACCGAATACTCCTTCGCCTGACTTGATGCTGCCGAGCGTGCACGAGGCGAGCTTCCCCGCGAGAGCGCTGTCTATCTTCACTGAGACGATGGGACGTCCCTCCTGCGAAATCAGCATTTCCTGGTCGGTGATGGTGAAGCGCAACTTGGTCACGTCGCCGGTCCACTGAAGTGGCGCGGAGAGACAGCCGGGCATGTTGACCCGGTGGACCGCGCCATACTCGGCGTACGCTTCATCATCGAGGAAGTCGGGTCGGGTCGCAGCCGAGTATGTGCCCTTCGCGGATGTGGACGCGAGCAGCGATGAGCCCAGTGGAGTGAGACCGGTCAGGCGCTGGCCCCAGGCGTTGGCGACCAGACCCGCCTCGGCGCATTCGGCTTCCCACGGGTGAATCGGGTTCTCGGCGATCTCTGGTCGGGTGAACATGCGGCCCATCGATATCCATTGGGCGGAGTCGGGGTTGTATCGCCAGAGCTCGGCCCATGGCCAGACGCCCATGAGCAGGTCGCCGCCCCAGAGCATAGCGGTCTGGGCCTCACGGGCGCTGGGAGAGGTCCCGGGCATGCGCGGGGGCCAGCCATCGAGCTGGCTGATGGTCTGGCCATCGAACTCGTGCAGCAATCCGGATGGGTACTGGCCGAGGAGCAGCTTATCGTAGAATTGGACCATGGTATAGACCTGGTAGCTGGTGTCGAGACTGGCCTCGATCAGCGTGCGCCAGGCGCCATCGGCGAAGACGTGCACACCGCCGAGGTTCGAGCAGGTGAGCGCGCTGCCGCCGAACTGACCCCATGCGAAGGTGGTAGCGCCGACGAATGGGAGCGTGATGACGTGGGCACGGGAGAGGTCGACCGGGCCGGATTCGGCTGGCGTCCACGGGCATGCGTAGAGCTTGGCGAAGCCGGTGTCATCGCTTTGCCAGGGGCGGTAGCCACTCCCGTCGCCCGCGAACCTGTGGTAGAAGAAGAGATGGCCGGCAGCGTAGTAGAAGCGATTGTAGGCGCCGCGCTCGGGGGTGTCGAGGATCAGGCGGCCGTCATACCAGACGCGGCTATCCTCGAAAGCGAGGACGCCGTCGCCGACCTGCATCCGATTGAGTGCGAGGCCCTCGCGCCGCTGCCACGAGGCGGTTGGCGCGTCCCAGACGTTGACGACGGAATGGTCGTGCGCGGGACAGGCAACCGCTTCGCCGGCGAAATCGAACAGGTAGGTGCCCGCGTCCGCGGTTGGCTTGGGGAGGGGCTCGGAAGTGAACGAGCGCTCGCCGTCGGTGGGGCGAACGAAGAACTGGACGACGCGCCGGTCGCTGCGGAAGTGAGTGTTGTAGACATCGCAGAAGCCGGCGCCTATCACGAACTGACCGTCGGTGGTCGGGACCTCGAAGAGAGAGCCGAAGCTCTGGCCGATATCTTCGCCGAAGTTCGCCTGGACCGTGAAACTCATCACCGTATCATCAGCCGCCTCCGCCGAGACCGCCAGCATCACTATCAGCAGCGCCGGGCTCAGCCAACTGGGGGGATTCTTGCGCATTTGTCCCATCTCCGGGCTGGACGTTGCTCGTGTTCGTGGCAGGGCGTAGGTCTTGACCGGGGAGGCCGAGTTCACCTCCTCGCGGCAGGTATGGGCGGCGAGTGTGCGAAACCTGAGAGCCGAGGCATTGGCGGAGGACTTTGCGGGCAACGGACTTGAGCGAAGGGTGTGACGCGACGTGAGTGAACAGCCGAATATCTTCATGATGATCGCCCACGACCTCGGGACTCACTGCGGATGCTATGGGGCGGGGCTGGAAACGCCGAACATCGACGCGTTGGCAGCGGAGGGGCGGCTGTTCACGAATTACCATTGCACCGCAGCTCAGTGCTCTCCGTCGCGCGGCTCGATAACGACCGGGCGATACCCGCATAACAACGGGCTGGTGGGGCTGACGTGGGGCTGGGAGATTCGCGAGGACATCCCGCGTATGCCGCAACTGTTGGCTGACGCGGGATACTCGACACACCTGTTCGGGGTGCAGCACGAGGCGCCACCGGGCCGCGCGGATCTGCTTGGGTATCGGCAACACGAGATGACCGGAGGGCGGGCGGTGGATCTGGCGGAGGGAGCGGCGGAGTGGCTGGCTGCGTGGAGCGCGGACGACGGCCCGTTCTTCGCGAGCCTGGGGACAAGCGAGCCGCATCGCCCATACCGGCGGGAAGGCTACCGCACCGATGATCCGGCGGACGTGACGCCGCTGGCGTATCTGCCTGACCTGCCGGGGATTCGCGAGGACATCGCCGGGCTGAACGGGCTGGTCTACGCTTACGACGATGCGGTGGGGATCGTGCGCCGGGCGCTGGAGGACTCGGGGCTGGCGGAGAACACGATATTCATCGTGACCACCGACCACGGGATCGCGATGCCGCGCGCTAAATGCACCTGCTACGATCCCGGCACGAGGACGACGCTGGCTATGCGCATGCCCGGGCGTTGGGACGACGGGACGGTGCATGAGGAGCTGCTGACGAACTGTGACCTGATGCCGACGCTGATGCAGGCGGCAGGGGGGAGCGCGCCAGAGGAGATCGACGGCCGGAGCTTCCTCGGGCTGCTCGACGGGTCCGGGTACGAGCCGCGCGGGCACGTCTTCACCGAGATGACCTACCACGGGGTCTACAACCCGATGCGCTGCGTTCGCACGCGAGATCACAGCTACATCCGCAACTTCGGCGAACTGCCACTGGTGTGCCTGGCGGTGGACATCTGGGAGGGGGCGGGCGGGATTGAGATGCGGGACGAGTACAACGCCACGGCGCGGCCAGAGCAAGAGCTGTACGATCTCGCCGCTGATCCGTGCGAGCAGAGGAACCTGGCGGATGACCCGGCGTACGCCGAGACGCTGGGCGAACTGTCGGGGATCGTCGATCAGTGGATGGCTGACAGCGGCGATCTGCTCGCGCAAGGGCGGTGGCCTGCGTCGGCACAGCACATCGAGAACATGCGTGGGCGGCGCGAGGAGGACCGTTTCCGGGAATGGCTTGAGCGCATGTGGCCCGAGCAAGTGTGGTTCATGTAGTAGCGAGAGGGCCGGGCTGAGGAAGCGATGTCCTCGGGCCCGGCCCTCTTTGAGTTGCGTAGCAGATCGTGGGTCAATTACTGGCCGATGACCTCGTAGGTGCCGACACCCTCGCCGCTGAAGGTGACCTGCGTCGGCGTGATGTCCTCCGTGCGCACCTGCAAGCCATCGAAGCAGACCACGACAGGGCGGGCGCGGAAGGGCAGCGTGAAAGCAACCACATCGCCCGCAGCGGCCCGACCCGTCAGCCGACGCTCAGAGTTGAGATTCGGGCGCGCGTCGTAGGTGAAGAGACCGAGCACCGCGACCGGCGCGTCGACGGCCTCCAACACCACTCGGTGCAGACCGAAGCCCAGACCGAGGACGCCTCGCCGGTTCTCCATGAAGTGCTCGCCACCATCGCAGTCGGTGAACGCGACATTTGCGGTCTGCTGCAGCTTGACCGCGTCGTCGACCGTCACTCGCAGCGTGCCACCATCCGGGGCGTCTACGTAGGCGACGGAGAGGTCGGTGGCTACGACGTCAATGGTGAAGGTCTGGCCGGGCTGAAGGACCGCCTGGCGGTCCCCGTAGGGTGCGCCCCACTGGGAGGCGAAGTCGGTGACGTCGGTGCCGGCGAGGTCCCACTGAGGGCTGCCGGTTCCGAGCCAGACGCGGCCAGGGCAGACCTTGCAGTCAACGCCGGCCAGACGCGCCTCGGGGCCCTTGATCTCGAGGATGTGCCGATCGCCCAGCGGCAGGTTACCGAAACGGAACCATGAGTTGCGGACGTCGCGGCTGGTGTTGCTGCGGCGGGAGCCACTGCGGGGCTCCCCGTCGACGACCGGCTGGGGGGCTGCCTCCTTGTTGCCCTCGGCCTCAGCGTTGATGCCGCCCCAGGCGTTGAACGCCGTGTCCTCAATGATGCAGCGATTGCCGAGGATGCGCGTGTCACCCTCAACGAAGGAGACCATGTCGCCTTCCCAGCCGTAGGTGTTGCGATGAGCGCGCTCGGGAAGCTGCTCCTGGACCTGGCCGGGCTGGGTCGGGTCCCAGCACTCGAAGGCGCGCTCGAGCTGCTTGAACCAGATGTAGTGGCTGGCCGCCTGCGGGTGTCCGTCGCGCGGCACCAGCGTGCGGGGGTTGCACCAGCGGGTGAGGTAGTCGCCGACGTAGCCGTAGTCCATGAACGGGATCTGGTAGCGCTGGGCGAGCGCCTGCAGATCGCCGGGGTTTGGCGTGTAGCCTCCCTGATTCTGGAACTGGCCAAAGAGGAATTCGCAGCCGGGATAGTGGCTCTGGAACCAGCGGATGGTCCCCTCGTAGACCGCGACCTCGTCGGGCGTGTCAGTCTTCTCATTGGCGCCGGAGCCGAAGATGACGAGGTCGGGACCGGGGCCACCAGGGCGAGCCATCAAGTCCGGGTAAAGCTCTTCCCAGGTGCGGCCGGCGGGGTGACCGTTGGTGAAGTCGTCGGGCGGGAGCGAGAGAGATGCGTAGTCTGCCAGGCCTGAGTGGGCCTCGCCGACGCAGGAGCCGTCGCAGGCCATCCAGTTGAAGAGGATCTTGTCGGGTCCGACGTTGAACTTGCGCATGAGCTCGCGCTTGAGCCGACCAGTGTAGCAGTAGTAGTAGCGCCATGCCGAGAAGTAGCCGTCGAGGTCCGGGCGGTCCACCAGCGTGGGATCAAGCGGGTGCTGATCAGAGCGCGGCTGCTTGAAGGTCTCCGAGGTCGGGTCCTCGTCATACGGGTACATGGGCGGGTTGGCGCTGCCGCGGTCGATACTTGAGCCCATGAGGATGACGTGGATGGGCTCGCCCTTCCACAGCTTCTGGATTGTGCGCGGGATGTAGCGGTAGGCCGGTTGCATTTCACGGCCAGCGGGCAGGTTCGCCAACGCCTGGTCCCCGAGGGTCAGACACGGGGCACAGACCCAGACCGCGCCGGGGCCCTCTTCGCCCTGGGCGGGGGCAGCGGCGGTGTTCTGCAACTCGATCTGGATCGCGACAGTGTTGACGTCGTCAGAGTGCGACTCCTCGCCGGGGGTGAAATGTCCGACGATCTCGGCAGCCTTGACGGTGAGCTGGACGCGGCCGGGGTCGGCTGCGGTGGCCTCGTAGGTCAGGGCAGTGACCAGCTCGCCGCGGGAGTGGCGAGGGAATTCGCGTGAGTCGGTGGCGCCGAAGTCGGTGGGCTTCCAGGTGCCGTCCTGGCTGTCGAGCTTGAGGAGCTTGACGGTGGCGCGCAACTGGTCGGGCTGAGCCTGGTGGCCGAAGACAGTGAGACTGACACGATCACCGTGGGCGAGCCCGGCCTCGGGAAGCGTGATGAACTGGTAGAAGCGCTTGCCGGGGGCGATGGAGACGGCGTTACCGACTGAGAAGTCAGGCAGAATGTCGGCGGCGACGTGGGACTCGCGGCGGACGGTGATGTCACCCCACGCGTCAGTGTTCCAGAACGCGACGTTGCCGGACTCGTAGCTGCCGGCGCGGCCGTCGCGGTGATTGGTGAAGGCGTGGAACTCGAAACGGGGATTGAGCAGAAGATTCACTTGGGAAGTACCTCCCTGACACCAGCCGAAGGTGAGGGCCAGACTGGCAATGATGCACGCGGCCAGAATAGTTGACGCAATTCTCATAGGATTGCCTCTCCGCGGACGGCAGGAATGGAAGACACAAGAGAAACGACAGGGAAGTCAGCGACAACAGCAAGGTCCGACGTGCGCTCGTGGCAGCAGTCAGTTGCGCGCTACAGAGCCGGGTCGAACCATGTGTTGAGGCCATTGTCGTAGACGACGCCATAGCTCAGGGACTTGGCGTGACCATCGAGGAAAGCCACGTTGCCCTGCCGGTTGTGGCGCTCGCAGAAGTTGCAGTATGTCCAGTTTTGGGTGTTGGTGTTGCCCCAGGTGGGGTAGTCGAAGCCCTCGGTGTTGTCGGGGCGCATGCCGGCGCGGCTGGGGCGGTAGAGCGACCATGCTCCCTGCCAGGTGTTGGGGGTGGCATCGGCGAGCATGATTTTCTGGGCGCCGCGGTTGACTTTGGCCAACCTGACGCGCCACGCCATTTCGTTGAAGCAGTAGCTGCGGCTGTCGTTGTAGCTGATGGGCGCGGGAACCGCAACGGCCTGGGTGGGGCAATCGAAGACCTGCGCGCTGTTGATGTAGGGGTTAACGAACTGGATGAAACTGTACCCTACACCGGCCGCGTCGCGGTAGTTCGAGTGCGGCAGCATCTCATCGAAGTCCTGAGCGTACATGAGCACACCGAGCGATATCTGTTTGACGTTGGAGAGACAGCTCGACTGACGCGCCTTCTCGCGTGCCCGGGCAAAGACGGGGAACAAAATGGCCGCCAGGATCGCGATGATTGCGATGACTACCAGCAACTCGATGAGCGTGAACCCTCGCCGCGACATTGTCAGATCAACCTTTCTTCGGATTGCCTTGAGAAAGCTGGATGTGGAATGGGTCATCGCGCGTAGTGGCTTGGAGTTCGCCAATGTCCGGGGGTGTTCCTTCGTTTCGTCACGACGGCTGTGCGGCGAGGGAAGGAGCAACGCGCGGAAGTCGCGAAGGTGTAACCGGCGTGCGCGATTATGGGATACTGTCGGAGGCCCGGGCATGATCATCGATTCGCATGTGCACCTCAAACACGGCGATGCGGCAAAGACTGAGTACACGCCCGAACGTATCATCGAGGTAATGGCCGAGGCGGGTATCGACCGGTCAGTGGTCTTCGCGATGTCAACCACCACGGGACGGTCGATCGAGATGGCGGCCGCGGCCTCGGCAGGCTTTCCCGACCGCCTGATTCCATACGTGTACGCGCTGCCGGGGTTTGAGGGCGGCGTGATTGACGAGATCCGACGAGCCATAGAGGAGTTGGGCTTCCGCGGGATAAAGGTGCATGTGGGAGAGTGTTCGCTGGCGCCATATGTGATTGACCCGGTCATGTCTCTGGCGAGTGAAGCGGGGGCACCGTGCCTGGTCGATTTCGGGGGGCGGCTGGCGGACGCAACGCGGATCGCGACGAGCTTCCCATCGCTGAAGCTGATAGTGGCGCACTTCGGGCTGTATCTGGCGCCGCGAGAGGATCAAATCGAGGGGTTCATAGCGCTGGCCGAGAAGTGCGCGAACGTGTGGCTGGACACGGCGGGGGTATTGCTGGGCTGGAAGATCGCGGATGCCGTGGCCCGGATCGGCGCCGAGCGAGTGCTGTTTGGGACGGACTCGCCCTACCCGAAGCCTGACGAAGCGAGTATGGCACGCAGAGGCGTGCGCCAGATACAGAACCTGGAACTGTCGGACGCGGATACGGCAATGGTTCTCGGGGGATCAGTGGCGGCTTTGCTGGACCTGTAGCGGGACTGAAGGTGCGCAGAAGGGCTGGATGAACGTGCTCAATGGATTGGCGGAACGGATCCTGGCGGTCGAGGCGCCCGGTGGCCCGGTGGCTCGCCTGTCAGTGGTGGTGCCGTCGGTGGTGACACCCGGCGAGGCATTTGCGGTGAAGCTTGCGGCGGTGGACGAGAAAGGCTACCCGTCGCTTGAGTGTGGGGAGGCGGCGCGGCCGGTTGAGGGACCGTGGGTGGGCCTGCCGGACGCGGTGGCCTTCGAAGAGGGGCGGCCGGCGATCGCCATCATCGAGGGAGTGAGTCTGCCGGACGAGGGTACCTACAGGTTGGGCTTTGAGCTCGGCGGGCAGACGTGGCTGAGCAACCCGGTGCTGGTGGACGCGAAGGAGCGCGAACGAGTCTTCTGGGGCGACCCGCACGTGCATACCTGCCTGAGCCGGTGTCACCCGACGCAATGCAGGTCGCTGGATTTCTGCTTCGTGGCGGCGCGGTATATGAGTGGGCTGGACTGGGTGTGCGCGGCGGATCACGTGTCGAACGACCGGTGCGACAAGGGTAAGTGGGAAGCGCAGCGTCGAGCGGTGAAAGTGTTCGACGAGCCGCCGGAGTTTGCGGCTATCCTCGGCTACGAGGCGTCACTCAAGGGGGGCTGTGGCGGCGACAACAACGTCTATCTGCGGGGCGACCTCGAGGACTTCGTCGACGAGTATGAGGAGGGCGACACCCGGACGCTGAGCGAGGGCCTGGCGGAGGAGGAGTGTTTCATCGTCCCGCATCACACCACGCGGCCGGGCAAGCACGGAGAGCTGAGTGATCGGACATATCTGGGACCGGAGCGGATGCCGGTAGTCGAGATCCATTCGAAGTGGGGGACGAGTGAGTATCGCGGAAACCCGAACGCCCTGCACGATATACACGAGGGTCCGAGCTATGTGCAGGACCACCTGGCGCAAGGATACGCGATGGGCTTCGTGGCTGGCACCGATACGCACGCGACCATGCCATCGAGCTACGGCGACGACAGCGCGCATATTGATCGGCTCCCGGGGCTCACGGCAGTGCGAGCGGCGGGACTTGCGCGCGAGCAAATCTACGACAACATCAAGGCACGTAACTGCTATGGCGCATCAGGTGAGCGCATTCTGCTGACCGGCTTACGCATCGCTGGCGCGAGGATGGGCAGCGAGGTCCCGTGGGTGTTTCCGGACATGGGGCGCGACATATGCGCGCGCGTCGCTGCCGAGTCTGAGATCGTGCAGGTGGACGTGGTGCGCAATGGCGAGGATGTGTTCAGCACGCCCGGCGACGGCTGGCAGGCGTGGCTGTCGTGGACCGATGACCAGGACCTGACGCAGGTGGCCTTCGAACCCCGCGGGCACTTCGAGCGCCCGTTCGTGTACTACTATCTAAGGGTGACGTGCGCGTCCGGGGCGCAGGCGTGGACGAGCCCGGTGTGGTTGACGCTATAGAGACGATCGCGTGAGATCGACAGGGAGACGCAGATGACCGACACGAAGAGCGTCTTGTTCCTGTGCACAGGGAACTCGTGCCGGAGTCAGATGGGCGAGGGCTTCCTGCGGGAGCTTGGCAGCGGGAAGTATGAGGCGTTCAGCGCGGGAACGGAGATCGCCGAGCGAGTGCATCCGTTGGCCGTGAAGGCGATGGCTGAGAAGGGCATCGATATCTCGAGCCAGCGTCCGAAGACCATTGAGGCCTTCGGCGAGCGAGAATTCGACCTGTTAGTCACGGTTTGTGATGGGGCAAATGAGGCGTGCCCGATGTACCTGGGCGCAAGGGATCGCGTTCACTGGTCACTGGAAGATCCGGCTGAGGCGGAGGGGAGCGAAGAGGAGCGGGTGGCGTTCTTTCGGGCCATACGCGACGAGATCGAGAGGCGGGTGCGGGGTCTGGTGACGACGGGCGTGCCGGAGAATGACGAGGCGTAAGGGCGTCAGTAAGTGGCGAGTTTGCGGCCCTCGTCGAGCATGGCGAGGTAGTTGCTGACGCCTGCGAGCAGCACGCAAAGCGAAGCCGGGCGGGCGCTCTATCACTGAGCTACGAGCCTGGAATTGAACCAGGGCCTCCCGTCCGGCATCCACTCTATAGTCTGAGCGGGCCGATTGCTAGAGCAGCGCGGGCTACCAGGTGAAGGCGGCGAACTCGTACGGCGCCAGCTCGATGGTCACGCTGTCAGCTTTGGGCTTGGGGGCCGGGCCATTGAGAGACTTGGCCGCCTCTATGCCCGGTGCCTGCAGGCGGACGGTGTGGGGCATGGTCTCGTCATAGTTGATCAGCGCTGCGAGATGACCCTCGCCCGATTTCCAACCCCAGACCATGACCGGGGATTGCACGTTGTCGACCGGTATCTGCAAAGCCCGACCGTGAATGACGATCTCGCGAATCGCCCCCGGAACGACCTCCGGCACCAGATCGCCGAGACGCGTGCCCCCGACGATGTAGCGCTGCAGCTCTCGGATCTCGCTCATGCTCTGGCGGAGCGCGTTCATGAGTTGACCGTCGAGGGACTCAATGCCCACCCAGAGGATCGCGCCATGGCCGCCGCTGAGAGCTGTTGCCAGCATGTTCAGGCGCAGGTCGGCAGGGCTGGGGAAGACGCCGGTAACCGCCATGTCTGATGCGAGCAGGAAGGGCATGACGAGTTCGCTGGTGCCCTCGCAGGTTGAGCGGGTGAGTTCGGCGGTGGCCTTCGGGCTGGCGTAGATCATGGGCGCGTGCAGGAAGACCTCGGGCTCAAAGAGTGCGATGTCCATGGCGTTGTCGGCGTGCCACTGGCTGCGCGGCGGGCCACAGACTCCGAACTTGACGTCCGGGTCGGTTTGGTGCGCGGCGTCAACGTGGGCCTCGATAATGAGATCGTTCTGGTGGCTACGGAAGCGTCCCCATGCGTGATCGGGAAGGGCGCGAATGTCCTTGGGGGACATGGCGAGGACGGTCGCTTCATCGAGATCAGTGAGCTCTGCGAACGCTTTGCGACAGCGTTCGCAGAAGCAGACGTTCATGTAGGGCGGCTCGTAGTTGATGATGATCCACTCGCGCTCGATCGCGAGCGCATTGGCGTACTTCTCGATCAGGTTTGAGTAGAAGGGCTCCTGCCGCTCAGCCTGCACCTGCGGGCAGACGAGGCCTGTCCTCTGGCGACGAGCGTCGGGATCGTAGACGAGTTCCTGACCAGGCTCCGACGCGCCTCCGTAGCCATGCCACGACCACGTCCAGGTGAAGTAGCCGGCGGCCCCCAATTCGTCGTCGATGGACTGGTACTCCGCGCCATAGTAGCTGAGGGCGAGGCCGCCGCCGACACCGGCGTAGTGCAGGTAGTCGAGGACCTGACCGCGCTCGTCGGCAGTGGGCAGGCGGAGGGCGTCGGAGTGCTGGGTGAAGAGCTTGAAGTCGGGCACCTCGCCGAGCGGGCCCTCTTCGGCGGCAACCACGTTCGCCAGCATCTCGTGCTCGGGGCCGAGTTCGCCGGCGTTCTCGACGCGCCAGCGCCAGGTGAATTGTTCGGGGCAGCCGGGCTGGGGCTGGGCATAGACGAAGTGGTAGCGGTCCCAGACAGGAGCGTCGGGCTTGATGCGGCCGAGCGGTCCGGGCTGGATCGGCAGACGCCAGCGATTGAGCTTGACGCCATCGCGCTCAATAGTTTCGGGCTCAGCCTGGAAAGGTTCTGCGAACGGCTGGCGTCCGGCGACCACCGGTCCGACCAGATGGATGGCCTCGGGCAGATCGAGTATCAGATGCGGGTCGGCGACGGCCTCCTTGTCGCCGAGGAAGAAGGCTGAGACCGGGTTGACGAAACCGTCGAGCAGGTGGATGGTCCGGTCGGGCCGACGCTGGGCAGGATACCAGAGGAGTTGGAGGGCGGAGCCGTCGGGGTCAGGATAATAGTTGCGGGTGGACGGATCGCGCTGTATCTCGTCCTCGGGTATTTCCTCGATAGTGATGTCGTCGAACCATGCGAAGCCAGGGGACTCCCAGAGCTTGCACTGGAGCTTGATCCACTCGCAGTCGGGCAGAGTTTTGAAGGTGAAGGACTCCTCATGCCAGTCCTGCGCGCCGTTCATGAACCGGCCCATGTGCCAGTTGGCGGGAGCCTCGACACCGTTCTCGTAGGCGATGATGTAGGCGCCCTTGCCGCCGCCGGACGTGGCCAGCATGATCTTGAAGCTGAGGCGGTAGGCGGTCTCGGGCTGGAGAGCGATTCTCTGCGTGGGTGCCCAGGTGGCGCGAGCCGTGGCGTCGGCGGTGGTGTCGAGGCGGATTGAGTGACCATTGGGCAAGGGCTCGGAATCGTCCCACTCTCCGGAGCACTCGCCGCGCTGGTTGACGAAGGTCCATCCGTCAGGGACGCCGTCGGTGGCGGCCTCGAAGTCGGCCATGAAGACGGGCTCGGCGAACGCGGTCCCGATGCAGAGGATGAGCGCAAGCAGGCACAGCGGCAGTCGCATGGTTGGTTCCTCCCGCATATTCCGTGAGAGTGCTGCGCGAAGATTCGCTGGTGCGGCGCCAGTGACCTGCACTGAAGGCAGGTGCGAGGAGAATCGGGCGCGAAGAGCGAGGGAACAAGATGAGCGCGGAAGGGAGCCTGTCCGATGGGTGCGGCAAAACGGGTGCTGTTTCTGGGTTTTGATGCGCTGGTGCCGAACATGCTGGAGAAGTTCCTGGGAGAGGGCATCATGCCGAACTTCGAGCGACTGCTGGCGAAGGGCAGCATGAGTCGACTGCGCCCGGTGATCCCGGCACAGACGCCTACCAACTGGACGACCATCGCGACAGGCGCAACTCCGGGGACGCACGGTATTGTGCAGTGGGGATCGCACCTGCCGGGGGCGCCGCTGGACGAATTCCACTTCGAGGACGCGTTCACGTCGGGGCTCTGCCGAGCGGAGTATCTGTGGGAGACTGCCGCGCGCCATGGTATGAAGAGCGTGGTGGTGAACTACGCGGGCTATCCGCCGACCGTCGATGAGGCTACGCATATCGAGTGGCTCTTCAAGCCGGCGCAGTCATACTTTGATCTAGCAGCGGGAGCGGTGTACAACAATTGCCCGGAGCTGAACACGACAGACCCGGTGGAGCTGGTGCCGGCCGAGGGCTGGGACAATGCGCCTGCGTCGGGGGTGCCGCTGCTGGAGACGGAACTGGCGGTGGTGACCGTCACGGAGGGCAGTGGGCCGACATATCGTGCGTTAGTGTTCGGGGAGACTGAGTACGACACGGTGATGATCGCGGCCGAGCGGGATGGTGCGAGCGCAGTGGTGACGCTGAAAGTGGGGGAGTGGAGCGAGTGGCTGCGGGCGGATTTCGTGACCGAGGACCAGGGCGAAGCTGAGGGCGCGTTCCGGTTCAAGCTGGTGGAACTGGCGGCCGACGGTTCGCGGGTTCGGTTGTTCCGGACAGACGCGTTCCCGACGGATGGGCGGCACTGCTCGAAGCCTGAACTGGGGCGGCGGCTGATTGATGAACTGGGGCCATACGTGCACGGCGGGCAGGCGACGATGCTCAACCGCGATGAGGCGCTGGAGTTTGACGTGACGGACGAGGTCTTGGCATGGGAGTCGGAGTGGTGGCCGCGAGCGGTGAAGATGGCGATGGACGAGAGCGATGCGCAACTGGTCTACTTGCATTGGCATTTGCTGGACGCGATGGGGCACACGTTCGTGGCGAAGGTCGACCCGACCGGCGGAGACTATGACGCGGAGCGAGTCGATCACTACTGGGAGATCATTCGGGGCTACTACAAAGCGGCCGACCGACTGCTGGGGCGGTTCCTCGATCTGTTCGACGACGGGGAGACGGCGTTCGTGGTCGCGGCTGATCACGGAATGCCTGCGAACCGGCGGGCAGCGTCACTGGTCAACGCCTTCAGGGGCACCGACTGGCTCACGCCTCGGGAGGATGGCAAGGAGATAGACTGGTCGCGGAGCAAAATCTTCTGGGCGCAAAACCATCTGTGGATCAACCTGCAGGGTCGGGACGAGGACGGGATTGTGCCGCCGGAAGAGTACGAGGAGTTGCGGGCGCAGGTGCTGGCGCGCATGCGTGACGCGAAGGATCCCGAGAGTGGCGAGCACGTGCTGGCCTTCGCACTGACGCGTGAGGACGCGCCGATGGTGGGGATGTGGGGCGACTACATCGGGGACATCGTGTTCGTCTACTCGGGCGGGTACACCTGGTCGCGGGGCGAGGTGCTGCGCATGGGCGAAGAGCGGGTCGCTTTCCCGTGCACCGGCGGGAACCACGGGCCGATGGTGCCGACCTACGAGACCGAGACGACGTCGGTGCTGGCGGCGATGGTCATCGGTGGCGCGGGGATCAAGGCGGGTGTGACAGCGCCACGACTGGAGCAGTCGCGTCTGTGCACGACCGACGTGGCGCCGACGATCGCGCATCTGCTGGGGATCGAGGCGCCCGCCCAGAATGAGGGGCGGGTCATGCACGAGATGCTGGCGGACGGCTATGCTGAGCGGCCTGAACGCACGTTCGTCGAGACGGGCAGGCCGGTGGTGGCGCGTAAGAAGATCAAGCCACAGCCGGTGCAGTTGCAGGGCGATGTGACGGACGAGATTTGACCGTAGTCGGCAGCGGGCTAACCGGACCACTCGCCGTGCCAGATCGGGTACTTCTGCGGGTCGAGTGAGAGCGTCGGCTTGACGTCCTCGAGGAACTGCTGGTACTGCTCCTCGGTGCGGTAGAAGTGCGAGTCCTCGCCGCCCTCGATCATCTCGGCCTCGAGCATGTCATGGTGCAGTTGAATCAGATTGTCACCGAGCATCTCGATCCGTTGACGCTGGGCGTCGGTGGCGGCCTTCGACAGACCGTCGAGGTACAGGGGCTCCATCTCGGCGAAGATGGGCCGGTGCACGGCGTCGATCAGCTCATAGTTGATTTCATACTGGAAGCCGCGATATTCGATGGTCTCCTGCTCTTTCCACTGCGTGAACTGCTTCTCGACCAGTGAGTAGAGATCGCGCATGGACTCCCAGCCGGCCCCATATGCGCGCTGATACCACTCGTCAAGCGTCGCGTCCACGTCAAGGTCAGCATCCCACATCTGCCGGGCGAAGACGTAGTTGACCGGGCCACCATAGCCCCATGCGGCGAGGCCGATCATGGTCGCGCCACGGTAGCTGGCCTCGTGAGCGATGGGCAACTCCATCTTGAGGATCGCGCGCGGGGGCGGGACGATGGCGCCGTTGAAGGAGCGCATCCACACGGTGTAGCTGCCATAGACCATATTGTCGGTGAAGCGTGACCAGCCCTCGACGACGTCGCGGAACTCGGCAGCGTAAGTGGGCTTGGCAAGTCCCCAGCCGTAGTAGCGCAGGCCATAGAAGACGAGCCAGACGTTCGGTTGCATCTCGATGGTCTCGTCGGGCGGGTACATGTAGTTGTAGTAGACGTAGCCGGGAAGCTGGCGCTTGGGATATTTCTCGGCGACGATCGCGGCAACGTCATTGTAGAACTTCAGGATGAGGCGGGACTGCGAGGGGGCACCATGCGGGTCGTCCTCAACATACTTCGAGCACTCATCGCAGACGCAGAACAGACCACCATCGCTGGGGGAGATCGATGCCGAGATGCGGTTCGGGTGCTCCTCGAGACGAGCCATGACGCCGTCGGCAAAGGCTTGGATGAGCTCGGGGTTGGTGGTGCAGTACTTGACCGCTGAATGGCGGGCGGGTATGTAGCGTTCGCCGGTGTCGCGCAGGGCACGCCACTCGGGGTGCTCCGCGAGCTGCTCCTCAGTCACGTAGTCGTTCCATGAATGGCCCCAACTGAGCGCGTAGCCATCGAATTGCTTGGCGGGCAGCTTCTGAGTGTGCATCCAGCGGCGGACCATTTCCTTGTCCTCGTGCCATTCCGGCAACTCCTGCTGAACGTGCTGGAGAACGCGGACGGGGAAGTCGGGCGTCTGCTCGATGTCGAGTTCCGGGAGTTCAAGGGTGGCATGCGCCGGGATGTCCTCGCCGACTTCGCCGGGCATGAGCCAGCGCGCGCCGACGACGCGCTCGAGGAACTCGTAGACGCCGTAGAGCGTGCCGCGACTGGTCCAGCCAACCCACGGCGGAGCGTCATTGGGGTGCTCTTTGCCGAGGATGTAGAGACTGCTGTCGATGGTGCGAATGCGGAAGCCATCGTTGGGGAGGTCGTCGGCGCCAATACCGGCTGCGCGGGAGGCAGAGTTTTCGCCGACGCAGATCATCGGTGCGGCGGGTCCGTCGACGATCGGGAGCTTCGCGCCGGTCGAGAGGAGTATGACGCGCTGGAGTTCCTCAGCGGCGAGACGCACCGAGGGAACGGCATCGGCGGCATGGTAGATGACCCAATCTGTCTCACCGTTCTCGGCGAGCGGCTGGGCGTGGACAGCGGATGCCATCAGTACGGCGATGGCGAGTGTGGCCATGGCGGGCCTCAGGTGGTTCATCCAAGAACACCTCCGCGCCTGTGGACATGCATGCCTACTCACGTGACGACCGCGACTCCGTGGATGTGCAGGGAGTCGACGGTCACGGTGAGAACGCCATCGGCCCATGACCATTTGGGAGCTGCGCCGCCGGGCTGCCAGGTGACCGAGCCGGGCTCGTTGGCGACGCGCAGCGTGACGGTGATGGGGCCGATGGTCGGGATGAAGTCCGGGCTCTGGTGAGCCGGGTCGCGCTGGGCTTCGGCCAGGTTGAGCATGTGAACGCTGAGATGCCCGTCGGCGGTGTGGCGCAGGGCGACGTCGACGCAGGAGGGTGCGTCGGTGCTCACTGCGGGCTCGGCGAAGAGGCGCTCCGCGAGGTCGCCGATGAAGTGGCGAAGAGCTGGCCGGTGGGCGTCGAGATATTGAAGGCCGATGGGCCCGTAGATCGCGCCGATCTGGCCGTCGCCAAGCGGAGTGATGGTGGAGGCGACCTCACCCTCGCCGCGAGTGTCGAAGGTTGGCCAGCGATGGCCGACGGCTTCTGCACCCGAGGGCTGCACGCTGCGCCACAGACCGTTGCACATGCCCGCTCCGAATGAGGAGAGCACGTGGGCGGGGGTCACATCATCCGAGCCTGTGGGCTTGCCCGCCTGCCACGAGCCGTCCCAGCCTACACTGCCCGCCGCCGCGCCAGCTCCGGCCACGCCCTCGTCGGCGAACGTGACGCCGAGATGATCGGCGAAGAGGCCAGCGACACGCGGGCCGGCCAGCAGCAGTGAGCCGCCGGCGCGAACATACTGCACCAACTCGTCCGCGAAACCATGTGCGAGACGGGAGCAGTCGGGGAGGACGATGAGTGGGAAGTCGCCGAGGCGGCCGGTGAGTTGATGCTCGGCGAGCAGGTCGACTGAGTAACCAAGCTCGAGCATCGCGTGCAGCGTGCCCTCGAGTTCGGCGCGAGTGCCGCCGGTGTGCCAGACGCGGGCCGAGCGTTCGGTCATGTCGACGGAGGGCAGGAGGACTGCGACCTGCGGGACGGTGGTGCTGTGGAAGCACACGTCCTGGCGCTCGCGGCAGAAGTCGGCGACGAGGCCACAGGTGTCGATGACCGACTGGGCGATGTGACCGGAGCGAGTGGGCTGATTGTAGACCTGGAAGCCGCCGCCCTGCATGAGGACCACGGCGGCCTCCTGCTGGAGCTGGAGCGGGTTCTTGTGGCTCCAGGGGCCGGAGCCGACGCGGTTGAAGCCCCACGCCATCAGGTCCCAGGGCATGCCGGTGGATGCGAGATAGCGGGCCTCGATGCGTGCGCGGTCGCAGGACACGGACGGCGAGTAGTCGCCGGAGAGGTAGTCGAGATTGGCCTCAGCGGATTTCGGTGCGTAGGTCGAATACATCCAGTTGCTGGTGATATCGATATCGGGGCTGGTCTCGTGCAGCGCGTCGACCCAGTGGCGCAGGTAGCTCTCGAACTGGCGGCGGTGGAAGTCCATCCAGCGCACCCAGCGCGGATCATCAGAGTCGATGGGGGCGTCGGCCTCGCCGGTTTCCTCTCGCCACTTCGCGAGCGCGGCGTCAGACCAGTCGGGGAGCGTGCCCCAGCAGTCACCGTCCACCCAGACGCCGTCGAGGTCGTGCATGGCGATGACTTCGCGCAGTTGCGGGATGAGCAGCTCGTCGACGTACGGGCCGAAGTTGCTGGTGGCCTGGCCATCCGGTGTGCCATCGGCGTGCACGGCGGCCCACTCGGGATGATGCTCGACGGCGACGTAGTCCTGGACGCCGGAATAGTGGATGAGCAGAGAGACACCGTGTTCGCGGGTGACTCTCCGCCAGACGGCCAGAGCGTCATTGACGATGCCGGGGGAGGACCAGCCGACCGCGGTCGGGTAGCCGGTGTAGCCGGCGTGGCCCTTGCAGTCATATTGGACAAAGTCGGGGCGTACGCGGTCGAGGAGGGCGTTCAGGTTCTCCTCGGTGGTCTCGGCACCAAGTTCGGTGTCATCGGCCTTCGGGTGCAGGTCGAAGTGCAGACCGAAGTAGGCGTCGCGGCGTCGCATGCGCTCCTTGGACATGATGGGCCTCCTGGTTCATTCGGGCTTCTTGCCCCAGAACTCAATCTCGGCGATGGTGATGTAGGTGCGGTTGTCCAGCCGGTGCAGTCGCAGGCGGAGTTGCTGGGGGCTGCCTGCTCGATGGTCGCAAGGGGTTCGTCAGAGTCAGCGGGCAGTAGCTCGATCAGCGAGGTGCCATGGGCGCGGCGGCTGGCGTCGCAGTTGACTTTGAGGCGGATGCGGTCGATCTGGTAGTCGGCGCCGAGGTCGAAGAGGACCTCGCCATACGGGCGCTTCTGCCAGTATGCGTAGCTGCAGGGCTGGCGGCTGTAGTCATAGGCGTCATCGCCGTCGGTGAGCGCGCCCTCGGTGAAGAGGATCGGGCCATCCTTCTCGACGTCGCCGGTCATGGGGGCGTTGGGGAGGTAGCTGCCACCGGTGAGGATGTACATGCCCTCGGCGGGCTCGCGGCCCTCGTGGCCGACGCCGTTCTCGGTGAGCAAGGTACCAAGCTCGCCGAGGTCCTCAAGTGCGATCTCGTCGAACCAGACGTCGCCGGTGCCCTTGCGATTGCCGACGGTGATGGTGAGGACCATGCGCGCGGCGGTGGTGAAGTCGGCGGTGCGCTGCTGCCAACCGTCGCGCTCAGCGGCGATGGTGTTGAAGCTCCCGCCGCCACGCTGGCCCGTGTCATAGCTGCGCAGGCCGTAGGACATGGAGGGCATCATCGTCTCGTCGGCGCGGACCCAGCCGGAGACGCGCCAGCGACGGCCGGCGGGGAGGGCGACGTTGGTGGCAGCGCTGATGACGCGCGTGCGGTTGTCGGAGTGGATGCGCAGCGAGCGCGCGCCGGCGAGCTTCACGTCGCCGTCGAGGTAGTAGCCGACGTTCACGATCGGGTCCTCGTAGAAGTCCTGACTGGGCACCTTCTTGACGCTCCAGTGCGCGAAAGCGTCCTGCTCGAAACCGCCATTGGCGACGTCACGAGGGTGCTGAGCCCACGAGAACTCGCGGGCGCGCGCGAAGGCCTCGGCCTCCTGCTCGAGCCCCCAGCCGGCGGCCCGCGCCTCGCGCAGGAAGGCGGTGATGAACGAGGTGGCTGAGTTGTCAGAGCCAGAGCGCTGGTTCAGCAGGCAGTGGGCGAGGACGTCCATGCCTATGCGCAAATACTTCTCGTCGCCGGTGATGCGGTACGCGTAGCCGATGGCGGGGAAGAGCACCGAGCCGCGACCGAGGGTGTAGCGACCGATGACCTGGGCGCGCTTGTCCTCGGAGACCTGCTCGTCGGGCAGGTAGACGTATGCGGCGCGGCCCTTGGTCTGGACGTCGAGTGACAGGTCGAGTTCCTGCAGGAAGATGCGGCGCAGTTCGTCGCCGCCGATGTTCTGGTGGAGCTTGGCCATCGCGAGGCAGCCGTACCAGGTGAAGGCGCTGCCCGCCTCGTAGCGGTTGTGATACCAGGAACCGTTCTCCGCGCCGCATACGCCGATGTCGGGCTGCTGGCGCTCGCCGAGAACTGCGATGTGGGCCATGACGGCGTCGAGGTAGCGCTGGTCGCCGGTGGCCTGGTAGATGTCGACGAGATTGTCGATGGGGCGGGTCCAGTCGCGGCCAGTGGTGAAGCCGGGCTGCTTGGTGAGCAGGCGCTCGCCGACTTCGCGGAGGACGGCGAGTGCGCGGCCGTCGCCGGTGACGAAGTACAGGTCGCGGATGCCCTGTATCCACGAGTGAGACCAGGACTCTCCGGACGATGTGTGGTTGTTGCAGTGGGTGTGGCAATAGCCGAAGCGGTGGTCGATGTCGACGTCGCGGTAGTGCTCGGCGGCCAGGCGGGCGTTGTCGAAGTGCTCGCGCGAGAGTGTGCGTAAGAAGTGCAGGAAGATCTCGTGGTCGGCTTCGGTCTCGAGGTTCGACCAGCCGCCATCGCCGGGGGCATCGCCAAAGTTGAACCAACCGAACAGGTCGCGCGATTCCTTCTGCTCCTGCGAGAACCGGCCGAGCGTATTGAGGCCGCCCATCGTGTCCTCGAAGATGGGGAACGTTTCCGCGTCCGGCGGCATGAGGAAGTTGAAGACGCCCGAATTGCAGTACCATTCGGCTGGGGCGGTGAGGAGGGGCAGGTTAGCGGTCGCGTATTCGGGCGGCGGGCCCTCGGCCTCCAGGTCCACCACAAGGCTGAGCGTGCGGGCCAGGCCTTGGGAGAAGACGACGCCGCCTGCGTCGGGCGGCCAACCCCAGGCAGTGATCTCGTCCGGGGCCTCGACCAGCTTTGACCCGTTCTTCTCGGGGTCACGGATGGCCACATGCACCGGCCGCGTGATCCCCGTGAAGCGCACACCCAGTCCCCGGACGGCGACGCGCTCACCCTCGTTGATGAAGGTCGTGTCGATCAGGACGCGGTAGCTGTCCTTGAAGACCGTGATCCGTCGCTGTGCTGTCAGCGGACCGACACGCATGCGGGTGCGGAGCACGGCGCAGAGCGGGCCCACCCGTTCCCCCGGCTTGAAGCCGTGTACGGGGTCTCTCGGAGGCGTCTGTGGCTCGAGCGCCGATGCGAGCACCTCGATGCGTTTCGTCGAAGGCACGCCACCATCGCGGCGGACCCCCTCGCGGTTCCGCAGGACTGAAACGTTTACGAGCTGGTCCTGATCGTACGGGAGATAGAGCGACACGTCCCGCACCACGGCGTCCGCGCCCGTCTCGGAACCGGACAGCTCGATCCACGGTTGCTCCCGATCAGTCCAAGGCTCCGTGCGGTACTCCAGCCGTAGCTTCGCTCCCGCGTCAACGGGGACGGTCACGAGCACCGCCTGTATGGAAGAGTCGCCATGCCAGCGTGAAAGCACGTCGAACTGGGCGACGACCGGCTCGCCCTGAGCGTCGGTCACGCGCAGGCAGCGGCGGTTGTACACCTCGCCCTTCGGGAAGGGGATGCCGCCCCACACGTAGGGAACGATGGGCTCGGCGCCCTCGGGGATGCTGATGGTCAGCTCGACCGAGCCGGACTTGCCGGTAGCGTCGCCGAAGTAGTCCTGTAGGCGATAGAGGAACGCCGGCTCATGCGAAACAGGGGTGGGGTCCTCGACGGACTCATTGTATGACGGACCTTCACAGCGGATCGAGAAGTCATCGGCGTGGATGGCCGCGTCGGCGACCGGCGCGACGGCCAGTTCCAGCGGCCCGCCGCGTTCGGCACTGGTGGTGATCTCGAAGCGCTGCCAGTCAGTGGTCACGTCGACCGTCTTCGTCTCGTCGGTGCGGTTGAGGCGGTTGTACCAGGAGAGGCGGATGGTCGCCTGGGTCGGCTCATCTGCGCGGAGCATGACGGAGCCGGTGATCGCGCCGCCGCCACCCTCGCCACAGAGCGCGAACTCCTCATTGGCGGTCGAGCCCGTGACGCAGACCTCGCCGCCCGCAGCATTCTCGTGTGACACGGTCCAGTCGGTGGCGTGGCAGGGCTCTCCCGCGCGGGCCCACACGGGAACGGCCTGCGCACCGTCGGCGTCGCCGGCCATGTACTCCAGGTCGCCATAGGGGAGAGCTTCGTGGTCCTGAGCGAGGACGGTCGAAGCGCACAGTATGAGAGCGAGCGTGGCCATACGGAGCATGGCGAACGCCTCCGGCCTGGACGGGATCACAGAGCGGAGGGAAGGTTCGCGGTAGAGCAGGGGCTTCCTGCTAACGGCGGGCAAAGGGCAAAGGGGCAAAGGGGAACGGCGACGGCACGGCATGAAGGAAGCGCATAGGGCCGCGCTCCGCCGTGCCGCAACGACGAAGGCATTGATCACGGCATGGCGGGGCACCCACCTTCGCTGAAGCTACGGTCGGCAGGCAGGGACCCCGCCCTACAGTGACGGCGAAAGGCAACGGCGAAGGCGATGGCTCAGTAGCTGTAAAGCTTGCTGTAGGGGCGGGTGCTGAACGGGTAGAGCTTGATGAACTCGGAGCGCCGGAACTTGCCCGGGTCCATGTCGAACTCGGCGCAGTGTTCGGCGATCAGAGACGAGAGGAGAGCCCAGTCATCGTCGTCGGTCTCAGTAATAGCGACCTCGGCGCCAAGCTGGTGATCGGCAACCTGGCCACGTACGAAGAGTGCGCCACCGTGCATGCCGGTGCCGGCGTAACGGCCGACAGGAGATTCCTCGACATCTTCGCAGTTGAGAATGACGGCGATGCCGCCGCCGATGTATTCGCCGAGGTAGTCGCCAGCCGTGCGGCCAACGACGATGATCGGCAACTGGTCGGCGAACGCCTTGCAGTGCACGCCGCAGCGATAGCCAGTCAGACCCTCGACGAAGATCCTGCCGCCACGCATGGAGTGGCCGAGCAGGTCGCCCGCGTCACCGTGCACGGCGATGCGCCCCGCGTTCATGGTGTTGCCGACGCCATCCTGGGCGTTGCCGTTGACGACGATCTCGGACCCGTTCATGAAGGCGGCGAGGTCGTTGCCGGGCACACCGTTGAGGAGCAGACGGACGCCTTCGCGCAGGCCCGCGCCAATGTAGCGCTGGCCGACGACGTGGTCGACGGTGAACTCAGTCTCGCCACCGTCGATGGCCTCGTGAATGAGATCGTTGAGCTCTCGGTAGTGCAAACCCTCGGCATTGATGGTTGTCATACTTCGATACCGGCCCCGGATACGACGTGCTTGCGATACTCGGTCGGCAGGGAGATCAGGCCGAAGTCATCAGCCATGAGCTCGTCCTTGAAAGTGGAGACGTCAACGCGGCCACGGATGAGCCCGGTGATGATGCCTGAGCGGTCGATGTGGCCAACGAAGATCGCGCCGACAATGTAGTTGCCCAGCAGGACGATCTTCTTGTAATGGCAGTTCTCTTCATCGAGAGCGGTGTGGACCTCGTAGCTGTCATCGAGCGCATTGGTCGTGCCGACGGAGATGGTAGGCATGTCGCAGATGGAGACGGAGTTCATGACCAGCCCACCGTCCCACTTGGCGGCGCCACCGGCCATGTTCGCACCGGCCACCTGGCCCTGGCGGTAGGCGTTGGGGAAGATGGCGATGCAGCGCTGCTCGCCGCAGAGGAGTTCCTCGGCCTGGGCGACGTCGCCGGCGGCGAATACGTTCTCGACCGAAGTCAGCATCTGGTGGTCAACGAGAATGCCGCGATCTACCTCGACGCCGGTGCCCTCGACGAGCGTCGTGTCGGGTAACACGCCGATGGCGAAGACGACCATGCCGCAGGAAATCTCGCGGCCATCGCGGAGGATGGCGCCGCCTGCTCGACCGTCATTGGACTTGACGCGCGAGACTGTGTTGTTGCACAGGACGTCGACGCCAGCGTCGCGCAGCTTGCTCTGCAGGAGACCCGAAGCGGTCTGGTCGAAGGTGGCGGAGAGCATGCGGTCAGCGAGTTCGACGACCGTGATGTTCAGGCCAAGCGCCATGAGGGCTTCGACGGACTTGAGCCCGATGAGACCGCCGCCGACCACGAGGGCGTCAGTGATATTGTGCTCGTCGATGTAGCTCTTGATCGCGTGAGCGTCGTCGAGTGTGGTGAAGCTGAAGACGCCATCGAGATCGGCGCCGTCGATGTCGGTCGGGACGATTGGGCGGCCACCGACGGCGATGAGGAGCTTGCTGTAGGCGATCTGCTGTCCGTCGGAGGTCTCGACGAAACTGCCCTCGGCATCGACGCGGGTGACCTCGACGCCGAGCATGGTGGTGACGCCGGTCTTCTCGTAGTAGTTGAGCGGACGGTAGATCATCTGTTCCTCGTCGACGAGACCGCCGAGGAGGTAGGTGATGAGGGGTCGCGAGTAGGTGTGATAGGGCTCGCGGGCGATGAGAGTGATGGGCGTGTCAGTATCGTGCTCACGGATGCTCTCGATGCAGGCTATCGCA
Organism: Candidatus Zipacnadia bacterium; assembly: GCA_029821735.1. Lineage (GTDB taxonomy): Bacteria > Armatimonadota > Zipacnadia > Zipacnadales > UBA5352 > JALGSU01. The sequence continues at coordinate 32,427 of JALGSU010000033.1, read as the reverse complement.
GCCACGGAGTTGCCGACTATGACGTAGGGAGCCTTACTCATCGTCATCCTCCAGCACGAGCGCCTCGTTGGGGCAGTTGGCGACACAGGCAGGCATCTCTTCGCCAGTGCCGATGCACAGGTCACACTTGGACGCGATGTGCTGGTCGAGGCCGGGGTTGACCGCGCCGACGGGACAGACCATCACGCACATCCAGCAGCCGACGCAGCGGTCGGTGTCACACAGGACGGCGCCGGTCTCCGGGTCGCGATGCATCGCGCCAGTCATGCAGGCCTGGACGCAGGGGGCGTCGTCGCAATGCCGGCACTGCAGGGCAAATGAAACGTAGCCGGCTGATTCGACCTTGATGGATGGCGTGATCTGGTCGCGCTCATCACGGAAGGCCTTGATGATCTTCTTCGAGTGCGAGTGCGCCACCAGACAGTGCACCTCGCACAGCCGGCAGTTCATGCAGTATTCGTCGCGGATTTTGATCCGTTTCATGGCCTCTACTCTCCGGCGGCCTTGATGCCGAGCATCTCGAGCTCTTTTTCGGTCAGACCGATGCCGCGCAGATGCTCGCGGTTGCCGCGCAGGCTTTCGATGGCGTTGATGCCCATCCCGCCCATCATCTCCTGGATCTCGTGGCCCCAGCCGCGCAGCAAGTTGGTCAGGCGGCGGGTGCCGATCTCGGGATTGAGGCGGCGGGTGAGATATGGGTCCTGAGTGGCGATGCCCCAGTTGCACTTCCCAGTGTAGCACTTCTGGCACATGTGGCAGCCCAGTGCGACGAGGGCTGCGGTGCCGATGTAGACGGCGTCGGCGCCGAGGCAGATGGCCTTGACGACGTCCGCCGAGCAGCGGAACGAGCCGGCAGCGACGATCGAGGCCTGGTGGCGGATGCCCTCCTCGCGCAGGCGAGTGTCGACCTGGGCGAGCGCAAACTCGATGGGGATGCCGACGTTGTTGCGTATCATGGTGGGAGCCGCGCCGGTGCCGCCTCGGTAGCCGTCGATGGCGACGATATCCGCGCCCGCTCGCACACAGCCGCTGGCGATGGCCGAGACGTTGTGCACGGCGGCGATCTTCACGCTGATGGGTTTGGTGTAGCGCGTGGCTTCCTTGATAGCGTAGATGAGTTGGCGCAGGTCCTCGATGGAATAGATGTCATGGTGGGGGGCGGGCGAGAGAGCGTCGGTGCCCTCGGGAATCATGCGAGTGGCGGAGATGGCCTCGTCGACCTTCTCGCCGGGCAAGTGGCCGCCGATACCGGGCTTGGCCCCCTGGCCGATTTTGATCTCGACGGCAGCGGCTGACTGCAGGTAATCGATGTCCACGCCAAAACGGCCCGAAGCGACCTGGACGATCATGCTGTCGGCGTAGGGCTTGATGTGCTCGTGGAGGCCGCCTTCGCCAGTGTTGGCGTAGGTGCCGGCCTCGTGAGCTGCGCGCGCGAGCGCGAGCGAGGCGTTGAAGCTGATGGAGCCGTATGACATGGCTGAAAACATGACGGGGACTTTCAGCTCAAGTTGGGGAGGGATGTCCTCGACCAACTCACCGTCATCGTCGAAGGTCACCGAACTGGGTTTTCGACCGAGCTGGGTGAGCAACTCCATGGGTTCGCGCAGCGGGTCGATGGGCGGATTGGTGACCTGGCTGGCGTTGAGGAGCATGTGGTCCCAGTAGATCGGGAGTTTCGTGTCATTGCCCATGCCGGCGAGCAGGACTCCGCCGTCCTCGGCCTGCTTGTAGATGTTGCGCAGCGAAGCGGCCGTCCAGTTCCCGTGGTCGGTGAACTGCATCTCGGAGCGCTTGATGGTCAGCGCGTTGGTGGGGCAGAGCGTCGCGCAGCGATGGCAGCCGACACACTTGGTGGGGTCGGAGTAGACACACTGCTCGTCGTCGTCGAACTCGTGCACGTCATTGGCGCACTGGCGGACGCAGGCCTCGCATTGGATGCACAGGTCTGGATCGCGCACGACAGTGAATTCCGGCTGCACCAGCCATTTGCGGGTTGATGACATACCTCAATCAGCTCCGGAGTGTCCCGATTACGGGCTCGCCGCCGTCGGGGTGCCAGACAGTCTGCGGATCGCTGCAGACCTCCCGAATCGCGGCCTCTTCGCTTGCGATGTAGAGCCAGTCGCCCTTACGGGCAGCGACCATCGGCCGCAGCTTGATGCGATCGCTGAAGCCGATCATGCCGCCAGAGTGGCCGACGACGATGGCAAAGGGCCCGTTGAGCAGGGCGCCACCGTAGACAGTGCGCAGAGCGGCGACCTTGCGGCGCTCCTTCTCGGACATGCGCTCGGTCTCGGCCCAGAAGGGCGGGGCCATGGCGGTGCATGCGGCCTCAAGGGGCAGGCCGTGCTTGCGGATAAGCAGATCGAAGAGGTACGCGATGACCTCAGTGTCGGTCTGCAGCACGCAGTGGTAATCGAAGTTGGCCAGGTAGCGCCGGTTGATCCCGTAAGACGAGATCTCACCGTTGTGCACGACCGCCCAGTCGAGCAGGCCGAAGGGGTGCGCGCCGCCCCACCATGCGCTGGAGTTGGTCGGGAAGCGCCCGTGAGCGATCCAGGTCCAGGCTTCATACTCATCGAGGCGGAAGAATACGCCGAGATCTTCGGGGTAGCCGACGCCCTTGAATGAGCCCATGTTCTTCCCGGAGGAGTAGACGAAAGCGTCCTCGATGGCCGCATTGACGTCCATGTGGAGCTGAGCGACGAGGTCATCCTCGGTGTGATGGATGTCGCGGCCCAGCATGTCGGACTTGATGCGGACGAAATAGCGGTGCAGGATGGGCTCGTCGGTGATGACGTCCACCGGCCGGGTGGGGATCGGCTCGTCAGCGGCGACGTCGCAGCGCTCGTCGATGAGGGCCTCGGTCTCGGTCTTGGCGCCCGGCGTCTCATATGCCATATGCAGGGCGTACCAGTCGGCATGGTCGGGGTAGATCCCGTATGCGGCGAAGCCGCCGCCAAGGCCGTTGGAGCGCTCGCGCATGTTGGCGATCGAGCGGATGATGGCGTCGCCTGAGGAACGCTCCCCGGTCTCGCACATGATAGCCGAGATTCCACAGGCGCTGATGTCCTTCTCATTGCGGACGGGGGGCAGTCCGTTCATGTTCATGGGCTTCATGTGCGCATTCACCTGGGTGCTCCGGCGCGGGCGCGGAGCGCGTATCGGCACTGATAGTGACGGGTGGCAGATTGGTGATCCGAGAGCGATGGGCCGTCGCAGTTCGGGGACGAATACGCGGCATTGGGAAGGTCCCTGTTAAGCTCTTGCCGTTCCACGCACGTACGCTCCCCAGAGGCCCACGTGCTAGTCGGCAGTCGGTTGCCGACTGCTGGTTATTATACAAGAGCAACAGCAGGAGTCAATACCTGCTGCCCAATAACGCGAGGCCATCGTCAATACCATCAGCCGACGCCAGCGGTCCCGCCAGAGGCGGGACCGGGCCCCCGAAATCCGCCGCGCGAGCCAGCGGCGAGCGGGGTGGGGTGAGGGGGCAGCAGGCGAAGCCTGCCTGGCGTCGGCGGCGCGAATGGTGCAGCGCGGGGAGGTGAATCGGGCTCTCGCGTCGAAGTCCGCGACGAATGCCAGCATATGCTCGGGAGCGCACATCGTGGACCGAGCCAGTGGAGGCCACAATGCCGGATCGCACCCTCGAACAACCTCTCAGCGGCGACCGTGACGTACGCCGGAAGATGCTCGCGATCCTGCGGGTGCTCTCGACCACGCAGGACCCCCTGGGGGCGCGCGCCATAGCGCGCGAGCTTGAGTCCTTCGGCATCTCGCTGAGCGAGCGGCAGGTTCGGTACCACATGCAGTTCATGGACGAGCGCGGGCTGACGCGGGCGGTGGGGAACGCGGGCCGAGTGCTGACCGAGCTTGGTACCAATGAGCTTGATGCGGCGATCGTGTCTGACAAGGTGGGATTCGTCGCGGCCAAGATCGACCGGCTGGCGTATGCCACGACGTTCGACATCGAGACTGGCGAAGGGGACGTGATCCTGAACGTGTCATTGGTGGCGAAGGAGGACCTGCCACGCGCAATCGAGTACATCAAGCCGGTGATGGACGCTGGCCTGTGCATGAGCGACCTCGCCATTACGGCTGAGGAGGGCGAGGACCTGGGCGGCCCAGTGCCGGAGGGGATGGTGGCGATCGGAACGGTCTGCAGCGTGACGCTCAACGGAGTGCTGCTGCACCACTACATCCCGGTGAGTTCGGTGTACGGCGGTCTGCTGGAAATGCGCGAGGGCAAGCCGATGCGCTTCGTTGAACTGGTCAGCTACGCGGGGTCATCGATCGATCCGTTGCACATCTTCATCACTTCGGGTCTGACGTCGTCATGGCGGGCGGCCGAAGAGGGCAAGGGCATGGTCGGCGCGGGTTTCCGGGAGATACCGGCGGCGGCTCTGGATCGGGCGACCGAAGTAATAGAGGGTCTGGAAGAGTGGGGGATGGGTGGCGTGCTGGCCCTTGGTGCGCCCGGGCAGCCGCTGATGGACCTCGCGGTGGGGATGGATCGGATGGGCCTGGTGGTCATCGGCGGTCTGACCCCGATGGCGGCGGCGACCGAACGTGGCCTGGCGATCAGCAACAGCGCAATGTCAACGACCTGCGAGTTTTCGCGGCTGCGCCCCATAGAAGAGTTCTAGGCGTACCTCCTTCGATGGCCCATCAGTTCACGGCATGAGAAAGCGGGAACACAATCATGGATGCACGAGCATGCGAACTTGCCGAGATATCGACGGCGACCATCAGCGACGCGTTGTTCCGCATGGGCCACAAGGACCGGACCATGCGAGCGCGTATCAAGCCGGTCGATGAGAGCATGAAGGTGGCCGGACAGGCATGTACCGCGTGGGCCTACCCCGGCGGCACCTGGGCCAGCTCGCAGGTGATGAGAGCCGCCGAACCCGGGCAGGTAGTTGTGCTCGACGGCAAGGGCTACCTCGAGACCATCCTCTGGGGCGAGATCTTCAGCTACATGGCGACCGCCAAGGGCATAGCGGGCGCGGTCATTGACGGAGCGGTGCGCGACATTGACGGGGTGCGCGAGGTGGGCTTCCCGCTGTTTGCGGCCGGTATCTGCCCCGCCGCGGGCACTGGCGCTGAGCATGGCGAGGTCAACGTCCCCATCCAGTGCGCGGGGGTCGTAGTCAACCCGGGCGACTGGGTGTTCGGCGATATGCTGGGCGTCGTCGTGGTGCGGCCGGACGAGCTTGATGAAGTGCTCAACTGGTGTCATGACATCTTGGAGAAGGAAGCGAAGATGATAGCCACGGCCCGCGCGCAGATTGAGGCCAAGCGCGATGAGTGAGGGCTTCGTGGTCGTTGACACGACCGGCAAGAGCAAGTATGAGCCTGAGGCCCTGGCGCATCTCGAGGGCCTCGAGGTGCGGCTGTCGCCGCTGAGTTGGGCGACCGAGGAAGAGCTGGTTGACGGGTGTCGCGACGCGGATCTGATCCTGGTGACCGCTGCTTACATCACGCGTGAGGTGCTGGGGGCGCTGCCGAAGCTGCGGGGTGTTGTGCGCTATGGTGTGGGACTGGACCGGATCGACGTGCAGGCGGCTGAGGAGTTGGGAGTCGAGGTCTCGAACGTGCGCGGGTTCTGCACGGATGAGATAGCCGACCATGCGCTGGGGTTGATTCTGGCGTGCTCGCGGAGCATCGTCAACGATGCGCTGGGAGTGCGCGAGGGAGGCTACGGGCGCGATCGCGGCCAGCGCGTCGTGCGGCTGGCCGGTGGCACGGGCGGGGTCATCGGGTTCGGGGCGATTGGGCAGGCGCTGGCGAGGCGGCTGGCGGCCATGGGGATGGCCGTGATCGCGCACGATCCGTATGCGAACCAGGCGCGAGCCGACGAGATGGGCGTAGCGCTGGTCGAGTTGGACGAGCTGCTCGCGGCAGCGGACGTGGTGTCGGCGCACTGCTCGCTGACCGATGAGACGCGCGGCCTGATCGGTGTCAGCGAACTGGCAGCGATGAAGCCAACGGCGGTTCTGGTCAACACCGCGCGCGGCGGGATCATTGACGAGACGGCGCTGGACGCGGCGCTTAACGCGGGGGAGATCCTGGCGGCGGGGTTGGATGTGCTGGAGGAGGAGCCGCCGCCGGTCGATCACCCGTTGCGGTCGAACCCGCACTGCGTCCTGACCTCCCACAACGCGTGGTATTCCGAGCAGGCCTCACAGGACGTGTACACAGGGGCGTTTGAGCAGGTGGCGCGCATCTTGCGCGCGGCAGGCGGCAGCGGGTAGCGGCAGGAAGATGAGGTCGGGCGCCGAAACCCTTCTGAAGACGACCACTCGGTCGCTTCGGGAGGGTGTGGCAGATGGTGTGGAGGGTTGGCGTCGCGGTTGTCGTGCTTGCGGTGGTATGCCCGCTCGCGAGCAGCGCCGACCAGTGGCGCGGGTGGCGGGGTGTTGAGCGTGAAGGTCGAAGCGAATCCCCTGATGGGCCGCTGCACTGGTCTCCCACGATGAACATCGTCTGGCAGACCGAGATCCCCGGCGAAGGTTACTCATCCCCGATTGTCACTGAAGACGCAGTGTATCTGACGACGGCGCGCGAAGTGTTGCGGTTCGACCGCATCGGGCTGGCGATGCGGGTCGCGCTGGTGTGCGGCTGCGCTTTGCTGATGGGCCTGGGAGCGTGGCTGATAGTGGCGCGGGCCCGCCGGGAGGAACAGGCCGGGAGTCTGATCGCGCTGACGGTGGCGGCATACCTGGTCGCGACGATGTCGGCGCTCACACTGTTCGGGGAGGGCGTGCTGGACTTCGACCGGGCCATCGAGCGGGCATGGTTGGCGGGGTGCGTGGTGGGGACGATGGCGCTTCTGCTGGTGGGCTTCACCGGGCAGTGGAATCGGCGTGGCTGGCTGGTGACCGGGATTGGTCTGGTGGTCTTCGGCGTGCTGGTGGCGGTCACTGTGCCCTATCCGAACGAAGCCTTCTCCGACGGTCTGCTGAGTGCGAAAACCGGGTTCATGGGCGTGGTGATGCTGCCGCCGATGCTGCTCGGGCTGGTGTTGATCGGGATCGGCATGGGCGACACGCTGGCCGGTGCGTTGCTTCGGCGGATGCCGATTGCGGTGGTGTGCGTGGCGGCAGCGGGTCTGGTGGCGGTGGTGCTGATGGAGGAACGCCACACGGCGACCACGCTGAGCGTTGGCGAGCCATATGTGCCGGTGGCGAAGTGGTGGGTCGTGGCGGGGGCGATCATGCTCCTCGGGCTGGCGCTGTGGGTGAGGCGACGGTGGGATGGCGCACCGTGGGCGAACGTGGCGGTGGTGGCGATTGGTGCGGCGACGCTGCTGGTGGTTACCATGTCGCCGGTCGAGCACTTGATGGTATGGTCGAACTTTCTGGCCTATCAGATCGGCAAGCCGGAAGTGTCGCCGATGCTGGGCTGGTGGGGAGCGGGTGCGGTGGCACTGGTTGGTCTGGCGAGCGCGCTGGCCGCTGCGATGTGGCGGCACGGGGGCGGGCCCAATGAACGCGCGCGGACGACGCTGGTGGCGACGGCGCTGGCGGTGGCCGCGCTGAACTACGCATACGCGCGCTATGTGCCCAAGGGACCGATTGTCGAGCGCTCGATCGTCAGCGTGGCGCGTGCGGACGGGTCCGTGAACTGGATCAGCAAGGGGCTCGCCGCGCGGCGCGGGATGATGCACAGCGACAACTCGCCAGCCACTCCCACGCCGGTGACCGATGGCGAGCGTATCTACGCGTGGTTCGGCACGCCGGGGCTGCTGTGCGTGGATCTGGACGGCAAGTGGGTATGGAGACGGACGGACCTGCCCTTCGAGGCGCGACACGGGACTTCGACCTCGCCGATCCTGTGCGGCGATGCGGTGATCATTCTCAGCGAGTCTGACGTGGGCGGGTACCTGGTCGCGGTGGATCGCGAGAGCGGCGATGAGTTGTGGCGGACCGAGCGCGATGAGCCGATTCACGAGTATGCGGGGAACTGCCGGACGCCGTGCGTGATGGAGATCGGCGGGATGCGGACGATCGTAGTCTGGGGGTACACGGACATCAGCGGTTATGACCCGGCGACTGGGCAGAGGCTGTGGCGGCATGAGGTGGGCAAGCAGGGGGACATGAACAACCCGGTGACGAGCATCGTTTCAGATGAGCAGCACCTGTATCTGGCGGGGCCGCGCAGCACGATTGCGCTGGCGCGGGATCGCCTGCCGGGCGATGAGACGCCGATCGTGTGGGAGACGCCGACGATGGATGGCGCCCAGTGCGCGTCGCCGGTGCTGGCCGAGGGCCTGCTTTTCGCGGTGTCAGATGTCGGGAGCGCGTTCTGCCTGGATGCGGCTACAGGCGAGGAACTGTGGGTGCACACGTTTGGGGGGCAGACGTACGCGTCGCCGGTGCTGGTGGGCGGATGGCTCTATTTCACCGATACCGCGGGCTGCACGAACGTCGTGGCGGCTGGCCCGAGCTTCGAAGTGATGGCGACGAATGACCTCGATGAGTTGACGCACGCATCCATAGCGCCAGTGGCTGGGCGGTTCTATATGAGGACGGAGTCACGGTTATACTGCATTGCGGAACCGCAATAGAGACGAATCAGTTGCGCTCGATGACTGCCATTTCATCCTCGGCCAGAGCCAGGCGGATCAGACGCTTCCCGTCCTCGATGCGCTCCTCGCCAGTCTTCTCAGTCAAGGCACCGTCCGCGCCATACCAGTAGACCGTCACCTCGTCATCGTTGCCGAGCGTGAACGTGCCCGGGACCGCCGTGAGGATGCGCTCCTCGCCGAGCAGCCAGCCACGATGCAGCTCGACAGGCGTGAAGGGGAACATGTGCTGGGTGATGGTCGGGCTCGGATGCTCGGGGCGCGAGTAATAGTAGTAGAGTGAGCCCCACATCAGCTTGAGGCGAATGTCGTCGAGGAGGGTCGGGAAGTCCTTGATGACCTTGTGGTCGCCAAGGGAGATGGGCGTGTAGAGGTGGGCGCGGGCGGGGTACCACTCGGCGGCGGTCTCGACGAAACGCAGGAAGCCGAGGTCGCTGAGAGTCTCGGTGCGCGCGCACGAATTGCCGATGAGCTCGCCGCCCTTGGCGCGGATGTACTCGATCATCTCAACCTTGGCCTGCAGCGATGCGAGGTGGACGTTGGTGAACTTGGTCTCGATGCGATGGTCCTCGTCGAGTAGGGCTGAACGGCCGTCCCATCCCTCGAAAGACTGCCAGGTGGACATCATCTCGACCTCGTCCCAGTAGATGCCATCCGCACCGATCTTGTCCTCGTCGAGGCACATGTCGATGACCTGCTTCATGGCGTCGAGATACGAGTTACCGACGGCGGGGTAGAAGTAGCGGAAGGGCACGCCGATGCGCTGGGTGTAGCCGGGGTTGATGTAGAGTTCGCCGGCCTTGTCGACGACGTAGGAATCGGGGTACAGCTCGTGGCCCTCGGGGTCGGTGTTGATGAAACAGTGAATGTAGATGAGTGACTTGACGTCTGGCGCGACGCGGCGGAGCTTGGCGCAGGCCTCACGGAGGCTCTCGCGCAGGTCAGCGGCCTTGAGCATGTGGCCACCGTGGTAGCACTTGATCTCGGCGTTGTGATCGAACCAGACGCCGGAGGAGAGGAAGCGCAGATCGCGCTCCTTGATCTGCGCCAGCAGGTCAGCGTCCTCCATGGCCGGGACGCTGGTAAGCGAGAACTGGAAGCCGCCGGGGACCGTCCAGTTGACGTTCAGATCGCGGCGGCACAGGTTGATGAAGTCATAGTAGTCGGGTCGCAGCACGGGATATAGTGACCAGCGGACGGTGTAGCTGTCACCGGCCGCCAGGGCGAAGTGCTCGCTACGGATGCCGGCGCCCTGGTCGAAGTAGATGACGCCCTGGATGCGGTAGACATCGTCGATGGCGAGCATCCCGAGGCCAGCCTGTCGGCCCTGGACGAACGCGGTGGTGTTCTCCATGCGGGCGACCCGAGCGACGGCGGGATCGGGGTTGCCTCCCAGGTATATCTCGGCGACGTTCTCGTCGGCTGCGCGCAGCTCATTGGCGAAGGCGAGGCCGATGTCGGCATCGGTGGTGTTGGTGAAGGTATCCGCGATCTCGACGTGATCGCCGGCCCATGTGAGGCGGCGCTCGATGCTATATTCGGGCGCGGTGCCGGTGACGGTGCGCTGGGGGCCGTCACCGGTAACCTCGACGCGCCAGTTCTCCTGAACGACACTGGCCTCGTCGCGGCCGAAGGTGTTGAAGTCGCCGCCCTGCCAGGAGAAGCGGGAGATGACCTGGGCCGGCATGCCGGGAAGGTCGACGGACATCCCGCCATCGGGGGCGAGGGTGATGGCTTGGGTGACGTCGCAGGTGGCGGGCGGCTGGATCATCAGGCGGTCGGGGGTGAAGACCTCGGCGGGCTTGAAGGACGCGATCGCCGAGGGCTCGTCGGATAGCTCGATCGCCAACTCGTCGAGAACGAAATCGAGCGAGGGGTTGGCGTCCGGGAAGTATTGGCGCAGGTTCATGGCCTCGCCGAGGTGCTCAATGGTCACGGTGTTCTCGGCGTCGCGAGTGGTCATGTCGGTGATGTCGAGGACCGAGCGGTAGCCCGAGTGACTCATGACCGGCAGACCGTTCTCAGCGGTCGCGCCCAGTATCTCGAAATCGGGCGCGTAGCAGACACGCCACTTCGTGCCGCGTACCCACGGCAGGTTCAGCCCGCCCGAAGTCACCACGTTCAGCGGCTTGTTGAGGAGACGCGTGGCGGTGCGGCTGAGTGCACCGTTGACGCCCTCGCCATTGACCAGCAGGCTCATGACGTGAGTGGAGCCAGAGGTGGCCGCGGAGTCCATGCGTATGCTGATGATGAGCCGGGCCGACTGGTAGTCGCCGGTGGGGGTGAAGGCGTAATCGGCGGTCTCACCATAGGGGAGCACGGTGCCCTGCTCCGCGAGCGGAATGATCTCGGCGGAAGCAGTGGTGATGAGGGTCAAGCAGCAGGCGGCGATCGCGATGGCTCGCATGGTCTTCACTCCGGAAATGTAGTGGGTGCGCGTGGTGAAGTTCGACGCCGAGAGGGTGGCGGCCTGTCTGGGGAGATAGTCCGTGGTTGAAGAAGGTCTCGGACTGATGGCAGGGAACCACGCCGCTAACATGGCAGCGTCGCCGCATATGGAGGCAGGGAATCATGCAGGCAGGCCGCGAAGAACTGATGGAACTCATCGACCTGTGGGGATATTCACAGGATGCCCAGACGAAGATCATGGAAATTCTCGCGAGCGAGGACGTCCCGCCGCCGCACCTGTTCCGCTACTACGGCCCGACTGACGGTAAGGGCAAAGTGTATGAGGCGGAGCAGATGTTCGCGGAGAGTCTGGGCACTGAATATGCGCTGGCGGTGAACTCGGGGACCTCGGCGCTGATGTCGGCGATGGTTGCGCTGGAAGTGGGGCCGGGCGACGAGGTGATCGTGCCGGGGTATACGTTCTTCGCGTCGGCGTCGATTGTGGTGGCGTCGCGGGCGATCCCGGTGATCGCCGAGATCAACGATTCGCTGAACCTCGATCCGGAGGATGTCAGGCGAAAGATCACGCCGCAGACGAAGGCGATCGTGGTCGTGCACATGAAGGGCATGCCGGCGGACATGGACGAGATCATGGCTATCGCCGAGGAGTTCGGGCTGGTGGTGGTGGAGGATACAGCGCAGGCGTATGGCGCGAGCTTCGGCGGGAAGATGTGCGGCTCAATCGGTGACGTCGGGTGCTTCAGCTTCGACTTCTACAAGAATGCCCAGTCGGGTGAGGGCGGGTTCGTGGTGACCGATGACGAGTTCCAGTACATGCGTGCCTCGAGCTGGCATGACACCGCAGCGTGCTGGCGCCCGAATCGCTATGAGAAAGAGCGGCGCGAGGGCGAGCTTTTCTGCGGCGAGAACTATCGCATGAGCGAACTGCAGGGCGCAGTGGCGATGGCACAGATCCGCAAGCTGCCGGCCTACATCGGCAGGCTTAAGGCGGCGAAGAAGTCCGTGCGCGACCGGCTGGAGCTGCCGGCGGCGATGTCGCTGCGCAGGCAGCCTGACCCGGATGGCGACGCGTCGACCGCTCTGGTGATGTTCGGACCTGACGCCGACACCGCAGTGGCGCTGGCTAAGGCCATGGGCGAGCGAGGCGTGGGCGCAGGCGGGCGGTTCAGCAAGGACGTCCGCGACTGGCACGTCTTCAACTTCTGGGAGCACATCCTCGAGCAGAAGACGGTCACCGCCGAGGGCTGCCCGTTTACCTGTCCATACTACGAGGGCACGCTGCCGGACTACGGGCCGGAGATGTGTCCGAATACGCTGGATCTGCTGGGACGATCGCTGCACATCGGCGTCGCGGAGACGTGGGACGATGCCGAGGGCGAGCGCATAGCGACGGCGATCAATGAAGCGGCGGCAGAGGTTCTCGGATAGGAGACAGCATGAACGTCATTCTGATCACGGCGGACACGCTGCGTGCAGACCACATGGGCTGCTATGGCTACTGGCGCGATACCTCGCCGGCACTGGACGCGCTCGCCGGAGAGGGCGTGCTGTTCGAGAACTTCATTGGCCAATGCGCGCATACGCTGCCGTCATTCACCAGCATGATGACCGGGTTGACACCGTTCCAGACCGGGGCGGTGGCGACGCTGCACTGCGTGCCCAATACGCCGAGCGGCAAGCTGGATGATGAGACGCCGACGCTGGCGGAGATGCTGGCCCATCAGGGCGTGCGTACGACGGCGGTGGATAACCTGATGGCGTTTGCGTGCCACCCGTCGTGGTTCGTGCGCGGGTTCGGCGAGTATATCAACCCGAATCCGGAGAGCTTTGTGACCCGGCTGGTGGCAGGGCGCATGAACGAGGTGCTCGCTCCGGTCATCGAGCGCCAGGCGGAGCCGTTCTTCCTGTGGGCGCATTACTGGGACCCGCATCGCCCGTATAACCAGCCGGAGGAATACCTGGCACCATTCGAGGACGATCCGAACGAGCGTGTGCAGACGGCGCCGGATGGGACGCAGTATGTTCCGGCCTGGGGCACCATGGAGGGTCTGGACACGAGCAGGTGGCGGAGGGGCACGCAGACTGACAATGATACGGTGCAGGGCGCACGGGCGATGATCAACGCTTACGACGGGGAGATCCTGTATCTGGATCGGCACCTGGAGGTCATGTTCGAGCAACTCCGGGCGCAGGGACTGTGGGACGACACCTGCATCATCTTCACGGCCGACCACGGCGAGACGATGGCAGATCACCTCACGCACTTCTGTCACGTCGAGGCGCTTGACGCGTGCACGCGTGTGCCGCTGATCATCAAGCCCGCGAAAGGCATGGATCTGGCCCCGCGTGTCACGCGACAGTTTGCGACGCACACGGACCTGGCGCCGACGATCCTCGATGTGCTGGGGGCGGAAGCCGAAGGGCCGATGGAGGGCACGAGCCTGCTGCCGGTCATGCGAGGCGAGCCCGGGCTGCGCGATCACGTGGTGTCCACGGGGATGTATCTGCTCGACCGCGAGGACGTGTGGCAGAGCATGGAGGTCTCGACGCGGCGGGAGCAGTGGCGGTTGGTGGCGCGTGGACCGCTGGGACAGGACTATCCGCGGCACGGGCTGGAGCTATCGCAGCTGTGGACCGTCGTGGCGGAGCTGTATGAGGACGAGCCGGCGATGCAGCTCTTCGACAAGACGAACGACCCCGACGAACTGGTGGATGTCGCCGGTGAGCACCCCGATGTGGTCGAGGAACTCAAGGACGATCTGCAGCCGGCGATGGAATCCCCATACTGGTATCAGGGGACATGAGCCGGTACTGAGCCGTACGACTGGAGACGGTAGCGATGGGAGACGTGACCTGGTTTGACGCGTGCTGCTCGCTGGGGCGGTACGTCCACATGCCGGAGAACCAGCCAGAAACCGCCGAGGGAATCCTCGATGTGATGGATCACTACGGCATCCATGAGGCGTTGGTGGTGGACACGGTCGCGCGCGATGCCGCCCCTGCTGCGGGCAACATGCGAGTGCTGGAGAAGGTGCGGAACCACCCGCGACTGCACCCGGCGTGGTGCGGGCTGATGAGCGCGAGCCGGGAACTGCCGCCGCCTGATGAATTCGTGGCGCAGATGCGGGAGGAGGGCGTGGCGGCGCTGTTCCTGTTCCACGGGCACATGAACATCCGGCTGGATTCGTGGGCCATTGACGACCTGATGGCCGAGCTGGCGCAGGCCGGTTGCCCGGTTTTCATATGTCCGAACTCGTGGCGCCCGCCGGGCCAGAGCGAGGCGACGGACTGGGAGAACGTCACGCGTATCTGCCAGACCTTCCCGGAGCTGCCGGTGATCGTGACCGAGCATCGGCAGTTCTTCACGCAGCGGACGGTGTATGCAGCACTGGCAGCGTGCCCGAACCTGCGGCTCGAGATGTCGAGCCTGTGGCGGTACGGAGCGATCGAGTTCATCGCACAGGAGTTCGGGGCCGACCGCATGGTGTGGGGATCGCAGTTGCCGCTGCGTGACCCGGGGGCGATTTTGGGGCAGGTGGGGCGTGCGGACCTGCCGACTGAGGAGCTGGCGAAGGTCGCAGGCGGGAACCTGCGCGAACTGATGGCGTGGAACGACAAGTTCGCGTCAGTCGCCGACGAGGTGGCGTTCCCCGAGCCTGACGACGAACTGCATCGGGCAGCGCGTGAGGGCCTGGACACGAGCGGCGAGGACTTCTACGACTGCCACGGGCATATGGGGTGGTCGAGCCCGTTCCACGTGGTGCACCAGCGCGCGCCTGAGATTGTGGGCGAGATGGACCGGCACGGCATGCAGAAATGCATCATCTTCGGGATCGAGGGCATCCTGGGAGATGAGACCTACTGCAACGACCTGGTGGCCGAAGTGGTGGCCCAGTTCCCGGAGCGCTTCGTGGGGCTGACGTTCGTGAACCTGCACCACGGTGAAGCCCTGTTGCGGGCGGAGATGCAGCGTGGGCTTGAGATGGGCCTGCGCGGAGTGAAGATCATCAACAACTACCAGGGCTACCCGACCGAGGGACCACTCGTGGACGTCGCGTGCGAGTTTTGCGATGAGCACGGGTTCTTCATTCTGAATCACGACTGGGGATCGGCCGAGCAGATCGAGCGGCTGTGCACTACCTACCCAGGGGCATGCTTCCTGACCGGACACTCGAACGCGACCTACGGCGAAGTCACGCGGCGGGTGGACAACCTGTTCATCTGCTCGTGTCCGATGCACGGGTGGGAGCAGACGAAGCGCTTCGTCGAGATCTACGGCGCGGACCGCATCTGCTTCGGGTCGGACCTGTGCGACCTGCCCATCGGCTGGGGCACGTACCCGATCATGTTCGCGCCCATCTCCGAAGAGGACAAGCGCAAGATCCTCGGGGAGAACCTGAAGGCGCTGCTCAAGCAATACTCAACCGAGTAGGGACAGCCGGCAAGAGCAACAAACACGGACGGGCGGCCAGAGAGATGGCCGCCCGTCCGCTTTGGTTCTCGCCTGTGGCTTAGTTCTCGACGGCTGCCTGGAACGCAGCCGAGTCGCCGAGGTAATAGAGGCGGGGCGAGGCGACCGGCAGACGCAGCTCGCCGGTCGCGGGCTCGGCCCCGGTATGGATAGCGGCGAAGTGTCGGTCGGCGTATGTCACCTCGGTGCCCTCGCGGTAGATGTGCACCCCCGACCAGCGCGCGATGTTGCGCATCAGTTCAGGTGTGAGGTAGGGCACTGCCGCGTAGACCGAGCGCCAGCCATCCAGTTCGCGCACGCAAAATGCCCCGAGGTCAGCGCGCTCCTCGCCATCAACCACCCAGTTACCCAGCATCACGACATCGTCAGGAGCAGTCTGTGGGTCCACGTGCACGAGCGGTCGGACGTCGTTGCCGAACTTGGCCCACGTAGCCCCCGGACCGAAGGGCATGACCGAGAGTTCTTGACCCGCAGCAATGCCGGCGAGCAACGGGTGGTCGGCGGCGGCGATGCGGTAGGCGAGCGTGCTCCCGCGATCAAGAGCCTTGATGCCGGGGATGCCAACGGTCTGGGCCACGCTGTCAGCCGATGGGCTGCGGTCGCTGCCGCCCATGCCCGGCGCCCAGAGCCACACGAGTGTGCGGTCATTGGACTTGAGGATCTTCAGCCAGCCGCGCTCCTCGGGGGTGAGGTAGAACGGGTTGAGCATCAGGCACATGCGGTACTGGTCGAGCAGACCGCGCTCAGCCAGCACGGGGATGTCCGCGAGATTGTAGAAGTCATACGGAGCGCCGATTCGCTGGACACCATTGACCAGCGTGGATCTGCCGATGGGGATATTGATCTGGGCGGTGGGCGCGAAGATGTCCTGGCCGGTGAGGGTCTCGCCGTGGTAGAAGACGGCGATCTGCGACGACGGGCCACGATCGGGCAGTGTGAGTGCGTGGTCATAGACGCGCTTGATGTGGCTGGCGAACGCCTGGATTTCGGGATCGATGAACCACTCAGTGGCGAGGCGGCCCGTCTGGCCATTGGCGAACTCATACCACCACCAACCGGCGCCGTGGGTGAGCCCGCAGGCGGCGTCGCGGCGCATGACGGCAATGGTGTTGTCGCGGCTGAAGGTCTTGGGCATGTGCTCGGCGAGGTAGGTCCGGGTGTCCTGCTCGTAGATCCAGAGCTTGTCGTGCAGGCGGAGACTGTCGGTGATGTTCAGGCCCCAGTAAGGGCCGCCTGGCCGGCGGGCGTTGTTGTATTCGCTGGGGCTGACGAAGAAGTCGAGTTCGTCCTTGGCGTTTGCGCGGGCCACGGCGGTGTGTCCGTGGAAGCCGGGGACCGCGGTGTAGAGTTGGGAGACCGCATAGCCATAGAAGCAGCCGGTGATGAGGCGGCCATCGGACGCGTCCTTGACGGCCTGCCCCCAGGCGGCGAACGTGTCGATCATGGCCTCGGCGAAACACTGGTAGTAGTCCACAGGGAGTGTGCCCTCGCCGGGCTTGAGGGCGTCGCGCAGGGAGCCGGCGCCCTCGGGCTTGTCTGCCCAGGTGAGAACGCTTGTGATCTCCTCGCGGTCGAAGCGGGCGGGCTCGATGATGTCATCGAAGGTAATGTCGTCGCGGCGCCACGCCTGCTGCAGGTTCTGATCGGTGCCATACTTGCGCATAAGGAAGTCGCGGAAAGTCTGGCGGGCGGCAGTTGAGAAGTCGCCGGTCTCCCACTTGTCGGGAGTGACGCAGTCGTATCGTCCATCGCGGTCGAGGAACGCGTTGCGCTCGTTGCCTCCCCAGTAGTTCTCACCGGCGCGGCCAGCGAAGAAACATACGCCGATCATGTTGGGCGCGTAGGGCTGCGCGCGCATATGCTCGACGAGGCGGCGCAGGCCCTCGCCACCATCGCGGCGCCATGCCTGGGACATGAAGGTGGGGCGGACCTGGCCGCGGTCGGGGACGAGGAGGCTGAGGGGAATGACCAGGCTGCCGCGACCGCCCAGCATCTGCTGGGATGGGTCGTCGAAGAGCCATTGCGGATTCGGGTCCATGCGCGTGGCGACTATGACGCGTGAGCGCGGATCCATGGAGACGGCCGCGCCGACTGCCCGGTCAACCTGCTCGAGCCACCACGGATAGTAATCCTCCTCCTCGCCGGGAGCGCAGATGGGCGAGCCCTCGAGTAGAATGCGGAAGATTCGGGCGCCGGTGGAGGCGTATTCGCTGAAGCGCTGATAGCCACTGTAGGACGAACTCCAAATGACAGGCGCGGTGGGCTGGCCATCGATATGAAGAGCGGGCGTGCCCGAGAGATCGCGCACCTCGCATAGCGGGAAGTCTCCGCCGGCAGGGGCGGGCGGGTTGCCGCGGTCGACGGCCAGCGTCAGGTGAAGACCGTAGGCGTCGGCGGTGACGCCCTCGACGGCAGTCGCGAGCCCGGCGGCGGCTTCAGGAGTGGAGACGGAGAGCGTCATGTCGGTCGCCGACGGTGCATAGTCAGGGACGGGAACGGTGAGGGTGACTTCGCGGCGGCCGGGCGCCCACTCACTGGTGCGGGCCTCGTCGGGAGTGAGATACGCGCCCCACAGCTCGAAGTCATGATCTCGCCAGAAGGAGCGCTGCCCGAGACGGGCGACGACAGCGTAATCCTGGGATATCTGCTCAGCGCAGTCGAAAGTGAGCGTGACGGTCGCGTCGGTTCCGGGCTTGATGACCGCGGGCTGGACGTCCATGCCGACGAGAGTCATCTGGTCGGTGGGGGCGACGGAGGGACGTGGCACGTTCCAGCTCCAGTGCCAGCGGGTGTTGGCCCCGGTGCCGACGGTGGCCGGGAGCCAGCGGGTGTCGGTGAGGCCAGGCTTGCGCCACTTGGTAGTGTCGCCCTGATCGGTGTGTGCGGTCCACTGGTCGTCGGTAATGATGGTGGTGCGCGAGCCGTCCTTGTTGACGATCACCAGTTCGGCGAGGAGACCGTGGCTGCCACATTCGTAGAGATCGTCGACCTCGGCGGCGAGCACGTTCTCGCCAGCAAGCAGCCAGTCAACGGGTATCTGCATCACCTGTGGTTCGCGTAGCGATCCCCCGTGC
Organism: Candidatus Zipacnadia bacterium; assembly: GCA_029821735.1. GTDB lineage: Bacteria > Armatimonadota > Zipacnadia > Zipacnadales > UBA5352 > JALGSU01. The sequence goes on along the minus strand of JALGSU010000033.1, from coordinate 13,883 downwards.
AGGGCACCGTAGTGGATCGCCGGGTTCTCATTGAGCCACGTGTTATTCAGGCGGTCGAACGCACAGGCGATCAGCCAGCACTCAGCAATCTGCGTGGGATCGGCGATCTCGAAGGAGCGGCGGAAGTAGATCGTGTTGGGCTCACGGTGAGGGATGACCAGGGAAGGCTCGGCCCAGATCCAGCGGCCCTCCCATTTGCGGGTCCACTCGACAGGGAGGACCGGGTCGGGGCCGATCACCCGCAATTCGCTCACGGCAGCCTGCCCGGTGGGGGCGGAGGTGACGAGCAGGCGAATGCCGTGCGTAGTGAGGGGCGCGTCGAGTTGGTGGGCGATGTCATCGGAGGGCGCGGAGGCGGACGCGTCGCCGGTGGCGATCTGCACCCACTCATCGCCGTCGAGGGCCTCGATGGCGTACTCTCCCACCGGGCCGGCGGTGGTCAGCGGACAGTTCTCGAAGCCGCGGAAGACCACCTGGTGGACCTCGACGGGATAGCGCCACTGCACGCGCAACCAGACGGGGAAGCCGCCCTCCTGCGAGACCCAGCCGGTGGCGGGGTTGCCGTCGATGGCCTTGCCGGCGGTGAAGGCGAAGTTGGGCGCGGAATTGAGCGCTCCCGGCATTCCGCCCTGCATGTGTTGGCACAGGTTGACGTGGTCCTGGGCAACGGCCGGAGCCGCGATGATCGTGATGAGGCAGAGGGCGATGGCGCGCATGTTGGAGGACAACTCCTGACGCGATCTTGTAAGCACGGCCCGCAGGTGCAGATTGCCACATGTGGGTGGCGTGCACCTCCTGCAGCGAGGCAGGAGAGCAGCGACCGGGCGCGAACTGATGAGTGGGTGCAATGCGTCGAGCCGCGTGGGGTGCCGACCCATGATGCGACGCCTCGAACGAGCATTTCTGCTCGCCGCTGCGTTGTCGGTGGCTGTGCCATCTGCTGCCGATGATCTGCTGGCGCGTCTGAACGCTGACCCTGAGGCCCAGCGGGCCGCCTTGGCCTTGGGCCGCGCGGCGTTTGATGCGTGGTGCCTGCGGCATGAGCGCCTGGCGATCCCCGACGACCTGCCCCCGATATTGAGTGAGCGAAGCGGCGCGTTCGTGAGCGCGACCGTGGGCGATGCGCCGCGCTGCTGCATGGGCAGCCTCTACCCGACCAGAGCAACACTGGCGGCGGAGATAGTGGCGGCGGCCATCGCGGCTGCGGGTATGGACGCGCGCTTTGCGCCGATCGAGGCAGGCGAGCTTGCGGGCCTGCGGCTGATCGTGTCGGTGGTGGCGGCTCCTGAACCGGTGGCCGATCCGATGACGCTCAAGCCGGGGCGAGAGGGTGTGGCGGTACGAGGTGAGCGCCGGTGGGGTGTGTCGCTGCCCGGGGAGACGGCGCATCAGAGGCTGATGATTGAGTGGGCCCGCATTCGGGCCGATGTACGTGAGGGCGAGGTCGCGCATTACTACCGGGTGCGAGGCGTGCGGTTTCTTGAGGAACATGCGGACGAGTAGCGGACGTTCGGAGGTGTCGAGATGAGCGACAGGTTGAGAGTGCTGAGCACGTTGATGGGCGCAGCGATGATGGTTGGGCTGATGGCGCCGGCGATGGCCGATGATGATGAGGCCGCGCGGCAGGCCCATGCGCCGAACGTGGATGTGGATGTGAGCCAGCGGATCTTCCCTCCGGGCGAGAAGAACGAGTGTACGGTGTGGTTCTACAACACACGCAAGGCCGTGATGAGGGCGTATCGGGTGGAGTTGGAGGAGCTGGTGCCAAACGCCATGGCGGTCGATGAGGCCGACGAGGACGAAGAGGGCAGCCTGCCGTGGCGGCTCAAGCGGCTGGATTTGAGCGGCAGGCAAGTGTCGCGCCAGTGGACGGTGGAGCTGGACGAGATATATGAGGACGACTGGCGCAGCAAGGACATCAAGCTGCCGAAGCTGGCGCCGGGGGTGTATGTGCTGAGCATGAGCGGCGGCGGCGTGGAGGCGCGGACGTGGCTGGCGGTGTCGAGCCGGGCGCTGGTGAGCAAGCGGTCACCGGATGCGGTGCTTGGCTGGCTGGTCGAGGCCGAGAGCGGCAAGCCGGTCGCGGGATCGTGGGTGCACCTGTTCGACCGCGAGGGGCGGGTGGCGGCGAAGCAGACCGAGAAAGACGGGACGGTGCTGTTCGACGCGCCCAGTGAGGCCGACATCTGCTGGATGGCGGCGACGGGGGGCGACCCGGCGTTTGTGGTGCCTGCTGGGCCGAGTACGGACGAGGCCTACAAGGCGTTCGTGTACACCGACCGGCCGATATACCGCCCGGGGCATCTGGTCAGGTTCCATGGAACGGTCAGGCGGGTGCTGCGCGGCGAGTACAGTGTGCCGGCTGCGGGCGATACCGCGACCGTCGAGATCAAGTTCGGCGGCGACCCGGTGTACCGCAAGGTGCTGCCGATGAGCGACTGGGGGAGCTTTGCCGCGGAGTTCCAGTTGGCGCCGGAGCCGTCGCTGGGCCGGTACGAGATTGTGACGTCGGTGGGCAGCGGGCCGACGCGGACGGTCTTCTACAAGAACTTTGAGGTCGAGGCCTACCGCAAGCCGGAGTTCGAGCCGGAGGTGAGTATCCCTCAGGGGCACTACCCGCAGGGGGCGACCGTTCCGGTGACGATCTCGGCGGATTACTTCTTCGGCAGCCCGGTGGCAGGGGGCAAGGTCGAGTATGAGGTGAGCTTCAGCGAGACGGGCAGCGCGGTGCCGCAGCGGGTGCGTGATGCGGCGGGGCTCGGGAGCACCGAGTCGATGCGTATCGAGGACGGTTTCAGCGGCGAGACGCGGCTCAATGGTGAGGGCGAGTTCGTGCTGGATGTGGCGACACGCTACGCGACGCGGGATCGCTGGATGCGCGTGGAGGCGACGGTGAGCGAACTGGCACTGCGGCCGCGCAGCGCCAGCGCGGGAACGCTGATCACGGCGGCGAGCTTCCGCCTGAGCGTGGACACGGGCTATGACTACATCGTGGGTGAAGAGGTCCCGATCGAGATCGAGGCGCGAGACTACGACAGCAAGCCGGTGTCGACCGCGCTGTCGGTTGAGGTCATCGAGATGAAGACCGATCGCGAGGGGCGATCATACGAGGAGCGCACCAAGTACAGTACCGAGACCGATGGTGAGGGCAACGCGAAAGTGGTCTTCACGCCCGAGCGGCCAGGCAGTTTCGAGGTGGAAGTGTGGGCGACGGATGCGGATGGCAATCCGGTGTATGACAGCGACTATTTCCGCGTGGCGGAGAAGCGCGAGGAGGAGAAGTGGCCGGCGCTGTCGATGAGTGCGGACAAGAATCGCTACGAGGCGGGGGAGACGGCGCTGGTGCACACGACGACCGACCAGGTGGGGGCGTGGATGCTGGTGACCGTCGAGGGCCAGCGGCTGTATGACTACGTGGTGCATAGGGTCGGGGCGAACGAGTTTGATCTGAAGATCCCGGTGCTGGAGGAGCACAAGCCGGCGGTGCGAGTGCGCGGGACCATGGTGCGTGACGCGGATCGCATCAAGGACTATGCGCGGGTGAATGCGCCCTTTGATGACAGGCAGCTCGATGTGATAGTGACGCCGGATCAGGAGACGTATGAGCCCGGTCAGCAAGCAACGTGGACGGTGCTGGCGCGCACGCGCAAGGGCAGGGGCGTGTCTTCGGAGGTGGGCGTGGGCGTGGTGGATGAAGCGGTGTATGCGATCCGCGAGGACGATACGCCGGATCCGTTCGAGGTGTTCTGGGGAAGCAGACGTCGGCGAGTGACCTCGGACTTCTCGCACGCGCAGTTGTATCCGGGCGGGGGCGCGCAGATGTATGATTTGGCGGACCGATCGGCGGCAGTGGAGTCGGCCATGGCGGAGCCGACTGCGAATGCGTGGCTTGACTACCGCGACGGACTGGCCGAAGCCGGCGGGGGAGATGACGAGGCGCGAGTGCGGCGGCTGTTCGCCGACACCGCGTTCTGGTCGCCATCGGTAGTCACCGGGCCAGACGGATCGGCACAGGTGAGCTTCGAGATGCCTGACAACCTGACGACGTGGCGGGCGACGGCGCGCGCCATCGCTCAGGACACTTCGGCGGGCGAGAAGACCGCACAAGCGACGGTGACCATGCCACTGCTGGTGCGGCTGGTGGTGCCGAGGTTCTACGTGGCGGAGGACGAGGGCACCGCGGCGGCGATCGTGCACAACTACACCGGCGAGGAGAAGTCGGTGAAAGTGACGCTGACCGGGACGGGGATGGTGGTTCAGGGGGACGCGCAGCAGACGGTGACGGTGGCGAACGATGGCATCGAGCGACTGACGTGGAAGGTGACCGCGGTCGGGCCGAATGAGGGCGTGCTCCTGGTATCGGCGGACGCGGGAGAAGATGCGCGGGATGCCATGGAGACGAAGCTGCCGGTCCTGCCGAGCGGTGTGAAGCATGTGGATGGATACGCTGGAAGCAGCGACGGCGAGGTGACGCAGCAGATCGATCTGCCGGCCGAGGCGATTGCGGGCGAGTCAGAGCTGGTGGTGACGCTGTCACCGTCGCTGGCGGGGCCGATCTTCGAGGCACTGGACTACCTCACGCACTATCCGTACGGGTGCGCCGAGCAGACGATGGACAGCTTCCTGCCGGACGTGATCGTGGCCCGGACGCTGTCGAAGCTGGAGGCCCCGCGCGAGAAGCCTGAGATGCTGGACCGCTACGTGAGCTTCGGGCTGCAGAAACTGATGCGCTTCCAGCACGACGACGGTGGCTGGCATTGGTGGGAGTTCGACGAGAGCGATCCGTACATCTCGGCGTATGTGGTGTATGGGCTGAAGATCGCGGACGAGGCGGGATACGTTGCGGCGCGAGCGCCGATGCGACGGGGCGTGCAGTATCTGCTGGACGCGCTGGTTGAGGAAGAGTATAGAGGCGCACAGGCGTACCTGCTGTGGGCGCTGGCGTATGCGGACGTGTGGAACAGCTCATCGTGGAAGACGATGACTGAGGTGGTCACGGACCTGTATGACAACCGCGAGAAGCTGGACATGTTCAGCCGGGCGAGTCTGGGGCTGTCGATGCACCGGCTGGTGGATGAAGTGACAGATGACGCGAAGGGTCGGTTGACCGAAAACGTGGTTGCGATCGCCGATGAGCTGGAGCAGGCGGCGGTCGTGCAGGGGACGACGGCTCACTGGAGCGCGGAGGGTCAGGCGAAGTACTCGTGGCTGAACAATGACGTGGAAGTCACCTGCCAGGTGTTGCGTCTGCTGCTGGAGGCCAAGCCAGAGAGTGAGCAGATTGAGCCGGCGGTGCGCTGGCTGATGAGCATGCGGCGGGGCAAGCAGTGGCGGTCGACCAAGGACACGGCGGCGGCGGTGCTGGCGTTGACCGCGTATCTCGAGCAGTCGGACGAACTGACGCCGAGCTACACGGCGACGGTGAGTGTGGGTGGCAGCCAGGTGGGGGCGGTGACGGTAACGCCGGACGACGTGTTCGGCGACCCGAAGACCATCACCGTGAGTGCGGACGCGCTGGCCGCCGGCGGGAACGAACTGCGCATCAGCAAGGACGGAGTGGGCGTGGTGTACTGGTCGGCGCGACTGAGCTACCTGATCCCGGCAGCGCAGGCGTTGCCTACCACTGATGATCTGACCGTTGCGCGGACGTACCGCGTTCCGGCCGAGGACCCGGTGGGTGCGGGGACGCAGCAGCCCGGAGATGTGGTGACGGTGACCGTGCAGGTGACGGTGAATGAGGACATTCACTACGCGATGCTGGAAGAGCCCATCCCGGCGGGTTGCGAAGTACTCAGCGGCGACGACAGCCCGTGGGGCCAAGCGTGGGACCGGCGCGAGGTGTGGGACAACCGGCTGGTCTTCTTCTTCGACTACCTGCCCAGGGGCGTGCATGAGATGAGCTACGTCATGCGGACCGAGGCGCCGGGGCTGTACAACATCCTGCCCTCGACCGCGTCGATGATGTATTTCCCGGAGGTGCGCGGGCACAACCGGCTGGTGCGCATGCGGGTGGCGGATGTGGCGGTGGAGTAGATGCAAGCGCTGGCAATCGCCGCGATACTGACTGTGGCGACGGTGGTGTGGGGCGGCGAGGAGCCGCCCCCGCCGGTGTCGGGCGTCGCCATGCCGCGGTTCGCGCTCTTTGACCTGCAGCAGGAGCCGCTGCGGCTGAGCGAAGTCACCGAGCGCGTGGTGGTCATCAACTTCTTCGCGTTCTGGTGCGATACGTGGATCGACGAACTGCCGCAACTGCGGCAACTGGTGGCGCGAGAGGATGAACTGAACTTCCGGCTGATCTCGATCTGCGTCGATGGCTCGTGGACAGATCAACTCGCCGAGGTCTGTGGGGAGGACAGTGTGCCGTGGCCGGTGCTGATCGACCGTGAGCGAAGCCTGTCGGCGCCGCTGCGGCTGCGAAAAGTGCCGACGGTGATGGTGCTGGGTCGGCAGCGAATCATCCGGCACGTGTACGAGGGCTACCCCGGGAACCTGGTGCTGCTCGGAGCGATACGGGAGGCGGGGAGCGCAGACTAGAAGAAGATCTTGCGCAGTTCGGTGCCGTTGACGGTGACGCACACGACCGCGCCAGCGCTGGTGCCTCTGCGTGCGATCGGCTCCCACGCGAGCACGTCGTCGGGAGCTTCGCAGGAGCCGACCTGCGCCAGCGTGGGCTCGGGAGCGTCAGTCAGGCCGTACGCGATGAACTGAGGCCCGGTCTCTCCGGCGGAGGTGGGCCGGTGAACGATCAACTCCTCGCGCGCGTCGCCGGTGACGTCCGCCGCCGCCAGGCAGTCCTCGACCCCGGGCAAGTCGATGCCGGGCGCGAGGCCCTCCAGCCCGAAGCCCTGGAAGTGGTATGCGGTGAGGAGACGGCCGCCGTCGCGGCCGACTTCGAGCGCCGCGATCTCGCCCTCGCCTGAGCCGGTGAAATCCCCGAAGGTTGCGTCCACGAACGGGTGCGAGAATGATGTGCCGCGCCAGCGTGCCTGCAGATGGGGCAGCCCGTCGTCGCCAGTCGCGACCCGATAGATGAAGGGCCGTGACCGTGCGACGGCGTCGAAGGGCGAACGCTTGTAGACGAAGACGAGAATGCTCTCCTCGCCGGCGAAGCGACCGGATTTGAGGCGCCACGGGTTCCAGTCGGTCTGCACATCCACATCACCGACCGAAAGCTGGCCATCGGTGAGGGTGGCGATCCGGGCCTCACCGCCCATCAACCACGGGATGGGTTCGTCCGCGGCGTCGGTCTGGCGGGGGAGAGGCTGGGCCTGACCGCCGGTGATGACAACGAGGGTGCCCGAGTCTGTGCGCGTGGCAGCGCGAACGCGCTCGGCGGGGGAGGCGGTGGACATGGTTGACCAGACATCATCACTGCGCGTGATGTGCGAGGTCCAGTGGTCTCGAAAGACGACAAAGCCAGAGCCGACGGGATCGACGCAGATAGCGGCGACCCAGGGACTCTCGCCCAGGCAAGGCCCGGTGTCTGTCCGGGAGACGTAGATCGTGGTGGAGTCGGCGGGTGAGAGCCAGGCGACGTCGGGACGACTGGCGGTGGGGGGGAGTGCGCAGACAGGCCAGCGGTCGCGATCGCGGTACTGGGGCTGACAGCCAACCATGGAGATGAGCGCGAGGGTGGCCAGCAGATACGAACGCGGCCGGAGCACTCGTCGAGAGTGGCTCCGGCCGCTGCTTGTTCGCCTCATGGCTAACGTCTCACTCAGCTTCTTCAGGCTCTGGTTTGGCAGTGCCGGGCGGCGGTGGCAGGGGTCTGCGCCCAGCCCAGTAGCTGCCCAACTCCACCCAACGGTTGACTGAGGACCTGACGGTCTGCAGGCCCCGCTGTATGGCGGATCCTGCGCGATCGCCCAGGCCGACAGGCTGGGCCTCCTGGTCTGCGGCAGCGGCCACGTGCACGTTGATGAGCACGTCTTCGCTCGGCCCGACGCCGAACTGGCGCTTGGCCTCCACGTCTCGGCCCTCAACGGTTGCTGCGTACGCGACTTCGTCGCGCAAGTCGCTGACCTGTCGATCAAGTGCGGCGACGCGCGCCCGCTTATCGAGCACCTCGGACGAATTGCCGTAGCCATCGATGAGCGGGGGCGCCATGCCCTCAACCCACACCACTATGGCCAGCCCCATGAGGAGCAGCCAGAGCAACCGGCGCATGTCAGGCCGGCGTGGCGGGTTCGGTCCAGTGGATCGTTGCTGCGTTCGTGCCACCTCGGTCACCCCATTCGCCCCCCGCGGATCGCGGAAGATGGGCTCCCCTGACGCGGCGTGCCTCAGTCAGTTGTGCGATTGGCCGAGATTATACTACTTGTCGACCACATTGTAAAACGTGCTGAGCCCCGGATAGCGGGCGATGTCACCGAGCTGCTCCTCGATGCGCAGGAGCTGGTTGTACTTGGCGACGCGGTCAGTGCGCGAAGGCGCCCCGGTCTTGATCTGACCGGCGTTGGTGCCCACGACGATGTCGGCGATGGTCGTGTCCTCGGTCTCGCCGGAGCGGTGGGACACGACGGCGGTCATGCCAGCGCGCTTGGCCATCTCGATCGCGTCGAGGGTCTCGGTCAGTGAGCCGATCTGGTTGACCTTGATGAGGATCGAGTTGATGGCCTGCTCGTCGATGGCGCGCGAGAGGCGCGTGGTGTTGGTGACGGTCAGGTCGTCGCCGACGACTTGGATATTGTTGCCGATCTTGGCCACGAGCTTGGGCCAACCCTCCCAGTCATCCTCGGCGAGACCGTCCTCGATGGAGATGATGGGGTACTTGGCGCACAGGTCGGCGTAGAAGTCGACCATTTCCTCAGAGGTGAGTTCGCGTCCCTCGCCAGCGAGGACATACTTGGCCGAGTCAGCATCGTAGACCTCGCTGGCCGCGGGGTCGAGGGCGATGCGGATCTGATCGCCGGGGGTGTAGCCGGCGACGCCGATGGCCTCGACGATGACTTTGAGTGCGTCCTCGTTGGAGGCCAGGTCGGGGGCGAAGCCGCCCTCGTCCCCGACAGAGGTGTTGAGGCCGCGTTCGCTCAGGACCTTCTTGAGCGAGTGGAAGACCTCTGCGCACCAGCGCAGGCCCTCGCCGAAGGTCTCGGCGCCGACGGGCATGACCATGAACTCCTGCAGGTCAACGTTGTTGTCGGCGTGGGAACCACCGTTGAGGATGTTCATCATGGGCACGGGCAGCGTGAAGGCGTTCATGCCGCCGATGTACTGGTAGAGCGGCAGGTCGGAGGCGGCAGCGGCGGCCTTGCAGGCGGCCATCGAGACGCCGAGGATGGCATTGGCGCCAAGCTCGCCCTTGTTCTCGGTGCCATCGAGATCGATCATGGCCTGGTCCAACTCGCGCTGGCGAGTGGCGTCCATGCCAACGACCTCGGGGCCGATCTTGTCATTGACATTGGCGACGGCCTGCGAGACGCCCTTGCCGAGGTAGCGGGACTTGTCGCCGTCGCGCAGCTCAACGGCCTCGTGCTCGCCGGTGGATGCGCCAGAGGGGACTGCGGCGCGACCCTCGACGCCGCAAGCGAGAAGGACTTCGACCTCGACGGTCGGGTTGCCGCGGGAGTCGAGGATTTCGCGTCCGTGAACTGATACTATGCCTGTCATGCGGGACACCTCCAGAAATGACCGGGGCGGGCAGCCGTTGTTGGCGCCCGCCCCTTGTGTGTTTGGTTACGAGTTTTCGGTGCGACTTAGCGCGGGGTCTTGACCTGCGCCTGAGCGGCGGCCAGCCGCGCAATCGGGACACGCAGCGGGGAGCAACTCACGTAGTCGAGACCGACGCGGTGGCAGAAGTCGACCGATGTGGGGTCGCCACCGTGCTCGCCACAGATACCAAGCTCGATATCGGGGCGGGCCGCACGGCCCTTCTCGCACGCCATGGCGACGAGCTGACCCATGCCCTCCTCGTCGAGAACCTGGAAGGGGTTGGCCTCAAAGACGCGCTGCTCGATGTAGGCCGGGATGAACTTGCCTTCGGCGTCGTCGCGGCTGAAGCCGAAGCCCATCTGTGTCAGGTCGTTGGTGCCGAACGAGAAGAACTGAGCGAATTCGGCGATCTGATCGGCGACGAGAGCCGCACGCGGGACCTCGATCATTGTGCCGACCTTGAACTCCACCTCGACGCCCTGCTCGGCCATGACGGCCTCGGCCTGGTCAAGGATGATCTTGGTGAGGATTGAGGTCTCGCCCTTGGTGCCCACGAGCGGGATCATGACCTCGGGGATCGGGTTGAGGCCCTCTTTCTTCAGGGCGCAAGCGGCCTCAAAGATGGCGCGGGCCTGCATGGCAGGAACCAGCGGCCAGGTGATACCGAGACGGCAACCGCGGTGACCGAGCATCGGGTTGAGCTCGTGCAGGCGGACGACCATCTCCTGGATGTCTTCGAGGGTGCGGCCGGTCTCGTCAGCGATCTGCTGCTGGCCCGCTTCGTCTTTGGGCAGGAACTCGTGCAGCGGCGGGTCGAGCAGACGGATGATGACGGGGAAGCCGTCCATGGCCTTGAGGATGCCATAGAAGTCCTCGCGCTGGTAGGGTAGAAGGGCGTCGGCAGCGACCTGGCGCTGCTCCTCGTCCTCGGCAACGATCATCTTCTGGAAGTTCAGGAGGCGATCCTCGCCGAAGAACATGTGCTCGGTCCGAGTGAGGCCGATGCCCTTGGCGCCGAGCTTGACGGCCATTTGAGCGTCCTCTGGGGTGTCAGCGTTGGTGAGCACTCCGAGGGCGCGCACGTCGTCGGCCCAACCCATGAGCTTGGCGAAGAGGCCGTAGAGCGGAGCGTCTTCGGGGGCCTTGTCGCCGGTGAGCACCTGGATGATGTCTGACGGGGCGGTCTCGACTTCGCCCAGCATAACTTCGCCGGTGCTGCCGTCGATGGAGACCCAGTCGCCCTCGCAGATATCGAGGTCGCCGATGCTGCACTTGCTGCCGGCGTAGTCGATGGAGACGTCGCCACAACCGACAACGCAGGGCTTGCCCATCTGGCGGCCGACAACAGCGGCGTGAGAGGTCTTGCCGCCGGTGGAGGTCAGGATGCCCTGAGCTGCGGCCATACCGCGGATGTCCTCGGGCGAGGTCTCGTGGCGGACGAGAAGGACCTTCTCGCCAGCCTCGGCGGCCTCGACCGCGTGGGCGGAGCTGAAGACGACCTTGCCGGAAGCAGCGCCTGGGGATGCGTCGACGCCATTGGCGACGGCTTCGGGCTTGGCGGCAGCGTCGAACTGGGCGTGGAGGAGTTGGTCAAGCTGATCGGGCTCGACCAGCATGACGGCCTCTTCCTCGGTTCGCAGGCCCTCGTCGACGAGGGCGCAGGCGATGGTGATTGCGGCCTGAGCGGTGCGCTTGCCGTCACGGGTCTGGAGCATCCACAGCTTGCCCTGCTCGATGGTGAACTCGACGTCCTCCATGTTGCGGTAGAAGGCCTCGAGCTTGTCGCAGATAGCGACGAACTGGTCGTAGACCTCGGGCATGCTCTCGTACAGGTCGCTGATCGGCAGCGGCGTGCGGGTGCCGGCGACGACGTCCTCGCCCTGGGCGTTAAAGAGGAACTCACCGTAGAGTTCCTTGGCGCCGGTCGCGGGGTCGCGGGTGAATGCGACGCCAGTGCCGGAGTCATCGCCGAGGTTGCCAAAGACCATGGTCTGGACGTTGACGGCGGTGCCAAGGTCGTGGTCGATGCGGTTGATGGTGCGGTAGGCGATGGCGCGGTCGTTGCCCCAAGAGGAGAAGACCGCGTCGATGGACTGCATGAGCTGTTCGTAGGGCTCGGTCGGGAAGGGCTCGCCGACCGCGTCCTGATAGACCTTCTTCTCGAGTTCGACGACCTTCTTGAGGCCCTCAGCGGAGACCTCGGTATCCTCGGAGACGCCCTCCTCTTCCTTGACCTCGGCGAAGCACTCCTCGAACAGTTCGCGCTCGGCGCCCTTGACGACGTCACCGAACATCATGATGAAGCGGCGGTAGGCGTCATAGGCGAAGCGCTCGTCGTTGGCGAGCTTGGCGAGGCCGACGACGACCTCGTCATTGAGGCCGAGGTTGAGGACGGTGTCCATCATCCCGGGCATGGAGAACTTTGCGCCGGAGCGGACGGAGAGCAGAAGCGGGTTGTCAACGTCGCCGAACTTTTTGTCCGTCTGGGCTTCCAGTGCAGCAACGGCTGCAGCGACCTCGGTATCGAGGCCCGCGGGCATCTGGGCATCGTTATCGAGGAAGTCGATGCAGGTGTTGGTGGTGATGGTGAAGCCGGATGGCACGGGGATGCCCGCGTTGGTCATGAGCATCAGGTTGGAGCCCTTGCCACCGAGCAGGTCTTTGAGCTCTTTGCCGCCAGCCTCAACGGCCGCAGCGATCGGCTCGGCGTCTTCCGTGAATAGGTACACTCGCTTTGTCGAGTCCATGTACGATCCTCCCTGTCTGGTTGAAACAGTGATCCACGTCATTGAAGTCGATTGTGGAACTGTGATACGGCGCGCTGGTTGCGCGCATGTCGGGATTTTATGTCAAGCCACCGTCGGGCGTATCAGGCTCGGCAGTGGCGGTCTACCGTAAGGTCTCGCGACTACATGTCAGAGAGCGGATTGAGGCGGTCCGACGAGAGCAGCCGCGTGTACTGATCGCGCTGGTCCTTGCGGACCTCATGCCGCATCAGCTCCAGAACTTCGTACTCGGCAACCGTCATGCCAATCTGGAGCCTGATGATGTCGCCGACCCGAACTTCGTTGCTGGGTTTGGCTTTCTTGCCATTGATGGCGCAGTGTCCGCCGTCGCAGATGCGCTTGGCGAGGGTGCGCCGCTTCATGACTCCGGAGTACTTGAGAAACTTATCCAGTCGCATCGGCCCAAGGACGGGCTTAGTCTTCGGTGGTCGGCGCCGGGTGGCGCTCGGCGTCCTTGGCCTCCTCCCACAAACGGTCCATCTCCGGCAGTGTCAGTTGCCGGAGCCCGTCGTCGCCTCCAGCCGCGTCCTCCATGTGCCTGAAGCGCGACTCAAAGCGCGACATCGCGGTGCGCAAAGCGCCCTCGGGCTCGACGTCAATGAAGCGGGCGAGATTGACGACGGCAAAGAGTAAGTCGCCGAGCTCGTGCTCGAGCATCTCGCGGTCGGCCTCGTCGAGTTCGCCGAGTTCTTCATCTATCTTGCGCCGCGGGCCGGTGGCGTCGGGCCAATCGAAGCCGACCTTGGCGGCGCGCTTTTGCAGTTTGGCCGCCCGTTGCAGGGCGGGGAGTTCACGGGGTATGCCGTCTATCGCGGAGGAGCGATCCTCGTAGCCGTCCTCCTGGCGCTTGAGCTTTTCCCAACGGTCGAGGACTTCATCCGACCCCGAGACCTCAGTGTCGCCAAATACGTGCGGATGGCGGTAGCGCAGCTTGCGGACGATGCTGTCGCAGACGTCACCGATGGCGAAGTCGCCGCGTTCGGCGGCGAGTTGGGCATGAAAAACGACCTGGAGAAGGACATCGCCCAGCTCATCGCGCAGGCAATCCCAGTTCTCCCGGTCAATGGCCTCCAGCGCTTCGTACGCCTCTTCGAGCAGATAGGGCCGCAACGAGTGGTGTGACTGCCGCCGGGGCCGCGCAGGTGCTCCATTACGCGGACCAATTCGTCAAACTGCTCCATCAGCAACAACCTTGCGCCTGCGATGCAGGCCGATCTATGTGCGCGCCAATCAGGCGCGCCAGGCGCAGATGCGCCCGTGTGTGTCGGTTACTCGCCGGCGGGCGCGGCCGGTGCTGGTGCCGGTTCCCCGGCGGGCACGCCGCCCTCGCCAAAGCCCGGGATGTCCGGGGAGATCGAGGAGTATGTCTCGTTGAGGTCCTGGAAGCGCGGGTCGACAACGACGACGTTGGACTTCTCGGCCTGGGCTTTCAGGATATCGGCGAGC
>JALGSU010000032.1 GCA_029821735.1 Candidatus Zipacnadia bacterium | reverse complement strand
ATTGGAAGCACTTGTCGAGGTCGATGTAGCGCGGGATGAGAGGCGTCAGATCGTCTTCGGTGGGCGGATACCAGCCATCGTGGTCGTGGGCGTAGCTCCGCAGCGCGACGGCGAGGTTGACCAGATTCGCCATGCACGAAGATGTGCGCGCCTTCTCACGCGCGCGCGCGAAGACCGGGAAGAGAATCGCGGCCAGTATCGCGATGATCGAGATCACGAGTATCAGTTCGACGATTGTGAATCCGCGTGTGCGCATGGCCGCTCCTCTCCAGTGCTCTCCATGCGTGCATCGCCCGCCCGATGTGCGGGCTCCTGCACGCTCCGAGCGGCTTAACGCAAGCTACGCTTGCGTCGAGGCAAGCCGACCGGCGAAAAGCAGATATCGGGCCAACGACCGGGCCGGATGCACATAATCCGGCCCCCCCTGAACGGCGAGCAAACAACGCCGAGCTTGGACCTTCGCCAAGGCTTCGGCCCACAGGTCGGGCGACAGGCGGCGAACGGCGCCTCCTCTCCCCCAACCCCTCTCCGTCCCGGAGAGGGGAGAACGACGGCGGGGCGCCCGCTTTCGCTGAAGCTTGGGCCGTCGCTGAAGCTATGGCCCACAAGCCGGTGGGCGAGCAGAGAACCCGCCCGCCGGAAGACGATTACGGCATCCCGGGATCGGGAACGCCGCCCAGGTCCTCGGGCAACTCATAGCGATGGTCGGGCTGGCGTAACTGGTTCAACTCGCTCATGCCGGATATCGGATACGAGTCGCCATATGAGTCGTGCTTCATCCATTTCGCGTGTCCGTCGAGCCAGAGGTAGTTGCCTCCGGTGTTGTGCCGGTCGGGGCGCTCCTCGCCGACGATGACTTGAGTGGGCAGGTCGTCATCGCACAACCCGCCGCGATAGATGTAGTCGCTGAAGTTGGCCGGGTTGCCATAGGGAATGTCGAGGCGGCCCATCTCGCGGCGCTCACTCGGGCAGAGAAGCACCTCGCCATCGAACAGGTGTCTGCCAATCAGCGGAGTGAGATCGTTGTCGGTGGGCGGCAGGTGGCCGTAGTTCTCGTAGGCATACATCTTCAGCGCGGCGCCGATGTTTTGCAGGTTGCTCACGCAACTGGTCTGGTGAGCCTTCTCTCGCGCGCGAGCGAATACGGGGAAAAGGATCGCCGCAAGGATGCAGATGATGGCCCAAACGGTCATCAGCTCAATGAAAGTGAAGCCTGCTGTGCGCGCATATCTCATGGCCTCAGTCATCCTCTCGATCGACAGGGCCCTCGAGCATCGCCGCGAGGTCAGGGCGCGTTGCCGGAGCGGGCTCGCGCCAACTGCCGCGCACCATGCCCCGGCCCGACGCGCGGACCTCGATCAGCGATCTTACCGGAGCGCCGGCCGGGCCGCTGACCTGTCCCAGCGCCGCGACCACACCACCTCTGCGAACCACCGCATACCTCGCCCGACCGCATTCCCCGGTCATGCCCTGCGTTGTCCCCGCCTGCAGGGCAACATCCACGCCGGCCTGAGCCGCCTGCACCGCCTGCATCTGCCGAATGGCGTGCTCGGACCTGGCACCACCGGCCATGAGCGCGAGCGTGAAGGCGCTCGTGGTGGTGAACATCAGGATCATGATCGCCACCGCGAAGCCCAAAGCTACGAGCCCGCGTCTGCCGCGCAGCCGACCAATTGTCATCGATGCGAGATTCATAGTCGCTCAGTTCCGCCGGTAAAACGACGTGCGAATCTGCGTCTCGTCGGTCTTCGCGACAATGGTTACCATCCGGCCCTGGGCCAGGAAGGTCGCGGCCACGCCGGGGTAACGGTCGGTCTGCTGGCCGGCGCTCGTGCGCATTGAGCCGGACTCGCCCGTGGTGTAACGGACGGTGCCGATCGCCAGACCGCCACGGCCAGCGATGACGCTGCGGGCGGCGCGCACGTCGCGACCGATGTCCTCGAGCAGCTCGGCGGCGCCGCCTGTCTGAGTTGCGCGAACGGTCTCGGCGCCCATGGCCCGATCGCCAGCGAAGAGCAGGCGGGTGGTGGTGAGCATGAGGACGCTCAGCACCCCCATGGCTGGACGCTGCCAGCGGGAAGGTTGGCGTGACCGGGCCAACTCAGGCGAGCAGTGAGTCGACGCGAACCGTCAACCGGGCCGGGCTCGATGATCAGCGTGCCCTCGCCAGCCTGAGAGGCGAACGGATGCTCGCCGACGACGGGCAAGCTGCGGAAGCCGCGGGCGCGCGCCCGCTCGAGCTGCGCGTGGCACTCGGCGGCGGCGACGGTGCGCTGCTGCTCAAGCGCGACGAAACGACTTCCCTGATAGTGTGCGCGGAGTGCGAGTGTCATAGTCATAGCCACGATCCCCATTGCCACGATTACCGAGATGAGCGTCGCGCCGCGCCTGCGCTGCGGCGGCAGGAGCGTGCGCGCAGTGATGTTCGAGCGCGGCAAGGGCCCTGCGTCCGAAAGCCGATGAGGGCGATGACGATGCCAAGCAGATTGGGAAAGAGCACGGCACCTATCACTCCCAGCACCAGCAAGGTGCCGAGAACATTGAAGAGCACAACCGCTAATGCGCCCCAACTGTGATCGAGCGAGACAGCGATGAAGAGCAGGATGCCCACGAGAATTGTTGACGCATACATCAAAGGCCACAGCATGCCCTGCGACAAGCCGTAGAGGAACACGCCGACAACAATCAGCAGAGCGACGATAGTCCACCAAGTTTTGCTTGGACTGAAGGGCAGTTTCATTGGTCCACTCACCGTGCGGGAGTGCCGAGGACTGAGCGCAACTCGTCAAGGGTGGTGACGCCCGCGGCGACTTTGGCGAGACCGGCGCGCCAGAGATCGCCAGTGCTGGCCTCGGCGGAGAGGCGCTCGAGTTCCTGCATCGGGCGGCGCTGCATGATGGCCTCGCGCATGCGGTCGGTCACCGGGACGAGTTCGAAGATGGCCGAGCGGCCACGGTAGCCGGAGCCGCCACACTTGGAGCAGCCGGTCGGGAGACAGGCCTCCCAGCCCTCGCGGTCCATGGGAGTGATGCCGAGCCATTCGAGTTCGTCGGCGGCGAGTTCGCAGGCCTGGCGGCAGTCGGGACAGAGCGTGCGAACGAGACGCTGGGCGACGACCATGGTGACACTGGAGGCGACGACGTAGGGCTCGAGGCCGAGGTCGAGCAGGCGAGTGAGCACGCCGGCACCGCTCGGGGCATGGACGGTGGTGAAGAGGAGGTGACCGGTGAGAGCGGCCTGCATGGCGATCTCGGCGGTCTCCATATCGCGGATCTCGCCGACCATGATCACGCGCGGGTCCTGGCGGAGGACGCTGCGCAGGGCCGCCGCGAAATCCATGCCGGAGGGGCGGTTGACCTCAGTCTGGTCGACGCCGGGCAGGTTGAGCTCGACGGGCTCCTCGACCGTGGAGATGCTGCGGCTCGGGTCAGTGGCGACGAGTTCGGCGAGACTGGCATACATGGTGGATGTTTTGCCGGAGCCGGACGGGCCAGTCATGATGATGCAGCCGCGCGGCTGGCTGATGGCCTCGCGGTAGGCCGCGAGCGCGTCGGGAGCGAAGCCGAGCGCCTCGAGATCGAGCAGCGCGCGGCTCGGGTCAAAGAGGCGAGCGGTAAGACGGACACCGTCGGTGGTGGGGAGGGCGGTGAGGCGGACGTCCACGTGGCGCCCGTAATCGTCGACGCGCATACGGCCAGTCTGGGCCACGGGGCCGGCGAAGGACCTCATGCGCGCCATGACCTGCAGGCAGGCGGTCACTCGCTCGCCCGTGCCGGCGGGCATCTCGCCGAGAGTGATGAGCTGGCCATCGACGCGCACGCGCACGACCGTGCTGTTGCCAGTGGGCTGCAAGTGCAGGTCGGTGGCGCCATGATGTATGGCCTGCGCGAGAAGCAGGTCGGCGAGCACGGCGACTTGCGGTGGATCGGCGGCAGAGAGTTCGGTGATCTTCTCGCGCAAATCGTCGGGCTCGGCTTTCGCCTCGAAGAGCGGCGTGCGTCGGGCCTTCACACGGCTCATGTGGCGCAGCATGCTGTCGCGAGCCCAGAGGGCCTCGGGGCGGTTGGTGCCCTTGATAACCCAGGTCTCGCGAGGGGCGTAGAAGATCACCTGCAACTGGCGACCGTTGGGCGCGACGTCGACAGCGGCGACCTCCTCGTAACCGACCGCCTCGAGAGCTGGCCGCCCGGGAAGCGTGGCGAGGAACTTGATCGCCAGGCCCTCCGGGGCGATGTGGAGTTCGCAGCCCTGTCCGTGCATGACTTCGGCATTGCCGATCATGGCGATCACTCCGCGCGCCTGACTATTGAGTGAGGTTACTGATGACCCCGACGAGCGGGGAGAAGGTGGCTATGCAGGTGAAACCGATCACGATGCCCATCAAGATGACTATCGCCGGGCCGGCGACGAGTACCCAGCGGCGCACCAGGCGGTCCGCCGCGTCCATGTAATCGCTGGCGATATTGTCGAGCACGGTGGCAGTGTAGCCCGCGTCCTGAGCCGCGGCCATGCGGAAGATGAACTCCTCGGGCAAGGCCTCGGTCTCGCGCAGGCCCTCAACAATCGTGCCGCCATCCTCATAGATCACCTCGGCCCTGCGCAGGGCAGTCGAGACGACACGGTCGCCCGCGGCCTCGCGCGCAAGGCGGATCGCGGTGAGAGTGTCGACGCCGCCGCGCAGGAGCACCGCGAGCGTGGACGTGGCGCGGGCAAGGGCAGTGTAGAGGGCGATCTGACCGACGATCGGTATGCGCAAGCGCCAGAGGCCGAGCGTCAAGAGACCGCGGTTGGCGTGGCTGTATGCCCGCCACGCGAGGTAGAGAGCGCCGCCGACTACCAGGAGCCCGAGGACGATGGCGGGCAAGGCGTTCGACAGCGCGATGGCCATGCGGGTACTGGCGGGGAAGTCAGAGCGCTCCATGCCCAGATCGTAGAATAGCTGAAGGAACTTGGGGAAGATGAAGCTGCTCACGAAGACCGAGTAGACGGCCGCGATCAGCAGAATCAGGACGGGGTAGATCAAGGGGATGGTGAGATTGCGGGAGATCAGGAGCAGGTTGCGCTGATGGTCCGAGACAGCGCGCAACGCACCGGAAAGGTCACCGGTGGTCTCGCCCGCTCGGACGGCAGCCTGCACGGTCAGGGCATAGACGGAGGGCTGGCGGGCCATGGCCTCGCTGAGATTGAGGCCATTGTCAACGCCATCGGCCACCGCGATGAGACTCAGCCGCAGCTTCGGAGGACGCAGCTCGGCAGCAATGCGCCGCAGAGCCGCGCTGGCGGCGAGGCCCTCGTCGAGCATCGCCGCGAGTTGCAGGTACACCGCAGGCAACAATCGCCGCGAAGCAGCGGGCAGCCGCAGATCCAGTTCGTCGGCCTCGGGCTCGATGGTGAGCACCGGGGCTTTGCGATCCTGCAGACGCAGGAGGGCCTGGGGCAAGTTGTCGGCGGCGATCCGGTGTTTCGCGCTTTCTCCATGAACGGAATAGACGAATGATGGCATTAGTCTTTACCTCGTGGAGCGCGCCTTTATGCCGCTTCTTGTATTAAAGTATGCACTCTACATGCCGTGAGGAAACATGGGAGTGGGTTAAGCTTTGGTGACCGTGCCGCAGGGGCGCGTTTCGCCGGCGGACGGGTCAGAGGCCGATTTCGAATGTGGTGACCGAGAGCGCCGGGAAGTCGTGCACAGCGTTCATGCCATCGGTGACCGACCGAGCCACGTCGCCGGATTCGGGGAAGGCGAGTTCGAGCCGCTCGCCAGTGGCGGCGTTGGTCATGATCAGGCGCACGTCACGGGCGAAGTCATCGTCGACCGTCTGGCCGAGCTGCAAGGCGTCGAAGGTGAAGCGCAACTCCTGGCCGGGACGGGCGAGCTGCGGGTAGCTGAGTTCGGCTGCGACCTCGACGAAATTGGCAGAGCGTTTGGCGGCGGCCGTGACCAGCGTCGGCGTCTCGGGGCCGTCGGCGGCGACGGTCACGCGCGCGCCCTCGAGAAGCAACTCGATGGGCACGTTGGCGGTCTCATCCATGTGACTGGGATCGGTGTATGTGCAGGCGAAGGCCACCGTCCACTCGCCAGCGCCCGGTGGAGTCCATGCAAGACTCATGCCGGTCCGGTTGCGGGCAGTGCCGCGATAGGTGATGGTCGGGATTGCGCCGGCCACGTCGACGCCCTCGATATTGAGCGGAAGCTGGACGGCGTCGCCGGAGTTGACGATGGTCAAGTTGAGCCGACCGTCCGGGGCGAGATCGGCGGGCACGCGCATGTTGACCTCGCGCGGATCATCGTTCAGACAGATGAGCATGCCGGGCGCGGGGCGCTCAGACAGGCCGGGCAGGCCTGCGGGGCGCGTGACGACGTGGTGAGTGAAGGGCTCCTGCCCACTGCTCTGGCGCAAGTGACGATACTCATACTCGGGGCACTTCGCGTAGTCCTCGACGGTGCCGGAACCGAAGGCAAACTTCACGACCAGGCCACGGGCTTCGCAGACGGCGGCGTAGCCCAGCCCGGGCAAGGCGAAGCGCTGGTCGCCAAGCTGGACGGGCCAACTGCCGCGATCGTCGAAGTTGGCCGCGACCTGCAGACCGTTCGCGTAGCTGACGCGGATGCGGGCGCGGGTGAAATCATAGTCGCGTGCGAGGCCCTGCTCGACCGTGATCCACTCGCCACCGTCTTCGTACTCGATGGCGACGAGCTCGGCGTCCGCGTATGCCTCCTGGAGAGCGCGCATGGTGTAGTAGTGGCGGATGGCTTCGCCGGTGGGGACGGTGCCACGGAAGATGTTGTCGCCCATGAAGCCAGCGTGGCCGAAGACGATCTGCATGGCCCGGTAGCGGTCCCAGTCCCAGGTGGAGCTGTCGGATTCCTTGTCGAAGTAGCGGCTGTAGTAGCCCATGCCGTGGTGCAACGAGAGCGGGCGGATGGTGGCGAGTTCGAAGTGGGGGATGATGGGAGTGTTCATGCGCGTGCGGATTTGGCGCTCGACGGCGTGGATGTAGCCGGCATGGTAACTGGCGTTGGCGCCACCCTCGCCGGTGGCGATTTCGAAGATGTCGCGGTGGTGGGCGAACTGGCGGGCGGCGTTGCGGTAGACCTGATCGAAGCCTCGTGCCTCGCGGTTGCGGGCGTCGAGATCGATGTGCAGGTCCCAAGTGCCGAGGCCCGGCTGGACGCAGGGCGATACGTCGAGATAGCCGGCGGTGGTGCCATACATCTCGCGGATCTTGTGGCTCTCGATCTGGGAGTAGAAGAGCATCTTGTCGCTGGATATGGGGAAGGCGGGCGGCTGCGGGCGACTGAGCGGACCGGGGGCGACGCGCAGGTCAGCGAGGCGCGCGAAGGCCCAGGCATTGCGCGGCTGGCGGGAGAGGTCCTCGCCGGGATCGGAGGTGACGAGGGCGGCCGCCTCCTCGGGGCCGGGGTCGCCGGGGCGGACGGGCTCGCCGAACTCGGTGGCGGGCGTGGGGCTGTTGTAGGGACTGTCCCAGTCCATGTGATTGTAGTTCTCGTGCACGGCAGCGCGCCAACCGAGTTCGCGGGTGGCGGCGATGGCGGAGGTGAACTGCTCGCCGGTCCATTTGTCGGGACTGGCGGGGACGAACTGGGGCTGCTTGCGATCGTAACCGTAGCGCATCCAGGTATGGAGGATCGCGAGGAGATCGTGCATGCCGCAGCCATCCATGATGCGCATCTGGCGCTCGAAATCGTCGCCGGTGGCCATGCGCCAATGGTCGAAGACGACGCGCTTGCCGAGCTCGGCGCGACCGGAAGTGGGGCGGCGCGCGGGGAAGGTTGGGGTCAGGTCGAGCAGCCGAGGGGAGGCGGCAATGTAGAGGGTCTCGTCGAATTCGTAGAACTCGGCGGCACTGTTCGGGTAGTAGAGCAACTCGCCAAAGACGCCGGCGACACCGGTCTGCTCGTCCACGAGACCGGCGGGTCGCAGGCGGGTGCAGTGGCTGAGGAAGCGATCGATGAAGGTGGCGAAGAAGCCAGCGTCACCGTTGACGACCACGCGCTCCTCAACGTAGGGGACCTTGAGAATTCGGGCTTCGGGAGTGTCGTCACTGGGCAGGAGGGCAAGGCCCGTCAGGCCTGCGGGAGATGTGGCGGGTTCGGTCTGGGCGAGGTGGCAGCGGAGGACTCGGCCGGTGAGCGCGATGGTCGCGGTCACCGGGGGCACGCCGGGCGCGAGGCCGGAGGCCTGGGCGATGGTGAGGGTGCCATCCTCGAGGGAGTGGCGAAGCTGCAGGCCACGGTCGGCGGCGGGGCGGATGAGTATGTGGGAGATGCGGCAGAAATCAGAGCCGACGCCACCGGTGTCATCGGTGCGGGAGTCGATGCGCAGGACGCTGCCGCCGGCCACATCGGCGGCGAAGAGTTGCTCGCGCCACTGGTCATCGTTGCGGGTGAGAGACCACTCGCCGATGGCGGCACCGTCGACGCTGAGGCGGATGTAGGAGTCGTCGGCCCGGTCATCGGCATCGTCCATGTAGCGGACGCCGATGAAGTATGGGCCCGCCGGGACGTCGAGGGGCAGCGTCACGAAACCGGTGGTGTGCGGGGCGACGGGGAGGGTGTCACCGAGGCGGATGCATGGGCCGTGGCCGGTGGGCTCGGGCATGTATCCGCCGGGGCCGTCGGCGTCGAGGTCGAGCGAGTCGAAAGCGCCGATGCGGAGGGTGCCATCGTGGGCGACCTCCTGGCCGGCGGCGTCGCGGGCGGCGAGCATGACCCCGCGGGTGATGGTGAACTCGTCGGCGCCATCCATCGAGCAGTCTACGGAGAACAGCCCGTTGGCGCCGGAGCCCTCGCCGGGGCGGACGCGGTAAGTGACTGCGCCGCGGTCATCGGTGGCGGTGAAGAGATAGGAGCCGGTGGCCGCGTCGAATCGGGAGGATCGCTGAGCTTGCACGGCCGCGCCACCGGGTGGCATGCACTCGCCGGACCAGTCGATGGGCACGTCATGCGCAAGGGCAGCGAAGCAAGCCGTCGCGAGCATGGCCGCGGCGGCCAGGCGTGTGCAAGCTTTGTGCATCGTCATCACCTCAGGGAGCGGGGATCACGAGCCTGTCGGCTGAGTGGGCCCAGTACGCGGGAAGTTCGTCGCCCAGCGTGATCGTGTAGTCTTCGAGCACGCCGACAGCGGCCGGGCCGATCGTGACCGACCAGGGCTGGCCCGACTGCCCCTGCGGGACGGGGATCTCGGCGGTGACTTCCTTCAGGTCGCCGGTCTCGAGAGCGGCGGCCTCGTTGCCATCGGGGTCGAGGACCGCGATTCTGGCACACTCACCCGGCGCGGGGCTGCTGAGGGTCATGTGGAAGGAGCGGGTGCCATCGGGCACGTGGAAGTACATGGGTGAGGCGCCGCCGATGAAGCTGACGCTTCGACTGGCGCAGACGACGTGGTCGCTGAGCAGTGTGATCCGGCCATAGTTGCGATTGGTCTGCAGCAGGAGCAGGTGGACGCCGGCCTGCTGCGCGGGCACGTCGATCTCGGCGGTCTCACCCGGTTCGACGCTGCCGCGCGCGATCATCTCGTCATCCGGCCCGATCAGGTGCCAGTTTGCGGGCGAGGGGTTGGCTCCGGCGCGATTGCAGGAAAGCTGCGCGCGGAAGCTCTCCCCCGCTTCGAGGAGCGCCACGAACTGATGGCCGCCGCGCGTGGCCATGATCGGAGTGCCATCGAGCGGCTCGACCTCAGCGCTGGCGGGGATCAGGTCTTCGCGCTGGTAGCGTTCAGGGATGACCCAGCTATTCTTCTCGATCATCGCGGTGAAGGCCAGATTGGCGAAGTAGTCCATTTCGTGTTCGGCGCGGAAGTCGGCAAGGTCGTCGAGCCTCTGGTATACCGACAGTGGCGAGACTTCCGGGTTGGCGCCGGCCAGCAGTTCGCTGATCTCGGTGCAGAGGCGAGCGTGCTGCCAGCCGGTGCGCAGGAAGCGGACGCGGTCGGCGAAGTCGCCGGTGTCAGCGGCGGCGGCCTCGGCGCTCGCGAGTATGCGTCCGGCCTCGTCCCAGGCGCTGAGCGGGAAGATGATGTGATCGTTCTTGGCGAAATACAGCCAGAACAATCTCCCGGAGCGGTCGCGGTCGCTCAGCGACAGCAGCGTATCGTAGACGTGGTTCTCCCAGAACTCGAAGTACTGGCGCACTTGCCCCGCCGCCGGTCCGAAGCCCTCACAGTACTCGGCCAGCGAGTCCGCCGCCGACTGCTCGGGGCGCGTGTGGAAGCGCAGCAGCGTGTAAAGCAGCGGGCCCATCGTGCCCCACGCGCCGGGGCAGGAATCGTAGTCCGTCGCGACCAGCCCGTTGCGGTACATGTGCTGGAGTTCCTCGATCATTTGCTCGGAGTAGATGAGCGGCATGCAGTGGGCGATGAGCAGATAGTTGGGGCGGTAGAACATGCGGGCGCCGGTTTCGCGCCAGCCATCCCACTCGCCGAGGATGCGCTGCTGCTGGGCGTCGCTGCGCGGGAAGTACATGTTGGGCACGTAGCCCACGAAGATGTTTTCGTTGAGTTCGATCGGCTCGGTGGGCGGGAAGCGGTAGTTGTTGTAGGCGTATGCGGTCACGATTGCGTCGGGATCAACCTGCGCTGCGAGTTGGTGGACGGCCTTCCAGAACTTCGCGTAGCGCAGCGAAGTCGAGCGGCCCTCGGCAACGGTCAGGCCTTGCTGGTCCGCCGCGTCCCAGGCGAGGCAGTTGTCACATACGCATCGCCCGCCACAGTCGTTCTCGCAGGCATTGATGTTGCGCCACTGTCCCGGGTTTTCGGCGAGCCACTGCTGCCAATCCGCGATGATCTTCTGGTGGAACTCGGGGTTGGACACGCACATCGCGACGTTCCACGCGCCGGCGGGCGAGGTGGGCCCGCGCTTACCGTTGTCGAGGAGCTGGAACCACTCGGGGTGCTCTTCGCCATACTCATTCCACCACCAATGGAAGGCGTGCCCGTAGCGCAGCGGATGAACCTGGCCCTGCCGGTGGCGGCGCATGAAGACAGCCTGATCGTGCTTGTAGGCTTCGAGGGCTTCCTCGCTGAAAGCGGGGGTTATGAGATCCTCGGCTTTCATGATCCCGGGGCGGACCTTACGCTGCATCAGGTCCGGGGTGAAACGCTCGTCGAGATCGGGGACGGTGACGGTGTCGGTCGCGGAGACATGAGCGCCGAGGTCTCCGGGCCAGAGCCAGCGTGCGCCCGCGATGCGCTCGAGGAGTTCATACACGCCCCAGAGCGTCCCCGCGCGCACGGCGATGTCCAGCGGGTCGCCGTCATCGTCATCGCCGACGATGAAGAGTGCGTCGTCGGCAGTGAGCAGGACGGTCTCCTCGCCGTCGAGGGCATCGACCGGAATCTCGGCGTCATAGGCGGCGCGGACCGGGCCGATGTAGACGCGGGCGAGCAGGTCGTCGGGCTCCTCGTCCTCGGGGAGGATGAGCAGCGTGACGCCGGTGGCCTTCTCAATGTGCCAGGCCAACTCCTCGGCGGCATACTGCGCCACCGGGGCGGGCTCGGACGGGACGATGAGCACGGCGCGTGCCTGTCCGTCGGCGACGAGAGTGACCTCGGCGAAGGCGCCAGTGAGCGTGAGCGCGGCGATGGCGATCAGCAAGAGTTTCATTGGTTGCTCCCTAAAGGCAGAAACGGAAGGAACGGAAGAAACGAAAGAAGCGGCAGCAACGGCTACGGCAAGAGACGACGGCAACGACCGGGCCGGATACACATAATCCGGCCCCTCCTGAACGACAGGGCAACGACCGGCGGGTCTAACACCTTCGCTGAAGCTATGGTGCTCAAGGAAAGACCCGCCCTCCGCACGGCATACGGCAACGACCGGGCCGGATACACATAATCCGGCCCCCCCTGAACGACAGGGCAACGGCCGGCGGGTCTAACACCTTCGCTGAAGCTATGGTGCTCAAGGAAAGACCCGCCCTCCATACAGCAAGGCAACGACCAGCGGTGATCGGCTATTGCTCGGTCACCAGGCGGTCGGCGGTGTGGGCCCAGAACTGGGGCAGACCCTCGCCGAGATAGACGCGGTAGTCCTCCAAGACGCCCTCGTCCGCTTCCTCGAAGCTGATCGACCACGCTTTGCCCGACTGGCCCTCAGCCACGGCGACAGTGAACGGGATGGGGCCCTTGGCAGTGAGTTCCTGCACGGCAGCCTCGTTGCCGTCGGGGTCGTAGACGCGGGCGCGAACCGTCTCGCCGGGCCACGCACCATTGATGCGGAGAGTGAACTCCTCCATGCCGTCGGGCACCTGGAAGAAGAGAGGCGAGGTGGCGTAGACGAAGCCTATGGAGCTGCCGGCGAGTGACATGTGATCGTTGAGCATCGTCACGCGAGCGTTGTTCTGGTTGGTCTGGACGAACAAGACGTAGGTGCCAGCGGCAGCCACGGGCACGTCGATGTCGGCGGCTTCGCCCACAACGACCTCACCGTGCGCGATGACGGTGTCGGTGGAATCGACGACGACCCAGTTGATGGGCGACTCGTTGGCGCCGACGCGGCGGGTGGTCATGTGCGCGCGGAGGTTCTCGCCCTCGGTGAGCGCGACGACCAGCGTGTACGCTCCGCGAAGCGACAGGTAGGGCTCGCCCTCGAGCGGGGCGACCTCGTCGACGATGCCCTGCACGGGGTGGCCCTGGTAGCTCTCGGGGATCTTCCAGCTTCGGCTCTCAATGTAGGCGGCGAAGTGCAGGTTGGAGATGTTGCTGGCCTCGTGCTCAAGGCGGAAGGCAGTGAGTTCCTCGAGGGCGCGGCCAACAGCAAAGGGCGACTGGGTGCGGTCAGTGCCGGCCACGAAGGCTGACATGCGAGCGCAGAGCATCGCGTGGTCGAGGCCGAGGCGGAGGAAGTCGACGCGCTCGGCGAACTGGCCGGCGTCGCCGGTGGCCTGCTTCGCCTCGTCGAGGATGGCGAGCGCGGGGACGAAGCTCTCCTCGGGGAAGAGCGCGTGGGCGTTCTGGGCATAGCGCGACCAGTTGCTGATGCCACTGGCGCCGGTCTCGCTACTGGTCTCGAGCAGCGCGGTTGTGTAGGCCTCCCAGTAGTCGAAGTAGAGCTCGACGTGATCGGCAGCGGGACCGAAGCCGGAGTAGTACTCGCCGAGGATTTTCTCGATGTCCTCGCCACCCTTGTCCTGCATGCGGACGAGCGCGTAGAGGTTGGTTCCCTGAGTGGCCCACTGACCGTTGAGAGAGTCGAAGTCGGTGGCGACCATACCGTTGTTCCACTCGAACTGGTATTCATCGGCGAACTGGTGGGCGAAAATGTGCGGCATGACGTGACCATGGAGAGTGTAGTTGGGGCGCAGGAAGAGACTGCAGCCAGTCTCGCGCCACCCCATCCACTGGTCCTTGACCCACTGCTGATGCTCCTCGGTGCGCGGGAAGAAGAGATCGGGCACCGTGCCGACGAGGATGTTGGGGCTGAGCTTGATGCCAGTGACTGGTGGCGGGGCGTAGTTGACGTACGCGTAAGTCATGACGACGACTTCGGGGTCGATTGCGGAGGCAAGGTCGTAGACGGCCTGCCAGGAGCGAGCGTAACGGTCGGAGACGACTCGCGGACCGAAGCGCGGGTGGATGTAGTCAGGCTGCGGGCCGTCCCAAGACATGCATTTGTCGCAGGTGCACATGCCGCGGATATCGTTCTCGCACACGCGGATGTTGTGCCACAGGTCGGGCTCTTCGGCGCGGGCCTGCTCCCACTCGCGGACGATCTGGCGCTGGTACTCGGGGTTGGAGACACACATGGAGAAGCGGGCGCCGGGCGAGGCCGGGCCGCGCTTGCCGTTCTCGAGAAGCTGGAACCACTCGGGGTGCTCCTCACCATACTTCGCCCACCAGTCATTGAAGGAATGACCGTAGCGGTAGGGGTCGCGGCGGCCGCAGCGGTGGCGGCGCAGGAAGACGGCCTGATCGTTCTTGTAGGCGGTCAGGCCCTGGGGTGTGAAGCCCTGAGTGATCTGGTCGCGGGTGATGATGCCGGAGCGGATGTTGCGCTGCCAGAGCTTGGGCTCGAAGGTCTCGTCGAGGTCGGGGATGGTGACCGAGTCGGTCTCGGGCACGTAGGTGCCGAGTTCGCCGGGCCACATCCAGATGACGCCGAGGCTGCGTTCGAGCAACTCGTAGACGCCCCAGAGCGTGCCGCCACGAGTGGCGACACTGAGCGCAGCGTCGACGCCGTCGTCGCCGACGATGAAGAGGCGGGCGCCATCGGTGCGCAGGACGGTCTGCTCGTTGTCGAGCGCGGATTCGTCGATGCCTGCGGCGCGGGCCGCGTCGCACGGGCCGACGAAGATCACGCTCGGCGCATCGACGCCGGCGGCGCCCTCAGTGGTGATCGGCAGGGCGATTCCGGTGGCGCGCTCGATGTGGTAGACGAGTTCCTCGGCGGCATACTGCGCCAGCGACGTCGGCTCGTCAGCGGTGACGATCACGGCCTGCGCCTGACCGTCGACGACGACGGGGACGGCGGCGAATGAGCAGGCGGTCACGACCAGGATTGTGAGAGCAACAACCACTGTGCGCTGCATGACGGAAGGCCTCTTTTCGGTTGCGGACGGGTTGCTATGTATACACAAACCAAGCGGTTGCGGTGCACTTGCGGGACGCGACAACGCGCACCCAGTGAGCGCTGAAGCCGGGCTCGAAAACGTGCGCAGCATATGACTGCGCCGGGACCTTGACCGTCGCGTAACGCTCAAAAGAACCATCGCCGAGGAAGTCGACCTCGATGGCGAAGTTCACCGACCTGTCAGCGTCATGGCGCAAGTGCAGGACCTTCTGGTCGAAACCAGTCATCAGGAAAGGATCGGACGGTTCGCCGGACTTGACCTTGTCGTCGCGCCATACCCCGCCCCAGCCCTGGGGTTTGCCCCAACTCCAAAGCTCCTCGATGTGGCCCATCCACAGACCAGCGTTGGGCTGGCCGCCGACGGGGTTATTGTCATTGTTGGGAGTGTTCTGGTTGCCCGCAATGACCAGCATGCCCATCCATGAGCAGAAGTCGGGCATGATCTTCACGTGCTGGCAGATCGGCTTGACGCCCCAGACGTTGCCGCCGTATACCTGCGCGGGCAACTCGTAGATGATGCCGTGGCAGTCCATGAGGAAGCGCTCGGTCTCGACCTCGCGGATACGCGTCCACTCAGTGAGCCACCCGTGGTCATACGCGTGGCTGCCCTTGGGGAGGCGATATCTGCGCCAGTTCCCGTCGATGCAGACGCGGAGGATCGCGGAACGCTCGTCCCAGCCATTGGCGAAGATCGCGCAGCCGAGGTTCTCGCGACCGGCAGCGTCCATGAACGGGCTGTCTTCAATGACCGTCCAAGTCTCGCCATCCCACTGCGCGAGGCGTCCGGCGGCGCGCTGACCGAGGAACTCGGGCTCGTCGTAGGAGTTGTTGCAGACGACGACGCGGCCCTGCTGGGAGTGGCCACCCTTGAAGTGCGGCCACATGCCCTCGGGCATGTGCAGCTCGCGCTTGAGATCGCATAGCTCGGTGGCCTCGAGTGAATGCACGTCGACCTCGAAGAACTCGCCCTCCATGCCGAGGAAGTAGAGCTTGTTCTCGGGATCGGTCAGGTGGCGCATGGTGCCGGTCAGGCGGATGTGGGAGATGGCGTCGATGGTGCGGACGGCACCGTCGGCGTCGATGATGTGAGGGCCGATGATCATCTGGTCGGACTCGTGGTGGACGAGGCGGTTGGCGAATACGCCGACAACGCTCTCGGGACGCTTGGTCATCTCGAGGTCCGGGGTGATCTGATAGAGGCCGGTGCCGGACCCGGAGTTGGGGTTGGATGGGTAGGTGACCATCCAGAGGCTGTCGGCCCAGGGCATGAGGGCGCCGATGCCCGATTCCGTGCGCCGAGGGACGATGTCGGCGCTGACGTGAAGGTGCGGGAAGATGCCGCTGATCTGCGGTCTGGCATTCATGTGATAGTCGCTCCTCGCGCGCATGTGCGCAACGACCGGTGGCCCGGGTTAATTGTCGATGGAGGGCGGGTTCACCTGCCGCGGAATGGCGTCAGCGGGCGATGATCCAGTCGACGACTTCGGCGCTGGCAGTGAATGAGACCACACCATCGTCGGAGACCTCAACCGCTGGCTCAAGGTCGACCTCGTTCCAGTCGCGAGCACGGACCTTGAGCGCGCGGGGCTCGCAGCCGGGCATGAGCTTCTCGGCGTCAATGCGCAGGACCGTGCAGCCGCGATCGGCAGGGGTGTCGCCGAGGAAATAGTCATACTGATAGGGATACTCGGCGCCCGGGGCGACGGTGAAGCGTTCGAGCCGGCCGCAGGGGATCACGCGCGCGCCGGAGCCGTCGCGCCTGAGCCAGACGGCACCGTCAGTGTCGATGCCATCGTACTGCGTGCGTTCGCCGCAGCCGCTGAGGTAGGTCCACTTCGGGCACCGGGCATAGTCGACGCGGTGGCCGTCGATCAGCGCGCTGAAGGCGAGCAACTCGCCGGGCTTGTCAATCACCCAACCGTAGGGTGGCAAGGTGTAGCTGGAACCGTTGGCGTCGATCTGCCAGGAGTTCTCGGCGTGGTAGTTGACCCACATGGTGAGGCCGCGTGAGTAGCGCACGCGGATGCGGCCGGTTCCGAGCTGGTCGCGAGCGAGGGCCTCGGAGGTGGAGATGTAACCCTCGCCATCGTGGCGCATGATCTCGGTGACGGTGTCGGTGAGGTACTCGGGTTGGATGGCCATCATGGTTGCGTAGTAATGGATCATGCGGCTGACGGGCGGGAAGTATCCATAGCCGAGGATCGCGGAGTGACCGTGGGCGAGAGTGGCGGCGACGTACTGGTAGTAGACCGGAGCAGCGGTCGGGCCACCATCGTCGCCGCTGTACAGGGCGCCCAGCGCTTCGTTTGTCCTGCCGAAGAATGCGGAAGGACTGTAGCCCATGCCAGTGCCGAGGTGCAGGTGGTGGATCTTGAGCAGGTCGAAGTCGGGCAGGATGGGCTGATCGAAGGTGTTGCCACGGGGGCCCTTGCCTACCCAGGTAGCGTAATCCATGTCGACGAGACCAGCGTAGAGCCAGCGGTAGATTCCCTCGGAACAAGTGAGGCCATGCTGGCGACGGGCTTCGAGGAGCATCTCCCCCACCTGGAGCGCCTGAGACGGTCCGCTGCCCGCGCCGGGCACGCCAGCTTCGTAGTCTTTCGCGGTGAGCGAATGGTTGGTGTGGGTGTCGAGGTATACGGACTCGAGGCCGCAATGCTCCTGCAGGCGCTCACCGTTCACGCGGGCGAGCATGGTCATGGCGGCGGGCTTGGTAGCGTAGTGGCCGATCCAGCGAGTGGCCCAGGTGCCATCGGTGGTGAGTGAGAGCAGGCCCGGGTCCCAGTATTCGTTGATCGGGAAGAAGTCACCATACTCCATCAGGATGCCCCAGCGGTATCCGAGACCGCGCACCATGTCCCGGTACTGCGCGAGGTCGGCGTCACTCATCTCGGGGCGCTGCTCGTGGTGCATGGAGAAGCCCTCGCCCGCGTGGCGCCACCAGATTCCGGCGAAGTGCATGGCGATGAGGTCATCGAGACCGTAACGCTTCATGCTACGCCAGAGGCTCGGCTGGGCACCGCTGCCCATGACATACATCAGACCGGCAGCCTCGTCGAGATTGGGCGAGGGCGGGTTGGGGATGTTGGGGAGGACATCGTGGAAGTCGGGCGAGATGGTGACCATGAGACGGTCGCGCAGGTCGTTGCGGCGGCCGGAGGTGAGGGGTGAGTAGAGCGTGCCGACGTTGATCTGCGCGCCGTCGTCAGTGACCTCGACCTTGCCGGTCTGGGACATGGAGAAGCCACAGTTGCGCCAATCGGTCAGGGCGCTGACGAAGAGGCCGTCGCCACAGGCGACCTCGGGGTCGGGCACGTTGCCCATCTTCAAGTACGGGACGTGGACGGTGGTGGGGTCGGTCAGGCCAGCGACGCGACCGAAACGGATGCCGGTGGCGACGCCACCGTCGCAGGCCGCGTCGACGACCATGGTCGCGCCGCGCAGGCGGTAGCTGATTTCGTAGTCGGCCTCGAGATCGCCCTCAGTGAAGTGCCAGCGAGTGACGAAGCGCTTGCCATCCATGCGCGAGTCGAGTCGGCGGACGTTGGCGGCTCCGGCCATTGTGGGGACGGCGCTGGCGAAGAGGACACCGCCGCCAGCCATGGGCTGGAGGGTGATGGTGCGGCCAGCGGCCTCGAAGGTGGCGGAGAGATCGTCGAAGCTGCCGGTGCGCGGGGTGACAGTGTAGATGAGCACTCCCGCGGGCGACTGGCAGGTGAAGGTGACGGCCTCGGGGCCGGTGTCAACGGAGGTCTTCGCGCGAGAGGGGGGCGTGGGGAGGCCACCGTCCTCGCTGGTGGGGAAACTGGGGCGCTTCGGGCGCGGGTCGGCGGCGAAAGGCTCGCGGCTCTGGGTGTGGAAGGCGATCGAGTTGAGATACAGGACGGTGCCCTGCTCCTGCTTCAGGCGGTTGATGACGAGGCCGACGAAGCGCGCGGGCCATGCGATGTTGGCCTGCTCACGGTCGGAGAGCAAGCCCTGGCAGACATACCAGTACTGGGTGTTGAGGTCGCCAAGCTCGACTTCAAAGCCGCGGCCGTGACTGTCCTCGATGAGGACGGAAACTCCGGGCGGCGGCAGGGGACGGAGGTGATTGCCATGCTCGAAGTACGCCCAGAGCTCGATGGCGTCCCACTGGCCCGCGATCTCGATGGGCTCGGGCGGCTGGATCACGAGGAGCGACTGGCCCTCGCCGGGCTCGCAGGCGACCTTGAGGACCTGGTCTCGCCAGATGCGCTGCTCGCGGGAGGCGGCGACGGTGAGTTGCACGTCGCCACGGCTCCAGGCGGACCAGCCGGTAAGGTCCTCGAAGCCGACCTGACCGAGGGGGTCCTCGACGCGGCCAGAGCGGGCGAGTTCGTAAGCGACCTCGCCGGGGCCCTCGTCAGCGGGCGGCTCGGCCTGCACGGGGACCGGAGTGCGCTGGCCACCGATGGCGAGAGCGGCGTCGCGCATGCGCTGGATTTCGTCGAGGGACATGGCCCCGAGCCATAGATTGCGGAAGGCCACCGGGGCGTCGTGGCCGACGGCGGCGGGGATGTTCTTCTGGGCATAGACGAGGCGAAGCTCGAACTCCTCGCCGGGGACGACGAGGCCGGTGAGGTCAAAGAGGTAGTCGAAGTCCTCTTCGGCGTCGGTCATATCGTGTTCGTAACCATCAGCGAACATGGTCATCCATGCCCGGTGCTGGCGGCCAAACCAGTCGAAGTGGAAGTCAGTGCCGATGAGGTCGAAGTCAGCGGGCTTGTTGATGAGGCGCGGTGTGACGAGCGTTCCGCTGAGGAGGGCGCCATCGAGGCGTATCTGCAAAAGCCAGTTGCAGCCGCCCGTGCCGGCGGGGATGTCCATGCGCGCGGTCATCCCCATGACGAGGCCCTGGCCGGCGGCGATGTCGGGAGCGGCGACCATGCGCACCCAGTCGTCGGCTGCGTAGAGGAAATCTTCCTCGGCCTGGACCACGAGCGGCTCGCCCGCCAGCGTGTACTGGTCCTGGGCCCACGCGACAGAGATGGTCAGCGTCAGTGTCAGCAGCCAGACCGCTCGCTCCATGATAGCGCTCCCAAGCATAGGCGTCATCGCGGATCGGAATATTGGCCGCGGCAGGAGCGAAGGCCTCCGTCGAGCGAGGGGAAGTGCAGGGAAGGCACGAGAAGCGGGGAATGACTAAGGGTGGAAATGGCAGTGAGGGCAATGACATGTAGCGACGGCAGCGCACGACGGACGGCAGCCGCGATCAGCAACGGCCTGAGGAGGCCCTAAACATGAGAAACATTGCCATCGTGATAGCCGTGCTGAGCGTTGCCGCCGCGTGTCACGCGGGACCGGCGACCGTCGTTGACGGGGACACCGTGGCGACCGTTCTGCTGCGGGCCGGGCACGCCGGCGACGAGATCGTCGCGGCGCGGGAGATGGTGGCGACCGTCGCGGAGATGACCGGGCGCGTGATGCCGATTGTCGTCGAGGACGGGTCGCGCTGCGAGACGCTGAACCAGGCGACCATGAAGTTCGACCGGACGCCGGTGTTCGATATCGCAGAGCCGATCATTCACCTGGGCCGGACCGAGTATGTCGAGGAGAATATGGCGGCTGAACTGGACGCGCTGGATCAGGACGGGTTCATCATCCGCGGGGTGGACGGGGACCTGGTTCTGGCCGGGCCGACGCCGTGGGCGAGCGGGTTCGCGACGTACGCGTTCCTGGAGGACCACTGCGGCGTGCGCTGGTATCTGCCGGGCGAAGTGGGCCGAGTGATTCCCCAGCGCGAGCAACTGGCGTTCGAGGAACTCGACGACACGCAGGAGCCGGCGTTTCTGATGCGCAAGTTCTCGGGCACGTCCATCAGCATCCCGAACCGGTTCGGGCGTCCGCTGTCGACGGCTTGGGAGGAGCAGAACCGGCTGCGAACGCGCTTCCGGTTCCACCACAACCTCTACCAGGTGCTGAACCCGGAGGTGTATGGGGCTGAGCATCCGGACTGGTACCCGTTCATCGACGGCAGGCGGCGTCCGCCTAAGAAGAACTCGTCCGCCGGGTGGCAGCCGTGCATGACCAGCGAGGGCG
The DNA here is from genome assembly GCA_029821735.1 of Candidatus Zipacnadia bacterium. Lineage (GTDB taxonomy): Bacteria > Armatimonadota > Zipacnadia > Zipacnadales > UBA5352 > JALGSU01. The sequence goes on along the minus strand of JALGSU010000032.1, from coordinate 11,276 downwards.
GCATCGACCAGATCATCGCGAACATCATCCAGTATTTCGACGAAAACCCGGAGGCGAACTCGCAGTCGATCGCGCCCAATGACGGTGGCGGGTACTGCAACTGCCCGGAGTGTCTGAAGCTGTCGGAGAACGTGGGCGGCGAGGGGGGCACTGAGGAGAACCGGTCGCGATTGTTCTGGCAGTTCGCGAACCGGATCGCCGAGGGCGTGGCGGTCAAGTACCCGGACAAGATCATCGGGACGCTGGCCTACTCGTACTCGAAGTATCCGTATGAGGGGCTGGAACTGCACCCAAATATCATGCCCTTCTACGTGGGCTCGACGGCGTGCTACCGCGACCCGGAGGCCAAGGCGGAGCGGCTGGAGCATATCGACCAGTGGAGCAAGATCGCGCGGCAGATGGGCATCTACGAGTGGTACTTCGGGACCGGCTACGCGATCCCGGTTCCGTACAACCGCTTCCTTGCGCAGTCGCTGCAGTATTCGTATGAGCATGGGGCGCGGGCGGTCTATAGCGAGGTGTATCCGAACTGGGGGCTGGACGGATACAAGGTGTGGGTGTTCTCGAAACTGCTGTGGGATCCGAGCCGGGATGTGGAGGAGTTGCTGGAGGATTTCTGTACGAACTACTTCGCGGAAGCCGCCGAGCCGATGCGCAAGTACATCGACTTGTGCGAACGGCTGGGTCAGGAGCGCGTGGTCACGACCGACCCGGAGACCGGTAAGGACCGGTGGTATTTCTTCCGGTCGCCAGACCAGTTCCTGCGCTGGCCGGCGGACGTGGTGTTCGAGGCCGAGGGGTATCTGAATGAGGCGCGCGCCGCGGCCAAGCGTGGTTCGACTCGCGCGCATGTGGACTACATGGCCGACGCATTTGGCGTGACGAAGATCCTGTCGGAGCGCTACCACTCGGCCACCGAAGCGGCGCCGCTGGCGGGGAACCTGGAGACGATGGGCAAGGCGCTGTCACTGATGGGCGGGCTGACCGGACCAGAGATGAACCTGGACCTGTACACGAAGTGGGTGCTGCGCGACCCGTGGCAGATCAGGGAACCATCCGAGGGGATACACGGGTCGGTGACCCTGGCCAAGAGCGCGCTGGCAGGGGCGATCACCAACGAGGCGTGGGCGCGGGTGCGCGGTATGGCCAACCCGACGCCGGCGGACTTCCGGGCTGCGATCGCGAGCGTGGCGGCGGATGCGCTGGGCGGACGCGAGCCCTCGCTCGAGGAAAACGCGGTGCTCGACGAGGTGCTCTACTCGGCGGGACGGGTGGCGCTGGCGCACCGGATCGCGAAGGCGCCCGTGGTGGACGGCCGACTGGATGACGACTGCTGGGTGGAGGACGCGGCGGGCAAGCCGGTGACCGCGCAGTCGGGGTTCTTCGTGCTGCAGAAGGGCAGCGCGGCCGCGTTCACCACCGAGTTTCGAATGGTGCATGACGGCCGGCGGCTGTATGTGGCGGCGCGCTGCGACCAGGTCAAGGACGAGCGGTACGATGAGTACTATGTGAGCGCGTCGGGACGAGACGGGCGGGTGTGGTCTGACGACTCGGTAGAACTGCTGCTGAACCTGCCCGAGGCGACGGACCCGGCGGAGTACTTCCAGGTGATCGCGAATACCGAGCCGACGCCGGACCTGTTCGACATGCTGAACAAGGACGCCAGCTACGACGGCGATATCGAGGCGGCGGTCATGCGTATACCGGGCGAGGGCTGGAAGATCGAGCTGTCCGTGGACCTGGCGGAGATCGGGGTGGACCCGGCGCGCGACCGCTTCCTGAAGATGAACTTCGTGCGTAACGTGATCGGGGCGCGGGATTACCTGGAGACATCGAACTGGTTCCCGACCCACTACGCCAACGGGGACCTGGAATCGCGCGGGTGGTTGATACTGCAGTAGGGGATTACCGGTGGGGATGGAGAAAGATTGACCGGGTCGCGCGGAATGGGTATCATTGGTGTTGAGGTATACAATTACCAAGAGAGGTGAGAGACAATGCGACGCGGTTTCACGCTCATCGAACTACTGGTAGTCATCGCGATCATTGCGATTCTCGCAGCAATCCTGTTCCCGGTCTTCGCACGAGCCCGGGAGAAGGCACGACAGACAAGTTGTCTGGCCAACGTCAAGCAGATCATGCTCAGCTCGCAGATGTATGCGGATGACTATGACGAGCGCATGATCAGCCACCGGACCAACGATGGCTCGGGGACCTACGTCTACTGGGGCGAGGTCCTGCAGCCCTATCTCAAGAACAAGCAGATTCTCGCCTGCCCGAGCGACGCGTCTCCCTATAGCATGGCCCTGTATGGCGGCGGCAGCATGGCGATCAGCTACGGCTACAACGGCGGGCAGCTCAACAACTGCTCCCTCGGCAGCATCGACATGCCGGCGGAGACACTGGTGTTCGTGGACGGCGAGTCCTACTACGCGGCCTATGGCAACTCCAGCTACGAGCCGGAGGCGCGGCACAACGAGGGCGCAAACGCTGCTCTCGCGGATGGCCACGCGAAGTGGTATGGCATGAACACGCTGGAAAGCGATGCCGACATGTGGCTGCGCGTTAAGTAATTCGCTCAACCCGCAGAATCGAAAGGCCCACGGCAAACGCCGTGGGCCTTTTTGTGTGTACGGCCAGAGCACTGCGCCATGATCAGCCACCACAGCAAAGACCGGGCCGGATAGGGTTCCTCCGTACGGAATACGGCAACGGCCGGCGGGTCTGACACCTTCGCCAAGGCTTCGGTGCCCAAGGAAAGACTCGCCCTCCATACGGCGAAGGCATACGACAACGACCGGGCGGGGGCGTAGCCCCGCCCCTCCAAACGACCAAGGGCACCGCGAAGGCGCCAGTTGATCAGAAGACGCCGCGGGCGCGGGTCTTGACGTAACCGGCGTTGCCTCCCGGACCGCTGCAGACGGACCACTCGTTCGCAGTCACCTCGTCATTGATGTAACCGCAGATCTCGGCAGTGGATTCAATCGTGGCGAAGAGCAAGTCCCACAACTCGCGGGCAGGCATGGTGTCGCCAGGCATCATGCCCAGACGCTGGAAGCAGTCGAGGTCTTTCTTGTAGTCGCGGATCAAGCCGCCAGCATGCACGCAGCGACCGGTCTCGGGATGGTAACCGTCGCAGCAATCGCAGGCCGAGCAGGGACCCTCGACGAGAGTCACCGGAATGTCGGGCTGGGCGCGCATGCGCTGGAGAATCTCATAGAGCGTATCGTTGGGGCGGGTGCGATCGACGTCGCCGCCGGACCAGCCGCAGGCGAGGCACATCATGTGGTGGGGGCGCATGAAGATGCGGTCGCCAGTGGCGATGGCCTCCTCGTTGCGCGCACGGTAGTCGGCCTTCTCCTGCTCGGTGCGATCGTAAACGAACGCCTTCCATCCCTCGTCGCGCATGCGCTCAAAGGCGCCGCTGGTGGCGAGCGGACAGCCCTCCCAGCCGGGCGTGTTCCATGCGCAGATACCCCACGGCGTCTCGATGCGCTGGAAGAGCAACTCGTAGAGGTAGCGGGCGCGGCGGATGTCGCCGGGGACGAGGCCGAGGCGCTGGAGGACGTCGAGATCGCGCTTGCGATTGCGTATGATCTGGGGGTCGCGGGCGGCGTAGTGCTCGGCGGTCAGGTTGGTGTAATGGGGCGTCTCCTCGCAGTCCGAGCAGAGCTGGATGGTGAGGGTCGGGTCGGCAAGAGTGCGGTCGCGGATGGCCTGCGCCTCGTCGGCGCTGATCAGGGGACACTCCGCGCCGCCCGCTCGACAGACCGTGCCGAGGAACTGGCCGGCTTGGATCACGATCGCGGGTTTGTCGAGTCCGTCAGAGAGTCTGGGTTCGTCCATGGTCGCAATCTCCTCACTGCGTCAATGGCTCATCCTTATCGGGCAGCAACGACACCACCACACAGCCACCGCCGGCCGGTTCTGACGAATCGGCCCTCCATACGCCAAAGGCGGACGGCTCAACGGCCGGCGGGTCTAAAGACCCGCCCGGCCCCGGTCAGACCGGATTGATGCTCATGATCAGGCGGGACGGGTACTCGCCGGAATGGAAGACGTGCTGGTCAGCGGGCACGAGTTTGGCCTCGAGCAGATCGTTGCCGCCAGTATTGTGATTGCGGTCATGGTTCGGGAAGTCGGCACTGCAAATCTCGAGCCGAATGCGGTGGCCCTTCTGGAAACGGCAGGCAGTGGCGCCAAGCGGGATGCGATATTCGTAGACCTCGCCGGGCTCGATCAACTCCTGCTCGTGCCACGAGTTCCGGTGCCGGGCGCGGACCATCCCGTAGCAGATTTCCAGCGCAATGCCGTCGGGGTCCTCGTCCACCAGGCGCGCGAAGAAGTCGGTGTCGGGAGCAGACGAAGACGCATAGAGCACCACCTCCGGGTAGCCGACGACCTCGACCTCGTCTTCGAGCGGCGGGGTGCAATAGTAGAGGATGTCCTCGCGATGCTCAAGCTGGCGGCGATCAGAAGGCAGTGTGAAGAGCGCGGGCGTCCAGAGCGTCGGGGTGGGATCGCGCGGGTCGAAAACATATGCGTCCGACGCGTCGCCAGAGGGGGCATCGGCTGAGAGCGATCCGGCTTCGGCGACGGGGCGGGCCGCGCCGTCGCTGCCGAGATAGAGCTGCAGCGTGCCAGTGCCATCGGGCGGCCAGGTGGCGGCGGATTTCCACTGCCCTGAACCCATGACCATGTAGCGGCAGGGAGGCTCGCGGTCGACACCGTTGTCGATGCCCTTGAGCCAATGGTCGAACCAGCGGAGCATGATGCCGATCATGTCGAACTGAGCCTGAGGGCCGAAGTCGATGTCGCCGAACTTGCGCGTGCCGAATCCGCCATGGTTGTAGGGGCCGATGACGAGCTTGGTCTGCTCGCGGGCGAGTTCGGTGCGGGCGTTGTTTTGCATGCCCGGCAGGTGGAGCATGGACCCGTTGCAGTGGTCGAAGTATCCGGAGAAGTCGAGGTTGGGGACCTCGATCTCGTGGTGGGCTTCGGCGAACTTCCAGACGGGCTCGGCGGGTGCCTCGAGCCACTCGCGGGCATGAGTGGCCAGGGGCTCTGGGAGGAAGTCGCAGAAGTCCATCAAGGGCAGCATGTAGAGCCAGCGGCCATGCTCGAGATTGTCCCAGATATCGCGGGCCTGCACGCCATCGTGAGGCGGGGACATGCCGGCGCGCTTGCGCAGGTCCGGGGCGATGGTGGTGAGCCACCATTTGAGGCGCCGAGCGAGGCGGAAGCTGCCCCACCAGTCGACGCCAGTGATCTCCAGCGGGATGGTGGCGGCGCACATGGCCTTCAGGTGCGGCGGGCGGAGCTTGGCGAGTTGCCACTGCATCCAGCCGCCATACGACAGGCCAAAGGTGCCGACCTCACCGTCGCACCAGGGCTGCCCGGCGAGCCACTCGACGGAGTCGTAGCCGTCCTCGGCGTCACCAGTATGCTCTTTGGAGAAGATGGTGTATTCGCCATCGGACGCGTATCGGCCGCGCGTGTCCATGGCGACGACCGCATAGCCAGCGCGCACGTGGCGGGCATAGCCGCCGCGCGACTTCCCGTAAGGCGTGCGCAAGAGCAGACCGGGGAACTGCCCGGGCGCGTCGGGGCGGAAGATGTTGGCGCGGCAGATGACGCCGTCGCGCATCGGGACGTCGACGTCGAACTCCTCAATGATGCCCATGTGGCCGGTCTCTGACATGAAGCGTCCTCCCTCTTCCTACTCGGCTGCGACTGTTGGTGCAAAGTCCTCGCTCGTGGCCACATGCCAGGTGTCGCCGCGGTCGTCGGACGTGAGAATGGTCGGCTCGGACGGCTTGGGCCCGTAGAACTGATACTTGCCCCCCTCAGTGTTGCACGCGCCAAGCGGCAGGACCGCATTCTCCACACTGAGGAAGTCCACCTCGCGGTCCGGCCAGATGTGCGCGTAGGCCCGGAACTCGTCGCGGAAGAGGCAGATGCTCGCGCTCTGCGACCAATACGCAAGGAAGAGGCGCTCGGTGACCGGGTCCATGGTGAGCTTGTGGTAGTAGACCTCGTAGTAGGGATTGTGGGGGACCACGAGGTTCTTGGGCTCCTCCCAGGGCTGGCCGGCGCGCTTGCGGTGCATCGAGAGACGGAAGTAATACCCAGGATCGGAGTGGCGAGTGACCGTGTAGAGCGTGTCCTCGCTATCGCAGATCAATCCGGCGTAACTGGTGCCAGCGGCGACTTCGACGGGCTCGGTCCACTGCGTGATGTCCAGCGGGCGGACCGAGCGCAGGTAGCGGAAGGGGTTGTGGTGACCGTTGATGACTACGTGCAAGTAGCCCTGGCTGTCGATGGCCAGCGCGGGCCAGTTGTGGTTGTCTTCGGCGTTAATGCCGCCGAAGCCGATGAGCACGGGCTCGGACAACTCGCCAGTGTTGATGTCATAGGTGATCGCGTAAGCGGGCGCGCCATCCTCCTTGGTGTGATCGTCGAGGATCTCCATGCGCCCGTAGACCATGAAGACGGTGTCGCCGACAGTGGCGGCCATTCCGGCCTCACCGGAGTGGGCGCTCATGGGCATGGCGTCCGGGCAGATGAGCGTGGGCTCGAAGATATCGAGAGTGCCGTCGTCGAGTTTGCGCGGAATGGTGATGTAGATCTCAGTGGGGGCGAAGTAGCGAGCCATCAATATGACCGGCGGGCGGGTGAGGCGGTCGGCGTTGTGGCCAAGGAACTTCTCGAAGCGGCACATATACCACGGCAGGCGATAGACGTCCCAGGACTGCAGGTCATCGCGCGAATGCAGCAGCAGGCCGGTGCGGGTCTTCCAGTCGCCGGTGGGGTCGGAGACGAAGCAGAGCATGTAGGCGTCGCCATCGGCGTCCCAGCGGATGCTGGCGTCGTCGCTGGAGCCCATGCTGCTGACCTCGAGCTCAGTGAAGCCGAGGACGTCCCGGGTGTAAGGCACGAGCACGTCGTCGAGGATGCTGCGCCATATCCACTTGCCGTCATCGCCCATGGTCTGCAGCAGATGTCCACCGTGACGCACCCAGGCGCGGCCCTCGGGACTGACGCTCACGCAGCCGGGCTGGAAACGCGGGTAGTAGCCGAAGAGCGCGCGCTCGCGGCTGAAGTAGGGCATGTACTGAATGGGGGCAACGGCGGCCTCGGGGTCGCGCAACTCCGGCCAGCGGTGGTTCATGATCGACGGGTCGAAGTCCGGCGTGCGACTGGCGATGGGGATGGCGGACTCGACGGCGACCTCGGGGGCCGCGGATGATTGCGTGACGGGACTGTCGAGCAGTCTCATGGCATCGAGGTGCAGGACGGTGTAGGGGTTGGGCTGGCGGTCGAAGCTTTTGGTGAAGAAGTAGACGCCCTGCACGGTGTCCCAGCCGATCGGCGAGCCGAGTGTGCGGAAAGCTGACAGCGGCAGGATGATCTCGCGCCAACCGGTCCAGTCGACGATGAAATCGGCGAGGAGCCAATCGTGGTAGGGCGTGGCCTCGTCGTCTGAGGCGACGCCAAGGGTGATGCGCTCGCCGGTGGCCTCCTCGGAGAAGGCCTGGAAGGCGACGCCGTTGCTGGCGCTCCAGTCGGGCGGGACGGTGCGGCAGTGGATGGTCGGGAAGCGCGGGTGGTCCGCCCAACGACCAGAGGACTGGCCGGATTTCACGTGCTCGGGCGAGAGCGTGACGCCGCCGGCGAGTTCGGCGAAGGGCAGATGTCGGGTGGACCAGAGGTCCTCCTCGCGGAACTCGTCGAGCAGGTCGGCCTCGCTGACCCAGGCGCCGGTGACCTCGAAGTCCAGAGCGGCGGACCAGTCGGCGGGCTGGGCGAGAGCGGCGATGGCGGTCACGAATACCCACGCTATGGTGAGTGGCAATCTGAAGCGCATGGTGGTGGCTCCTATGGTTGACGCGCGACGATGTTACGGATCACGCGGACGTCGGTGGTGCCACCCAGGTAGAGATCGGCGCCTGAGAAGGCGATGCGGCCGGGCGGGCTGACTGAGCCGATGACCTCGACGGTCGCGTCCGCGGGGTCGATGCGCACGAGGCGATCGCCCAGGTACGTCCAGACGCGGCCGGACGGACCGATGCGGAAATCATTGTTGCCGTGCCGGTTGACCGAGGTGTTCAGGCTGAAATCGCGTGGGACCTTCTTCGTGAAGAGCACCTGACCTGCGTCGATGTCGACGCCATAGAGCACGCCGCCGCCCTCGACGTCGGGGTCAGCAGTGGCACCGAGCAGGCGACCGGGCGCGACTTCGACGATACCACCAGTTCGTGGAGCGCCGGGGACGGGCTCGATTTCGCGGACGATCTCCCCCGCCGCGACATCCCAGACGAAGAGCCTGGCCTGATCGGGCGTGAAGTCGGGATCGAGGTCATCGCGCACGGCGGCGGTGGAGAGGACGAGCTGCGTGCCGCCATTGACCGGGACGACCCAGTGGATCTGGTATGCGCTGAACGGCTCCCAGACGCCACCGGCCTCCTCCGCGACCGGATCCCACCAAGCGAGGCCGCCGCCATTCCCGTTGCGGTAGAGGCGGCCACCGAAGTACACGCGGCCATCGGCTCCGACGGCTCCGCCATACATCTTGTGGGTGCGGGCCCACTGGTTCAGACGAGTGAGCAGGCGCGGGTTGCTGGCGGGGTCGGTTTCCGGCGGGCCGGGGCTGGCGAGCGTGCCCTTGCCGGCGGTCCATGGCTGGTCGGGATCGTAGACATACAGCGGCGAAGACGGGTAGCCGCACATGTAGACGAGATCCTCGGTCATCGCGGTGGCGTAGTGGCTGAGGTGGGACTTGCCGACGTGCTCCATGACGCCAGTGTCGGGATGCACGAGGAAGTTGCCGAGGTAGAAATCGGCAGTGCCAATGAGACGGCCATCAGGCATCTCGGCCAAGCGGCGAATCTTCTGAGGATAGATGTCGACCTGCAGATCGACCTTCCGCCAGCCTCGGTCAGCGGCGGGAGCGTCCTCGGGCAGGTCCGCGGCGGCGGCTTTGGCGGCCGGGGTCCGGTACCAGAGTGCGGCGTGGCCGGTCAGGTCCGGGTCGAGGTTCTCGGTGTAGAGTTCGGGCTTGGGAGGCCAAGGGTTCGCGGGAGCAGGGCGCGCAGGCCAGGGCGGCGTGTCGCCGGTCTTCTCGATGGCGGCGCCCCGGTGGAGCCAGTAGTCGACGGTCTCACCCTCGCGACCGAGGGGCTTGGACGCGCGCGCGGTGACGCCATCGTGTAGCTGGCGGATGCTGATGATACCGTCAACCGGGCTGGTCTCGAGGAGGACCTCGTGCTCTCCGGTGGCCTTGTCGACGGCGATCAGGTACCAGGGGACTTTGCCGGAGGAGACATAGACGTGAGTGTCATCGGCGCCGAGGTAGTAGCCCCATGATGAGTTTGGTTTGTGGCTGGGGCCAAGGCGGCCGTAGTCGGTGATTTCGCCGGTGCGCCAGTCGAGTTGGTAGGCACCGACCGTGCCATCATCGAGGTAGCTGCCCGCACCGTAGATCATGCCATCGGTGCCCATGACCATGGGGCGCTTCTCGCCAGTGAGCATGGGGACGATCACGCCGCGGTCCTCGACCGCGTTGGTGGCGGGATCGTACATGCGCAACACCATGCCCTCGTTCCAGTTGGGCGTAGCGATGTAGAACTTGCCGTCGGGCGCCTGCTGCCGACCACAGATGTGTATTTGCTGGCGCATGGGGAGCTCGTAGAGGCGGACGGAACCGTCAGACAGGTCGATGATGTGGCAGACGGTGGGGCCGCCATAGTCCTTGAAATACCACTGGAGGACGTCCCAGGTCTCGCCATCGGGGTTGGGGACGAGCATCGACTCGCCGACGCGCACACTTCGGACCGCGGCGCCGAGATTCTCGGCGACCACGGGCTCGGCGGCATCGAGGCGGGCCGCGAGGTCTGGTTCGTCAGCGACGGGCCAGTCGGCGTGAGCCAAGGTGGCGAGCAGGCACGCTATGGCGAGCGGCAATGCGAGACGCATGGCGGCGGCTCCCTTCGCTAACGGCGGACGGCTAACGGCAGGGCGGGGACGTAGCCCCGCCCCTCCAAACGGCCACGGCGGACGGCAACGGCACTTGCCGGCAGGATGCCGGCGCTCCCGGGAACGACATGTCACTCGATCATCGATTTCCAGGGGCGGCCGGGGACGAGAGTGTCGCCATCGACGAAGCCCTCTGGGCGATCGCGTAAGGCCTCCACCAAGCGGCTGCGCCATAGGGCGACGCGCTCGGTGCAGGCAGGCTCGGACACCAGGTTGCGGCACTCGTTCGGGTCAGCGGTCAAGTCAAAGAACTGCTCCGAACCGTCCTTCGGATCCCAGATGAACTTTTCGCAACCGTCAGTCAGGCCATGGTGCTCGGGCGTGTGCTCGATGTGCACGAAGTCGCGCCAGGGCACAGACTCGCCGCGCATGAGCGGCAACATGCTGCGGCCATCGCAGGTGTCGGGGACGGGGATGCCGGCCATGTCGAGAAGTGTGGGCATGATGTCAGCGTGGCTGCAGGGCTCGTCGACCGTGGAGGCGCGGGCCAGCTCGTAGTGCTCGGGCGCGCGCACCAAGAAAGGCACGCGGGCGCAGCTCTCGTACGCACGGGATTTGCGCCACATATGGTGATCGCCGAGCATCTCGCCGTGGTCGCTGGTGAAGACGACGATGGTGTCGCGTCGCAAATCGCGGCCGATGCCGTTGACGGGATTGAGCAGGCGGCGAAGCTGGTCGTCCACGTGGTTGATGAGGCCATAGTAAGCGGCGCGTGCAGAGAGCAACGCCTCGCCAGTGAGCTGCACCTCCTGCGGAGCCACGTGGTCGCCGCGATGCGCGCCGAACTCGGGCGGCACGGCCCAATCACCGATGGCCGGGTCGGGGACGCCGGTGCGCAGGTAGCGTTCGTAGTAGAAGGCGGGCGGCTGCAGCGGCGGATGAGGGGCGATGAAGCCGAGCGTCAGGAAGTAGGGCACGCTGGGGTCGCGGCGCTGCATGAAAGAGAGCGCGCGGGTCATGACCCAGTTGGTGAAGTGCAAGTGGTCGCTCAGCGGCCAGGGGCGGGCGGTCCAGTCATTGTGCATGACGCCGCCGCCAAAGGTGCCACCACTGTCGACCGGACCGACGTCGCGCAACCAGTCGGAATAATCGCTCGCGCCCATGTGGCACTCGGTCTCCATCTCGTCGAAGCCGTAGCGCTTGCGGGGCGGATGCTGATGCATGGAGCGACCGATGAGGCGGGTCTGGTAGCCGTTCTCGCCGAGGACGCCGGGGAGAGTCGGGGGGGCGTCCCACTCGAT
>JALGSU010000031.1 GCA_029821735.1 Candidatus Zipacnadia bacterium | reverse complement strand
AGCGACATCGCGGATGGCCGACCCGCAGGTGCCGAACAGCGGGGCGTACTTCTGTATGTACTCCATGCCGCGACTGTAGTTCTCGCCATAGTCGGCATAGCCGACAGTGGGACAACCAATCTCGGCGAAGATTCGATCCAGCACTTGGTCCGCCGTCAGCTTCCCCGCAGGTCCGGTGGACATGGGCACGCCGTAGAAGTTGTAGGCGGAGGAAAAAGCAACGGTGAAGAATGGGTCCCCGGACATAGACGCTGGGTGAGCCGTGATCTTCTTCTGGGCAGCCATCTTCGCCAACCCCGAGTAGTCCATACCCCAGTAGGTTCCCAGGGCTGGCGCGCCTCCGGGGCCGGGGGGCGATAGCCCAGTGAACTGTGGGGCCTCACCGTATTGTAGTACCGTCGCCAGCGTTCAACCAGCACCGGCGCTTCGAACAGCGTGTCGAAGATCTCGCTTTCAAGCAGCTCGTCGCGCAGCTTCCCGTTGAATGACTCAATGTAGCCATTCTCCCACGGGCTTCCCGGCTCGATGAACGACAGCCGCGTGGCGGCTGTTTGGGAGTTGCTTGCGCAACTCCACGCGTCTTCACACTCAGGTCGGCCAGCCATCGGCGCACTTTCCTGGCAGTGAACTCCGAACCGTTGTCGGACCGAATGTAGTCCGGTGCGCCGCGCTGGGTGAACAGGTGCGTCAATTGCTCCAGCACGCGGTCGGAGCTGAGCTTCCTGTCCACTACAACCGCCAGGCACTCGCGCGTGAACTCGTCGATGATGGTCACGCACTCGATGCATCAGGCCGCGAACCTGGGTGACCGGCTGGTGATGGTGAATCGCGGGCGGATTCTGCACGACTTCGTCGGCGCCGAGAAGCATCGGCTGAAGGTGCCGGACCTGCTCGACCTGTTCGACGAAGTGCGTCGGCTTAAGGCCAACTACGTGTAGCGAGCTTTCGCGACAATATATTGGAGGTGATGCTGCCGATTGCGCGGAAGTGTGTCCGAAGCGCCGCCCCATCCACAGCGGCGAGAGAGGGCGTTCATGGAGTGCCGCGGGGTCGCGCCAAACGTTCCAAGTGGAGGTCCGGAAATATGGTCAGGTGGCCGCGTTCCAGTCCTGCCAATGCGCTGCTTGCGGCAGTGTGCCTGTCCCTCGCGTCAAATCACAGCGCCCACGCGTACATAGACCCTGGAACGGGCAGCTACATCTTCCAGCTTCTCATTGGGATGGGGCTCGCGAGCGCTTACCTCGTCAAGGTATATTGGCAGAGAATCCTCGGCTTCTTCTCCAAGAAGAGCGGGGAGGGCGAAGATGAGCGGTGAGCCACGGGTCACCGGGTCATTCCGCGACCCCAGCGGCTTCCTCTTCGTTGAGGACGGGACGATGTACCGGCAGATCAACCCCGTCTACGCGGAACACTATGGCCGCCTGATGGATTCGGGCCTGTATGAGAAGTTGAGCGGCGCCGGTCATCTGGTGCCCCATGAAGAGGTCGATCCGGGGATTGCGCGTTCCGAGCCGGTGTACAAGGTCATCCGTCCTGAGTTGATCCCCTTCATCTCCTACCCCTACGAGTGGTGCTTCAGCCAACTCAAGGACGCTGCGCTGACTACGCTGGCCATCCAACGACAAGCGATCGACTATGGCATGGTTCTCAAGGACGCGAGTGCCTACAACATACAGTTCCGGAACGGGAAGCCAATATTCATCGACACACTGTCATTCGAGACTTACACCGAAGGGCAGCCCTGGATCGCGTATCGGCAATTCTGTCAACACTTCCTGGCTCCGCTATCCCTGATGGCCTACAACGATGTGCGGCTGGCCACGCTGTCTCGGGTGTTCCTCGACGGCGTACCGCTGGACCTCGCCGCGCGCATCCTGCCCTTCCGCACTCGCTTCAAGCCCGCCGTACTCACCCACATACATATGCATGCAGGCAGCCAGGCGCGATATGCGGACCGTCCGGATGCGATGCAGGCCACGCAGGTCAAGTTCAGCAAGCTGGCCATGCTGGCGCTCATCGACAGTCTCGAAGGTGCGGTCAAGAGCTTGCGTTGGCGTCCGCGCGGCACCCCCTGGGCTGAATACTACGACGATCTGAACTACTCCTCTGAGGCACTGGAGCACAAGCAGGCGCTCGTGGCGGAGTTCGTTGACCAGGTCGACCCTCGCACCGTATGGGATCTTGGGGCCAACACCGGCCTGTTCAGTCGCATCGCCGCCGGGGACGACCGTCGCGTCATCTCCTTCGACATCGATCCCGCCGCGGTCGAGAGGAGTTACCTGGAGGTCGTCGAGAAACGCGAGGAGCGGATACTGCCTCTCGTGCTGGACCTCACCAATCCGAGCCCCGGCATCGGCTGGCACAACGGTGAGAGGATGGCCATCCCCGAACGCGGTCCTGCGGACACGGCACTGGCGCTTGCTCTGGTCCACCATCTCGCCATCGGCAACAACCTGCCCTTTGCGCGGATCGCCGAGTTCCTCAGCGCGGTGTGCGGGTCGCTGGTGATCGAGTTCGTGCCAAAGACTGACAGCCAGGTCCAGCGCCTGCTGGCGAGCAGGGAAGATGTCTTCGAGGACTACCATCAGGCTGGCTTTGAGGCGGAGTTCGGCCAGCGCTTCACGATCCTGCGGTCGGCGCGGGTAGAGCACTCGGAGCGCGTGCTCTACCTCATGGAGACCAGGTGACCCCGCCGATGCGTCGAGTGAAGCCTGTCCATCCGCTGCTGATCGCAGTTTTGCCCATCCTATTGATCTACTCAGGCAACGTGGATGAGACCGCCTTTGGGGCTGTGATCCGGCCCGCGGGAGTCATGTTGATCGGGAGTCTGCTGCTGTGGGCGCTCCTCGCGCTTGCCCTGAAGTCGATAGCCAAGGGGGCAGTGCTCGTCAGCTTGTGTATTGTGTTCTTCTTCTCGTTCGGTGCGTGCGCGCAGGTTACTCGGATGCGTGTGGTGCTGGCCGCGATGGCACTCGGAGTGGCGGGGGCCGCTTACCTGCTGGTTCGCACACGTAGTCGGCTGGCGGACCTTACGGGCGTACTGAACACGGTCACGCTGTGCATCGCGGCGGTGGTGACCGTGAATTTGATCCGTCAGTCACCAGTGGGCCTCTCTCGCCCGCCAGAGGCAACGCCCCTGACACTACCCGGGCGGCAACTCGCGAATTCGCCAGACATCTACTACATCATACTCGATGGTTATGGGGGTGCAGACGTACTCGAGAGCGTCTATGGATTCGACAACACGGAGTTTCTCGATCAACTCCGCGAGAGGGGGTTTCGCGTCTGCGAGCGCTCGCGCGCCAACTACACCAACACCTCTCGCTCACTCCCTTCCTCGCTCAACATGGATTATATCGACGAACTGGCGCAAGAAGTCGGCGGTGACAGCACCGATGGCGCGTTCAGGGTACAGATGCTGAGTGATAACAGGGTCGTGAGATCACTCAGATCCAGCAACTATCTCTTCGCGTCATTTGCCTCAGGCTTTGACCTCACTGAGTCATTGAGCAATGTCGACCTGTGGTTCAGGCCCGGGCGGTCCCTGAACGACCTCGAGATGGTTCTCTTGCCGATGACGCCGATACCAGCAATCGATCGACAGTTGCCAGACAGAGTGCGCTATAGCATCCTGGATCCCTACAGGTACAGGCGAGAAGTGATCCTGTATGCGCTCGATCACCTGGCCGAGCCTCGTGCTGCCTCACAACCGGTCTTCGTGTTCGCGCACATCATCTGTCCACACCCGCCCTTCGTCTTTGGTCCCGAGGGGACGCCGGTGGATCCACCGCGGCTGTTCTCCTTGGGAGACGCGGGAGGGGACTTCTTCAAGATTGGCGGGACCAGGGATGAGTACCTCAGGGGCTACCGAGACCATCTTACCTTCTTGAATCATCGGCTGATAGATACAGTTGACAGCATCCTGTCCGCTGCGCCAGAGCCACCGATCATCGTGCTGCAGGGAGACCATGGGCCTGCCCTGAACTCGGGTCTGCCAGCGACGGATAGAGATCGTCTTGTTGAACGCCAATCAATACTGAACGCATATCTGCTGCCGAATGAAGTCTCAAGCCAGCTATACGACGACATCACGCCCGTCAACACCTTCAGGTTGATCCTGAACTACCTGGGGATCACTGACTATCAGCTTCTTGAGGACCGCTGTTACGCGCGGGAGAGCAGGTCAGGGGATAGGCTCATTGACGTCACCGAAGACGTCCTTGGTCCGTAGAACCTATCGTTCATCGTCGAAGAGAGTTCGGCCAAGCGCGTGACGAGCCCTGGCCTCGCGCTTCTCAACACTCATACCTTGGTTCGATGTCGTAGGAGGATCACTATGCGCTCGCCTGTCCCCGTGTCCGGCATTCTGCTGGCGATGGTACTGACCGCAACGGCGTTCGCTCAGCAAGATGCGGCGGTTTACATCACCGCTTCTGATACCGCGAGTTTCGCCCCGTCCTCGGCGCTGTCCACCACGCCCATGCCGGGGAAATGGTTCCAGCGCAATCTGGCGTTCGCGGCGCATGGCGACCACACGCTGATGACCAAAGCAGGAGCGCAGTATCCGGACCTGACCGTCACTCCCGGTCTGCGCGGCCGCTACAACCTCTACGTCAACCTGCGCTCGGTCAACTATGTCACTGGCCTGCAACTGAAGCTCAGCGGGGAGGAACTGGCGTACACCGTCACGCCTGAACTGGGCACCGAGACGGTGCACACCAACCGCGAGATCCTCTGGGCCACCGACGTGGACATGACGGACCAGATGATCGTGATGCACTACTCCGGGCGCGTGATCTACTTCAGCTATCTCAAGTTCGTGCCCATCGCCGTGGACGAGCCGGGCGTGACGGTTGACCCCGAGCGTGTGGTTCGGGAACCACTGTTTGATGTGTGGGAGGAATGGGCAAGGACGCGGGAGCTCGTGCCGGAGGGCATGACTGAACTCAAGCATCTGCCGGCGCAGCCCGAGACTCCGGCGACAGACGACGGGCGCGGCTACGTGGTCACAGCTCGAACGTATCTGGACCTGGTCTTCCCGGACGCTGTCCCGGCAGCCGAGGATGTGGTGTCGGAGCTGCAGATGGCCGCTGCCGGTGGCGAGTATGAACCGACGACCTTCTCGGTCCATGCCTTCCGCGATCTGGGCCCCTGTCAAGTCAGCGTGGGTGACCTGAAGGACGGCCCGAACACCATCGGCAAGGCCGCCATCGACGTTGCCTCGGTGGGCTGCCGCAATCTGCGGACGACCTTCCGCGGCAAGGTCTACATGCACGCGCCGGCCCTGCTGGAGGGCGGGTCTCCCGTTACGGTCGCGGCCGGGCGGACCCAGCAGTTCTGGTTGACGGTACATGTGCCGCCACAGACGCCGGCGGGCGAGTATGACGGAAGCATCACGATCACGCCGGAAGACGCCCCGCCCTCGAGCCTGAAGCTCATCCTGCGCGTCTATCCATTTGACTTGCGGGAGCCGCAGGACGTCTCTCTGGGCATGTACGAGCAGCTCTGGTCACCCACAACCGACGGCGCGTGGCTGCTGGACCGCTTCGGTAAGATGCGCGCCCACGGCATGACGACGGTGGGTTACAGCGGCGGGCTCAACGGCGTCATCGATATTGTGGATGGCGTGGCGCAGGTGCGCTTCGATGGCAGGAGTGGCCTGGAGCAGCTTATGGAAGCTTACCGCAAGGCGGGATTCTCCCAGCCGATGCTGTGGCTGATGAACGGCGATACATGGGCCTGGTGCAGCAAGCAGACGGAACCGGGGTCTGCGGAGTTCGAGGCCCTGTACCGGCAGGTCATAGAGTCGCTGCTGCGACAGTCCGAGAGGCGCAACTGGCCTGGCATCGTGTTCCAGCCGGTTGATGAGCCGGGATCATACGGGCTGCGGGACAGCGCCGGGCGCATGGAGCGGTGGGCGGTGCAATCGCGGCTCATCAAGGAAGCAGGTGGGGTGGTTGAGGTGGATCACATCCCCTTCTCGACAGAAGACCCGCGGCTGAAGGATGTGCTGGAACGCGCCCTGCCCAATATCGACATCTTCACCCAGCGCTTCTCGACCAAGCCGATCTGGTTTGAGCGGGATGGCTGGGGGTGGGAGAGCATGAAGGAGCAGACTGCCGAGTGGGGCAAGCAGCTGTGGTCATACAATATCAACAACGCCAATTTCTTCCCCGAGCTGGCCACGATGCGGCTGGCCTACGGTGTGTTCATCTGGCAGGAGCAGGTGGGCGGGCAGCTGACGTGGTCGTATCAGCAGCCAGTCGGCAATCCCCTCAACTGTCTCGACGGCGGCTATACGGACATGATGTACACCTACCCGGCGATGCCCGGGGCGGACATCCAGGGCGGGCCGTCGCTGATGTGGGAGTGCATCCGCGAGGGCGTGGACGACCTGCGTTACCTGCAGACGCTGGAGCACCTGATCGAGCAGGCCGAGGCAGACGGGCAGCATGAGCGAGCGCAGCAGGCTCGCGAAGTGTTGGCGAGGCTGGCGGGCAGCTTTGACATGGAGCAGCTTCGCGCCAGGAATAACTACATCGAGTGTCAGTGGGAAGAAGCTGAGGGGGACACGGTTACGGGGAGCTTCAACATTCCGAATGGGTGGGACCTGGACGACTACGACCGGTGGCGCCGCAAAGTCGCCTACCAGATAGTGCGACTGGGCGGAGGGCGCTGAGCGAAACCGGTCGCGCCGCCGAGGACGACGGCAGGAAGTTCGCCTCACAAGCTGAATACTCCCACCGCAGTCGCCATCATAGCGGGGGCGGGAGCAATCCGCCAATGCTCCTCGCAGGCACTGGTTGCGCCTCATGGCGGCCGAGTAGAACCCACGGGAGGTGGGACCGTTGCGCAGATGCGTATTCGCACTCGCTCTACTGACGGTCATAGCCGTACCAGCCTGGTGTCAGCGCGACCAGAAGATGATCGACCGCGTGGCTGCAGGCGAGGTCCGGGAGGCGAAGGCCTCGTGGTGGGGCTTCGACCCCGAGGATGCGACGGCGTGCCTGCAGTCGGCGATTGACTCAGGGGCGCGGAAGCTGATCGTCGAGAACATGGGCAGCCCGTGGATAGTGACGCCCATCAAGCTGCGCAGCAACCAGGAGATAGTGTTCGAAGAGGGCGTGGTGATACTCGCCAAGCGTGGCGAGTTCAAGGGCGGGGGAGAGGCGCTGATGACCGCCAAGAGCGTCGAGAACGTGACGCTGCGCGGTCACGGCGCGACCTTTCGCATGTGGCGCGAGGACTATGACAACCCCGATCTATACACGAAAGCCGAGTGGCGGCACTGCCTGGGGTTGCATGGCGTCAGCAACGTCAAGGTGCAAGGGCTTACACTCGCCGAAAGTGGCGGCGATGGCATCTACCTGGGCACCGGGGGCGGCGCCCCCAACACCGACGTGACCATCACCGATGTGGTATGCGAGAGCAACTACCGGCAGGGCATCTCGGTCATCAGCGCCGAGAACCTGCTGATTGAGAATACCGTGATGCGCAATACGCACGGCACTCGGCCGCAGGCAGGCATCGATTTCGAGCCCAACGCCCCGGGGGAGCGGCTGGTCAACGTAGTCATGCGCAATTGCCTGAGTGAGAACAACAGCTACGGCTTCCTGCTCAACATATCGCCGCACAATGCCAGCACGGATCCGGTCTCGTTACGCTTCGAGAACTGCCGAGCCGTCAACAACGCCGGGCTGGGATTCAGCTACGCAATCACGCGCAATACCGACGAAGCCGCGCCTGAGGCCCGCGTCGAGCCCGAAACCGATCGACCAAAGGAGCACGTGGTCAGTATCGAGATGCGTGACTGTCTGACCGAGAGCAACGCCGGGTCCGGCTACCAGATCAACGTGGGTGGAACCGCCGATGACTCCGAAGTGGTCTCGGTGCGCCTCGAGAACTGTAGCTCGGCTGACGATAGCGCCATGGGTGCCAACGTTCTCGCATCCGCCCCGAGCGACATCGACTTCGTGGACTGCGTCTTCGAACGCAGCTCCAGTTCGGGAATCGGCATAGCCAAGCTCGCTGATTGCGGCTCGGTGCGCTTTGAGAACTGCTCGGTCCTCGACTGTGCGGCCAGGCAGTCGAGCATTGCGCCGATCATGCTTACCAGCGGTAGAGGCGGCGCACCAGTGGGCGGCGTTGTGTTTGACAACATGCTGGTGCGGGATGCGCTGGAGCGACCGCCGCTGGGCTACAATGACCACGCGGGCGGCACGCCAGTGCACGACGTGACCGGCACGCTGACCGTCGAGCACGATGGGGTGCGTACGCCGATTGAGTTGACCGAAGAACTGGTCGCGGAGTGGATGCCCGCAGCGACCATGCGGGACATCCCGCGGATGGACCTCGCGGGGATGGACCTGGAGCCGCTGGTGGCGGAACTGCCGCCGGTAGCGGCCGCGCCATCGCAGTGGCCGATGGTGCGCGGCTCGGGCAGCTACGTGCTCTACGCCGAGGCGGGTGACGAGGTGGTGTTCACCGTCCTCTATGTGCAGGTGGGAGCCTATGGCGGCCACGATATGCCGGTGGTAATCATGGGACCCGGGGAGCAGGAAGTGCACCGCACTGCTGCGGCCTTCAAGGGGAATACGGTGGTGACCTTCACCGCGCCGCTTGACGGCCTCTACCGGTTCACTCTCAGCGCCAGGTACAATCGGTGGCAGATCGCTGGGCCCTCGAACCCGATGGCGCTGGTCATGGAGGGAAAGCCGGTCGGGCTGAACCGCTCCGGCGGCAGCTTCATCTTCTACGTGCCGCCAGGGACGACGCATTTCGGCGTGCGAGTGACGGGGCAGGGCACCAGTGAGGGGATCAAAGCGACGCTGCTCGACCCCGACGGAGAGGTGTTCGGGCAGGTCGACAACCAGTATGGAAACCACCAGTTCGAGGTCAACCTGGATGCCCCGAGCAAGGGCGAGGTGTGGACGCTGCGATTGCAGGGCCCGACGGACCTGACGTGGGATGACCACTCAGTGGATTTGCGGGGCGTGCCGCCGCTGCTTTCGGCGGGAGGGACGACGCCTCTGGCTCCGGCAGGCGAATAGCGAAGTGCGAAGTGTGGACGGACATTGAGGGGGCCCATGACACCTCACGAACGCGTAATGCTTGCCATCGACCACAAGGCGACGGACCGGACGCCGGCGGACTACGAAGCGCATCGTGGGGTCACCGACCGGCTGGTCGAGAGGCTTGGCGTGGCCGATCGCGAGGAACTGCTGCAAGCGCTGGGCGTTGACATGCGCCGCATCAGGTTCAACTACATGCAGCCGGAAGTCGGGCCTGATGCCGATGGCTACATGCGGAACATGTGGGGGGTCAGGAAGCGCCAGGCAGATCCGGGGGACGGCGTTCCGCACAAGCTCTACGCGTTCACGGCGCAGTCAACGGTCGACGACGTCCATGCGCATCCGTGGCCGGACCCAGACGCACTTGACTATTCGGGCGTGCGGGCGGATTGCGAGAGATACTACGGTACCTACGCCACATACGGCGGGCCGTGGAGCCCGTTCTTTCACGAGGTCGGCTGGACGATCGGCGACGAGAACTTCCTCGTGTGGATGACCACCAAGCCCGATGTCGTGGACGCGGTCATCGAGCACATCGTCGACTACGAGATCGAGGTGACGCGCCGGTTCCTCGATGCGGCTGACGGCATGCTTGACATCGCTTACGTCGGCAACGACTTCGGTACGCAGCGCGGGCTGTTCATCTCGCCGGAGATGTGGAGCCGGTTCATACGCAAACCCCTGAAGCGCTTCTTCGACCTGTATTCACATGAGTATGGCTGCAAAGTCATGAAGCATTCGTGCGGCTCCGTGCGGGGGATCATCCCGCTGCTGATCGAAGATGGTGTGGATATTCTCGACCCGATCCAGCCAGCCGCGGCCGGCATGGACCTGGCCGGGCTCGTCCGCGACTTCGGCGACTGCCTCAGCTTCCACGGCGGCGTCGACACGCAACGGACACTGCCCTTCGGCACGGTCGAGGATGTGCGCGCGGAGGTCAGGTCTTACATCGAGATGACCCGCGAACGCGGTGGCTACATTCTCTGCGCCAGCCAGGAGTTCATCGAGGACATCCCGCTGGAGAATATCCTGGCCATGTACGATGAGAACCGCAGGAACGGCTGACAGCGATGGCGCGTTGGCCGCTCCCGGTAACGCACGGAGGTCTCTGGCAATGGAGCCCACACCCCGGTATCTGTCGTTCATGGGACGCGGCCCCGAACGCATCGCGCACTGGGAGCATTGGTCGAACCCCGACGCCGCGACTTACATCACGGGAATCGACTTCTACGAGCAGCCGCGCAGCTGCATGCAGCGGCTGAATGAGATGTACCCGTTCGTCCCACTCGCCGTGCCGGCGACGGACGACCCGATCCCGCGACCGGACCAGCAGGAAGACAAGGGATATGGGCGGTGGGGTCACGCGCTCCGTGAGAACTGGCAGCAGGACGTGGCCTACGCGCGCTTCAAAACTCGCGAGGAAATGCTGCGCTTCAGCCCGCTTGAGCAGGGCGACTTCACGGGTTGGAACGTGGTGGTGGACGGGGACTTCTCCAGCGAGGAGATCATCTACGAGCGTTACCGCAAGCAGTACCCCGCCGAGTGGGGGGACACCGCCCCCGAGGGCAGTGATGCGAGCGTGGGATTCTACAACACCATGTTCATGTGGCCCATGCTGGTGTTCGGCTACGGCAACTTCCTGGACATCTGTCTGGAACCTGAGTTCGAGCGCATCATGGACGAGTTCGCCGAGATCAACAGGCGGGTGTTCCGGGCGTTCGCACGGCTGCCGGTGAACTTCGCCATCTGCCACGACGACATCGTCACCAATCACGGCCCCCTGTGCTCGCCCGAGTGGATGCATAGGTACGTCTTCCCGCGCTACGAAGAGTATTGGGGCATCCTCAAAGCAGCGGGCATAGAGACGATCTTCATGGTCGACGCCTGCGTGGACGCCTGCGCCGACGATGTGATGGCGTGTGGCGCGCGCGGGATCGTGAGTGAGCCGACCACTAACTACCGCGCCCTCGCCGAGCGCTACGACAACCCGTTCCTCGCTGGCGAGGGAGATTGCCGGGTCCTGATGCGCAACGATCCGGCCGAGATCCGCCGGATGGTCGACAGCATGGTCGAGACCGCGAAGATGTCAGGCGGGTACATGATGTGCGTCGGCAACCACATCCCGTTCAACGTACCCGGCGAGGGAATAAAGACCTATCTCGATCTGTCGGCCGAGCATGGGTACCGGTGAGGCGCGGTCGTCACGGACTCGCCTCGTTCGACTCACCACGCCCAGAAGAAGTAAGGGTCATACTTCGAGCGGATGAACTCGTATGGGAAGATCATGCCCTCATTGCGGCCCTCGACCTCGAAGCGCACGGGCCTGCGATGCAATCCGCCCGCGCCCACATCGTTGTACACCCGCAGCGCGATCAGGTTCTCCTCACCGAAGCGCACGTCGTCCGGGCTGACCTGCCAGAGGCGTCCGGCGCGTCCGCCGCGTCGAGCGTTGTAGACGCCCACGGGCTCGGCCTGCTTGACACCGTTCACCCACAGGTCAGTGCGGTTGGCGGTGCGCGTGTATGTGCTGATGTCGCGCACGCCGTCGGCATGCAGGTAGAGGGGGCCGCCCTGCAGATCGTCAGGGACGATCGCGCGGCGGAAATACCAGCCGAAGCCGTCGTAGGCTGAGTCCGGGGGCGAGGCGAGGCTGGGGTTGGTCTCGGTCACGCCCTGCTCCTCCCATATCTGGCCGACCAGTATCGGCTGCGGTGTGCGCCCGCCGAACTCACCGCGTGCGTAGCCCGCCTCCGCGCCGCTGCCGTCCGGGTCGGTAAGGAAGGTCCACTCGCCGCCCGAGATGTCTGCCTCAGGCGCTTCGAAGCTCATCCTGTGGTTTGACGCGACGCCAAGGTTTGCCAGCGCCACCGACCAGATGCGCAGCGCTTTGCGGCGGCACTCGCCATGTTCCATGGCGCCAGGGTCGGCTGCGCAGAGCACCACGCGCGCGTCCCCCGACCGGCCCACCAGCATTGTGCTGCGCTCGCTGGACCACTCGACCGCGAACTCGTCGGCGGCAGCAAACGCGCGCAGCGGCGGCGACTCGAAGAAGTAGGTGTCATTGTCCACCAGCCCGCGGAAGACATCGGGCGGGTCCTCGCCCAGACGGTCCGGGGCGGGCCGCATCGACTTGAGCAACCCGAACTGGTATGTCGACGTGTTCCAGAAGTGCGGGTGGTCAGACTGCTGCAGCGTCACTGGCGCGGCCGTCACGCCCGGGGGCAGATACTCGGCCATGGGCAGGACGACAGCGGTCCGGCAGGCGGCGAGCAGCTCGGCATCGGGGCCGGGACCCTCGCCGAGCACGAGCAGCTGCCGGGGAGCGCCGGGGTCGTTCGCGGGCACGTGTGCCACGCCGAGACGATCCAGGAAGGCAGCCCCCTGCGGGCCGCCCAG
Organism: Candidatus Zipacnadia bacterium; assembly: GCA_029821735.1. GTDB lineage: Bacteria > Armatimonadota > Zipacnadia > Zipacnadales > UBA5352 > JALGSU01. The sequence continues at coordinate 60,887 of JALGSU010000031.1, read as the reverse complement.
GTAGGCCACGACCGCCGCTGGCGGCTCGGCCGGAGCCGCGAGCATGTAGCGCACAATATTGTCGGCGAGGAGCGTGGCCGCGGGGTCGAGCCCATAGCGATCGCTGATGTCGACCTGGCAGAACATGACGCGGCCCGCACCGGAGCGGGCCTCCAGCAGCGCGCTCCCTTCGAGATCGTAGCCGCCCACGAGCAGCGGGTGGATGCTGCCGTAGCCGGGCCGGGCCATCACGTAGCTGGCCACCAGCCCAACATTGGTCAGATGCGGGGTCTCCATGGCCACCGACTGCCCGTGGCGGTAGAAGCGCGACGGGCGCTTCTCGCGTGGGACGACGGTCGCCGGGCCGCGGAAATACGCGAGGTCCCGGTCATCGAGGCCCGCCAGCGCCGGGTGGGCGTGGTCGGCGATGAAGACCGCCTCCAGGCGTCGCTCGCGCAGCCGCCAGTCGAGCAGCCCGCGGTCGGTCTGTTCAAGGATGAGCACTCGCCCGCCGGCGGCGAGGTAACGCTCCAGCGCGCCGCCCTGCACTTCGGCGGTCAGTGCGTTGCGCTCGATGACCAGCAGATCGAGGCCCGGCGGCAGATCACCGTCGAGCGTGACGTCGCGTGCAGCGACGCCCATCGCTTCGAGCAGCGATGGCTCGCCGGGAGCCTGCACTGCGCCCACGGCCCCGGTCCAGGCACGCCTTGTGGGCCTGGGGAAGACGGTGACCTCGAACTGGTCGGTGCGTTCACCATCGGCGGCCGACGTGAGCGTGAGAGTCAGTGCTCCTGTTGTCTTCTCGGCCACATCCGGGGCGTCGAAGGCAATCGGCGCGCGCACGACCTCTCCCTGCGGGACGCGCAGCTTCAGTTCGCGGGCGTCGCGGTGATCGCCGAGGGTGAGGGCGACGGTGCAGGTGACATCGAGAGCGCGTTCGGTATCGTTGACGATCGCCACCTGCTTGTCGATGGTCTCGCCTGCGTAGAAGTTGTGGTCACGGCTGGCGACCTCCCGCTCCGGCCCGGCGATGAAGGCGCACAGAGGCTGCATTTCGTTGTCGTAGATGTCGCTGAACTCGCAGCGTCGGGGCTCGATCGGCGTCTGGCCGTATTCCTCCGGCCATTGCCAGCGCGCCTGGGCGCGGAGCTGGTAGTACCACGAGCACATGCGCATCCAACTGTCGTCGAGGCCCTGCGCGTAGGGCAGCATGAAGTAGCGCCAGGAAAGTCGACGGTTGTCGGGGATGTCCTGGGCCCGCGTGGTGTTGGCGGGGGCCATGAAGCAGTCATCGCCTACCCAGGGGGTATAGCCGTCGATGCCGCTCAGGCGGAAGCCCCGAACCGAGGCCTGCATGAACATGGCCTCCCACTGCATCCAGCCGTCGAAGGCGCTCGGGCCGAGGTAGCGGGCGGCGCACTCGTAGTCGATGCGGCGCGTGACGGTGCGGCCCTCCTCCACGTCAAAGGTGTGCTCGGGGTGGGTGATGTCGTAGAAGAGCGCGTGGACTCCGCACTCGTAGAGGTGGTAGGGGAACTGGGGGGCCTCGCGCTGCGACCACGGCATGTAGTACATCGCCTGGTCCAGCAGATTCAGATCGTAGGTCGGGTAGTGGTTGGTCGAGCGGAATGAGCCCTCGAAGTTGCCGGTCGCGTGTGGGAAGTAGGGACGCGTCGGGTCAAGCGATGCGAAGAAGTCGGACCGGCCACGCAGGAACCCGTAGAGCTTCACCGCGCGCTCACTCTCGGGGTAGTAGCTGTCGCTGACCGAGAATGGATTGTGCGAGAAGCCGTTGATGCCGAGCTGGCCGAACTGATCGCTTACATATCCCAGCACGCAGGGGTGGGAGCGGTAGCGGCGGACCTCGGCGATGGTCTTCTCATCGGGCCAGTCTCGGGCGGTGGGGACGAAGCCCACGAAACCCTCCTCGTCCATGCGCGAGAAGAGCGGCTCGTTGTAGCCGGCGTGCCCCGCGTGCATGAAGATGCTGTTGTGGCCTGACCGTCGCAGCGCCTCGAAGCGGCCCGGCTCCATGACGCCGCTGACGTTGGTCGCGTGCGCGACTCGGAGCCTGAGCACCTTGCCATTGAGCCTGAAGCGCGCGCCCTTGATCTCGAAGGTACGGAAGCCGAAACGCTGCAGGCGCTCGTCCACGCGCTCATCGCCGACCATCAGCCCGGCGCGCGCGGTGAACAGGTTCGGGGCCTCGGGCGACCAGGGCGCGAAGTCCGGGCAGGCGCCGGTGAGGGTGGTCGTCTCTCCCGCGACCGGCCCGCGCACGCTGGCGACGGTGCTGCCGTCCGCGGCCAGGATGTCGAGGGCCAGTTCGCCGCCGCGAGCGGCCGGGCCGGTCTCCACGACTACCTCGAAGCTGCCATCGAGGCCGCTGGCGCTACGGACCCACAGGTCAGCGATCACCGGCGCCCGAGCGTGGTGCTCGAGGTAGATGTCGCCGGTGACGCCCACGCCGTTGCGCACCGAGACGCCGGGGGAGATGGGTTGGTAGAGCAGCACATCCAGCCGGTTGGGCTGACCGTGGACGATGCGATCGGTGACGTCGAATGAGCCCCAGGCGCTGTCAACGCGGCCGAGTGGCTCGCCGTTGAGGTAGACGGTCGCCTCGCCGGTCACGTACTCGAAGGCAAGCAGCAGCCGCCCCTCCTGCATCTGCGCGTCGGGCTCGAAGGTGCGCTCGAACCAGAAGAAGGAGCGGTCCTTGCCGAGCACGGCGTAGCCCACCTCGCGACCCAGACTGCCATCGTCGGCCGCGTTGATGACCGGTGTGTACCAGCCGATGCCCAGGGGCATGGGCATGTAGCGCCACTGGTCAGGGGCGGGTCCCTGGTCGTCGCTGTCGACGCCCTGCACCGCCCACATTGTGTTGAGATACAGGCGCGATCTGGTTGCGCTGATCTGCTCGCGATGGGCGGTGGCCATGTCCCAGACGCGCTGGCCCTGATCGGGGGCGAAGCGCTCTGACCACAGGGCGTTGGTGGCCGGCGGGCCGAAGCTGATACCCGCCGCGCGCTCGACCACCACCTCGACCCAGGCTTTGCGGAAGCTGGCGATGGTGGCATTGGGGCGCAGGTTCTCGGGGGTGGCGATCAGGCTCAGGCCTGACGAGTCGTTGAGCTTGACGCTGTAGCCGAGAACGTCACCGCGGGCCAGCCCGTCGAGGCCAATGTCGGCCAGCGGGATGGCCGCCTCTACCACGTAGCCCGAGGCCTGCGTGTCGTGCAGGACCCACGTCGCGGGCACGGTCTGCCGCTGCACCTGGGAGGGCACCGGCCGCCCCTGCATGAAGGAGGCCGTCGCGATATGCTGCTGGCCGCAGTCGAAGACGATCTGGGCATCAGTCCGCCTGCCGCTGCGCAGGTCCTGCTCGTTGGGCTTCACGGCCAGGAACAGCTCGACTGAATCATTGCGCCACGGCTCGGCGGGATCGACGCCCTCGAAGGGCGTGGCGTCGGCTACCAGCGCGAGGAAATACAGCGTCGACTGGTCCATCATCATCGCGAAGCGGCCGGAGAGCCGGTCGGCGCCTGACCATTCAGGCCCATCGGGTACCACGAGCTGGGCGGTGTCGAGGTACACGTACTCGGGCGCAGTCCAGTTGTAGAGCGTGTCCTCGTAGCCCCAGTCCTTGAACTCACCGTCAATGCTCACGCCACGTTTGGGGCGCGGAATGATGTAGCGCGTCTCGGTGCCCACATACTGAAGTCCGGCGAGGGTGATGGTGAAGCCGGTCTTGGAGGTATCGAAGTCCCACAAGCCAAAGCCGATGGTCAGGGAGTTGACGCGTGACAGGTCAGGGTCGCCCTTGATGGCCATATCCGCGCGCGCCATCTCGATGCGGCGGAAGGCGCTCGTCAGCGGCTGGCGCGCGAAGTCGCGGCGCAGCGATCCACCCTCACACTCGAGCGTGAGCGTGGGCCGGGCCGCCTGATCGGCCCGGGCCATGAATGATATCGTGCTCAGGCCACTCATGTTCGCCGGCGCGGGGAAGGCGATGCTGATGGCACCGTAGTTTACGTTCTCGGGCGAAGCAGTGAGAGCGATCTCGATGCCGGGGTTGTCACCCAGCGCCTCCTCAACCGGCGTGACCGACATATCGCCGGCGTAGTGGCTCTGCCATTGATCCGACCGCATCAAGTCGCCAAGATCGGGTGCAGCGCCCGCGAGGCTCACCAGCGCCATTGCTGCCGTCAACACTAACGCGCGGAACTGCGTGCCCGGGCTCATGCCGATGCCCTTCCGTGTCGGGATTGCAGGGACTAAGCGTAGAGCTCCTCCAGGAGCGCCACCGACCGCTCGGTGATCATCTGGAGGGCTTCGGGCGCCAGCTTGGAGCTTTGGCACGGGCGCGTTTCGTAGCCGCCGCGCCGGATGGCTTCGGGGGTGGGGATGTAGCCGACATAGCGATTGGACATGTGCGCCACGAAGGTGCGTTGGGCGGGGCTGGCCTGTTTGATCTCCAACTGCGCCTCGACGAAGGGCTCCCCAGGCAGTACCAGGATCGCCAGGTCACCCAGTCGGAGCGCCTGGATCTCATACTCGAACTCTGACTCGGTGGCCAGCTTGTGTTCGAGGTCGAGCAGCGAAGCGGCGAAGTGCCAGTCCCACTCGAAACGGGTCTTGGTCTCGTCGGTCCATTGAGGCTCGGGATGCTCCGCGATCAGCCGCCCGGCGTCCGCGAAGAGCTCCGCGGGGAACGGCCGGTATGGGATGCCGAAGCGCACGGTCCTGTAGTCGAGCACCGGGCTGTCATCGGAGAAGTACTGGTCGCACAAAGCTGTGCGCGTCGCCTCGGTGAGCAACCGCGCCATGCTCTGCGGTGTATCCTCGCGTCCGGGGTCGAGCGGGTCCCCGTGGTGCACGTTCCCGCAGCACCCGTTGAGGACCAGGGGCAGCGCGCCGGGCAGCAGGTCGCGCTGCACTTGCTCGGCCCACGCTCCCGGCCAATCACTGTGGATGCCGTGGTGTGGGTTCCAATGGACGGGGTGGCAGGTGTGATGGAGCAGGACGGCAGTCGTCTGCAGAGACTGTGTTGTGAAGAGTGCCATCCCCACCTCCGGGTCGCTGGGGCCCTCGCGGTACAGAGCCCCGGGGCGCTTGATCCCCATCTCCGAGGTGCCATCGCGATAGGCGACCCGTCGATTGAACGAGACGCGGGCCTCCAGCGCGCTGCCGAAGAGCAGTCGCACGGGCTGCAGATTGTCCAGCGCCTGCTGGATGAGCGGCCTGATCTTCTCCATCACCAGCGGTCCGTACGCCGGGTCTGAGCCGCGGATCCAGGGGTACTTCCGCGTCGCTTCGAGGCGATCCTCAAGCATGATCTGCCCGAGCGAGGGCGCAGAGTGGTCCTGCACCGCGTGCACCGCCACGGCGTCCGGGTCGAAGCCGAAGTCCGACGCGCACGCGCGAATGGCCTCAGTCCACTCCTGGGTGACCGCCAGCAACTCCATCGAGAACAGCAGGAAGCGCTTCTCGCCCTGCGCGAAGACGATGGCCCGTGCGTGGAGATCGCTGAGGATGAACTGCGCCGGGCGGTAGGCGCCGATGTTGCCATCGATCTGCATGCCCAGACGAGGGTTGATGGTGGTCTCCGCGACGCCGACTTGAAGTGACAAGCTCATGGAAGTCTCCTATGCGTCAGTGGATGGGCGTCGCTGCCCGCCCATCTCTCGGCAGCAGTCCACGACGAACTTCGTCTGCTCCATGGTTCGGTTGGGGTAGGCGGCGACGGACAGTATGACGTGATCCCCCATACCGGACTCGCGGACCATGCGGTGGATGTCAGTCCGGACTGCCTCCCGGTCTTCCAGCGGGCCGGACAGCAGATCAAGACCCGCGATGAGGGTGATCCGATCCCCGAGGGCCGCACGGCCTTCGGCGATGGTCACGTCGCCGCAGGGGGGGACCGTGAAGGCGTGCACGGCGTCCATCCGCGTCTGCCGATAGAGGGGCAGCAAGTCGCGAATGAGTCCGCATGAGTGGTGGAAGTAGAACTTGCCAGCAGCGTGGGCGGCGTCGGCACGGGCGTCGGTGAGATCTATATTGCAGGCCTCGAACATCGCCGGCGAGATCGCAGTGGTCGAGGTGTCGTCAACGCTGACAACGACGTCGATGTCCGATTGCACGCCGATGTCCAGGCGCCGCCGGTAGTTGGCCTCCATGACCGCGAAACAATCGCGCAGAGCGTCCGGTGCGTCGGCCCACAGGTAGGCGAGCGGCGCGACGCCCGAATAGACGCGGAACATCATGCCGAGGGGCGTGCCGAACATGGTGCCCAGCAGCAGGCCCTCATCGCCGATCAGTTGGTGCCGCTCGTGGGTGCGCGCCACGCCCTCAGGATCGGCCTCGATGACTTCGTCCTCATGGATGGTGGCCAGGGCATCGAGGTCCTGCGGCCCCCTGACCATGTGCTCGGTCCGGTTGCTGGAGACCGCGCCGGTGCTGTCGCGGCAGACGCGTATCACTTCGCGCAGGTCGCCGGCGGGAGTGTGCCAGACGACGGTCGTCTCATCACCGGCCACTGTCCGCTCGACGGTCACCTCCCGCCGCGAGATGCGCACCGCCGGCATGCCGAACCAGTCCATGATGTCGAGGCCAAGCGCGCGCGAGAACTCGACCGTCGCCGTGCCACCCCACCGCACCTCGCCCAGCGTCGTCGCCAGGTCCGGGTCCATCCCCGCGCGGTTCGGCTGGTTGTAGGGGTCGCAGTGGCCGGTGACCGGTAGCCACTCCGGTTGCTCGTGGCGGAGGACCCGCAGCAGATTTTCGCGGGGGCTGATCATGGCTGGCGCTCCTGTGCAGGGCTGGCGCTCGGGATCGCGCGCACTGAGACTGTTCCGCCTGTGAGGCGGCTTTCCTGCCGGGAACATGCTGCGGGGCGAGGTGCAGGTGACGGCTGGCCTGTGGCGAAGGCCCACTGCGGTCGGCCAGCCCTCCGCTTCCGAGGTGGATCATGCCTGCTCAGATCGGTTCGCGCGTGTGCGCCATCGCCGCGTCCTTCATCCTGTTCGCGATCGCGGCCACGCCATCACCGGGTGACGATGCGGCCGTCGAGTTGCGCTTCGACGCCCCCATGACCGCGTTGATCAGCGCCCGTTACTGGGATCAGACTCAGGAGCAGTGGCTGAGCGATGCCGACCGCGAGCGGCCGCTGTTCTTCGACGCTGTGCACCGCTTCTTGCTCATCCGCTTCCCCGGCTGTGCGGCATCGCTGCACGAGCAGCTTGCAGCCGGCAACGAGATTGTGTCCGCGAAGCTGGTGATGTCATGGACGGGCCAGGAGTTCCTGCGCGTCAAGGACTACTCGGTGCGGACCTGGCCCATCGCTGAAGAGGACCCGCCGGAATGGCACGCGCGGACCTGGCTGCTGCGGCAGCCGTGGACCGATGACCCCGAGATCGGTCCGACATGGAACGCATGGCTCAACGGCTTGGGCTACTGGCGGGAGGGCGGCGCCTTCGACGCTGGTCACGACCGCTTTGCGGAGCCGCTGGGCGACGCGCTGGTATGTGAGCGCAAGCCCGTGGGCGAAGTGGACGTGACCGCGACGCTCATGTCTGGCGACTTTGGCGCGGACCTGCCGACGCGGCTGAAGCAACTCGAGGACTGTGGCTTCCTGGTCGCGAAGGCGGAGAGCTTCAACCCCGAGTTCGGCGGGCACGCCGGTGGCCTCGGTATCGCACGCATCTGGATCGAGCAGCCCGAGTTGATCGTCACCGTGCGACCAAAAGCCGATCAGCAGATTGGCGCTCTGCCAGCGCCCGCCGACGTCGGCTTGCTCGCAACCCGCCTGCGGGCGGAGGGCCCCGATGGCGAGCCGACCACGCACGTTCCCGAGGACCTGCCTGCTCTGATCGCGGAATATCAGTCTCGGCACGATGACCTGCCCGAATGGATGCAGGAGCGAGTGCGCGAGGTCGCGAGCATCAAGACGCGCTGGGATGAGAAGGGCCAGCCGCTGTATGTGCGCATGATGGGCGCGGAGGCGATGGACCCGGAGTGGTACGCCGCGGCAGTGGACGGCCTGCTGTCAGTGGGGCCCGGCTACTTCATGGGACACTCACACGTCGACCCGATCATCACGCTGCTGGACTGCGGGCATATGCTGCCGGAGGCGGCGCGATACCATCTGTACATGAACACGAAGTGCCGATGGACGCGGCCCTTTGCTGAAGACGAGATACGCACCCGCGTCGGCTACCATGGCAGCATGGCGACTCTCAACCACCAGTGCCAGTTCCGCTCCGAGGCGCTGCTGGCCGGCGAGATGCTCGACGACCGCGACCTGATGACCATGGCCCAGCGCAACCTGTCGCTGATGAACCGCCAGATGATGTTCCTGGGTGGGGTCATCCAGGAGCGCGGCGATTCTTTCTATCAGGGCATCTCGCTATCGACGCTCAAGACCGCCGCGACTCACAGCACCGACCCGCTGGTGCGCCTGAAGGCGGAGCTTGCGCTCGAGAAGATGATCTGGGAGCTGAACTCGACCTACCACCCGGGCCTGCGGCGGCACGTCTCGCCAGTGTCGCGGCGCTACCGGATCGAGACCTTGCTCCTGGATCAGGACATCCCGCGGGCGGTGCTGCACACGCTCTCGCGCGAGGGCGCGTTCATCGACATGGGCCGCGAGACAGTCCATGACCTGCGCGCCTTCGGCTTCGATTCGGCCTCGCCGGGGCGGGTGGCCCACCTTGCCCCGTGGGGCGAAGAGTGGGAGGCTAACGCGATCGACCTCAAGCCGCTTCCCTTCCTCTCGGTGGGGGCCAGCTACGTGCGTGGCCTGGCTCCGGAGCCTATCCACTACACGACCTATATGGGCCAGCACTACGCGCTGGGCTCGATCCAGATCGACCCCGGTGAGGAGTGGCCCAACCAGGCGGTCTGGAACCGATCGCCCGAGACGGCCACTACGCTGGATGACCTCGGCGTGATGTTCGTGTGGGCCTACATGAATGACGCACCGGTCAACCCCTATGAGCACGAGCCGAAGGAGAAGGTCAAGGCCGCGCCGCTGGCGGCCATGCTCCAGCACGAGAACAAGATGATCTATGTCATGCGTCCGCCGGAGCCGCACATGTGGGGCGAGTTCTGCGCAGACGGCATCGAGAGCCTGTTCAGTCGCGTGTCCGTCTTCGCTTACGGGCCCGAGGACCAGCGGCGGATCTTCGTCAACGATACGCCCGTCGAGGGCTTCCCGTTCAGCGCGAAGCATCTCGACCGCATCGCCCTCGACGAGGGCGCCACATATGTGGGCCTGATCCCGCTGCCCGCCACTGACCTGGGGCGCGAGAGCGAGGTCGTCATCAGCTACGAATACCCACGGCTGAATCTCGACTCCTACGTGCTCAAGACGGACCAGGCTTTGCCCGCCGATGGCGCATGGTCGCAGTTGATGAACGCAACCGCAGGCTGGCTCGTGGAGTTGGCCGACGCCGAGGACTACGAGGACTTCGCCGATTTCCGCGCACACCTGCAGCAGATGCAAGTGCAGGCCGACTGGCGAGCGGAGGATCGCGTGCTGGACGTGTCGTGGACCACGGGTGACGATCTGCTGGAGATGGGCTTCGACACCTCAATCGAGCGTGAGCGATACAGCCGTCCGTGGGCGCCGTCTCGGGCCGTCCCCTACGCGCGAGTGAACGGCGAGTGGCCGTGGCTGCCTGACGACATGCTGCTGGACTCCCCGCTGGGCCAGCTCAGCCGTACGGGCCTGGCGGAGAAGGCCGGGGCGACGCTGCGCACATTGCCCGGTCAGCCGGCCATGCTGAAGGTCGAGCCCATCAGCGGCACATGGGAGGCGGTCAATCCCTTCATCGATCCGGTTCCGCTCGAACTGACCACGCCCGAGGGCGCGATTATCCGCGCCGACGGGGCCTTTGGCTGTGGGCGCATCACGGTGCGGCCAAACGAGAACTGGGTGCGGGTGGACTACCACCTGCCGCCGCCCGGGGGCGACCTCGGGGTCGAGAAGCTCCAGGAGGACGCGGGCATGGGTCTGCACGCCGGCCCGGCCGAATGGGAATCGGCGCTCGGGCGCTTCCTGCGACCGAACTTCGACGTGCGCGAGGCGCGTGAGCAGTCTGCCCGCAGCCTGCTGGTGACGGGGATGCGCACGCCGCTGCGGTTCTTCCTCAATGGCGAGCGCGTGAGCGTGGGCACGGGCACGGTGCGCGAGGACGGGAAGACCTGGACGCGTCTGCCCATCGCGCCTGCGGATGAGTGAAGGGTGATCGCCCCATGCCGAGCGCTGGCATGGTAATCGGCGAAGTTGAGGTGATGCGACATGGCCTACCGTGGCGTGGTTGATGACCTGAGGACGTGCGCGCGGCTGGGCACACCTTCGCGCGTGCCGGTCTTCGCGCTGGGCGAGGAGTTCGATGTCGAGATGTATGACATCGACTACGCGCGTTACATCCTCAGCGCGCAGGACATGGTCAAGTGCCAGGTGCAGGCGGTTGAGCGCTTCGACTATGACTGGATCCTGCTGCATCCGGACGACTACATCGAGTTCGAGCCCCTGGGCGTGGCCACGACCGTGGGCGAACGCATGCCGCCCGCCGCCGTCGGCACGCTACCGGCCGATCCGGACACGCTGCGTGGGCTGAAGATCCCTGACGCCAGCAGTGACGGCCGCATGCCCGTCCACCTGGACGGGCGCGTGGCAGGGCCCTTCAGTTCGGTGGCTCTGCTGTATGGCATCCGCGAGGGCCTGATCATGGTGCTGGACGATCCGGCGCTGCTGCGCGACACGGCGGAGTTCTTCGTCGAACTGATGACGACGTGGGGGATCGCCCAGCTTGACGCGGGGGCTGACGCCATCTGGCTGGGCGATTGCGTGGCCTCCTCAGGCTTCCTCTCGCCCCGGCACTTCGCTGACTTCGCGCTGGAGCCAGCCGCGAGGGTGAGCGACGCCCTGCGCGCGCACGGGGGCGTGGTGATCTACCATGCGGGCGAGCACTCCCCGGCGCACCTGGAGCTTGCCGCCGAGCGCTTCGAGATCATCAACGTGGGCGAGGGAGTGGACCTTGGCCAGATGAAGGCGGCCATCGGAGATCGCGTCTGCCTGTCGGGCAACGCCGATCCCATCAAGCTGATGAACTGCGACGACGTGGCTGAGGTCGAGGAGGAGACGCGGCGCGTTGTGGAGGCGGGCAAACCCGGCGGCGGCTACATCTTCAATACGGGTGAGGGCATCCCCCGGCAGACCCGGCCAGAGGTCGTGCACACGATGATCCAGACGGCCCGACGGTGCGGGCGCTACTGATGCCGCAACCCGCTCTCTTCGACGGTTGCGCGATGATCGGTCGGCGCGTGTACAGCCGCCCGGAGGCCATCTCGCGCCCCGACGAGTTCCTCGCTGAGTACGAGTATTTCGGTATCAGCGCGGCGCTGGTGCACCACGTCTGGGCCGCTCGGCACGACCCCGACCGCGGCAACCGCCTGTTGCTGGACGAGATCGCCGACCGTCCCGCGCTCGTGCCTCAGTGGGTCGTGGTGCCTCACGGCGATGGTCGCATGGCGCATGCCGAGGAACTGGTCCCCGAGATGCTCGAGCGCGGAGTGCGCGCGGCTCGCATCTACCCGCGCACACACGGCTTCCCCCTGACCGACGACGTGTCCGGCCCGCTTCTCGCCGCTCTGCAGGATCGGCGCATTCCGCTGTTCGCGGATGTGTCGGAACTGAGCATCGGTGACGCGGCGGACCTGTGCGGGCGCCATTCGTCGCTGCAACTGGTGTTGTGCGGCGTTGATTGGGACTGCGACCGGGAGCTGTTGCCCGCGCTGGCACGTAGCCCGAATCTGCACATCGAGACCCACGCGTTCTTCGGGCACCGCGCGTTCGAGCGGATCGCCGAGCAGTTCGGTGCCGACCGGCTGATCTTCGGCACGGGCCTGCCGGACTGGAGCCCTGGCGCAGCGGTGATGATGCCGCGGTACGAGGACCTCGCGTTTGAGGATCGGGGGGTGAGCAGCTCCCGCCGCTGGCCGAGCTTGCGCCTCCCGCACCGCGCGAGGGTGACGATCCGATCGTCACTTGCCTGCGGGCGGGGCGGCCGCTGACGGACGAGTTCGTGTTCGACGCCCACGGTCACATCGGGCACGAGGGGTCGATGGGCACCGCCGAGTGGTGCCTGCCTCACACGGACGCAGACAATCTGGTGCGCACCATGGACCGGCTGGGCGTTGACCGCTCGATTGTCAGCTCGTGGGGCGGGTTGATGATGGGCGACCCGGCGAGTAACGATGTGACGCTACGCGCGATTGCGCGCCACCCCGACCGGCTTCTCGGGTACGCGTGCATCAACCCCCGTTACCCCGAGATCATGCAGCGTGAGGTCGAGCGCGTATTTCGCAGCGGCGCGATGAGCGGCTACAAGCCTTACCCGCCCCGGCACGCTGTGCCCATTCTGGACCGGCGCCACCGACCGATGCTGGAGTGGTGTACGTGACGCCCGATGACCTCGACCGGCTGGCGCCCATATACCCGGGCGCCCACTTCCTGTCGGCTCATGTGGGGGGATCGTGGGAGTTTGCCCAGGCGCTGGTGCCGGTCATGCGCCGGCATCCGAACATCTATGCCGACGTGGCCTACCCCGAGACGGCTCACGGCATCATCGAGTATCTGGTGCGCGAGGCGGGAGCCGACCGCGTGGTCTTCGGCTCTGACGGGTTGCTGATCGACCCCGCTTCGCAGCTTGGCTGGGTGGGCTGGGCACGCATCGCGTTTGAGGACAAGCGCAAAGTCCTCGGGCTGAACATCGCGCGTCTGCTCGGGCTCAGAGCACAGGGCTATGGGCGCCGGATCACGCCGAAGCCCAGCGGCTTCTGAAGCCCGTGCTCAAGCGGAGCCCAGGTACCCCACTCCCGCACCACGGACCGGTAGCGCGCGACGTTGGCGCGCCAGGTGGTCGCCGAGTCGGCGCCCTCGAGTTCCGACAGCGGGATGCGCACCTCGGCTGACCAGGAGTTCTCGCCCGTTGTTGCTGCGGCTTCCCACTCACCGTCCCACCCCACGTCGAGCCCGTAGCCATCCCATTGCGAGCCACTTGGCGACACCATGAGCTGATAGAACGGGTACTGCGTGGCCTCCGGTTCGACACCGGGTGCGAGAAAGATCTCCACGTGGTCAGCGTTCATCCAGATGCGGTCCGCGTCGCGCGCATAGCGGCCCGAGTGCACGTACTGCATCTGCGCGTCCCAACAGCGGAAGCCCAGCACCAGGGCGTCCTCGGTGAAGAATGCGAAGGCTTGCGTCGACTCCCGTAGCCGCGCGCCGCGCAGTGGGATGAGGCTCTCAAAGACCCCAGCCTGCTGCCAGAGGTCCTCGTCCAGGTGGCCATCGAGTGTCAGGTCGCCCTGCAGAGTGGGGATCTCAAGCACCGGCCGGGGGCCGGGAGCAGCGCCGGGGGTGGGTGGCGGAGTCATGTCCAGAATGGGTGTGACCACGGTCCCTGGGTCGGGGTCGACCGACCAGGTGCCGCGCGCCATGGTCTCGTCGGGCCCGTTGGCGAGCACGTAGAAGCGATGGTCTGCCGAAGGCGCCATTGCTGCGAGCAACTCGGGGTCGATCAGGATGTAAATGACATCCCCCGAGCGCACCGCGCCACCTTGGTACTGCGCCACCTGACGGGACTTGGAGTTGGCTGTGATGGTCTGATTGTCAGCGCCTGCGGGGATGTCTCGGTAGCGAGTGAGACGCAGACCCTCCTCCCCTCGCCGGGCAGACAGCCGCCAGTCGGTACCGTCGGCGACGCTTGCGCGCCCGGTTCCGGCGGAGTCAGCGTTGACGTAGACGGACACCGATGCGTAGTCGACAAGCATCGGGGCCTTCACCGCCCATGCGCAGACGTTCTCGTCGGCATAGAAGCCTGCGCTCATCGGCGATTCGTATTCCGGTCGCGCCTCCCTCGCCCGCACCACTTCCACCCCAGGCAACTGCGTGCCCACCAAGCGCCCGGGTACCTCACGACCGGCCACCTCGATCTGGGGGAAGTAGCTCGACTTGTTCACACCGATAGTGGCCAGCATGTCGCGGGTGGGCTGCAGGGGTACGGTCTCCGCGAAGGGGTGGACGAATTCGTACTTGCGGTCCATCAAGAGGCGAATGAGCCGGGCAGTCAATTGCTGGGTATCGAAGGGCGTCGCGCCACGGATGCGCAGCGTACCGTCGTCGACAGAGATGCCGCGCTCGCCTTCGGTGCTGATGACGATAGCAGGCTGCACGTCGGCGAACCCGTCGGGCAGCGTGGTCTGTTCGTGGAAGGCGAAGAAATCTCGCAGCATCTGCGCCGCTGCAGCTTCGCGCTCGTTGGCAGGATCGGTGGGAGCGAGGACGCTGCCAGCATACGGGAAGTCTACCAGCGCGCGCTCGGGACTGCGGAAGACCAGCGAGGTGCAGCGGACCACCAGTTGGTTCTCCCCTGCCCGGAGGGACAGTGGTGCGGCGAGGTCCACGCGCGCGCCGTTGAGCCGCACCTGATCGAGCGCAAAGTCCGGCGGGGCCTCGACCTGCAGGCGCACTGTGCGAGCGTCGGGCGCAACCAGAGCGAGGGTCCAGGTGATACGGTCGGCGCTAACGCGACCCGAGGAGCTGCCCGAGAGGGCCAGCGGCGCACCATCAGCGGCTCGCAGTGCGATCGGCGTGCAGACCAGACGCGTCTGCTTACGCCAGAGGTCGATTGGCAGCCGGGTGCTCGCGTCATCGAGGTCGAATTCCAGCGCCTCACCGTCATAGGCTACCGGCAGCGCCGCGCCCTCGCACAGGTAGGGCGAGAGTATATGCTCGTCACTGCTCACCGTCTCGGTGGTCGGGTTGGAGATCGCCAGCACCGACTGCAGGCCCTGGCCGTATCGAGCGCGTTCCAGGCGCGCATCGCCCTGGCACGCAGGCACGGAGCGATACCCGCGCCCCTGCACATCGATGAGCGCGGGCATCGCGCGCGTCACGCTCTCCCGGCCATAGACATACATGGTCGCGGGGACGTAGCCGCCCTGCCAGCAGCCCAGCAGCCACTCGTTCAGGTGGTCCTGGTAGAACAGACGCACCTGGTCGGGCGTGAAGTTCTGCCAGTCGACATTCAGTGCCGGGTTATCGAAGCCGCCGCCGGAATGCAGGTGGATACGCTTGCTGCCAAAGAACCAGCGCGTCTGCTTGAACGTGTCGTAGCGCAGGTTGGGCTGGTCTTTGGCCTCATTGAGCAGCGAATCCGAGGCCGTCGCCACCATGAATGGATTGCCACCGTTGGTCACCACACCCATGCGGAAACCATCCTGGCGGAGGCCGCGCACGTAATCGAGCAGCAGACGCTGCCCCACGCCCGCGTGGATGAAGCGTCCCTCCTCATCCCACGCCCAGCCGGGGATATATCGGGACAGTTCCCCGCGGAAGCGCCCTCGGTCGCTGGCGATGTCGAGGCCGAAGCCGTGGAGGTCGAGCTCGGCGATCACCTCGGGGATGTCGCGGCGGATAGTGTCCTCGTAAACAGTGCCCCAGGGGAAGACGTGCCGCTCGAAGGAGGTGCCCGTCACCCAGTTGAGGCGCGAGCCCGACTCCCCGTAGGGGTACATGAAGTCCTCACCGTCGAGTTGCTCAAGCAGATGCTCTTCCATCCAGCTTATCAGGTAGAAGACCAACGCGGTGTTGAAGCGCATGTCGATGTTGCTCCAGCCAGCGGCCCGGTCGGCGCGGAAGCGCTCCGGGTCTTTGAGGTCGCACCAGAACTTGGCAGCGCGGCTCTCCACCCGCGCGCGCTCGGTCTCATCCATCTCCCAATCCCACACCTCACTGCGCCCCAGCCAATCGCCACAGCGGCGGAAGGGCGCGTAGGCCCAGTCCCAACTCCCGTAGCCCGCGCGGACCCTCGTCACGCGCTCTGTCACTTCACTCTCTTCAGACACATTCTGAGCCGCGCGCCCGTAGCCCAGAGTGTCGGTCCCGGAACGGGTGATGCGCGGGTCGACGTCGTCGGAGATGTCGAAGGCCTCGGGGAAGCGTTGCTGGTACCCGTAGATAGCATCCACGTGGCCAAAGGTGGGGACGAAAGTGAAAAGGACGAACTCGACCGCCGCCGACTCACCGGGCGGTATGACGAAGCGTGTGCCGTAGGTGAGTGTCCGGTCATCGTCGACATGGCTCGCCAGGTGAGAGATCAGTGAGTCGGGGCGCACGCCCACCGTCAAACCCGTGTCTGCATCGAAGACCGCGCTGGCCGGGAAGGTCAGGTCGATCTCATCGCGGCCCGCATCTCCTTCGAGAGACTCGTGCAGGTCCGCACCGTCCCAGTAGCTGAGAGGGTCGCCGAGGGCCAGTGGCGCAACCAGCGCAATCTCCAGCCACACTTCCTCGCGCCCGTCGTTCGCGATCTCCACCCGCCAGGTCAGCATGTCGCCCGCGGCCAGTGAGTGGGTGGCGCGCACGTCGGGCAGATCAAGCGCCTGTGCGAATCGCGCGGTGCGCCGCGCAGTGAAATCGGTTCGCCGCGTCGTGCCTGACAGGTCGCGGCCCGTCTTCCCGTCAGTGATCACCATGCGCAGAGGGGACGCGAGCAGACCGTCCGGGGCGTTCTCGGGGGTGATCTGGTCAAAGCCCGCCTGCTTGGCGGACAAAGTCCAGGCGGTGGCAGGAGTGGGGTAGAGATCGGCCGATGTTGACAGCGTGTCCGCGGCCGACGTCCATGTCATACTGACGACGAGCATGAGAAATGCAGAGCAAGCGGGCTTGCTGATGTTCCGGAACATGAGGGCCACTCCTTGGGTCGGACGAGAGAGCTTCGCTTTCCGCTCGGCTTGCCTCACCAATTCGTTGCCATACCCGCCTGACCTCTGCCGGGCTGGTCTGAACCCGGAGGGCGTTCGCCGCGCGGCAGGTGGAGGTATTTGCCCTGCGCTGGTGAAGACACGACGAGACGTGTCTTCACGTTTCCCCTGTCGATCCGCCTGCCAGTCTGGCGGCGCGGAGCATATGCAGCAGGCGGCTCAGCGTCATGCGTTGTGCCGCTCCCGGAGGCAGAATAATGGATCTCTCGCAACTCAAAGTCTACTACAGCGGGGAACTCGTCCCGCTCTCGGAGGCCCGTGTCAGCATATTCGACCACGGTGTCATGCTCGGCGACATGGTGTTCGAGATGTCACGATCCTTCAACCACAAGCCCTTCCGGCTCGACGCGCACCTGGAACGCCTGTCCGCGTCTCTGAAGCTCCTGGACATCAACTGTGGCCTCACGCCACAGGAGATGCAGCAGGCTACGCTGGACACCATCGACGCAAACCTGCACCTGTTCGAGGACGGTCTCGACTTCTGGATCAGGCATGACATCTCCCGCGGCGCGGTCAAGGTCTTCCACCACCTGCAGCCTGAGCCAGTACGCCCGACGGTCATCATCAGCATCCTGCCGATCATCGGTCACCTCACCTGCGTGGCCGATCTGTATGACAGGGGCGTGCACCTGGTCGTTCCCTCGCAGCCAGCCATACCCAGCCGCTACCTCGACGCCAAAGCCAAGACGCGCTCGCGGCAGCACTACCAGCGGGCCAACCTGCAGGCGGCACGGGTCGAGGAGGGCGCGTGGCCCATATTGCTTGATGAGCACGGCAACCTGGCTGAGGGCACCAGCTACAACATGTTCATGGTGAAGGACGGCGCACTGTACACTCCCGAAGCCCACGACATACTGCGTGGCGTCAGCCGATCGTACGTGATGGAGATGGCCGCGGACCTGGGGCTGCCGATGCACGAGACCAAGCTGCAGCCGTACGATCTGCTCATGGCTGATGAGGCGTTCGTGACGGCGAGTTCTTACAAC
Organism: Candidatus Zipacnadia bacterium; assembly: GCA_029821735.1. Lineage (GTDB taxonomy): Bacteria > Armatimonadota > Zipacnadia > Zipacnadales > UBA5352 > JALGSU01. The sequence goes on along the minus strand of JALGSU010000031.1, from coordinate 43,089 downwards.
ATGCTTCCAGTGGTGCGCTTCGAGGGACGTCCGGTGGGCAACGGCAACGTCGGGCCGGTGTACCGGCGCCTGCTGGGCACGTGGTGCGAGCAGGTGGGCGTTGATTTCGCGCGGCAGGCCAAGGAGCTGCGAGACAAATACGGCGAGTGAGCGCCCGCCACTATCCGCCGCAAAGGGGATTGACAATGATGCATAAGCAACTGGCGACGACGCTTCTCGCACTGGGACTGCTGAGCCTGTCTGTCGGAGCTATGGCTCAAGACGCCGTGGCCCGCGATGACCTTGGTCGCGCGGTGAAGCTGAAGATTCTCGTGGACAAGGTAATTGGCGCCGGGGGCGAGGGCGGACTCGGCTGGGGTGAGCAGGCGGTCAAGGAGACAGCGGAGGCGGGCTTCAACGTCTTCTCGCCGCGCATCGGCGGGGAGGACATGGAGAAGGTCAGCCAGATGACTCTCTGGTGCGGGCAGCATGGCATCTACCATGTCCCGTGGATGCGCGGGACGCTGGTCGCGCCGGAGGGCCCGGAGGCGGACGGCAAGCGTGTGGTGTGGAGCAACGGTGCGGAACAGGCCATGTGGAGCGTCAACTCCGAAGAGTTCTGGCAATGGACCACCAACCTGGTTCTGCAGTATGCGCAGCTCAGCGTGGACATGCCGGACCTCATCGGCGTCTTCCTCGATTACGAGAACTATGCGCCCGGACCAAGCGGCGGCTGGATGCTGTATGGCCTGATGTACGATGATGTCATCATGGCGATGTTCGCCGAAGACAAGGGCCTTGAGCTTCCGGAGCTGGCGCTGGCCGAGCGCGCTCCGTGGCTTGAAGAGAACGGTCTGCACGATGATTTCCGCACGTTCCAGATCGCTTCGTGGCGTGAGCGCTGCAAAGACCTGCGCGAGGCCGTCGACGCTCTCAACCCCAGCTTCCAGTTCTTCATGTATCCCTCTGTCGGATCGCTCTTCATGCAGGAGGCGGGCTACCGCGAGTGGGGGACTGAAGCGGCGCCCGTGGTCATCGCGACCCCGCACACCTACGGCCGGCCCGGCGCCTATCTGCCGCAGGCCGATGCCCTGGAGGCCAATCGCCAGATAGTCATGCGGGAGATGGCCGTCCCGACCGATCTGGGCGTCGACTTCCTCTACACGGGCGGGATCGACCCCGCCGTCCGAGGCGCCGACCCGGAATTCTCCGGCAAGAACGCGCTGATGATGTCCGAAGTCGGCGCTGGCTACTGGGTGTTCTACGAGGGGCCGATCTACACCGAGACTTCACACGCGGAGTATATGCGCTGGTTCAAGTGGGCGAACGAGGCCATGGATGAGGGCCGCTTCGAGCCCTACCAGGAGCCGCGTGAGACTGCCGAAAGCTGGGTGGCGCAACTGCTCGGCGCGCTGGGGGATGACCAGGCGGAACTGATTCTGCCTGAGGTGACCGGGGAGCGGGAGGAGTTCGACCGCATCCTGCTGCGCTTTGACAACGTACTGATCGTGGCCGCCAAGGCCGGCGAGCCCGTCGATATCGTGATGGGCCACCAGTCGCTGGGCCCGCAACCCATCGCGCTGCGCTGGGAGGTCCGCGACGGCCAGCTTGAGTCCATCGGCACCGGGGAGGTGGCTCCGGGAACGCAGGGCAGCATCGCCTTCACGCCTGAGGCCGACGGCGTGTTCATCATTCCGCTCACCGCCGGCGGGTCCGCCTACTGGGTTGTGTCCACGAACGCTCCGCTCGGAATCTCTGCGGCCAGCTACGCGCGCTTCATCTTCTCGAGCGACGCCGACCGTGCCCGGCGGGTGCCGCTGCACTTCTACGTGCCGGACGGTCTGGCTGAGTTCAACATCTCCATCGCGGGGCAGGGCGGGGGGGAAATGGTGCGGGTGGACGTGCTCAATCCGCAGGGCGAGACGGTCGCCACCGGGCAGACCACTGAAGCCGCACGCGAGACCATCGTGGTGACGGCTGGCGACGACGCCGGCGATGTCTGGTCCGTGATCCTGCGCGAGGCGGATAGCGGCGCTTTTGAGGACAACAGCATCCGCCTCGACAACCGGGTGTCACCGATATTCTCGCTGAGCAAGGAGCATGTCTTCCGGGTAGCGCGATGAGCCTCGTCGGACGCGCACCTCTCACTCAGCGCATTCGCGACACCAGCCAGACCCGCTTCCAGATGCCTCCGGCGCCGCTGCGATCTTCGACTCGGACGCGGATGCGCTGCTTGTTTACCTCCGGGTCGAGGTAGGGGTCGATGCGGATCTCGAACGGCGTGGTCCAGTCGTCGGGCTTCTCAAACAGGTGCTCGCCGGCCAATTGGCCGTTCACGTACACCCAGCAGGACTCGTCCACCGCTCCGAAGTACAGGTATATGTCCCGACCCTCGAAGTCGGCGGGCATTGACTGCTCGGTGGCGTACCAGCCGATGCCGTCGTAGTCCTTGAGCTGCGCGCGCAACTCATCGGACGGGTAGGCCTCGTTGTCATACGGATTCTCCCAGAGGAAGTCCGTGCGCATCAGTTCCCAGTCGTCCATCTGGTCCGGGGCGATGTCCTGCCATCCCTCGTTCAGTCCCACCTCGTCGGGGTCGAGCTTGAACTTCCAGGCGAGCGCGGTCTGTCCCCACGGCAGCGGGTAGGCTTTGAGGGCCTCGGCGATTTTGAGCCCGGCGAGGTCGCCGAAGTAGTTCTCGGCCCAGAACAGGCCGAGCCAACTGAACTGCAGGTCGTCGCGATGCGCCTTGCGGAAGTCGAGCAGCGCCTTCGAGTCGGTGAAGCGTTCGAAGCCGCGGGCGGTAATGGCGGCGAAGGTCTGACGCGAGTGCTCGTTGGACAGAATGAGGAGGTCGAGCTGGCGGCGCTGCGCCGGCCCGAGGTCGCGGGCCGCGGCCTCCTGCAGGATGGCGGCGGCGCGGTCGAAGTCCTCGGCCTGGTAGTAGTCGCCGAGCGTCCACGCCAGCCCTCGCGCGAAGTTGTAGACCTTGCCGCGGGTGATGAGGTCCCCCAGGTCCGGCAGCAGGCGGTCCTGCCATATCTCCTCGCGCCAGAAGCGGTAGTAGCTTTTGACGTCCTCGGCGGCCGGGCCGAAGGCAGCGCAGTAGTGGTCCTCCCAGTATTCGAAGGGCTTGTCCGGATCGGACATGGCCCGGGACACCACGTAGTCAGCCATGCCATGCACGGGCCACAGGCCCCGGAGCGAGTCGTAGTCGGCGGCGATGGCCCCGTACTCGACCGCCAGTGCCAGCACGTCGAACATCCGCTTCTCCATGCCCAGCGGGATGGCCAGGGTCTGGTAGTAGTGCGGCAGATTCGGGCGGGTGAAGATCATGGTCGCGCCGGCGTCATGCCAGGCCGCGTAGTAGTCTCGGAGCTCCTCGAGGTCCACTGTCGTGGGCACCATGCCGATCGCAACGTTCGGCTCCAGGCGCTCTCGTCGTGGCGGTTGCTCGGTGGCCTCGTAGACGTACATGACCGCCCCAGCCTCGGGGTCATGTTCGCGAGCCATGCGTGCTACGGTGTTGGTCAAGTGGACGTAGCGGTCGGTGAGGTGGGCGACGAACTCCTCGCCCTCGTGGGGCACATCCAGCGCGCAACAGTTTTCGCATCGGCAGAAGCCCCAGGTCAGATCGTTCTCGCAGACATTGACCCACTTGCTGCGCATCCCGCCCGCGACCCAGTTGGCGATGATCTGCTCGGCGACGGCCGGATTGCTCACACACAGCTTCACCGTCGTCGTCTCTTTCTCGGTGAAGACGGGCGACTCTTCCTGTGGCTCGACGCGTCGCTCCGGCTCCCGCTTGCCCCAGCAGTTGACCGCGAAATACTCCGGGTTCGTCTCGCTGTACTTGTCCCACCAGTCGGTGAAGGCGTGGCCGTAGTTCAGGGGCGAGTGACTGCCCATGCGCATGCGAAGCTGCCAGGCGCGCACGTCGGCGGCGTACTGATCATGCTCCTCGTTGGTGCGCGCGAAGCTCCAGAACTGCTCGGCCCAGCCCTTGGGCTGCGGGTAGCGCTTGGGTCGCGCGTCCGGGCGGAAGCCCCGGGCCAACAGCTTCGGCGCCCACGAGAACTCGCCGGGCGTGAGCGTGAAGGGCGTGCGGCGCTCGCAGACTGTCCCCTGGTCGCCGGGCGCCAGCCAGCGGACTCCGAGTTGATCCTCGAGGAAGCCGGAGACGGCGAACCGCGATCCGTAGTGCTTCTCGTCATCGCCATACAGGTACGCGGCCTCGGGCGTAATCACCCAGCGGGCCTCTTCGGGTGCCAGCGGGCGTGCGTCGTCCGGGGCCGGGATGCCCACGAAGAAACGGTAGCCGGCGGCCTCCTCGGTGGCGGCAATGATCGGGACCTCGGCGTCCATGGCCAGCCCGAGGTGCTTCTGCAACTCCTCCGCAGCCACGGTCTGCACCGGTTCGGGCACCTCCGGGACGATGATGCAACACTGCTCCGGATCGACCGTAATCGGCGCCTGCGCCCAAGCCAATCCATACGAGCACAGCACTGCAGCCGCAATCCGAATAACTCCGCCGCGCAGCCTACGCGATACATGACGACGCATGATCTTCAACTCCCGATCCATGATCGGCTCGCCCGCGCATAGGCCCGGCTCGGCACGCGGGTATGTGTATGCTTAAGTGTGAGAGACGCCGAACTGTACTATGCTCAGTCCAGAACTTCCGCCGGTGGCGGCTCCCAGGCGAGAGAGTAGTCGCGTTGGTCCACACTCGGATGGCCGCCAGGGCCGTAGCCCTCGTCGGAGGCCGACTCCACTGGCAGTGGCACGAATGTCTCCGAGATACCGGCGTCACTGACCTCGAAGCGGTGGTATCCCAGGCGCGGATCGCCGTCCGGCCATCGGTCGGCCCACTGCGGGAACGCGATCCCCGCGCACTTGAAGAAGCGCACGCCCTCGGCTACCTGCTCGGGCCGCCGGCAGTGGATATGCCCGCTGAGCACGATCTCCACCCCCGATGCCTGCATCGCCGCGAACATGCGCGAGCGGTGCGGCTCATCGATGCAGAAGTACCACGCGGTGTTCTCGTCGGGGTTGGTGAGGTCCCAGTTCGCCTCGCGCAACTCGTCGATGAAGAGCGCGTAGTGCATGACCATGACGTGATGGTCGGCGCGCGGCAGCGCAGGAAGCTCCTCCTCCAGCCACTGCCACATCCGCTCCTCGTGGGGGAGGCCTGAACCAGCCAGGGCGCCGTAGATTCCGCTGAAGCGCACGTTCCTGTGCATGAAGCTCCAGGGGAGTTCGCCGAACACCTGCGCGAAACGGTCGAGCTGCTCGCCCGTCACCTGTGCGTGGGACTTGAGATGGGCGATGTCCGTGTGTTTGTTGCCGGTGTCCATGTTGCCCGGCACTGCGCGGAACGGGTAGGGCAGACTGCCCAACTCAGCCTGCAGCTCCTCGAGCTCGAAGTCGTGGATCGAGCCGTCGCGAGTCAGGTCGCCGCCGACGATCAGCAGCTCGGCCTCCTCGTCGCGAAGCTGCTCAAGGGCGGTGTACCAATTCTCGCGACACTTCGCGGCGTACCGAAAGGACCTCGGCGAACCGGGCTGCATGTCACACGCGCAAAGAAATCTCCACGGCTGCATTGGCGCCTCCTGCGGGGCTGGTACTTGGCATGGCAGATCGACGATGGCTCATTCCGCTCAGTCACCCGTCAATCCTCCGCGCGCCCACACGGCCGGCCTCCGGACGACATGCGAAAAGGGCTTGCTTTGACACCGCAGTCTGGTATCATTCGGTGCAGTCCCACCGGTGTGCCAGAGGGGAGACCATCACTATGCCGTGGAACGCTTTCGACCGCAATCGCGATCACCTTGAGGCGCAATACCAAGAGCCTGCGTGGGATGAGACGACCGGGTGGTCTCTGGAGAAGCTGAAAGCCGCGGTCGCGCAGATGGTGCAGGATGCAGAAGAAGAAGGGCAACCGCGCATCCGCACGAAGGCAAGAGCCTTCGAGATGATCCTCCTGAATGGCCGGATTGAGGTCGACCCCAAGGACTGGTTCGCCGACCGTCTGCAACACGGCGGCATCCCGCGAGGACTGCGCGACGCGTGGACGGCCGAGATCAGGAAGACCGTTGTCGCTGAAGCAAGCGAGACCGCTCTGACCGGTCGCTCAGTGGGCGCGCTCATCGCGTATCCCAACTTCAGCCACGTATCGCCGGACTGGGAGCGGATGCTGTCGCTCGGGCCTTCCGGGCTGCTGGAGTTCGTCAGGGAAACGCGGGAGAGCAAACTCGCCGCAGGCTCCCTGAGCGAGACCGAGCGCGATTTCTACGACGCCGTCGAGATGGTCTACGTCGCGTTCATGCAGTTCATGCTCCGGCTGGCCGAGGGCGCCGACAAGCAGGCGGAGCTTCACCCCGAAGAGCGAGAACGGATGCAGGCTCTGGCGCAATGCCTGCGCAACATCGCTGCGGGCGCGCCCGAGACCCTCTACGAGGCGCTGCAACTGGCCTACCTCTGCCACGAGTTCATGGAGATGGAGGGCGAAAGCGTCCGCTCCATGGGTGGCTTTGACCGCCTCTACTACCGCTTCTACCGCTCTGATCTGGAACGCGGGCTGTATACGCACGAACAGGAACAAGAGCTCATCAAGTACTTCTTCATCAAGTTTTTCGCGAAGACCCGCGACCAGGAGTATGGGAAGAACTTCGTGTTCGGCGGGCTCGACGTCGACGGCAGCGATGTGACCAACCCGCTGACCTACGCCGCGCTGGAAGCCTACGAGGAAATGCGGACAGTGAACCCCAAACTGTCCATTCGGGTTCATGAGGGCACGCCCGAGGGTATCCTGCGGCGGGTGGCTTCGTGCATCCGCGAGGGCAGCAGCAGCTTCGTTTTCGCCAATGACGATGTGGCGATCGCCAGCCTCATCAAGCGCGGCGTACCCGTCGAAGAAGCTCGCGACTACATACTGATGGGCTGCTATGAGCCGGCGATCGTGGGCAAGGAAGTCCCCTGCTCCGGCTCGCAGTGGGTGAACATCATCAAGGGCGTCGAGTGGGCGCTGTATGACGGCGTCGATCCGCTGAGCGGTCGGCAGATGGGCCCGAAAACGGGCGAGTGCGACGACTTCTCATCCTTCGACGAGTTCCTCGCCGCCGTCAAGACGCAACTGGCTCACCTGTTCACGACAGCCCAGGACGTCGCGATCGCCTTTGAGTCGCCCTGGACGCAAATGAACAGCTCGCCGCTGCTCTCCGGGACGATGCTCGAGTGCGTCCAGAGCGGGCGCGACATCGCCGCTGGCGGCGCGAAATACAACAACACGGGCAGTTGCGTCGCCAGCCTCGCCAGCACGGTCGACTCGCTGGTCGCCATACGTGAACTGGTCTTCGAGACCGAGACCATCAGCATGAGCGCTCTGGCTGAGACGCTGAAGAACGACTGGGCGGACAACGAACTGCTTCGGCTCAAGGTGCTGAACAGCGGCCAGAAGTTCGGCAACAACCTGGACAAGCCGGATGCGCTCGCACGCGAGATCACGGACTTCGTCGCGCACACCATCAACAGCCGGCAGAACGAGCGGGGCGGACAGTTCTGCGCGGCGCTGAACTCAATAGACCACTGCATCGCGCTGGGCAAAGCAGTCGGGGCACTGCCGGACGGCAGGAAGGCGCATGAGCCACTGTCCAAGAATCTGAGCGCTGTCATGGGGATGGATCGCGAGGGCGTCACCGCCTTGATCAACTCGGTGAGCAACGTGGATTTCACGCAATACCCCAACGGCTCCGTGCTCGATATCATGCTGCACCCGACTGCCGTGCAAGGCGACGATGGCCTGACCGCACTGGTGGGGCTGGTCCGAAGCTACTTCGCACAGGGCGGCTTCTCCATCCAGTTCAACATCTTTGATGTCGCCACGCTCCGCGAAGCCCAGGAGCGCCCGGAACAATACGCGAACCTGCAGGTGCGGGTCTGCGGCTGGAATGTCCACTTCGTCAACCTCAGCGAGATCGAGCAGGACATGTTCATCGAGCAGGCCGAGCATCTGCTGGTCTGAGACACCCACCCTCGCCGCACACAGGGAGCACCTGCGCAGTGACTGGTACAGTAGCCGACATCATACGGTTCTCCACGCATGACGGGCCCGGAATCCGGACCACCGTGTTCTTCAAGGGTTGCCCGCTGTCATGCGTCTGGTGCCACAACCCCGAGACCATCGCCCGTGGCCCCGAACTGGGGTATGTCGCCAATAAGTGCATTGGCTGCGGCGAGTGCGCGCGGGTATGCCCCGAGGGCGCGCAGCAGATGGTCGATGGGGGACACGTCTTCGACCGAACGCGCTGCGTCGCCTGTGGCGCATGCGCTGAGGTATGCCTCGGCGGCGCGCTGGTGTTCTACGGTCGGGAGATGACCGCGCAGCAGCTTCTGACCACGGTGATTGAGGACAGGACATTCTACGACAGCACCGGCGGCGGCCTCACGCTCTCGGGCGGCGAGCCGCTCCTGCAGGCTGAATTCTGCGCAGAGCTGCTGGGCCTGGCGAAGAACGAATCCCTGCACACAGCGGTCGATACCTGTGGCATGGTGCCGTGGGAGGCGTTCGAGACGGTCGGGCCGGTCACCGACCTCTTCCTGTACGACGTCAAGCAGACGGATCCCGCGTTGCACAAGCGGTATACGGGCCGGGAGAACGGTCTGATACTTGAGAACCTGCGGCGTCTCGATGAATATGGAACGCCAATCGAGATCAGGATTCCGCTTATTCCGGGGGTCAACGATGACGATCGGTTCATCGATTCAGCCGGGGCGCTGCTCGGTGGACTGGAGCACATACAGGCGGTGAAGGTGCTGCCCTTCAACCCGCTCGCCCACTCGAAGTATGCGGCGGTGGGGCGAGAGGACGCGATGCCTCAAACACCGCCGACCTCAGGCGAAGAGCCTCGTCGCGTGGTCGAACGCCTGCGCGCTTTCGGACTGAATGCCGTCTCCGGGAGCGACTGAGCCGCTCGCCCGTGATACCCGACCCTCCGCCACGTCAGCGCGCTGATGTCCGGATCGAGAGGATGTGGATGGTGACGCCGATGGCGACGAGCGCCAGTATCCCCCGGACCAGCACGCTGTCCACGACGTAGACACCTGAGTAGCCGATGGTCAGCCACAGCAGGCAGATGATTCCCACCTTCGCGCCGAGCGGCATCCCCTCGCCGTCCCGGTAGCGCTTGATGTAGCCGCCGAGGAGCCGGTTCGCCATGAGCCAGCGGTATGCCCGCGGGGAACTCCTGATGTAGCAGGCAGCGGCCAGTAGCAGGAACGGTGTGGTTGGCAGAAGCGGGGCGAACACCCCGATGATCCCGAGGCCCAGCGAGATCGATCCTGCCACGAAAAGCGCTACCGTCTTCAGTCTTCCGGCCGCGCCCTCCTCACCGTTGTCTGCCATGCGAACTCCTGTCCCGCCGTATCGGCGAAAGACCATGCCGGGCTGGCTGTAGTAGTCGTCCTCCTGATGGTCCCAGTGGTCGGCGGCTCCATCGATATCCAGTGGCGGCTCAGCGGCTCAGAGGGATCTCGCCGGCCAGGTCACCCGCGCCCGTTGAGATCATCCACGACTGGGCCTTCTCCGGTGTGAACGCCTCGCGGACGAATCCGCGATTGCTCACCTGCCTCACTTCCCACTCCATGCGGTCATCGTAGACGCGGAAAACCCGGAATGCGTTGGGCCATTCAGCGAAGGCCGGGTTCTGAACGTGCGTGATTCCTTCCAGCACGTTGATCTGGTTCCAGTGGCTGTGGCCGCTGAGGGTCGCGATGACATTCGGGGTTTCCCGCAGCAGCTCGAGCACCTCGTTGGCGCCATGGCACGTGCTGGTGCGCATCCGGTGTCCGCACGAACTCTCGCCGCCACGGTCGTAGAACCCGTAGTGCCAGACTACGACCGTCGGCGTCTGCGTGTCCGCGGCAAGCGTGTCGCGCAGCCACTGCATCTGGCCGGCCTTTATGCCAATACCGCCATAGTCCGAGCTGTCGTAGTGGTCCGCAATCTGCCCATCCTTCGTGCGCCAATATGACGCGTCCACCACAACGAATCGCAGCGGACCGTGGCTCATTACGTAGTCCGTCTGGTCTCCCGGGAACAGGTCGGGCAGAAGCTCGAACATATCAGGCCTGGATGACGAATCGTAGGCGTCGTGGTTGCCCACACACCCGTAGACGGGCAGTTCCGTGGCGCCCAAGACCTCGGCGAGTTGCTCGAATTCCCCGCGCGTCGCGCTATTGACCATGTCGCCTGCCATCAGCGCGAACGCCACTCCCTCGGCCCGCAGCGCCTCGAACTCCGCCGGCAACTCCGCGGCCGACGCGTCGCCCATTATCACGTTCATGTATGGCCGATGCCCCTGCGAAAGGTGCGTGTCGGCCAGAAGTGCGAAAGTCACAACCGGCGTCTCCACCGGCCGATCGGTTGGCGTAATCAGCAGCCCGCGGAACTCGCCGGCGGGCCTGAAATGCGGACCTGCCACGGTAACATAGTGCCTCCCCGCAGACAGCAGCCACTCGACCAGCTCCACCCGCTCGGGAGGCGGCGTGCCCTCGATATCAGGCACAGCTTCCTGGGTCTTGAGTGGGCCCCACGCTGGGGCCACGACCATCGGCGTGGCAACGAGCGTCGAGTCACTGAGCACGCACGCGCGCAATCCCGGGCGCAGATCATCGTCTGGCTTGAGCGATACGCTGCCGGTGACGTACATGGCCTCGGCGACGTCGATCGCGAAACTCAGCAGGCCGTCCGCAGATATCTGCAGCTCCGGTGCGTCGGGCGAGGTCACGTCCTGACCGGCCAGATCAGGCGCGAAGGCTCCGTCGGTGGCGTCCAGATCAAGCGTCTCACCCGGCTCAATCGAGACGGCGCGCGCGTCGGCTTGCTCGCGGAGCAGGGGCTGTAGCTTCGGGTATGCCACCATAGGCGGGTCGGGCAGAACCGTCGCGGCGATGAGCACGTCATCGAACCAGCTCTCCGCGCTCACCGCCATCGCCATCATGACATCGCAGTCGGCCTCTTGCCACTCCTCCGCGCGGACTGACCCGGTCAGCTTCACCCACTCACCGGCCTTGCCCCCGGCAACCGATGACTTGGTGTACCTGGCCTCACCATTGCTGGCGGAGATATACAACTGGGCAGCGCCATCGGCCCCAGCGTTCACCCAGACCGAGAACTCGCAGTCCATACTCGTGTCGACCACGCCATCAAGCCGGAAGTAGGCGGCACCCCTGGCACCATCCGGTGTGACGCGCAGCGAGAACGCGCCCGAGTGCGCGCGGGAGTCGTCACCCGCATACGAGGCCTTGTATATGTGGAGGTCCGGGATCTCGCCCTCGAACCCTTCGGCGACCACGGCCTCGCCCTCCTGTCCGAGCGCGACCGGTGCTACCGACCAGAGCGCGAGGATGATACTGCAACAGAGTATGGTGCCGCTCCAAAGCGTCCGCTTGCTCTCCCTAATCATCTTGCCGGCCTCTTCCCCAATACTCACTTGCACGAGTTTGCGTGCATCGGTCCCGTCGCCGCCACTGCGGGGCCTCTCCTGCCCGGATGGGTCCGTGCAGTCATTGGGCGCGTCTCATGGTGTTCACCTCGCGAGGCTTTCGCTCCTTCACCTGCCCGGCGGAGGCCCTTGGCAGTCAAGAGGAGAAAGGCAGAGCATGCGGGCTGTCGGACAACACGGGTGCGCGCGACCCGCTGGAGGAGAGATGTCATGTCTGCGAGATACCTTGGGCTGGCACTTGCGTTCTCGATGGCACTGCTGCAGGCACCGGGTCTTGCCCAGGAGCAGCCCGGACAGGACGTTGATGGGGGCATACCCATGGCTAAGGCCGACTTCGAGCCACTGATCGGCGGATGCGGCGGCGTGTACTTCCTCGCCGAACCTGGCGAACTCGTCGTCGAGGTGCAGAAGCGTGACCGCAATCGACGCAATGGAGTTCATCCCCGACGATGGCGAGCCGGTCGGCGAAGGCCTCGGGCCACCCGCGACGGTGACACTCAGGACCGAAGTGCCCCGGGCCGGCATTTACGCGCTCAACGTCACGGTGTCCCGGGACCGTTACGGGCAGAACATGGTCTGGGGGTTCCGCACCAACTGTCCGAAGTACCTGATCGAGACGGCTCGAGGCCACAAGGACGAGCGGCATCAGGAGCCGATAGTGCTCGCGAGCCCGGAGCTGCCCGGCATGATCTGCTTCCACCCGCGCCATGGCGAGTTCGGCATCGAGATCACCGGCCTGCCGGCGGGCTCGGAGATGCCCGTTGTCTACGACGCGGCTGGCGAGAAACTCGGTACGCTGAGCCTGACCGCTGAGGGCCCCGCCACCTGGTCCGCCCCTGCCGAGGAGCATCGCGACTCGATACCGTGGCAACTGCGGATGCCTGTCGCAACGGGCACCGTCAACATCGACGGTGTAACCCGGTGGGGCAATGCCGAGCCCATCTACGACGAATGCCTCTGGTCTCCAGACCCGGACTCGTGGTTCCCGTTCATCGAGAACCGGTGGCTGCTCACGCCCTATCAGCGCACGGTCTACGCCGACCCCGGCGCGCAGGGCGAGGTGCAGTTGCAGGTCCACAACAACTCGCTGGTGGACCGGGAGTTCTCGCTGAGCGTGGAGTTCCCCGGCGAGCAGTGGCCCGTGGAGGTCAGCGCGCCACAGGTCTCGGTGGCTGCGCGACGGGGGGCGCCGGTGTCCGTCCGCTATTCGGTTCCGGACGGGGACGGGCCGCACGTGTGTCATGTGCGCATCACCCCGACTGACACGCCCGAAGTCTCCACCTGGTCGACCCTCACCATCAAGCCCGGCCAGGCGCCCGCTGGCTTGCCGCTCGAAATGCCCATCCAGCTGACGCCCTACCAGCACGAGAACAAGCAGTTCGGTTACCTGCCCGACTACCCCTTGAACTATCAGATGTACTTTGATCCTGAGAATCGACCCTACGCGCGGACCAGCGCCGGCATCGCGACATGGCGCGACGGTGAGTGGGAAGAGACGATCATCTCCGAGGCTGTGGTCTCGCGCCCCGAGGCCTTCGACGGTGAGCCCGTCCGTGTGGCCTCGACCAAGGTCGCCTTCGATCGCGATGGCGGCGTCTACCTGGCCGCAGTCTGTGCTGGCAAGAACGCCCTGCTGCATTCAGCCGACCAGGGACGGACGTTCGCCGCCTACGAGGTGCCCGGCGGCAGGGGTGGGATCGACCTGGAGCAGTCCTCGGGCCAAAACGCACCCGAGGGCCCGCCGGCCTTCACGCGCTTCCGCCGCACGGCCAAAGACCCGAAGCTGCGATGGCGTAGCCTCAATGATCTGGAACTGTTCACCCCCGAGAAGGTCGATGGCGTCATCGAGATCGGTGAGCCGGTCTTGATCACGCGGCTGTGCATCGGCTTGTCGTCGCATTCAGGCATGCCCTCCTCGGTTGTGTCAGACGGGCCCAAGGTTCACGTGGCGTGGGGTGAGGCCACCGATCCGGCCGAAGACGTGCCCGGGGTCCCGACCTATGCGGTGACTTTCGACCGCGAGACGGGTGACCTGGGCACCCCGGCGCTTATCGGGTACGGTCCGCCGGCCAACGACGTCCATAACTCGCCAAGCATCACGATGGACTCCGACGGTTACCTGCATGTCCTGATTGGCACCCACGGTCGACCGTTCCAGCACTGCCGGTCAGGGGGGCCGCACGACGCCGCCGGAACTTGGTCCGAGCCGCTGACTGCCGGTGAGGACTTGAACATGACCTACATCGGGCTGGTGTGCACTGACGATGGTACCCTGCACGTGGTATTCAGGCTGTGGCGTTGGGGCGAGCCGTATCCGAACAGCAACTACGCCACGCTCGCCTACCAGCGCAAGCGGCCGGGCCAGCCGTGGGAGGAGCCGCGCGTGCTGATTGCGGCACCCTTCTCCGAATACAGTGTCTTCTACCATCGGCTGACCATCGACCGCACCGGTCGCCTCTTCATCTCCTACGACTACTGGTCGACACACTGGTTCTACCGGAACGATCATCCGGGCAATCGGCGCGCCGTGCTGATGTCGCCCGACGGCGGCGAGACGTGGAAGCTGGCCGAGACCTCAGACCTTGCCGCCGGGCTATGATTCGCGCCACACACACTACGAGGGACTTACCCCTCGGGCACGGAATAGACACGCAATCCGCCGAACTCAGTCCGTCAACTGGAGTGAAACATCGATGAAGACGTGGAATGTCGGGATCGTGGGCCTGCGAAGAGGGCGCGGATTCGTCTCCGTCTTCGGCGCCCATCCACGGGTGAATGTCACCGCCTTGTGCGACACCAACGAGGACACCCTCACTGACCTCGGTGAGGCGTTCTCGCTGCCCGATTCGGCGCTCTATACCGACTATGAGCAGTTCGTCAACGCTGACGCTGACATCATCATGATCGCGACGCCCATCCGCTTCCACGCCGAGCAGACCATTAAAGCCCTGCAGGCGGGCAAGCATGTGATGTGCGAGCAGACCGCCGCCTACACGGTCGAGGACTGCGAGCAGATCGTCAACACGGTCAAGCAGACCGGCCTGGGCTACATGATGGCCGAGAACTACTGCTACTTCCACTACGTTCGCCAGTGGCGCGATATCGTCAATCAGGGCAAGCTCGGCCCGATCTACTACGCTGAGGCCGAGTATGTGCACGAGATCGAGCATCTGCTCATCGATGGCGATACGGGCAATTACTTCTGGCGCCACGAGCGCCCGCCGATCTGGTACTGCGCGCACTGCCTCGGCCCAATCCTCACGCTGATGGATGACCGCATCATCGCGGCGTCTGGCAGCCACGCGGGCTTCCACAAGCACCCCGACCAGACCGACCATCTGGGTTTCTTGGACATGGAAGTGGGGATGTTCCGCACCGAGAAGGGCGCGCTCATCAAGATCGCCCGCAGCCAGGTCGCCCCGCGCTACCCGCACATGGTCTACTACTCACTCTACGGGACCCGCGGCTACGTGGAGAACGGGCGCAATGGCAGCAACACCGAGGGATACCTGTGGCTCGAGGGCGAGACACCCGACGGTGAGAACGGGCACCCGCAGGCCGAGGAGATCGAGTGCTCAGTCATCGACCCCGACGCCCCGGAAGAGGCCAAGCACGGCGGCCACGGGACCTCGGAATACTACATGATACGCGAGTTCCTCGACGCGCTCGAGAACGATGTGAAGCCGCCGATCGACGTTACGCGCTCGATGGACTTCACCGTCCCCGGGATCATCGCCCACGAGTCCGCGATGAGCGACGGGAACTGGCGCGACGTGCCGCTCTTCGACTGGTAGACGACACTCGGGAGGTCCACCATGGCTCAAATCAAGGTCGGCTTTGTCGGCTTCGGCGAGATCAACACACCTCGCGAGATCATCGAGCGCAAGTGCGCCGAGGCGGGCGCTGCCCTCGAAGCCGAGGGACTGCAGCTCGTCTGGACCGAGCCGGTCAGTGATGACCCGGCGGGCCAGGATGTCGCCCGTGCCCGCGAAGAACTCGCGCGCGAGGATTTCGACCTGCTGGTACTCTGCCTCGCGGGCTGGATCCCGTCGCACGCGGTCATCGCCGTCGCCGACGCCTTCCGCCACAAGCCCATGATACTCCTGGGCCTGACCGGCTGGGATGAGGGCGATCGCTTCGTGACCACCGCTGACCAGGCTGGCACCACCGCCCTGCGCAAACCGATGGCCGACATGGGCTACACCTTCAAGTATGTGGTGACCCTCCGCGGCCAGGCGCTGCCGGTCGAGCAGATAGTCAGCTACGCGCAGGCTGCCCACGCGGCCCGCACCTTGCGCGGCGCACGCATCGGCACCATGGGCTTCCGCGACATGAACCTCTACGGGACGCTCTACGATGGCGTTTCGCTGCGCTCAACGATCGGTCCGGAGGTCGAGTCCTTCGAGATGCTGGAGATGGTCCAGGCGATGGAGAACCTGGACCCGGGCGAAGTCGCCGAACTGGCGGCGGAGGTCGCCGGGCGCTGGACTTTCGTCAACCCGGCCCAGCCGGTGACCATCGAGAACACGGTCAAGCTCTACCTCGCGCTGCATCAGAAAGTCGAGGAGCGCGGCTACCAGGCCATCACGCTGCTCGACGTGGATGGCGTGAAGAAGTTGCTCGGGTTTGCGCCCGCGGGCGTGTTCATGCTTCTGCACGAGCAGGACGGCGTCTGCACGGTGCCCGAAAACGACATCCCCGGAGCGGTCACGCAACTGATGGTTCGCCAGCTCACCGGGCAGGTCGGCGCCTACATGGAGTTCTACGAGTTCATGGCCGACGGCATGTTGATGGGCGTCCCGGATTACGTGCCCAGCGAGGTCGTCGATGGCCCGGTCACCGTCCTGCCCACGTCCTTCGGAGATTTCGGCGAGGGTCTGCTGAACGTTTCGCGCGTGAAGACCGGCCCCGTGACGCTCGCCCGGCTCACGCACGTCGGCGACGCCTACTCGATGCACATCCTCACCGGCGAGGCCGTCACGCCGCGCCCGTGGGAGGAGGCCGGCTGGTCACCGCCCGCCCCGCAGTTGCCCAGTCTGGAGATCGTGCTCGACACGCCGGTCGAGGACTTCATCCAGCAGGTGCTCAGCCAGCACTACATCATCTCGTATGGCGACAACACCGAGCCGCTGCGCGACCTGTGCGCGATGCTCGGCGTCGAAGTGCTCTGATCTGCCGCAAGCCGGGCTGCCCTTTTCGCATCCACCCAAACATGGACGAGAGCTGCTTGCGCAGGGAGTGATGACGACTGTGAGTGCCAAAGAGATCACGGCCGACCAACTGAACCCGGAGCAGTTCATCGAGGAGAAGGCCACGGAGATCGCGGCTGCGGTAGGGGATGGCGTGGCCATCAACGCGCTGTCTGGTGGTGTAGACTCTTCCGCGGTAACCATGCTCGGGCATCGCGCGCTCGGCGATCGCCTGAAGACCTATTTTGTGGACAACGCCCTCATGCGCGAGGGCGAGCCCCAGCAGATCGTCGACATCTTCGCCGACCTTGGCGTTCGGGTCGAACTCATCGACGCTCGCGAGGAGTTCCTCGCTGCGCTGGAGGGCCTCACGGACCCCGAGGAGAAGCGCGAGGCCGTCACGCAGACCTTCTACAAGGACATCTTCGCCAAGTTGGTGCGAGAGAGCGGTGCGAAGTACCTGCTGCAGGGGACGATCCTGACTGACGTCGACGAAACTGTCGCCGGGATCAAGCGTCAGCACAACGTCTTCGAGCAGATCGGTATCGATCCCGAAGAGGCGTTCGGCTACCAGATCATCGAGCCGCTGATCCAGCTCCGCAAGGACGGCGTGCGCAAAGTGGCGCAGGCATCCGGCCTGCCCGAGTCAATCCACAACCGAATGCCCTTCCCCGGCCCGGCACTGGCCGCGCGCATTATTGGCGCCGTCACCGCTGAGCGCCTCGATCTCGTGCGTGGCGCCACCGTCATTCTGGAGACCGAACTCGCCGGCGTGGACGCTTTCCAGTACATGGCGATCCTCCACGACGACCGCGTGACCGGGATGCGCGATGGCGAACGTGACTTCGGCCTGCAGATCGAGGTGCGCTGCTGGGACAGCGTTGATGCCCGCACCGCCACACCCACCCGTCTTCCCTGGGAGACGCTGGAGAAACTCAGCGCCCGCCTGGTCAACGAGGTGCCCGGTGTGGTCAGCGTCACATACAATCTCGCGACTAAGCCGCCCTCGACCATGGAAGTCGTGTAGCGGCCCCGGTCAGAGCGCCTGCGATGCCTCGAGCAGGTCCAGCACCTGGAGCCTGACCGTGTCCGCAACGCCGCGGTCCACGGTCTCGGCCCAGTAAGCCGAGTCTGTGCCCGGTGCGCTCAGCACACGCGCCGGGCCTTCGATGAGCAGCGTCCTCCCCTGCTTGATGAGCGGGTGATCGGGGCGCTGCTTCTCGATTTCGGCTAGCCGGTCGCGCAGCATCACCAGATACTCGTGGTCGTACAGACCCTCCCGGATCGCCTCCATCTGCTTCGAGGTCGTGCACCCCTCTTCATCCAGGAACTGTGGCGTCGCGCACAGCCCCTTGGCCGCGTTTTCGGTCCACGCCGATGCGCCCCCGTTGGCGCCGAACGACCAGAAGTGCTCCGCGCTCATCCCATACCGGAAACAGTCCCACGCCTGCAGGCGGTGGTAGCTGTAGGGGTCGAGCGCGCGCGCGGGGACATGGCAACTGTAGAACTCCAGGCGCGCTCCCGCGTCCCGCGCGCCGAGGATGACCTGCTCGAACTGCTCGCGCGCCGCCTGCCAGAGCCAGCGGTGTCCGCAGATCGCGTCGGCCACCTCGAACAGCTCGGGCGTCGCTTGCGTCGGGTCCCGCCACGTCGGGTCGATCCAGATGTTCACGCTCGGCTGAGCCGCCTTGATCACCCGCGCATAGTCGACAATGCGTCGGTCCATCGCGAACGTGTGCGGCTCATCAGCCAACAGCAGGAAGAGCCGGTCGGGCTCGACGCCACGGCTCGCCAGATGGTCGACCCAGAAGTCGATCCATTCGCGCACCCGCCTGCGAGCCGCGTTGGTGTCGGCCAAATCCTCGGCGAAAGCCACGAATACGCAGTAGCCGCGCGCGTCGGGCCAGTTGTCCAGCCACTGATCCATGACCCTCGTCGCCGGAGGCTTGACCATCGCGCCGGTCTCGTCGTGCGCGCCAAACCGCATCGACTGCGCCGTCGCCCACGGCATGTTCACGTGATACTCCTGCAGGAATGCGATCGCTGCCTCGCGGTTCTCATTCCGTATGCCGTAGCTGGCATAGTCGCTGTAGTCCCAGCCTCCCAGCCCCAGGCTCAACTCCTCGGGCATCGTCACCGGCGACACCGTGACGCTGATCGGCACTTGCGCCAGCTTCGCGTTTGCCTCGCTCAGAATCAGCGCCGCCGTATGCTCGCCCGCAGGTAGACCCGACGAGTCCACGCTTAGCCATAGCTGCTGCGTCATGCCCGCCGGCACCCGGCAGATTGGCCCGCGGCTCGACTCCTCCAGCGCCGGGAGCGCTGACCCGGTGATGCCCCCGTCACGCGTCCGCGTCCACGCCACCTGCAACGGCGTGACCCAGTTCGCCTCGCCCTCAAACTCCACCCGCAGGACCGCTTGCTCATCGCCTGCGTTCGTGATGTTGATGGCCGATGACCGCACCTCGCCCGCCATCATCCGCAGAACTACCGACGGCGCCCCGGCGTTCTCCGGCGCAAGATCCCACGGCCCAAGCTGATCCTGCGGATGGCCTTGCCACACCCGAAGTTCGGGCTCTCCGGCCGCCTGCCACAACTGCGCGCGCACCGCCAGCGCTCGCGCATGCGCGTCGGTGTAGGGCACGATGGCCCGGGTCGTCCCGGTCACGCCTGCCACCACGTCCTCGTCGGCAAGCGCTGCGTCCAGCGTCGCACCTGCCGCCCGCTGCAGTTGCTCGACGTCCAGCTCCACGTCCCGCCGGAACGCCGACTGCATCGCACGATCTACCGTGGCCGCTCGGAGGTCTCTCACGGCGACGCCCTCGCGCGGAGCTTCCGCCTCGGTCGGCGCGCCGAATACCTCCAGCTCATCGGTGAAGAGATACGGGCCCTGCGCCCAGACCGTCAGAGCCAGGTAGCGTCCCTGGGCAGTCAACTCGTCGGTCCGGAAGCTGTGCTTCGCGTAGCTGGAGTCATCAGGCGGCGGTCCGCTCAGGGCCATCAACTCGCCGACTTCCCACCAGTTTTCCGCGTCGTCGGACACGAACATGAACACGCGATCGGGCCATTTCACACCTGCCGCTCCGGCCGCCACTGACAGGCTGACGCCGGCGATGTTGTGCGCCTCCTCAAAATCAATCGTGTCCACATCGAGCCCGCCTCGTTGTCGTACACGCCGTCGGTGAGCTGCGTCAGATCACCTGCATCGGCGCACATTCCGTAGTTCGCTCTCGGCTGCAGCGCGTAGCTCTTGCCGAGGGCGATATTGGTAGCATCATCTTGCGCCCACGCGGGCAGGCAGGTGAGAACAGCCAGACAAATCACCGGCAGCAGCATCACCAAGCGACACCTCCATCAGTTCGCACGCACCCGTCTCACCATCATTCGATGTGTGGGGCCGCAGACCTGCGCGCTCGACTGGCAGGAGGACTTCGCGCCCGCTCGTGCGAAAGTCTCCGGCGGACCGGGATGCTGACTTCAGCTCGACATCGCCCAGACCGCTCGGGAGGTCGCCGTTGTGGGAGCCCATGCGAAGATCGCCGTCTGGACACTGGTCGCGCTCTGCCTGACCTGCGCAGCACATGCCGAAAACCTGCTGCCCGCGGAACTGGCGACGCTGGACCAAGCCGCGGCGCTTGACCACATGTGGTACCTGCGCAGCGGCCCCGAAGTGGCCGCGAACCCCGACCAGCACTTCCGCATCGTCTCGACCGGCGCGTACAGCGGCGCAGGCTGTCTGCAACTGACCACCTATGATTCAGCGCGGTCCGGCATGATCTTCCACGGCCCAGCCGGCGAGTATCTGCCCGGCCAGCGTTACGTCGCTTCCGCGTATGTCCGCGCAACCGAAGAAACGCAGTTGTCCATCTTCATCTGGACCGATGACGGTGAGCTTCACCCCGTCGACCAGATTCGCGAGACTTACACCATTGGCTCGCAGTGGCGGCAGGTGTTCGCCGAGGGCTTCCTCGGAAAAGCGGCGTCGCGCGCGAGTGTCCTGATTCGCGTGGGCCCCGGCGACCCGCCCGCTCGCCACGTCATCCTGGTCGACGAGGTGAAGTTCGAGCCTGGCTCCGAGCCAACTCCCAGCCAGCCCGACCCGCCTGACGAACCGAGTGAGGTCTCCCGCACCGAGGTCGACTATCACTTGCCCTTCGCAGCGACTGCGCCGACCGTGGACGGCGCGCTGGGCGACGGCGAATGGGAGGGCGCACTGGAGCTCGGGGGCTTCACGATCAATGACAGAGATGGCACGCCGCCGCCGCAACAGACGCGCGTGTGGATGGCGTATGACGCTGAGAACCTCTACGCCGCCGCGTGGTGCGAGGAGGTGGCCCTCGACAAACTCACCGACCTCTCCCGCGTGCGCGATAGGCCTGACTGGGGCGACGACCGCATCGAGTTCTTCTTCAATGTGCTTGGCATCCCGCGCACACCCACGTATTACCTCTCAACCAACGCCTTTGGTGTGACCGCCGATGAGGCGATCGGCACCGGCGAGTGGGATCCTGACCTGAATATCGCGTCCGGCCGCGACCAGCGCGGCTGGATCATCGAGATGGCCCTGCCGCTGGCCGCGATGGGAAAGAGCCACGTCGCCGGCGAGGTCTGGCGCATGAACATCGGGCGACACCACCGCACCTCGCACACCGCGTCCTCGCAACTGGCTCGGTTCGAGGGCAGCTTCCACGAGCCGCCTCACTTCGTGACCATGCGTTTCGCACCGCCTGACGACCCGGGTGAGTTGACACTGACCTGCCTTACCCGCGGCGAGATGACTCCCCTCGGCAGTTGGGTAGGTACCAATCGAGCCGCGTATCATGTCGTCAATCGCAGCGCCGCTCCGGCGAACTTGTGGTTCAGCGTCGAGAGCGTTATCGACGGCCGCGTTGTGGCGGAGCAGAGCATGATCAGGCAGGTCGCCCCTGGTGAGACCGTCATCGAGCAGCCCTACTCGATCGAGGCGAGCGAGGGCGAGGTCGTGATCTTCCGCGTAACGCGCTTGACATGATCCGCAAGTTCCGAGTAGTGGAGACGGTCCCAGACCCGCTCTTCGAGCCCCTGCTGGACCCCGACCGCCCTCGCAACCCGCGCAGCAATGGGCACCTGATGTGGGAGCAGCCCGTCGGCGGCCCGGAGTTCTACAGCGCCATTCAGTTCGGCTACGCGCACAGCTATGACGCCATCCGGCGCGAGACCTCCGCGGCCGGCATGCACTTCTTCCTGCACTGGATACCCGACTTGCCTTGCGTCCAGAGGGACTGGTTCAGCCGCTTCGACCAGCGCATGAATCCGGGCTTCGAGCGCATGGTGGCTGAGGCCCGCGACGACGGACTCACTGGCCCGGTGCTCTACGCTCCCTACTACGTCATTGGCGTGGATGATGACGGGAACGAGGGCGTGTCATTCTGGAATTCGGGCTTCCTCCCCGACCCGATCAATCGGCGCGCCTTCGTGCAGGCAGCCCGCGAATGTGCCGTGCGATTCGGCGACGTGCTCTGGGGCGTCTGCGTCGGCGACGAGCAGATCGCCCGCCAGTGGAGTGTGAGCGCCAAGTGGTTCGCCGAGAACCCCAGAGACGCCAACTCTCCGGCCTTCCTCATCGAGGCTGATCGCCAGGTGCGCGAGCAGTATGGCTTTGGCAAGTATGGCATCCCGTGGGGAATGAGCCAGAACGATCCGGATTACCCTTACTCGCGCCGGGCCTACATGAGCTGGCTCATCGACCAGTTGCACGCGGCCAACGCCGAGCTGGCGGCGGCCGTGCACGAGGTCGTCCCCGACATGCTCATCGTCTCGGAGGACACGCACGGTGGCACGGCCCCGAGCGCCGAACTGTGGCGGGAGTACTGCACCGTCGGCTCGCTGCAGCTTCAGTTCCACGAGCAAAACTCATACAGTTACGGGACCAAGATGGCTCGCGACCTCTCCGGTCTCGACGAGATCATCGTCGTCCCGCACGACTGTGACGCCGGCTTCCCGCAGGGGCAACTGCAGATGGACGAGCTGCGGGAACTCTACAGCCAGGTCTTCCGTAGCGGTGGGACGGGCTTCCACTTCTGGCCCTCCTCGTACGGGAGCAAAGAGCCCGCGCCACCATACCCCGCCAGCGTCCGGACGGGTCACCGGCCAGCTTGGGACTATCTCATCAAACTCGGCAAGCTGGTCCTCGACATGCCGACCGTGAAGTATCCCACCGAGGCCGACGCGGCGCTCTTCGTCTCCCGCGAAAGCTCGAAGTCCGGCAGCACCAATCAGAGGCGCCTGGCTCGACTCTACGATCTGCTCGGCCCCGAGGAGCGCGGCTACTTCGTCTTCGTCAGCGACACGCAGTTGGCGATGGGCCACGCCGACCTCGATGACTACAAGGTCGTCTACCTGACCGACCTGTCATATTGCGACGATGCCACCGCCGACGCTCTCGCGGCGTACTGCCAGGCGGGTGGCACGCTTGTCTGCCTTGACCCGCTGGCCTTTGAGCGCAGCACCAGCGGCGAGTCGCTCGCTCACATGCGCGAGGGCCTGTTCGGCGTGCGTGTTGAGGGGGAGCGGGCCACCTCTGAGACGATCACGATTGGCGGCGAAGTGCTGCCGGTGGACGCGAGCGTCGAGAAAGCCTGGCAAGTCGCTCCCGTCGATGACGCGACGACCGTGCTCGGGATTTTTGAGGATGGGCAACCGGCCGTCACCGAACGTTCGGTGGGGGAGGGGCGGGCGCTCTATTTTGCCTGGTCGCCGGCGAACCGCGTGGGCATGGCGGACGATGCCTGGCGTCGCACGATCGCTGCCACGTACACCGACGCGGGCTGCACCTTCGGCCATGACATCTGGCGCTTCACCTTCCCTGCCTGACCGGTAACTACGCGTTCTGGCTGCAGTACCGAATGGTCGAGGGCCGCGATCAGAACCTCGCCACCGGCGGCGCTTACACCATTCGCGCTGGCGGCGAGGAGCGAACGGTCGCCGTCGCGGAGGGCAAGCTGACCGACCGCCTGCGCCTGCTGCAGCAGCCCGAGCTTGCGGTGGCGAGTCAGGGCTATCGGGGTTTCCTGCGCTTCGAGCCGGGCGAGTGGGCGGAGACTATCACCGTCGGTCCGGTCGAGGTCGTTCTCGACTTCCAGCAGCCGTACTCGCTGAGCCGGGCTGGCCTCTGGTTCACCGGGGCGCTCGAGTCAGTGGTCGCGGAGGCAAGCGCCGACGGCGAGAACTGGCAGCCCGCCGCAACTGCCCCCGACCTGCACGAGACGGGGTTCCGTGAGGTGGCCGAGCTATCGCTCGAACTGGCGGACACGGCCCCGGCGCGCTACTTGCGCCTGACCATGGTCGCGCAGGGAGAGGCGGCGCTCGTCGAGGCCGAGGTCTGGGGCGCCGCTGCCGAGTGAGCGAAGTATCACGGCCGCGTCGGGTCAGTGATCGGCGCCTCGCCGCTGACGAATCGCGTGTAGCAGTCCCGGCCCAGCGTCGGGTCTCGGTGGCCTGCGCCGTGCCCTGCCCATGGCGAGCATATGAGGTAGAGGAGGCCGTTGGGCACATGAGCCAGCGCGCAGACCTGGTTGCCTGAAGCGGTGACGGTGTCCATCATGCCGATCTCCGCCACGATCGGGCACTGGATGTCTTGCGTGAAATTCGCCGGGTCGAAGTATGACAGAGTCCGCAGGAACTGCTCCTCGGTCTGGCCTTCAGGCTTCTTGTCCATGCCGAACGGCCAGTACCCCGGCCCGTACTTCACGGTCCAGTCCAGACGCGGCAGCCCGCTGTGACTGGGCATTGCCAGTCCGATCCGCGGGTCCAGAGCCGCCGCCACCATCGCCAGCCCCCCGCCCTGACTGCCGCCGAGAACCGCCACGAGGTCCGGATCGGCCTCAGGCTGCTCAAGCATGAAGTCCACCGAAACCAGGGAGATGTAAATGGTCCGCCACATGGACGTCTGCGGACTCTCGATCCCGGCCGTCCAGTAGTTCTTGCCCGGGTCATCGCCCTCCGGCATGTTCGACAGGTCCACGTCGAAGCCATGGATCTGGATCCACAGCGTGCATTTATCGGCACGCGCCTCGGGGCCCGCGATCGAGTAGATGCCCGAGGACGGGAAGCGCACCTGCACCGGATACTGCCCCTCGGCCTTCGGCCGCGAGTACCACCCGTATATGCGCCGCCCGCCGAGCGTGGCGAAGCTGATCCGGAAGGCGTCAGTCGTTGCAGTGCTCTTCTCCGGCACCGCCTGCATCTTGATGTCCAACGGCGTAGCGGCCGATTCGGCCAGAGCTTCCTGCCAGAATTGCTCGAAATCTTCCTCCCGAGTGGTTGCGGGTTCGTAGCCTGCGAAGTCGTACGTGAAGACCCACTCGAAGCTTCTCAGCGGTTCGTTCGCGTCGCCCACAATGATCGTCGCCCGGTAAGGTC
The DNA here is from genome assembly GCA_029821735.1 of Candidatus Zipacnadia bacterium. GTDB lineage: Bacteria > Armatimonadota > Zipacnadia > Zipacnadales > UBA5352 > JALGSU01. The sequence continues at coordinate 18,017 of JALGSU010000031.1, read as the reverse complement.
CCGGCTCGTCCAGTGCCAGATCGGTTGGCAGCGGGGCCTGTCCCTTGCCGTCAAGTTCCAGTTCGGTGGATTGACCGGCGACACTCTCCCGCGTCAGGTAGTATCGCACCTCAAAGCGGACGCTCGCCTCGACCGGGCCTCGGCTTGCGTTGGTCACTGTGATATCGAAGTGCAGCGGCTCGGCGCCCGGCATCAGGAAGTCTGGGCTCGCCGCGCTGATGTCGAAAGTCAGCGCATCGCCAGCGCCCGGGCGGGCCATCGGGTAGATCGTGGCTGTCGCCGGTCGAGTGGCGTAGACCGTGCTCGTCAGGCACGCCACGGCCTCCTCGCCCACTTTGACCGTGCCCCAGTTCGCGTTCGCGAAGCCTCGCTGCCACGATCCGAAGTCGAAGCGCAGCACGGGGCCTTCTTCGGTGTTCCAGCGCGGGTCAGTCTGGCCGTACAAAGCGGGGGTGCCGGGCACATGCGGGTAGTCGGTGAGCGCATCGCGTGAGGCTGTCACCGAAGGCGATGGCACCCAGGCGAACCGTGCCCGCGTCTCGATGCTCTGCTCAAGAAGCAGCTCGACGCGGTCGTCCAGGAAGTGGTACGTCACCCGTGCGTCCATCGGGCATGGCGAGGCGGCGACAGCCGTCGCCGGGTCTCTGGGTTCGCCCTCCGCAACGAGAGTGTCGGCCGCCGTCTTGCTGACCGTCCTCAGTGGCACCATCATCCCGTCGCGCACGAAGCCAACTGCGCTCTGGCTGCCACTGGCGGGCGCGAGCAGTTCGGTGCCTCCCGCCTGCAGCGAGAGAAGTCCTCCGTCGGCGCCGATGCGGGCCTCGTAGTTGGCGGTGGTGCACAGGAACCCGCCGGCCTCGACGGTCTGGATGTCGACTCCGGGAGCGTCCGCCGCGTCTCCGTCAACCTGGCCCATGGCGCTATATGCCACTCCCATCGACGCGAGCAGAAATGCCCATCGCAGAACGCGGCTCCGGAATACGCCCGATCCATTCGTGTGCCATGCCATGCTGACACCTCGTTTGCAGCGGGAGTGTCCATGAAGAGGCGCCCGACGCGACTGCTGCGCCGAGCGCCTCGAGTTAACTCATGCCGAGCCCCGTCGGCGGCTACTTCAGCTTGACCGCGTCCAGTTCCAGCTCAAAGAGCAGGTCCTCGCGGCAGATCGTGCTGTGGGCCGTCACCACCGGGAGCGACGAGAGATCATGCTCCCCGAGGTAGCGGTCGAACAGCGCCGCGTCCTTGGGATCCAACACATATGCTGTCGCCCTGGTTACATCCTCCCAAGTCATGTCGCGCGACTCGATGATCGCCTCGACGACATCCATGGTCAGCGATATCTGTCCCTCGACGTCCCCCAGGTGCACCGTCTTACCGCCCGGCTCGATGCTCGCGGTGCCCGAAATCATCAGGCGGCGGTGATCCACCATGTCCACTTCGACTGCGCGACTGAAGGAGCTGCCATACTCAAGCGCCGGGCACTGAAGCGGCGACGGCAGTGGCTGGGCGGATGCCTCGCCGTTGCGTGTCTTGACGGCATACAGGCCGGTCATCATCGCCCAACCATACGGGTTTGGCCCGCCGATGCCGGTGCTGGCGGGCACGAGGCCGTCGAAGATTTTGCGGTCGTTGAAGAACTCGGTGCGCACGACGTTGAAGTCGTCGTACCATGCCAGAATGTCATCGAGGAACAGCCACGTGCGCACCACGTCCGAGAACTCCATATCCACGATTCGCAGCGCCTGTTCCATCCGCTCGTAGGTCTGGCGGGCCTGGTCGACCGGGCTCTGATCGGCATCAGTTGGCCCGATGCCCGCGCCGATGAACTCGCGAGCGTGCGCTGTCTCGATGACGCTGCCAACGTGGTGGCCGTCGAGGTGGATGGGTGTCACTGGCGCCCCGGTCGCCACTTGCAGGTAGATGCCACCGAGGTGACTGGACTCGGGCACGAGCGGACAGACCCAGGTGACCGGGCAGTGCAGGTCCACCACGGCCGGCGGGCCGAAGACCTCCGCTCGAAGGATGCGCGTGTCATCGGGCAGTCCCGTCACCAGGTCATGGACGTCCTGACCCAGCTCCACTCCCGGCTCGCGATGCAGTGTGAGAGATGTCTCGTGCCATGGGCCACGCGGAAGGGTGTGGGTGACCTGCCAGCGTTCGGGTGTAATTGCCTGCATTGCATTCTCCTCGATTGCTGATATGTAGGGCTACTGTGCCATTACTGCGAACGGGATTGCTGGCAGCGTGCCAAGCGGTATCTGACGCTTCTTCCCCATGGTCCCGTCTTTGGCCTTGAATTGCATCGTGGCTGCGGCATCGACGATCAGGTTTCCCACGTCTCCGGCGTTGTCCGCTTCGGCCTTCAGTACCAGCGTAAGCATATCGGCGGTCGCCGCTACTTTCTGTAGCGAAACGCCCTCGGGCGGCCCATTAAGTGTGAGCCGAATGGGCACCGGATCCTTTGTGGCGTGGGTAACCGCGACCTGTACCTCAACCGTGCCACCGGCGGGGATCTGTACTGGCTGATCGAGCGTGAGCGAGAGACGCGGGGCGTAGCGTCTGCCGTCGGTGACCATTGCCACGAGCGTCCGCGCCGGGAGCAGATGCTCCCACAAGAACGCCTGCATCACGCGGTCTGCCGGGATGACTGGCCGCGTAAGCGTCTTCTCGCCGATCTGCACGCGTCCCTCCAGCTCCAGCGACACCGGTTCATCGAAGCGCTGCGCTGGCGCGCTCAGGGTCATTCGCACCTTGTTCTGACCGGCGGGTATGCGTCCTCCGTGGATCGCGAAGCCCTCGGGCGCGTCCCTGACCGCCACCTCAATCTCGCCGTCGAAACCGTCCTCGCGGGCCACATACGCGGTAACTGCCACGTCTCGTCCCGCGGGCACGCTGATGCTCGACGGGACCAGGCGAATCGCGAAGTTCGCGCGCGGCGGCCCGATGCGCAGGCGGTAGCAGTACTCGTCCCCGCCGTGGCGCTGCACGTCAGACAGATGCACGTAGTACGTCCCCTGCGCAGGCAGCGACGCGCTCAGATACGAGTCCGCGTGATGGGTGATCAGGCCCGGGCCGGTGTGCAGATGCCCGTCCTTCTCCATATGATCATCGTTCAGCGCCAGCGTGGTGCCCGACGCGTCGGTCAGACGCAGCAGCGAGTCCAGCGGCGACCCCAGCACCCGCGCATCCACCCGCGCCACCACTTCGTCGCCCGCGTTGCCCTCGAAAGCGAACACGTCAACGTCTCGGTGGCTGGTGATGCGCCCGTTGATGATCTGCGGCAGTTCGATCCGCTGGGCCTCGGCGAGCGTGTCTGCCGGTTCCGTCTCCGTGGTCTCGGGCAGGTCCCCGACAGCGCATAGCAGACGGTTTGTGCCCCACTCGCCAGATGTCCAGGCCACCTCCCGTACCAACCTGTCGCCGACCTCAGTATCAAGCGTCACTTCATCCCATGGCAGGTTCCACCCGGCGACCGAGGCGACCGTCGCGACGCCCGCTGGCCCGCCCAGTGGGAACATCTGCGTGATGAACGGTTGCTCACCCACCGTGACGCGGTACACGAAGTCCTCGCGCCCGCGATATATCGCGTCGCGTATGTCCAGGAGATACTCGCCATCTTCGGGCACTTCGTAGAACATCACGGGGTCCGGGTCGAAGCGGTAGTCGTCGGCGAACGCCACCTCGTCCCCTTCGGGATCATGCAAAGACAGCGTTGCCTGGAACCACCCTGGCACTGCGTCAGCGAGGTACGGTATCAGGCTCCTCGCGTGGGCCGCGATCACCAGTTTCTGCCCCTGCTGCGCCTGGATGCGGAAGCTGTCGGTCTCGCCAGGCATGATCTGCCCGTTCAGCACCGCAGGTGGCACCGCCAAGGGCGGGTCCGGCGGCGCTGCTGCCAGCGGGTTTGGTTCTCGGATCTCGGGCACACGCCCCACCAGGAAGCGCACCGGATTCGTCGGCCCGGAGGACGTAAGCAGGCGCATCTCTCGCTCGCCTGCTTCGGCCGTGGCATCGATGCTGATCTCAACGATCACCGTCTCCGCAAGTTGGGAGTTGGGCTGACGCTTGGGGTTGTAGAGCAGGCGCTGCAGCGCCCGCAACTCTTCGATGCTCTTCGCGGGCATGCCGCGCAGCCACGGGTGGTCGACCAGCTCGGGCAGCTCGGCCAGTTCCGCGGCGAACTTCTCCCGGTCCAGCTCGGTTTTAGGCAAGCGCCTCTTGCGCTCCTCAGCCTGCCGCAGCCTGACCAGCACCCGCGCGTGCCTGTTGGCCACGGATATTTGCGTGTTGCTCATGGGACGGACGTACTCGACTACCCATGCCCCCACGCCACTGCCGGAGACGTGCACGCCGGAGACGCCTGCCAGCCTCTGCCCACCGACGATCACCTGGAAGACGGAGTCCTGTTGCCCGCCGGCAGGATACACGTAGCCACTGTAGGGCCCCTGGGCAGTCGACCACTCAGTCGCCGCACACAGCGCCAACACTACCGCCAGCCCGAGCTTGAGTCCCGCCTTCCGCCTGTTCATCGGGTCACATGATCTCCTTGAGCATGCCACCCGACACCGCGTTGTCCTCTGCCGATTCAGGCAGCACTCGGATGTCCAACCCTCGCGGGTTCGGCAGCGGGCCCTCCGGGTCGATGGCGAGCAGCGTATACATGCTCCGGATCAAGTCCTGCGGCGACACCGGACGCTCGGTCACATGCAGCCCCTTTTCGTCAGAAGCCCCGACGACATGGCCTCCCTTGAATCCTCCGCCAGCGACCACGTGCGAGAAGCATGCGCCGTAATGCGAGCGCCCACCGTTCCATGGCGGATCCCACTGAATCTTCGGCCCTCTGCCGAACTCCCCGCCCCACCAGACGATTGTGCTGTCGAGCAATCCGCGGTCATGCAGGTCCTGCAGCAGCGTCGCCATGCCCCGATCCATCTCGGGTGTCTTCCGACGTACCGCCTGGAAGTGTTGCTTGTGAGTGTCCCAGCCCCCGTAGTTGATGGTCACATACGGCACGCCGCTCTCCACCAGTCGGCGGGCCATCAGGCAGGACTGCCCGAACGTGGTCCGGCCATACGCGTCACGGACCTCGTCGGACTCCTGCGTCAGGTCAAAGAGCTTGCCCGCGTCTCCGAGAATCAGACTGTAGGCCTTCTCTTCACATGCATCGAGGTCCGCGAAGCCCTGGTCCGTGGGTCGGCAGTCGCCGAGTGTGTCCAATGAATGCAGCAGGTCCCGGCGATCGGCTTGCCTCTCATCGGAGATGCCGGCGGCCACCACTCCGTCCACCTCGAAGCGTGGCCGGTTGGGGTTCCCGCCGGTGGCGAATGGCTTGTAGGCAGATCCGAGGAAGCCCGCCTCCGAGAATCGCCCCTGGGGACGCGTGAGCACGATATACGGCGGGATCAGACCCTCATAGCCGTAGTCGTATCCCTTGAACAGGGAGGTAACGGCTCCCACACAGGGGTACACAACGCTGCCACCGGCGCGGCGGCCCGTCTGCATGACATACGCCGCCGTCTCGTGGCTGTTTACGCCGTGTGTCATGCTGCGGATAATCGAGTACTTGTCAGCCTGCTGCGCCAACATCGGCAGCAACTCGCAGACCTCTATCCCGTCCACGTTGGTCGGGATCGGGTCACCCATCGGGCCGCGGTAGTCAGGGCCCGCGTCCGGCTTGGGGTCGAATGTTTCCAGATGCGACGGCCCGCCCCACATCCATATCTGGATCACTGACTTGGCGGTTCCCACCGGTCTCTCCGGCGCTGCCCACACGCGGCCGCTTGTGCCAAGCGCCAGCCCGGCCGCACCGATGAGGCCCAGCTTGACCGCTTCGCGCCTGGTGATCCCGCCGCTGCCATCTCGCGCACTCATCCCTGCTCCCCTGCTTTCCCTTGCGCCAGGCTTAGTGTCTATACAGGAATTCCTTGCTGTTCATCAGTGCCCACGCGATGTCCTCGGCCGCCTGCTTGGCCACCAGACCCTCGGTCTCAAAATACTTCGCTGCCTGGGTGCCTTCCGCCTGCGTCGGCAGGCGCGAGAGTACCGCCAGGTAGATCGCCCCAGTCAACTTGGCGCGGTCCCCTTTGGTAAACGTCAGCAGTGCGCGCAGCACCGTGCTCCGCGAGATGCTCCGCCCGATGTCCGCTGAGTTGAGCAGATACAGGCGCTGCGCGTCCGTCGGGTTGTTGTTGCGCTCGGACTCCAGCCCCGTATCGCGAGGCGGTCGACCGAAAGTCTCCAGGAATGTCCCCGTGATGCTCCCGTCCGCGAGGGCGATGGTGCGCTGGTCTGCGGGAATATACGTGAAGGGCTCCGGTATCGCGCTTGAGTAGGTCTGGCCCGGCGCGGTAAGGTACTCGACTGCATCGCTGATCACTTCGGCGCCCAGTCTGCGCACCGTGTACATTGCGAACAGCGTGTTCTCTCGTGGCTCGGGCCCGTGCTGAACTGAGGAGCTCTGATACGTGCGGGAGTTGAGGATAAGCCGGAAGATGTGCCGCAGGTCGTAGTTGCAGTTGGATAGCTCCTCCGCCAGATACGTCAGCAGTTCGGGGCACGCCGCGGGGTTGTCCGGGCGCATGTCGTCAGGCTCATGCACGATGCCCCGGCCCATCAGCCAGTACCATACGCGGTTCGCGATAGCTGGGCCGAACCACGGGTTGTCGCGGGTGATGAGCCAGTCAGCGAAGTAGTCCCGCGGATCGTCTCCGGCCGGGACTGTCGTCGCGAAGCCATCGGGGAAGACCACATCCAGCGGGCCTTCGGCCTCCGGGTCGAGATACACGATCTCCTCTTTCCACTCCGCCGTCCCCTTATACGCCACTCGCGAGAAGACCGTCTCCAGTTCCGCGCGCTGCTCCTCCGACCAGTTGTCCGCCCGCACGCCCATGAAGGTCAGGGACACAGCCGCGACGATAGTCGAGGGCTCCTTGCCCTGTATCGCCCGGTAAAAGTTGACCGGCGGCACGCGGAAGTTGCTGCCGCTGGCTGTCAGCAGTTCGCCCGCAAACTCGTCAAACGGCATGTTCTCGTGCATGGCCTCGCGGATCCAGTGGTGATACGCCTGAACCGCATTCGGCCACAGGTTGATCGGGAACTCCGACTTCACCCGCAGCAGATCGCACCACTTCAGGGACCAGTAGTCAGCGAACTCCCCCCGCTCCATAAGTGAATCGATGAGCTTGGCCCGCTTCTCTGGATCGGGGTCCTGCAGGAACGTCTGGACCTCAGTCAACTTCGGCAGCGTGCCGATGACATCCATGTACGCGCGCCTGAGGAATACTGCGTCCGAGCACGGTGGGGGAGGCACGACCTGTGCAGCCTGCAGCGCTGCCAGCACCATTTCATCAACGGCATTGGGCGGAATGGACCACGCGGCCGCCTCGTACGGATTCGCGGCCTGCGCCTCCGCTATGCGCACGCTCAATGTCGTGACCAGAATGAGGAATATCAGCAGCGACGATCTCATTGCGTTCAGATACCGCCTCGAGTCGTATGCAGGCCCGCAGAGCGCGTAAGGTGAGCCCCAACGTGTTTGCTGACGAGATGCGCTGGTCTTGTGTTCACCGCCGTGTGTGTGCGAATTGAGTCCCTTCCGAGTAGTATACCCATTTTCGCACTGGCAGGTCCATAGGCGCGAAGCATCCCCCAGCGGCGGCCCCCCTCGTTACCACTCACTTTCAGCCGAGTGCGCAGGAAGTCACCTGCCATTGGCGAAAGGCATTGTGACAACGCACGGAACGTGCCACTGCACCTCTGATGCCCGGGCAAACTCCACGATCCATGAAGGAGCGCCCCCATGCGCTTCGCGATGACAGCAATCGGTCTCCTCGCCACGACGGCCCTGCTGGCCGCAGACACCAATCTGATCGCCAATGGCGGCTTCGAGGTGGTCGAGGAGATCGCGCAGGGAGATGCGGAGGGCTGGGCTCTGACTTGGAACTCCGCTGGTGGGCATGAGCTGACCTTCGACGATACCGACGTGGTCGAGGGCGAGAAGAGCCTGCTGGTGACCGTCGACGAGGGCGGTACCCGCTACCTTCGCGTCACTCAACGCGTCGAGCTGCCCGCTGGCGACTACGAGTTGGCCTGCCGCGTCAAAGTGGAGGAGGGGGCTGTCCGCGTCTGGGTGTCGCGCCAGGGCTGGGGCTACGAGCTTGGTTCGGTCGGAGTGCCCGCTGACGGCCAGTGGCACGAGCCCGGCGCTCGTTTCACGCTCACCGAGCCCGCCGAAGTCTACGTCATGGTGCTCGTTCACAACCCCGAGCGACAGCCCGCCCGCTTGCGTATCGATGACATGCGCTTGACCGGCGAACCAGCCGTCGCTCAAGTTGAGGCCGTCAACCTGGCGCTCGGCACTCCGTATGAGGTGCTGACCCGGCGCAACTACGGTGCCAGCACGGAGACCGATCTGCGGATACTCACCGACGGCGAATGGCAGGGCGGTTACTGGACGCGCGCGAACACCTTCGTGTGGCGGCTGCCGGCGGGCCGGGCCGCCGAAGTGATGCTTGATCTCGGGCAGACTCAGCCGATCTCGCAGGTTGCTGTCAGCGCGATCCACGGGGTTTCCGCTCACCCTCCCCGGACCGTCATCTGGGTCAGCGACGACATGCGCACTTTCCGCCGAGTGATCGAGTGGGACCCGGGTGCCACGCTTGGGGTCGCGCCTCAGGGCATGACCACAAACCGATACCTCAGCCCTGACCTGCAGACCCGTGGTCGGTACGTTCTGCTCGCGATGGACCAGCCGCGGATGCGCATCGATGGCCAGTGGCGACGCGGGCTCGTCTGCCTGACCGAACTCGAGGCGCTCGCAGGCGACGCCGCCCTCGAAGATGCGCACCTGCAGGCCGAGACGATGGACCTGCGCGAGCATCTGCGGGCCATCGATCCCTACGCGTCGATCCCACCCGTTGACACCGACTTCGAGACCCCCCACGTGGCCTGGGCTCCTGAGCCAGCCGCCGGAGCGCCCGACGTGCTGACGGTCGTCAGTTACGTGTGCGCGCGCGACGCCGTCGAGCTTGACCAGCGGCTTGGCATGAAGCATCGCATCTTCGACCTCCTCCGCCAGACGCCCCGCATGGACCTGCTCACTCACGAGGCCCTGCTTGAGGAACTGGCTGCAACCCCCGACGCGCTGCTGCTGGCGGCCACCGACTGGGCCGCTCTGCGCGAGCCCGCCCGCCAGCGCATTCTCGATCTCGTCCGCGCTGGCATGGGCCTGGTCTGGGTGCACCCAACCGGGGAGGATGACGAACTGGCCGCGATGCTCGGAGCGCTCCCGCCTCGCTGGTTCCCGGTGCTGGACTCACCTCTGGCTGACTTGCCCTATCCGCTGCTCGATGAGCTGCGCACCGGCGATCTCGGCGAACTGCGTTGCGGGCAGATCGGCGAGGGCCGCGTCGCCACCTGGCGATATGACAGTCCAGACGGCGACCGCTTCACTCAGATGAACAGCGCGCTGTGGCCCTACTGTCCGCCCGGCACCAACGAGCCCGAGGACTTCGCGTACTGGGAGATGTACGCCGCTGAGTTGTGCAAGGTGGTCCTCTGGGTCGCGCAGGGCGAGCCGACTGCGGCGCTCGGGCCCATCGCGGTCAAGCAGGCTGACCGGGACGGCGTGGCCCTGAGCGCCCCTGCCACCGGCGACGCGCTTCGCCTGCGCGTGCGAGCCGAGTTGCGCGATGAACGCAACCGCGTCGTTGCCGAGGCGTCCGCGCCAGCCGCCCCGGACGGCACGGAACTGGTCCTCCCCGGCCCACTTCAGACCGGCCCTCACGCGGCGTACCTGTGGCTCGAGGATCCGCAAGGCCGCCAGGTCGACTGGCGCGCGGTGATGGTCTATATCGCTGGCCCGCGCATCACGTCCGTCGAGGCCGACCGTGACCGCTATGAGCGCGGCGACACCGTTGAGTTGACGGTCCGATGCGAGGGCGCCGACGGCCTGCAACTCGCCGCCGAACTGGTCGACTTCTACGCTGGCGTGGCCGATCGCACCGAGACCGACGCCGCAGCCGAGGTCGCGCTGTCGCTGAGCACGTCGCGCAGTCGCTCGCTGGTCTGCGAGGCGCGCGTGCGTCTGACAGACGCCGACGGCCTCGTCGATGAGCGCACCGTCCTTGTCCCGACGATCTCCGACCCGGACCTCGACGAATACACGGTCGGGCTCTGGTCTTCCTACGGCTCCTATATCGGCAAGCGGCACTGGGGCTACGAGATGCTCCGCTCCCAGCTTCCGCTGCTGGTGGACATCGCGGTCGCGGGCCCCCTCCCCGGCTACCCGCGCTACGACATGCGCCCCTGCCCCGAGAACATGCACCGCATCTTCTTCAAGGGCGCCGACGTCTTCGCCAACATGAATCTCGCCGAGCCGGGCTTCCGCGAGCGTTTCCTCGAGACCATTCGCCCCAAGATGCGCGGCGCATACAACTGGGGCGCCTACGATTTCTCGGTCGGTGACGAGTGCGGCTACAACCTCAAGACCGACGAGCACACGCTCGCCGCCATGCGCGAGTGGCTGCGCGCGAAGTACGGCGACCTCGCCGCCCTGAACCGCGAGTGGAACGCGGCCTTCGCCTCGTGGGAGGACGTGACGCTGGAGTTCGATCCCGCCGACGAGTCCGTCACCAGCCACGCCCCCGGTCTCGACCACCGTCTCTTCAGCGACTGGCTCTTCATCGACATCCTCGCGTCCGCACGGACCGAGGCCGAGGCCCTCGACTCGCGCAATCGCGTCGGCATCTCCGGCACGCGGGACCCGACCCACTACTCGGGCTTTGACTACTGGGGCCTGATGGGCGCGCTCAACCACGTCGCGTTTTACGATGGCCTGCAGCGCGAGGCGATCCGCTCGTTCTCCGAGCCCGGCGACCTGATCACCAGCTTCGTTGGTTACGATGACGCTGACCTCAACGAGTCCTCCGCCCGCTACTTCCCGTGGCTGGAGCTGTTCAACGGCTTCCAGGGAGTGGGCATCTATTCGGCCTCCAGCGGCGACCTCGGCGGCTTCGTGCGCCCGGATCTGACCCTCACTCGCCGCGCGCAGTGGCTCGCCGAGGAGGTCGCGCAACTCAAGGGCGGCATCGGCAAGGCCCTGCTCACCGCCGAGCGCACTCGCCCGCCCATCGCCGTGCACTACTCCCAGCGCAGCCTGCACCTCGGCAAAATGCTCGACGCGCCCACCATCGCCAACCTGACCTCGGTGTGCGAGATCATCGAGGACCTCGGCTACCAGTTTGACTTCGTTGCCGATCAGCAGATCGAGGACGGGACACTGGCCGAGCGCGGCTACTCGGTGCTGGTGCTGCCGCATTCCCTGGCGATGTCCCAGGCCGAAGTCGCGGCTGTCGCTGACTGGACGCGCGCAGGCGGCACGCTTATCGTCATCGGCGCGGCTGGCCTCGCCAACGAGCACGGTCGCATGCTCACCGACCGCCCCACGGACGCGCTGCTGGGCGAGCAGCCCGCCGACTCGTCGGCGCCCTTCAGGCCGGACGCCGGGCAGATCACAACTCTGACCATCGGCGAAGACCTGGCGGTCCACGTGCCTGGCCTGCTTCACGAATACCGCGAATTCCAGCCGACCGGCGTGGCGGGGGAGACCACTGACCGGCTGTCCGGCAACGAAGCCACCTGCGCGAGCTACCGAGCTGTGTTTGACAGGCTCTTTTCTGCCATCGGCGCACAGCGCTTCGCGACCGTCGTAGACCAGTCCGGCGACGTCATGCCCTACGTCGAGGTCTCGCAGTTCGAGCGTGGCAGCGTGCGCTACCTGGGTCTCATCGAGAAGTATTTCGGCGGGCGTTACTCGCGCGGCTCGGATGTCGCCGGTGCAGTCGACCTCGATCCCGTGACCATCGACCTCGGTGCGGCGGGCCACGTCTACGACATGCGCAGCCACGAGTATCTCGGCAAGACCGCCCGCGTGCAGGCAGGCTTCGCGCCGACTGTCGCGAAGCTCTACGCGGTGCTGCCCTATCAGGTCACGAGCGTGACTGTCGATGCGCCCGACCAAGTGCGCCCCGGCGGAGTGCTCGAAGTCACCTGTGGCTTGCAGGTTGACGCCGGCCGGGCAGGCGATCACGTCCTCCACGTCGAACTCGTCGACCCGTCGGGCGCGATCATCAAGCCCTACGCGGTAAACGTGCTTGCCGTCGCGGGCAAGGCCACGGTGAGCTTCCCGCTGCCCCTGAACGCGGCGCTCGGGCCCTGGACGGTCCAGGCCCGCGATACCATCAGCGGCCTGGCCGCGACGGCCGCCTTCGAATGCACCGCCGAGTGACCCGCATGCTGCTCTGTAGCGAACCTGCTCACATCACGGACGACTGAGGTGTATCATGATCGACACACACACTCACCTGCATTACTCCGGGCGCATGCCCGGCGAGCGGCTCGGGATTTCCGCCCAGCAGCTCGTCGACAAGATGAATGAGAATGGCATCACCCAGTCGGTGGTCCTGCCCATCGAGAGCCCGGAGGTCGGCACCTGCATCTGCATGACCGAGACGGTCATCGAGGCCGCGCTCATGTTCCCCGAGCGCCTCATCCCGTTCATCCACGTCGACCCTCGCATGCCCCGGTCCGAGCAGGTCATCGAGTATCTCCACAACTCGTGCGACCTCATCAAGGGCTTCGGCGAAACCGTTGACGGTCTGCCCATCGACGACCCGCTGCACAAGAAGATCTACGCCAAGTGCAGCGACCTCGGCCTCCCCTTCGTCTTCTACGGGAGCAGCTACTCGAACTTCGACGAGGTCGGGCTCCCCGGTCTGGAGCGCTGCCTGAGGGAGTTCCCCGACCTGATCTTCATCGGCCACGGGCCCCGCTGGTGGAACGCCATCTCCGCCGATGATGACGCGAGCTGTGGCTACCCCGACACTCCGGTCGTCGAGGGCGGAGCCGCCGACCGCCTCCTGCAGGAGTATGACAATATGCACGCCGACATCTCCGCGGGTTCGGGCTACAACGCCGTCGCGCGCGACCCCGAGTTCACACAGGGATTCATCGAGCGCAACTGGCAGAAGATATTCTTCGCCACCGATTACCTCAGCGCGTGGCAGGAGCAGCCGCAGATACAGTGGGTGCAGGAGACGCCGATGACCGACGAGCAACGCGAGGCGATCGCCGAGGGCAACGCACGCAGAGTCCTTCGACTCGACGACTGAGTGATCCCGCGCACAGGGAGCTGTTGCGCATGCGAGTACTCGTGCTGATCAGTCTGCTGATCGTGGTGAGCACCATGGCATCGGCCAAGACCGAGCGCACCTACTACGACCGTGACACGATGGCGGCGATGCACGAGAAGGTGCGCCAGCACGAATGGGCCCGCAGCCAGGTCGCTGCTGCACAGGAGGAGGCGGCGTGGTATCTCGCCATGTCCGACCAGAAGCTATGGGACTTCGTGCCTCCCCCCGAGCAGCTTCGGGCCATCAACGTCTGCATCGGTCACGACTGCCCATATTGTGGCCCGGAGATTACCCGGAAAGCCGGTCACTACCCCTGGCTGATGGATCGCGATAAGCCGTTCAAGGTCACCTGCCCGGTCTGCGACCGCAGCTTCCCCGACAACGATTTCGAGCCATGGAACACCGAGGGTCTGGAGGGCGACCCGGAAACCGGCGAGCGCATCGTTGACAACGGCCTCGGCTGGATCGGGCCCGACGACCGGCGCTATTACTTCGTGCCCTACTACATCTTCTGGCAGCGCTGGTGCAGGGACATCCTCGATGGCATGTCCACCCTTGCGCGCGCTTACCTCGTCACCGGCGACCCCGTCTACGCCCGCAAGTGCGCCATTATGATGTGCAAGCTCGCCAGTGAATACGAGCGCTTCGACTACCGCGTCCAAGGCTACCACGAGGGCCGCTTCAACGTCCCCGGCCGCATATCGGACCGCATCTGGTCAACCGGCGACGACACCAACATCGCCCTCGCGTATGACGCGATCTACCCGGCCCTCGCCGAGGACGACGATCTCCTCGCCTTCCTCGCGGCCGCCGGTATTGCTGACCCGCGCGAGCTCATCGAGCAGAACATGCTCAATCTCATGGCCGAGGACGTCATGGAGGGCAGAGTCGCCGGGAACATGGGCATGCACCAGAAGACCCTCTGCGCCCTGGCGATCGTCCTCGACAACGACGACCCCGAGCGAGGCCCGACCACTGACCAGATGCGAGACTGGGTCATGAGTGGCCCGGGGCGCGTCGAGGACCTGCTCTGGAACGGTTTCTGGCGCGATGGTCTCGGCAGCGAAAGCTCCCCAAGCTACGCGTCGAGTTGGGGCCGGAACTTCTACGCCATCGCCCGGCTCCTCCCCAAGCTCGGCGTTGATATCTGGAGCAATCCCAAGCTCAAAAAGATGGCCGACATCGGCATCGACATGACCATCGCCGGACGCTTCGCCCCCTGCATCGGCGACAGCGGGGGCATGCGCGGATCAGGCCCGATCGCCCGCTCTGCTTCGCTTCAGGGCACCGCTTTCACTCACTACGGGGATCCCCGCCACGCGCAGGTGCTCGCGCAGATCGGGGCCACTTCGCGCGAGCTTTTCGAGGACTACTTCGATGAGGAAGAGGTCGCGCGCATCGCGGCCGAGCAGGGCGAAGACCTTGACCTCGGCACGCGTGACATCGGTGGCTACGGACTCGCCGTGCTCGAATCCGGCACAGGCGACAACCAGCGCGCCGTCGCCATGTATCACGGCTACGCTGGCGGTGGCCACGGTCATCGCGATCGGCTCAACATCCAGATGTGGGCCTTCGGTAAGGCGATGCTTCCCGAGGACGGCTACCCGTTCCCGTTCACGCGTCCCGACTTCTGGAACTGGCGCGGCGCGGACACGGTCAAGCATTACTGCGTGGTCGTCGACGAGACCGCGCAACAGACCCAGTACGCCGGCGACCTGCACACACTTGTCGCGACCGATGGCCTGCACTTCATGGACGCCTCCGCCGAGGTCGCATACCCCGACAAGGTCTCGCTCTACCGCCGCAGTTCGGCCCTGATCGACATCTCCGATGAGGTCTCGTATCTGCTGGACATCTTCCGCGTGCGTGGCGGCGTCCAGCACGACTGGAGCTTCCACGGTCCCGCGTTTTTCGACCTCGCGCTCGCGGGCGGGCAGCTTGGCGAAGCTCAGGAGCAGGGGACGCTCGGCGGCGTCGACATCGCCTATGGCACCCAGCCGCCGATCCGAGTGCGCGACGGTGCGCCGCTCGATCTGCTCGCGGCTGAGGGCCTGCTCCGTGATGGTGAGTACCGCGACACCTCCCGCGAGGGCTGGGCGCCCTTCGGCCGCTGGCTCCTCACCCGCTGCACCGACGCCACCGTGACCGTCCCCGTCACCGGCGAAATCCCCGCGGGCAAGGTCCGCTGCTTCGTGCGGTTCTATGACTACAACGAGGGCGTCAACACGATGGACGTCACCGTCGCGGGCGTCACCGAGACCGTTACCTTCGAGCCGACCGGCGCTACAGGCACACGCTGGGCGTCGCAGGTGCTCGATATCCCGGAGGCCGCGACCGAGGTGGTGCTCACCGCAACCGCGATTGGCCAGACCTACATTCAGATCGATCAGGTGGCCTTCAGCAAGCACGTGAACCGGACGAAGCCTCCGCTCGCCGGCGACGGCACCAGCGGTTACCACGGTCTCTACAACGTGCGCCGCATGTCGCCCGCTGGCTCGTGGTCCGCCACCTGGACCAAGGCCGACGAGGACCTCGCGCTGACCATGACCATGCCCGCCGCCTGTGCGCAGGAGGTCATCGTCGCCGATGCCTCCCCCGAGCTGCAGCCGGGCAACCCCGACGTCATCCAGTATGTCCTCGGGCGCAACCTGCTGCCCGACGAGCAGATCGACGCTGAGGCCGAGCTGCTCTCGAACTACATCGCGGCCATCGAGCCCCACCGCGGCGAGGCAACCATCACCGGCGTGCAGCATCTGCAGGCGGACGGTGCCGATCCCGAGACCGTCGGCGTCGCGGTGCTGCGCGGGGATGAGACCGACCTCGTGCACAGCGCGCTCTCCGCGACCGAAACTTGCCGGTGGCAGTGGGCCGGTCAGACCTTCGCGGTCGCCGCCGAATTCGCGCTGATCACCCTTGACCAGCAGGGAGTCAATCGGGCGGTCATCGTCAACGGCACGCTCCTCGAGTTTGGCGATTTCTCACTGCGCCCGGAGCCCTCGCCAGAGGGGCGCGTACTCGATGTTGACTTCGCCAGCAACGCCATCACGATCGACGCCGCGCTGCCTTCACCGGATGCTTTCGCCGACCGTGTCACCATCGTCGGCAACGATCTCCACCAGGCCAGCTACACGATCGAGCAGGCCAGCGCGGTGGATGGCGGCACGCGTCTGAACTTCGGCGACGTGCTCTTCGTGATCGGCATGGGGGCGGTCACTGAGGTGGATGCGCAGACGGGCACGGTCACTGCCGACCGCAACCTGGCAGGCTACGGGCGGATTGATGGTGGCAGGCACGCCGGTCGATGGCTCTACAACGAGGATAAGTCGCGGGGCTTCAGGATCGCCTCCGTGGCGCGCAGGCGAATCACGCTGGAGGGTGCGGGCGAGGACCTCGACGCAGCCTTCGCCGACACCGACGGTGATGGCCGGCGGCTGTACTGGATCAGCGACATCGGCCCGGGCGACACCATCCGAATTCCGACAGCCACCTCGTTCGCTCGCTGAGGCGTTTACGCAAGCTCGAAGTGCTCCATCGCCGCGACGATGCCGCCCTCGATATTGCCGACCATCTCGTCGATGATCTCTTCGGTGATCACCAGCGGCGGCGCAAGCACCAGGATGTCGCCGTTGTTGCGCAAAATCATCCCGTTGCGGTAGCAGTAATCGCGCACATAGTTGCCCACGTGCATATCGCCCGGCAGCGGCTCGCGGCTCTCGAAGTCGGCCACCAGCTCCACCGCCCGCAGCAGCCCTATGCCCCGGACGCTCCCCACGATCGGGTGGCGATACAGCGCCTCCAGTTTGTCTCCGAGATATTCGCCAAGCCGCGCCGCCCGCTCGACCAGTTGCTCCTTCTCGAAGATATCGAGCACCGCCATCACCGCCGCCGCGCACACCGGGTGCCCCGCCAGCGTGTGCCCGTGCCGGAAATCGTGGCCCGGTCGCCGGAAGACGTCCGCGATCTCCGCCGTCGTCAGCACCGCCGACATGGGTGCGAAGCCCGCCGAGAAGCCCTTGCCCAGACACAGGAAGTGCGGCACGATGTCCCAGTGTTCGCAGCAGAACCTGAATCTCGTCGTAGATCGTCAGTATCCCGTGTTTGTCACACAGCGCCTTGAGTTCCGGCAGGTAGAAGTCCGGCGGCACCGGGTAGCCCGTGTTTGAGCCCGGTATCGGGTCCAGAATCATGGCCGCGATGGTCTGCGGCCCCTCCCACTTGATGATCGCCTCGGTGTTGCGCAGAGCCACGCGCGCCGACTCCTCGGCGTCCAGACCCAGCTCACACCGGTAGGGATTCGGCGCCATCACCTGCACGTACCCGGGGCCCGCACCGGGATGTGGCTCCCGGAATCCCTGCAGGCCAGTGACGGCCATCGCGCCCATCGTCGCCCCGTGGTAGCTGTAGCGCCGATACAGAATCTTGGTGCGGGACCGCTCGCCCGTCTCCCAGAAATACTGGCGGGCCATCTTCATGGCCGACTCGGTCGCGTCCGAGCCGTCGTTGACGAAGAAGCTGACATCGAGGTCGCCCGGCGCAAGCGCCGCCAGGCGCTTGGCCAGCTCAATCACGACCGGCGTCATGCAGTCGTGGTAGAGCGGGTAGAACTCGATCTTGCGCATCTGTTCGAGCATCGCCTCATGCACTTCCGGGCGCCCGTGCCCGCACACCGTCGTCAGCAGCGACCCGAAGGTGTCCAGATACCTGCGCCCATCCGCATCGAAGACGTAGCAGCCCTCGCCGCGCTCGATGATCTTGATACCGCTGCGCTCCGCGTCCTCATAGTGGCTGAGGCTGATGAGCACGTGCGCCATCGCATCGCGCTGCATG